>JAPOWQ010000009.1 GCA_026707585.1 Chloroflexota bacterium | reverse complement strand
CGTCCAGCAGCACGCGCACGAATTGCGCGATCGGCCGCATGTCGCCGTGCTCGTAGAAGTGCGGGCGCCCCTGGCAAATCCACACCCGCACGCCGCTCGCGTCCGCCAGCCGCAGACGGCCCGGATGCCCGGCTACCGTGGCCGCCGGGAAACCCGGAATCTCGGCATAGTCCAGGGTCCGATGCGACGCAAAGGCATCCGCCAGCCCCGCCAGCCCGCTGCCGCTGATGACCGCCCAGCCGGGCGGATTGCCCCCGGCCGCTGCCCGCAGGACCTCGCCGCCGCGAGCTGCGGCGGTCACCCGGGGTGGCCGGCCCCTGCTCCGCCCGGCGTCTGGGGCCGACTCTCCCGTGCCAGTTCGGCGTAGACCTGCGTGGTCGCCGGGCTGGCGTGACCGAGCAGCTGCTGGACTTCGCGCACGCTGCTGTCGCCTTGCAGGCGATGGGCGGCAAACGAGTGCCGCAAGGTGTGCGGCGTAATCGGCGTCTGGATATTGGAGCGCCGCGCGTAGTTCTTCACGATCAACCAGAAACCCTGCCGCGTCAGGCGGTTGCCGCGATGGTTTAGGAACACGGCCGGCTCCTCCGCCCGTCGCAGCAACTTCTCGCGACCGTTGGTCAGGTACGCCTGCAGCGCTTCGGCCGACCGCTCGGTCAGCGGCAGCGTGCGTGCGTTCGCGCCGTCCCGCCCGAGCACAATCTCCCGCGCCCAACAGTCCACGTCGTCCACGTTCAGCCCCACCAGCTCCGATACGCGCATCCCGGTGGCATAGAGAGCCTCCAGCATGGCGCGGTCGCGCATGCGATCGGGTGTGGACGCGTCCGCCGCCTGTTCGAGCAGCCGCTCCACCTCGCTGGTCGAAATGATTCGCGGGCGCCGGCGCGCCACCCGCGCGCCGTCCAGCCCCGCCGTGGGATCGGCGGCCACGGCCTCTACCGATCGCAGGTAGCGGTACAGCGCCTTCACGGCCGCCAGCTTGCGCGCCCGTGATGTCTGCCGGTACTCCCGCTGCACCAGGTCGGTCATAAACGCCCGAACCACCTGGGGCGGGACGTCCCAGCCGGTGTGGCCCGCCGTGCGCACGAAGGCCTCGAACTGCCGCAGGTCGCTGCGGTAGGCGGCCAGCGTGTTTGTTGAGAGACCGCGCTCGGTCTGCAGGTGTTGGACGAATTCGTCCACGGTCACACGCATCAGGACCACGGGTGCCTGGCAAGCATGTCGGACCCTCGACTCCCTGGCGACGGGCGGCGTGTTGCGTATTGTCGGCCGCCCCGTCACGCGCACCGTGCGGATGGGGACCGTTATGTTAACACGAAAATCCGCAGATCCCGACCGCTCGCCTAAACTCAGGCGAATTCTCTGGAAACCCCTGCCATGCGCGTAGATCTGGCTTACGGCGAGGGCGTCCTCCCCGTTGACCTGCACGTCGACGCGGACGTCATCGAACCCAGCGACCCGCCGCGCCTCGCAAACCCCGACCAGGCGCTGCGCCGGGCCTTGCGTCGCCCCATCGCCGGTCCGCCGCTGGCCGACCTCGTGCCACCCCACAGCTCCATCGTCGTGGTCATCAGCGACAGCACCCGGCCGGCCCCCAACCGCCTCATGCTGCAAGCGCTGCTGGCCGAGCTGGGCGCCGAGGCGGCCAGCCGCATGCACGTCCTGGTGGCCACCGGCCTGCACCGGCCCACCCGCGACGACGAACTGGACCGCATGCTCGGCCCGCACCTTCGGCGCCGGCTTCGCGTGTCCAACCACGACGCCCATGACCCGTCGGGCCTGCGCGCGATCGGCCGAACCTCATCCGGCCGCCCCATCGTCATCAACGGCCGCTACCTGGACGCCGACGTCCGTATCACCCTCGGCCTCATAGAGCCGCATTTCTTCGCGGGCTTCAGTGGCGGCGCCAAGCTCATCATGCCCGGCGTGGCGGGCGCGGCCAGCATCCTGCGCAATCACGACGCCGGCATGATCGGCCATCCCAACGCCCGCTGGGGCAGGTTGGCCGGCAACCCGATCCATCGCGAACAGCGCGAAGCGGCGCGCCTGGCCGGCTGCGAGTTCAGCCTCAACGTCACCATCGCCGGCGATGGGGCCATTACCGGCATCTTCGCCGGCGCCCTGGAAGCCGCCCACGATGCCGGCTGCCGCGCGGCGCTCCAGGCGGCCATGCAGCCGGTCGACCAGGCCTACGACGTCGTCGTCACCACCAACGGCGGCCATCCGCTCGACCTCAACCTCTACCAGGCCGTCAAGGGCATGGATGCCGCCGCCCAAATCGTGCGTCCCGGTGGTCACATCGTCATGGCCGCCGAGTGCCGCGAAGGCCCCGGACATGGCGACTTCGTTCATATCCTTCAAGAACACGACTCGCCCCGTGCAATGGTCCAGGGCATCCGGGATTCGTCGCGGGTCCGCGGCGACCAGTGGCAGAACCAGATCTTTGGGCGCGTCCTGGACACCGCGACCGTGCACCTGCGCGCCGACGGGCTGACCGACGACCAGGTCCGCTCCGCCCACTGCGTCCCTTGCCCCGACGTGGCGCGGCGCACCCACGACCTCGTTGGCGAGGCTGGCCGCGCCTGTGTCCTCCCGCGCGGTCCGTTTACCATCCCCTACATCGCCGCCTAGGCACGCTCGGCAGCCGCCGGCCAGACGCCAAAGGCCCAACCTCAGTAGACTCCCTCCCACGGCGGTTCGGCCGCGGCGGAGGATCGATCACGTGGAAGGCACGTCACCGAACGGCGACCACCAGCACGAGCACGTCTTTCAAGAGGTCTACCTGAGCGACGCCGTGGCTATCTCCGAGGAGACCACCCACGGAACGGTCACGCTCGAACTCTTCGACCGAGGCCTGATAATGCACATGGAGAAGGAAGAAGGCCTCGAATTGGCCCGGGCCTTCACCGCCCTGGCACGCTACCTCGAAGACTAGCGTCGCTTCGCACCGCTGGGTTCGGATCGCCCCTCCTGCCCGTCGGCATCGTCCGTCCGCGCTGCCTGACCGCGCGGCCCCCCGTCTGGCCCCGTAGCGCGGCAATGGCACGTCTACCAGTCTGTAAGCGCTCATCCCCCGCCGCCCTGGCCCATTCGGCCCGCCCGAGTCCGCCACACGCGGCCGCCGCGCCGGCCGCGTCCCCGTCGTCACGGCGTCAACCTCGCGGCGGCGGGTGCGCAGGGTTCCCGCGCCGACCCCGGCCGCATGCGTGGTTGCACGGCGGCCACGGCCGATCCTCCGGCCCCAGGCTGGCCGGGCCCATGTCAGCTGTGTGCGGCATGAACGTTACGTTTACCTCCGGGCGCCTTCGACCGCACCCTGATTGAACCGTCGGACGGCTGCGGGCAATCCCGTCGCTCGCCCCCGCCGTGCTGATCCGACTGGTCGCGTTGGCCGGCGGCCGCGTGCGCCCCGCGTCGCCGCGGCGCCTGTCGGAACGACGCCCGAACTGCCGCCGCGTTTGAGCGATTGCCCAATGCTTCGTCATAGTCAGGCTGGCGCTTGCAGAGGATTCGTGCGTGGCCAGGACGGCGGCTCCCACAACCTACCGCGCGATGGCGGTGTTCTTTCTGCCGCTCGCCGCCGCGCAGGTCTTCCAGACCTTGCGCAATCCCGTGCTGGACGCCGGCATCTCGCGCGCGGTCGATCCGGAAACCTCGCTGGCGGCCTTCGCGATCGTGGCCAGCGTCATCCAGATCCTCAGCGCCTCCGGTACGGCCATTCAGAGCGCCTACCTGGTGCTGGTTCGCGGCCGCCAGTCCTTCGCCGTCATCCAGCGCTACATGCTGCTGTATATGGCCGTCATCACCGGGATCAGCACGCTCTTCGCGCTGCCCGGAATCGGCGAAACCTTTTTCCGCTTCGCGATGGGAACGCCCGAGAGCCTGCTGCCCGAGGTGATGACCATGATGCGCATCTCGCTGGCCATCCCGCTCTTCAACCTGCTGCGCGTCTTCAACTTGGCGCAGCTGGCCCATCGGCGTCGCTCCAACCTGATCTGGGTAGCCCCGGCCGTGGGCCAGGTGGTGTTGATCGCGCTCGGCCTCGGTGTCGTGCCTCAGCTGCCGGTTCCCGGGACGTACAGCGCCGCCGTGGTCTGGGTCATCGTGGCCGTCATCGAGGGCGTGCTGGCCGTGCTGCTCGTCCGCCAGGTCGACCGCACCGCGCCCTACGCCCCTGACCCCGAGGGCGAAGCACCGCTGGACTTCCGCTACCTGACCAGCTTCCTGATCCCGCTGATCATCACCCAGTTCGCCCTCACCATCGGCCATCCCATGATCAACGCCGGCCTGCTGCGGTTGCCCGATCCCGAGACGGCGGTTGGCGCCTTCCGCGTGGCCTTCAGCCTCGGCATGTTGCCCCTCACCGCCATGGCGGCCCTGCGTCAGGTCGTGCTGGTCCTCGGACGCGACGCCGATCAGCAGCGCCGCGCCCGACGCTTCGTCTACGGTGTCGGCCTGGGCATGGGCGGCTTCGTGGCCTTGATCGCCTTCACCCCGCTGAATCGCCTCGTAATCGCCGACCTGGTGGGCGCCCCCGCGGCTCTGGTGCCCGACGCCATCATCGCCCTCCAGATTCTCTCGGTATTCCCGCTGCTGATGGCGATTCGGCAGTTCTATCAATCCATGACCATGAACCAGCGCAGGACGCGCCGGGTGGCCTTTACCGCGTTTTCGCGGCTGCTGATGATGGCGTCGTTCCTGTTCCTGTTCGCGCCCTTGGCCGGTTGGACGGGCGCCGGCGTGGGCGCCGTGGCTCGCATCGCGGCCTCGGGCACCGAGGCCGGGGCCGCCTACCTCGTCGGTCGCCGCTTCTTCGGCATGGACCCGGCCACCCGCCCGGTCGCTGGCAAGTCCGCCTCAACCGCCCCGGTCCGCCCGAAGTAGCCGGATCAACTCCGCATTCCGACGCCGCAGCGCCTCGTCGCGCGCGTCCGCGGTCCACGTGTAGAAACCCTCGCCGGCCGTCGCGCCGGTACGTCCGGACTCCACCGCCTCGTCAAGCGCCGCCGGCGATCCGTCGATCGTGCTCAGATCCGCCGCCAGGTATCGAAAAATCTGCCGGTACACGTCCAGCCCCGCCAGGTCGGCCTGCCCGAAGAGGCCCATCGCCGGCATCCGCCGCGCAATCGACCCTCGCACCGCGCGGTCAATCTCCTCGGCCGACGCCACCCCCTGCCCCACCAGCTCCATCGCCTCGCGCAGCAGCGCGAACTGCAGGCGGTTGATGAGATAGCCCGGCATTTCGCGCTCCAGAACCACCGGCCACTTGCCCAGCCGCTCGAGCAGATCTCGCACGGCCTCGATGGTGGCTGCGCTGGTCCGCGGCCCCGGCGCCACTTCCACCGCCGGTATCAGGTGCGGCGGCAGAATCCAGTGCGCCAGCGCCACCCGCTCGGGACGCCCGCACGCCGCGGCAATCTCGCTGATGGCCAGGCTGGACGTATTGGACAGCAACAGCGCCGTCGGCGGGGCCGCCCGGTCGAGCCGGGCAAAGACGCCGCGCTTGACCTCCAGGTCCTCGGCCACGGCCTCGAAGACCACCTCGGCGCCGGCCGTGGCGCTCTCGAGATCGGCCGCGGGCCTCAGCCGGCCGACAATCGTCGGAATCTCGGACGCCCCAATCAGTCCGGCGGCCACCAGGTCCTGCGCGTCGGCCTCGGCCTCGCCGATCGCGACCTCGGCCCGACCCGCCTGCGAGTCGTGGATCGCCACCTCGAACCCACCCCGCGCGGCCTCCAGCGCAATCCCGTGCCCCATGCGCCCCGCCCCGATCACGGCCGCCCGCGAACCGGCGCCGGACGGCCCCTCCGTCACGCCCACGGCGCCTCGGCTATCGTCAATGCCACGCCAATCAATGCATCCGCTCCGCCGATATACTGCCGCTAACTCAGCAATGTCTCGACCCGACCCGTTGCAGCCGGCCGCCAGGCTGAACGATCCGTTGCACCTCCTGGAGCCGCTCGGTGCCGCCGTGTCGACCGTGGCGCAGCCGGGCGCGCTCGCCATAGGACTGGGTGTCGGCGCTGCGGCTGGTGCCCTCGCCGGGCTCGCTGGGGGGCTGGCCTTCATCCGCTCGCCCGCGGCCCTGGTGGTCGTCCCGCTGGCCGCGCTTCTCCTCCTCGTCCTGTGGCCGTGTGCCCTGGGCGCCGCCGCACTCATTGCCGATCGCGCCACCGATGAGCGCGACACCTCGGCCGGCCGTGCCCTGCGCGACGCCTGGCGCCAGGTTCCCGCCCTGGCCCTGGCCTCGTTGCCGCTCCTGCTCCTCGTTGGCGCGTTGGCCGTCGTGCAAGTCGCCGTCTTCGGCTTCACCCGTCCGCCGGATACCGTCATCACGTCCGAGCGACCGGTGGCCTTCATCGCGGCAATCTTCGTCGTCCTCTTCCTGCTTGATGCCGTCGTTCTGGCCGGCGTGAATGTCTTTCTCTGGACCGTCATCCCCCAGGTCATCGTCGCGGGGCGCCCCGCCGGCGCGGCCTACAACGAGGTCTTCGCTCGTCTCCGGGAACGCCCCGCGTGGACGGTCACCTCGATGGCCGGCGTCCTGATTCTGGCCGGGATGGTCACCGGCGTCGGCCTCGGCGGCGTCGTCCTCGCGCTCGCCGCGGTTTCGGCAGCCCAGCTCGCTGGCGCGACCGAACTGATCCTGTTGCGGTTTTGGGCGCCGCTCGTGCAGGGCTCCTTTGCCGTGTCCGCCGGCGACTTCGTCGCGGTGGTCATCGTCTTCACCGGCTTGGGTGCCGCGATTGGCGCCGCCGCGGGCCTCGGCCATATGTTTGGAGTTGCCGGCGGCGCCGGTCTCCTGCGGGCTTCGGCCGATTCCACCCACTGAACGGCCCACCCGCGCACAGCCACCTCGGGTAGCACGCTATGCCTGAAATGCTGGCCGTCGGGCTTGAGGCGCTGTCCGTCCTCCTGGCCCTGACCGCCGCTTGCACGATCGCCGGGTATGGGCTCACGCGCCGCCTGGCTCCCCCCGAGCTGCGGGCCACCGGACTTCTGCTCGTGCCCCTCGTCGGCGCGGCCGCGCTGATCGTCGGCGCCTACGCCCTCAATCTGCTCGTCGATCTGCGAATCGCCACGGCCCTCCTGCTCGCTGCCGGCGCCGCCCTGGGCGCCTGGACGGTACGACGGGACGGCTGGTGGCTGCCGCGCCCAACCAGGCCGCAGGCCCTCACCCTGATTGCTGGCGCACTCCTGCTGGCCACCGCGTTCCTCTCCCACCTCCACGGCCGCTCCGGCGCGATGTTGGGCCTCAACATCGACGAAGACCTCTACGTCCCCCTGGCCGAAGCTCTCAAGTGGAACACCGTCTTCATGCACGGGCTCACCGAAGGGCCGTTCCAGGAAGAGTTCCAGGGCCTGCGCAACCACTCGCGTGGCTGGGGCTTCCCCTACCTGCTGTCCATTGGCTCGATCCTCTCCAACGCCCCCGCCTTCCATGCCTACGCGCCCCTGCTCTACCTGCTGCTCGCCGCCAGCGTGCCCGCCGTTTACGTCCTTGCCCGCACCGGCCTCCGGATGTCCGATCGCCCTTCCTGTCTGGCGGCCACGATCTACGCGATCCATGGCCTGCCGCTCTGGTTCGCCGGCATGGGATTCGGGCCCCATGCGGTCGCCTTTGCCCTCCTTCCCCTGGCGGCCGCCACCGGCATCACCGCCGTGCGGCGCGGCGGCGCCGGCCCGTTGGCCTTGGCCGCGCTCACAAGCGCCGCGCTCCTGGTCTCGTACTTCTGGGCCATCTCGGCCGTCTATCTCGCCGTGGCCGTCACCCTGGCCCTGGTCCTCGTCGCAACGGGCCGCCACCGCCTGGCGACCATTCGTCGGGCCCTGCTGCTGGGACTTGGAACCGGCCTGCTCGGCGCGCCGGGCCTCGCCTGGCTCTTCGTCTGGGCGCTGCCGCAATTCGCTGACATTGCCGGCGACCTCAACGGCCAGTTCGGCAACGCCTGGGGCGACCGCCAATTCGCCAACGTGGAGCTGGCCTTCGGGCTGGAGGCCTACCGGCTCATCCCCCGCGACGGCCCCCTGGAATCGCTCCTGGGCGCCGCCGGCACGGCCGCGCTTCAGTCAGTCCTCGGCGCCCTCTTCTGGCCCGCCCTGGCCCTCGCCCTCCTCGGCGCGCTCACCGTGCGCGGCGACCAGCGCGTCACCCTCGCCCTGGCCGCCGGCTTCGCCGCGTTCATGCTCTGGGTCGCCGCCGGCGCCGGCTACCACTACGGCCACTTAAAAAACCTCTCCTACGTGGCCTTCCTGGTCGCGGTCCTTCTGGCATCCGGAATCGCCAACATCTACCACGGCGAATTCAAGCTCTGGAGCCAGCCCGCCACCCGCCGCCTCGAGGCCCGCCTCGCCCCCTACGAACCCGCCCTCGGCCGGCTCGCCATCGCCATTCTGTCAATTCTCTCCCTGGCCCTGATCTACAACACCTACCTCAGCGTCTGGTGGAACTGGCAGGGCGTCGGCTGGAACGCCGAACGCCGCATCGCCCACGACGCCCGCGCCGTCGCCGACCGCGTACCACCCGGCAGCCGCGTTTTCTTCGCGCCCACCCTCACCTACCCAGTGCCCGAGGCCCGGCGCCGCACCGGCGACCACGTACTCGCCTTCCACTACCCCAGGCATCAGTCCGGGTCCTGGGCCCGTCGTGCCACCGGCGTGTGGGCCGGGCTATTGGTCGGGCGCCAACTCGGCGGGTTCGCCAGTTCCCCGGCCTATCCCTACGAACAGCTGGCCCACCCGGCCTACGACTATCTGGTGCTCAACAGCGCCGACGATCCCCGCACCCACGCCCTGCTTCCGTCCGACGCGATCTACTCCACCCCCTACTGGACCATCTACCGCGACGCACCCGGACAGCGGCTCACCGCAAACGACCTTGGGGAAGCCCTCGGCGGCCTCGACATCCCCGCCGCTGGCGCTGTGCAACTCGGCGTGCGCAACGGGCGCCTGGCCGTCGGCCCCAACCTGCAACCGGCCGAGCGGCCCATCCTCTTCGGCATCGTGTCCCCAACGCCTCGCGTCATCACGGCGGGTCCGGCCCGGATCGCCGTCAACCCGGGCCTCACCTGGATCACCGCCCCGCCCAACCCCGCATCCGTGCTGCAAGTCAACGCGCCCGGTGCGGGCGCGCCCCCTCATCTCGTCGCCGCTCGCCTGATCCCGACCACGGCTGCCGCGACCGCCGCGATCGAACACGTCCCCCGCCATGTCATCTCGGTGGACGTAACGGCCCATGGCGCGGCCATCAGCGGCGCCCTCATCACCGCCAACCCCACCCGCACCGGCGGCAGCGTCGGCATGGTATACGTGGAAAGCCCGCGTAACGACGCCCCGCCTTCCCACGGCTTCTGGTCCAGCGCCGCCCACATCACCGCCCCCGCGCAGCGCATCGACATTCGCTACCACCCCAACACCCGCACCCTCATCGAAACCGTCGACGGCCGGTCCCAGCCGCCGCGCCTAGCCCGCCCCGCGCGCCCCACCGGCGACTACCGCCTGCGCCTCCTGCTCTCCCGGGGACTCATCCACGACCTCTCGATCCTGCTGCTGGACTACCATGTACAAGCTGGCGTCCTCCAGCCGGCCCAACCCTTCCGCCAGGCCTACGTCTTCGACATGCCGATCCGTCCCTTGCCCGACTGGTCGTAGGCTCGAGACCCGCCCCGCACCCGGATTGCCAGGTGGCCCTCAAGTTCCCCCGCTACGTCCTCTCCGGCGCCGCCTTCCCCGGCCACTCAGCCGCGGACCTCGTCGCCGAGGCCAGGGCGCTGGACCTGGACGCCATCGATCTCGTCATCGCCCCCGGCGGCCAGGTCGACCCGTCCGCAGCCATCGACCTGATCGAAGTCACCGTCGACTGCGCCGACGCCGGCGCCCGCGTCGTCATGGTCACCACCGACTTGACCTCCCCTTTCGACGACCACGCCGAGGACATCCACCGCGGCTGCCGGGAAGCGCGCGTCCCGTTCATTCGCTACGGGGCATGGTCGAGGATCCACGGCGCGTCCTACCTCGACTCGCTGCAAGCCGCCCGCGCCGGCCTGCGCGGCCTCGAAACCCTTTGCCGCCGCCACGACCTGCGCGCCCTCGTGCGGCAAATGCCCGGCTCCCTCCAGGAACAGTCCGGCCACGCCGCCACCCTGTTGCACGGCCGCCTCCCGGGCTACGTCGGCATCTGCCTCGCGCCCGGCGACCTCGGACCCATGGCCCCCCAGGCCTGGCGCCTGGACCTCGACGCCCTCCATCACCACGTCCAGGCCCTCAGCATCACCAACTCCGCCCTCGTGTCCGGGCCTCACGGCTGGTCGCGCACGCCCGCCACCCTCACCGACGGCGTATCCGACTGGCCGCGCCTCCTCGACGAGCTAACCAGGCGCGATCTCGACGTATTCGCCGTGCTCGAAGGCCGCTACAACACCGGCCCCGTCTGGAGCCACGGCCCCGACCCCCAGCCCAACCCGCACAGCCTTCTCCAGGACGACCTGCGCCTGGTCCGCCGGCGCCTCGGCGCCCGGCCCGTCCGCCGCCAGTCCAACAAGCCGCGGCGCTGGTACCGGCCCCTCTAGCCGCACGCGCCCCAGCCGCACGCCGGGCAGCTCAGGCACCGGCCCAGCGGCCGCAGCGGAACCCCGCATTCCGGACACCTCTGCGCGGCCCGCGTGTGTCCATTCGCTGGCCACGGCGGCCGGGGGCGCTCGCCGGCCGTCACGCCGGACGACGGCCTCCCCGTCGGCCCCACAAACCGTACGGCAAATGTTCGTTCGGTATTCATACGGTACCTTACCACGCCGTTCGCTTTTCGTCAGGCATCAATCCGGCGACCGCAAGCTGCGGCATTGCCACGCCAGATGCCTCCGACCGCATCCGGCTACGATTCCCTCGACAGGAACACGCATTCGTCGGTCAATCTCGACAAGTGACGGCACCGGGTGAGTTCTGACCTGAAGAGCACGGACGTCGCCATCGTCGGCCGCGGCATCGTCGGCTGCGCCATCGCCCTCGCCGCCCGCCGCCGATCTGACCGAAGAGAAGCTGGTCGAACTCGTGACGCGGGACTTGATGATCGGCGTGGGATTGGCGCGGCCGTAATCGAAGATCGCATAGATGCCTGGTAGTCACGAGCACGAATGAGCGATACGCCCAACCTCGGGATCTCAGCCATGACCGGCGACGGGGCCCTGCCGAGGAAGAATGGCGAGCTTGTCTTCAACGAGCCCTGGGAGGGCCGTGCCTTCGGTCTCGCCGCCGCCCTGACCGAGAACGGCGTCCACGATTGGTCGGACTTTCGTGACCGGCTCATCGAGGTCGCCGCGGGCCGCGGCGAACACGGCGGAGAGACCGGCTAATACGAACGCTGGATCCAGGCCCAGGAACGGCTGGCGTTGGAGAACGGCCTTGTCGCATCAGCGGAACTGGATGCGCGAACCGAGGCGCTTGCGTCCGACCAGCACGACGCCCACTGATTCGCGCAGTTTCGGCCTAGCCGCCCGTCACCGTCACGCTCTGGCCCAGCGTCTCGCCGCGCCAGTCGGGGTTGTAGTACGAGTAGACTTGCGACGTGACCGGCTGCGCCCGCACGGGATAGAGCGCCACCGCGTCAAACGCGAGCCGCAGCGAGTCGCCGGGCGCCATGTCGTCGATGTACAGGATCACCTTGCGTCCGGCAATGTCGTAGCGCTTGAGCTTGGGATGCTCCTCCAGCAGCGCCTCGATCGACGCGGCCACCGGGGCGAATCCCGTCGGCACCGAGACGTCCACCACCACCATGCCGGCGGCAATCGATTCGGTCGGCGTGAAGCGGATGGCGACGGACACCGCGATCTGGTCGTCAACCTCGATGTTCTCGGCGCTGTAGTCGACGTCGATCGTGAACACCTCGATCGCTTCGGGGTCGACCTCGGGCCGGTTGAAGCGGCGCACCACCTGCGCCACGACCTTGCCTTTCCCCTCGGTCGATAGCTCGAGGTTCGCCCCCACGGGCACGTCCAGGACCTGGATCACGTCGAAGTTGCTCTCGTTGACGTCGACCGTCTGGCTCCACTCGCCCGAGGTCAGGGTCACGGTCATGTCGACGTCGCCCCCGGCAAGCGAGGCGGAGGCGATCAGCCCCTGCAGGCCCACGACCGTGTCTTGGGTGGACCCATATCCACCGAAGGCGTTGCGTTGCGAAACCAGCCAGCGGGCCGCGTTGGACGCGGCGGCGATGTTGTTGTTTTCGAGCAGGGCGAGGGTGGCGTAGCCCGTGGTCTCAACGGCGGCGCTTGCCTGCGGCTGGGCATGGCGTCCATTTGCTGAGTCCGGCAAAGCCGCGCCCCAGTGCAGGCCGTTCTCATCCGCGGTTGCCATTTCGATCAGCTGCCCCTGGGCATCATCGGCGCGATCGCTGTCGCCCAGCGCCAGCGCATAGGCGACGATGGCCATGGTGTAGGGATCCTCGATGCCGTTCAGTTGACGCTCGAGGAAGGCGAGCGCCGCGGACGCGCTGGCCGTGGCGCCCGCTTCCTGGAGCGCAATGGCCACGTAGGCGGTCAGGGCCGTGTTTCCCTGGAGCTCGCCCAGGAGCTCCTGGTGATGGAGGAACCCCACCGGCTCGAACGATCCGTCCGGTCGCTGGTGCCGCAGGATCCAATCCGCCGCGCTCCGCAACACCTCCTGGTCAATGAAGATCAGGCCCTCGGCCTGGGCGAAGGTCTTGAGCACGAACGCCGTGAGCCACAGGCTGCCCGAGGGGTCGCTGTCGCCAAAGGCCGAGAAGCTGCCGTCGGCCCGGCGGTAGGTCAGCTCACGCTGATAGCCGGTCACCATCAGGTGCTCCGCTTTGGCGAGCACGTCGGGCTTGATCTGGCCGGTTTCCTCGAGATACCTGGCCACGAAGACGTTCGGCGCGAACAGGATCATGTTCTGCTCGCCGCAGCCGAACGGCATTTGCAGCAGCCCTTCCAGCCCTTCGATGGTCTGGCTCAGGTAGCTTCCGGTGAGCGTGGCGTAGGTTCGGGCCGACCCCGGAATCGATCCGCCGGGCGTTGCGTTGTCGAACGTGACATGTTCGCCGGCCGGGACGATCCGGTTCTCGACGGTCTCGTGCCGGACCCCCTCCGGCTCGACCAGGAGGTCCCTGATCACGGCGTCGGCCGACTCGCGGCTCCGCGCGGTGACCTTGAGCGGCACGCGGCCAAGCTCGGTGAGCCGAATGTTGAACTCCAGCCCGCCGACGTCGCTCGGGTCCACCATGATCGACTTAGTCGCGGAATCGAGCAGCTCAAAGCTCTCGGATTCGTCCAACTCCACGAAAAACTCCTGGGGTTCGTCGAGATAGTTGTAGAGCGCGACCTTGACCGGGAACTCCTCGCCTCGAATAGCCGAGTAGGGCAAGTCCACTTGCAGGAAGAACGGCTGGAAGACGCGCAGCTCGGCCTCGGCCACGCCCAGGCCATGCTCCTTGGACAGCGCCACGCCCCGCAGCATCCAGGTCGTGATGCTGTCGGGAGCTTCGGCCGGTAACGTCGCTCGACCGTCGTCGCCCGTCGTCACGTTGGCCCACAGCCAGGTCTCCGGGAAAAACTGGCGCACGCGCTGCACCTCGGCCAGGTCCTCCGGAGGCTGCGCCTCGGCCGGCGCCGCGGCGGGCGCCGGTGCGGGGGCCGCGGCGGTAATGATCTTCTCGACCTCCACCACCCGTTCAACAATCACCTCCCGCTGGGGTTCTCGGGGCCGTTCGAACTCCTTGCCCTGGGGAATCTCCATGCTGGACATCACCACCAGGCCCGCCTTTTCAAACGTCTCTTCGGCTCCTTCCGTCAATGCCCGGTCGAAGACCCAGGGGTCGTGGAGTTCGACCTGGGGCTGCATATACAGGCGCTCCAGCTCGGCGAAGACCTGCTGCAGGTTCACCCGGTTCTCCGCGAGAATGAACACGGAGCGGTCCACCGCCGCCAGGCCCACCTTGGCCGGTCCTTGCGTGGTCACGTTGACGTCAACCGCTTCGCCGGGCCGCGCCTCGCTGGTGCTGAAGCCGACCTCCATCTCCATGGGATACCGGGCGGCGACGTCGAACGGGATGTAATCCGCCGCGACTTCGCTATTCGGAAGGATCTGATACACAACCAGACGTGACGACGGCGCCATGACGGGCGTGAGGCCAAAGGCAATGTCGCGCGAACGCGTCACGTCCGAAAAGACCACTCGACCCCTGGCCATCACCTCGTAGTAGATGTTCCCCGCGTCGTTGGTCGAGTGGACCTTGAAGCGGGCCTGCCCTCCGACCTCGAGCGGTGCGACGTCGGACTGCTCGACGTGAATGAAGCTGTTGGACGGTGAGTAGCTCGCCTTGATGGCAACGGAATCGTATGCCTCGAGGTTGATGATTCCATGGCGAGGACTGCCGACCTGCGCGCTAAGGACCAGGGCCACGGCGTCCTTCGGGGGAGTGATCCGGAGTAGCCGCTTTCCTCTATCTGTTTCGGTGCGGACCGCATAGCCTTCGATGCTCTCCAGGTCCTTGCCGAAGAAATCGATCGCGACCTCGACGGTGCGATCGAGGGGCTGGTTGTCGGGGGTCTCAGTGACCAGGAGGAGCGCGAACGGCAACTGCGGTTTGAAGGTATTGCTCTCCGGGATGATCCGCAGGTTCACGGGCGTTGCCGCCACGGTGAGCAGCCGCGACGTGTGCTCGACATATCCCGTGGATTGCTCCCGCACAGTCACGTCGAGGGCGAGATTTCCCTGGCCGCCCGCGGCGGGGACGCCGGCCACGTAGTCCACCGCCGGCAGCTCGAATAAGCTTTCGCCGTCGATCTCCGCGGTGAAGGTCGCAAATTCCTCCCAGGCGCCGACGTAGCGTGAGGCGACGATCTCCAACTCGCCCTTGACCGGCTTGCCAAAGCTGTACTCGGCGGACACCGTGCCGATGACGGGTTCGTTGGCCAGGACCCAGTTCTTGGGAACGTCCACGACGACTTCATACTTGGGGAGCGTGTACTCATCGACGGTCACGTCCAACTGCGTCGTTTGCTCGCCGGACGTGGCCGTGATTTTCCAGGTGCCGAGGTTGGGCTCCGACGAGAGGGGCATCGCAAAGTTGGTCATGCCAAAGTCGTCGGACCTGGATGCTTCGCGGAAGATCTTGTTCCCCTTGGCATCCTGGATTTCGACCGTGGTTTCGCCGGGCAAGGGCTTCAGCTCCGGACCCAGCTGCAAGACGCGAATGAGGATTTCCTGCCCTGGCTTGTAGATCGGCTTGTCGGTCTCGAGCAGTAGCACCGGCGTTTGACGTTCGATGCGCAGCCATGCCTGCTCGACAAAACCTTGCCCGCTGACTTTGAGCTCGTAGTCCCCGGCGAAAACATCTGGCACTTGAAGCGCGACCGCGTCGCTGCCTTCGATATTGGCCTGGGCGCTCGCCAGGCTGGCTCCGCGCTGCAGGAGCTCCACCCGCACCTCGCCCTTGGCGGGGTGTTGTCCGTCGAACAGCGAAACGGACACGCTCTCCGTCTGTCCGGCGCGTAGGACGGCCGGGGCGAGGGCGATGTAGCCGTCGACCTTGTCCGACAGCGGAAGTATCGCGCTGCCTTCCACGGGCACGGGCGTCGTTGTGCTTTCTGGTTGAGCGGGCGTCGAGGTCGGATCGCCCGATGGCGCGGGCGTTTGCGAGCCGTCGGACACCACCGGAGTCGGAGCAATCCGCCCCGGGCCTGCGGCAGGCGAACCGCCGCAATCCGCGGCGGCCAGTCCAACGATTGCTATCGCGGCAAAGAGGCTCACCAGCGTCAGGCGCACTTGAGATCTCCAAGAACTTGCGGCCACCCGACCGGGAGAGTCAGCGTCGATCCGGCTGCAAGCTCCCCGGCCCAGCCCGCGCACCCCGGCTCCCTGGCCGCTGGTGTCTTGACGAGCGCCGTCATGGTGGTCCTCTCAGGAGCCGGAGTACGCCTCTCGCCAGACACTACGCGCCTTCCGCCCGATTCGTTCCATGCCAGCGTCATTTCTTGTGCCGGGCCGGCTCAGGCCGCTTGGAAGTCCATCTGTCGCAGGGGCGAGGGTGCGGGAGCTTCCGGGCGCCCAGAGCTCACAATCACCCACATCCCAGGCATCCATCGGCTGCCCCCCGGCCGTGTCCGGCTACCATTCCCTCAACACGAACACGCATTCCTCGGCCAAACTCGGCAAGTGACAGCACCACGTGAGCTCTGACCTGAAGAGCGCCGACGTCGCCATTGTCGGCGGCGGCATCGTCGGCTGCGCCATCGCCCTGGCCGCTCGTCGCCGTGGGCTTTCCGTTGCCCTCCTCGAGCGCGGCCGCATCTGCGGCGAGGCCTCATCCGCCGCCGGCGGCCTCATCTGCGCCCAGTACGACGCCGACGCAGACACCCCCCTCTTCCGCCTCCGGCTGGACGGCCGCAACGCCTTCCCCGAATTCGCCCACCTGCTCCAGGACCTCAGCGGCCTCGATATCGGCTTCTCCCGGGGCCCCACCCTCGGCCTCGCCCTTACCCACCAACAGCGCCGCCACCTCCTCGCCCGCGTCGCCTGGCAGAAAGAATCCGGACTCGACGTCGAGTTCCTCGAACCCGACGAAGCCCGCCGCCGCGAACCCCTGCTGCCGCCCGACCTCACCGGCGCCGCCGTCTACCCCGACGGCCAGGTCGACACCCAGCGCTGGCCCCCCGTCGTCCACCGCGCCCTCCTGGCCGCCGGCGTCCACGTCCATGAAGGAACCGACGTCATCGCCGTCTCGGCCCGCCCCAACCCCACCGTCCAAACCGTCCGCGGCGCCCTCAGCGCCCAGCAGATCGTGCTCGCCGCCGGCGCCTGGACGCCCGACCTGCTGCCCCGCGTCCCCGTCGTTCCGTCCAGGGGCCACATGCTCGCCTTTGATGCCCCCCACCTGCGCCTCCGCCACATCCTCCACCTCCCCGGCGGCAGCCTCGCCCAGCGCCCCGATGGACGCCTCGTCTTCGGCGCCACCAAGGAGCGCGCCGGCTTCGATCGACGCCTCCGCGCCGGCGCCGTCCAGGAAATGCTCAACCGTGCCCTCGCCACCCTGCCCGCCCTGGCGGATTGCCCGCTGGCCTCCGTTTGGACCGGCTTCCGCCCCGAACCCACCGACGGCCTGCCCCTCATCGGCCGCGACCCCCGCAGCGGCCTCCTCCTCGCCACCGGCCATCACACCCACGGCATCACCATGAGCTGGCACACCGCCCACCTCATCGCCCGCCTCCTCACCGGCCACGACCCCGCCTACCCCCTCCACCCCTTCACCCCCACGCGCCTCACCCCCAACACCTGACCCACTCCACTCGTGGTGAGCCGCCGTGCCGTGTGGCCCAGGCTGCGCGCAGCCTGGGACTCGCCTCCACCCAACCGCCCGGCGCCGTCTCGATCAGCTGCCGCTGGTGACGGTGATGCTGACCGTGGTGGTGGCGGAGGGGCTGGTACCGCCGGTGCTGGCGGTGATGGTGAGGGTGTAGCTGGACGTCGTCGCGTGGCTCAGTTGGGCGCCCACCGCCACGTGCCCGGCCAGGACGTCCACCGCCCAGTGGTCGGCAGCGTTGCCGGCGGTGATGTCGTAGATCACCGTCGCGCCTTCCGGGTCGGTGGCCG
>JAPOWQ010000055.1 GCA_026707585.1 Chloroflexota bacterium | reverse complement strand
CCTGGATCGCGGCGTGGCGGTGCGCGCGCTGGACGATCTCTCGCGCGCCCGGCCCGGATCGCTGGAGGCGTTCACCGGGCGGCCCGGCTACCTGGGGCTGACGCAGGGCGACGTGACCGATCCGGCGGCGCTGCGGGATGGACTGATGGGCGTCGACACGGTCTTCCACCTGGCGGCTTCCGTGGACGTTGGCGCCAGCGTGCACGGCCCGGTCCAGGCGATTCGCGCGAACGTGCTGGGCACGCTGAACGTGCTGGAGGCGGCGCGGGCGTCCAACCTGCGCCTGGTGCTGGTGAGCACCTGCCACGTCTACGCCTCGGCCGACGGTCCGCTGGACGAACGAGCGGCCACCGCCCCGGCCTCGCCGTACGCCGCATCCAAGCTGGCCGCCGACGACCTGGCAGCCGGTTATCGGCGGGCCTTCGGGCTGCGCCTAACCATCGTTCGGCCTTTCAACGTCTACGGCCCCTGGCAGCGCGGCGACCTGGAAGGCGGCGTGGTCGCGCGCTTTGTGCAGGCCGCGCTGGCGGAGCAGATGCTGGAGGTGCATGGCGACGGGGCGCAAACCCGGGACTTTCTGTTCGTAGCGGACGCGGCGCGCGGCGTCGTCGACGCGTCGGCGGAGACGGCCGTTGGGCACACGCTGAACCTGGCAACGGGGCGCGAAACGAGTATTCGCGCGCTGGCGGCGCTGATCGACGACGGCGCCGAACGCGTCCGACAGGCGCCGCATCCGCACCCGCAGGCGGAAGTGGAGCGCTACCTTGGAAACGCGGCGCTCGCCGACGAGTTGCTGGGCTGGCGCCCACGCGTGGTCTTACCTGAGGGCCTGGCGCGCACTCGCGCCTGGTTCAGCGAAGTGGCCGAGCGCTGAGTAGCAGCGGCCCGAGGCCGCGCCGCCCCGTAACAGACGCATGCCTACCGGCGTTGAGAGAGCGCCAGGACCACCGTTGCCGTGCTATTGGACGCTGAGCCAAGCGAAGAGCAACTGAATGAGCTCATCCGCCGCGCCGCCACGCTGGACCGCGAGGCCTTCGGGGAACTCTATCGACTCTATGTCGACAGGATTCACCGCTACATCGCGTACCAGGTGAGTGACCGGGTGCTGGCCGAGGATCTGGCGAATCAGGTCTTCCTGCGGGCCATGCAGGCCATCGGGCGCTACCAGCACCGCTCGATTCCCGAATTCAACGGGTGGATCTACCGCATTGCCAAGAACGTGGTGGTGGACAACTGGCGGGCCACGCGCAGCACGGTGTCGCTGGACGAGGCGCTGGTGGCCGAGCGCGGCGAAACGCTGGACGCGCACTTCGAGTCGCTGGCGCGCCGCGAGGAGCTACGGGAGGCGATGCAATCGCTGACCGAAGACCAGCGCCAGGTGCTGAGCTACCGGTTCGCGCTGGACATGAGCCACCGCGAGATTGCCCAGATCATGAACCGTAACGAACCAGCCATCCGCGCGTTGCAATTCAGGGCGGTTGCCGCCCTTCGCAAGGTTATGGCCGAGGACGCCAGGTGAGCACGGACATCGAGACGGCCTTCCATACGTCGCTCGACCGCCTGCTGCGCGGCGAGGCGACGCTCGACGCGTGCGTCGCGGCATACCCCGAACACGAAGAGCGGCTGCGCGACATGCTGGTGGTGGCGCTCGATCTGCAGGCTCTGGCTCCGTTGCCGCTGGACCGGCCGGCGGTGGAACGCGGAGCGCGCCTGATTGACGACGAGTTGCAGCGCTTGCGCGCGCGGCTGGACCGGCAGCCGGACCCGGCCAGCGCCTGGGAGCGCTTCAGCTGGTGGTTGCCGCGCTTCATGCCGGTGCGGCTGGCTGGCCTGGCCGCGGCGTTTGCCATCGCGCTGATCGCCTACGGCGGTGTAACCCTGGCCGCAGTGAACAGCGGGCCCGACAGCGCCCTCTATGGCTACCGCCTCACGCTGGAAGAACTGCGAATCGGGTTCGCTCCCGATGAGGAGAAGGCGTATCTCTACCTGGACACGGCCGAACAGCGGTTGCGCGAGATCGAGTCGGCGGCGGGCGTGGGGGACGCGGTGGCCGTGGCCCGCGCCAGCACCGCGTACCAGGAGGTCGTGCGTAAGGGAGTGGACGTACTGGGCGCCGTGGCTCGCGATACGCCACCGGGCGCCGAACGCACCGAGGACGTGGCCGCCAACTACCGCCGCCGCCTGGCCGAACACGACACCCGATTCAACTCGCTCACGCACTCGGCCCCCGAGGCGGAGCGCGCTCCCATCACGCGTGCTCGTTCGCAGGCGCAGGCCGGTCTGCAGGACGTACATAGCGGTCCAATTTTGCGAGCGGCGCCAACCGCGACCCCCGATCCAGGACTTACGCCCACGGTGTCCGCACCGGTATCCGCACCGGCACCCTCGCCTGTGCCGAGTCCCAGCCCAATCGAGACCACGACGCCGGCGCCAACGGCTTCGCCGGCACCAACGGCTTCCCCGACGCCGGTCGCCCTGACGGCTTCGCCCACGCCGCAAGCCACGCCCGAGCCGACGGCCACGCCCATCCCTGCCATCGACATCGTCGGCAGCGCCGTCGTGGTGACGGGCGAACTCAATGCTGTGACGGATACGACCTTGGTCGTGGCGGGCATTTCAATTGGGAGGGGCAACGTGGCGGCGGTGGAGGCGGCGCCCCTTGCGGCGCGCGTTCGGGCCGAGGCCCAGGTGGCCGCCGACGGGAGCCTGACGCTGGTAGCACTATCGATTGTGGAAGCGGCGCCTGCCGTCTCTCAGGCTGTACCAGTTGAACAGCCGACCTCCACGCCGGACTCCTCGCCCAGCCCCGAGCCGACGGCCGAGGCAAGGGCGACCGCAACGCCGGAGGCGTCGCCCACGGCCCAGCCAAAGGCGAGCGACGGCACGCCGATCCCAGACGCCTCGCCAACGCCAACCGTGTCCGAAGGCGAGCCCACAGCCACGCCCGAGGCGGTCCCCACCCAGGCGACGACCCCTGGGGAAGGCGAGCCAACGGCGACTCCCGAGGCCACGCCTACCGCGGAGCCCTCGCCAACCGAACCGCCGGAGGCTTCAGCCGACGTCTCACCGACCCCGACCGCTGCAGACGGGACGCCGAGTCCGACGCCCGAAGCGACGCCCAGGCCGGAGGCGACTCCGGCGGAGGCCACATCGCCGCGCGCGGACGAATCTCAGCCAACGCCGGAGCCTTCGGTAACGCCGACTCCTGAGGCGACGCCCACCCCGGATGCGCCGCCGGCCGACGCCACGCCGACGCCAACGCCGGCCGAGGGCGCGCCGACCGCTCCGCCCGAAGCGACGCCCAGCCCTGAGCCGACGCCCGTGGAGACCGCGCCGCCAACGGACGCCACGCCGCCGCCAGACGTGTCACCGACCCCAGCTCCGGAAACCAGCGAAACAGCGACGCCCACGGCGGAGACCGAGACGCCGAGCGCTCCGGAGCCGCCCACTCTGCAGGGAATCCTGGTGTCGATCGACTCCTTCAGCGTGCGCGCCGGCGGTATCGTGTTCAGCCGGCCGTTGGACACGCCGCTCGTGCTGCACGGGCCGATGGCGCCCAGCGAGGTCGTAGTGGTGACATTCGAGGCGCTCCGCGCGGCATCGTCCTACGTGCTGGTGGCGCGCGAAGTCGCGCCCGTGCATCCGGCTGATGGGCCGGTCGCCACGCGTTGGCAGGGATTCGTGGGCGAAATAGGCGTGGATGCGCTCACGCTCAACGGCGTTCGTGTGCAGGTACCCGCAGAGGCGCGCGAGGACGACGTGTGGGTCAGCCTGGAGGCAGGCGCTTTGGTTGAAGTCGAACTCAACGATGCCGCGGCGGCCGAGCCGATGGCCGTCGCCGTGCGCGTGCTGGGGTCGAGCGCCGCCCAGTCGTTCAGCAACCTGGCGGGGCCGCCGCTGGGCTGACGCCGGTTAGGCCAGGATGATGAGGTGCGGCGGCGCCCACATGCGCCAGCCGGCGCGTGTCGAGTCGAGTCCAAACAGCTGGCGCGGGGTCAGCACGGGCGAGTCCGAGAAGCGCGGCGCGTACTTGTTGTGCTGAAAGATCTTGATGCCGCGCCACTGCAGGTGCGGATAGGCCTCGGGATTGGTGATGGCGTTGTACTTGAGAATCTTGGCGTCGGGACTGCCGAAGCCGTCGGCATCCAGCACCAGGTCGACTTCCGGAAAAACTTCCAGGTTCCGCTTGCCATAGACCATTGACCACGAGTCGGAAAGTTCATCCACGAACTGGTGGATGATCATGATCTTCTTGTGCGACAGGTTTTCGCTGCGCACGTAGTCGGCCAGGATGCGCTGCGCCTCGTTGATGGCCTGGGCTGACAGCCAGCCGATGGGATGCCCGGGCATGTTCTGACCCGGCTTTGTGGCGAACTCCGGATCGAGCGCAATGTGCACGTTGGGATAAGCCATGTAGCCCATGTCGATCATGCGGCGCACGAAGAATGACGGCGAGAGACGCCCCATCTGCGCGTCCAGCACGACGGACATCCCACGCTCCGCTGCCGGCAGGATGTACTCATTTATCAGGTCAACGCCCGAGCCGTCCAGGAAGATCAGGCACGAGTCGTCATCGCCCTGGCAGGGGCGCGCGAGGGCGTAGATCAGGTGCGGTGCGATCGTTACCGGGGCCTGGGCCAGTTCCTCGGTGGCCTGGACCCACGGGGCGATGCTGCGCTCCAACTCGTCGAACGAATTCAGATCGCCTAGCAGTCCAAGAATCGGCGCCACGCCGAAGCTACGCCCGTAGACCGTAATCACGGGCGACGATTGGACGACTGACTTTGGTGTGGGCGGCTCGTAGAGCCCTGACGCGGGGAAGTCCAACTCGGCCAGGGTCGGCGCGGCCGGGACCGGGAAGGGCGGCTGCGCGTCGGCGATATTCGGTTGCCCGGGGGGACGTTCAGTCGGCTGTAGAGCCGACCCGGCGGCGTGCGCAGCGGTGGCCAGCCCCCCTAGTGCTGTGCCTGCCGTGCCTCCCGCCAGCAGCCTCAGGCTGTGCCTGAGGAAACTTCGACGTCCACGCATGGCTCAGGGCAGTCATAGTACACCGTTCTTTACACAAGTCAACTCAAATAATTTCTGTAATTTGCCATGACGCGGCCACGCGACGTGCAGACCGCATCTCCGTGGCGAGTGTGTTGGCTTGCCGCCGTCAGTCGTAGCTGGTGATGGTCTCGCGACGGTCTGCGTGGCGTTCCAGGGCCAGGTCGATCAGCCGGTCCAGCAACTCGCGCGAATCGACACCACTGGCCTGCCACAGCTTCGGGAACTGGCTGATTTCCGTGAAGCCTGGAATCGTGTTGATCTCGTTGAGCACGACGGCGAACGACTCGCCGTCGACCAGAAAGTCCACTCGCGCAAAGCCGGCGCAATCGATGGCATGGTACGCCTCTACTGCCATTCGCCGGATGCGTGCGGCCAGTTCGTCCGGAATGTCAGCCGGAATGCACTCCTGTGACGTGCCGTCCAGGTACTTGGCGTCGTAGTCATAAAACTCGTTGCCGGGAATAATCTCGCCGCAGACTGAAGCTTCCGGCTCGTCGTTGCCGAGGACGCTGACCTCGATTTCGCGGGCGTTCGGGATGGCGACCTCGACAATCAGCCGGCGGTCGTATCTGGCGGCAAAGTCCAGGGCCGGGCCAAGCTCGTCCGCGTCGTGCACCTTGCTGATGCCAACGCTGCTGCCCAGGTTGCAGGGCTTGACGAAGACCGGATAGCCGAGCTCCGTCTCGATCTCGGCGGGGATCGAGTGGGGATCGGCGCGCCACGCACGACGGGTATACACGCGCGACGGCGCCACCGGAATCCCGTGCGCGTGCAGCACGCGTTTCTGGATTGCCTTGTCCATCCCCACCGCGGATCCGGTCACGCCGCTGCCGACGTAGGCCACGTCGGCCAGGTCCAGCAGCCCCTGGATCGTCCCGTCCTCGCCATACGTGCCGTGCAGCACCGGAAACACCACGTCCAACGGCGCGTCGAGCGTGCCGGCGGGACGTTCCGGCATGCGCGTGGGCAGGCTCACCGGCGCCTGGGCGGGCCGGGTTTCGGGCTCCACGGCGCCTTCCAGCAGCGGCATGGGGTCGTCGTCCAGCAGCCATTCGCCGGTCTTGGTTATGCCGATCGGCCGCACCTCGTACTTCTCGGGATCCAGCGAATCCAGCACGAACTTTGCCGACCGCAGCGACACCTCGTGCTCGCCGGAGCGGCCGCCGAAGAGCACGCCAACCCGCAGTCTTCGTTTTGCCATCAGGTCCTCAATCCCAGGGTGGTGCTGGTGAACAAGGCTTCAAAGCGGAAGCCCGCGTCGGCCATCGCCTCCGCCGCGCCCTCCTCGCGGTCGACCACCACCAACACCAGCGACACATTCGCGCCGCTGTCGCGCAGCGCCCTGGCCGACTCGATGGCCTGGCCGCCGGTGGTGACCACGTCCTCGATGAGCACCACGTGCTCGTCGGCGTGCAGGATTCCCTCGAACCGACGCTCGGTTCCGTAGGACTTGGCCGCGCCGCGCACCAGCACGCTGGGCAGTCCGGTTGCAAGCGAGACGGCCGTGGCCAGGGGCACCGCGCCCAGCTCCGGCCCGGCCACGCGCTGCGTATTGGCCGGTAAGCGCGTCGCCAATGCCCGACCGATGTCGCGCAGGATCGACGGCTCCGTCGTCAAGCGGTACTTGTCCAGGTAGTAGCGGCTGCGCCGGCCGGAGCGCAGGACGAAGTCGCCTTCCAGGTAGGCCGCGTCCACGATGCGGGAAGCCAGCGAGGCCATGTCGATGCTGGCTGGAGTTTCGGCGCCCACACATCCAGACTACCAGCGCGGGGATATGGCTTGCGGCGGTTGCCCAAACCCGTTCACCATGGCGCGGCAACGGCTCGACTCTCGGTAGCGAATGCCCGCGGCGCTGATCTTTGGAATCACCGGTTATGCCGGGAGCGCGCTTGCCCGTCATCTTGTCGGTCGCGGCTGGTCCGTGCGTGGCATCGGGCGCAGCGAGTCGGCCGCCGCCGACCTGGAAAGCCTGGGCGTCGAGGTCGAGATCGCCGACGTCGGCGAGCCGGACGAGCTTGAGGGCCTGGGCCGACCCGGCGACCACGTGTTCTACCTGGTGGGCAGCATCAGCGGGCACCCGGAGTGGACGGAACGCGTGGGGCTGGACGGTGTGGTGAATGCCGAGGCCGCGCTGGCGGGCGCCGGCATCGCCTCATTCGTCCTCGTGCAGACGCTGGCCGCCTACGGCCACGGCTCGGACGAGACCATCACCGAAGACACCCCTACGCAGCCGAACTCCCAGTTGGCCCGGATCAGTCTGCTGGCCGAGAGCCACCTCCGCGATGCCCTGGTCTCCCGTGGCTTCCCGGCCCGCTTCGTGCGCGCCGGAACGATTTACGGGCCCGGCCGGCGCACCGTCGACGCCCTGCGCAACAAGCGCCTGCGCATGCTGGGCGGCGGGGAGAACCTGTCCAGCCGCATTCACGTGGACGACCTGGCGACGGTGTTGGCGGCGGTGGCCGAGCGCGGCCGCTCGGGCGAGGTCTATCTGGCCGTGGACGACGAGCCGGTGAGCATGGCCGACTACTTCGACCACCTGGCCGAACGCGCCAACGTGCCGGCGCCCGGGTCGACGCCGAAGTGGCTGGCGCGGGCCATGATCGGGGGCTTCGGGCTGACCTCGAAGCTGACCAAGGGCCACGCGCCGCTGGGCCACAACCTCTACGCGCTCGTGACCGGCAACTACGCTTGCTCAAACGCGAAGATTCGCGACGAGCTCGGGATCGAGTTGGCCTATCCCACCTACGTGGAGGGGGTGGAGAGCCTTCTCACGGACGAGGACGAGGATGACTAGCGCCCGCCGCCTGAGCTTGCCGTGACCTTCGAGATCGCCTTCGTACTCGTCGTCACGCTGGTGGCCCTGTTCCTCCTCGCGCTTGGGCGCTTTTCGCCCGACCTCGTTGCGTTCGGTGTCCTGCTTGTCCTGTTCTTCGCCCGCGTCATCACCGTCGAACAGGCCCTCAGCGGCTTCTCCAACCAGGCCGTGATTGCCGTCGGCGCCATTCTGGTCATCAGCGCCGGCCTGACCTCCACCGGCGTGGCCGCATACCTGGGCGCCTGGATTCGCCGGGCGGCCGGAAACAGCGAAGTCCGGCTGCTCGTCCTCACCATGGCCAGCGTCGCCGTCCTTTCGGCCTTCATGAATTCCGTCGGCGCCTGCGCCGTCTTGCTGCCGGCCGTTGTTGCCGCCGCCCGCGAGATGAACACCCCCGTGTCGCGCGTGCTGATGCCCCTGGCTTTCGGATCCCTGCTCGGCGCCATGCTTACCCTTGTCGGCACGCCCTCCAACATCCTCGCCGGCGGCGTCCTGGAACAGGCCGGCTACGAGCCGCTTGGCCTGTTCGAATTCACCCCATTCGGCGCGCTGGCCCTGCTGCTAGGCATTGGCCTCATCCTAATCTCCCGCCGCCGCCTGCTCCCCGTGCGCAGCGGCGGCGCCCAGACCGCGCCGCCCGGCGTTGAGCACCAAGCCTACCGGCTGGACGAGCGCCTCTTCGAGGCCGCCGTACCGGCCAATAGCCAGTTGGTCGGCCAGAGCCTGCTGGCCGCCGGGATTGGCGAAGCCTTTGGCATTGCCGTCCTGGCCATCGAGCGGGACGGCCGCCTGACGGCCGCGCCAAGGCCCTCAGAGCTGCTGCTGGCCGGCGACTACCTGCTGCTCGGCGCCCGCGAGGCCGACATCGACCGCCTCCGCCAAGTGCACGCCCTGCAGGTCCAGGACCGCGTGCGCCTGGGCGCCGACGCGCTGCGGGCAGGCTCGCTCAGCATGACCGAACTCGTCCTCCGCCCGCGCTCGGCACTGGTCGGCCAGACCCTGGAGGCCATCGACTTCCGCGACCGGTTTGGATCCACGGTCCTCGGCATCTGGCGCGACGGCGCCCCGCGCCGCACCCGTCTCGCCAAGCTGGCCCTGGAAGGCGGTGACGCCCTGCTCGTCCACGGGCCTCCCGTGGCCCTGCGGCAACTGCGCGACTCGCCCGACTTCGTCGTCCTCACCGAGGATGCCGAAACCCCGCCGCGCGCCAGCCGCGCGCCCCTGGCGGTGGCAATCCTCGTGCTCTTCGTCCTGGGTCTCATGCTGAACGTGGCGCCGGTGGCGATCATGGGCGTTGCCGCCGCGGCCGTGATGGTCCTGACCGGCTGCGTAACCATGGACGACGCGCGCAGCGCCGTCGAGTGGCGCGCCATCCTGCTCATCGCCGCCATGCTGCCCCTGGCGGAAGCCATGCAGACCACCGGCACCGCCGCCTTCCTGGCCGAGCGGTCCACCGAGAGCCTGGGCACGTTCGGCGCCCTGCCGGTGCTGGCCGGCGTGCTGCTGCTGACCTTTTTCTTCACCCACGTCATGGGCAACCACGTCACCGCCGTGCTGATGGCGCCTCTGGCCATCGACGCCGCGGTGCGCATGGGCGCCGACCCGCGCATGTTCGCCCTGGGCGTCGCCCTGGCCGCCACCTCCGGCTTCGCCACCCCCTACGCCCACCCCGGCAACCTGCTGGTCATGGGACCCGCCAACTATCGCTTCGGCGACTTCGTCCGCATGGGCCTCCCCCTCGGCCTCCTCACCCTCGCCGGCAGCTTCATCCTCCTGTCGCTGATCTTCGGCGTCTGACCGGGCCTCCGTTCGGTAGCCTTCCCCCAAACACCCGCGACTATCCGTTTCAGGAAAGGCCGGTTCCGGTGGTTCGAATAGCAATGCTCGGCAGCGGCTTCGTTTGCGACTTCTACATGCAGGCCCTGCGCTACGTGCCCGATCAACGCGTGGTCGTCAACTTTTCGAAGACCCAGGCCAAGGCCTCGGACTTCGCGCAGCGCTGGAATGTTCCCGAGTCCACCACCGACATTCAGGCCGCGATCGAGCGCGACGACGTGGACCTGGTGGTGGTGGGCCTGCCCAATTTCGTCCACAAAGACGCCTGCATTGCCGCCGCCGAGGCCGGCAAGGCCGTCGTCTGCACCAAGCCGCTGGGCCGCAATGCTCCCGAGGCCGCCGAAATCCTGCAGGCCGTCCGCCAGCACGGCGTTTTCAATGGCTACCTGGAGACCGAAGCCTTCATGCCCGACGTCCTGCGCGCCAAGCAGGCCGTGGACGACGGCGCCATTGGCAAAGTGCTGATCGTGCGCGCCCGCGAAGCCCACACCGGCTCCCACGCCAGCTATGCCTGGGACGCCTCCACCAGCGGCGGCGGGCCGTTGCTGGGCATGGGTGTGCACGCCGTGGCCGCCTGCCGCCTGTTCATCGGCAAGGACGTGATGCCGCAGGAGGTCATGTGCTGGGCCGACACGCTGGAGCACGACGTGCCCTTTGAGGACAACGCCGTGGCCCTGGTCCGCTTCGAGAACCGCTCCCTCGGCCAGATCGAAGCCGGCTGGAGCAACCACGGCGGCATGGACGTCCGCACCGAGATCTACGGCGAGGACGGCCTGATCCACATCGACGCCACCAAGGGCGTTCCCATCAAGGCCTTCAGCCAGCACTCCATGGGCTACGTGCAGGAGAAGGCCGACTCCGACACCGGCTGGACCTTTCCGCAGTCCGACGAGGCCTGGCAATACGGCTACCACGGCCAGATGTACCACTTCGTCCGCTGCCTGGAAGACGGCACGCCGGCGGCCGAAGACTTCGAAGACGGCTACATCTCCAACGCCGTCATCGACGCCGCCTACCGCAGCGCCAAGTCCAGGCAATGGGAAGCGGTGGACCTGTCGGGGCTGGAGACGGACTAGGCCCCGCAACTGCACAAATTGCAAGTAGTACTTTCAATTTGTGCAAAGGGCGGAGCGCACGGCTAGGCCGACGTGGCGCACCGGCGTCTGCCGGCGCTTGGCTGAGAGCTTGCCCCCTAGCTCAGGTCCCGCGCCTCGTTGCCAAAACGGTAGGCGAACACTTGCCCGTAGCTGAACTCGATGTGCACTCGCGCCCGTTCGCCGGCGACCGCGCCCAGGTTGGGCGAGCCGTTCCAGGTCACCGGATGCTCCACGGAGTCGCCGCGGATCTCGTCGCACTCGTCCAGCGTCAGGCCGGGGATGGGGGTGCCGTTGCTGGTGCGGACTTCCACCTTGGCCCAGCCGTTGCGGACGTTGGCGTTCAGGAACAGGCGGCTGCCGCCCGCCTCCACGCGGTCCGTGACGATCCAGCCCGATTCGCGTCCGGCCGACAGCCCGGCAAACCGGTCCAGCCCCAGCACAAACGTGCCAATGCCGCCGGTGCGGTAGTTCACCGCGTGCGCCTCTTCGCGGCCGTGGAACCAGAACCGCATGCGGTCGCCTTCGCGCACCGGCGGGCTGTCCGACATGTTGACCCACGAGTCGTCCCAGCCGCCCTCGGCGCCCAGGTCCACGAATCGCTCGCGCCGGAACGGCCGCTGCCAGTGCAGCCCGTCCAGGCTGCTGGCCAGCGTGACCCACATGCGCTCCACCTCCGTGTCGTACAGGTTCACGAAGGCCAGATAGCGGTTGCCGTAGACGATCGGAGCGATGTTGTAGAACTCCGTCCCGCGGGTGTCGAACGCGTCGTTCCGCAGCACGATCGTGTAGTCCGACCAGTTCGCAAAATCCTGGCTGGTCGCCCTGGCAACGACCCGCTTGTACGGCAGCGGCGGCGCGCCGTTGCCCATGCGGGCGTGGTAGCGCGGCGGCCGCAGGAACAGCCAGTACGCCCCGCTGACCGGGTCCTTGATGGCCGAATGCCGGTCGCCGGCCTGCGCGTAGATCGGCTCCGGGTGCTGGGTCCAGCTGATGCCGTCTGGACTGAACAGCGCGTAGAGCCCGTTGCCCTGGTCGCCGTGAAACGAGTGATATACCGGAATCTTGTAGCGCCGTTGCGGCCCGCCCACGTCGTCCACGATCAGCCCGTGCGACTCCATGGCCCGGCAGCCCGGAATCAGCGAGGGCCGGTGGAAAATATTGTTGTTGCTGTTGCCGCCGAACTCGATCTGGCCCAGGTTGGGCTTGGTCCAATTGATGCCGTCGTCCGACTCGGCATAGTTCAGCAGCACCTGGTCGCCTGTCGGGCTGTCGTAATCGAAGCTCCGGTACCACATGCGAAAGCCGCCGGTGGCCTCGTCCTTCAGGATGGACAGATCCATCCCCACGCCGCGGCCTTCCCAGGGCTGGTCGGCCGTCATGATCGGATCGTGCGTGCGCCGTTCCGGGCGCCCGATCGTCGGCGTCACGTTCCACGAGGCATCCACCTCGGCGTCGTCCACAAACAGGTGCAGGTGCGGGTCGTACATGGCTGGCTTCTCTGTCCCGCGAATGCGCCGAGTCTAGGGCGCGCGGCGAACCCGCGCCCCTCTGCCCTCATGACTTCGCCTTACAATGTGCCCCTCACACCGACAGACCCGTCCTCGCTTCGGGGCATGGAGAGAGAGGGCTTACCTGTGTCGATCCGAAAGTGGCGCACCGCCGCCATGCTCCTGGTCGCCAGCGCCGTTGCAGCCACGCTATTTGCCGGCTGCGGCGGGGAATTCGAATTCAAGCCCAGCGGTAGCGGCCGCGGGCAGGGCGTCAACTACCAGCAAGCCCCCGGCTCGCTATACGAAGCCACGCCAACGCCGTCGTCCTGACGAAGTCCCGCCGCCAACCTCGCGCGGCGGGCGCTAGGTCGCCGGTTCCTCCCGCTCGGACTCTTCCTGGAGGAAGGCTTCGGCCGACTCCAGGTACACCTGCGGGAATCCTGCCACCGGCCGCTTGCCGGTGATGGCTCGCTTCGCCTCCGTCGGAGAAAGCCCCCGCAGCGCCCGCAGAATCACGTAGGTCATCAGCGGCCCGCGGTGGACTCCCTCGCGGCAGTGCACGTAGAGCTGGCACGAAGGGTCCGCCAGCGCCCGCCGCGCGAACGACAACCCGCGCCGGAACCACGAGGCCGGCTTGGGCTCCAGATCGTCCACCACCGGGACCCACGTCGCCCTGAAATCCCGCCGCACCTGGGCGCTATGCGGGTCTGTGCTCACGTTCAGCACGTGCGTCACCCCTGCCGCTCGCAGCGCCCCCAGTGACGCCGGGCTGGGCCGCCCGCCAACCCAGACCCCGTCGGCTACCTCCGACGGCGGATAGGGCCTGAAGATCATTGGACGCGCCGCGAAGAACCAGCCAAGGTCCTCGACCCCTGCTTCTGTTGCACGAGCCTCTGCTCCCGTTCCCCTGGAGTGCGCTGACCAGGGACATGATTTACACATTAAGGCGAGCTTTGACACTGCGTCCGCCGGCTTGCTTCCGGCCGCAGGGCCAGCGCCACAACCTCGGCCCGCCGATCACTCCCTGCTCGGCACGGCCTGATCCACGATCACAGCACCGGATCCATAGGCCAGGTCCCTCACAGGTGTAAGCCATGTTGACCGCCAGCACAATGAAGAGGCAGTTGCAGGCATCTCCGTAGAATTGGTCTTCCGCGCCCGGTCCGAAGGATTGATTCATCGCCAACCGTCCGCGACCGCCGCGCCCGCGCCGTGGGCGGGCGTCAAGCGCCGGCCTCCAGCCGACAGAGCCGGAATCCCGGCGCCCTCCTGAGGCAGAGGTTGTGGCACGCGCTGAGAAGTCGTTGGAACCGTCGGGCAGCGTCGACGCGCCGGCGGACGACGCGATGGCGTCACCAGCGCCTGAGTCGCCGTCGAACCCCAAGCCGAGGGGAGATGCGGCTGTGGAAGAGCCGCCAGATTCGCGGCCGCTGGTAATCACGCGCGTTCAGCAGTCTGGGAAGCGCGAGTCGGGTGTGCCGGCAGGCTCGGTGCCGCCGACTCCCGAGCCGTCGTTGCCAGCACCGACAGCGGACCCGTACCGGCCGCTGACGCTGCGGGAAACATTGGACATGGTGCAGGACCGATTGCGGCGCCTTGAGGGCACGTGGCGGGGGACCGGGCTCACGATCCTGGGCGTTGCGGTGATGGGAGCGCTGACCTGGGGCCTGATCTCGGTCGCGGTGCCCTGGTCGGGCGGGATCGTGGAGTCGGTGCAGGCGACGCTGACGCTGGACGTGGCCTGGCCGGCGATTCCGGCGCCCGACGATCCGCGCGTGGAGCGGTCAACCAGTCTGGTCGCGGCGGCGTGGGTTGGCTCGCCGCTGATCCTGGGCGTGTTCTGGTTTGCCGCCGCCTATCACCTGGACCGCACCAGTCGACGGGCGTTTCGCGTGGTGGAGGATGGCCTGGTTCGACAGACGACGGGGTACACGGTCATGGCCATCGGGGTGATTTTTCCGCTGATCATCCTGGGGCTGGCGGGATCGGCTTGGGGAGCGTTTGCCCTGCTTACCTGGGCGGCGGCCGGCGAGGCCTGGGGCGCGGCCGGAACCCTGCTTGGCCTGCTGGCGGTCTTCGCTGGTGCGGTACGGGGAGCGAACGCCGTGCTGGACCGGCGATACGGCGGCTGACGTGAACAAGGCAGACCTGACCTCGGCGATGCACGCGCCGAATCCGACGCCTGGACTGGGGGGACGGATGATCGGGCTGGCGCTCAGCAGCCGGCCGCGGCAGTGGCCAAAGAACTTGCTGGTGCTGGCGGCGCTGCTATTTGCGCGCGAGTTTCACAGCGGAGCCAGCGTGGTCACTGCGGTGGCCGCCACGGCCATCTTCACGCTGGCCAGCGCCGGCCTGTACATCCTCAACGACGCGTTCGACGCGCCGCGCGACCGCGAGCATCCGGTCAAGCGCCATCGCCCGATCGCGGCCGGGGTTGTGCCGGTGAAACTGGCCGTTGGGGCGGGAATCGTCATCTCGGCCGTGGCCCTGGCCTTGGCGGCCGCGCTGGCCTGGACGTTCGGGGCGGCGCTGGCGGTGTACCTGGGGGTGCAGATCGGCTACTCGCTGGTGCTCAAGCACCTGGTGATCCTGGATCTGCTGGCCATTGCGATTGGATTCGTGATCCGGGCGGTTGCCGGCGCGCTGGTGATCGAGGTGCCGATTTCGCCCTGGCTCTACATCTGCACGTTCCTGCTGGCGCTGTTTCTGGCTGTGGGCAAGCGGTGGGCGGAACTCAACGGAGACGCGCGAACGTCCGCGGCCCGTCCGGTACTGGATCGCTATACAGCGGAGTTTCTGCGAACGCTGGTGGTGATCACGGCGGCCGCAACGCCCCTCAGCTATGCCCTGTACACGTTCTCCGCTCCCAACCTGCCGGCGAACCACCTCATGATGATCACCATTCCCATCGTGCTGTACGGAATCCTGCGGTATGTCTATCTCCTGCAGGCCAATGGCTCGGGCGAAGAGCCCGAGCGCGTGCTGCTGGGGGACCCGGGGATCCTGGCGTCGGTGGTGGTGTGGGTGACGGTGAGCTGGGCGATCCTGCAGTTCGGTGGTGGCTAGACCGGGATCAGGGCGGCTGGGAGTCGCGGGGCCAGGGCAGGTCTCGCATTCGGCGCCTCTATGAGTCCAGTGTGGCCCCCAGAACGAGCCGGTCGTTTTCCGGATCGTCGACCAACTCAAAGTCCACCCATCGGTCATGGGTAATCATCAACCGCAGGCGATCGGGCTGGCGCTCGCAGCCCAGCGCTTCCTCCGGCGTAATGTCCATGCGCCGGCAGGCGTCGGCATAGAGATCACTCAGCGAGACGCGTCGTCGGGAAGCCAAGTCGTTCACAGCTCCTTGCGGGCAACCGGCGCTGACGGAGCGCGGCCCGCCCATTGTCCACAATCGCGGACCGCCCTTGCGACGATCCGCAAATCGTTGACGCCCGGCGCGGGGCCTTTCTAGACTCGGCACGTAGCGGCGCTGCGTGCCATCTCCGCACCGACCCGAGGACTTTTCGCGAGGTCGCGCCACCACCCGAACCGAGGAGCAGCTAGCCGTGCCCGAACGTCAGCGCCTGGCGGCGGAACCCCGCACCGTCCTGGGCAAGAAAGTGCGACGCCTGCGGCGGGAAGGTGTGATTCCGGCCAACCTGGTGCAAGCCGGGCACCCGTCCATCGCCATGCAAGTGTCTGAGCGGGAACTGGCGGAGCTGGTGCGGGTCCAGGCAACCGGTCAGCTGGTTGACCTGGAGTCGCCGGACGCCACCGAACCGGTGCTGATGGACTCGGTTGATATCGACACGCTGACCAACCGGCTGGTACACGTGACGCTGCGCAAGGTTGATCTGACGAGACCGATTGACGTGATGGTGCGCGTCTCGCTGGAAGGGCACGCTCCCGCCAGCGATAACGCGGAACTCCTGGTCCTGCAGCACTTGCAGGAGGTCGAGGTCTCTGCGCTGCCAGCCGAGATTCCCTCGAGCCTGATCGCCGATATCTCGGGACTGATTGACATTGGCGACGAGGTTGTGGTCGGAGATTTGCGGGCCGAGGACGGCTCCTACGAGCCGGTTGACGACCCGGAGGCAATCGTGATCCAGGTCACGGCGGCCCGTGCGGTCGAAGAAGAAGAGGAAGAAGAGCTGGACCTGGAGGAAGTTCCGCTGGAGGAAGGCGCCGAGGTCACGGCGGAGGCGCCGGAATCAGCAGACGCCGCCGGCGAGCAGCCGGCTACCGGCGTCTGAGCGAGGCGCGCTCCGCGCCAGGGTCGGGGGCTTCGCCAAAGAGATACCGGGCGCCGGCGCCAGCGCTGGCGGCCCGATCAGCCGGGTTGAACAACGCGCAGATCTCAAGCGACAGGCAGCCGCAGCCGATACACCCGGACAGCCGGTCGCGCAGCGCCTGGAGATCCGCGATGCGCTGGTCCAGCGAGCCGCGCCAGGACCGGGACAGCCGCTGCCAGTCGTGGCGGTCGGGGGTACGCCCCTGGGGAAGCTCGTTCAGCGCCACGCGTATTTCCCGCAGGGAGAGCCCGAGGAGTTGGGCGGCGCGGATGACGGCAATGCGCCGCAGCGTTTCCCGGGCGTAGCGGCGCTGGTCGCCCGCCGTTCGCTCGGACGTGATTAGCCCGAGCGACTCGTAGTAGCGGAGCGCGGACGTGCGGATGCCGCTGCGGGCGGCGGTTTCGCCGATGGTGAGCTTGTTCGGTAGCGACGGCAACATTCTTCCTCGAGAGGCCTTGACTTCAAGTGTACTTGAAGTTTCAGAATGAACTCACAGGCACTGCCGACCCCTCTCGAATGAACCGATGCAGCGGCCAGTGATGTCGTATGAGGACCTGCCCGCCCTGATGACGTTGATGACCGGCGATGAGAAACACGGACACGCCTCCGAGTCGACGCTGGACGTGCTGTGGGTCCTGTACGACCGGGTCCTGAAGGTGGACCCGCAGGCTCCGGACGATCCGAACCGTGACCGGTTCCTGCTCTCCAAGGGGCACGGTCCGATGGCTTACTACGCGGTGCTGGCGGCGACGGGGTTTATCCCGCTGGAGGCCCTGCCCACGTTCGGACGGTACGACTCGATGCTTGGCCAGCACCCGGACCGCGTGCTGATTCCGGGTGCTGAAGTCTCCAGCGGATCGCTTGGGCACGGACTGCCGATCGCCGTAGGCGTGGCCGCGGCGTTGGACCGGCAGGGGCGGGTCGGGCCACGGGTCTTCTGCCTGGTGGGCGATGCGGAACTGGACGAGGGCAGCAACCACGAGGCGATTGCGCTGGCGGGCCGATGGGGCCTGTCCCGGTTGACGGTCTGCGTGATCGACAACCGTTCGGCGACCCACGGCTGGCCGGGCGGTATCGACGCGCGCTTCCGACTCGAAGGCTGGTCCGCCGCAACCGTGGACGGCCGCGACCACGACGCCATTGAGGCCGCCGTGACGGCGGATCAGCAGGACCGTCCGCACGTTGTGGTGGCCGAGGTGGGACGAAAGGGGTAGACCGGATGTCCACGATGCGACCCGTGCAGAGCCCAGGGATGGTTGCCCGCACGACCCTCACCCCCGGATCGAGTCCAGGGCAGGCTCCAATCCTCTCCCAGAGCAGGCTCTTGTACTACCCGGGGTTGAGTGCCCGGAAGACCCCTCACCGGTTTCGGCCGAAGACGGCCGAACCTGCCTCTCCC
>JAPOWQ010000043.1 GCA_026707585.1 Chloroflexota bacterium | reverse complement strand
GCCGAGACTGTGAGGGGTCTTCCGCGCACCCAGCCTCGAGTTACGCAAAGGTCTCAGGAGAGGGTGACGAACCGCCGCGCCTTCGAGGTCTGGCGGCCTTGTGCGGAGGTCTCATCACGGAGTGGTCCGACGATCGGGCGGGTCCGGGTGGATGGCGACCGAGACGTCATCGTCGTCAGCACGCGTCAGGGCGCCGCGAGTCCCTACAGCTACCGTGGCCGTGCCTATCGCCGGGTCGGCAACGCCACGCTGGCCATGTCCGCCGAAGCGTCGAGCCCCGCTCCACTTGCTGCGCGGCCCTGGCCTGCTGCGGGCTGCGGCGGTGCTGTTCGGCCGCACGGAACGCCTCGACGTCGAGATGCCGCAGTGCCTGCTGCGCGTCGCCCGGTTCCGGGGGCTCGACCGGATGGCGTTCCCGGACAACCGCCAATTCACCGGGAACGCCGTCAGGCTCCTGGCGAGCGCCGAGCGCTTTCGGCGCGACTCCCTGCCGATCGCCGGACGATTCGAGCCCGACCGCGTCGAGCGAATCGACGAGCCGCGCGACCCGCCGCTGGCCACGCACGAGGCCCTGGCGAATGCCCTCGGCCACCGCGACTACGCCATTGGCGGTGGCTCGGTTGGGGTCGCGATCTATGACGACCGCGTGGAGATCACGTCCGCCGGCTCACTGCCCTTCGGCCTGACGCCGGAACAGCTGTTCGCGCCGCACGAGTCGCGCCCGTGGAATCCCCTGATCGCCCGCACGTTACTACCGGCGCGGGATCATTGAGGCGTGGGGCAGCGGAACGCTGAAGATGGTGGACATGACGAGAGAGGCGGGGCTGCCGGTCCCGGAGATCGAGGATGACGGCGGGGCCGTCATCGTGCGGTTCCGACACGGCTAAGCCGTGCCGCACGCCGACAGCAGCGAAGCCAGTCCAGCCCAACGACGACGGATGGTCCTCGCCCTGATCGGTCGCGCCCGTGATGGGCTGGCGAGGCGAGACATCTGCGTGCGACTGGCTCCGCACGTCAGCGAACGCCAAGTGATCCGGGACCTGGAAACGCTGCGGGCCCGAGGGTTGATCGCCTCGTCCGGCCACGGTGCGTCGGCGCGTTGGAAACGAGTTGGGGCGGCAGACACCCCCCCCAGGGGGCCTAAGGGGGCCTATCAGGGGTTCGAGGGAGCCAATCAGGGGGTGTTGGGGATTGCGTCGAACGACGTGCGCTCCGGGGCGTCGAGCCACACCACGGCCGAACTCCGTGGTGTCCAGGTGCACCAACTCGCCCGGTTGGGCCCGCGGCTGCCGCGAGAACTCGCACCACTCGCACACCTTCCCACCTGTCGAGGCGGGGCGTTCTCGCAGTGCGCCCAGCGTGGTGGGCCGCCCCCGCGGCGCTGGCGCACCGCCAGGTTTCTCGCCTCTGCCACCGAGCGCAGACGCCGAAGCGTTGTGGCGCACGTCCGCCGTCTCGCCACGTCCGCAGTCGCAGCGCGTCGCCACCGGCGATCTTCCGTCGCACGCAGCGAGTCTGACACGGCGAGCGCATGCGTTGAGGCCGTCCACTGGCATCATTTGTCGGGACCTCCCTCGAAGCTTGGGATGTGTGGTGGCCGAAGTCTTGCGTGCCGCGATTAGCACGTGTCTTGTCGGTATGGCCTTAGATCACCGCGACGCTCCACGTCGCCCCTAGACATTCCGCGTCCACCGTCCCCATCGACCACGACCGGGCGGCACAATCACCCCCGCGTCCCGCAACGCGTCCAGCGCCCGCCGTACCTGCCGGTCGCTGAGGGACCCGCCGAGACGGATGCGAATTGTGCAGCGGCAGTCCCCCCGCCGATGTTTCCAGCACGGCGAGGATCAGCGCGCGACGCGCGGCCGGGGACGCGCCGGAGCTTGGCGGCGTCGGCACCAGCTGCCCGTGGCGAAATCGCATGGTGACCACCCCGCTCACGTGGTCAATCTCTGCGCTGTCCAGCCCGGCCGGGCCGGACACGCCGCCATCCGGAGCCTCTCGCGGCCCCACGCCTCAATGATTCCCCGCCGGTCGAACGTGCGGTCGACGGCAGGTTCCACGGATGGGACGCGCGCGTGTGCGACCGAAGGGCCGCGTGCCCGAGAATGTGACCGCCACGCGATCGTCGTCGATCACCACCCCGACAGAGCCGCCAGCATTGGAATAGTCGCGGTGGCCCCGCGCGTTCGCGAGCGCCTCGCGCGTGGCCGGCGGCGGGTGCAGCGGCTCACCGATGCGCGCGAATCGGTGCGGCTCAAACCGCCCGGCGATGGGCAGCGTCTCGCGCAGAACGCGTTTCGCGTTCGCCAGGAGCGTGAAGGCGGTCCCGTTGAACTGCCGGTTGTCCGGAAACTGCCTCCGGTCCACAGCCCGAAATCGCGCAACGCGCAACACGCACGGCGGCATCGGGACGTTGAGGCCGTTTGCCTTGCCGCACAAGACCAGCGCCACTTGTAGCAGGACACCCTCACGCAGGGGACCGAGTCCGTGACACAGGTCCGCCGGCTTGCCGCTCGGCGGTTCGGCCACGCGGCCGCGACCGTCGCCGGCACCTCTGCCAGCTCCCGATCACCGGTCGACCAGCCGTTGGCGGGCTGATTCTCCCCGCGCTTGTCCCTGTGGATCCGCTCAGATCGCATGCGGCGGTACGCGTCGGCGGACATTGGCACGGAGGTGCAGCCTAGGGCGCATCACGGCCAGCGTGGCCGTGGAGAGCCCGGCGCGGAACTGGGCGCGCCCGTCGCAGATGCGCCGCGGTACGCGCCAGGCACTACGGGCCCGCCGGTCCCGAGCCGCCGGCACACGGCCGCCGGATCCCGATCCCAGCCGCAGGTGCGTGGCCGGGCGCGTGGGGCCGCTCGTCGACCGCGTGGGCCGACGAGCGACGCAGCAGATCGGAGCTGCCGTCCGCGCGCATGCGTCAGGGCGGCTGGCCGGCCCGCCGCCCCCGCGCGAGATCTCGAGAGGAGAGAGAAATCGGTGGAGGAAGAGATAGTTCCACGAGGCGACACACCAGGTCGATCCGGTGCCTGGGGACCAGGCGACCGCCCTAACAGGTTCGAAGGTCGTCCGATGGGGCCGCGCCGGCCCTGCGGCGTCGCGCCGTCGGGACGACGGCCTCGACGACAGCTGGCGCGCCGCTCCCGCCGTCGCCTCGCGGGCCGCGCATGGCTGCCGGTCGCCGCCCAACCGTCGGCCATGCAGGGTATGGCCCGACGCTCGGCCCGATCCGGCCGACGATCCGACGAGACTCAGCAACAGCCGCGGGTTTGGCCCGCCGCTCGGTCGCGGACGACGACGGGCCTGAGCCGGCCCCGCCCGAGCGGTCGGCTCCAAACGGTCGGCCGTGGGGGCGGACAGTGCGCCCGACCAGCGCCCAGTTCGTCCCGCGACGGCTCGTCCACATACGGAAACCTGGATTCCCCCAGCGGCACCGGCCCCGCACCATGGCCGGGCACGGACGACCCGGCCGCTGACGGGCCGCTGGCTCGCGCCCGAGCGCGCCGGCCGCCCAGCGACCGGCGGCGCCCAGGAGCCGTCTTTGCCCGCGTCCCAACGCCCGCAGCCGACCCGCGGCCGCCGACCCGCGGCCGCCATCCCCGGGGCAGGCCGGCATCACGCGCACGCGACGGCGCGACTGGCCCGCACGCTCGGGCCGCCCACGACGCTCTGGCCGTGGTTACGCGTATGACATGGCCGTTCCGCCAGGCCCAGGTCCTGCGGGCGTTGCGTGCCCATCGCCTGCTGGACGCCGAGCAACTCCGCCAGATCGTCTTTCGCAGGGTCAGCCGGCGCTCGTGCCAGCGGTGCCTCACAACGCTGCATCGCCGGGGGCTGGTCGTGCGTGCCCAACCCAGCCGCGGCGGTTTCGGCGGCGGCAGCGACAGCTACGTGTACGGGCTCTCGCCGATGGGCGCCAGGGTCTTGTCTGCCATCGACGACATCGATCCCGCGGCGATTCCCCAGATCCGCGATCCGGCAACGTTCACGCCCCAGCGCGCGCAGCACCAGCTGGCCGTCAACCGGTGCTTCATCGCGCTCTGGCACGCCCTCGAGGCGACGGCCGGCCATCGCCTGGTCGGCTGGCAGTCCGATCCGCACCTGCGGTTGCGCTACCGGGCCGGGACCCGCTGGCAGGTGGTGCATCCCGACGGCTTGGCCCAGATTGGCAGTCCCATGGGCGACCGGTGGCTCTTCTTCGAGATCGATCGCGGCACCGCCGAGCTTCGGCGCTATGCGGCCAAGGCGCGGCGCTACGCCCGGTATTGGCAGTCCGGCGACTGGCGCGCGACGTGGCCCCACTTCCCCGAAGTCCGTGTCGTCACCAGCCGGCAGTCCCGCTGCGCGCGCCTGCTCGACGCCGTGGAGGATGGCGTGCGCAGGCTGACAGACCTCGACAGCCACACGGTCGGCCGTGCGCTGCGTCTGGCGGTCGCCTGGGAGCGGGACTTCCTCGCCGATCCCCTGGGCCCGGTCTGGGATCTCGCCTTTGGCGAGCCCGCCATCCGAGCAAACGTAGTGCGAGATCCCATGGTCGCGCCGACCCTGGATGATCGGGACGATCACGACTGGGGGCCTGTGAACCCAGATCGCGACGGGACCGCCGGGTATGACTCGTAGCCCGCCGCGCGGCCAACAGGGCGCCGATCCCTCAGGTGGGTAAGGCGCCACCCGAGCGGCCCGCGCATCCGCTCGCGGCGGCGCTCGGCGTGGCGGGCATCGGCCCAACGGCCATCCACCGAGCTGATGGCGCCCTTGTCGGCGCCCTCGAGATCGAGACCCGCCACATCGCCCTGAGCGACGAGCCTCGCGTGCGGGACGCCGTGGCTGCGCTGACCCAGGTGCTGACCACCCTCCCAGGTCCGGTCCAACTGTTGGTGCGCAACCGGGCCTTCGACCCGGCGCGGCATCTGGCCGAGATGGCCCGCCACTGGTCGCGTAACTGGGCCGGCGCCCGCGCGCCGCGGGTTGGCCACCTCGACATCCCCCGTCACGTACCGACGGCGGTGGGACTGCCGCCGGTGACCTACGCCGACGCCGTCGCGGCGGCGCACGCCAGCGCGCGACTCCGCCTGGTCCGGTGCGTCGTGGTCCTGGCGCAGGCGCCGCGGCGTGAGCGGTGGTGGACCCGGGGCCCGCGGCGGCTCGACCGTCGGGCGCAGGTCCGTGAATGGGACGCGGCGCTGCAGCGCCTCGGCGCGCAGTTGGCGCGAGCCGGCTGGTCCAGCCGCCGCCTGCGGGAGGTCGAGCTCCACGACCTCGTCGAGGGGACGTTTGGACCGAACCCCACACCGCGGACGGCGGTGCGCCACGCGGTCACCTCGCAGCGGCGTGGAGACGCCGCGCGTCATCGCATGGCGTCGTCGGCTTCGGCCGTTGGGTTCGACAATACCGATTCCCTCCCGGAGTGGATCCGGTGTCACCGCGATCACCTGGTCGTCCAGGGACCCGGCGCCACGACCCGCCGGGTGAGCATCCTGGCGCTGGGGGGCTATCCGCCGCACGTGGAGGCCGGCTGGCTGTCCTGGGTCGCCACGTGTCCGTACGATCTGGATCTCGCCCTGTTCGTTACACCCGTCGAGGGTCTCGCGCCATGGCCCACCGCCGCCGTCACCGGGCCGCCGGACGAGCCCGACCTCGATCCGGCCGTGGCGCGGGCGTTCGGGCACCCTGTGCGGGTGGCCGTGGTGCTGGGAATCGGCGCGGACACACGCGCATCGCTCCAGCAGGCGACGCAGCACGTGGCCGCCGACCTCGGCACCCGCTGCCTGCGGGTTGGCCACGGCTTGGTCCGCCAGCTCGACGGGCTGCGCAGCCTGCTGCCGCTCGCCGAGAACCGGCTGGCCGGGTGGCGCCGCCTCCCCGCCGGCCCGGTGGCCGCGGCCCTGCCGCTGCATGCTCCCGGCCGCCATGACCCCGGCGGCTTCCTCGTCGGCACGGACCGCGGCACGGACTACGGCCGGGCGCCCGTGATCGTGAACCCCGCCGCTGGGCCGGCGTCGCAGCGCCACCTCGCGGTCCTGGGCCGGCACGGGCCGGAGGTGGCCCGCTGCTTGGGGTCGCTGGCCCTGGGGCTCTGGCTGCAGGGCGCCAACCTCGTCATCCTGGACCTCCGGGGAACCTTCGGCCCACTGGCCCGGGCCTGCGGCGGTCGCGTCGCCCGGCCGACCACCGGCCGCGGTCAGGCCATCAATGTCTGGGACGTGGCTGGCATCACCGACCGCCGCGGGTTTGCCCGCAGCGTCCAGGGCCTCCAGCGCTTCTGGCGGCTGGCCCTCCCTGGGCTCAGCGACGCCCAGGCCGCCATCGTCGACGCCGCCGTCCCGCCAACCTATCGCGGGCGCGGCATCAATCCGGCCGACCCTGCGACCTACGACAGTCGCCCGCCCACCACGGCCGACTTCGTGCGTGCGATCACGGCCTTCCATGGGATGGACGCCACCCACGGCGGAGCGGCGAGAGCAGTGGTCGAACGCCTCCGACGCCTCACCCAGGGGCCCTTGGCCGGGGTCTTCGATGCCCGGACCACCGTCGCCCTGGACTCCCCCTGCACGGTCGTCGACCTGCGCGATCCGCGCGCCCAGCCGCCCGCCCTCCCGCGCCTCGTCGCGCACGCCATCCTGCAGCAGCTGGCGACCCGGCCCCCGCAAGCGCCGCGCGGGCGCGTTGTCGTCATTGACGAGGTCTGGCCGCTGCTGCACGCCGAGCCGAGTGCGGCCCTCCTCGAGGAACTCGCCACGTCGTCCGATACCGCATCGACGACGATTCTCATGGGCTCACAGCACGTCACCGACGTCGTCGAGCATCGGAGAGCCGCGCCTATCCTCGCGGCCTGCGCCATGGTCCTGTTGCTGCGCCAAGAACTCCGGGACGAGCGCCGCCTGCGCGATGCCTTCGACCTGCGGCATCCCGACCTGGACGCCCTGGAGCAGTTGCGGCAGGACCACGCCCTGGCCATCCTGGCCGACGGTGATCGGCTGGCGCTGACGGTGGCCGACGTCGGCCTGAGACCGCTCAACGATCCCGATCTTGGGTCGCGTCGGGGCGGAGCGGCGGCCGTGGCGTGATCCGCGATTGCGCGCGGACGTCGCCGCGCCACGCGTGACGAACCGCGTGCGGTCCATCAGCTGTCCGAACGCACGGTCGGATACGCGTGGGGGGATCCTGGCATCGAATGACCTAACGTAAACGGGGCGGGCGGGGGAGGTCCACGTCCGGGTCGAGCGGCGGGTCGTCCCGTGGCTCGGCGGCGTCCAGCGGAGGGCCGGGGGCGCCTGACGGCTCCGGCGAATCCACCGATGCCGGTGGGGCCTCCGGCGTCGTGCGATCAGTAGCCCGGGTTAACCCGCCGTAGCGCTCGGCCACGAGCCGTTCGATCTGCGCCCGGGGTCGGCCCACCCATTGGCGACTTCGGGTGCGTATGCGCGCGGCCATCGCTGGATCGCCCGCCGGGATCGGGTCAACCGCCGCCTCGAACGGCCGCGCCGGCCGGTTGTCCACCAGCGTGGTGATGGCCATGTGATAGGCCGGCAGCCCGTCCAGCTGTTGCTTCGTGAACGTCGGCGCCATCTCGTCGGTGAAGTGCCGCACCTGGCTGCGCAACCCCCCGAACACCACGTGCGTGCGCGTGTTGATCAGCACGCTGTCCAGGATCGAGCGCAGGCGCGGGTGGTTGGGGTTCTGCGTCGCCACGGTCAGGCCCACCCCGTAGCTGCGCGACCGCTCAAAGAACGCCGCCATGTCGCGGCCCGTGTCCAGGAACTCCTGGAACTCGTCGAGCACCGCGAAGAACGGCGGGCGGCGGTCGTCCGGCCGTCGCAGCACCGCCTGCCAGATCTGCGTCACGAGGATGCTGCCCAGCAAGCGCGAGCCCGCCGCGCCCAGGGCCGTGTCGGCCTGATCCAGGTTGACCAGCACGATCTCTCCACGCGCCAGCACGCCGTCCCAGGCCACGGCCGAGCGCGGCTGCACCAGGATGTTGCGCACGCGGGGGTCCTGCACCAGCAACGCCATGCGCCGCAGCGCCCCGCCAAACGTGAACTCAAACTGGCGGCTCGAGGTGCGATCCACCTGATGCTCCCAATAGGACTGCAGGAAGGGGTCGGTCACCTGCGGCAGCAAGGCCTGGCGCCAGTCGCGGTCGAAGAAGAGGCGTTCGAGGTCCAGCATGGTGGGGTGGATCTGGGGATTGGCGGCCAGGGTGCGGAAGCCATACATGAAGGCCTGCGACATCGAGGAGCCCCAGTGCAGGTCTTCGCCGCGCACCAGTTCCTTCATCATCGAGTAGACCGATGCCGCCACCTGCCCGCCCTCGAACGAGTCGCGCACGTCCAGCGGATTCAGGGCGACCGGCCAGGCGGTGTCGGCGAAGTCGAGCAGGACGGTGTCGCGTTCGCGGTGCGGCGGCACGGCCGCCAAGAGGGCGGACACGAGGTCGCCCTTCGGATCCAGGACCAGCAAGCCGTGGCCCTGGGCGATCACGGAGCGCGCCCACCAGTAAAGGAACGTGCTCTTGCCCACGCCGGTAGGGCCCACCACCAGGGCGTGCTTCAGCGCATCCGCAGGCTTGATGCCGGCCCAGCCGGGAGCGGGGACATTGCGTCGTGAACCGAGCCACAGCCCGCGATCGTGGGGCACGTCCCCGTAGTGGCCGTCCGTCCGCGTCCAGACCTGCGGCCCGGTGAAGGTCTCCAGCTCCAGCGCCGGCCGCCCGGTCAAGGCGTGGACCTCGTCGTGGCTCACCACGAAGCTGGCGCCCGGCCACCAGGCCTGCGCGGCCCAGGTACGGTCGAAGCGTCGCCGGCGCCGCGGCCGGTGCGGCTTCAGCCGGTTGAACACGCCCGCGGTGGGCTCGAAACAGCCCAGCAGTCGGGCGAAGCGGGCTTCGGCTCGTTCTTGCGTCGGCGCCTGGATCCGGACGTGGATCTGCATGGTCAGCAGCGGGCCGTGGGCCTTGCGCTCCGCCGCCTGGGCCTGCACCTGCGATTCGCGCGTGGGGCCGTGGGGTGTCGGCGTATAGGTCTGGCCGGTCAGGCCGAAGGCCAGCATCTCCCGAAGGCCGCTGCCCACCTCTCGGAGCGCGGTGCGGCCGATTCCGCCGCCGGACAACCGCTGCCCGGCCCGGAGTTGTTCGACCCGAAACACGGCCTCGCGCTGCTGGCGATCCTGCGCCCGGGCGACGAGGAAGCGCACGGCGATGTGTTCGTCCGCCGCTCGGTCGGCGAAGCCACGGTCGAGGAGGGCGGCGGGATCCTGGACGAAGTCCGTGCGCAGCGGTAGCGCCCAGTGCTGCTTGGGGGCCAGGTAGGCGCGGATCGTGTGCGCCTGGGGCGCGGTCCGGTCGCGTCGGCTCACGGCGTCACCGGCGACGTGGCGTCGCCTGCACGTGCTCGCATCGGGTCTCGCCGCGTCATGGATTCGCCCCCTGCGACCAGGTGCCGGATTGGTGCGCGCCATTGGTGGCCACGGGGGATCGAATTGCACGGGAATCCCAACGGGCTGGTCGACATCGTGTGCTGTCGGCAGCGTCTCGGCGGCTTGACGCTTCCATGCCGTCCGAAGGTGCAACCTCGGCTCCCGCGTCGCGGAACGCTCGGCGTCCGCGACGGGCGACGCGTGACGATCACCAGGCGCGTCGCGGAGGGTTCAGTGCGGGCGCGCGTTGGCATGTCAGGCTCCGGACGGACGCAGCGGCTCAGCGTGGGCTGGCGCCGGCCGCGCCTGAACAGGTTTGGTCAGGACGAGCGTAGAGGCAGCGGGCGGGTGCGGGAATCCAGGATTCCGTACGTCGACGGAGCGCCCGGAGCAGCCAACGCCACAACGTTCGCCAATCTCGGCGTCCTGCCACGGTGGCAGCGAGGGCATCCCACGGTCGACCGGCCGACACGACATCCGCCCCCGCATCCGAAATGTGAGTCCTTGTTCAAGCGGACCTCCGAATCCGCGAGGAACGCGCTGAACCGTCGGGGTGCCCGAGCGTCGCAGGTGCGGCCGCGTCCGTGGGAGCGGCGGAGGGGCGGCGATGTCGCGCTGGAATCGCCGTCCAGCGGCTGGGCAGGCCGGGTGCGCCGCCGCGCGGGGCACCCGGCACCCACGAACGCCGGCGCGGCGCGTGCTGCCAAGAGTTCCACGCCCAGGAGCTCGTCAGAACCCAATCCGCCACCACATCAACGCCGACCACCATCGCCAACGTCGTCCTGGTCCGCGTCCCCTGGTCCGCCAGCTTCATCAACCGCGAATCCCTCTTCGTTAAGGACGGCATGTGCGACAAACCCTCCTTGGCATCGCCATTCGCCCCACCGGCCTCTAAATTTGGCACCGGTGTCGTGCGCTATTGGCGCTGCTGCTGACGGGCCAACTCGAGTGTTACGGCCTCGGCATCGCCCGCGGCCACGCTGTCGGCGTAGCGTGCGAAGTGGCGCAACGTCGCGCGTTTCGAACCCAGTGTGGCCTGCTACTAGCCTTCAGCCTCGCAGGCCGTCAGGTACTTCGCGATGGCCTCCGAGAGCGGCATGCTGGTGTACATCGGCAAGTCCAACGTGATCCTGCCTCCCCCTACGGCGGAGCGGTTCAAGCGTGCGCCGACCGTTGACCCGGAGTCGGGAAGTGCCTGAGATCTTGCGGCAGGTGTCGAGTTTCGTGTCGGCGGCCATTGCCCATGCGTACAACTTCAAGAAAGCAAGTGACCCTTGCGTGGGCTTCGCCGCTGCGGCGGTCAGTGTCGACGGAGTTTCGACCCATCAGGATGGATGGAGCCGACTTCCACGGTGCCGAGGCTTGGACTCGGAGCGGCAATGCCCAGGGACTACAAGCCCCTCAATTGAGCCTGGCCCACCGCTGGTCACCGGCACTGCGCCTCGGTTCGGCTATTCGTCCGCGGACGTCAAAGCGTCTGCAGGCTAGTAGCCCCGATCCGCCAAGTGCGGTTTCCAACCACCGACAATCGGTGGTTTCGTATTTTAACTGATGGACGTGGTCCTGCCCAGAGGCTGGACAGGACTCGCGCCGAGCCACGCCTGTCAGCGGTCGTAGCGGGAGACGAGGGCCCGTGTGCCGCCGGCGATTGTCGCCATGGCAGACTCACTATCAGCCACCGGGCAATGGTCGTGATTTCCTGGCCTGTAAGGTTCCGCTGGCCTGGGGCGGAGCCAGTGAACCAACGCACCGCCGCCGCTAACGACCGGGCCTGATCTCGCCGCAGTGCCGGAGCATGACCGGTGAAGATCTGAAAGATCCAGGCGATTTGGGTCGGACTGCACAATGGGTCGTTCGTTCCGGCTTTCGAACGCATGCCCGCCGCTAACGAGCAGTCTCTTTTTGAGACGCTACTCTCGGCATTGCGATCAGTGACTGCGCAACAACCTTCGCGAGGGCGACGCCTCAGTGTCGCTATTCACCTTCTGAAGGTCAGATACGCTGAACCAACCTAGCCGCCTGACTTGGGCGTAGTGCCCGGCTGTGCGGCAGTCGAAGTGCAGTCCCAGACCTTGGGTCCGTGTGCCCTCTTCTGAATCGAGACACCGAGTGCCATTGGATTCCTCGCGGTCCAACGTGGGGGCTTCCCCATACTCGACTGGGGGCGGCGGAACTGTGCTGGAACATCGCTATGGGGCGCTCGTCCTGAGTCACATGCTTACCGGCGATCCCGTTCAGGAAGTTGGGGACGACGCCACCATCACGACCATCTCATTCCAAGCTGGTGCTGAGAGCGCTGTAGATGACTTGGTGATCGAAGGCCAGGGTGCCGATGGCGAAACTCGACACGCGTCTGTGGCCGTTCGTCGCAGACCTCGGCTGATACCCAGTGACCAACGCTCGATCGAATTGGCCGCGTCGTTTCTCTCGGTTTTGACGGAACGGCGCGACGACGTTGAAGCCGGCCGGTGGCGCTTAGTCCTCGCGTCGACACCTATCAGCGGTGTTCGTGAGCTCGCCGAGCTCACCGAAATCGCTCGCGCCACGCCGGATACGGACGCATTCCGTCGAGCTATTCGCCAACCCGGTCGCACGACCCAGCGAGTGCGAAACCGCCTCAAGCTTGTGGAGCAGATCCTGGAGAGAGCTACTCAGAACGTTGACGTTGGTGATGTAGCCCCGCCGGGGCTCTCGTGGCTCCTCCTCCGTTCGCTCACGGTTCGCGAACTCAGGCTCGAATCTCCTGATGAATCCGACCGCACGGCTGCAGTGGGACGACTGCGCCGTGAAACCAGAGAGCAGACTCCGGCCGAAGCCGACGGGCTGTTTTCCGCACTTGAGCACCTGGCCAGTCGATATGTCCCCCAAGGGGCCCAGGTTGATCGCGCGACGCTTCGGCGCGATCTGGTCGGTTCGGCTGAGCTTCGTCGCTCTGGGAGTCATCGCGAAGCGTGGGGAGTCTTGGATCGGCTCTCGGAGCGGCTCCGAGGCCGGACACGGCGCGATCTGGTCGGTTCATCGCTTCCGCCTTTGGAACTGGATCGCGCCGAGGCGACCGCGTCTCTCGTCTTTGCGCTCAAACAGGTGGGGGCAGCGAGTTCCGAGTCATCTTCTGCCTTGGTGATTGCTGGCGAGCCGGATGTTGGGAAGTCAGCGCTCACCATACGGTCCTGCGAGACGATTCGGAATTTAGGCGGCGCGGTCGTTTGCATCAGCCTCCGAGACCTACCGGCCACGACCGTGGACACCGAGCACGTTTTCGAGGCACCTATACGTGAGGTGCTCGCCGGAACCGAGGTCTGCTCGGTGCGCCTGTTGGTGGTGGACGGAGCCGAAGCTGTTCTCGAAGGGCGCCGTGGTCTGTTTACGGATGTCGTTACTTCCGCACTTATCGCAGGTCTCGGTGTAGCTGCCGTCACGCGAAACGACGGCGCAGGCGCGGTCCTGGATTCGATGCGGATCGCATTAGGCAGCGCCGGTCGCACAGAACAGGAGCCCGCTCGACACAACGTCGAAGCCCTGATCGCTGCAGAGGTCGCACAAATCGCCGAGGCGTTTCCTGCGCTCAGCCGCGTCGCGCAAGACCATCGAAGCATTTGGCTGTTGCGCCGTCCGGGACTGGCTGACGTCTTACTGCGTGCGAATCCTGCGATCACGATCCCACACCGTCTGCTCTCGGAGGCAGACGTTTTCGCCGCCGTTTGGTGGTCGCGCGTTCGCCGCGGTGAGGAGTTGACGTCTGGAGGCGCCGTGACTCCTGATGAGCGCGAAAACGCACTCCTGGGCCTGGTCCGACGGATTCTGGTGCCGGCCACACCGCCGGACACGGCATCAGCTCGCGCCCTACCATCACTGCGGTCAGATGGGTTGTTGCTTGCGGCGGGCCAGACCGCCGCGTGGGGACACGGGGATGACTTTACGAGCGACCTCCTTCGTGACTTTGCTCTCGCCCGACTACTTGAAGTGGAGGGATGTGCACCGCTCCAGTCGGCTCGTGCGCCTCGGTGGGCTTTACGAGCGGCTCGCCTCGCATGCCAGGCGGCCTTGGCCCAAGCAGGTGAGACGAGCGAGCAGGCCCGCCGGGAGCTTCAGGCAAACTTCGACCAGCTTGCCGCCGACCACGGTGACCGGTGGGCTGAACTCCCGTTAGAAGCGACGCTGCTGCTCGGCGACGTCCTTGCCCGAGCGTGGCCCGCGCTTCAGACGGACAGGCAGCAGGAACTCACGACGCTGCTTCGAATTGCGCGCCAGCGGTATGTTCGCGAAGGAGTCGGTGAGCCGGCCGTTCTGGCCCCGCTCGTGGAGTTGATCTGCCAAAACTGGCCCGAACTCCGCGAATCGAGCCGTTACGCGATCAGCAGCGAGATTCAGGCGATCATCCTCGAATGGCTCCGCGGGCTGATCTGGCAACAAGCAGGATCGGATCCGCTTCGTGCGCGCCTTCGCGACATGCTGCTTGAACGCTCGGACAACCTGCCTGACGATTTTGAAGTCGAGGCGCTCGCGCTTCTTGGTCCCGATCTCAACAATCGCGCCGAGCGACAACTCCGCAACCTCGCGGCGGCTGCACCGAGCCGCCTGGCTCCAAGTGTTGAGCCATTCCTAGCCGTCATCTCGCTCGCGCGGCGCAGCCCTGAGCTTCTCGCCGAACTTACTGAGGCGTACTACATCAAACTTCCCGTCAACGACGGACGACTAGCTAGGCAGTATCACCCGTTCGATGACGGCGTGCGCGATCACCATCGGCCGGGATCAAGCCTCGGCAGCCGGATGGCCGATTGGCACTATGGTCCCTTCTGGCACCTTCTCGCCGTTCATCCTCGGTCGGGTCTGCGCACGATCAATCGAATTCTCGACCATGCGGCGCGGGCCCGCGCGGACCAGCTTCGCCGGAATGCGGAATCGTCACTCGGGTTGCACGAGGGTGTCGTGGAATATGAACTCAATCTCCCCGGTGTTGGTCGCCGGCGCTGCGTCGGTGATGATCATGTTTGGCGATGGTACCGAGGATCGGCGGTCGGTCCGCGTCCGTGCATGAGTGCGCTTCTGGCCGTGGAGCGAGTTGCTGATGCGTGGATCGCCAAGGGGCACAGCCTAGATAGCCTCGTCAGGCTCCTGGTGGCGGACTGCCACAACTTGGCGATGCCAGGACTCGCTGTTGGCGTCCTCATTCGTCACCCAGACTTGGTGACCGACGAGCTCGACATCTGGCTAGCCCAGCCGGACGCGTGGTCCCTCGAGTTTCGTCGTCTCGCCAACGAGGGGCGCCTACACACCCAGGGGCCTGATGCCGACGACGTCGCGGGCCGCGACTTGCGCCGCAGCGCCTTCACACAAGTCGCGGCACGCCAGGTAGCCGAGGCGAACCTTGAAGACAACGAGGAACGAATCTCGGCACTGCGTGAATGTGGTCAGGAGCTGATGCGACGAGCTCGGTCATCCATTCCCGGTCTCGATCCTGACGACACAACGCGAGACCACGAAATCGAAGGGTTGATCACCGTTGCCAACTGGGCCACGGCATTTGACCGCGACAACTTCCGGTATCACGAGATGTCTGATGGACAGGTCGCCATCAGGATTGAAGCTCCGCCCGGCCTGCGTACCGCACGGCAGCACATGGACGCCAAGACGGTGCAAGCTGCGAAGTACTGGCACCTTCTGAATGCGTATGCGTGTGCGGAGGATCGCCGATCGGCCAGTTCCACAATTCGAGACGACCTGTCGCTGGCGCAGAATCTCGTGGAGGATCCACCGCCGGATGTTGAAGACTACAGGGAGGGGCCGGCAGCAGTCGCAGCGTCGGCGGTGCTCGCACATGCCGACGGGACGATCACGCTAAGCACGGACGAGCTTCGCTGGTCCGCAGAGCTCCTCATGTCCTGCGCAGTCAGCCCGCGCATCGGTGATTACGACTTTGAAGACAGCCTGTATCTCATGGGTGCTGACCGGTCGGCTGCGGCCGCGCTCCCTGCCCTACTCGTCCTCTCCGCTCGGAACGAATCAGGCGCCCCACCGCTAAGGAGCGTCGAGCAAGCCTTGCGTGCCAGCACCACTAGTCGGTTTCACGAGGTACGGCGGATCACGGCGACTGCGCTACCGATTGTCTGGACGAACTGCTGTATTCGGCGAGGAATGAGAAGGCGATGCGTTCACTCGATAGCGCTACGTGCCGTTGAGGCTGGTATACGCGACTGTCGTCTGGGTCCTTGGAATTCGGACGGTTGTCGGGATACTCGGCCAATTGCCGGGCGGGTCTTGCGAGCACTCGACGCGATCGCGCCGGAGGACCTCGTCCTCTCGCGCCTGGCTGCGCCGATCATTGCAACAAGTGAAGTCGACGCGAGTTGCTGCTGCGTGCGCGAAGCGGCTCTCGAACTCGCAGCTTCCCTTCTTGACGCACATGCGCGTGGAACCGTTCTCTTGGGGAATGAAATCTCTGTTCGCAACCAAGAAGATCATCACTATTTCGCCGCGCGGGCGTTGTTCACGCTCGCATCCCGAGGGAACGTCACCCCACTCGTTCGCTGTCTCGGGATATTTGCCGGCTGCTACGCCCCTCTCGGCTACTTACTGGAGGACTTTTCGAGACTCGCGACGTACGACGACACGTTTCGAGCATCGCTGCCGAACGTCTGGCCAATCGTGATGCGATCGGCGCTTGATGCCTTTGAATCCGAAGCAGATTCGGACGACGATGGCTATCACCGTGAACGTGTTTTGGCGCACATGCTCCCTTATCCCATCCCGTCCTTGGTTGATCTCGAGCCTTCAGTGAGCCTAGACAACGCGAGAGTAGATTGGATTCATCCAAGTCTTCTGGAAGATCTTGTTGCTCGCTGGATACCTCTTGCACGCGGAATTCCGAGCTGTGTCGACTCGGCCATCGAGCTAATACAGACTGCTTCGCCAACTTGGCAAGCTAGCGTCGGGCTGCGTTGGATTGACGACCTTGCCAATGGCGCAACTAGGCAAGTAGCCGGACCTTTGTGGCTATTGCCAGACTGGCTTAAAAGTCTTAGGAGTGGTGGACATGTCGATTCCGCCGGGCAAGCGACCATTCAGCGAATTGTCGATCGACTCGCTACGCATGGCGACAGACGTGCTGTAGGTTTGCAGATAGATGAGGAATAACGGAGACCGCTCGGAATCTGTGCGGCTACCGAAGTTCGACTATTCGTAGCCACGACGGCATGCCGCCGGCAAATTGACCCACATTTACTGCAAGTCGTGTGAACGTCAAGTCGCAATTGCGGCACCCGCATCAGATATGAGGATTTGACCAGTGGACGACGACAAAGACGCCGGCGTCTGTACGAGAGACACAAGAGAGAGCAAGAACAAGAAAGACATCGGTCCAGCGTACGACGACTTCCTCACGACCATTCTCAACACGCCGCCTGATGACTTGCCACGTGTCGAGCCTGAACCCGACGAATAAAACGCCACCGTCCAGGTTAGCGTCCAACCTTCATGCCATATCCTGCTTCTGAAGCTGAACATGGACGGTGGGGTTTTAGATGGTGCCGTCAGCCGTGGCAGTGCAGCACAATCGCCTTAACATAACGCTGTCATATTGTCAATTAATGCTGCGGTACGGCGAATGATATGAAGACTTCAGTGAAGCATAGACGCTTCAGCGTCGGTGAGTGGAGTCGTTGATGTCCTTGGACGAGAGGTCGCTGAAGCTACTGCTCACCGGCATTAGCGTGCATGGATCGCTGGCTCGACTGACTTGGGAAGTCTAGTGACGACAGGACGACTATCACGCAAGAGTCCCTATTTGATAAAATTCGCGCACCATACCGTCAGGGCGTCTTCTTTTGCATTTTGCCCATGTTCTCGTATTTGGCCTCTTTCTATTAGTCGGTGCTTATCTATACTTCTCATTACAAGGCCGTGCTCAAAGAATTTTCGTTGGTGTCGTTTGGTCGGCATTATTAATTTTATCCGAAGTTCTTGTCGAACGTGGAATTGACTCAGCATTGAATGCGATGGTCGCAAGCAACGCGACTCCGACAGCGACACGAGTGCCGACTTCAACACCAGTGCCAACCTCAACGCCAGTGCCGACACCGACGCCAGTGCCGACCTCAACACCTGTGCCGACACCGACGCCAGACGCCGAAGAACAGCGAATAAGAAGTGTGCTTGACAGCCTTCTTCGTAACGTGTGGAGCGAGCCATTTTATTTAGTGCGTGATGATGGAAGGCAAAGAGTGGTTGATGAATCCATATTCTACGGGCAATATGACATTGCATTCAAAGCCGCAAATGCGGGTGAATTCTATCTGAATCAATCTGAAATGGTCGCAGAGGTCGCCTTATGTATGGCAAGGGAGGGGTGGTCAAATCGACGATGGTTTGTTTATGCACGGCAAATGGCTCGGCGCATTGAGTATTACGTGATAAGAGATGAGACTAATGGCGAGATTTCAGAATTGGAGCACAGTTCAATACGCAGCCCGGCACCTGAATTGTGTCGCAAGGTGAGTTGGTTTCGAGCGCCTATCTACGAGCACTTGAAGTAAATGCAGATAACTGTGATAAATGCGTAAGTACACGTAAATGAATAGAAAACTGAAGGGGATTATG
>JAPOWQ010000062.1 GCA_026707585.1 Chloroflexota bacterium | reverse complement strand
TTCATTCGACGGTGTGTACCGGACACTATGCGAATCTCCAGCGGCAATAATTGCGAGACAGAGAAAGGCACTGAGCGCCATACACATACTGAATACATGTCTCATAAAGACCCCTTGGGTAGCAAGCGACCCCGAATGAACCGCTTGACGTACAACCCGTTACGACACCGGCAGCGCCAGCGACCCGTCCGGGGCCGCCGGGTTGTACAACGCATGCGTCGCACACGCGCCGGTGTCCTATGGAAGTCTAGCGCCCCTGGCTACTGCGTGCAAGGGATATTTGGTCTTGAAGTATTGTTATAGACAATTAGTTCTTAGGCGGAGGATTGGGCGCGTCTCTGCCCCACTCACAGTTTGGCAAGCCAAGGTTGTAATCCCGACCCGGGGACATCCCCGATCCATCGCCGGCAACGCCCGCACCATCCTCAACCTCGTCTCGTCCGGACGCCTCCGCCTGGCCGAACTCATTTCCCATCGCCTCCCTGCCAGCCAGATCGGCGCCGGCTACGACGGCCTCCTCAACCAGCCGGACCATTACTGGGGCGTCGCCCTCGACTGGCGCTAGCGCCCACACCGGTCACGGACCGCTGCAGAATCCCGCATCTCGAATCGTGGCGGGGAGGCGTCATTTGGACGCTGCTAACATGCGCCGGAATTCGGAATGCGTCGCTTAGCTTCCCTCTCCGCTACGCCCCCGACGCATAAAGCTGGATGAAAAGCATGCGCTACGAGCCGGCCGAGAAGTGCCCACCCCGCCAGGCGCTCGGCGCGGCTCTTCTGATATTCGTTCCGAATACGATTAGCGTCGTTCTACTCACGACATTTGTCGTTCGGGCCTCGGGAGAATCGGACAACTATCTGGCTTGGGCTACTTTCACTGGGCTTGCAATCTCCGGTTTAAGCATCGTTCTGCATGCCTTTCCGTTTCGCTATATGGGATCGGGTGGGCTCGTTGTTACCAACTTAAACGTCCCTCTCCTTGCCGTGTCGGTTCTGGCCCTGGCTCGAGGCGGTCCGGCCCTCTTGGCCAGCTTGGTCATTACTTCAACCCTTCTCCAATTCCTGCTTGTCTCGCGGCTTGCCTCGCTCCGTCGTGTATTCACGCCAACCGTCAGCGGAATCGTCATCATGCTCGTCGCGGCCTCGGCCGTGCCATTCTTTGTGGACCGGACGATCAGCCACTCATTGGGCGACTCGGGCTTCGTTCTGGTGCCGGGAGTCGTGGCTCTCGCCGCGGGTCTCTGGGGCGCCGTGCAGTCGTCGGAGGCGCGACGCCTCTGGACGCTGCCGATCGCTGTCGCTTCGGGTCTGGCCGTGGCTGTTCCGATGGGCCTCTACGACGCAGAACAGATTGTGGATGCACCCTGGCTAAGCGTCACGGACTTACAGTGGCCGCTGCAGGGACTCGACTTCGAAATACAGTTTTGGTCGCTACTTCCGGCCTTTCTGGTCGTTAAGCTCACCGCGTTTCTGAAAGTCGTCGGCGATCTCTCCATAATCAACCGCGCGTCATACCGCAACCCGGCGGCCCTCGACTTCAGGAGAATCCAGAGCGGTCTGAATCTATACGGAGCCACGACCCTCCTGACGGGACTCCTGGGCACGCTACCCGTGTCCGCCCCCTGGTCGTCGACCGCCGTTTACATTGGCTTTACCGGAATTGCCGCTCGAAGTGTTGGAATCTATCTCGGGCTTCTGACGATCTTGATTGCGCCGTTCGCCAAGGTTGTTGCCATTCTGGCCGCGACTCCCGACTCGGTCGTTGCCGCCGTGTTCATCATCATATTTGGACTTCTCTTTATCGAGGGATCCAAGGCAGTCTTTAATTCGCCAATGGATTACCGAAAGGCCGTCATTGTCGGAGTTTCCATGGTGCTCGGTATCTCAGCAGCCAGCTTTGGCCGGTTGAGCGATGGAATCTGGGGCGACTTGCTGGGCAATACCATCATTGTGGGTGGGGTTACGGCCATCGGTATGACCGTGGCCACCGGCCTCAGAGGCTTCTGGCGTCGCAGGCTCGTTGTTGACCTAACGCTTTCGTCAGTGACCGATGTCTCCGAGTTTCTGCAGGCGTTTGCTTCCAGGCACCGCTGGAGTGACTCGGCCAGGATGCGATTGAATCTGGCTGTCGAGGAGGTTCTGCTTACGCTCTTGGATCAAACCGGCGAGGATGATTCTGATCAAGCGCGACGCCTGAGTGCCTCGGTTCATCCGGACGGCGATGCGGCCGAGATTGAATTGATCGTGTACTCGCGTGAAGATATCGAAGGAAATATCGAAGACCAGATGGCCCTGGTCGGCGACCAGGTGTCGCTCGACGACGCGCACCAACTCTCGACAATGCTGCTGCGGCACTACGCGTCGTCGGTTCATCATCGAAAGTACTACGGAGTCGATATTGTGACCTGCCGCGTTGAAAGACATGTCTCTGGTCAGGCGACCTAGCGTCGCGGACTGATTCTGGGCGCTGGCGGCTGGCTCGGGTCTCTCCCAGAGTCCTGTGCCGAGGCGGGCTGAGAGGCCGCTCGCCGCGGCGGCCGGAGAGCTGGCTCCGTGGATCGGTCTGGGCGGGCCCTGTTGGCCGTTCTTGGCGGTGTGTGGCGCTCGCGGTATCTAGGTGCTCGCGGCGCACCAGCTCAGTCAGTCCAGGCGGCTGACTGCTGCACCTCGCATGAAAGAGCCTCGCCAGCGGTGGATGCCGCCGGCGAGGCTCTTCGCAGGTCGCTCCCCGGTGGGAGTGCGCCGACCTAGCCGCTACTCATCGTCAAAATACGCCGACCCGAAGATCAGCCCGTCGTGCCGAATAGCCCACACGTGGGTGGCGCTGCCGCTTCCCTGGGCCGACGGCCGCAGGTTGCTGAACCAGCCGCCCTCTTCGGTCACACTCGCGATTTGCTCGCCATAGTTGTAGACCATGCCGTCCAGGCCGCGTGCCCTCACCAACTTCACGTCGGTTCCGATCCGTTGCGGAATCAACGGGTTGACCAGGTAGAGGTCGTTCTCATCAATCAGGAACAGGAATGACGCGCCGTCAAAGCTCTCTCTGCTGTTGTAGTACGCAACAGTTGCTTCCAGGCCGTCGCGCTCATACCGCTCGATCGCCGCCTGCACGTATGCCATCGTCGCGGCTGCCGGATCGTCGGCCACCGGGTAATAGCCCGAGGCAAAGATCCGGCCGTCGTGTCGAATGGCAAACGTGACCTTCGGCGCCTCCTGCAGCGTCACCGGATGCGGCCACAGGTACTCGACCCATACGCCTTCCTCCGTTGCTGCGGCGATCGCCTTGCCCAGCTCAAACCCGTCCGACCCGACCACGTTCTTGATGTCCGTGCCGATCAGTCGCGGGAAGAGCGGATGGACGAAATAGATGTCGTTCGCATCCATCGCAAACAGGTAGAACTGCCCCTCAAACGCCGCCGTGCTGTTGTAGAAGTTCGTCATCGACTCCAGGCCGTCACGGTCATACCGCGCAATGGCCTGTTGCACGTATTCCACGGTGTACTCGCGTGGATCCGCGCCAATCCAGGCCGGCGGTTCCGCGCTCGGGTCCGGCGTGTAGTACCCCGACGCGAAGATCAGGCCCTCGTGTCGCACCACCCATGCCGTCTTGGGCTCTTCGCGGCCTGTGGCCGGATTCGGCCACGGGTACTCGACCCAGTGCCCCTCCGGCGTGGCCTTGGCGATTTCCTTGCCAAGCTCGTAGCCGTTCGATCCAACGACATCCTTAATGTCGGTCCCGATCAGGTGAGGAAAGATCGGATGGGCCAGGTAGGTGTCGTCCGCGTCCATCAGGAACAGGTACAGGTAGCCGTCGACACTCGCATCACTGTTGTAGAAGGAGATGGTCGAGTCGAGGCCCTGCGTCCGGTACCGCCCGATCGCGTTGCTCACGTACTCCCGGATAACGCCCGCCAGGTCCGCCCGCACCGAGAAGTGCCCTGAGCTGAAGACGATGCCGTCGTGGAGCACGAAGTAGCTGCGTCGGGGTTCGCGCTGACCGTTTACGGGATTCGTCTGCAGGTGGTTCACCCAACCCCCGTCTTCATTAACGACCTGAATGACCCGCAAGAGCGAGTGACCCCTGGGCAGCGTGGCTCCCACCAGGTTTCGGAAGATCGGTGCGGCCAGCAGTGTCAAGGACGATCGGTCCACCATCATCAGCGAGCGGCCGCCTTCGATACTTGCCTCGCTGTTGTAGCGCGCCACGGTTGCGTCCAGGCCGTCCTGCTCGTACGCGGCAATCGCTGCCGACACATACGCAAGCGTCGCCGCGTCCGCCTCAGCGGTAGCCCCCAGGGCAATTGCTGCCGGCTCCCAGTCGAATCGCTCAATGCTCAGGCGTGCCTGCAGCCCCTCCGGGCCGTTGACCCACGTCCGGTAGCCATCCGTAAAGCCCGTCCAATTTGTCGCCTTATCCCAGAGCAGAACACCGCTTGAAGTCTGCTGGCGTGTCATCCCGTCGCTCGCATCGTGCTGCTCGTTCTCCACGCACGCGCCAACCGTGCTCGGCGCCATGGCCTGAAGCGCCCCAAAGCCGAGCACAAACTCGCAGTCCGCCTGGACCGCCGAAGCCCGCCCTGCGGATCCAAAGACCGTGAAGGCCAGGGCAACGAGAGCCGCCATGGCGGCCATGGCCACGAATCGAAGGGCAGGCAGGGTGCGCACCTGCGCAGCGACCACGGAGACTGACGCTCGAGTTGGAGACATTCTCGAATCCCTTCCAGGCGGCTTTGCCCACGCCCCGGTACAACCCGGCAAAGCGAGCGTCAGCTTACCTGAGGTCCACTCAGCATTCCCGACCTACGACTCCAGCCGCCGCCGCAACTCTTCCATAGCACCCGGCTTGGTACATGGCGCATAGTGGCCTGGGAGCACCGTCCGTAGTGCCGTGTCGGCCAGCCGTCGCGTTGATGCTTCCTGCGCCGCCGTGTCTGTTGAGAGATGCCGCACATTCGGACGCAACTGGCCGAGCATGTACACCAGCGCATCCCCCACGATCCCCACGTCGTCTCGCACCAGGCTCATGCTTCCTGGCGTGTGACCCGGCGTGTGCATCACCTGCCAGTCGCCCACCGTATCCCCTTCCCTGAGAGTCATCGCGATTTCTGGCGATTCCCAGCGAAGCACCTGGGGAACCGGCTGGTGATAGAGCAGCCGCCGCAAGCCCGGACTTTCCGATGGGCTCGCTACCAGCGCCGCGTCGGCCTCGTGGATGACAACTGGCGCGTCAAGGTCTCGCGCCAGTTGCGCGGCGCTTCCCGAGTGATCGTAGTCGTAGTGCGTCAGCACGATTTGATCAATGGCCGCAGGGCGAACGCCGGTGGTTTGGATCGCTCGTTGGATCGCTCCCGCCACACGGGCCACCCCGGTATCGATCAGGAGAGTTTCGGTGCCAACCGCCAGGTACGCCAGCGCGCCCCACCAACCCCCAAGGGCGAACACACCCTCGGCAACCTCGCGCGGATATCTATGTAGCACGATGCACCACGCTCAATCGTCCATGAGGCACGGCGACACGACTAACAGACTGCGGCAGACCGCGCCGAAACCGGCGCCTACCGGAGCGCTACGAGTCGCAGTCCTGGCCGAGCGTGCCTTCCCAGTAGTGGTCGCCTGGCAGCAGGTTCGTATTGCCCACGCTGCCTTCCTTGTAGCCCGTGCAGTAGAAGTCGCCGGGGTTCAGCTTGAACTCGCCGCTTCGCTTTGGCTCGCTATCGCCGCACGCCGACAGCGTAAAGGCGAGGGTTAGCAGCAACCCGGCGCCAGCAACTTTCCCCGCGCGCCCCGCGCGACGAATCGACCTCAAAATCATCCGGCGCCTCCCCGAGCGGAAACGTCCGAGGGCAGCCGTCCATGAGCCGCACCCGCTGAATCTCGTCTCATCATGCTGCGAACCGAGTCGGTGGTCAACTGTTGTCGCCCCTTGCCCCGGCGGAGCCCATGGCGGCTGAAGCCGTCTCGGGGCCTCCATCCGCCTGGCCGCCGCGCCGACGTACGGCCCTGCGCACGCTCGTCGACCCCCGAATCCGACGGGCCTTGTGCAGCGCCCGTTAACATGGCGTCGCGTCGGACCCCGAATGACCGGACGTTGTCGTGGCGATCGCAATTCCTGCACGGTTCTTCTCAAGACAACGTTGGATGTGTGGGCTGCTCGGCATCGTCCTCGCCGCGCTGGCCGCCTGCGGCGGCGAAGCTGCTCCCGAAACCCAGGTCATGCCCCCGGGGCCCGTCGATGCCGGACCCGGCGAAACCGTCAGGGGCGAAGGCGTGAGCATTACCCTCTTCGAAGCGGGAGCTGCGCGTTCGTTTGATCGCCGTGAGCAAGCCGGCGAAGGCAAGATCTTCATCGCCGCCAGGCTCACCATTGCCAACACCGGGACCGCCGTGCCCGCCCAGGGGCCCGACGATCTGGTGCTAGAACTGCCCGATGGCAGCGTCGGTAAACCGTGGCTCGTAACCCCCGGAAGCCGCTTGCGCGACATCGGTCCGCCGCCGGGCCAGGAGCTCGCTGGCTGGCGCAGTTGGGAAGTACCGGAGGGCACTCGCGCCGCAACCCTCAGCTACCGGCCGACTCCCGACCTGGAGATTCGCTTCGGTATTTCGCTGTCCGACGAGGTCCGCGACCGCTGGAACGTCGTCGGCGATCTTCGACACGTCTGACCTCACACTCGCCGTTCGCCAGAGGGCCCGCGCCATTCCTTCGGCGTCGGCGCCGCATACGATAAGCTGACACTGAAACAAGGACGGCCCGCGTACCCACGCCCGAGGTTGTAGCTGATGACCCGATTCCGCATCCCTCGTCGCGTCATGGTCGGCGTGCTGCTTGGTTTCGTCCTCGCCGCGAGCATGGTCGCCTGCGGCGAATCGGAGAGCGCCGAACCGGTTGCCGCCGACCCGCCCGGACCGGTAGACGCCCAAGTCGGCGGGACGGTCGATCGCGGCGGCGCCAACATCACCCTTACCGAGGTCGGCGCCACCCGCTCCTTCGGCAACTTCGATAACGCCGAGCCCGGGTTCATGTTCATCTCCGCCCACTTCAAGGTACAGAACAGCGGCACCGGCTCAATCAACCTTGATCCTGACGTCATGATCCTCGAGCTCGCTGGCGGTGGCACGGGTATCGCCCGCCAGGCCGCCCCCGCCGCTCGGCTGGCCAACGCCGGCCCCCCGCCCGGCGGCGAGGAACGTGGCTGGCGCAGCTGGGAAGTCCCCGAAGGCACCCGCGCCGCCACCATCAGCTACAAGCCCGCCGCCGACACCGAAATCCGCTTCGGCGTCATCGTCCCGACCGAAATCAAGGAGCGCTGGCGCGTCTGATCGTCCGGCGCTGGTAACCCGTCTGCCGTGACGCTCGAGCTCTGGAACTTCCTGCTCGTCATCCACCAGTTCAGTGGCACGGCGGCGCTCGGCGCTTTCACCGGCGCTCTCGTTGTCGTTATCCAGGGACGCCGCATGGCCATGGCCGGCGGCTGGACCGATGGCCTACCCACCGAACCGGTCCTGCGCGCCCTCAACCGCTGGGTCACCGCCCCCTCCATGACCCTGCTGCTCGCCAGCGGCCTCGGCCTCGCCCTCACCAACTCCTACCGGATGAGCCCCACGTTTCTCGTCACCAGCACCGTCGCCATGGGGCTGGCAACCGCCATCTGGCTAGGCGTCATGCTGCCCGCCGAAACCAACTTCCGCGCCGGCCGTCAATGGACCCTCGGCTGGCGACGCTGGGTCACCGGCTGGATCGCGCTCGCGGTCCTCGTCCTCTTCGCCTTCGCCATGATGATCATCCGCCCCGTCTGGTGGCCCGCCGTCACCGCCTGGACCCCCGGCTAACCGCCAACGACGAATCGTCCGTCGCGCTGCTTCGTCCGGCCAGTATCCTCACAGCGTTGGCGCCGTGCGCCTACTCATCCTCTCGGACTTCATAGTGCACAGTCCCGCCCGACCTTAGCCGCCGGGCGTACATACGGCCGCGACCGCGGCGGTCCGGCAAGCGCGTGACGCGACCCTGGCCTGCATCCCCCAGTTCGCGCGAGGCCTCATGCACGGCTGCGAAGGGGTTGGCGGCCACAACCGCACGAAAGCGCCTGACTCGGGGACGGCCCGTCGTGAAACGTCGGACGAAGTAGGTTTGGCGGGTCCCATGGATGCCTGACAGTGCCGGGCAAAGCGCCCGACGCGGCGAACCACTCTTTCCACGTCCTGGGCTCACGATCCCTGGTCACGGTTCAGCGTGGCTCTTCGCCTACGTCTGGAAGGCGAAACGTCGCCCTAACAGGGACCGCCCCCAGATCCGCCGCAGCGCTCCGGCGCGATCGCCGTGCTGTAGTCCTGTCGCTTCAACTCTTCGTCGCCGCAGGCGCCCAACGCCAAGCTGAGCGCCACCAGGAACGCAACACCTACCAGCGACGAGCGCCGGACTCCTCGACGTGCTACTCGAACCCATAGGCCCATGGTTCTACCTGTCAGAAACCTGGCTCACGCCTAACCCTAGCGCAACCGGTTTCCGACCAGCACCCGGGCCTACCCCGCGTAGCTCATCCCCGTGTCGCGCAGCGTCGTCGACGTGCCTTCGCCCATGCCGCCGCCGATCACCTCGCCGAAATACACCACGTGATCCCCCGGCTGCGACGACGACACCACCTTGCACTCGAACCACGCCGTCGCCGCGTCCAGCACCGGCGTCCCCGTCTCGTGCGTCGAAACTGGCTCGCCCTCCAGGCGACCCTCGCCGCTCGTCGACTTCGCCGTGAACTTCAGCGACAGGTCCTTCGAACCCTCCGGCAGCACCGAAATGCTGAACACGCCCGTCTCGTCAATGTTCTTGCGCGTGTGCGCCGTGTCCTGGATCGCCACCGCGAAGATCCGCGGATCGAACGAAACCTGCGACATCCAGTTCGCCGTCATCCCATTCGGCTCGCCGTCGGCCGAAACCGTGCCCACCACGGACAGGCCATATACCACGTCGCACAGTGCGTCGGAAGCGGGGTCGCTCTCAGCCATCATCAGTCCTCATCAGTCCCGCCGGCGCCCGACCGGCGGCGCGTTTCGGTCCGAGTCTCACACACCCCGCGCCAGCGGAAACTCCACCTTCGCCTGCCCGGCGTCATGCGATCGACGCATCGCCTCGATCACCTCCACCGCCATCAACCCCGTCCGCACGTTCGCAAACGTTTCAGGTCCGCCCTCGTGCCGCCGAATCAGGTCGTCGATGCTCGACAACATCGCCGACCGATAAACCTTCTGCGTCGGCAGCTGCCGCTCCAGCCAGTCCTCCTGTCCGCTCGGCGTGGTCGCGGCGTATTCCACCGTCGAATGCACCCCGCCAATTCGCACCCGCCCCTGCTCACAGAACACCTGCCACTCGGTGAACTTCGGCATCGACTTCGTCTGGTTGATGAACGCCAGCACTCCGTTGTCGTACTGAACCAGCGCGCTCGGCGCCGGCTCCGCCCACTCGCCCGGCGGCTCATGCACGCCCACCACCCACTGCGGCGCGCCGCCCGCGTACATATTCACCGCGTCCACCGTGTGCGAGCCGTTCCGGTACTCCAGCGCTCGCGTCCCGCCCCACGTCCCGACCACCCGCACAACCCGTCCAATCCGCCCCGACTGAATAAAGTCATACGCCTGCCGGAAAAACGGGTCCCACCGCCGCGTGTGGTCCACGCTGAACGCCGTCCCCGCGTCCTCCACGGCTCCAACCAGCGCGTCCGCGTCCTCCAGCGAGGTCGTCATAGGTTTCTCACAGAAAACCATCGGAACACCTGCTTCAATGGCTGTGATGCCCAAATCCGCATGCGTGTGGTCTGAGGTCGCGATGCTCAGGATGTCGATGTCCTCGGTCGCCAGCATCGCGTCCAGGTCGTCATACAGCGACGGTCCCTCGCCCCACGTGTCGCGAAACTTGTCCAGCAGCGACCCATCCAGGTCGCAGGCCGCCACCAGGTCGATCCGCTCATGCGCGCTGTGAGCCGACGCATGCGTGTGCGGCGCCGCCCGACGGTTCCCACTCAGCGTCTCCTTTACCGCTCCCGCGCCAATCCCCCGCAACCCCACCACGGCTGCTCGATACCGTTCCTTCTGAGCCACGTTCCACCGTCCTCGCGCGCGACACCACCCAACGCGCTAACCTTAGGCCATAGGCATCAGCTTTGGCTCGACAGTTCGCCTCTCATGCGCGCCCGTGCGCTCGATCGGTCTCGAGGAATGACATGGCGATAACAGAAGTGGCGAAGGCCCGGCACGGCCCCCTGCGTTGGCTTGCCCTCGCTGCTATCACCGCTGCCATGGCGATCTCGCTGAGCGCCTGCGGCGAGGACCCCGAACCGGCCCCGCCCGCGCCCGCCGTCGCCGCACCCCCGGCCGCGCCGGCAACGGCCGCGCCTCCGCCGCAGACCGCTGCGCCTGCCGCCACCGTCGTGGCCGCCGCGCCTACCCAGCCACCCGCGCCCGCCACTCAGCCGCCGGCCGCTACCCAGGCTCCGGCGCCGCAGGCCCCCGCCGCGACCCAGCCACCGGCCACCCAGCCGCCAGCCACGCAACCACCCGCCACCCAGCCCCCGGCCACCGCGGCTCCACCGCCGCCCCCAACCCCTGCGCCCACAACCGCCGCGCCCCAGCCCACCGCGGCCCCGGCAACCGCCGCCCCCACCCCCGCGCCAACCGAGGCTCCGCCCGTCACCGAAGCCCCCGCGCCCCAGGTCGCCGCCGGCCCCGTGGCCCCGCTCTTCACTCTCCCCAGCGCCACCGGCGGCGAAATCAGCCTCGCCGGCTTCCAGGGCCAGAAGAACGTCGTCCTCGTCTTCTACCGCGCCTTCTGGTGAGGCACCTGTCGCACGCAACTCGTGGAGTTGCAAAGCAACTACGAGCAGATCGCCGCGCAAAACGCCGAAGTCGTCGCCGTCAGCACCGATAACCTTGAAGGTGCCAAGTGGGCCATCGACAGCCTCGGCGTTCCCTTCAAGGTCGCCTACGACCTCTCCACCGAAGTTCCCAAGGCCTACGAAGTCTGGAACCTCTACGGCGACAACCTCGCCACCGGCTCCGCCTTCGTCATCGACACCAACGGCATCGTCCGCTGGTCCCAGATCTACTCCGGCATCCACGACCTCGTAACCGCCAACGCCATCGTCGAGGCCCTCAAAGCCCTCTAGCCCGCCGCGCCGTACAATCAGTTCCCAGCCGCCGGCTCGGCCCGGCGTGCGGGTTGCCACGGAGGCAGTCATGAGCGATCAAATGCGCGCCGGCGTTGTGGGACTTACTGGAATCGGCCAGCGGCCGGCCGCCCAAGGAGCGGAGCCCGGCTGGGGCACCGCCATGCCCCACTCCCACGTGGCCGCCTACCACCATGTCGCCAACACCGAAGTCGTCGCCGTCTGCGACCTTGACGAAGCCGCCATCGCCAACTTCAACGCCGACTGGAACGAAGCCCTCCCCGAGGTCAACACCTACACCAGCCACGTTGAGATGCTCGAAAAGGAAAACCTCGACATCCTCAGCGTCGTCACCGGCGACAACGTCCACGCCCAGATCTGCATCGATGGCGCCGAGGCCGGCGTCAAGGGCATCCTCTGCGAAAAGCCCATCGCCTCCTCCCTGGCCGACGCCGATCGCATCATCGCCGCCGTCGAAAAGGCCGGCATCCCCTTCCTCGTCGACCATTCCCGCCGCTGGATGTTCCCCTGGGTCCAGGCCGCCCAGCTCATCGAGCAAGGCGCCATCGGCGACGTCAAGCGCGTCGTCGCCAACCAGGGCGGCCCCCGCGCCATGCTCTTCCGCAACGGCACCCACATGTGCGACACCATCAACTGGTACGCCCAGGGCAACCCCACCGCCGTCTACGCGGTGAACGAGATCAACTTCGAGGACTACGGCCCCCGCTACGCCAGCGACGGCGGCCACGACCCCGACACCGACCCCGCCGTCAGCATCCTCATCGAATATGACAACGACGTCCGCGCCTTCTGGAACATGTGCAAGCCCATGCCCAACGTCTTCGATGTCGACGTCTTTGGCTCAGAGGGCATCCTGCGCGTCACCCAGGAGCGAGCCACCCTCACCACCGTGAACGAATCTCGCACCCTGGTCACCTCCGACATTCCCCACACCCAGTACACCCAGGGCCACATCGCCGGTGCCGTCGTCGAGCTCATCGACCTCATCAACAACGGCGGAACCCCCACCTGCGGACCCATCGAAGCCCGTCAGGTCATGGAAGTCCTGCTCGGCGCCCTCCAATCCTCCGCCGGCGGCAACGTCCGCGTTACCATGCCCATCGTCGACATGTAACCTCACATGACATCCAGTTGCCTTCCGACGCCCCGGAAGGCGCCCTGCGCTCCCCCGGCCAGGGCATCTCGGGAGGGGCGCCATCCCACCACCATGGCGTCCCTCCCACTTTTGATTGTTCTCCTCGTTGCCCTCATCGCCTGTGGCGAAAGCGCCGCACCCCACACCGGCCACGGTGGCTCGCAGCAACCTTTCGCCGCCCCGACCGAGCTGACCGAAGCCGCCAGGCAAGGGGAAACCCTCTTCAACACCAACTGCGCCCAATGCCACGGCCAGGCCGCAGCCGGCACCAACCTGGGCCCCACCTTCATCGACCGCGTCTACCACCCCGGCCACCACGGCGACGCCGCCTTCCACCTCGCCGTGGTACGCGGCGTCCGCCAGCACCACTGGACCTTCGGCAACATGCTCCCCGTCCCCGGCGTTACCGAAACCGAGGTCAGCCAGATCGTCTGCTACGTCCGCCACCTCCAACTCTCCGCCGGCATCTTCAAACCCACCGAATACCAGCCCGCCTGCTAACTCCCTCCGTCATCCCGGCGTCCTCAGCCGGGATCCAGTCTTATCTTGAGTAGGGGCGGCGTCCCCGACCCGCCCGTCTTCCGCGCACCCATCGACTGCCGCCCCCCGTTCGTGATGAGCCGGACAGGAGTCTTCGAGTGGCCGTGTCGAACCACAAAGCCCTCAGCAACCAGGCCTTCGAGCCGGCTCTGATGCTCTTCACCCTCATCTAGCCCCCAAGTGCAACAATCCCTGTTAATCCCTAACCACTGACCGCTCCTCCGACCCATGCCCCCCAACATCCTCCTCTTCATGACCGACAGCATGGACGGTCGCGTGATGCGCCACCTCGGCCACCCCGCCGCCCACACCCCCAACATGGACCGCCTCGCCGCCCTTGGAACCTCCTTCAGCAACGCCTACTGCAACTCCCCCCAGTGCGCCCCCAGTCGCGCCAGCTTCTGGAGCGGCCAATACGTCCACCGCGTCCAGGCCTGGAACAACCCCGGCGGCCTGCCTCTGAACACTCCCACCTTCGGCACCCATCTGGAAGACGCCGGCTACGGCCTCCACGTCTTCGGCAAAACCGACTACCGCGTCGGCGGTCACTCCCTCAAAGCCCGCCTTACCGCCTGGCTCCGCTCCGCCAACATCAAACGCCCCCACAACCCCCGCCCCCAGGCCACCACCTTCACGAGTCCCGATCTTCACCCTCTCCAAGGGGAGAGGCAGGTTCCGGCGTCTTCGGCGGAAACCGGTGAGGGGTCTTCCGCTCGAAACCCAACCCCCACCACCGCTCATCTATCGCCTGAAGAGGCCACTAGATACGAATACCTATCTCCCGATCAATCCCCCATCCGCCTCCACCAAAAAGACTGGCTCCAAATCGACAACACCTGCCAATTCCTCAACGACTACAGCGCAGAAGACCGTCCCTACTTCCTATATCCCAGCACCAACGTCCCCCATCCCCCCTTCCGCGCCACCCGGCACTACCTCGACAAAATCGACCCCGCCGCCGTCACCCTCCCGCCCTACGAACCTGATCTCCACCCCGTCATGGACTACATGAGCGTCACCAAGAACACCCACGGCCACTTCACCGACGAAGAAACCCTCGCCATCCGCCGCCACTACTTCGCCATGGTCGCCGAGACCGACGCCATGCTCGGCCAGGTTCTCGACACCCTCGAAGCCACCGGCCAGCTCCACGACACCTACATCATCTTCGCCAGCGACCACGGCGAAATGAACATGGAACACCGCCAGACCCTCAAAAACGCCCTCTACGAAGCCTCCGCCCGCGTCCCCCTCATCGTCGCCGGCCCCGGCCTCCAACAGGGCGTCATCTCGGATGAGCTCGTTTCCCTCATCGACCTCTTCCCAACCCTCATGGACATCGCCGGCCTCGACCATCCCCAGGGCCTCGACGGCGTTTCCCTGCTGCCTCTTTGCCGCGGCGAAGCCTCAAACCGCCCCGACTACGTCTTCAGCGAATACCACAGCAACTTCTCCAACACCGGCATCGCCATGTGGCGCCAGGGCCCCTGGAAATACATCCGCTACGCCGGCTATCCACCCCAACTCTTCAACCTCGACGACGACCCGGAGGAAATAGACGACCTAGCCCAATCACGCCCCGAAATCGTCAAGGAATTGGACGCCCGCCTCGAGTCCCTCGTCGACTTCAACCACGCCGACACCCAGGCCAAGCGCAACGACCGCCACAACTACCAAACCTGGCGCCAATCCCTAACCCACACCGAAATCCAGGAAGCCCTAACCAAATCCCACCAGGGCCACTGGACCCCCGACGACGACGAAGAAATCGAGAACTGGCTGGCTAAGTCCTGAACCCTGTGGCCGAAGCTCCACCCCGTTCGTGCTGAGCCGGGCCGCCGATCTTCACCCTCTCCAAGGGGAGAGGCAGAAGCCGTACGCGGCATTCGGTGAGGGATCCTCGGCTCGGGGGCCCGCCGCCTTGTGGCCCAGGCTGCGCGCAGCCTGGGACCCTCCCCCACGGGACCACGCTCCCCTCATCCAAGAGCTCGCTCCGTCCCTGCCGGGGGGACGCCAATCAATCCGCGCTGAGCCGGTTCAAAGTCCCCGAAGGCCGGTGCCGAACCACTCCTGCGGATGTACCACCCGACCCTCCGCCATCCCAGCGTCTCAGGCCGGGACCCAGCAGTACCTATCAACCCCAGCGCTATCTACCACCCCGTCCTCGCTGAATCTCAGGCTCCAATCCGATCTACTTCTCTTCCCCTCTAATTCCTCTGCCCACTGACCTCTCCCCTTCTTCCCCCAGCCAACGCCCCAACGCGATCAACCAAAACCGGTAGATCCTCCCGAACCACCGACCACAGAATGTCCAGGTCCACGCCAAAATATCGGTGCACGATTCGATTGCGCATCCCCGTCATCTGCGACCACGGAATCTCCGGATGAGCAACCTTGGTATCAAGGCTCACGTGAGCCGCCGCCTCGCCAATAACCGTCAGTTCCCACTGCACGGCGCTTCGCTGCAGACGACGCTGCGCAAACTCCGCAAACGTCAATCCGTATGCGTGTGCGCCCGCCTGTTGCGCCGCGATCAGGATGTCTCGCAGGTACGCCAGTTCCTCACGTGGCATAAACCGTCCGAGCCGATTTCAGGATGGCCGTGCGCCGGATCGCGTTGTCGCTCCAGTCGACAACCGTCCGATAGTCCGTTAGTTCCACGTCCCGGCCAACCAGTTCGGCCAGTTCGCGCTCCATGGCAACCGCATCCGCATAGCGGCGCATCACCTCGGGCTGGAACCGCGCCAGGAATCCAATCGAATCGTCAGCGTCAACGTCGACCGGCGTATTGGAGTCGATCACCGACAACTCGATGATCTTCCACCGCTCGCAATACGCGGCCAAAGCCTCTTGTGAGAGCTCCAGGCCGTCCTTCGTCATATCCACGCTCGTCCGCCTACCAGCGCACCTTCCCGCAACGCGCATACCGCCGGGACCCGGTCCGCCCCTCCAAAGCCCTGCAGATACTCCACAATCCGTCTCAGCACCAGTCTATCGGCCTCCCCCTGTCCATCCCGATGTCGCCCCATGCAATCCCGCCTTCGCCGTAGGCCATTCCCCTCCGCCATCCCGGCGTCCGCGGCCGGGACCCAGCGGCAACTAACAACCCCGGCGCTACCTGCTACCCCGTTCTCGCTGAATCCCTGGCTCCCCGTCGCTCCGACGTGCGTCCCCCGTTCGTGGAAAACCCGTCTCCAGCTGGGACGGTTCGCGAACCGCCCTCTTCCACCCTCCAACTGACCCGTCAGACCTACCCGCAATCCCTCGCCGCCCCCTCGGCGTTGTCGATCAAGTCCCCGTTATCCAGATCTGACCATCCGCGCTCGTCTGCCGTGTCTACGACATGACCGTCCAGGTGACGACGCAGCGGTGCCGGAGTGCCCTGATCGAAAAGAATCTTCAAAGTTGCGCGGGGACTCGCAGGGCCTCCGCTTCGTGTTCCAGCACGGCTCGAACCTGCCAGGCTTCAACGCCCGGAAACCAATCCAGAAACTCGCCAACCGTCGCGCCGCTTTCCAGATTCTCGAACAGGGCGGACACCGGCACCCGGGTTCCGGCGAACGTCCAGGCCCCGCTCAGCTTGCCCGGGCGCCGTTCAACCGCCGGACACCGCGCCCAGTCCGTCATGTCGTCTCCAGTACCACCGATACGCCCCCCGCCATTCTCCCAACTCGCGCCCCTTCTGCGTAGAACCCGCCCTCAGACTCTCGGAGGGAACCACACCCCTCGGCACCCAAGCCGCCCGGGCAATCCGTTCCTATCCACCCTTCCTCCCCACCAAAATCAAATGCGTCCCCCCATCAACCAGCCCCGGCTCCCCACACAGCGCCCGCTCCAGCTCCACCGCCGTAGCCCACGCCTCCGGACTCTCCAGAATCTCGTTCGCCGCTGACTCCCCCGACGTCGTCACATTGCTGCCCGCCAGCTCCAACACCTCGCAGTCCGGAAACAGCCCGCGCAATTCGTCACTCCGATACATGTGCATCGGCGGGTGCTCCAGGTCGATCTCAGTCGACGGAAACCCCGGCAGATCCCCGTCTTTTGCGACTTGCCACAAGTACCACCCCTCCGGATCTTCCAGGATGGACATCTGCGGTCGGCGGACCAGCGTGGCCATCGTCCCCAGTCGGCTCATGACGCTCACCAGCAGGACGCCGCCCGGCCGAACCACGCGAACTAGCTCCGCCGCCGCCACGTGCCGCTGCTCACACACGTACGACAGCGCACCCCCGTAACAGATCACCGCATCAAAGTGCCCATCCCCAAACATCGAGAGATCCGCAATATCCCCGCTCACAAACGCTTCCACGGCCCCTGACACACCCGCCTCGTCCACCGTCGCCCTGGCAAGCTCCAGCTGCCCCTCAGACAAATCCAGGGCCGTCACCCTCGCCCCAAGCTCCGCCGCCGTCACCGTAAACCGCCCCGGCCCACACCCCGCATCCAGCACTCGGTCCCCTCGCCCCACATACCGCGCAATGAAATCTCCATGCACCACCGCCTTCAACCGCCCCGCCACCGACCCCTCCAACCGCTCCCACTCCCTGCGCCCATACGCGTCATAGAACCCCTTCGTATACCCAGCGTCATACATACCCACATCACCCCGAAGCTGGACCCCTCCAGCCTCCTCCGCCCAATCCTATGCCCCACCCGTTCGTGGTGAGCCGGGCCGGAGTCCATCGGAGGCCCGTGTCGAACCACAAAGCCCCCAGCACCCAAGCCGCCGAAACAGTCCTCGGTTCACCACCCCGCCGGGCCCCCCCACCGTTCGTGGTGAGCCGCCCCAGCGTCTTTCGGCGGGGCGTGTCGAACCACAAAACCCTCAGCAGCCAACCCACCCCGGCTGTCCCCCGCGCACCCTCCTACCCGGCCCCACCCCGTTCGTGGTGAGCCGACCTGGAGTCTTTCGGAAGGGCGTGTCGAACCACACAGCCCACAGCACCCCTGCCGCCCAAGCAGTCCCGTCTCCCCTAAGTGCGGGTCCCCGACCCGTTCGTCGACCGCTCTCCTCACTTGAGAACTGAAGACCGACCTCAGAGGTGGGAGAATTCACCAATTCTTGCGCGCGGCCGCTGTCTCACCCCGCGCTACGGAGATTGATTGAAGTGATGGGAATCGCTGTAACGCAGTCGCTTCCAGGAGATTGTCTGTGATCTCTCTACTCTCCAAGCCACCCGACCAGTTTGACGTATCCGACCTACACGAGCTGATCGATTCCCAAGTTCCCGAAGGCCAGCAGATCGAGTTCAAGGCAGATCCACGCACAGACTGCAGCTTGTCCGATCGATGGATCTCAGGTGGTAGACCGATCAGAGAGCGAGCAAGAAACAAAATCCTTGAGGAGGCCGTCGCGTTCGCAAACGCCTATGGTGGTGCCGTGGTGCTCGGCATCGTCGAGTCGGAGTCAAGGCCCCCGGTTGCTGATCGCATCTGCCCCATTCACAGGTGCGCAGAACTTGCAGAGCAACTCAAGCACGCGTTTCGTGACTGTGTGGACCCGCAGATCCCCGGCCTTGAGGTCATCGCCATACCGACGGACGGCGACGACGGAGTGGTCGTCATTCGCGTTGGCAAGTCGCGTAGTGCACCGCACCGTGTCGAGCCGACGCGTCATTGCACAATCCGAAGGTCCGACAGATGTGACAACATGGCCATGCGGGAAATCCAAGACCTCACGCTGAATCTCTCGCGGGGGCTGGAGAGCCTTGAGCGACGCCTGAAACGTCGATCCGAGAGATTCCCGGAGGAGCTAGAGCGCCTGAACAGACCGGATCAAGCCTACGGAATCCGGGCCACGGCTGCTCCCGTTGGAGACGCATTCCACCTAGACCGTGTCATAGGTGAAGAAAGGCTTTACGAACAATGGCGTTCGTTATCGATCGTGGATGGAGAAAGAACAACACGACTTCAGTTCCCGCGTCTGGAAGGTTCCTGGCGTCCGATGTTGCGTTCCGCACGCAACGAATACTATGGCGGAGATTCAAATCTGGACATTCAGATCTATCGGGAGATTCACTCTGACGGTCTGCTTGAGATTGGAATCGTCAATTGCTTCGTCGTTGAGCAAGGCGGAGTGAGAGGTCCAAGAATTTACCCAGATTGGCCACTGACAGTATTCGCAAACTTGCTTGTTTGGGCCGATCGAGTCAGGAACCAGGCGTCGGCCCCAGTGACGGAGTACGCGGTGGATGTGGAGATATACGTTCGATGTGAGAATCTTCTCGTTGTTGACTACACGAGGGATTACCACGTTGTTCCCAACTATGTCGTAGGTCCAGATCCAAGTTCTGTCAGATACCCTGGGGACCTTTTGGGTTCACCAAGGTATTCACTGGGTGCGCCAAGCGAAGTCGCAGGTTTGATCGCGCTTTTTGAGCGGGATTTCTGGAATTCTATCGGCGGCGATGTCGGCCGGATAGAACATCACTTCGAAATTGAAGATTGGGATGAGCGGAATTAGAAAGTAGCGCTTATGACCTGTAGAGACGAGATTCTGGTTGCTGTAGCAGAGCTAGTTGGCACTGGTGTAGATCCGTTCACTTTGAACAATGTAATAGAAGTAATGAGGCGAAATAGGAGCAGATATAAGGAGAGCACAATATCCACGCATGTCACATCGCGCATGTGCGCCAACGCACCGGCGAATCATGCTGTTGTGTATGACGATCTGATTTGAGTTGGCCATGGACTGTATAGTCTCAACAAGCACTGGTAGTCAAGTTGTGTCATTGCGAAAGTGTGAAGCGGGCTCCCGTCGAGTGCAATCGGCTAGGTCTTTCTGGACAGTTCTTGGTTGACTCCTACAAGGGCGTATTCTCTTGCCTTTTTGGCGTCCTACTCGTAAATCGCCGAGGCGACCGCTGGAGCTACGCCTTCCCCAATCTCCTCCGCTGTCTGACCACGAAGCACCCGCCCGAAGCGCTTCGGAATCTCCCGCCCCTCCGCCCATCGCCGCATACAGCGCATCACCCCGTTCAATGTCATCCGCCGAAACGATTCCCACCAGTGATTCCCCTCGCCTCTCCACCACAAACCGAACCTCGCCACTGAACGCCAGTCTTGTCACGTTGCTCCAATCCAGATCTTCAGATCCCCCAAACCGACCAGAACCACTTCTAGACGCCTAAGGCTCGTCCTCCCGGGCCTTTCTCAGAACGTACTGCCTGATTTCCTCGTTTTCCCGCCGAGTCTTCTCTTTCACCGCCTCGCCCTTAATCTGAGCGGAAATCATGCTGCGAGCCATAAGAAAAACAAGCAGAATCATTACAACGGACCCAAGAACCGTCACAACCAGATTTCCATCGCTCCAGGCACTCGAGATTGTCACGGAGCACCCAACAACAAACGGCGACGCCAACAGTGTGACGAAAATCGTCAGCACCCACGTGGCGACAGATCCCCCGGCCCCAACCGTCGAAGCGCCCTTACTCACCTATTCGGATCCCGCAACTTCCCCGCGCTAGGCAGTCTATCGCCTGAGCCCCGATTCGCCGCGCCCTTGCCGTCGGCGATTCAATCGGCCGTCACTCCCACGGCGCCGGGAATCACCGATTCCCCACTCACCGATCAGCGCCCGCCACCTCGACCCACCGGGTCACCCCCGCCGCAACTGGATTCCCATCATCGTCGTCACATCTCTCCAGTCGCGATACGCCCAGCGCACCCTCCGAAGGCATCCCGTTGGCACTCTTCAATTCTGTAGGCTCTCGACATCTACTCCACGCGGAGCACCGGCATATCCCGCGCGGGTGTGCAGGAAGCACTGGCGCGTGGTCGAGTGGAGCCGGCAATCGGCGAAACGGAGTCGTCACCAATGCGTGCGGGAGCCCGACGCGCGGCGTCGCTGCTTATCGCAACGATGGCGCTCGTCACGTTGGGCGTCGCGATCGCCCAGGCCCAGTGGCCCACCACCTGCGTTGAACTCAACGACCTCGCAGAGGCCGCCGCGGGCAATCACCAGAACGTCGGCATCTATCAGCGAGCGTACGGTGATCAGGCTGAAGCGCAGTGTCAGAGCGATCATCGCGACGATGTGCGCCGCACCTTCGCCTGGGCCCTGGGCGGCGTAGGCGAAGCGGTCGCCGGGACCTGGCCAACCAGCTGCGTCGCGCTCAACGATTTGGCGGAAGCCGCCCTCGGCAACTCGGGCAACGTCGGCATTTACCAGCAGGTCTACCCTGACGACGCTGAAGCCGAGCGCGCCTGTCGGTCGGATCATCGCGCCGATGTGATCGCGACCTTCGCCTGGGCAATCCCGACCCCCGTCCCGGAACCAACGCCGGAACCCGTGCACGAGGCTACGCCCACGCCGCGCTCGACCCCGCCGGCGGAGCATCCCGACCATCAGCGCGTTCGGGATGTGGCCCTCGCTCGCGGCAGCGATGCGGACCTTGCAACTGCGGTGGCATCCGACGTCATCGAGCGTGGGGCCACCGACAGCTTCCTGCGCGGAACCGATGCGGGCGTGCAATTCGGGCAGTGGAATTGCCCGTCGCGTAGTGCGGCCTGTCCCCTGGCCCCTGAGGCAACGTCTGCTCCACCAACTCCGCAGACCGATCAAAGCACCCAGAGCCAGGCTCCGGGGACCGGGCCCAGCATCCGCCTCAGCGACCTGGTGCCTCGGGGCGAAGTTTCGATCTGGGACGGGGCCGAGATCTACCTGTACAACCTGGATCCTGGCCAGACCTACGAGGTGCTGGTGACCAGCAGCAACCCTGCCGTCGTGGGGATCGGTGATTGCCTGGGGCTGTCGGAATGGACCACGCTCACCGGATCGACGTCTCGCATCATGTGGTTCGTCGTGCGCGGCTGCACGGTGGGCAATGCGACGGTTACGGTTCAGGTGCGGCTGGCCGGGACCAATACCGTCGCGGCCATCGTGAACCAGCTTAGGACCACGATTCCGATCCCCAGCGTGCCGGAGTTCCAGCAGGCGTCGGTCGAGCGGGCCGAGCAGGAAGTGCGCGACCTCCTCGCCCGCGGCGGGCCGGACCGGCCCGTGCAGCGACCGTACCCGCCGCGTGTCACGTACAGATACGAGGAACAGACCCCGACTTCGCACACCCTGTACTGGGCGACCTGGTGGGCGACGCGTCCCACGGACGACGTGCAGATCACCGGCTTCCAGATGCGGCACTGGCCGCACGATGAGCCGTCCAGGACAACCACGGTCGACTTCACCGACCCGAATGCCTGGCGGCACACGCTCACCGGGCTTACGCCGGACACCTGGTACAGCGTCTCGATGCGCGCCTGCACCAACCAGGACGACTGCTCGGCAGCCGAATGGTCACACCGACTCCAGTTCAAGACCCCGCCGGGCTAAGTGGGAAATCTGGTAATGCGTCACGTTAATCGTTACCTCCACTCCAACGTGGGCCGTCGTCTGTCTCCCTCTCCAGGAAGGGCTTGAGGTGAGGGGGCTACTGGGCAACGACCCCCGGGTTATGCAAAGGTCTCCCGTGGGAGAGGGTCGGGGCGAGGGTCTTCCGGGCCACCAACCTGCCCCGCCTCAGTCGCCTCTTGACCCACTAAACGGCAGGAGCCTCGCTGCCTCGACTCAGCGCGTTACAACCACCGCCACAATCGCCCCAGCCGTCCCAAGCACGTTCAGGACGACCACCAGCAGCAGACCGAGCATCCACGTCCTGAGGTTCGCTACGTCAGCCTTGGTCGCGTAATGGCGCAGCTCGCGGTGCATCTCCTCGCGGAACCGATCAAGCTCCTCGCGCAACTCCGCCCGCGTAACTGGCGCGCCGTGTGTGTTCGGGCTGGCCATCTGGTCATCTCCCCTGTCGTGGCGCGACCACCGCGCCCGCCGAAGAAACCTCGGGCCGCCTCCACGAGACCGTACATGAATCATACCCACGCCACTCCGCCAAACCTCCTCCCCCGCCCCGCCTCAAGAGCCTTGCCCAAAAACCCTTACCGCGCACGAGGCCCCCAAATTCACCCCCGAAATTGACGCCCCCGCCGCCACACCCCACCATCCCGTCACCGGCCGTCCACCAACCACCCACGCGGAGCGCGCGATGTCCGACTACCAGCCCCTCAACCTCACCGACCTCAGCAACGCCTCCGCCGACCTCCTCGGCCCCAACGCCGCCGACTCCCTCGGCCCCCAGGCCTACCGCGGCGTCCCCTTCCACATCGGCGACCCCAATGCCGCCCAGCTCCCCCTCCTCGGCGAAGGCGGCCACACCCAACCCACCCGAATCGACATCGCCCAAACCGCCCACACCCTCGTCTTCGCCCACGTCCTCGTCGACCCCCAGCTCCACCGCAGCGGCGTCCCCGGCGACCACGTCGCCACCTACGTCATCCACCACGCCGACGGCGAGACAACCGAACTCCCCATCCGCGAACGCTTCGAAATCGGCTGGCTCGTCACCGCCCAGGACATGATCTCCGACATCCGCTCCCCCGGCGCCCCCTTCGTCGCCATGCCCGATGTTGACGACGAACTCGTCCCCCGCGACACCGCCGGTCGCAGCGAGATGGGCCGCGCCCTCACCGAGGTCACCGGCGGCGTCTCCGCCAACGCCTTCTACCTCTGGCCCTGGCGCAACCCCCACCCCGACGTCCCCATCCAGCACGTCGAGCTCCGACCCACCAACCGCCGCATCATCCTCGGCGGCCTCTGCCTCGGCCACGTCGACGAAGACCCCTTCCGCCGCGCCGCCCGCCGAGCCGTCGTCATCGAACTCCCCGAGCCCGAAGACGCCAACGCCCCCTTCGACCTCGAAGTCAACGTCGAACGCGGCATCGCCACCTTCCCCCACCCCATCACCCGCGACCCCGCCGCCTTCCTCGCCTCCGACACCGCCGGCTTCGGCGAACCCCGCAACGACGCCAACAGCCCCGCCTACACCGAAATCGCCGGCGTCCCCTCCGCCCAGATCCACGTCGCCCGCGGCTCAGACCAGCTCGGTTCCGCCCGCCTCTCCGACCTCGAAGGTGGCCAACCCCTCCAGGCCTCTCCCCGCCTCCGCCTCCGCCTCGCCGAACAGGGCCGCAACTGGGTCCACACCCGCGTCGTCGACGACGCCACCGGCCAGCCCTTGCCCTGCCGCGTCCACTTCCGCTCGCCCGAAGGCGTCCCCTACCAGCCCCACGGCCACCACAACCACCTCAACACCGGCCACGACACCTGGCACACCGACGTCGGCGGCGACCTCCGCATGGACCAGGCCACCTACGCCTACATCGATGGCCGCTGCCAGGGCTGGCTCCCCGTCGGCAAAATCCAGGTCGACGCCGCCTGCGGCTTCGAATACCAACCCCTCCGCACCGAGCTCCAAATCAAGCCCGGCCAGCGCGAGCTCGAACTCCGCCTCCGCCGCTGGTCAGACCCCAACGCCCGCGGCTGGTACTCCGGCGACACCCACGTCCACTTTCTGTCCGGCGACGGCGCCAACCTCGAAGCCGCCGGCGAAGGCCTCAACGTCGTCAACGTCCTCGCTTCCCAGTGGGGCAGCCTCTTCACCAACACCGAAGACTTCATCGGCCGCCCCCGCGTATCCGATGACGGCCGCACCATCGTCTACGTCTCCCAGGAAAACCGGCAGCACTTCCTCGGCCACCTCACCCTCCTCGGCCTCAAGGAAGCCATCATGCCCTGGTGCTCCGACGGCCCTGGCGAGGCCGAAGCCGGCGGTTCGCTGGAGATCGCCCTCTCCCACTGGGCCGACGCCACCCACGCCCAGGGCGGCCACGTCGTTATTCCTCATCTGCCCAGCCCCAACGGCGAACCCGCCACCCTCATCGCCACCGGCCGCGTCGACGCCGTCGAAATGCTCCGCCAGCAACAATTCCCCCACATGGAGTACTACCGCTACCTCAACGGCGGCTACCGGCTGCCATTGGCCGGCGGCACCGACAAAATGTCCGCCGACGTTCCTGTTGGCCTCTATCGCACCTACGTTCGTTTGCCTGAAGGCCAGGACTTCGACTACGACGCCTGGTGCCGCAACATGGCCGCCGGCCGCACCTACCTCAGCGGCGGCCCCTTGCTCGAACTCACCGTCGACGGTCACGAAATCGGCGACACCCTGCGACTGCCCGAGGGCGGCGGCACCGTCACCGTCCGCGCCTGCGCCGAATCCATTCTTCCCATCCACTCCTTGCAGATCGTCCAGGCTGGTGAAGTCGTCGCCGAAACCCGCGAAGTCGCCGGCGCCCGCCGCCTCGACCTCACCGCCGACCTCCACGTCACCGAGGACAGTTGGATCGCCGCCCGCACCGGCGGCCCCAACTACTTCGATGCCCCCCAACACCACGACGGCTGGCACCGCAACCGCTTCGCCCACACCTCACCCGTCTACGTCACCACTGGTGAAGGCGACTGGTCCATGTGGAGCGACGAAACCGCCCGCTACATGCTCACCCTCATCGATGGCAGCTTGCAGTACATCCGCCAGCGCAGCACCCACTATCCGGATGGCCACGCCGTCCACCACCACGGCCACCACGACCACCTCGCCTACCTCGAAGAACCCTTCCACCAAGCCCGCCAAGCCATCCACCACCGCATGCACACCTTAGGCATCCCCCACTAACCCACCTCGCGCCCAGCCCATCCACGGGGGCCCCTTCGTTTCCTCTCCCTGAAGGGCGAGGGTGAGGGAGCGGCGGCGGGGTGGGCATGGGAATTGGTGGGGGTGAAGGGGGGAGCTGTCTCTGGCCAGCCCGCCCCCCAGAGGGGGGCGGGCTGGCCAGAGACAGCTTGGGCGGATTTTTTTGGTGGGTAGGGAACGAAAGTTCAGGCAGCGGGCGGGCGGCAGGCGGGCGGGATGCGGAGTTCGGAATGCAGGGGAGCGCGGGAGGTTCGAGTGCTGGGGGTGCAGGCAGGTCGGGGCGGCAGGTCGCGCCGGACGTAGTGGTTGCTGCTGGGTCCCCGCCCCGGCTCGCGTCCGGGGCAGGCTCTCCGCGGGGATGACGTTGTGCTGGTTGCCACTGGGTCTTCGCCCCGGCTCGCGTTAGGGGCAGGGTCTCCTCGGGGATGACGGGCGAGTGGGGTCGTGGGAGGGGGCGGCAGAGAACGGCGAGGAGCGGGGCGAGGATCAGGGCGAGGAAGGCGGGGGGCATTGGAGTAGGGGTTGGCAGGTTTACTCAGACAGTGTACATTGGTTGGGGACGGAGGGCAAGGGGGTGAGGAAGGAGTGATCGAGGAAGGAGTGAGCGGAGAGGAGTGAGCGGTGAGATCGAAGAGGAGAGGCAGGCCGGGGATAGCGGTGGCGGTGGGTAGGATGGGGGGAGTATCAACGGGGCGGCCCCGGTGCGTGCAGCGGGGACGGTTGAGATCGGGTCGGCGAGTTCGCCGTCACAACGAAGGGGCGCCCACGTGCGAGAACAGGTCCGGAGCCGAACAGCAACCGTCGTTCGGGGAATCCGATGACGGCCGATTTGTCCGCGCTTGACATTGAGCGACGGTTGACGGCGATCGAGGCCATGCTGCCGACGTTTGCGACGAAAGCGGACGTTCACTCGCTGCGAGCCGAGATGAAGGCTGAGTTTGGCGATTTGAAGGCCGAACTGCACGCTCGGGAGGCGCGGCTGATCAAGTGGGTTGCCGGGCTGGTGGTGGCCGGGGCGGCGGCGGCGGCGGGGGTGGCGATTCCGGTGAACCAGGTTCTTGCGGCCGGCGTGGGGGGCTGATCGGGGTTCACACAGGACGCGACGTGGGCTGATGAGTGCGGCGCGGGGGCGCGGCGGGGCCGGGGTTGGCGGGTGCTGGGAATGATGTCAATGCCAGCAATGCAAGCAGGGCAGGCGTTGACTGCATTGCAGGCAAGGCTGGCAGGGATGTGGTTCGCCAAGCTCACCATGAACGGTAACGGATGGGCATGGTGGGATGTCGAGAATGCTCTTGGGGCCTTGGAACGACAAGACTGACTCGCCTCGCGTTACGGGAAGCTCGGGACGAGTTCGTATGTAGCGCCCCTATACTCCCGACTGGCCGCTTACCAGTAGCCACCGGCTGCCCCACTCTCTATGCCTGCAACCACTGACCGGTCGCGCGAGGAAGTTATCAACGTCCATCTGGCGCGGTTGTTGCGGGTGCGGCTAGGGCTGAATACGGCGGCGGAAACGCTGCGTGGTGAGGCTTGGCCGGACATCATCGTGCGGCGAACCGACGGCCCGGTCGTGATCGAAACTGAACTGGAACCGGCAAGCACCGTTGATGCGGACGCCCTCTCACGTTTGGGCCTCGAGATCGACGGGCATCCCGTCCAGATCGCGTTTGCGGTGAAGGTGCCCGGGCAGCTTCGCCAAGTCGATCAGAGCCAACTCGACCAGCGGCTGGCGACTGCAAGTCTGGAGTGGCGGGAGTGGCGGCTGGACGGGACTTCCGGCCCCAGTCTGAGCGGCGACATGGCCGAGCTTGGAGCCGCTGCCGCAAGGGCTGAGCCACCAACAGGGAATCTTGAAGTTGCCGTAGAAGCACTGGACCAGGGCGTGCGGCGGGCCGGGTCGCGGCTGTACCAGTCGCCAGGCACGCTTGCACGGGTAGCCAAGGTCTTCAGCGCTCCGCCGGGCGACGAAGTGGCCAACATGGCCGCGCTGGTGGTTACCAACGCCATGGTCTTCCAGGAAAGGCTGGCCAGTTCCAACGCGGCTATCCAGCCCACCAGCGCTGCCCGCAGCGGCGAGGTGTTTTCCCGCCTGCGGCTGCTGTCGCTATGGGACGCGATTCTCGAAATCGACTACTACCCCATCTTTCACATGGCCCGCAAAGTAGTGGCCGAGCTTTCCGAGGTGGAAGCTGCGTGGGTGTTGGACGAATGCGCGCACACGGCGGCCCGTCTGCTGGGGATGGGGGCGGTGGGTCGGCACGATTTGGCCGGGCGCATCTTCAACCAACTGGTGGCCGACCGAAAGTTGCTTGCGGCTTTCTACACCAGCATTCCGGCGGCAGCGCTGCTAGCCGGGCTGGCGCTTTCGCCCGAGCGCTGGCCGGAGATGGATTGGGAAGACGCGGCTCACCTGCGGCGTCTGCGCGTGGTTGACCCGGCCTGCGGCACCGGCACGCTGCTGATGGCCGCGTACCAGCAGATCGTGCAGAACCGGACGGCCGTTCATGGTTCGACCAACTCACGACGAATAGATGCGGACGACTCGTCGGTGCATCAGGCGCTCGTCGAGCACACGTTGTTTGGGGCCGACGTGGTACCGGCGGCCATTCACCTGACGGCCGCCACGCTGGCAGCCATGTCGCCGTCGGTCGGCTTTACCCAGATGCAGCTGCACAGCCTGATCATGGGGGTGGACGCGGTCGCAGGAATCCGGCTGGGCTCGCTGGACTGGCTGGCGGCGCCCGAAGCCCAGTCCTCGTTCTCGGCCACACTCGAACAAATCGGGGCCACCGGTAGCGCGGGGAGTCTTGTTGAAAGTCCGCGCGCCGACGTCGTTATCAGCAATCCGCCCTTCACACGGCGTGGTAGCGACGGCGGCAAGGGTGAGGCGCTGGCGCGTGTTCTGGACCTGCCGGCGGGCGACGCGGAGGCTCAGCAGGACGTGGCTCGCCGCACCTCGGCCTTACTGAAAGACACGCCGGCCAACCAGATGGCCGGTCACGCTGCATCGTTTACCGTCTTGGCCGACCGGCTGGTCAAACCGGACGGACGCTTGGCGCTGGTGCTGCCGGTGACCGCGTTGGCCGGCGAATCGTGGCGGCAGGTACGCGCCATGCTGGCCGAGCGATATGAGATCGAACTGGTGGTCTCGTCGCACGACCCCGAGTTGCGTTCAATGTCTTACGACACCCACATCGCCGAGGTGCTGCTGGTGGCGAGGCGGCTACGGGACGACGAACATTCGTCGGGACGCGGGGGATTCGTGAACGTGTGGCGGGCCCCAAAGCGCGAAACCGACGCGCTCGCGCTGGCGAACTCCATCAACGCGGCGGTCGCGTCCCCACTGCACCGGTCCGATGGGCCGCCGATTGGCGGAAGTCCACTTTTCGTAGGCGGCGAACAGTGGGGCGAATTGCTGGACGGGCCTGTGGACGACGGCCCATGGACCACGTCGCGATGGAAGCAGGGGCAAACTGGCCAGCTTGCCGCGGCACTCGAACGGGGAGAGCTTTGGGCAGCGGACGGTTCAAGGGTTATTGCGCAGATACCAATTGCGCCGATGGCGGATCTCTACCACGTAGGACCGCAGGACCGGCGAATTCGAGGGTCCCTGGGCGTGTTTGACAGCTATCACGGATGGGACGAACAGGCGCAGTTTCCGGCGCTTTGGGCTCACTCAGAGAAGGTGCATCAGGGATTGATCACCGAACCTAACGCTCGCCTTTTCCCACAGTCGGGGCGCAACCATGCGCCAGTCTGGTCACAGTCCGGGACACTACAGGTTACTCCCACAATTCGCTACAACTCTCAGCGAATCATGGCCACGCGCAGCATCGTTCGGACATTAGGCGTCAATTCGTGGTTTACGTTGGCTGCGCCCGATGATGATCCCGTCAGGAGCTCACAGCGGGAATTCGTGATTGCGCTGTGGTGCAACACTACTCTGGGCCTGTTGCTTCACGCCCACAATGCCAACGCAGCGCAACATGGTCGAGGAATTGGGCGAAAAGGGATGCTTGAAAGACTACCGGCGCTTGACGTGCGGCAGCTCCAGTCCTGGCAACTCGACGAGGCGCAAGCCATCTACCAGAGATTCCAGGATCGGACCTTTGAGTCGTTCCACTGCTGCGCCATCGATCCGGCGCGCATTGAGCTTGATCAGCGGATCATGACGGACCTGTTGGCGCTGCCGGACGAAGCGCAAAACACCCTCGCTCGGCTGCGCACACTGCTGGCGACTGACCCGTCCATTCACGGCACGAAGGTCCCCGCACTCCGCAGCTAGCCATTGCGGGTACAACTATTCGCGTCCCGCCGCTACGAAGATCCACCGCACAGCTTCCGCACCTGAATCCGCGCCGCAGAGCGCGGTCCACCCGTGCATTGACGAGGAACCACTTGACCATACGGGTATGGTCAGGTACGGTAGACACTGACAGCAATCACTGGTCGCACGTATCAGAAGGGCCATTCCGTATGACCGCAGATTCGGATTCCTCCCCACAGGATTCATTTCCATACGCCTACTCTCCTCAGCATCTGGACGCTGTGCTGCAGGAAGTCAGGCGAGGGGCAATGCCTGACATGCTCGACGATGCCTTGCTCAAGCGAGCCGGCGTTGCTCAGGGCAGCTGGTCTGGCGTTCGTCGTTGCTTCAAGTCATTTCTCTTCACTGACGAGGATGACGGCTTCACGGCACTAGGCAAGAGCCTGCGCGGCACGGGTCCTGACTCGCACAAAGCCGCCCTCAAGGCACTCGACTCCTGCTATCCGTTTCTTTGGCCTCGAGCCCAAGAAGACGGTTTCTCCTTTGACGAGCTAGACGAATATGTGACCGTCCACATGCAACAAGGGGAAGCTGCGCGGGCGAACGCACGGAAGACCTTCGTCTGGCTAGTGCGACTATCGGGTAACGTCGAGGTGGCAAATCGACTGGAGCCCACCAGGGAATCATCTTCCAGGCAAACGGTAAAGAAACGTCCTGCACGGATTAGCGGTGGAGCCCGAAAAGCTGGTCAAAGTTCTAATGAAGACAGCTCCTCAACCCAGGAAGACGCCCAGACTGTTCATCTCAAAACGGCAAACGCTGAATCGCCTCAACAGCTTGACAGATTCGGTGTCCTGGCCCAAGTCTTAAATATTCGCATTGACGCTTCGAGTTCGCCGGAGCTGGTGCGAGAGGTTCGCGACCTACTCGTCACACTACTTGATCCAGAACGCTCGGATGGACACGATGCAAATAGCTGACGCGTCACCTGAACGAATAATCGAGATTGCTCAGTTCACAGCCCGAAGTCGGCGCAGTCCGACAGCGCAAGATTACCGAAAGATCCTTGACTCTACAGCATCCTATACCAATCGTGTTATAGCTTCGGCCAAATTGCTCGGCTTCATTGAGGAAGACAAGAACGCAGGCCATAGATACGTCGGGCCATCCGAATTAGAGACGTCAAGCATAGACGGATGGCCGCTTCTGTTCAGGCTTCGTCTGCAGGATTTTATCCCCTTTATGTATTTCGCCTTTTGGATTTCCGCAGGAGACTCTGCTGTAGGAGCAGCAAGGAAGACTTGTGTGGAGTTCGAAATCTCCAATGCATCGGAATCAGTTCGTCGGACGTTCTATAGATGGGGATCATTTAGCGGGATACTCGAAGGAGGAAACAAGACACCCACTATCTCGTCCACTCAATGGACGTTGGCGACTCTAGGGTTCGTCGAGAAGCTCCGCGCTTCCCTTGAGGAGGACTTTTCTGCGAAACTATTCACAATGAGCCGGCTGGGGGCCGATGTTGTACCCGAGCTGGCTCAGCGATCTGTGCCATTCTCGGATGTTGCCGACTCGTTGAGGACATTCGAGAATGATGCAGAGAAGGCGATTGATCGCTCAGCCCAGGCGGTCGAAGCGCTTCTAGCCTCGGTTTTACGTGACACATCGTCGAAACAGCGGCTTCCGACAGGCATAGGTAAGCTAGTTGAAGAGCTAAAGTCAGGCGGTGAAGTTACGACTCGTCATGTTGACGTGGTCAAGGCGATTGGTGGGCTACGAAACGCCACGGGCCACGCGGTGGATCTTGATACCGGGCGGCCATGGACGATGTCGGTTGAAGCGGCTCTAGCCTCGACTATGCTTTCCATTATCACGTTACGCAGTATCGTAAAGTATCGGTCGAATGCAACGCAGCTGCTGTAGCTCTTGCCGCAGCGCATGATGGGTAACAGATCGAGAGCTTGGCGTGATTACTTCAACGATCGAAGTAGACAAGTCTCGCGTCACCAGCGTCACAGGGGCCAATGACCAGTTGATGGCCCAACCGGTCGACGGCGCCGCAATTCGGTTCTGCTGGTCTGGTACCCACGGCGTGAGGATGCAACGCCGAAAGAGCGGGCCAACTGCGAAGTGCACAGGGCCTGCCTGCACGTTCATCGGCCGGTGCTCGCACGAGAGTCTGGCGTCGATGAACCAGTGGCTGATAGCTCGACGACTCGGACGCGGCGTGAGGCTTCCTAAGGTTCGTCACGGCGCGACCTCCGTTCTGCCACCAACCGGCGCGCCGTTGCCAACATGCGAGCGGTTCACACACATATAATGGCAGATGACAGTGATTCAACTCATCATGGTCGATTCTCTTGGTTTTATGAAATGGGAGAAGCCGGCATGGAGGAGGAGACATCAATGCGCGACTTGGGAACTTCGATCGACGTTGGAATCAACAATCTTCGAAGTGCAAGGGCCGATGCCGTAAAGAGCTTTGTATCCGATGTTGAACGTACTGGCACGGTGCTTGGAACAGTAAGATCGAATTTGAAGAACTTACAGCTACAAGCTGAGCAAATTGAGACAATTGACTTCTTGATTGATCGCCTGCAAAAGCACAAGGATGAATTACGACCAAGCCGACACACGCGGGGCATAGCTGCACCGCAAGTACTTGAGCGGCTCTAGACTGCGGATTAGTCTGACCGACTAAACGGGGGAAATGTTCGATGGGAGGCTTACTTGCCGGAGTCGCGGTGCCAATGATAGCTGCGGCACCGTGGCTTGGGTGGGTTATTGTAGGTCTAGGTGCTCTATATTTCTTTGTTCCAGGAATCAAAAGGTTCTTTTCTGAGAGGCAGGACCGAAAGAGGATGGAGGAATGCAGCCATCTTGATATCAGTGAATTCACTGATTCAGATGGGAAAGTGTGTATTGCCGTCATCCCCTCTCTGATCTTAACTGATCATTTCCAGGTCCAACAGTGCACAAAGTGCGGTGGATTCGTTGACATCCGGCGTTTGTCAGACCACATGGACCGGACAGGGAATGAAATTGCAGAAAAGTATGGCTGGACGTGGAGTAGGGGTCGATATCGCTAGTTCGTGCTGAACAACTTATCAGTAATCACGCGCATTCAACAATTGTGTTGAATGTTCGCTGAACCAGCGCTTGGGTGAGGCGGATGCCGTCGGTGAGGAAGTATTCGGTGAAGAGGTGGCCGGGCATGGGGAAGGGACTTATTCCGTACGGGGAAGCACCGCACGTCTTGGGGGATGGGGTGGGGTTGGGGGCGGAAGAGGCCGGTTTGAAACGCGGCCCCTACGGAAGACGGCCGGGGACGCCGGGATGGCGGAGGGGGATGAAGACGGGCGGATCTCAGACGCCGCCCCTACGAAGAATTGGATGCGGGCGGTGGGGGAAGGTGGGTTGCCGCTGGTTGTGCGTGGGTGCTGGGGGTAGCAGCCACCCTCATCCCAGCCTTCTCCCTCAAGGGCGAAGGAGAAAGAGGGACGCGCGGTGCGCGGAAGACGGGCGGGTCAGAGACGCCGCCCCTACGAAAGACGGGGACGCGAGCGGGCGGGGTGGTTGACCGTGGTGGGCGCGCGACCCGGGGACCCCTCACCGGTTTCGGCGGGTACGCCGAACCTGCCTCTCCCCTTGGAGAGGGTGAGGAGCGGCGCCCGGGAGGGTTGGTGGCCGTGACAGGGGGTGGGGTTTGGGCGGAGACTGGGGGCAGGTAGCGCACCGGGAGGGTGGGTTGGTAGATGAAGTATCGCGAGGTTGGGCGGACGGGGATTGAGGTTTCAGAGGTTGGGTTTGGGACGTGGGAACTGGGCGGGATGGAGTGGGGGGATATCTCAGACGCTGACGCGCTGGCGGTGCTGCGTCATGCGTATGACCGCGGGATCACCTTTTACGACACGGCGAATGTGTATGGGCCGGGGCGCAGCGAGGAACTGCTGGGCGAGGCGTTTGCGGGGATGGATGACGTGATTATCGCCACGAAGGTGGCGTTTCCGATGGATACGGACGGGCATATCGTGGCGGGCGGGCCGGGTCCTATCCACAACCTGTCGCGCGAGGCGATTTTGACGGAGTGTGACCTGAGCCTGAAACGGCTGCAGCGCGACACGATCGATTTCTACCAGATGCACCGGCCGCCGGATCACCATGAGTGGGATGAGTCGTTTGGGGCGATGGAAGAACTGCGGGCGGCGGGCAAGATTAGGCATTACGGGGTGGCGCTGGGGTCAATGGCGGACGGTCTGAAGGCGGTGCGCGAAAACGATATTGCGTGCCTGATGACGACGTTCAATTGCCTTAACCAGGAGCCGGCGGACGAACTGATGCCGGCGATGCTGGCGAAGGGTGTGAGCCTGTTTGCGCGGGTGCCGCTGGCTTCGGGGTTCCTGACGGGGACGCTGACGCCGAACACTGAGTTTGCGTGGAATGACAAGCGGGGGGTGATTCCGCGGGATGAGTACCTGGCGACGCTGGCGCAGGCTGAACGGATGCGGTTCCTTGAAGACGAGCCGGGGGTTGGCTCGATGGCTGAAGGGGCGCTGAAGTTTGTGCTGGCTCACGAAGCGGTGGCTTCGGTGGTGGCGGGGATGATGCGTTTGTTTGAGGTGGATTTGAATGTGGCGGCTTCGGGGGAGGGGTTGTCGGAGGGGGCGGTTGAGCGGGTGAGGGAGGTTTATAGGGAGGGGTTGAGCGGGGGGTAGCTTTTTTTCGGTTGCGCGGAAGACCCTCACCCCAGCCCTCTCCCATGGGGAGAGGGGACCAGAGGTGGGCGCGGGGGTGGCGGGTTGCTGGTGATTTGGCGTGGGTGGTGGGGGTGGCAGCCACCCTCACCCCAGCCCTCTCCCTCAAAGGCGAGGGAGGAAGAGGTGCTGACGGGTTGGTGGGTTGCTGCTCTTGGGCTTGGGTGCTTCACCGAGGCAGCCACCCTCACCCCAGCCCTCTCCCTCAAGGGCGAGGGAGGAAGAGGTGCTGACGGGTTGGTGGGTTGCTGAGCCTTGGCCCGGTTGCTTCACGGAGGCAGCCACCCTCACCCCAGCCCTCTCCCTCAAGGGCGAGGGAGGAAGAGCGGCCCCGCATTGGACAGCCCGGGGAGTCTTGCAAAGGTCTCTCAAGGGCGAGGGAGAACGAGGGGCGCCTAATCCGAGGACTGGAGGGGTTGGGCGGGGGGGTAGGAATCGGGCAGGTCTTGCGAGGGTCTCTATTGGGAGTTTCAACACCCCTGGCAGGCCGAGCGCGGCCAGGAATGTCTCCGGCCCTTCAGGGCCCCCGCCTATCATGGCCACGCCGTCGCCCCTCGGACTCCTCGCATGCCCACCACCAGCGCCGTCCAGGTTCAGGTCAACCGCCGCGTCCGCATGCGCGACGGCGTCTATCTCTCGGCCGACGTCTACCTCCCCCGCGGCGCCGGCGAATCTCCCGACTCGCGCCTCCCCACCGTCCTCATCCGCACCCCCTACAACAACGCCTCCTACCAGAACATCCGCAAAGGCCGCGCCCTGGCCGACAACGGCTACGCCTGCGTCATCCAGGACGTCCGCGGCCGCTGGGACTCCGACGGCCCCTGGTCCCCCTTCGTCACCGAACCCGAGGACGGCTACGACACGCAGGCCTGGATCAGCGAGCAGCCCTGGAGCAACGGCCGCATCGGCATGTCCGGCCGCTCCTACCTCGGTTCTGTGCAGTGGCTCAGCGCTCCGCTGAACCACCCCAGCCTCACCTGCCTGGCCCCCCAGTCCATCTGCATCGACTACCTCACCGGCCTCATCCGCCCCGGCGGCGCATTTCAACTCGGCGTCCTCATCAACTGGGGCCTCCGCGTCGACGGCCGCACCGCCCAGTCCATCGATTTCGAAAACTGGGTCGAGACCTGCCGCGTCCTCCCGCTCCAGGACATCCCCGGCCACGCCGGCCGCGACCTCGACTTCTGGAACGACTGGCTCCACATGCCGGCCACCGACCCCTACTGGGCCTCCATCGACACCCGCCCCCACTGGAACGACATCACCGTCCCCGCCTTCGTCATGGGCGGCTGGTACGACCTCTACGCCCCCCAGGCCTTCGACCAGTTCAACGGCCTCCGCCTCCACGGCGGATCCGCGGCCGCCCGCCAGTCCCGCCTCATCATGGGCCCCTGGCCCCACCACCTGGGCGCCGACCTCCCCGGCGCCCCCCGCTGCGGCGACATCGACTTCGGCGCCGGCTCCGTCGTCAACATCAACGCCCTCGAACGCGCCTGGTTCGACCGCTGGCTCAAGGGCAACGGCGAGTCCTCGTCAGATGAGCCTCCCCTCCGCCTATTCGTCATGGGCGCCAACCGCTGGCAGGACGAGCACGAATGGCCCCTGGCCCGCACCGACTGGCAACCCTGGCACCTGCACTCCGGCGGCGCCGCCAACTCCGTCCGCGGCGACGGAACACTTTCCCTCGACGAACCCGGCGACGAGCCCGCCGACACCTTCGAATACGACCCCAACTTCCCCGTCCAGTCCCTCGGCGGCGCCAACTGCTGCACCCCCCACATCGAGCCCTGGGGCCCCTACGACCAGCGCCCCGTCGAAGCCCGCCACGACGTCCTCTGCTACACCTCCGCCCCGCTCGAGCAGGACCTCAAAGTCATCGGCCCCATCAAGCTCGTGCTGCACGCCGCCACCGACGGCCTCGACACCGATTGGACCGCCAAGCTCGTTGACGCCTCACCCACCGGCTACGCCATGAACCTCTGCGACGGCATCCTCCGCGCCCGCTATCGCCATGGGCAGGACCGGCCCAGCCTGCTCACGCCCGGCGCCGTCGAGGCCTACGAAGTCGAAGTCGGCGTGACCGCCAACGTCTTCAAGCGCGGCCACCGCATCCGCCTCGAAGTCTCCTCCTCCAACTTCCCCCGCTTCGACCGCAACCTCAACACCGGCAACAACCTCGCCACCGACTCCGAGATTCGCGTCGCCCGCCAGACCGTCCTGCACAACCGAACCCACCCCTCCCACCTAGTCCTGCCGGTCATCCCGGATGCCTAACTGGGAAAATCCGTCCGGGGACGCGACGTCAAGCGGCGCCGAATAGCTCCCTCAGGACCGCCTCCGACGCCTCAACCGTCGGTGGCCGATGCGGCGGCTGTCCACCCTTCAACCCTGTTTCCGACAAGACAACAACCACCGACGCATCACGCCCAATCGCCCCGCTGGCCGCCAGCTGTTCCAGCGCCGGCAAAACCACGCACGCCGTCGGCCCTGCCCACACTCCCTCATTCCGCGCCAGCCACGTCTGCCACGCCGCAATCTCGTCATCGTCAACAGCCGCGCCAAGTCCTCCAACCTGCCGCAACTTCCGCAGCGCCAGGCGCCCCTTCGCCCCCATGTCGCCCACCAGCACCCCGCCGGCGATCGAGTCGCCGGCCTCTACCGATTCGTACTCACCGCCGCTCTCAAGCGCCCGCACAACGCTGGCTGACGCACGGCTCTGCGCCACGACCGGCCGCGGCGCGAAGTCGGTGAAGCCGGCGTAGGCGTATTGCTCGAACCCTCGCGTCGCCGCCAGGAACAGGTCCCCGGCGCCCAACGGATACACCACGACGTCCGGCGAACGCTCGCCAAGCTGCTCGACGATTTCGAAGGCCAGGGTCTTCTGGCCCTCGCTGTTGTACGGGTTGGGGCTCGATCCGGCGTCGAACGCCAGGTAGTCGTCAAACACGGGCTGAATAGCGGCCGCCATCGCGTCATACGGTCCGTCGTAGACGTGCATGTCGACAGTCCCCGCTGCCATGTGGTCGAGCTGGTTTTCGCTCGCATATGCCGCGCTGAACACATGAGCCCGCAGCCCCGCCCGCGCCGCGTAGTTGGCGATCGACGACCCCATGTTCCCGCTGCTCACACAGCCCACCCGCCGGAAACCAAAGCCGAGCGCGGCGGCAATGGCGGTCGCCGACGAGCGGTCCTTCATGCTGCCCGTTGGGTTCACGCCTTCCAGCTTCAGGCGCACGTCACGCAGGCCAAGCCGGTCCGCCAGCCGCCTGGCAGGCAGGAGCGGCGAATTGCCCTCTCCAAGCGTCACGCGATGGTCGAGCGCCGTCGGCGGCAGCAGCCGGTCCCAGCGCCAGATTCCGCCGCCAGGTCCATTCCCAATGCCCAACTTCGCGGCCATGTCGAGGTCGTACTCAACGACAAGCAGCCCAGGGCACCGTGGGCACCCGCGCAGGTAATCCAGCGCAAACCCGAGCCCGCAGTCGATGCACCGCAGCCCAACCGCGGCCGAGCGCTCTGCGTCGTCAGTCCAGGTCACGTATGCGCCTTCGAGCACCGCCAGATTGGCTGCTGATGGACACCGGTGTGTCCGGGCTAGCTCGCCGTGACCCGCGCGTGAATCGCCTCCACCGCTGCATGCGCCGCCAGCGCGGCTCCCTCCTGCCAGCCCGGTAGCGCTGTCGCCTGGTCCCCCGCGAAGTAGATCGCACCGTCAGGCTTCAGCAGCTCGGGCGGCGCCGCATAGTTCCGCGGCCAGCCGCCCTTCTGGAACGGCACGTTCAGCCAGGCGCGGCTTACGCCCGACTCGATTTCTTCTGTGTAGCCCGGATGAATCTGTTCGCCCTCCGCCATCGCCGTTCGCAGGCGTTCCGGCGGCGTCATCTGGGTAAAGCGCAGGCCCTGGCCCGGCTTGTCGTCCCAGATGTACGCGCCCATGATCACGCCCTTGCCCCGGTGGTAGCCGTTCGACGGATACCAGATTTGCGTAATGTCCTGGTCCGTCCACGAGATTCCGCCGTAGATGGCGTGATCGTCTTCCCAGAACCGCCGCCGCGCCTGGAACCCAATCTTCACCGCGTGCTCAAACTCGATTGACTCGATCGCCGCCTGCGTCTCGGGTGCGAAGTCGTTGGGAATGTCCTTCAGCACCGGCGCCGGAATCGTGCAAATCGCATAGTTCGTCTCGATCGCCTCCTGCTCGTTGCGGCGCTGGTTCTCGTAAACGATGCGAACGCCCTGGGAGGTCCTGCGAATCTCCTCCACGACGCTCTGGAACTGGATCAGATGTCCCACGCGTGCCCGAAAGGCCTTCGCGATTGCGTCCATCCCGCCAACGGGCTGAAAGAGCGTGGGGTTCTGATTGAGGAACTGGCTGAAGTGCAGCTTGTACTGCCAGAAATCCGACTTGAGTAGCTCGCTGAAATCCAGCGGGTCGTTTACCTCGCCCGGCGCGATCCCGGCATTGATCTGCTCCCCCTGGTAGCCGCTGCGATTCGACCCCGCGTACAGATGGTCGGGGTCCAGCCCGCCGAACGCGGTGAGCATCCCCAACACCCGCTCCTTGTCGTCGCCGGTCAATTCCTCGTCCAGCGCATTTCGGTTGACGGCCTTCGCGAGGAGTTCGGCGATGTATCCGCGCAGGTCGGTCATCACCTGCCGACCCGTGACCGTATTTCCACCAAAGTCTTCCGTGTTGTGGAACAAGGCGCCGCGGTTGTCGTTGGTGAAGACCTCCAGCTCGACACCGAACTCTTTGCAGTAGCCCAGGATGGCCCGGTGGTGGTACGGAATTCGAGCCGGTCCCATGTTGGCGTACAGGTGATCTTCCTGGTCGAAGTCGACCCACTGGCGGTTGTCGATCTCACGAATCACGTCCCCGCCCCGCACCGTCAGGTTTCGACCGCCGGCGCGGCTCGTCGCTTCGAGAATCGTGCACTGATACCCGGCCTTAGAGAGCTCGTACGCCGCCGTCATCCCTGAGATACCGGCGCCCAGGATTACCACGCGCTTCCCGTAGCCCGACCCAATTGGCAGCTCGGGCGCCGTCGCCTGCGCCAGAACCGGCCCAAGCAGACCCATCGCGCTCATCGTGTGGTACGCCGCGCCCACCCCGGCAACCGCGCCGATGGATCGCAGGAAATCTCGCTTGGTCATCCCCATTGATGCGCCCTCTCTCGTTTGTTCTTTTAACATAATTCCTTGAGTGCACGCGGTCAGTCGCAATGTTGGATCACTTTGCCGATCTTCAGCCTGCCTATCGCTCGTTCGGCCGCGTCCCGGCGATGCTCAAGCCGCCGTCCACTACAAGTTGCTGTCCCGTCACGTATGACGACTCGTCGCTCGCCAGGAACAGCACGGCGTTGGCAATGTCCTCGGCTTCACCAATCCGCTGCAGCGGGATCCGCGACGCCGACTCGTCGATCAGGGCCTGGATGTCCGGCACGGCCGCTACCTCGGCCCGCCACATCGGGGTGTCGATTCCGCCCGGCAGCACGGCGTTCACGCGGATGCCGTGGCGCCCGTAGTCCACCGCCATCTGCCGCGTCAGGCCCAGCATTCCCGCCTTGGCCGAGGCGTAGGCCGAGTACGTGTCGAAGCCCATGATCCCTTGCACCGACGAGGTGTTGATGATCGATCCGCCGCCCTGCGCCTGCATGATCGGGGCCGCCACGTGGCATCCCCGGTAGACGCTCAGCAGGTTGATATTCAGGCACTCCAGGAAGTGCTCCTCGCTGGCCTCGCCGATCAGCGCGTGGAAGTTCACGCCAACGTTGTTGTGCAACACGTCGAGCCGGCTCCATCGGTCCGTTGCCGTCTCGACAGCCCGTCGCACGTCGGCCATCTCCCGCACGTCCGCAGTCACGCCAACGGCTTGTCCTCCCGCTTCCTCGATGTCCGCGGCATGCGCCGCCACGGCATCGCCCATGTAGTCGGCCAGCACTACCCGCGCGCCCTCGCGCGCAAACAGCCGCGCCGTCGCCTCGCCGATTCCCCCGGCTGCGCCCGTGACCACCGCGACCTTGCCGGCCAGCCGTCCGCCGCTCATGCCAGCGAGTAGAACTCTCGGGCGTTTCCGCCCAGCACCGCCGCTCGCTCGTGTGCGCTCAGCCGGTCCAGCGCGCCCGTAACCGTCTCAAACGTGTCCTCGTATCCCGCCGCCAGCAGCGCCACCGGCCAATCGCTTCCCCAGATCAGCCGTTCGATCGGAAATTTGTCCAGCACGGGATCCACCGCCGCTCGAATCGTGTCGGTCGTCGGCGACGTCGGGCACTCCACCAACAACCCCGAGATCTTGATCCGCAGGTGGTCGTATGGGGCCAGGGCCAGGAACCGTTCCTCCCACACCGCCATCTCCGGCGTCTCGAACGGCGGCTTTGCCAGGTGATCCACGATCAGCCGTCCGCCCTCGCTTTCGCCCGCGATCTGCGGCACGTGTCGCAGATGCGGAGTCTTCACCAGCAACTCCACCACGTGCCCCCGGTTCAGCACGGTGCTAATGCCGCGCCGCACGTCGTCACGCGCCAGCCAGTCCGTATCCGCCTGGTCCTCGGCCCCGGCCCGGACGCCCCGAAACCACGGACTCGCCGCCAACTGGTCGATCCGATCGCCCACGTCGGGCGCCTGCAGGTCTACCCACGCGATCACGCCGGCCACGTAGTCATACGTCTGCGCCATCTCCAGGTACGCCAGCTGGTCCTTCCACGCGTGAGACGCCTGCACGATTACCGACTGCGCCACCCCCACCGCGTCCATGTGCGGCTTCAGGTCTGGCGGCAGATAGTCCTTCCCCAGCACTGGATGCGTCGGATCATCCAGCCAATAGAGGTCGTCGACGCCGACCTGCCAGTAATGGTTGTGCGTGTCGACTACGGCTGATTGCTCAGGCGCCATTACGAACCTGTCGCACTCGTCGCCAATCGCCAGAGGCTAGCAGCACCCCGCCAGTCACGCGGCCGAGTCCTCGTCGTCGTGGATCTCCTCGCCGCAGTGCGGACAGATCAAGGCCTCCGGCTCCCCTGCGCGCCTGCGGTCCAACTCCTCCACGAACGCCGACCCCAAAATGCCGGCCGGCAGCGCAAACAGGCCAATCCCCAGCAGCGCCACGACCGCGCCGAATCCGCGCCCCAGCGGCGTAACGGGAAACAGGTCGCCGTAACCCACCGTGGTCAGCGTCACCATCCCCCACCACATTGCTGCCGGAATACTCGAGAAGCCATCCGGCTGCGCCTCCCGTTCCGCGAGATACATCAACGACGACGCGAACAGTAAGAGCACGAACCCCACGAACAGAGTCGAAATCAGGGAATCGCGCCGGCTCCTCAGCACGTCGCCGATGATCGACATGGACTCCGAGTACCGCGTCAGTTTCATCAACCGCAGCAGTCGCAGCACACGCGCGAAGCGCAGATCCTGGCCCACGTAGAACGGCAGGATCGCCAGCAGGTCCACCAGGATCAGCGGCTGCACGGCAAAGCGCAGCCGGCCCGTCAGCGGGTGCACGAAGTCCGGGTCTTCGGTACACGACCACACGCGCAGTACGTACTCGAAGGTAAAGACCGCCACCGTGACAACCTCGATGACGGCGAAGGCTCCGGCGGCGGCCTGGCGGATCGGCTCGATCGTTTCCAGCACGATTCCGAACGCCGTGAGTCCGATCAGAACAAAGATGGTCTGGTCGAAGATCCGGCTCGCCCGGCCGCCGTCCTCCGGGCTGTTGACGATCTGGTGCGCGCGCCGCTTGGCTCGGCTGTACATCGCTGCTTAGCTCAGTCAGTCCAGGCGTGAGCTTCGGCAACTCTCGGAGTCACACCCACCGCATACAGAATCCGCTCAGCCAGCGCGTCCACAATTGCCTCGACTGAATCCGGACGCAGGTAAAACGCCGGATCCGGCGGCAGGATCACAGCCCCCGCCTCGGCCAGCGTCGTCAGGTTGCGCAGGTGAATCAGCGACAGCGGCGTCTCCCGCGACACCACCACCAGTCGCCGCTTTTCCTTCAGCGTCACGTCCGCCGCCCGGTGCAGCAGGTTCTGACCAGCCCCCGACGCAATAGCTCCCACCGTCGCCATGCTGCACGGCACGATCGCCATCCCGCGCGTCGGGTACGACCCGCTGGAAATCGGCGCGGCCACGTCTTGCGGCCGGTGCATCGTCACCCGTCCCCGGGCCGACCAGCGCGTTGCCGCGTCCGAGAATCGCTCGTCGGTCTCCTGGTGCCACATCAGCGCCCCGTAGTCGCTGCACACGACCTCCAGCGGAACGTCCAGGTCTTGTAGTGCCCGCACGGTGGCCTCGGTCAGCACCGCTCCGCTGGCCCCCGATATGCCGAGTACCAGCCCCGGCGAATCAGCCAAGCCACACCCCCAGGATCGTGAACACCAGCGCCGCTACCGCCACATACCCGTTGATATTAAAGAACGCCAGGCTCAGGCGGCTCAGGTCGTGCGGCTTCAGCAACCGATTCTCGTAAATCAGCAAAGCCGCGATCACCGTAACGCCGACCCAATACGGCCAACCCAGGGCCGCAACGAATCCGAGCGCCAGCAGCACCCCAATCGTCAGTGCGTGCGAAGCCCGGGCCACCCACAAGGCCGACGCCAGTCCAAAGCGTGCCGGGATTGAGTGCAGCCCTTCGGCCCGATCAAACTCAACGTCCTGCGTCGCGTACAGCACGTCAAACCCGCCGATCCAGAACGTCACCACCAGGGCCAGCAGCGCCGCCTCGGTCGAAAAATCGCCGGTTACCGCAATCCATCCGCCCACCGGCGCGATCCCGTCCGCCAGGCCCAGGATCCAGTGGCTGCTCCACGTAAACCGCTTCGTATACGAGTAGAACGTCACCGCCACCATTGCCACCGGCGCTAGTGCCAGCGCCAGGCTGTTCAGCTGCCACGCCGCCACGTGCAATAGCGCGAACCCCGCCAGCGCCAACCCAAGCATCTCCAGCCTTGACATAGTGCGCATCGGGATCGCCCTCGACGCCGTGCGCGGATTCCGCGCGTCCATCTCGGCGTCGATCAGCCGGTTCGCCGCCATCGCGCCCGTGCGCGCCCCCGCCATTGCCAGCGTGGTCCAGATAAACACCGGCCACCCCGGCCATCCCCGTGCCGCCAGCACCATCCCCAGGTACGCAAACGGCAACGCGAAAATCGTGTGCTCGAATCGAATTGCGTCCAGGTAGACCCGAGCGCGCCTGACAGACACCGCCAGACTCATGGATCGAGTCCGTGGCGCTCCATCAGTCCAACCCGAACCACGGCCCGCTGTTCAGCAGCCGCTCGAACACCGCCCGCTCTTCCGCGTCCTCGATCAGCTCCCCCGCCTGCCGCGCCGTTTCCCTCCGGTTTGCCGCGTCCGCCAGTGCCGCGCACGCGTGCGACCGCGCCAGGCATTCCAGCGCCGCCGCCCGGTCGAACGCCGTCTGGCGGTCGCCGTTCGCGTCGCTCAGCTTGATACACGCGTCGGCGTGATGCACCGACAGCGAGACGACTCCCAGGAACGACACCGCCGTCGCCACCAGGTGCTCGGCCCGCTGCTTCTCCAGCGGCCCGCCCACCTCGAACCAGTGCCGGTGCGACGCGTAAGCCTTCGAGAGCAACTCCCCGGCGTGCAGATAGTCCGGGCTGCTCTCAATCAGCTCCCACGCCTGGTTGTTGTTCTCGACCGCAAACCAGCGAACAGCGCGCTGCACGTCGAATTCGGCGTTCTCGTCAGATCCCATAGCTCGACCACCTCTCATCCACCAGCCTCACGATCTCGTCGTCCATCTTGATTTCCGGCGGCCACTCCCGCGGGAACCCCTCCTGCGGCAGCTTGCGCGTCGCGTCGATGCCCAGCTTCCCGCCAAAGAACTCGGTGGTCGTCGCGAATTCCAGGTGATCCATCGGCCCCCTCGCCCGCTCCAGGTCTCGCGCCGGGTCCGTGTTCGCCCCGACCCGCCACATCACTTCCTTCAGGTTCTGCACGTCCACGTCGTGGTCCACCACGATGATGTACTTCGTGAACATCAGCTGACCCACGCCCCAGATGCCGTGCATCACCTTCCTCGCTTGTCCGGGATAGCGCTTGTTGATTGACACGATGCAGAAGTTGTGAAACACCCCGTGCACCGGCAGGTTCATGTCCACCAGTTCCGGCACGAACAGCCGCACCAGCGGCAGGAACAGCCGCTCCGTCGCCTTCCCGATCCAGGCGTCCTCCATCGGCGGCACGCCCACGATCGTCGACACGAACACCGGATCCCGCCGCCGTGTCACCGCCGTCAGGTGAAACACCGGAAACGGCTCGGCCAGCGAGTAGTACCCGATGTGGTCCCCGAACGGACCTTCCAGCCGCGACTCCGACGGATCCACCCACCCCTCCAGCACGATCTCCGCGTGTGCTGGAACCTTGATGTCGACCGTCTTCGCCTGCACGGTCTCAACCGGCGCGCCCCGCAGAAAACCCGCGAACACCATTTCGTCGATGTCCGGCGGCAGCGGCGCACTCGCCGCGTACATCAGGGTTGGGTCCGCCCCAATCGCCACCGCCACTTCCATGCGCCGGCGTTCTTCCTTGCTCCGTCGCCAATGCTCCGCGCCGCCCTTATGCAACTGCCAGTGCATCCCCAGCGTTCGGTCGTCATACTTCTGCAGCCGGTATAGCCCCACGTTCCGCTTGCCTGTTAGCGGGTCGTGCGTCAACACCAGCGGAAACGTGATGTATGGCCCGCCGTCCAGCGGCCAGCAGGTCGGAATCGGCAGGTCGGCCAGCGATGGGTTGACCGTGTCGAATACCTCGTGCACCGGCGCGTTGCTCACCTCGCGCGGCCCGATCCGCCCGACCTTGATGATCTCGTTGAGGACCTGCAGCTTGCCCAGGAGGCTCTTCGGCGGCGGACCCATCGCCATTGACAGCAGGTCGTCCAGCCGACGCTCCAGTTCCGACCACTCCTCCATCCCCAGCGCCCAGGCCATGCGCTGCGGCGATCCCAGCAGGTTGATGGCAAACGGGAAGTCGCTGCCTTTAACGTTCTCAAACAGCAGCGCCGGACCGCCGGCCTTCATCACCCGGTCCGCGATCTCGGTGATTTCAAGGTGCGGGTCCACTTCGACCCGGATCCGCCGCAACTCGTCCCGCTCTTCGAGCAGGTCCAGAAACTCGCGCAGGTTTGTGAACGCCACGCCCAACCCCGCCTACGGCACTAGCAGAAGGTCGTACGGAAGCTGATAGAGATTATCGATCACCAGGTCCGGGCGGAGCTCGCCCGTCGCCGCCTCCGCCGCCTTGCGCGAGGTACTGCCCGTCAACACCAGCACGCCCGTCGCCCCAATGGCATTCGCGCCGGCAATGTCGGCGTCCAGCAGGTCCCCCAGGATCACCAGGTCTTCCGGCGGCACGCCACTCCGCTCCGCCGCCAGGCTGAACAGGTGCGGCGATGGCTTCCCGACCACCAGCGGCTCGACTCCGGTAGCCGCCGTCAGCGCGCCCACGATCGCCCCTGCCCCCGGCATCGGCCCGTTCGCCGTTGGCAGCAACGAGTCCTGGTTGACCGCAATGAATGCCGCGTCGTGCATCACGAGCCCCCGCGTCGCCCGCGACAGACGGTCGTAGGTCAGCCCAAAGTCGCAGCCGGCAACTACCACGTCCACCGGCTCGTCGTCGTCGAAGCTCCCTAACGAGAATCCCGCCGCCTCGATGTTCGCTGCCAACCCGTCACCGCCCAGCACCAGCACCGAGTCTGGTCTCGGATCCAGCCGGTTGAGGTACTCCACCGTGACGACCACAGCCGAAATGATCTCCTCGGGACCCGCGTCCACCCCCATCTGCTGCAGCTTGGCCGCTAGTTCCACCGGCGTCTCACGCGAGTTATTCGTCACGAAGAACAGTGGCAGCCCGAGGTTGCGCACCGTCGCCACCGCCTCCGCGGCGCCGTCGATCAGCTGCCCGCCCTGGTACATCACCCCGTCCATGTCGAACACGAACGCCCGGCGCTGTGCCGGAATCACCGCGGGCTCGCGGTCGGAGTGCTCATGGTGGTGGTACGCATGACGCGCACCGCTGACGGTCACGCGGGATAGACCCCGTTCACCACCATTTCGCGGTCCCAGTCGCCCGCCAGCACGCCCACCACATTCCTGGCGGCCCCCATGGCCATGCGCTCCACCGACTCGACCGCGACACCCGCCATGTGCGGCGTGGGCAGCACCTTCGGATGCGCGGCCAGGTCGTCGCCCTCCAGCGGGGGCTCGCTGGTCCGCACATCCAATGCCGCGCCCGCCAACTGTCCCGAGTCGAGCGCCGCCCGCAACGCCGCCTCGTCAACCAGTCCGCCCCGGGCCGTATTGACCAGGAAGGATCCCGGCTGCATCAGCCCCAGCGTTCGCTCGTTCACGACTTCGCGCGTCTCGTCGTTCATCGGCGTGTGCAGCGACAGGAAGTTGGCACGGCGAAATACCTCGTCGATATCCGCCAGCTCCACCCCGTGCTCTTCCACGAAGTCCGCGTCCGGGTACGGCTCGGCCGCCACCACGTCAACCTCGAACCCCTGCAGCCGCTGCACAACCGCTCGACCAATCCGGCCAAGGCCAATCAAGCCGATCGTCTTGTCGCGTAGCTCGGTGGTCGGAGGACGAACCCAGCCGCCCGCCGACGTCGTTTCGAAGTAACGACCCAGGTCACGCGCCAGCGCCAGCATCAGCGCCACCGACGTCTCCGCCACGGTCGTGTCGTTCGTGCCCGCGGCAATCATCACCGGCACTTCGTGGTCGCGCGCCGCCTCCAGGTCTATGGCGTCGTAGCCCACGCCCATCCGCGCGACCACTTGTAGATCTGGGAACATCCGAAAGGTCTCGGCGGTGTATGGCTCGCTGCTGGCCATCGTGCCGGCGATCCCCGCGAGTTGCTCGTGCAACTGCTCGCCGTTCAGGTAGGCGCCCGGGACCGACGCGATCACCGGCTCGTGGCCGGCATCTCGAAGGATGTCCAGCGCTGCTTCGGCCGGGTTGGACGTGAAAATCCTGGTTGTAATCAGTACGCGCGCCACGGAGGCTCCAGTCTGAGGGTGGGACGTGCCGCCATTCTATCGCCGCACACCCGGAGTCCATTCGGTCATCCAACCACGTCGTACTCAGCTCTCCGATGCCGGTACTCCACGAATGGGGGGTCTACCTCTTTCTGGGGCCGAGCCACGCAGCGAGAAACGCTCTACCTACAGTCCCTCCGGCCGATCCACGATCGCAAAGCTGATCTCCCCCGACGCACACAACTTCCCGTCGATACTCGCCCGACCGGCGGCCCGGCCAAACCCGCGCCGGTAGCGGATCACTTCGGCCTCCAGCCGTAACTCGTCCCCCGGACGCGCCGGCTGCCGAAACTTCCACTTGTCGAGGCCAGTCAACATCGCAATCTTGCCGCTGTTCTCCGGCATCCCCAGCGCCGCCACGCCGCCGACTTCCGCCACGGCCTCCACGATGATCGCGCCCGGCAGCACCGGAAACCCGGGAAAGTGCCCGCTCAGCACGTGCTCGTGATGCGCTCCCACGTCGTCCATGATCCCGACCGCGCGCTGGCCGTACTCCAACTCCACAATGCGGTCCACGAAGATGAACGGTTCCCGGTGCGGGATCAACGATTCGATCCCGTCACGGTCGAGCAGCGCGTCGGACATGAGCGGCCTCTTCGGGGGTGTGGTGGCGGCCAGCATGGCACAGGCATTCCCTCGTCCCACGCCATGGGGCGGCCAGCTCCCGGAAAAATTCCTCAGGAAATCTGTTCCGGCGCACATTTGCGCCGTTGCCACTTGCGCAAAACGATTCCAGACCGTATAAATGGACCACCGAGTTTGTGAATCCGTTCACAAACTCGCCAAATTCCCGATCGGCCGAGCTATGCCGAGGCGCTGCCGGCCGACAGTTGAAGAGAGGTATACCGATTTCCGCGTATCGCAACGGGTCCGCCAACGGGGCGGCCAACGGACTTCCCAGTCTTCAGGATTCCACCATCCACCGCTTGCTCGTCGGGTCGCATCGCCTCGCCGGGCACCTCAACTCGGCCTGCGACCAGGCCGGCGTCTCGCTGCCGCTGGCCCGCGCGCTGCAGTTTTTGGCAAGCGCCACCGAGCCGGTCACGCCCACGCAGCTTTCGCGTGAGCTCGGCCGCAGCCCGGCGGCCACGTCCGAGCTCATCAAGCGTTTGGTGAAGTCCGAGCAGATCACCGCCGATGTGGACCCGGATGACCGACGCTCGTTCAAGCTCATGCTCACCGACGCCGGCCGCGCCAAGTGGAACGAAGTCCGTGGCGCGCTCGAGCAGGCCGAAGCCGTGATCGAACGCGGTTATGGCGGCCGCCGCCTCGAATCGCTGGCTGGCGAGCTCGACGAACTCGTCACCGCCCTCGACAAAGTTCCGGCATAACCCAACCCGCCGCTGCTCCCCCACGGCGGCGCCCCCACCCTTCCCTCAGCGTGAGTCTGAACAGTAGTTCGACTCGCGCTGGGGGATTCTCATTCCCTTTCTCAGAGGGACCAATGCGATGCGGTCGGTCCGCGAAGCTGCCCTCCGGTCGTCTCCAGCTCGGGTTTCCCGGGCGGATCTGTTCCACGTCTCACCCGGAGGTAGCGCTCAGAATCCGGGCTCGACCCTCGCTGTCCCGCGCCTCATAGAACATCCGGCACCGCCTGTCCGGCAGCTCAATCACGCAGGGTTCCGAGACCATCCGGCAATCCAACTCGACGTCCAGGTCCAGCAGTGGTTTCGGTGACTTCGTCCACGCGATCCCGTCGCCCGAAACCGCGGTGAAGACTCCGCCGTCGATGCCTTCGGCCCACGCCGCATAGAACATCCGGAAGCTGCCGTCGCCCAGGCGAACCACTTCGGGGGCGTATACGGCGAACGTCTCCCGCTCGGTGTCCTGGGCGATACGCACACCGGGCTCGATTTCGAAGTTGAGACCGTCCCGGGACATTGCGCTCACGATGTGGTTCTGCGCGTCCAGACCCGACACTAGCGGAAACGAGTAGTGGTGAAAGTAGAGCCTGTACACCAGCCCCCGATCGGACGGGAAGTACACGCAGCGCGGCGACCCGTACGACCACTCGCCGTCGCCGATTCTCACGCCGTCTTCCAAACCCCAATCCAGCCCGTCCCTTGACGTCGCGCTCAGAATCACCGTGGGAGCGTCCGGCGTCCGTGCCTCGTAGTACATGCGATACCCGCCCCCGGGGATCGGCACCACATCCGGGCACAGCGTGCGCTGGCTGGCGTGCGGGCCATGGACATCGATTCTCACGCCGTCGTCGAGCGTCCACGACGACCCGTCAGGCGAGGAGGCACTCAGGATGTGGCCGAGCAGGTGGCTCTTCGTCATCCCCGGCGCAAAGCCCGTGTAATACATGCGGTAGCCGCCCTCGGCCAGCGCCACCACGTTCGGAGTCAGCACTCCGCTGCCGGGAACCAGCGAGTTGAACTCAATTGCGGGCGCCGTGTCTTTTGTCCACGTAGTCCCTGGATCAGCCTCGTGGAAGTGAACCCAAGTCAGTGGATCGAACCCGCCGACTGGCATTTGTCCCTCTCCTCAGGCAGACCGTGGCTGCGCGCTTCAACCCGTGTCCGAATCCCGTCTGGGGCTGAATCCCTGGCAGTGGCATTGAAACACTTGGCGACCTAACCGCCCAGATATCCCTCCACCGCCCCCGCAAACTCCTCGGCTTGGTCCTCATACGTCTCAAACGGATCCGGCATTTCGAAAATCCGCCCCCGCACGCCAATCCCGTCCCAGTCCACCAGGTAGGGCACGAACGACCATCCCCCAAACTCGTCCAGTTCACGCCAGTGCTCGATGTACTGGTAGACCAGGTACAGCTGGTTCTCCCAGCTCGCCAGCGCGCCCAGGTTGTGCTGGATGTCCTTCCAGTCGATGTGCGAGTCCGCCCGCGCTTCCGACAGCGCCCGCACAATCCGCCCCCGCGCGCCGGCCCGTGTGCCCTCCGGAATGGCCAGCGGATTCACCGGTCCCGATACCAGCCGGTACATGAATCCCCGCCGCTGCAGCTCGCTGAACAGGCTCACCGTCGGGTCCACGTGGTGGTACGCGAGGTCCAGCTTCACCAGGTCCGGATCTGCCCAGCCTTCCGGCGAGTCGTCCGCGTAGTCCCGAAGTTCCGCCAGTTTCGTCACCCAGTCCACCTTGCCCACCAGGCATTCCGGGTCGGACGCCAGCCCGTCGAGACACTCAGTCCACGCGGCCAGTGTCCAGTCCGTATCGGCATCGCGGCCTGCAAACGCCGAAGTCGCGGCGTCCAGATAGGTCCGTTGCACGTCGATCGCCGAAATCGTCCGGCCGTCCACAAGTTCCACCGGCCACGGCCCGCCCGGATTGCGCGAAATCGACTTGATCGATCGAACCGCCTCGTCCAGGTACAGCTCCGGATTCCACCCCGCCGCCAGCAACTGCGCCACCAGCGCCGTGCTTCCCACCTTAAGCGCCGTCGCGTACTGCGACTGGTTTGCGTCCCCAACCACCACGTGCAGCCGACGCAGCCCGGTCCGTTCGCTGAGCGGTTCGTCCCGCAGGTTGATGATCGGACGTCCCCCAAACCGCACCCGGTGGCTCACGTCCACCGACACGAATGCCGCCCGCTGCGACATGTGAAACGGCAGCCGCCCCCCCGCTTCCTTCGGATTCAGCGTCATTCCCGCCCCGGCGTATAGCTGCCGCGTCGTCAGAAACGGCAGCAAGCCCAGCACCAGGTCCCGGCTCCGCGGGCTCGTCACGATCGAGTAGTTCTCGTGGTATCCGAACGTATTGCCCAGGTGATCTGTGTTGTTCTTGATGAAGAACAGCTTCCGGTTCATCTCCTGCCGTTCCACCGTGTCCAGCAGCACCGCCGAAGCGGCGTTCTCCTGCTCCACGATGTCCCGCAGCGTCCGGCACTCCGCCGAGGCGTACTCGATGTGACCCGAGTCGAGGTACAACCGAGCCCCATTGAATAGGTGGCCGCCGTTCCCCGGCTCCTCGTCCCACTCGCGTGGCGCCGGATCGATTAGTCCGAACCGCCGGTCCTGGAACAGGATCGACTTCACCAGCCGCGCCGCTTGTCCGGGCGGCAACGCCCCGGCCGAGGCGAACTCGATCTCTGTCCCAAAGACGATGTCGTCCATGCGCGAGTGCTATTGACCGCCGGGTTGAGGTGTCGGATCCGGAATCTCCCGAATGATCCGCCGCCGGCGCTCCCGCAGGTCCTCTTCTTTCTCCGGTGCCGCCGGCTCCGACGGAACCTCCGCCGGCTTCGTCGGCGCCTCGGTTTCCGCACGCCAGCCGCGGCCGGCAGCTACAAGTTGCCGCATGTCCTCACCTTCCTTCCGCGTCCAACGCGGTCAGCAATCCCTCGAGTGTCTCCGCCTCCGTAACCAGCCGCCCCAGCCGATCGACCTCTGGTCCAACGACGTCGTCAAACCGCAGTGTCACGTCATACCCGTTGCGGCGAAACACCACCCGGTCCCATTCCACCGCGCTGATGTCCTCGCCAAACCGGCGCAGCACGTCCCCGCGCACCGCCGCCCGCGTACCCGTGGGCGGCGTCGACAACGCCCGCTCGATATCCGCGTCGCTCACGATCCGCCGCATTTCTCCTTCGTCCACCAGCATGTCGTACACGCACCACGCCGGATCCAATACGTGGTACCCCAGGTCGACGCGCCGGGCATCCTCGTCCTTCCACTCCGGCCCGAAGTCCTCACGCATCTCCGCGATCAGGCGCTGCTTTGCCACCCAGTCCACGCGGTCTGCCGCCCGCGACCTGTCCCGCCCCAAGTCCTCCAGCACCGCCGCCCACTCATCCAGCACCCATGTTGTCTCCGCGTCCCGCCCCCGATAGCGTTGCGCGGCCTCGCAGTACCAGCGCTGAACATCCAGCCCTGATACCGGCCCGCCCCGCTCCAGGTCCACGACACCCCCGAATTCAAGGTCGTGCGACACCCGCCGCACCGCCCGCACCGGGTCAGTCAGTCGCTCCGAGGGTCGCCAGCCCTCCATCGCCAGGTCCAGCGTCAGGGCCATGGTCCCTACCTTCATTGCCGTCGCCCATTCGCTCCGGTTCGCGTCGCCGGCAATGACGTGCAGCCGCCGGTACTTCCCCGGGTCCGCGTGTGGCTCGTCCCGGGTGTTGAAGATCGGCCGCCGCGCCGTCGTGTTGATGCCCGTGACTTCCTCGAAGAAGTCCGCCCGCTGCGACATCTGCAACTGCAGCGCGTCACCGCCCTCGATTCCGACCCGCCCCGCCCCCGCGAACACTTGCCGCGTCGCCAGGAACGGCACCGTCACCCGGATCAGATCGTCCGTCGGAATCCTCCGCGACGTCAGGTAATTCTCGTGGCAGCCATAGCTGCGTCCGTGGTAGTCCGTGTTGTTCTTCAGCAGCCGAATCTGCCCGTAACCCAGCATCGCGTTCCGCGCCGCCTCCGCCGCGAACATCACCCGCTCGCCCGCCTTGTCCTGTGCCACCAGGTCTTTCAAGGTCAGGCAGACGTCCGTGCAGTACTCGGGATGATTGTGGTCGTTATAGAGCCGCGCCCCGTTGCGCAGCACCGTGTTCGAAAGTAACTCGTCTCGCGACATCCGGCTGCTGCGGTCCGTCGAGCCCGTCAAATCCCTCGGATCCCGCTCCAGCCGATCCGCCCGGCCCCCGCGCAGGTCGCGGTACGGGTCCTCGCCCACGTAATCCCAGCCGCGAAATGCGCCCTCAACCGGCGCCGCCTGGATCAGTCGAGCCGCCTCGTAGGCGAAATCGGGTTCGCCCGCAAAGCCCTCGCAGTTGAGCCCGTATTCGGTCTCGATGCCTGCGGGACGGTTCATGCGCCGCTCGTGCGGGGGAGTGACTCAATACTAGCGCCGGCGGCGCCTAGGGAACCTGTGTGCCTCGTCCCGCGGCGTCCGCCCGATCCACCACCGCCTGCGCCAACGCGATATCCCAGAGCGCGATCCCCTGGGAGGCAAACAGCGTGATCTCGTCGTCCGCCGTGCGTCCCGCCACGTTGCCGGCCACCACCTGGCCCAGCTCGATCACCTGGCCCCATTGCAGCACGCCGGCCCGCTCCGCCGCCATCAGATCTCCACCCTCCACGTGCGCCCCGTCCAGGTCGTCCACGAACACCCGGTCCGCCCGCGCCACCGCGGCCGCGTCCACTTCGCCGTGCACCGGGTTATTGCTCCCCATCGCCACCACGTGCATCCCCGGCTCAAGGTCATCCGCCATCAATACGGGACTCGAGGCTGTGGTCGCCGTCACCGCGATGTCCGCCCCCTGCACCGCCTCCGACGCCGCCGTACAGGCGATCAGGTCCGCGTCAACCCGCTCGCGCATCGTCTTGACATAATTCTCTACATTCGCCGGATTCCGCGAATACACTCGCACTTCCGCCAGCTCATGCACGCCGTTCAATGCCTCCAGCTGCGCTCGCGCCTGACGCCCGCTGCCGATCAAGCCAACTACCCGGCTGTCCGATCGCGCCAGGTACTTGCTCGAAATCCCGCTCGCCGCCCCTGTCCGCAATTCACCCAGCCGGCCGGCCTCGATCACTGCCCGCAGCAATCCCGTCGCCACGTCAAACAGCACCACCACAAACCGCGCTCCGCCGCCGAACGTCCCATAGATCTTCGCCCCCGCCGCGCCCAACTCCTGGTCGGCACCGCCCATCACGTTCAGCGACCCGGCCGGAACGGTCGCCCGCCGTCGCCCCACATTTCCCGCCACGCCCCGACCCTGCCGGTCAAACGCCCCCTCAACCGCCGCCAGCGCCAGCTCCATATCCGCCAGCGCGTCCACGTCCGCTTCGGTCAGATAGACGGGCATACTCTCTCCCACCCAATCTCTGCGCCCTGCCGCCCCGGCCATTCTAGGCAGCCGCCGGCCTGTCTTTGCGAGCGCCGCCTAATCCAGCCTGACCTCTCGACCAGAGTCGGCTGAGGCGTAGATGGCGTCGACGACTTGCTGAACGCGGAGTCCGTCGTGGCCGGTGGATCTGGGCTGGCCGCCTTCACGCACGGCGCGGACGAAGTCCGCGATGGCGGCGTGGTGGGGCCAGGGAACGGGCGGGAAGTTCTGGTGAACGCGGTCGACCCAGGAGTCGGATTCGGCGGTCAGGATTCGCAGCGGAGTCGCTGACGCTTCGCTGCGTCCCAGGATGACCTCCGCTCCGGCTCGATCGCCGGCGACCCAGATACGGTGGTATTCGTCGTCGACGATGTTCAGGGCCCAGCTACATTCCAGCGAGAGCGTGGCGCCGCTGTCGCAGCGGATCAGGGCGAGGGCGAAGTCGTCGACGTCGATTTCCTCGTGGTTCCAGGGGCCCCAGGGGTTGTAGCCGCCGTCGGCCTGGTTGCCGATCTTGAGGTAGGTGGCGCCCGACACCGAGACGGGTTGCGGGCCGCCCATGAGCCAGAGGGCGGTGTCGATGACGTGCACGCCCACGTCGATGAGCGCGCCGCCGCCGTTAAGGGCCTTGGAGTGGAAGGAACCCTTGGTGCGGGGCGCGATTCCCCGGCGGCGGTTCCAGGCGGCGCGGACGAAGTAGATCTCGCCCAGGTCGCCGCGCTGGATGATTCGCTTGAGGGCGACGGCCTGGGGAACGAAGCGGGTTTGAAAGTCGATGGCCAGGATGCGGTTGGCGGCTTCGGCGGCCTCCACCATCTCGCGCGCGTCGGCCGCGTTCAGCGCCAGCGGCTTCTCGCAAAAGACGTGCTTGCCTGCCGCCAGCGCGGCCAGGGTGGCGGGGTGATGGATTGGGTTGGAGGCGCAGACGCTGACCGCATCCACGGTGTCCAGGCTGAGTAGCTCGTGGTAGTCGCGAAAGACCTGGGGGATTCCATAGTCACGCTGCACGGCTGCCAGGGCGTCCTGCGAAACGTCGGCCGCGGCGACGATCTCGCACTGGTCGGGAATCGCCTGGTAGCCGCCGATGTGGGCCAGCCGGGCGATCTGGCCGGCGCCGATGATGCCGATGCCAAGCTTCCGGCTACTCACGGGCGCCTCGGCATGAGGTCGGTGCCGCTCGCCACCGGACCCTGCACCTCGAAATCTGCCTACTTCAGCGGGGAGAAGTACGCGGGGTCCATGAAGGTGCTGGTGACCCCGGCCACGATGGGTCCGTCCTGTTCGGAATCGGCCTCGATGGCCGCCCAGGCCGGGTCCTGGGCGAAGGCTTCCCACTGGCGCTGCTGGGCCTCGAGGCTCTCGTAGACGTTGATGTAGATCAGCCGCGGGTTGCCGTCCACGACTTCGGTCCAGACCCCGGCGATGTCGAAGCCGTGCTGGCGGAAGACCTCTGACGCCCGCTCAAGACGCGCCAGCATGGCGGGCATTCGGCCCGGCAGGATTTCGTAAACGCGCAGTTCGTAGACCATCGCCTCAGCCTCCCAGTTCCAACTGTTCCACCCGCTGCTTTACATCGACCCCGATACGCTCCGCCGTCTCGTGCACTTTCGCAAAGTTGTGGGCGTAGGACGCCTCGTCGGGCAGGTGCTCGCAGTAGCAGGGGGTGTCAGGGTCTAGTTCGTCCATGCGTTGCAGGTAGGCGGCCAGGTCCAGGGTGCCTTCGCCGATGAGCACCTCGTCCCACTTGAGCGTGAGGTGCCCGTGGTCCCAGAGCAGGTCCTTGACGTGGGCGGAGTAGACGAAGTCGCCCAGCAGATCGAAGGTGCGGTGGATGAGGGAGGTGGTATCGAAGTACGTGTCCATCGCGATCATGTTGACGACGTCCATGTGGAATCCGAAGCGGGGATGATCGACGGCGTCGTAGAACTCCCGAATGTCCTCCGGCTGGTAGAAGAAGCTGTGGTTGAAGGGCTCGATCAGGAATCGGGTGTGTTGCAGGTCCAGGCCGTCCAAGACGCGGAGTACGACCTCGCGCAGTTCGGCCTTGTAGGCGTCGGTGAACATATCGGGATGAGCGGTGAGCAGGCCGCCGACGGGATCCTTGGTGCCGGGCAAGATGTGGAGGGTGCGGCACTGCATGGCGTCGGCGTTCAGGAGCCCGCGGCAGATTTCGCTGATCCGCTGGTCCGCCAGTTCGCGGTCGGCAACCATCAGGTTGTCGTTGAAGTTGGCCTCGCCGACCATGATTCCGAGTGCTCGCGCACGCTCGCCGAAGGCCGCGCACTCGTCGCGGCTCCGGGTCCAAATAGCGCCGGGTGCGCCGATGGCGGAGAGCCCGTAACGGTCGAGTTGCGGGACGATGTCGTCGAAGTCGTCGATCGAGTCCGGCCGCACGAAGCGCAGGTTGGGCGGCGTCTCAGGCTTATAGGAGGGATCGCGACGCAGGGCGACATTTGGCTCGAAGACTGGGTAGATACCGCCGAGTCTCATTTCAGCTGGTCCTTAGTCGACCGTGCCACGGCGAATCGAGTCGCGGTGACCTACGATATCCCACCACCAAACCAGCCGCAGGCGATGGCGCGCGTAAATGCAGACCGACGACTTCGTGGCTGAATCCGAGCTCCCGCCGGTGCGCGTGGGATTGATCGGCTGCGGCCGACACGCCAGTTTCTGCATTCACCCCAGCCTGCCGTACCTGCCCCAGATTGAGGTCGTCGCGGTCTGCGACCTGGACGAATCGCGAGCGAGATCCACGGCCGGACGCCTGAATGTCCCGGCCGTCTACACGCAGACCGCGCGGATGCTGGCGGAGCAGCAGCCCGAGGCCGTCGTTGTGATCGGTCCGCCGGCCATGCAGAACCCGGTTGGCCTGGAGTGCCTGGCGCACGGCTGCCACCTCCTCATCGACAAGCCGCCGGGGCTGTGTCCGGCCGACGCCCGCCGCCTGGCCGAAGCGGCGGACGCCGCGGGCCTGGTCGGACAGATCGGTCACAACCAGCGGCACTCGCCGGCCATGCGCACGGCACGGCGCATGGCCGCATCGCCGGAGTTCGGCGAACCGACGACGGTGTTTACGAAGTACTGCGGCGAGATACCGACCGAGCCGTTCTGGGGCCTGGAGCCGCTGGTTCGCGGGCTGCTCTACTACCAGGCGGTGCATCCGGTCGACACGTCGCGCAGCATCCTGGGCGAGATTGAGACGGCGACGGCCTACCAGGTTCAGAGCGGCAGCGTTCCCGGCGGGGGCCCGATCATCGTGATGCTGGAGTTTGTGAACGGCACGCTGGCGGTGCTGGATCAGAACACGGTCACGCCCTACTTCCAGATGCGCACGACCATCACGGGCAGCGCCGGAACCAGCGTGGACGTCGTTGACCTGGACCGGGTCTCGTACCTCCAACGCCCCGAGGACACCGGCCACCGGCGCGTGGAACCCGCCGAACCGGAGTTTGGGATCTTCTACGAGGTCATGCCCGCGCAGACCTGGCAGGTGCCCCGCCAGTATCCGGCCGAGAAAGCCTTCGGCTACGTGGACCAGCTGGCGGCCTTCGCCGCCGCCGTCCGCGGCGGCGATCCCTGCAAGCCCACGCTGTGGGACGGCTACGAGAACCTGCTGGCGCTTGAGGCCATCTCCCGGAGCCTGACGACCCGCCGGCCGATGACCATCGACGAGATTCGCGCCGACCTGGGCTGACCCGGCCCGCTGCCGACCCCAGGCTAGAAGCCGCTGGCCAGCGGCAATTGGATCGGCGGTGGCGGCGGAGCCAGCGGTGGGGTGTCCGTTTGAGTGGGAGCGATGAATTCGCGCAGGGCGTCGGCGCGCGCTTCCAGGTCGTCGTCGACCGAGTTGTCGACATATGTGACGCCGACGGGATACAAGTCGGCGTAGAGCGGTTCCAGGTGCGGAAAATAGCGCCGCAGGTTGTGCAGGAACCAGCGCTTCGGCTCAGGCTTCAGGTGCAACATGCGCGTGCCCACCCGCCGCGCCCCGTGCTCGCGGGCCAGCCGCATCAGTTCGGCGATGGCGGCGTCGGAGTCGGTCAGGCCTGGCAGCACCGGGGCCATGTTCACCCCCACGTCCAGGTTCAGGTTCGCCAGTTCCCGCACCACTCGAAAGCGTTCGGCGGGCGGCGGTACATTCGGCTCGATCCGGCGTGCCAGGTGCGGATCGGCGATGGGAATCGAGACCGTCACGTTCACCCCCGCCGCTCGCGCCAGGTCCTGCAGCAGGTGCCGGTCTCGGCGGATGAGAGTGGACTTGGTGATCAGGCCGATGGGGGATCGAGCGGCCAGGAACTCACGCAGGCACGCCAGCGTAAGGCGCAGGTGGCCCTCGACCGGCTGGTAGGGATCGGTGGCCGCCCCGACGGCGACGGTCTCGCGCTTCCAACGCGGCGATTGGATCTGGGCCCGCAGCCGTTCGGCCACGTTGACCTTGGCAAAGATCACCCGCTCGAAGTCGCGGCCGCCGTTCAGGTCAAAATAGGTGTGCGTCTCCCGCGCGTAGCAATACCAGCAGGCGTGGCTACAGCCGCGGTAGGGATTGAGGCTCCACTTGAAGGGCATGCCGCGGACGCGATTGAGCGCGTTGCCGCAGGTGATCTCGCGGATATCCAGTCGCACGGCAGCAGCCTTCCACGGCCCCTGCCCGCCAACAGTATACCGAACAAATAGCGAACATCAACATTGGATGTCCCCGTCCCTTAATCGGTAGCGGAGCGCGGAGCGGCCCTAGTCGTGCGCCAACGCCATCTGTCTGCGCGCCGCATACGGGTTCTCCCGCACCTGTAGCGGAAACCGCACCGTCTGTTGTGAGAGCCCCGCCTCGTGCACCGCCATCACCATCTCGGCAATCCAGCGGCCGTCAATCGCATCGCAGATCGGGCGCCGATCCTGCTCCACGGCCTGGATCAGGTCCCGCGTCATGGTGGTGTGCAGCAACTGCCGGACGTCAGCCGTGCCCTCGGTGTCGCCAAGAGCCTGGGCATCCAGCGGAGGCACTGCGATCGCCTCCCAGTTGCTTTCCACGCCCGGATCCAGCTCCGGCCGCCGGTTGATCAACAACGGTTGGTCGGTGGTGGGCCCGCCCCGCAGGGAGAGCACTCCGGAGGTGCCAACCAGCTCGATGCCCATCTGGCGGTGCATGCCGCGGCCCGTGCGGACAGAGGAAAAGGTGCCCGTAACCCCGTGGTCGAAGAGCAGCGAGGCGAAGACCTGGTCGCCGGCCATCAGCCCCAGATTCTCGTTTCCTTCACGTGCGTCCTGGATGCCCACGGGTCGCCCGGCCTGCATCACGTTGGCGCTCAGCTGGCGCGGGTCGCCCGCGAACTGCCGCATTACGTCCAATTGGTGGACACCCAGGACCGCCAGATCCTCGGCGCCGCCCCGGCGGCTGTCGTTCTTGCCGGTGGCGTGCATCGCCACCAGGCGCCCGATGTCGCCCGCGCGAACCACCTCCCGCATGCGCCGCACCTTGGGATCCACGCGCCAGTTATGGGCTACCTGGATCTTCGTTCCGCCGCGCTCGGCCGCGTCCACAATGGCGTCGGCCTCCGCCGGCGTGCGCACAAAGGGCTTCTCGCAGTAGATCCCCCTGGCCCCGGCCTCGATGGCCGCAAGCATCATCTCGGAACGCTCGTGCAGCCGCCGGACGCAAACGGTCACGAAGTCCGCCTGCACTTGGCGCAGCATCTCGCGAAAGTCGCCAAACGCCTGCCGCGCTCCCAGCTGGTCGGCCTTTGCCCGGGCCGGTTCTTCGTCCAGATCCGCCACCGCCACGACCTCGACCGTGGGGATCAATTGCCAGGCGAGATCCAGGTCATGCCCGTAGTTGCCCGCGCCGGTGGCTCCGATCACAACGGCGGTGTACATCAGGTCTGCTCCGTATTCGACTCAACGAGCCAGGGCCTGGGCCTGGTCGCGTTACACCAAGGCGGCGGCTTGGAGTTGCTGCTGTCCCGGGTTTCGACCGGTCGATTCGGCGGCATTGGTGTTAGCCGGCTTTCGTTCGGGACCCTCAGACGTCCGCCAGCGCCAGCTGCCGCCGCGCCGCGTACGGGTTGTCTCGCACCTGCAGCGGAAACCGCACCGTCTCCTGCGTCAGCCCGGCTTCGTGAACCGCCAGCACCATCTCGACCGTCCAGCGCCCGTCGATCGCGTCGCACACCGGACGTCGGTTTTCCTCCACGGCACGGAGCAGATCCAGGGTCATACTGGTCTGCAGCAGTTGGAGTTCGTGCACCGTGCCTTCTTTGTCGCCGATGGCGGCGGCGTCCAGGTCGGGAACCGGCACGGCGTCCCAGGTGCTGTCGACACCGGGACTATCGCCGGGACTCCGATTGATCAGCAGTTCCCGGCCTCGCTGCCCGTGGCTGCGCATGGAAACCAGGCCCTCGGTGCCAACAACCTCGATCCCGAACGCCCGGTGCATGCCGGGGCCGGTGCGCACCGACGAAATGGTGCCGACCACGCCGTGTTCAAAGATGTACGTGGCGAACAGTTGATCGCCGGCGATCAGGCCGATGCGCTCGTTACCCTCGTGCACGTCCGGCAGGCCCACCGGGCGCCCCGACCGAAACACGGCGCCGCTCATCTGGCGCGGGTCGCCGGCGACCTGGCGCATCAGGTCCATCAGGTGGACGCCCAGGACCCACAGGTCCTCGGCGCCGCCGCGGCGGTCGTCGTTTTTGCCGGTGGCGTGGACCGCCACAACGCGGCCGATTTCGCCCTCGCGGATCATCTCGCGCATCAGGATCACGGCCGGATCGATCCGCCAGGTGTGAGCCACCTGGATCTTGGTGTGGCTGCGACTGGCCGCCGCAATCACCGCGTCCGCTTCCGCTGGCGTCCGGACCAGCGGCTTCTCGCAGTAGATACCCCTGGCCCCGGCCTCGATGGCCGCGTGAATCATCTCCGCATGCACGTCGGGCTGGCGATTGCAGATGTTGACAAAGTCCGGTTGCACGCTGGACAGGGCGTGGCGATAGTCCCCATACGCCTGCGGCGCCCCCAATTGGTCGGCCTTGGCCCGAGCCGACTCTTCGTCGACGTCCGCCACAGCTACCACGTTGACCTCAGGAACCAGTTGCCAGGAGAGGTCCAGGTCGTGCCCATAGTTCCCCGCGCCCGTTGCTCCGATAACGACGGCGGTGTACATCAGGTGCGCTCCATGCTTGGCGCCGAGTGCATGCCGCAGCATAGCGCCGGCGGCCTGGAGCGACCTTGCGGGCCGGGTGAGGGCGCCGGGCGGGACGGCGGGCGCGAGATTCGCCGGACTCCGGCGGGACTCTTGAACGGTACCGCTCGGGCGGAAGAGGCCGGTGGGGCGTGACCCTGGTCGCCTATACTCTGGTCTTCCTCGGGGCGTGGCGCAGTCTGGTAGCGCGCATCGTTCGGGACGATGAGGTCGGAGGTTCAAATCCTCTCGCCCCGACCTCCGCAAACTCGCAGCGCCGCCGCGAATAGCGGCATGTATTCGCGGCGAGGGGTGACCGCGACAATTCGATCGCCCCGGATTCTCACCTGTCGAAAGACTTGGCGCGCGAGATCGCGACGTTGCCTGTCAGTAACGCCCGCATGCGTCCATAGACCGTGAAAGTCCGACAGCAGTTGGCCAGCTCGGTTGAGGTCAACGTTGGCAACTGGAATGTCAACTCGCCGGAGGTGTGCCCTGATTTGGTCCCGCTCCTGCTTGTACTCGGCGTCGGAGACGTCACCCCACAGATGTTGTCGCCGAAGTGCGTGAAGCGCCCTGGAAAGTCGCGCCAGTTCGGCGCGCTCTCTATCGGACTCGAAGTCGCCGCGTAGCGCCTGGAGTACCCGCGCTTTCCAGCCGCGCGGGAGTCGGAAGTCCTTCAGGATGCCTTCCGCCAGTTGGTTCTCGAATAAGTCAGCCCGCTGCGACCGCGGCCGCACTGTGCATCGTGCGTCCCGGTTGTGATGAAGCCGGCGTGTGAACCGCCCGTCCCGTTCCTTGTGGCGCTGGCCGTAGTAGTCCGTCTCGCACGCATCGCAGATTGCCAAGCCTCCGCTGAGTGGATACACGCGGCGCTCACCTGACTGATGCACGAACCGAGTGGCGTTTCGACTCCGAACGCTCTGACATCGGTTCCACAGCTCTCGAATGTCGTCAGGTACGTCGTGGATCCCCGTCCGGACTTCCTCATCCGGCCTACCCGGATGCCAGACGATCTGTCCGGCAAAAAAGCGATTAGCCAAAATCTCTTCAACTGCCGCCTTTGTGAAGGGTTTCCCTAGCCGGGTTCGCATTCCCCGAGAATTCAGCCACCGTGCCAAGCTTCGATAGGAGTATCGGCCAGTCGCATACGCCCCAAGCAGCGCCCGCAGGACCGGAAGCGTCCGCGGGTCGGGGACCTTCCGAACGCGACGGCCCGCTGGCCCAGGCTCGTTTTGATAGCCAAGTGGTGGAACGCCATTGGCCAAACCCGCTTCAAATTTCTGGCGCAGCCCAGCGCCAACAAATCGCCCGATTTCGCGACTTCGTGATTCGTCGAGCACTTCAAACACCCCTTCGGCAACAAAGTGCTCATGCGTCCCGCTGATAATGCCCTGTGACACGAAGATGATGGTCACGCCTGATCGTGCGAGACGCCGCTTATACGCCGCCGCGTCCTCTCGATTCCGCGCGAATCGCGATGTGTGAAAGCACAGCAAAACGTCGAATGCCCCAGCTTGCGCATCGCCCACCATGCGTGCGAATTCTCGGCGGCGTTCGACCGAGCGCCCGGACACATATTCCTCATACCAGTGGTCATGGAGGTCAAGTCCGTACATGCTGGCGAAGCGTTGGATGGCGTGCCGCTGTAGGGCTGGCCCAAACCCCTCGCGCTGATCCCGGGTCGAGTCCCGGAGGTAGCCACGCGTCCTCAGGCCCTTGAAGTCCTCAAACGTCGCCATCGAGAAAACTACACTCAGGCGCCAGAGCATCCGTTCCCATGCTACGCAGTCCTCGGCGCGCCTCCCAAGAGAGTGCGCTCTCGACCATTTCGTGCAGTAGCCCGATCAGTTGATCGTCGCAAGCCCACTCGAAACTCGACGAGGCTGACTCAGGTCCGATCGGGTTGGCGTTTGGCGCTACATCGGGACCGTTTCGACCCTTCCTTTCGTCGAAGCGCGGGCTCAGCACGGAGCGAAGCCGGGGCGCCTCGGCACGTTCCGGGGACTCGGCCAGTCTCGATCTCCCATTATCAGGCGAGTGATGCCCCATCTAGCATCTCGGGCTCCGACAGTTGAGGAACGGTGCAAATGACCCGGTAGTACACACAATCCACAGCCCGTGATGCCGTCGCCACTCATTAGAGCTATCGGTCCCACTGGCCGCGTCGTCGCCATTGGAACAGCGACTGCGTCGTGTCGAAGCATCGTGCGTCAATGATCCGCTTCACTGAGGCGTTTGGCCTTGCAGGATTCCGTAAGTTCGGAGGCCGCTGTGCTCCGCACTGCACGATGTTCGGCACGCTGCAACGTGCGAAGACTGTCCGCCGGCTTACGGCAGTCATTCGACCGCCCCCGGCACTGCCGGCGCCTCATCCGGCAAGTCGAAGCGCTGCGGAAGATGAGGCTGGACGAGCGTGTGCGAACCGGGATGCTATGAAGACAGCAGGCCCGGTAATGACGGATGACGTGTTCGACGTGTCGCTCCCAGTCCGCCTGCGGACGACGACCCGGACCCGTCGTCGTGCGGCACCGCGACGCGGACGCGTCTGGAAGGCTAAGTCGGCTGTATGCGACCGGTTGCACGCCCATCAGCCAAATTGAACCGAGGGGAGGCCCCGTTGCCAAGCAAGGTTTCCGTACTCCCCAGACTCATGGAGGAAGACTCGCGGGACTCTGGCGGTCTCTCAGTCGACAATCCAGCCTGATTCCGAGGTCAAGCCCGCGAGCCCGCGTTCCGGCTCGGTCGTCAAGGTTGTTGACCGACTCAATGAGCACCGACTGACTTAACCCGAGCGCGAAAACTCGAAGCGCTTCAGACCCGCAGAGTCACGAATTCGAGCGGTCTCGGTGAATCGAATACCCGTCTCGCGGCTCACTCACGTGCAACCAGTTACGCCTTAGTAACCGAAGGCTCCCGTTCGCTAAGGTGGTGCGCCCAACAGCCCGTGGCTAACGCCGGAACCCGGCCATCCGCTGGATCGCCGTCACAGTCGACCACCTGGCGGCGTCGGCTCGGGGAACCGCTTGAAGCCGACGGAAATCCAGCGGCTCACAGCTGCACCTGCTGCTGCCGGGCGTGGGCAGGCTTGCTTCCGACGACTACGCAGACTAATCGTGAGGCCGAGGCCGGCGACGCCTGGCGCGCGCCGACTTTAGCGCCAGTCGGGCAAAGTAGGCGCTCCGAGCCGCAAGCGCCCGTCTGCAGCGTTCACTAGGCTCCAACACGCCGTCCGGATCCACCTCCGTCTCAAATCGCGATAGAAAGGCCGCGCGCGCCTTGGCCGTAGTCGCGCGGGGATCGTGTGTCGCGTGCAATCGATACGCGCCAATCCGACCACGTAATGCCATTTCGTTCGGATCGAAGCGCTGCGAGTGGTTTTCGGAATCGGTCACGGTGTTCTCCTTGGTTGCTGCATGCCCTACCAGGTTCCGACCTGATGTACCAGAGTCCTTCTCACTCGGTTCGATCTAGCGCTGATTGGTGCCGCGAATCTGCGGAAGGAATGTATCTGCAACTTCTCTAGTCACACAGCACGAGTCTCAACTCGCTGCGCGATCAATGGCTGTCGCCTGCTGAATCAGCACCCAACGCGACGCGAGCGCTGCAGTCGATGCTGGATGCTTCGGGTGACGGTGAGGTGCAACGTTCAGGTCCGCATGTGGGTTCCAACTCAGGAATCTGGGTTCGAACCACACCTTGGTCGCCAACCGCGATCGACCATCTTCTGCAATAGCGCTTGAAGACTCCATCCCCTTCAAAGTCTTTCTCTCAGCGCTGAGGCAGTAACCAGAAGACCCCGAGCGAAACGCATCAGATTGTGGTGTGGTGGGGTTTTCTGGGTCTCGATTTCGAGTGTTAGTCGCCATCTCGGCACCGCTGGCGGGCCACTCGAGGACCTGCCGACGGCGCGCCAGAACGCTACCAAGCCAGGTTCGAGTCCGCCCGTATCCTATGTTTTGGGGCACTGCCCCAAGTTACCTTTCCCCGCCAACCGTCGACTGCAAAGGCAGGCCCGGGTGTCCGCCCGTCTGCAGCCTGCGATTGAGTCGATGCGTTAGCGAATTGAAGGCGACCTGACCGGTCGTCTTCTCCTCTTGAAACTCAGGCCGGCTGGGTGCTTCCCGACGCGTGTATATCGATCGGGCGATATGGCTCTCAGATCGGAGTGGCACCGGCACGCGTGAGGCTCCTGCTTCGGGCACTGCTGATAGGCTTCCCGCCATGAGCGAACTTACCGACCGCCTCGACCTCGCGGTGCGTCTCGTGTGTGAGGCCGGAGAACATGCACTGACCTACTACATGAGCGGCAGCATGGGCCTCGAGTTCAAAGCTGATCGAACGCCCGTGACGCGAGCCGACAGGGAGAGCGAGGAACTCATCCGGCGTGCTCTTGACGCTGAGTACTCGGCCGACGCCGTTTCTGGTGAGGAGTTTGGCGAAAAAGCTGGCTCGTCCGGCTATCGCTGGTATATCGACCCGATCGATGGTACGGAGTCCTTCGTCCGCGGTGTACCGCTCTTCGGCGTCCTCGCCGGGATTGAGCGGGCCGGAGAAGTCGTCGCCGGTGCCGTGAATTTTCCTGCCCTGCGTGAGCTTGCCTACGCGGCAATCGGCTCCGGAGCCTGGTGGGCCCGGGGTGTCGGTGCCAGCAGTCTCGCCAAGCCGCTGCGACCAATGCGTGCCCGCGTATCGCCGGTCGCAGAACTTGCCGAGGCCACCTTGTGCACGACCGGGTTGCAGAACTTCGCCGCAATCGGAAAGGCCGAGGGATTCGCGAGGTTGTTGTCGGCTGTCAAGCATGCGAGAGGTTGGTCGGACTGCTACGGCCACTACCTCGTCGCGACGGGCCGCACCGACATCATGATCGATCCGTACCTAGGTGCGTGGGACTGCGCCGCCCTACTGCCAATAGTCGCGGAGGCGGGCGGGCGCTTCTCCAGTTTGAGAAACGAGCCTCACATCTTTGGAGGCAATGGCATTTCGAGCAACGGACTCTTGCACGAAGACGTACTTGCCTCCCTCGCATAGAGCGGACGCCACGACAACGTCGCACCTGCGTTCGCGCACTGGGGTGACGCGCGGCTTATGAGTGTCCCCACAGTTCGTTTTGGAGTCCACTCGGGGCAAGGCTCTGACTCCTTCCCCCAGACTTCAGTGCCGTTCACGCATGGCAGTGGTCGTAGCCAGCAAAGACAATCACGCACTTCTTGACTACTTCGCTCCTCGGATTAACGGGCCGAACAGACGAACGAACATCTCTTGACCAGCCTCTGCGTCCCCAAAGATCAGTATCTCATCATCCCGCCACATCCCGCCGACAGGCTCCAGTGTCAGGTGTGCAATTGAGATCGCCAGATTCAGCTGTTCTTGAAGACTCCGGGAGGCATAGAACCGCTCGACTAGCCCGTACGTCTCAGGCTCGTTTTTTCTGAGGAACTCCAAAGTAACCGGTTCCCCTTTGTACTCTATGCCGCGCAGCGCGAAGTAGTTGTGTATCAGCCAAAAGACATTCTGGTGAAGTAAGAACGCGCAAAGCGTTGGATTGGAATGGATCCGGCGCTCCACTTTGTCGAATATATGCTTTGTCCCGTGTCTCGTAAAGGCAATACTCTCATCAGACGAAGTCGCAACTGGCGTCTGTCGATGCCTCTTGCTCAAGTGGTGAATCTCTTGTGCAACACTACCGCTTGGATCGTAGATGACTCTTCCATCCAGCAAGACGGTCTCGAAACCAGCGGCGCGATTCATATTGCGAATCTCGTCCAAGGACCTTAGGTTAAGATCTACAGGATTTCCGTCGACGTAAAAGTGCAAGCTCTCGACGTTGGGATACTCATGATTCAAGACTACAATGAGATCATAATCACCGATTACTTCGGCATCTGTAGCCGAGGAGCTTCCGTACTCAATTAACCTCAGCACAAGTGGGCTGTCGGAAAGAGCCTGGACCATCTGTCTAATTGACCTGATGTAATTTGCCCCCACTACTCCGTAGCACCTCTTGCGATGGCTCTGCATTCAATTCCTCGCCGTAAGAGCCAACCGCTGAGATTGAGCCTCGATGGGACAGGGTTGCGGGAACGTGGCCCGCCCGGCTGTCCCGGCAAGTGTTCGATCATGTCCAGCCAACGATGCGTGACTGTGACGCCAAGGCGCAAGGAGTCGGCATAGCCGGGAGTAGAACTCGTCGCAGCGGTCTGACGGCTCGCCTTGCCTGGGCAGGGTCTACTCGGGTTGAAGGGACAGAAGCGGCCGGTTCGCCAGCAGAAGCGACGGCACTCTGTTCCGCGTCGGCGCGCGGACGTGCAGTGCTCGCTTCCTGCCCCCGGAGCACAGAGGTGTTCGCGGTCGAGAAGACAAGGGAGTGATTCGTCATCCATCAACCGCTGTTGAGTTTGCGGCATGGCCGGCGAAGAAAACCGACTCAGCAGCGGCCGAGCTGGACTTGCCACCATATTGCGACGTCACTCCCGCCATCCTAGGAACCAAGATGCTCCTGCTGATCACGAACACTCTTGATGCGGCCTGCCCCACCTGTCTCACCTGAGCCCGTCATCCGACATTACTGCCACGCGGGCCCCAGGTGACCGACGCCTCGCTTGAGCCGACCGCATCGCCAGTCGGGAGAAGTGTGACGTCTCGCGGCCATGGCCCGTCGCCGGCGCTCCGCCGGCTCCAGCACGCCGTCGGGATCGACCTCAGCTTCAAATCGAGAAAGTAAGGCTGCCCGCTCACGAGCCGTGGTCGTGCGCGGATCATGCGTCGCATGCAAGCGATACGCGCCAATGTGACCGCGCAATACCATGTCGTTCGGATCACTTCGGTCAGCGGGGCTGCTGGCTGCCGTCATAGCTCTCCCAGATCGTTTCAAGCTCGCCGGCAAACTTGAGGTCGTGCGAGCCGCTACTCCGGATGGTTCGCTGCCAGGCTCACAGGGACAGCCTGTCGGCGGAATACAGAATTCCGTAAGTTCTCTGCTTGACGCCCGTCGCGACCGACTGGCGCGCTCGAAATGGGCTTGCGGCGGGTCCGCGTGCCGTCCTGAGTTCTTCTGCAATGAGTGCGTCGGGCATCGGCTTAATCGGGCCCCATCAGAAGAAGAGGCCGTACCCAGACCGGCAGGTGGGTTCCATCAGGCGCCCAGCGGCTTGCCTGTCGCAGGCGCCTCGCGAATGACCACTTCCTGCACCTCAACGCCTGTCCGCACTCGCTCGCGGGGATCGCCTAGAACACGGCACCACTATTGGGAATGAAGCTGGCATGCGCCTTCCGCTCCACCGAAGGGTGCCAGACCGGTTGCCCGGACCTCTACTCAGTTTCCAGCACTGCTACCCACAAACTCGTCGCCAAGGGGCCATCTTCGACGGCGGAGACCAACTTGCGAGCGACTGCCTCCTCCACGCGCTCGCGATGGCCACGACCTAGAGTGGTCCACAAGCGCCGCGTCCAAAAAAGACGTTGTCCGCCTTTTCATTAAGTCCACTCGAATATCACGTAGCTACTCTGCCCCATTCACGGCAAGCCGCCCGACATATACACTGCTGCCGATACGATCATCGACGCTCAGAGTTTTGACGAGTTTCGCAGCTGCTTGCGTATGGTCCGCTTTCGGTCCACGCGACTTCCATGATGGGCCTGGAAGTGCCCTAAGTTTCCAGTCAGGGCAGCCGCCACAGGCTCAAGCCAGAGCGACTAGCGCGAAGGCCGCAAGTACGCCTGACTCTCCTACGCATCGAACTGTCTGGACCAGGGAAAGAAGGAGCAGTAAGATTGCGAGTGATTCGTATCTCCAAGCTGCAAGCGCAGAGAACAATAGGATTGGTGCCATTGAGTTGATTTGTAGTCGAGGGACTGACAAGTATTTACAGGCTCTTCCGAAATTTCCGTGGTCACGGTAACGGACGACAGATGGACGCCATCTTCATCCGCAGGGTTGCGCTCTGCTTGCAGGCCGAGCCAGTGGCGTGGCGAGCGATTGGCAGAGGGTACTCGGCCACGAAGAAGCATGTAGTTGAGCTATCCGACGGCCGCTCCGCATTCGTGAAGCAGGCCGTCGATGATGGAACTGCAGCTGCGCTCCGTGCTGAGCATCAGATTTACTCGAACGTTTGCGCACCGTTTGTTCCGTCTCTCCTTAGCTGGGACGATGACAAGCACCCAATTCTCATCATCGAGGATCTCAGTGAGTGTGCCTGGCCGCCGCCCTGGAACGAGTCGAAGGTAGCGGAGGTTCTCCGCATTCTTAGAAAACTGGCCGTAACGCCTCCGCCACGCTGCCTCCGGCGCCTTCGATGCAAGGAGGGCCTCGGTCGAGGATGGAAGGAAATCGCGGAGGACCCGAATCCTTTTCTCCGACTCGGCGTCGTCGCGCCAAAATGGTTCGAGAAGAATCTACCGGTGCTTTTGGCCGCCGACGCAGCGGCAAAGGTCCAAGGTGATGCCTTCCTGCACTTCGACGTTCGGAGCGACAACCTGTGCTTCCGCGGTAACCACGCTCTGCTTATTGACTGGAACTGGGCGTGTATCGGGAATGCCCACGTCGACATTGCGCTTTGGCTACCTAGCCTTCATGTAGAGGGCGGTCCGCATCCGCGCGACGTCATGCCAGACCAGCCGGCCCTCGCCGCAAGAGCGGCCGGGCACTTTGCCGATCGGGCGGTCCGGTCACGTGCTCAAGGAGCGTCTCGATGGAGCCATTTCCAGCTCGCACAGCTTCGGGTAGCTCTTTCTTGGGCCACCGAGGAACTCGACCTCGAGCCGCCTGCCGCAATCTGACGCAACCATCTAAGAGCGCGTGAAGTCATCGGTAGACCCTCAGAAGAGTGGGCTAGCTATCCAACACCAACCGACCATCCTCAATCAACGTCACCTGTGCTAGCTCAGGTAGACCTTATGCAGCACACGACGGGAGTCTGTATCGCAACCGAAGTGCGCCGTCGGTTCCAAAGAGCTTCTACACTCGCGATGGACTGGAAGCGGCCTGACATTGACGACATCTCGCCGACATCATTTGGATCGGACAGCGCGGCCCTGCGAGATGCACGGTCTCATTCAGCGGAGCAATCGGAGGTCTTGGCCTCGAGTCAGTGATGCTCCGCTAAGATGCCGAGACGCTCACGTGTGAGAGGGACGGACATGTCGAAGCGCCTTTCGATCGACGATCTACTTCAGATTCGCTACCCCACCGATGCCGTGCCGCCTCGCCTCTCTCCAGACGGCCGGTCGTTGGCGCTGACGGTCACGCCAGCTGCTGCCACCCAGAAGCGCGTCAGTTCAGGGGACTTCGACGCCCAAAACGTTCCCGCTCACCTAGCCGAGAGCCGGATGACGGTGATCGACACTGCAACTGGCTCGCAGTGGCAGCCGTTTCCTGACGCCGAGGTTTCATGGGGCGGGCAGTGGTCGCCCGACGGTTCAATGCTGGCGGCCTATGTCGCGATGGGCGACCTTGCTTGCCTGGGCATTCTGCATCTTGCCGATCGTCGAGTGCAGCTTATCCGGAACGCATTGGTCCGACTTTTTTACGGATTCGAACTTCCCGTCTGGACACCGGACAGTCGACTGGCGGTCGTGAAGCTCTGGCCAGTCAATGAGACAGTTCGGGACGACGGACACGACACCGACACCGAGGTCAGCAGCCCCAACATCGTGGTGTTCTCGCACGATCCCGATGTACGGACCGACAACCGGGCAAATGCTCGGCACGCAACCGATCCCCTTCGCTGTGACTTTGGGGCCGTTGATGTCATTACAAATGATGTGCACCGACTCGCCGAAGACTGGCAAGTCATGGGCGGCTGGCGCATATCGCCCGACGGCACGGCGGTTGCCGTCCCAGTAATCGTCGAAGCCGACGCGGCAAATCAACAGTTCATCAGCGATCTGATGGTTGTGCCGCTGGATGGCACTGAACCTCGCTGCGTCGCGCGCGGTGTGATCTTCCACTACGGTCAGAGCTTCAGTTGGTCGCCCGACGGTGCGCGGATCGCGTTCACGACCTCCGACCAACCATTTGCCGAAGGCGAGCGTCCTCCCGGCCGTCTTTTCGTCACCGATGCCGACGGCCGACGGCAGCCGCGGGACCTGTCAACTGACATCGCTGACGACCTGCGCCAGGCCTACGAGCACCCGCGATGGAGCGCCACGGGCGATCAGGTCTTCTGCCTCGTGGCGGATGGGGTGTGGTGCGTTCGAACCGACGGGTCAGCCGCTCGGAAGATTCCGATAGCTAGCGGCAAGCTGCTGACGAGTTGGATTCAGCCGCCGAATGACCAAGTGATGCACCGGGCAACCGACGGCACTCTGCCGCTGCTGCTTCGAAGTGCGACCTCGCAAGCGCTCGAACTGGCACTCGTCGACGGCACAAGCCACAGCAGCACTCCGAGCTCGATGCTGCGCGAGCATTACGTCACTGGTGAGGCAACACTGGCGATCGAGGTGGACTGGAGCCGACAGATGGCATATATGCAGCTGGAGGCAGCCGACCACCCGCCGGAAATGTGGCGCCTTGACCTGACGACGGCTGACGCCAGTCGTCTGGCCTCGCTCAACCCCAGCCTGCAAGACCACCAGTTCGGTTCGAAGCGTCTGGTCGAGTTCCTCGACGCCGACGGCGTCCGCCGGCATGCGTCCTTGTTGCTGCCAAACGACTACGTTTCGGATGACCAGGTGCCCATGATCGTGATTGTCTACGGCGGGGCCATGGGCTCGCTGCGCCTCCACAAGTTTGGAATGCGAGACTGCCTGGCTTCGAACGACGCCTACCTCTATGCATCGCATGGGTATGCCGTGTTGCTGCCCGACATTCCCCTTGGGCCCCGTGATGCGCGTCGCGGCATTCCGCGCAGTGTCCTACCCGCCGTCAATCGGGTTGTCGAGTTGGGAATCGCCGATCCGGCCCGAATCGGAGTCATGGGCCAGAGCTACGGCGGGTATAGCGTCCTGGCGCTTATCACCCAGACCGACATGTTTGCAGCTGCCGTCTGTTCCGCGGGCGCCGTCAATCTCACGAGCTTTTGCGGGGCCTTGACCACCACGGGTGATACCAAGTGGCTCGGCTGGAGCGAAGGCGGCCAGGCGCGACTAGGGGGAAGCCTTTGGGAAAACCGCGACGCCTATATCGAGAATTCGTCGCTCTTCTACTTGGACCGCGTCTCAACGCCGCTGCTGCTCCTCAGTGGCGACGACGACCCCGGTGCATTCACGCAAGCGAGCGAGACTTTCAGCGCCCTTCGCCGGCTCGGCCAGCGGGTTGAACTCCGGAACTACAAGGGCGAAGGCCACGCGCCCCCTGGGTGGTCCGAACCAAATCTGCGCGATGTGCTTGACCGAACCGTCGCCTGGTTCGACGAGCACATGAGGCCCGAAGCGGCCGTCACCGCTTAGAAGATCGCTGGCCGTCGGCCTGAGGTGGTTGCTCACCGTCGAGAGGATCGGCGGGAGGATTGCTTACTCGGGAACTAATCACTCGCATCCAGTTCCAAACATCGTATTGGGAGCCGCACGACTGCAATGAAGGCACCCTTTTCCGGTCCACGAGACTTCCCGACACCCGGTGAGATGCAAGCTGATGGACGCACATGTCATCGCCGCGTTATCTGGGTTGGACAGCGCGGCCGTGCTCCACACGCGATCATGCCGCCTATCAGTCGGCGGTCTTTACCGAGAGCCGGTAATGCTCCACTAAGCTGCCGAGATGCTCGGATCTGGGAGTAACGGACGTGTCACGGCGCCTCTCGATCGACGCCCTGCTTCGGATTCGGTACCCGACCGAGAGCGTTCCACCTCGACTCTCGCCCGACGCTTGGTCGTTAGCACTGACGGTCACGCCAGCCGTTACAGACCATCAACTCGGGACTTCAGGGGATTTCGACGCCCGCAACGTTCCGGTGACCGTCATTGGTAGCCAGTTAACAGTCATCGATATCCCCAGCGGCTCGCAGTGGCTGCCGTTTCCTGACGCTGAGATTTCTTGGGGCGGGCAGTGGTCGCCCGACGGTTCAATGCTGGCGGCTTATGTCGCCATGGGCGGCCCTGCCTGCCTGGGCATCTTGCATCTCGCTGATCGCCGCGTGCAGCTAGTAGACGCTGCGGCGGTCCGGCCGTACCTAGGCTTTGAACTGCCGGTTTGGACACTCGACAGTCGTTCGGTCGTCCTCAAGCTTCAATCGGCCAGCGAGGCAATGCCTGTTGGCGCCGACGCCACCGACAGGAGCTCCTCACACATCGTGGTGTTCTCACACCGTCCCGATTCCCAGGCCGCCGACCAGGCTCAGCTCCAATTCGTCACCAATCGCTTCGGCTGTGACTTCGGAATGGTCAATGTAGAGACGACTGAGGTCCGTAGACTCGCCGAGAACTGGATCATTGCTGGCACCGGGCGGTTGGCGCCGGACGGCTCCGCTGTTGCCGTTCCGGTGATCGTCGAGCGGGAGCAGACTCTTCAGCAGTCCATCAGCGACTTGATGGTCGTTCCGCTGAACGGTGCCGAACCTCGAGCGGTCGCGCGCCGCGTGGTCTTCGACCTGGGCCAGAGCTTCAGTTGGTCGCCCGATAGCTCACGGATCGCGTTTACGACCTCGGACCAGCCAAGTGCCACAGGAACACGCCCGCCCGGCCGTCTGTTCATCGCCGAAGCCAACGGCCAGAAGCAGCCGCTGGACCTGTCGGTTGGCATCTCCGACGACCTGCGCCAGTCCTACGAGCAACCGCGATGGAGCGCCACAGGCGATGAGGTCTTCTGCCTGGTGGCGGATGGGATGTGGTGCGTTCCAACCGACGGGTCAGCCGCTCAGAAGATTCCGATAGCCAGCGGCAAAGTGCTAACGAGCTGGATTCAGCCGCCCGACCACCAGGTCCTGCTCACAACAGCCGAAGGTGCCTTACCGCTGCTTGTGCGCGATTCGGTCTCCCAGTCGCTCGAGTCGGTCTCCCTCAATCTCAACGACGGAGGTGTCACGACACACTCCGTGCTGCGAAAGCGCTACGTGGCAGGGGGCGGAACTCTCGGGATGGAGGTTGATTGGGATAGGCAGATGGCCTATCTGCAGCTGGAGGCGGCCCAGCATCCGGCTGAGGTTTGGCAACTCGACCTGACGACCGGCGAAGCCACACGCCATGGCTCGCTCAGTCCACGAGGCAATTACCGCCAGCTTGGCACGAAGCGTTTGATGGAGTACCTAGACTCGGATGGTGCACGGCGACGAGCGTCGCTACTGTTGCCGCCCGACTACGTCGAGGGTCGGCCGGTGCCAATGGTCACGGTCGTCTACGGAGGTGATATCGGCTCGGAACGGGTCCACGGCTTCGGACTGTTTCCCTCCCTGTGCCGGGCCGACGCTTATCTCTTTGCATCGTGCGGATTTGCCGTGCTGCAACCGGACATTCCCCTCGGACCGAGCGATCCGCGTCGCGGCATTGCGCGCAGCGTCCTACCCGCCGTCAATAAGGTCGTCGAGTTGGGGATCGTCGATTCGGCACGAATCGGTGTTCTGGGCCAGAGCTACGGTGGCTACAGCGTATTGGCGCTCATCACCCAGTCCAAGATGTTTGCGGCCGCCGTCTGTTCCGCGGCAGACGTCAACCTCACAAGCTCCTATGGGGATATAAACGACGCTGGAGATTCAATGAGACTTGGTTGGTGCGAAAGTGGTCAGGCACGACTGGGGGGAAGCCTCTGGGAGAGTCGCGACGCATACATCGAGAACTCGTCGCTCTTCTATCTGGATCGCGTCACGACGCCCCTGCTCCTGTTCAGTGGTGACGATGACCCGGGCGCCTTCGCGCAGGCGAGCGAGACTTTCAGCGCTTTGCGTCGCCTCGGCCAGCGTGTTGAACTCCGAAACTACAAGGGCGAAGGCCACTGGCCCGGCAGTTGGTCGGAACCGAATCTGCGCGATGTGCTCCACCGGACCATTGCCTGGTTCGACGAACATCTGAAGGCTTAGAAGGTCGTCACGGCCCGGCTGATCGCCGGTCGCTGGCCTGACGCGGCTGCTCGCCGCGCAGAATGGCGTGGGGACGGTTCCCTGCGGGGGCCAATCACACCCATCAAGGTTCAGAGACCGTCACCGGATAGTGGCGACTGCAACCGAAGCGCGGCTTCCATTCCGTTCAACTCCGATAAATCAGGTCGAGCGGAAGCCGACAGATGCCTAGGTCATCCCGGCGTCATCCAAAGGAGCTGTCCGGACCTAGGAATCTTTGCCGTCGCCCGTTGGGGAGCAGAAGGCATAGGCGAAACCGCGTGCTGTCGATTTCACTGCGTGACCGCTCAGGCGCACACTCACCGTTGCCGGTGCATGCCCGCTTTCCGGCAGCACCGACGCGAGCGAGCAATGCTGGTGGTAGCCCCCCTAGAACATCCGAAGAATGCCACACGAGTTTCAGCCAGAGACCCGTTCCGCCGACGAGGCTATCGCTCCTGATCACTCAAGACTGAGACGCCGCCCCCACAGCACCGCCCGCTAGGCGACTCCTGAGTGACGCCACTCTGTACCTGTAGCCGGAGGCGGGCGGGCCAGCACCCTCCGTGAATGTTCCAGCTGAAAGCCCAAGCTGGCATTGACCTGAAAGTCTGCGCGGCGGAGTGGTCATCTACTGTGCGCCGTTTGGCTTATATCTGTGATACCTTGCTTCTCTTTTCTCGCGAGGCATAGGGATCGGTGGGCGACGCAGCAATCCAGGTGGAGAACCTGACTAAAACCTACCGCGTGGAGCGACGGCGACCCGGCCGATTGAGCTGGGTTCGGTCGCTAGTGGCTCCCATGTATGAGGAGATCCGCGGAGTCGACCGTCTGTCGCTGGCGATCGACCACGGTGAAGTCCTCGGGCTGCTTGGCCCCAACGGCGCCGGCAAGTCCACGGCCGTCAAGCTGCTGACCGGGGTCCTGTTCCCAACCGAGGGGCGCGTCCGCGTGCTTGGCCGTGATCCGTTTCATGACCGGATTGCCAACGCCCAGGACATCGGCGTGCTGTTTGGCCAGCGATCACACCTGCTCCACGACCTACCGGCCGTCGACTCGTTCGGGCTGCTCCGGCATCTCTACGGCACTTCGCAATCCGATTACGACGCGCGGCTGACGGAACTCACCGACCTGCCCCAGCTTGAGCCGCTACTGAATCAGCCGGTGCGCACGCTAAGCCTGGGCCAGCGCATGCGCTGCGAGGTGGCCGCGACATTTCTGCATCAGCCCAGGATTGTCTACCTCGACGAGCCCACCATCGGGCTCGACATCGAGGCGAAGCGCCGGATTCGTGAATTCATCCTGTCCGTCAGCCGCTCGCTGGGCACAACGGTCCTGCTGACGACGCACGACCTGAACGACGTTCAGGAACTATGCGAGCGCGTTGTCGTCCTGAACCAGGGCAGCGCCGTGTTCGATGGCCTGCTGGGCGACTTGATCGACTTGCATGCCTCGTCGCGGGCCGTCGAGGTCGACGCCCCGGGCGACGTCATTGAGATGATCGTCCAGGACGTGTCACGGAGGTGGCCGGAGGCGCTGGTCACTCGCGACGGGTCTCGAGTGCGCGCATCCGGAATCGGTGATCAAGGTGCCATCGTCGACGCCACGCGACTGATCATGGCGCATGTCGGGGTCCGCAGTATCTCAGTTGTGGAACCGCCGATCGAAGACGTCATTTTGAGCGTGTATCAACATGGCGTTCGCGGCAGCTAGCTGGCGGCAGAGCGTCGGCCGCTACTCGGCGGTCTCGCGCGCCTATGTGCGCGTGGGCTTGGCACTTCGCTTCGAATTCCTGGTCGGTCTGGGGGCCACGCTGCTCAACACCTGGATTCTCGTCAGCATCTGGTCGGTGATTCGATCGGGCTCGAGCGACGTGCAGGCGGCCTTCGACGCCCCCGATATGGCGACCTACATGGTGGTGGCGGGGGTCGTGAACTTCGCGCGCATGGGCCACGCGAGTCGCCGCGTCATTTACCGCTCCCTGCGCCAAGTCTCCACCGGCCAGATTGCCGTTGAGCTCGTGCGCCCGGTCAACATGCAGCTCCTGCGCTATGCCGAGTGGCTGGGAGTCTTCCTGGTGGACGCGCTGCTGGTGGCCGTGCCCACCTGGCTGATCTTTCGACTCGCCGGCGTGGTTGACGATCCCTCGTCAGGCATGTCGGTCGCGCTTTTCGCGCTCAGCATCGGGCTGGCGTGGTTGGTGTTGGCGGGGCTGCACTTCATCGTCAATGCCATAACTTTGATGAGCATCAGCGGGTCCGGCGTCACCATGGCCCGCGTTGCGATCCAGGAGTTCTTCGGCGGAGCGCTCATTCCGCTGGCGCTGATGCCGGGCGCCCTGCGCGTCGTCGCCGACCTGCTGCCGTTTCAGGCCATCACTTCAACGCCCACGCTCGTCTACATGGACCGTCTCGAGGGCCCAGAACTGGTCCGCGCCTTCGGCGTGCAGGTGATCTGGGCCATCGCCCTCTTCGCGATCGGCATGGTGGTCTGGCGTCTGCTGGTCCGGCGCGTACAGATTCAGGGCGGCTAATCGATGCGCCGCTGGTCGCGCCTGTATGCCGAGAGTTTCACGATTCGCCTCAAGGCCATGGCGCAGTACCGGTTCGACACCTGGCTGGGCCTGGGCAGCAACCTCGCCTGGCGCGTCTTTCGCCTTGCGTTCATCGCCGTGATCTTCAGCTTCGTCGCCCAACTCGGGGGCTGGAGTGCCTGGGAAGTCGCGCTGATGTGGGGCATCTCATTCCTCGGCCAGGACCTCAGCCATCTCCTTTTCGCGTTCGCCCTGCATGCCGACGACTACTTCTATTACGGTGGCCTCGACTACGCCAAGGTGCGACCGGCGCCGCTGCTGCTGTGGGCGTCGGTCGAACTCGCGCAGCCGGACCACCTGCTGACGATTTCCTTCTACGCCGCCGTAACGGTCCTGGCGATGGTCAACACGGGCGTGTTCGCGAGCCCGCTGGCCGTCCTGCTCATCCTCGTGGCACTGGTGGCCTCGATTCTTGTTCGCACCGGCATGACACTGGTGACGTACTGCTCCGTGGCCTGGTTCTCCCGCGCGCGGTCTGTCGCGCATGGGATCTCGGCGCTCAACGAGCACACCAAGTATCCGCTCGACGCCCTCCCAGTCCCGCTCCAGATCTTTATGACCGCGCTGCCGTTTGCGTTCACCGGGTTCTATCCGGTGGCGTTCGCCCTCCGGCCCGCCGACCACTGGATGCCCGGCGCGCTTTCCCTTCCCGTCGGCGTGCTCACCGCCGCCGTGGGGTTCGTCATCCTTCGCCTGGCGCTCCGCAAGTACCAGTCCGTCGGATCGGTAGACGTGTAGGCATCTTCAGTGCCCGTGAGTCGCAATGAGAAGCAGCCGCGAGTCTTGGGCCGCAGTGCCCGGTGCTTGACCATTTGCTGCGAGCCCGTTCGATAGGTACCCTCCGCGTTTCCCTCTCAGGTTGACGTTTCAGTGACTCACCGACAACTGCTGCTGCTGCTCGGCTATATCCGCCGGCGTCCGCTGATCTATCTGCCGGGGTTCGCGGCCTCGCTGGTTGGCGTCACCTTCCTGGCCCTGATCCCGCTGGGCATCCGCCACCTCCTCGACGAGGCCCTGCCCGCCGGCCTGTGGCTGCCCATCGTCCTCACCGTGCTTGGCATCGCCGCCGCCCAGTTCCTGCATCGCGGCCTCGTCATCGTCAACCGCATCTTTCGCGAGATCGCCGATGTCTCCATGGCCCACGACATCCGGCGCGACCTCTTCGCCCGGCTGCTCAGCCAGGACGGCTACTTCTTCGATCGCAACGTGACCGGCGACCTGGTTGAGCGCCTGACCGGCGACCTGCGCCAGGTGACCTTCGCCGTTCAGTTGCTGGTGCTCAAGGGCTTCCTCTCGACCTTTGAAATCATCGCGCCCCTGGTCGCGGCCTTCGTGCTCAACTGGCGCCTGGCGCTCGTGCTGTTGGCCTTCGCGCCCACGCTCTACATCATGAAGCGGCTCGTGGCCCCGACCATGCATGCCGCCAACGCCGCCGACCGCGCCCACGCCGCGCGGACGCGCGAGTACGTTCACGAGGCCTTGGAAGGCGCCCGCATGATCCGCTCCATCCAGGCCCAGGATCCGGCCCTCGCCCGGCTGCGCGATCTCAACCACCGTCGCCTTGAGGAGGGCTCCTTCCGCGTCGCGTTCACCGCCGCTGCCGCGCGGAATCTCTGGAGCTTCGTGCGCGCCTTCGGCATCCTGGCCGTCTTCGCCATCGCCGTGGTTGAAGTGCAGGCCGGGCGCGCAACGCCGGGCATGGTCGCGGCCTTCGTCCAGATCGCGCTGACCTACTTTGGCGGGCTCGGCTACTCCTCGGACTACCTGGCCGACTACGAGCGTGTGGCCGCCCCCTGGCGGCGGATTGCGCCGCTCCTGGACGAGCAGCCCAGGGTCGCCGAAGGCAGGGAGCGCGTGCGGCTGTCGGCGGCCGATGCCTCGGTCCAATTCGCTAACGTCTCGTTCCGCTATGCCGACGACCGTCTGGAGCCCATCCGCAACGTCTCCCTGGATGTGCAGCCCGGCGAATTCGTCGGCATCGTCGGGCCAACCGGCTCCGGCAAAACCACCCTGGCCGATCTGGTCCTGCGGCACTACGACGCCGACGCCGGCGGGATTCACATCGCCGGTCACGACATTCGCAGCCTGCTCTTCAGCGACCTGCGGCGCGATGTCGGGATCGTCCCCCAGGATGCCGTCCTGCTCAACGCCTCCATTCGCGAGAACCTCCAGGTCGCCAGGCCGGAAGCCAGGGATGCCGACCTCATCGCGGCGATGCGCCATGCCGATCTTCACGACTATGTGGCGTCGCTCCCCGACGGCTACGACACCGTCGTCGGCGACCGGGGCGTGCGTCTGAGCGGTGGACAGCGGCAGCGCGTTGCGATCGCCCGGGTCTTCCTGCAAGACCCGCCGATCCTGCTGCTGGACGAAGCCACCGCCTCCCTAGACGCGATTACCGAGGAACACATTCAGACGGCGCTGGCCCGCGTGCGGGCGTCGCGCACGGTGATCGCCATCGCCCACCGGCTCGCCACCCTGCGCGACGCCGACCGCATCGTCGTCATCGACGACGGCCGGGTGGTGGAATCGGGAGCGCCGCACCAGCTCCTCGAACGGCGCGGCCTGTATTGGCAGCTGCATGCCACCCAGTTCGGCGCGGGAGCGCAGACCGCATGAGTCGGCTGGCCAGCGAACGTGCGGTCGTGGCCGATCTGGTGGCCGCCATGCGCCTGGGCCGGCCATCGGCGCGCACCCTCGCGGAAACGACGGCAATCGGCGGGCTGGTCATCGCCCTGACGATTGCCGGTTCGCTGGGGGTGCGCGAACTCATCGATAGAAGCGTGCACGAAGGCTTCCCCGCCGCCTGGACGCCGCTCCTCATGGCGGCCTTCGCCCCCCTCGCGGCCACCGCCCTGATGACGGTGATGGAGATCCGTGCCCAGCGAGCCACGCTGCGCAGCGCCGCCCGCATGACCGAAACGACCTTTCGCCATCTGCAGCACGTGCGGATGGTCGACATCGACCCCATGTCCACCGGCGAGCGTGCCGCCCGCGTGCTCGACGGACCCGAGGAACTCGCGTACTTCATCGGCTGGGGCATGGGCCGACTGGGTATGACGATCGCCACCGCCATTGCGGCCTTTGCAGTGGGGTTTGCGCTCAACTGGCGCCTCACGCTCTTGGCGCTGGCCGTGATACCTGCCTACTACTTCTTTACTTCCCGCTTTGACTACGGGCTGCGTCGTCTGGCCGCCGAGCGGCGGTTGGCCAGCGGCGCCGACGTCAGCGCCTTCCTGCACGAGCACCTCAGCGGAATCCGCCTCTTTCAGCAACATCGGCATGAGCCGCTCTCGCAAGGACGTTTTGATGCGCTGTCGGCTCGCGTCCGGACAGACCGACTGCGTGAGTTCATGGCAGGACGAGTCGCGGCTGACTTCGGGATCGCGCTGAGCTGGGGCGTCGGTCCCTTGATCGTGTTCGGCTACGGCAGCTTCGAATTTACACAGGGGCGCTTGTCGACCGGTGACATCGGCGCCCTCATGAGCTTGGTGCTGTCGGGCCTGCGAGTCGCCCAGGCCTCGGAGATGCGCTGGTTCGATGCCGGCGCCATCTTCGCCGCAGCACGTCGCCTCAAGGACACCCTGGCCATGCCGGTCGAGGACGATCCGATCACCGAGGCGCTGGCCGTGGCCCGCCCACCGAGCGTTGAGTTTGACGACGTGGAGTTCACCCACCGCACCATGCATGCGCCCGTTCTGCGGGGCCTCAGCATGCTCGTCGAGCCGGGCAAAGTCGTGGCGCTGGTGGGGGCCAGCGGCTGCGGCAAGTCGACCACGGCCGAGCTGCTCACCCGCTTGTTCCAGGCCGACGCGGGCGACATGCGTCTGGATGACCGCCGGCTCATGGAGTTGCGACTGCTTGACTTGCGACGAACGGTCGGTCTGGCCGCGCAGGATCCCTTCTTCTTCAACGCCAGTGTTCGGTCAAACCTCACCTTTGGGCTCGGCGACGTTGATTCAGCGGCCCTTGAGCGCGCCTGCCGGGTCGCTCAGATCCACGATTTCATCCTGTCCCTGCCCGACGGCTACGAGACCGGCATCGGCGAGCGCGGGTCCCACCTGTCCGGCGGCGAACGCCAGCGGCTGTCGATCGCCCGGACGCTGCTGCGGGATCCCGATGTCCTGATCCTGGGCGAGGCGACCTCGGCCCTGGACTCGGTGACCGAGCGCCGGGTCTACGAAGCCGTCCTCGCCGAGTCCACGGATCGAACCATCCTCGTCATTGCGCATCGCCTGGCTACCGTCCGCAACGCCGACCGCATCTTCGTGCTCCAGGACGGCCAGATCGTTGAGGCGGGCATGCACGCGGATCTGCTCGAGAACAACGGGCCCTACCGCCACCTCTACGAACGCCAGACCGTCGGGGTCAACTGAGTCGCAGGTAATTCTTCAGGGATGACTCCTCACGCACGGCTGCCGCTTCCTGCAGCCTTCGCACAATCTCATGTCGCAGTTCTGGGCCAGATCCTGTGCAGTCGCACCTCCCACCATGGAGCAAGCACGCTTGATCCGGACCGACGCCATCACGACCAAGGCCACCATCCCGTGCCGAGCATTCAGCCTTAGAATCCACACGTGGCCGATGGAGCCGTCCGCGATTCGCTCAGGCAGCGGGTGCCATTGGCAGGTGTGGTCCAGAGGCCGCCTAGCTACCGATCAGTTGGAACGCCAATGGATGACCTGAGCGACATTCGCCAGATGTACAACGCGGGCTGGGACGCCGAGGCGGCGCGATGGCAGCGCCACCAACTGGAAGCCGAAGTCACGTGGCGCTACCTGAATCGATATCTGCCATCACACGGCAGGATTCTCGAAGTGGGGTTCGGCACGGGCTTCTATACCTTTTCCCTTGTCCGGAGCGGCCATTAGATTACGGCCATCGACCTAGCCAACGAATACGTGGCCCAATGCAAGGCAACGGCAAACGATCTCGATCTTTTCGATCAGATTGACTTTCATGTCGGTGATGCACGTACCCTTCGCGGAATTCCGCGCAAGGCGTTCGACGCGGTGCTCCCGATGGGTCCTCTGTACCACCTGGTCTTAAAGACCGATCGATTGGTAGCCCTACGCTCAGCCTACGCGTGCCTGAAATCTGGCAGAGTCATCTTTTCCGCTCTGGTCTCTAGACTCGGAATCCTCGGGTACCTCACGAGGGACAACCCGTTGTGGATCGAGAGTCGGAAGTCGGTCTGGTCACACATTCGAAACGGGCACCGCTCACCTGATGCCCCGCCAGGTGGTTTCTGCGGCTATTTCGCTCGCCTCGACGAGATTGCTCCCATGCATGAGGCTGTGGGATTCCACACGGCCCAGATTGCGGGTGTTGAGCCTGCGATATCCGCCGACGACGAGAGCTTCAACCGTCTTGAAGGCAGCCAGCGAGATCTCTGGTTGGACCTTCTATTCGACGTCAGCGCCGATCAATGCATGGTGGCTTTGTCCCGCCACATTGTCTACATCGGGTACAAGCCAGCCGCGTGACCAACAGCCGCGATTCGACCAAGCTCCGTGCCAGAGAGTCATGTTGCATTGGCGCAGTCGCTCGGCCGACGCACGATCCGTGGACGCTGACTTGGCAAGCGCGAACGAACCGGTTCGGCATGCCGAAACCGCCAAAGAGGTTGCTTTCATGTCGGGTGTTGGACAGTGCTCCCGCCCCCGGCTCTTGCCCGAGCATCGATGCACGGCCAACGGTTAAGTCGACGCACACATCCCTGGATTAGGACTGGTTTTTTGCTCGGTCGATACGTCTCAGCAGCCGGATTAGGAACTGCCGGAGTGACGAGTCATCGGTGAGACACAGGGCTTGGCGCGCGCTCGAAGACGCTTCCACGGGACAGCCAGTCTTGTACAAGCTGCTTGCGAGCCATGCGTACGCCTCGGCTCTGACTTCAGGACCAATACCCAGCGCGAGGGCCTTTCGGTAGTGGGGGATCGCCTGCGCTTCCCGCCCGTTGTTGTCATGGAATAGAGCAAGATCATAGTGCGCACGAGCCTTCGCGCTCTTTGTCGTCGCTCCGTCGAGCGCGGCAACCAGCGATACCAAACTCCGTCGCTTCCGAGGCTGCTTCTGCATGGTCGGCGACCCTCCCCTCGCCAAGTGCTTGGCCAGTACTCGATCGCGGAACGCTCCCACTGGAAATGCCAAAACGATGCTAGTGCCCTGAAGGAATTATCCCACTAGAGTCCGAATCTCCTTCCGCCGAAGCATCGATATCCTGCGGCCTCGCCTATGGCCGTTGGTTACGCCGACTCGTCTTTTTTGCCGCTGAATGCCGCCCTATACTCGACCGTCGCGATTGATCGATCCGACCGAACGAGTTGCGCTACACCATGTCCATCGATCGTTCAGTTCCAGACGCCGTTCTGCAGGCCATCGCGGAGCGTCCAATCCTGTTTGACGGCGCAATGGGTAGCTTGCTAAACGACTTCGAGGATCGCGACTGGGAAGCCCCCGAAGAGGTGACGTTGCGGTTCCCCGACCGCATGGAGTCCGTTTACCGATCCTACGTCGACGCCGGCGCCGATGTAATCAGTACGAACACCTTTGGCGGCAACTTGATCCGCCTGAAGCGAGCGGGGCTCGTCGGCCAGGCTGAAGCAATTAGTCGCAGCGCTGCGGAGCAGGCTCGTGCGGCTGCGGGTGACGACGCGTGGGTTGCCGGCGACATCGGGCAGAGCGGTGACTTCCTTGAGCCGCTCGGCACCGTGACCGAGGCAGAAATGAGCGAGGCCTTCCGCGTGCAAGCGGAGGCCCTCGCTGACGGTGGTGCCGACCTGCTGCTCTGCGAGACCTTCAGCGACACGCGGGAGGTGCAGATCGCCATACAAGCGGCGCGGTCAACCGGATTGCCGGTCTTCGCCACCATGAGCTACGAAATCAATCTCCACACGATGATGGGTGTGGCACCTGCTGACGGCATGCGCGCCTGCGAGGACGCCGGGGCCGATGTCGTTGGCTGCAATTGTGGCAATGGACCGGACGAAATGTCCCAGATACTCGATCAAATGCTGGCCGCCGGACCCAAGCGACCACTGATGGCGCAGTCGAATGCTGGCGTTCCCGAACTGGTGGCCGGAAAGGTGTGCTACCTCTATCCGCCGGAGAGGATGGTGGACTTCGCCGAGCAGTGGATCCACTCTGGCGCGTCGATCATCGGCTCGTGCTGCGGGAGCACAGCGCATACCACGCGTCTGCTGCGTGAGATGATCGACCACATTCCCGCTCACGCCTCCGGCTAGACCGTAGAGAGCGTTCGGCTCCCAGTTCATGAACTCACGGGCTGCAAGTCGACATTGCATAGCCGAATGGAAAACTAAGTCCGACTGCACCCTGGACTCCATCGGAGCTTGTTTTGAATCTCACGCTGCCACGATCTGGACAGTGATCGTGCAGCGAGGCCGCTTGGGATGACGAGTAGCAGCCAGTAAGCGAGCCAAACGACGCCAAGTCAGTCGTGCAACCCTAGTCCGACGTGGCGTGCCGTCCACTGTCAGCCTGCCAAGGGTTGGATCCGCCCGGCTTCGTGCCACAGCGGCAGCATCCCGTCGAAGACCCTAGCTGCCATCTGATAACGCCGAGGCTTTCCCTTGGTCGCGGCGTGCACGGTGTCAGGACCAAGCGGCGCGTTTGACGCCGGCTCTCGCCGTTGCGACCCGTGCGACCCGTGTGTTTCGGACTCGCCGAACTTCCGCCCAGAGGTTGTGCGCGACTTAGGCCCGAAACGCGAGGATGCGGTATCCAATCGCTTGCCTTTGCGCTATCGCCACGCGCTTCCTCAGTGGAGGGGCCACCCTTAGGTGCGGTTCAAACGGCGCTCACTGATCGCCACTTCGTCATCCGACCCTGCCCTTGTATGTGAGCAGCGAAGACTAGGGTTTCACCAAGGCCTCGCACGAGAGGCAGGTCCACGTCCGCAGAGGTCCCAGCGACGCGCAATAAAGCAAACGATGCCAGCTTGGCTTGCTACCCCGCATTAGGAGTGACCTTACACTGCGATTATTGGCTTGACCCTTGAGCGAATCCTCGCCAGCCAGGCCTGAGTTGATCACAGCTAGCGAACCGCGCAGGGCCCCTCGGAATGAGAAGTGCCTAACGTGAACGCAGACCCGGCCGCCGTATCGGTACGGTCGCTGAGCCGTGTCTTCGAGCCACGGGTGCGTCGCGGCCTGCGCGGACGCCTGCCGCGCTTCCGGGCCGAGCCCGCTGAACCCAAGCGCATCGTCGCCGTCAACGACCTGGATCTGGACATCTCGCCAGGCCACTGCTTCGGCCTGCTGGGTCCCAACGGCGCGGGCAAAACCACCACCGTCAAGATGCTCGCCACCCTGCTGGAACCTACCTCAGGCAGCGCCTCCGTGGCTGGTTTCGACGTTACCCGCTCGCCGCGTCAGGTCCGCCGCAATATCGGCGTCCTCTTCGCCGGTGAGCGCGGCATGTATTGGCGGCTGTCCGGCCGTGAAAACCTCGAACTCTTCGGCACGCTGTCATTCATGCCCAGGGAGCGTCTCGCAGAGCGCATCCAGGCGGCCGCCCAGCAATTCGGCCTTGAGGATCGAATGGACGAACTCGTCGAGACCTACAGCACGGGCATGAAGCAGCGCCTCAACCTCGCGCGCGCCACGCTCCACGACCCGCCGGTGCTGCTGCTCGATGAACCCACGGCGGCTCTTGACCCCGTCGCTGCCCGGGAGGCCCGCCACCTCATTCGACAGATCGCCGAGTCGGGCACCGCCATCCTGCTCACCACCCACAACCTCTACGAGGCCGAACAGATCTGCGACCGCGTCGGAATCATCCAGAGCGGCTCGTTGGTCGCCGAAGGCCGCCCCGCCGATCTCATCCGCCAGGCCGGCGAAATGCCGCGCCTCGACCTCCTGCTGCGCGGCGACCTGACCACGGCCAAAGAGGTCATCGGATCCGACGGCCTGTGGTGGGGCGACGTCAACCCGGACGGCGAGTTTGCGGTAGCCGTTCGCGCTCAGGAGGGCTGGCGCAGCAGCGACGCCCTCACCAGCGCACTTGTCAGCCAGGGCATCGTGGTCGAAGAGGCCCGCCTCCGCGAACCCGACCTGGAAGACGCCTACATCGCCATCACCGGCTCACGCATCGAGCGGCCCTTCATTGAACGCTAGCTCGATGCAGGTCCACGGAGAGATTCGGGCACTGCTTGCGCTCATTCGCAAGGGCTGGCGAATCGACCGCCGCCACCCCTTCTTCATGACGGCAAGCCTCATTGGAATGCTGCAGTGGGTGCTACCGATTGTGCTCGCCACCATCGCGCTCGCAGGGCCTGCGAACTCAGGCCTTGAGAACTTCGCACGGCAGGCCGGGACAGAAAACTATCTTGCCTACTCGGTCATCGGCGCTACCACGTTCCTTTGGGCCGGTTGGACGATGGCCGAACTGGCAAACAACCTGCGCTTTGACCGGAGCCTGGGAACACTGCCCACCATTTGGGCAACAGCGACGACGCGCGTTGTCCTTATCTGCGGCGGAGCGATCGGACGCACGTTTACGCCGTCAGTCATGGCGCTCGGGTCGTTTGGCCTTGCCTGGGCGCTGTTCAGGTTTCCTCTGGTGCTGAACGTCGGCCCGGCCCTTGCCGTGCTGATCTGCGGCGGCCTGGCGACCATCGCCATAGCGTTGCCGTGGGCGGCCATCTTGCTCCGGTACCGCGAGGGCTATCTCTTCGTCGGCTTATTCGCGATGGTGGCCGGAATCCTGGCCGGCATTGCCTACCCGGTCGAGGTACTTCCGGTTTGGGCCCAATCGCTCTCAGCACTTCTGCCACCAACCTGGACCATCCGCGGTCTGCGCGACGCACTCATTTTCGGCGACCTGCAGCACGCCATGCTCTCGTGCGGCGCGCTTCTGGGGATCGCCCTGGTCTATGGCGCGATCGGGCTTGTTCTGCTGAGGGCCATGGACAGGGCCGCCCGAGCCAAGGGTGAATTGGAGTGGATTTAGTTGGCTGGCCTCGGGGCTGAAGCAGCCGCGCTCTTCAGGGCCACGCTCACCCACGCGCGCGCCGAATGGTTGGAGTCCGCGCGCTTCAAGGCCATGTGGCTATACCAGATCGGTTGGTCCTTCCTCTTCTTCGTACCCTTGGCTCTCACCGGCACGGCCTTCGGAGACTCGGGCTTCGAGGCCAGCGGAGGCGGCCGGAGCTTCCTGGCCTACGCCGTCACCGGGTACGTCGCGCTCCACGTAGCCGTGGCCGCTCTCTGGCGCGGTGTCGAGTTCCTCGGGCGGTCAAACGTCACTGGCACGCTCGCGCACGTCTGGGTGGCTGAAGCTCCACGGTGGACGGCGCTGGCCGGTGCCACGATCGTCAACATTGGCTTCGCGCTGTTCCAGGCGCTGCTCGTGCTGCTGATTGCGATCGCGCTGTTTCAGGGTCAGGGCTTCGCAATCTCCCTTCCGGCTCTCGCCGCCGTGCTCATAACGCTGGTCGCGTTCTTCGGCATGGGACTTGGCTTCGCCGGGCTCGGGCTGGTCGCCCGGGGCGCACGATTTCCCAGTGCCCTCAGCGCGCTCGCCATGGTTATGGCCGGCGCCACCTACCCAATCGCCATCCTGCCCTGGAGTGTGCGCTGGATTGCCTACGTCAACCCCTACACCTACATCGTCGACCTGCTCCGCTCCACGACCATCGGAACGCCGTCGCTCTTCCCAATCGAAGTTGAATTCCTGGTCGTCGCCGCCATCGCGTTCACGAGTGTGATAGCTGGAGCCTATGCCTACGCTAGATGCGAGCGCATCGCGATCAATCGCGGCCTCGTCGGACTCCACGCATAATCTCTGATCCAATACGTGTGCTACGCGCCTGGACGCTGCGGCGGAGTCCACGTTCCGAATTCTCGCCCGTTTCGTCCGTTTCGATCCCAACGCTCTGTCCATGGCCGCGGAACTGTGGGAGCCAGGGGTCACGAATAGCGCATCCGCCTGCCGTCCTAACCCACATGGGTCGAAACCCTGGCCGCCGACAAGACGTTCACGCTGGTCGTGTCCGCGACTAGAGCGAGCCGCCGGCTCAGACGAACAAGACAGCGGCTTAGACTCTGCCCGGTCCCCGCGACCAAGCCCACACAACCCGATGCAAGTCCGCAGCGTCTAGCGCGATGAAGACCGCCTCATCAATCTCAACGGCTCCCAACGGATAGGTCTTTCGCAAAGGGTCTGACGTGGGAGGTCAGCTCATACCCAGCAGCACGCCAGAACTCAACCGCGGGTTCCTCGTAAGCCAGGACTGCCGCGTAAATTCGCCGCGCGCCGAGCTCAGAGAGTCGACGTTCGCCCTCACGAACGAGGGCAGCAGCGATCCCTCGACGCCGATAGGCCTGGTCAACGACCAATCGATAGAAGTAGCCGCGCCACCCGTCCCAGCCAGCGATCAGGGAGCCGATCACCGTGCCCTCAATGGAGGCGAGCAGAAACAGGCCGTCATCGCGTGCGAGTCTCGCGTTGATGGCCGCTGCCGTGTCCGTAGACCCCGGCGACGAGGAGTGTCGCCACAGAGCAAGCACGGCTTCAACGTCGCTCTCGGTGCATGCTCGAATCTCGAAATTTCGCTTGCAAATCATTAGCGCTCGAGCAGCCTCGGTGACTGGATCGCAGCCTAGCCTAGAGGGGCGCGGGAGCTTCTCGTGTCGTTGCTCACGATCGCGGCCGGCCGTGAGTCGACTTCGGTGATTGGCGCTGGCTCGTCTGCGCTGCGTCGGCGCCTCGTTGGCTTCACGCAGATTGATGAGCGTCACCGGCGCAGCAGCGACCGGGCCTGGCTACGGTCAGGATGCTGGGAACTCCCGCCTAAAGCGCGGCTCGGATCGCTTGCGGGTGCCACGAGGATTCCTCCGGCGCTCGGATAGTCACGCGTGCAGACTTCGAGCCGCGGGGTCGCCAGAGCACGGGCGTTCGAGCTAGTGGCTGTCTTCCCAGCGTGGTAGCCAAACAGAGTACCGTCCTCCGCCAGAACATATCCGCACTATCACCGAATTTCGATTCGCTCTTCGCCCCACGCAGGCAAACTCACTCTTGGAAACTAGCGGATGTAGGGCTTCGCGTGTTCGAGCCCCGCCTTCGGCACCACTCGAGGTGGAAACCCCAATTCGGTCCCCTCACACACTAGAAGCGACCCAGACTGTCTAGGTGCTCTTTCGGCACAGGTTTCGCCGTGAAGCCCGGGCAAACCTAGCTATATTTGATTCTGCTGCCATGCGGCTCGCCGCTAGAAGCACCTACGCCACTTTCGCAGGTCTGCTACCCTTTGCGAACTACTGTAGTCAGACCTTGTCCGAATGTCCCGCGAGAGCACTCCAATGATGGCGATGGTGAACGCCGTGGCTATGCGCCACGGTGGATTGATGTTGGGGAGAACACTGTAATCCAGGGACCAAGGTAAAGCTAAACACGAGGGCCTCCCCAACGGGAGGCTCTTTCTTCTTCTCCCCAACTCACCGAGGAGCTCTCTCATGACCGGCGACTGCTACATCACCACGCCGATCTACTACGTCAACGATGAGCCTCACATCGGACACGCCTACACGACTGTTCTTGCGGACATTGTGGCTAGATACCGACGCCTCCAAGGCAGTGAAGCATTTTTCTTGACTGGCACGGACGAGCACGGACAGAAGGTCCGGGACGCCGCCCTAGAGAATGGGTTAGACCCAAAGACACAGGCCGACCGGATGGTCGTGCGGTATCTGAGCACTTGGAAGACCTTAAACATCTCGCACGACGACTTCATCCGTACCACGGAGGCACGACACGTACGACTTGTGGAATCCGTGCTTCAAAGGCTGTGGGCCAAAGGCGAGATCTACTTCGGAGAATACGAGGGCTGGTACTGTGTGCCTGATGAGCGGTACTGGACTGAGAAGGATCTCATTAATGGCACGTGCCCAGACTGTCTAAGGCCGGCAGAGCGGCTTGTCGAGAAGAACTACTTCTTCCGTATGGGAAAGTACCAAGACTGGTTGGTTGGCTATCTCAGCGATCACCCAGAGTTCATACGTCCGGCCTCCCGCAAGAACGAGGTCCAAGGATTTCTAAGGCAGCCATTAGGCGATCTCTGCATTTCGAGACCAGTCGAGCGCTTGGACTGGGGGATCAGGCTTCCATTCGACAGGAGGTATGTGACCTACGTCTGGTTCGATGCTCTAATCAACTATCTGACAGCGGCAGGCTTCCAGTCAGATGACCAGATGTTCGCCAGGCTATGGCCCAACGCGACCCATCTCATTGGCAAGGACATACTCATCACTCACGCAGTCTATTGGCCAACGATGCTGAGGGCGATTGGCCTTCCGCCCCCACGGGCCATCTTCGCTCATGGATGGTGGAATGTGGGCGGAGCGAAGGTGTCGAAATCCACCGGCAACGTCGTCAGGCCGTTTGACCTTGCAGCCGCACTTGGATCCGATGCCTTTCGATATTTCTTGGCGCGTGAAATGGCGATGGGTCACGATGCCGATTTCAGCGACGAGCTCTTCCACAGACGCTACGCAGGGACGCTGGCCAACGGCCTCGGTAACCTCGTGCACCGGCTTACAAGCATGATTATTCGGTACTGTGCCGGAGTCGTGCCTGAAGTCAGGTCGGTCAGTGAACAGGAGATTGACCTTCGCGACAGATGCATGAGGCTCGTTGACTCGGTCTTTGAAAACGTAGACGCGCTGTCACTCCACCGAGCACTCCGAGAGGTCGAGGCAGTGATTCGTGACCTGAACCGGTACGTTGAACGAAACGCACCGTGGACCCTGTATAAGCAAGGCGACTTCGAAGCTGTCAGAAAAGTCGTCTACACGGCCTCTGAGGCACTGCGCCTCGTCTCCATTCTCGTCCATCCGGTGATGCCGGATAAGACTCGCGAGATATGGCAGTGTCTGGGATGGCGTCCCGATGGTGAGCTGACGGAGGGACTCAAATGGGGAACTCTCCGACCCGGATCCACGGCAACGCGTAGGCCACCACTCTTTCCGAGGGTCGAATAGTGTCGACTCCAAATTAAGCCACGGCCCCGGTGGTTGCTAAGGGCTATTCCAACAACACGGCTAGATAGAATTGCAGGAATCTACACTGCGTTGCCTTGTGGAGTTGGCCGAGCTTGCATCGTTCGGAGCAAGCGCGTCTGCTACCACGCAAGCGACACCTAATATTACTTGCGACCCCTGTATTAACGCCCTTGCTCCTTCCGGTTCATCCCAAGTAACGTTTCGGATCAAGTATTGCCTCTGAGGGTATCAGTCTGGTTGTTCCGATCGGCTGACATGTCTCGGGAGCAAACGAGCCGCTGTCTTCCTGCTCGCCGGCGCTCTGGGCGACAAATAGCTCAGTCAACAACAGGACCTTTCACGCTTCCAGGCAAGGGGTTGAGGTATACTCGGCGTAGCACGACTGCCAGAGGGCGGTAAATTCCTGATGCCAAAGCGAAACGTATCACCGATGTATACGTGCATTTACATCTTTCGGGTAAAGAAGAAAAACGTCGATGAGTTCCTGTCGATACAACAAGATGCAGCTAAGATTTATTTGGACCACGGAGCCATACTTGACGAAACCTATAGAGCTTCGAATATGACGGCAAAATATGGATGTGTGGCATTCTCAGACGCAATGGATGTCGATGAGAACGAGGAGGTCCTAGTGAGTCTGAGTGGATTCCAAAATCAGGCCCACCACAAGAACACCATGCACAAGGTTAACTCAGACCCCAGAATTCTGGAACTCTTCGACAAGGCCACAAAGGTCATAGCATTGAATCGCACCGTCTACGGCGAATTCGACCTAATCGAATAGGCGATTCTAGTTGCGTCACCATGGTTTCCCGGATGTATAAATGGAAGTCGCTCGAATTTGCTCGCCCTAGAAGCTATCTCATATGCGGAACTCAAGAGACGAGGGTCGTCTGAGCGTCTGGCCGGCACACCTTATGCTTTGTCCCTGGGATTCGCAGGCCTCGAGCCCACTGTCATCCCGGCAGTTAGCAGTCAACCCACTTCATGTATTTGGCCCGATCCTTGGTGGGGTTCGAGCAAGGCTTACTGAGTTGCACCAGACACAGATCATCTGTCACGCTGTCACCTACTAGGCCACGTGGCGCGCATTCGGGCGCGCCTCGGCCGCGTTATCTGGCCACGAGCGCGATTCCCCGGTGGAACGGAAGCTCTGCTTCCGTTCCACTGGGTCTTGCCATTCCCGTTGGACTGAGAATCGAAGGGCGCCTAGGTCATCCCAGCGTCATCCCGAAGTCTGATAAACCGGAGTCCACATCCAGCTCTGAGAATGGACGATCGTCAGCTGCTTTGTCAGTAATCTTGAGAGTTGTTTTGGATCAACTCCCACGCACGGACGGCCTCCGTGCGCACTCGTCCTCACTGCATAGTCAGAGTGATGACGCAAACTTCGCTCGCTTTGCAGCACGAAGTCTCTGAGTGGAGGCTCGACCCACAAGTGCTTCGGCCAAGAGCGCCAGGTGCATCTAGGTAGAGCGGGGCGGTTTCCAAAGACTCTTCCTGCAGTCTTAAACTGGCCACGTAGCAGCAGATGAGGCTGGCAAGCGCGATCCTCTCGACTCCGATTCCTTCACCTTCCGGAAAGTCGTCCACCGGGAATGCCGGAGCAGCCTACGAGTTATTAGTCGAGACCAAGATGCTCAAACTCCGTCATCGGACTAAGCGCAGAGCTGCCAGGCACACACCACCTCGCCTTGGGGACCTCAAGCGCTCTGGAATCGCCTAGTGCCAATAGCAACGCCGCAACGCCACTCGGCGCTGTCATTCGTGGCAGCTATTGGTAACCACGTCGCCAGCAAGAACGGCCACGAGTGCGAGATCTGTCCCTTGGAACGCGGCGCTAGGCCGCTTAAATCCATATGACCCTCTTCAGGGCTGATCACTTCTAGGACTTCAACATCCACTGAGGAAGACGAACACGAGGTCGCGGGCAACGGAACACTCGATCCGGCCCGGTCCCGCGTATGGACACCTGACCCTCGACCAAGTGAGCGACATCGTCCTTCTTCACCGCCTTATGGCCGAGATCTTGCAAGCTGGTGACCGCAAGAGGCCGAGACTGCCTAGGGAGGGTCGCAAGACGTCCGACCGCTTCGGAAGCGCGCTCAGAATTAGCGAGCCCAAGCGCGCAGCCGCGGCGGATCGATCGACGCTCCCAATCAGCCCGCCCGTAGTTAGGAGCCATTTTTCTCTGCCGATCGCCGCGACTCCCCGAATCCTAGAGCCCAGACTCGCCCCCAAAGCCGATTAGACTGTTGCCTTCACAGACTGCGAGCACGGAAGGAAGCGGGTCTCTGACGAACATGGGTGAGACATCGAAGTTGGAGCCGTACGTCCTATATGTAGAGGGCCTTGCGGAGGCAGCCTTGAACACCGGCCTGGACTGGTATCGAGGGTCAGTGCCGCAAAGCCTTTTGGATGGCGAAGCGGGCGAAGCCCTTCGTAAGGCCATTCCGTTGAGAGTTCGACGGGAACGCGGAGCTTTCTTCACTGGCTCCAATCTGCGCGCTGCTGCGCTTGCGCAGTGGTCAAATTGGCACCAGTCGCTTGGACCGGTTCTGGATCCGGCAGTGGGTGCCGGAGATCTTCTAATGGAGATTGCTCGCCACTTGCCTATCGAAAAGGACCTCGAACAGACCCTTCGACTCTGGGGATCGCTCCTTCACGGACGAGACGTGGAGCCGTCCTTCGTAAGGCTGGCAAAGGCGCGGCTGGTCCTTCTAGCAGTTGCGCGAGGAGCTGCCGCAGGCACCCGAATCGATGATTTGGTTGATGTAGTCTTGCCGGAAATCAAGGTCGGCGACGGACTCAAACTTCTCAGTCGTGGATGGCTTGGTTGCCACATCGTCATGAATCCACCCTTCACCCACAGCAGAGCGCCAAAGGACATCTGCTGGACAACCGGCCGGACGAGCGTCGCCGGATTGTTTCTGGCGTCGGCAGTCCAAGGCGCCCAGGCTGGAACGAGCCTGACCGCGATCCTTCCAGACGTGATTCGTTCTGGCTCCCGATATCAGAGGCTTCGGAATCTCGTTGGAAATCACCTCCATGTGTCGGCCGCCGAAAAATATGGCAGGTTTGATGAATGGACGGATGTCGACGTGTTCATTCTCAGAGGTGTCATCGCACCCAGCACATCTGGGGAGTCGACACAACGCTGGTGGGACTCAACGGCCGGAAAAGTCCTCGGCGAAGTGTTCGACGTCCGGGTAGGTACAGTTGTCCCTCACAGGGATCCCGAGTCTGGGCCTCTGCTTCCATACCTGCATGCTCGCGCCATTCCGCTCGGTGGAGAATTTGACGTAGCCGGCGCTAGGCCGCGGGGTTTTCAGAAGCGGTCATTTGAGCCGCCGTTCGTAGTTGTTCGGCGGACTTCACGGCCGGGCGATAAGTCGAGGGGCACCGGAACCGTCATTTGCGGAAAGAGCGGCGTATTCGTCGAGAATCACCTGATCGTGCTTAGCCCCAGAAACGGCTCCATTGAGACCTGTCGCAGCGTTGTCCAGGTGCTTAGTTCCCCAGAGGCCAAACTATGGCTTGACGAGCGCATTCGATGTAGGCATCTGACAGTTCAGGCTCTCCGCGAAATGCCGTGGTTCAACGTATGACCTCCGCAACTTTCCGATTCTCAACGGACATCCTCCAGCGTCTTGGAGAGGAGCTCATTACTGGACTCGACCAAGGAATCGTCGAATTGGTCAAGAACTCTTACGACGCGGACGCATTGACGTGCACAGTGGAACTATCGGGCACGGAGGACCTTGGAGGAAGGGTTGTAATCACCGATGACGGCGACGGAATGTCGGCCAGCGACATTCGGGACGGCTGGCTGGTTCTGGGACGTTCACGCAAAGACCCGGGAAGCCTGACGCGCAGAAACCGTCTACCTGCCGGGAGCAAGGGCCTCGGTCGCCTCGGAGCACTTCGGTTGGGCGAACGTGCCCTCCTTGTCACGCGTCCGATTGACGAGCCCGGGATCGAATACTCAGTCCCCATTAACTGGGCCGACTTCTCGGGCACTGATGTTGTAGACAATGTAGCGCTTGACATTCATCGTTCAACGTCGGACTCGAAGCCTGGAACGCAAATTGTTATCGAGAGACTAAGATCCAGGGCAACTGCCGGGGAGGTTCGCCGACTTGCACGGGAGTTGCTTCTGCTCTCTGATCCATTTCGCGACCCTGAGGGATTTACACCCGAGCTTATTGCCTCAGAGTTCAAGGATATCGAGCAGCTCGTACGAAGCGCCTACTTCGACGATTGTGAGTTCCGGTTGGTCGCGCAGCTGAACGATAACGGACGCGCCTCGGCCAAGGTTTATGACCGGTCAGGAACGGTCAAATGGTCAAGTCGACGGGGCGACTTTGACCGTCGCTATTCAGGACCTGCAGCGACGTTCGAGCTCTGGGCTTTCCTGCTGCAGAGAAAGTCTTTCGAAGGACGTGCGGCGACCATCGCGGAGGTACGACGATGGCTCGACCAAGTAGGCGGTGTTCACCTGTACCATCGCGGCCTTCGTGTGCGCCCCTACGGTGATGATGGTCACGATTGGCTCGGCATGAATCTCTCTCGCGTGCGCGACCCTGAGTTGCGCCCATCCACCAACACATCCGTCGGTCGAGTGACAGTTCGCGACGAGCGTGAACTACTCCTCCAGAAAACCGACCGCACAGGATTCATCGAGAACCAAGCATTTCGAGCAATCCGCAAATTTGCGATTGACGCGTTAGAGTGGATGCATAAGGAGCGTCTCGCTGAGCGAAGAGAGCGCGAGACCCAAAGAAAGCGGGCGAGCCGCAGAGAAGCCGCGGCTGCAGACACCAATTTTCGCAGAGCTATCGAAAAGCTCGATCCCTCGGCACGAGCCACAGTGCGCCAGGCGGCGCTCGAATTAGAGTCAGCACGAGCTACCGAACGTGACCAGCTTCGCGATGAATTGAGTCTCTACCAAACTCTTGCGAGCGTCGGGACTGCTGTCTCAGTATTTGCCCATGAAATCGAAGGTCCAGCAACTGACCTCACTGCATCAGTGAGGGCCGTTGAACGCCGCGCACAGAATGCACTCAAGCATGACTACGAAAGTCGCCTGGCGCGTCAGATGAACGCTGTCAAGCGCTCTGCCACACAGGTCGCTCGATTCGCAACGTTGCCACTCAACCTTCTTAGAAGAAGCAAACGGCGTAGGACAATCCTCAACGTAAACCAGGTGATCGAAGAAACCGTTACCCTGTTCGAGCCGTACTTGGTCGATGCACAGGTCGCAACTTCTTGCGAATTCACACTTGAAATGCCGCAGATTCGCGGATCCGTCGCCGCCATTGAGGCAATCATCTCTAATCTAATCACCAATTCTGTAAAGGCATTCAAGCGCCAACTTCCTCAGCCATCTAGCCGACGCATTGTTGTCCGCACAATCCTGTTGAACGATAACGTCCTCATCTCCGTTCTCGACAACGGACCAGGCATTCCACCTCAGCTAGCTGATAGCATTTGGCTTCCGGGCGTCACGAGTGATGAGAATGGCACAGGAATGGGACTAACGATAGTACGAGACACTGCGACGGACCTGGGTGGTCGTGCAAAAGCAATACAAAGCGGCGAACTCGGAGGAGCCGAGTTTCTCATTGAGTTGCCAAGACTGGGAGAACGGTCGTGATCGGCGTCGGCACCCGTGTCGCAGTCGTCGACGATGTTCCCGACTACGCGGAAACCGCCGCTGGTATCGCAGAAGAAGCCGGTCTAACTCCGACGATCATAGAGCCGACACATGGCTCATTCTCTGTCCCGAACGACCTGCTTGAGCAAATCCGAACCACACGCTCTTCGGCTGTGATCTGTGACCACCGTCTCTCTGACCGAGGATTCGCATCATTCACAGGTGCAGAGTTCGTTTCGGCGCTCTATCAGGAGCGGATTCCGGCAGTTTTGCTCTCAACATTTTCATCGATTGACGACGACACCTCTATTAGACTACATCGGGTCCATATACCATCTTTAGTCGACAGGAGTTTCCTTGACCCAGAGATCGTCATTGGCGGATTGGAGAGATGCGACAGCGAGCTATCTGGGATTATTGCGCCGGACCGAAAATCGTGGCGAACACTCGTTAGGATTGAAGGAGTATCGCAGGAGAGCTCAACGGCTGTTGCGGATGCAATAATTCACACTTGGAATCCAGTCAGCGCAGTCCGGTTTCCTTTGGAGCTCATAGAAGATCGGGCCATTAGAGAAAATCTGTGTGATCGTGACACTTGGCCAGTTCGGCTGTTTGCAAGAGTCAATGTGGGGTGCCATAACGGAAGTGAACTCTATTTCCAGGACTTTGAGTCCGCACCTGAACCATGTATGGATTACCTTGCCTCGTAGAGCCTGGATCCTCGATGTGGGCCACGGCAGTTCGACCGTGATCGAGGACTCCGGCGAGGTGTCGGTGATCGACGGTGGGCCGGGAGACACACTGCTTAACTTCCTCTCTCACCGAGGCATCAGGCGCATAGATTCTGTTCTGGTTTCCCATGCCGACGCTGACCACTTCGGCGGGATCTCTCTACTGCTGTCGGACCCGCGCTACCGAGTGGGTCATGTTTATCTCAATCCAGACAGTCGTCGAACTGTTCTTTGGGACGACTTTGTCTCCGTCATGCGGGCTGCGCAGCAGCGGGGAACCCGCTTCAGTCTCGAATTGAGCAGCGGAAATCCTGGTCAGCTGTCGGTTGGGGCTAGTCGGCTGGAAGTGCTGGCTCCGTCGCAGCAGTTCGCAGTCAGAACGACTAGTGGCCAAACACCGGGAGGACAACGACTGACGCCCAATGCGATGTCAGCGGTAGTGAGGGTTTGGACCGGTGACTCACCACGCCTTCTAATTGCAGGTGATATAGACAAAGTCGGTCTCGACCAGCTCGTGGCACATGCTGAAGACGCCAGGGCAGAAGTGCTCGTGTTTCCCCACCACGGCGGACTGCCTCGTCGAGCCGATCCTCGGGATTTTGCGGAATCGCTGATGAGGCTCGTCGGCGCTCACTTGGTGGTGTTTTCGATTGGTCGGGCGAGATACAGAACACCGGATCCAAATATCGTCTCTGCCATCCTTGACGCCGTCCCAGATGTTCATATTGCTTGCACGCAACTATCGAGACATTGCGCTAGCGAGCGACCCCAAGAGCGGTCGAGTCTGCACGCTGGCATTTCTAGAGGAGCCGAGGCAAGAGCCTGCTGTGCTGGAACCATGGAAGTGACGCTCGAACCAGAGAACGGTTACTGGCCTACCCGGCAAGCACACCTCGACTTCATTAGGTTGAACGCCCCCACTGCTTTATGCAGGCGGAGTCGGGTGCCGACGACTGGCTCTACGTAGCAAGTGTCCATGCGTCCCGAGGCAACGGGAATAATGCTGAATTAACATTCCGGCCTACCTGCCTCGAAGGTGCGCGCGTGCTACTGGCTAGAGTCCTCCACGCGGAGAGAACCTAGAGGGCATGCCTCCGAATGTGTGCAACAACTACGCCCAACCAAGCGTTCGCTTCGTCTCCGGTGGAGTCCAGCCACCATCCGCTGAGTTAACCCTTGCGCGGCCCGGACTCACAAGGGCGGGATCTTGGTGAACCTGGCTTTCGCTCCACGTTGTATGCACCACCCATCCGCAACGCCCGGGACGCATCGTCCGGCTTGTCTCATGCAATCGAAGTCCCCATTCCGCTCCATCGGGACTCGCCAAACCTGCTGGCATTCGAGCCGGCAGACCTCTCGGTCATCTCATCGACATATCCACATTGGAACAGCTGTGTGTCCAGACTCTGTGTCGCCGACTGCTGGAAGGCTCCCGGGGATCGGCAAGAGGCTTGTGCAATCGTCGTTCTGAAACGAATAGCCAAGCGTTCACTATCAACCGGCAGGCGTGCACGCGGCGCAAGTGGTGCAGTGGTCGCCAGCGCAGCCGGCTGCCGCACCGCCGTTCGCCGCGCGCGCATCTCCTGCTGCTATACAAGTCACGATCCCGACCGCACCGGATCAGGTGCCACCAACGGCAGCCGGCACTGTGAGGCGTTGGGAATGCTACCCGTCGGGCATGGACCTGCCGCGGCAGCGTGATCCGCCTACGGGCAATCAGATGTCAGTAGACTTGCGCGGAAGCCTCCTCCATTCGACAGCGAAGGTGCTCGAGAGCGACGCAGTGGCCCAGAGTAACCAAGGAGGACGCCGCTTAAGCGATCGGCACTCCAAGCAATCCACCATGTCCTCGCCGACCGCGTCTTCTTCGACGATTCGCTTCGGACGCCGTTGGCGTCCAGCCCGTGTCGCGTCTAGTGCCGCCAATGCAGGCCTCCTCACCCGACACTTGGCCTTCAATGCTCACAGACCTCGAACAAGACCAGCATCCGGCAATTCGTCAGCCGTTGGAGGATGGCATGGCTGACTCTAGCGAGCGTGAGCTAATCCAAGAACTGCAAAGGCGATTCCCAACACTCGTTCACGTCGTAGGGCGATTCGGTCAGAGTGAGAAAGTAGAGCAATTGCCATGGTTCCTTGCAATGATAATGAGTGCCTGTATCAGGGGTAAACCTGGCGCCTGCTGCTTCGTCCTCGACAAGACGCCAGGAACGACAGCTCTCGTTGCGATTCTTCTCGTACTTGAGAGACTTCGGGAGGAATTCCCAAGTCTTGCATCGGACTATGCTAGATCAGCATTTGCCAAAGGTCAGCATGTAAAGGTGAAGCCTAGTGATTTTGTATATGAGTACGAGGGCATCTGGGAAGGTGAGGCGGATTTGTTCCGGCTCAAGGTACAAGATAGAGAGGAGTGGCGAAGCTTTCCCATATCAGAGGTTTTGCGGCTCGAACCCACCACCCGCAAGCGGCCCAAGGGAACGCTCACGTCCTACTTGGGAGGACTTCAGACGAGCATACTCGACAGGATCCTTGGAATAAAGACCTATGGAAACAGTAGCATGCTTCGAAACTCGGTGCTTCTCTACATGGCGCAGGCGCGCTTTGCAGCAATCGCCGAATCCGTCTTCTTGGGGAGAGTGAACGAGCTCAGACCCACAAGATTGTCGAGTTTCATGCCTTGGGGAACCATCGGACTTCGCGGCGAGATTCAGCCGCGCGACAGCTACCAGGTCATTGGGGAACCGCTGATCGCCGTCACCCGAGTGGCCCAAGACTTGGCGGACGCTTCACGATCTGTCGAGATGGCCTCCAGAGTAGTTCTGGTCGACGGTGCGCGTGGAATCGTCAGCGACCTGCAAGCATTCGACGAGATTGCCGATCAGCATCGGATGGTCATACTTGCGTCACCTGATGAGACGGACGAGGTCAAGCTTCTACGAGACCGCGACTGCCCGGTCTGGCGCATGTCACCGTCTGAGGTAGCACTCGGAGAAACCAGTCACACGAATCGGTCTCGCCGCAGCCTCGTAGGTAGGACCGTTCGCATGGCTGAGACTCGTGAGCGAAGCGTAGCAATTGCGGTTCCCTGCCAAAGTGCCGAGATCGAAGAGATTGCAGACGCCCTTGAACGCGCCGCAGCACTCACTGGCGAACTGGAAGAGAACTCGGAATCCCAGCATCTCTTGGCCATGCTCTTTGGAATCCTGTTGGACGTCAGCGAGTGTTGCTTTGGAGCCGACGACGAGACGATCCAAAAGATGGAACGGGCCCAGGATACACTTACGCGTAACAGACAATGGATGCCTCAAGACGTCTTCGGAGAGTTTCAATTCGCCGTGGACGGGTTTCGGCGAATCACTTCCGATTCCTCTGCCCTCGCGGAGAAGTCCGATGCCCTGCTTGGCACGCTTGTGGAATCCGACGGGCGATGGGCCATAGCTGCAAGAACGCCAAGAGCCGCCAGTCAGATTAGTGGCGACCTGAAAGGCTTGGGACTCGAGTACCCAGTCTTCGCCTTACAGTCGATGGGTAGCGAAGCCTCGTGGGATGGACTAATCGTGCCCGCGTGGCCAGGCAGACGACGATTTACGAAGCTGACGAACCTAGACGCGGCAGACAGAGTCGTGATTCTCACGTATCCATTCGAAAGACGATGGTTGACGCTCCATCAGAATCGCGAGCAAAACTTCCTACGGTCCGAGCATCTGTCGGCAAGAGCACGAGCCGAGATCCTTGGGCTTGCCCCCGATCTTCTGCGTGAATCGGAGCCTCCCGATCTGCCCGCGTCAAAGCAGCCCACGGCGTCAGAACCACCAATGATTGACCTTGAGCGCAGACTGTCGCGCAGTCGCTCGTCACGCTTCATATCTGTCGGCCCAGGCGATGAAGCTCGACCGGCACGGCTCGTCGAATTCCACGGAAGCTGCTACGCCTTTCTGACACATTGGTCCGAACTGCATGTCATCAACGAGCTTCTGGACGATTCGGCCAGAGACGGCGCTCGCCTCCGCACAGTGAACATTTCAGACCTTCAACAGGACGACTTTGTGCTCTTCAGGGCTGGTGGAGACAAGGAATTCATCCGACTGCTAGCTGAAGACGACCTCGGAATCGAGGAATACGCCAGACTCCGCGCCATTTCGGAACGCTGGAAGCCTCCGCTCAGACGACTCGGTGGAACTCCAACTGTCGTTCAGAGACGTCTCGTGGAATACGGTCTTTACAGGACCGTTCAGACAGTTCGGGGCTGGGTGGGGAATCCTGATCTCATTGGACCTGGCGACGACGGTGATCTTAAGATCATTGCCAAGGCCACTGGTGACTCTCAATTGTCGGCGGACATGAACGACACAGTCGAAGCCATCTCGAGGATTCGAGGCGCTCACATTGCCGCCGGGAGCCGTCTCACTCAGCTCATCCTCGGCGAAGTCCAAGGCTCTTTGAGTCGCTTCGATGAGGAGCCTGTATTGCTCGAAATGGACTACGGACAGGCCTGGGTCGTCCAAGTCCAGGCTATCGATTCCCGCCAGCAAGATTGCCCATCTGACCAAGTCAATCGACTTCTATGGGCCGACGACTTAATCATCTGAACGCCGATAAGTCATGGCGAGAATGATCCCCGCTCGGATTGACGATTCGGTTCTGAGCTCGGCCGAACGGCGTGTCTTCAGGCTACTGCAGACGGACCCAGGCACGAGCGATTGGACCGCCTTACATTCGCTTGTCTTTCGCGCAGAGCTACGGGTCCCTTCGGCGAAATCGATTTCGTCATTTTCATTCCTAGCAGAGGAATTATTTGCTTGGAAGTCAAGGGCGGTCGCGTATCTTGTGAAGATGGGACTTGGACGACCACCGATCGTCGAGGGAATATGGCGACCCTGAAGAAGAGCCCATTCATGCAGTCCCGGGAATCAATGTTTGCATTGCGTCACAAGGTACTCGATCACTTCGGACAGTGGTCCGCGGAGTCCAGGTGCCCAATTGGATGTGCTGTGGTCTTCGCCGACGTGGACTGTCCGCCGCCGACACCAGAGTTTGAGCGCGCAGACGTGATTGACGCCAAGGACCTTCAGAGGCCAATATCCGAGTCCATCGAGAGGACTGCTAGGACTCGACTGGAGGAACTTCACCATCGAAACGATAGACGCTTTGCAGAACCATCTCATCTAAAGGCCATACAAACTTATCTGCGGCCGGATTTTGACAGGGTGCTGGCAAAGTCAGTCTCGCTCGGCCGATCAGAAGCAAGGCTCGTGAGATTGACTGAAGAGCAGTATGATCGTCTTGATGAACTTGAGGACAACCCTCGTTGCCTCTTCGAGGGCGCTGCCGGTACTGGTAAGACACTTCTCGCACTTGAATACGCGCGCAGGGCCAGCCGCAGTGGAGCGAGTGTTCTCTTTGTCTGCTTCAATCGCCTCCTCGGCGACTGGCTTCGTGAACAGACCGAGGGAACAAGCATTACAGCTGGAACTTGGCACCGTACTTTGAGAAAGATCATAGAGTCCAGCAGCGTCGGCGATGAGTTTCTCCTGCAGGAGTACCAAGCAATCGACCGCGACAACCTTTCATCGCTTTTTGACGATATTTACCCACTCTATGGAGAACTCGCCCTAGAGGAGATGCAGGGTTCTTTCGATGTCTTGGTCATGGACGAAGCGCAGGATCTCCTCGACGAGACCACACTTAGCCTCTTGAGCAAAGCCATTGGTGGCGGACTGGAGCAAGGAACATGGGCTTTTTTTGGGGATTTCACCCGGCAGGCTCTCTATGGCGATGGATCGAGAACTTCCACACAGGTATCGCTTCACAGCGAGCATTTTGTAAGGGCTCGACTTACGCTTAACTGCAGAAACACGAAGCGCATAGCGGAGGAGACGGCAATTGTCGGAGGATTTGACGCGCCCCCATTCAGGCTTGGACGCGAGCAGGGCATGCCGGTGGAGCATAGGTATTGGAAGACGGCTGACGGCATGTTGAAGTCTATAGAACGCACCGTCGATCGATTGACCCGCGACGGCGTACGAATAGACGACATGGTGATCCTCTCACCGATTCGCCTTGAGAAGTCCGCCCTAGCCTCTGTCGGCCGTATCTGTGGCATGCCGCTCGTTGACTGTTCGCGGTCACTTCACACTCCTCAAGAGTGAATCAGATTCTCGACGATCCACTCCTTCAAGGGGCTCGAAAGCCCGGTTGTAATCATCAGCGACATCGATGAAGTCGACGACAATAGATCACAGTCTCTCCTCTATGTGGGAATGTCTAGGGCCCGTAGCCTCTTGATTCTGATGCTCCACGAGAAAGTCCGCGAGCTTGTTGACACACGGATCAGATCATCATTGCAGAGGTCACTTTCGACGTGAGTGACACCCTCGTCGTCCGTGACTTCACCATTGATTTTCTTCGTAGAGAACTCGTCGGTCCCTCACCCCTGTCTCCGGATGTTCAACCCAATGGAGAGGAGATCCTCAGACCGCAGGATCCTCCAAGGCAGCGGTATGGTGCAGGTGTACTCTTCCCCTCGAAAGTCGACGTACCCAGCCACGACGCTTCCGCACCAGACGAAGACGAACCAACCGAGGCGAACTCTCCGGAGCCGACGGGGATTCTCGATAGTACAGTCGACACGGATTCGCGCCGAACTGGTGACAGCACTCCGGAGACGGACCAAGACGTCAATCTTGCTAATCAATTTCTCCCAAGCGCCATGGGACTGTCGGCTCTGGTAGACGTTCCTGACGGCATCGAAGTCGAGATCTCCGGTGCAACATACCGGCAGGGCGACGCTCCCGAAATCAAGGGCCAAATATCGCGGCGTAAGCCCTGGCTCCGTCAGCCCTTCAACGAAGTCCTATCTGTAACATCCGGTGAATTGCTCGAAGGAGTTCGGAAATCGCTCGAGAAGCCCGTCGTGATGATGGATGGCCAACCAGCTCTAGTCCTCCACATCGTCAGTCGCGCATTTGGGGGCACAGCTAGGCGCCGGCTCGTCACATTCACGTTAGTCAATCGACTCCAGTGCGAGGGTTCAACACCCCGCAATACTGAATGCTTCTTCCAGTGCGCTTTCAGCGTCTCCTCAGCAGGCCCACGCGGCTGCTTTCTCAGCTATCCCGAGCAATCCAGCTACTCCCGAGATGCCGAGGAACTATCCCTCCAGCTTCTGCATCTTCACAAGCAGAGCTTTGCAGTTGGTCACGGTTGCGCCGCTGAGTGGGCCGATCCTGACAATGGACGGACGTCCCTCATTCGCACCGAAGTTCTCCCAACTCACGAAGTCAAGCCGGTCTTGCATACCGAGGTGAAGGAACTCGACCTCAGCATGTCAACGCTCGCTCACGGCGAACGTGACGAGATTCTCAGTCGGTGCCGTAAACTCGCGGATGCATATCGAGATTGGATAGTCGAGCGCCAAGACGAAGCATTGAAGGAACTCGATTCGACTCCGGAGCTACAGAAAACTGCCTTTCGTCACCTAGAAAACTGTAGAACGTGTCTAAGTCGAATTGTCGGAGGAATCGAGTTGATCAGCCAGGATCCTGAAATCGAGTCGGCCTTCAGATTGATGAATGAAGCCATGCAGATGCAGCAGATTCACTATGAGCTCTCATCACAGCAGCTGCGACGCTGGGTAGCCAAATCCGGCCGATTGACGCTTCGCTCGCGGTACCGGAAACCGAACTACGATGACTCTTCTCGCAAGTGGCGAGCTTTCCAGCTTGCCTTCGTGCTGATGAATCTCAAAGCGCTCGCTGATCCCCAGTGCAATGAGCGCGACATCGCGGACGTTATCTGGTTTCCAACCGGGGGCGGAAAGACCGAGGCGTATCTGGGGCTCTCAGCCTTTACGATCTTTCTACGACGACGGCGCGACTCAGATAGTGTGGGCACCACAGTTCTGATGCGCTACACACTCCGCTTGCTCAGCACGCAACAGTTTCAGCGAGCCGCGTCCCTCATTTGTGCCTGTGAAATAATCCGACGACGGCGAAGTCAACACCTGGGTAGTTGTCCGTTCACAATCGGGCTATGGGTGGGTGGCGAAGTCACACCAAATCGTGAGAGCCACGCAGTCAACGCACTAAGGCAACTTCAACGTGACCAGGGACCCAACAAATTTGTCCTCGTGAGCTGTCCATGGTGTGGCGCGGCAATGGGGCCCCAGAGATTTAGTCAGCATACAAGAGTAAAGGGATATCGACTTCTCTCCCATCCCCAACGCGTCCGCCACATCTGCGAAGACCGGGAGTGCGATTTCAGCTCAGAAGGCGGCCTTCCCGTCGCCGTCATCGATGAGCACATCTATGAATCGCCACCGACGCTGCTAATTGGTACCGTCGACAAGTTTGCGATGCTCGCTTTTCGCCCGGAGGCCAGAAGTATCTTTGGCATCGGCAAGCAGGGTTCTCCGCCAGATCTCATCATCCAAGATGAGCTTCACCTGATCTCAGGACCGCTCGGATCAATGGTAGGCCACTACGAAACGGTCGTCGACGCACTTTGCACACGTGATCATGGTGGTCATCCGACTCGTCCCAAGGTGATCGGCTCTACCGCAACCATCTCTAGGGCAGAGAGCCAAGTCAAAGCACTCTACGGTAGGTCCTCATTCTTGTTCCCGCCTCAGGCTCTCAGGATCGGCGACTCATTCTTTGCAGCCGAAGATAGCGACGCGGACGGCCGGACGTACGTCGGTGTATTTGCTAGCGCACTTCCCTCACATGTGACATCCCAGATTCGCACGATGAGCGCCCTCATACAGGCACCGAGGCTGGCCGGATCAAGTAGTCCCGCCTCTATCGATCCCTACTGGACTATGATGGCCTACTTCAACAGCCTTAGAGAGCTCGGGCACGCCGCGACTCTAATCCGGGCCGACATTCGGGAATACCTCAATGCCATGTGGGATCGACTGGGATTGCGTCTCGACGTGATTCGACAATCTGGGACAGATTTGCGCAGATTCATAAACCGAGACGTTGAGCTAACTAGTCGGGTCAGCAGCAGTGACATCCCAACGATACTTCAGCAGTTATTTGAGAAGTATTCAGGACCTTCCAATTCCGAGGCGATCGATGTCTGCTTCGCGACCAACATGATCCAAGTCGGCCTGGATGTACCTCGGCTTAGCCTCATGACAATTGTAGGCCAGCCCAAGACGACTGCTGAGTACATTCAAGCATCAAGTCGCATAGGACGTCGTGTGGATAGCCCAGGAGTCGTCGTAACAAACTTCAACCCGTCAAGATCGAGGGATAGATCCCACTACGAGCACTTCCGAACCTACCATCAAACGCTATACAAGCATGTGGAACCCACGAGCGTCACACCTTTTGCCGTCTCGGTTCGGGAGCGGGCACTACATGCCCTCCTGATCATTCTATGTCGCTTCTGGGGTGGGTCCATTCTTCGAGATCGACCCACGAACCCACCGGATGACCTGCTCATTCGTCGCATAAAGCGCACTATTCGGCAGCGAGTCATGTCGGCTGATCCCAACGAGTGGCCCAAAACGGAAGCCCACATTGACGAGATCATTCGCAGATGGACGGATGCCCCGAGATCGATATATGGTGACTTTGGACCTCCCACTGAGGAACTGCCGATGATGCACCCTGCTGGTAACCAACTCCATCCGCAGTGGCCCGAGGCCCCGTACCCTACACCAAGCTCAATGCGAAATGTAGATGCAAGCTGCTCGGCGCGTCACCTAACGAGCGGTTACGGAAGTTGAGAGATCCGGTGAGTTCGCACTTTGGGAAAGGCCATTAGAACGAACAATGCCGTCATCTCGACCGATTAGAAGAAGCCAGCTGATCAGTCCATTTGGCGTCGGAGCATTGGTGGACTTTCGCGGTGACGAATCCCTAATGACGGCGGGCTTGGACGAATGGCCTCTTGCCATTGAGGAGTGTCCGCAAGATTGGCTGATCCGCGAGGAGCGCCTGCAAGCACGACTCGGCGTTACCCACTTCAGAAAACCTCCCGACTTCAGAGACCCTGGTCCAGGGGTTCAATATGCAAATCAGCACATACCGTTCGTGCGCTTTCCAAGATGGCACTACTGCCCGAGGCGGGGTTTGATGCAAAAACTACCCCTCTTCAGTTCTCGCCTCAGATGCCCGTGTAGACCTGACTTGGACTGCTACTCGTTGCATCCGTCTCGGCGTCCGTGGATGATCCCCAGCCGATTCATCGCCGCCTGCCCGAGAGGGCACATCGAGGACTTTCCATTCATGGAGTGGGTCCATAGGGGATCAAATTGTGACGATCAACACTCCTTGCGCCTACTACCCGGAAGATCGTCCGCCAGTCTATCGGGCATCAAGCTTGAATGCAGTTGCAAGAAGTCAGCATCTATGAACGGCACATTCAACGCCAACTCGCTGCACAAGATCGACTACGATTGTTCAGGAAGCATGCCCTGGCTCGGCGAAGACGACCACGAAAGCGGACACTGCGGTCAGCATCTGCGAGTCGTTCAGCGTGGGGGATCGAATGTCTACTTTCCAGTAACGGCATCCTCAATTCATCTCCCGCTTTGGGGACAAGACACAAGTCGAGCGATCAATAGAATTCTCGACGATCCCGCGAACTGGGATGTCCTCACCGCCGGCTTGGATGACGGCAAATACATCCAGCGGGTTCGATGCGATGTACTAGCGGCCACTCACAAGGTGGATACCACTGACCTACTTGAAGCTGCGCAGAGCAAGCTCGACGGCACTGTGAAACTCACCGACAAGGACTACAGTTCCGAGAGCGGCTTTCGGCAGCAGGAATACGAAGCCCTCAGGAGTGGACAGGGCGATGAGGCCTCCGATCTCGTGGTGGAAACCAAGGACGCTATCGAATATGGCTCGGAATTGTCCAGTGCATTGAAGGGAATCGGTCTCGTCAGGAAGCTACGTGAGACGAGGGCAATGGTCGGGTTTTCCAGAATCCTGCCAGTAGAGGATCCGGCTTCGCCCGATCTCCTTCCCATATCCCAGAGTGAGAGCTTGGATTGGCTTCCGGCAACTGAAGTTTATGGCGAGGGAATCTTCCTCGAGTTCAACGACGCTGCCATAGCCGCTTGGTCCACTCGATTGGATGTCAAATCGCGAATCTCATCACACGCGGAGAGCTTCAATAGACGTCGTCGAATCCGAGGCATGAGTGATTCAATAATGTCCGAAAAATACGTTCTTCTGCATACGATTTCGCACGCACTGATCGCTCAATTGAGCTTTGACTGCGGATACGGGAGCGCAGCACTGAGAGAGCGGCTGTATTGCGACGCCGACGATTCCGATTACCCAATGCAGGGTTTGCTCATCTATACAGCGTCCGGGGACTCCGAGGGGACTCTCGGAGGACTCGTTCGGCAGGGGGAGCCCGACCGACTCACGGGCGTTTTCGGGCGGGCTATCGATCGATTGCGGTGGTGCTCCAGCGATCCTGTGTGCATCGAGAGCCTCGGCCAGGGAACGGATAACGCCAACTTGGCGGCATGCCACGGATGCGTTCTGCTGCCTGAGACTTCCTGCGAGACGGGAAACCGCCTTCTTGATCGAGGTCTCCTTATAGGCACGACTGATCTGCCTGAGATAGCATTCTTTCCGGACACTAAGCCCATTGACTTGTAGTCGGATGACCAAACCAAATTGACGCATTCAGACAAACTAGAGGATCGACATCGACTACCAGTGCGCCGCGGTGAACGGATTGTCCTCGAAGGCCATCCTGGATCGCCCGACCAGGACAGTCCCGAGGCCATTCGGCACTGGCTTGATGACTTGCCCAGACCGTGGGCCGTTGACCTCTACTCGGGTGCCGGGGGCTTGAGCCTCGGCCTCCAAGACGCAGGCTTCTCGATCGTTGCAGCAGCAGACTTCGATTCCGTCGCCATGGAAACCCACAAAGCGAACATCCCCAGCCTCGCTTGGGTGGGCGACCTATCCAATCCTGACAGCTTTATTGACCAGCTGGACACTTGGGGAATCGAGAACGTCGATCTGTTGGCCGGCGGTCCTCCGTGCCAACCATTCTCGAGGGCTGGCACGGCAAAGATCGGCAATCTCGTCAAGTCAGGGAACAGGCCGGCGCACGATGAACGGGCTGACCTGTGGCAGAGCTTCTTCTCGATTCTCGACCGTCTGACGCCAAGGGCCATGTTATTCGAGAATGTCCCAGATTTTGCCCAGGCTCAAGGCGGTGCATTGCTCATCTCGCTTCTGGACGAGCTTAAAGATCGCGAATACAGGGTTCACGTCCAAGAGCTTAAGGCTTGGCAATACGGTGTTCCCCAGCACCGCTCACGCCTCTTTGTCATCGCGATTGAATCAGGACTGGAATTCCATTGGCCAAAGCCTGCCAGCCGACGACCAACGGTATGGCAGGCGATAGGAGATCTTCCGGAAGTTCCGCCCGATACGAGACAGGAAGTACATCCATATGAGGGCCATCCAACCACAAAACTCGCGAGGGATCTTCGTAGGGGGTTACGCGGAGCCGAGACTAAATCAATAAGGGATCATATCACTCGGGCAGTACGCCCAGACGATGCGGCGATATACCGCCGCATGATGCCCGGAGATACCTACAGAGATGTGCCCAATTCACTTCGCAGATACCGGTCCGACATATTCAACGATAAGTACTTCAGACTCTCATTTGAGGATGTATCTAGAACCATTACGGCTCACATCGCAAAGGATGGGTATTGGTACATTCACCCGGCACAGGATCGTACCCTCTCGATCCGCGAAGCCGCTCGAATACAGACATTTCCCGACAGGTTCCGTTTCGCAGGGTATCCGACCAACAGGTTTCGACAGATCGGCAACGCGGTGCCTCCATTTCTGGCCAGGGCCATTGCGGTTGAGCTACGCCGATCACTTGACGGCGAGGTCGCCATAGCAGGAGTTCGTGAGAGGCAACCCGACTATGGATCGGCTTTCCGGAGAGGACTGATCTCGTGGTTCAATCGCCACGGCCGTCGGTTTCCGTGGAGAAGTGACGACTTGAGTCCTTGGCAGTTTTTAGTCGTGGAAATGTGCCTGCATAGAACCAAGGCTGATCAGGTAGCACGAGTAATCCAAGAAGTGCTGGCCTTAGGCAAGACTCCAAAGAGCTTTCTGTTGAACAGGGCGAAGATAGAACCCTACATTGCGACGCTAGGGCTCCGTTGGAGATCCGCAAACCTAGCCGCAGCCGCGGAGTACATCCAAAGCAAACACGACGGGAGAGTTCCGGATCGGTGGCCGGAGTTAACGGCCGTCCCCGGGGTGGGGAACTACATCGCTTCGGCAATGCAGTGCTTTGCATTTGACCGAACTAGCGTCTTGGTGGACACAAACACCCGCCGAATCGCCCGACGAGTCCACGGCAACGATGCACACCTGCCACCTTGGCGAATCAGGCTCCACCTGCACGAACTGGCCGGCGACGAAGGAGCAAATGTGCCGTGGAATCAAGCTCTCCTCGACCTCGGAGCACTTGTCTGCAAGTCCCGATCGCCAGCCTGTGTTCAGTGCCCCGTCAAAGCACACTGTGTAACTGGACGGAAGAAGCTCGCAGGAACTGAACGGCGGGACTGACTGGCGTCTCAGCAGCAACACACGATAGATACGTTTCGAGCACGTATTCTTGCGTTCGCGCCCACGCGGAAAGGCGTCTGCGGACGGCACCAAAGTCGTAAGTCGCCGATGGGGCTGACTCCGGACGGACCGAGGTCGGCAGAGGTTGCCGGAAGCCTCGTCAGGTTTCGCGGGCTGCCGTAGCTGCGCAACGGCTGTTGGCGATCTGTCCATCAATCCAAGACTGAGTAGGCATTCCGAGTAAGTCTCGAACGAACATTGGCCGTGGCAATCAGGTGGATTGCGAGCCGTGCAGGCGACTGCACAGATCTGCATTGCCGGAAGCGCAGAACTCAGGCACAGCTTCGCGACGACGACAATCGCCTAGCACGTCGGCGGTCGGAGCAGGCAGTGTGAGTGTCGAAGTAGAGGCTGAGTGGGCGCACGCGGTCCGCCGCGGCGGTCAGCAAATGAGCACCCTCGGCGGCGTGGCCACGCGTGCAGCGGCCAATCGCGCCCGGACCCTTCAAGCCGCCGGCACGACAGCGAATCCTTTCACGACTACCTCACCAGTTCGCTGGATCAGGCCGACTCGGACGCAACGTCCTCCAAATCTATTGACCGTGAATTCAGCCAAGGAAGCGACCTAGACTTGTCGAGTTGCCCGACCCGACGGCTGCCGAAGCATGCAGCTGGTTCCGATGGTGGTCGGAGTTGCTCACACGGCTCGCCAACTGCAGCGGGAGCCCCGATCCATCGCGCCGAGCTGCCGAGAATGGCAACAGAATTGAATCGACCGGAATTTCTGTCGTACCCAGCGTCAAGCTTGGATCAGGACAAGCGGGGTAACGTGCACGTCGACCCTCAAGGGGCTGCGATCAACGCTTTTGGGGCGCGCCACGTGCACGCACACAAACTCTGTGACTGCGTCGAGCCGCCGAGTCTTCGGCCCGGACCTCGTAATGCACGATCTGCCCCGACCTTAGCGGACACGCGTGAATCTCGCCGCGGCCGCGACTGTCCGGCAGGCGGGCGACCCGGCCATGGCCCGCATCACCCAGCGAGCGACCTCATGCACGGCGGTGAAGGTGTTGGCGGCATCGACCGCCCGAAAACGCCTACCACGCCGATCGCTTGGTGTGAGTCTTCGCACGAAGAAGGACGGCAAGTCCCACGGATGCCGGACGGTTCCCGGCAGCGCGCCCCAGGCCGCGAACCACTCCGACCACGTCGCCGGCTCGCGCTCACCCTCGCGATCCTGGCGGGCTCACAAGGCTTGCTGTTCGGGTGTGGGGACTCTCAACCTAGCGGCTCGGTAGTCGCCGGGGCTCGACCGTGTGCCATCCGGGCGCCACAGACAGGGGCCGAATGGGGTTCCGAACCGTTCACCCCTGTGGTAGCGCGACATTGGTAGCGCAGCAATACACTTGCAGTTTCAGCTCCGCTGTAGCGGCACCCATCGCGCCGGACTCGGGCCGATGCATGCCGCGGCTCGGCTTCGAAGCTCTGGCATCAATGGCGATTGGGGGACCGGGCGCGGCGTCTTTGGCCTAGCCGCGCATCCTGCTCGGGCTGCCGGTAGACACAAGCGCCCCCCATTGCAGGCGGATCTGGCAAGTCTCCACCCCGATTAGGCGCATTATCCGACGCCGAAGGGCCACCAATCACACGAAAAACGAACTTGGGCTGGGTGCGCGTTGCCTGTGCAGGACACTACTCCCGGCATACCTGCAACGACCTGGGGGGAACTAGGATAGAAGGCACGAAGTCGGACCCTCCGAAGGTGTAAGTCAGTTTGGGTGACTTCGATCGCAAGGTCTTAGAGCCTGACTGCGTTGTAGACAGCCGAGTTCGTCCCAAGTGCTACGAATTCCGTGATAACGGGTCAGGGACATCTCAACGACGACGAGCCGCTTGCCGGCTGCAACCGAACGCCCCCTTCCATCCCACCGGGCTGACGCACAACCGGTGGGATGGGAGTTGACCAACTCCTATGTCGTCCAGGAGTCATCTCGGGACCCGCCAGATAGGCGTCCAGGTCCTGCGTCGCCGCTCGCTGGGAAGTTGGCAGAGCATGGGCGTAGAGGTTCGCGGTCGTCGACTTGGTGCGGTGGCCCAGGCGCTCACTGACCACCGGCAGCGCGTGGCCGCGCGCCAGCAGCAGCGAGGCGTGCGTGTGGCGCAGGTCGTGCAGCCGCGTCTCTGGGGGTAAACCCGCTCTCTTGAACGCTGCCTTGACCCACCGATGGACCGTGCTGAACTGCAGCGGCCGACCAGCAGCGTTGGCGAATACAAGGCACCCTGCGGGCTCAGCGTCCGCATCACGACGCTGCTGGGCGACCTGCCGCGTCCACTGTTCTCGCAGGGCTTCCAGACCGAGCGCGCCTAAGTCCACGCGACGCTCATGATGGGTCTTTGTCGGTCCTAATACGAGCCCTCGGCCACGCACGGGCGCTAGGCTACGGCGAACAATCACGCATTCCCTATCGAAGTCGACATCCGCCCAGCGCAAGCCAAGGAGTTCGCCGCGTCGCAGTCCGCCTAGCACCGCAAGCACCAGCAGCGGATAGACGGGCTGCGACTCGTTCGTCTGAAATAGCCGCCGGACTGCTGTGCGGTCTAGCACAGCAATCGCGCGCTGGGGAATGCGTGCCAGTTCGACGTGAGTTGCCGCATTGCGCGGCACTAACTGCCAGGTGACCGCCTGTGCCAAGGCCTTCTGTACGACCGCGTGAATCAGATGAACCCTCGCCGGCGCGAAGCCCTGCGCCAGTGCGCGATCGCACAGCCCTTGGACATCGACGGCAGACACGCGACGCAGCGGCAGGCGACCAAGATCCGCTGCAATGCAGCGGGCCACGATGCCCGAATACCGCGCATACGTGCTGGGCCGCCGATGCAGGCGCACGTGCGGAAGCCAGCGACTTCGCAGATACTCGGCTAGCGATGCACGGCCACCGCTCGCTGCGACGCCGAGTTCAACCTCCAGATGGAGATTCGAAGCCACGCGCTGGGCGTCCCGACGCGTGCCTCTGACGGTGCGCGATCGATAGCGCTTGCGTCCGCTGTCGTCGCGACCCTCGTACACGCGAACGCGCCACGCTCCACGTTGTGCACGTTGTATTGAAGCCATGAAGTGACCACCTTTGGTTTGCTGTCCGGGATGTCGGAGTGCGCATCAACTGGAACTGGGTGTCGGAGAGCCGCTAGCTCGCGTCTCTGGATGCTCGATTGGATCTACCGGCTCGAGTGGCTCGGTCGTGACCGATGTCACCGCCGGCATGCAGCCGTGGGAGCGAATTGCGCCTAGGATTCGCTGACCATTCGGTTGCCGGTACCTGCCAGCATCGACGCGGTCGACGGCGCGTTGGTATCCGCTCAGGCAGTCGCGGCCTAGGGGAACTGCGTTGGTTCGACTGTGCGGACAGGCGCGCTGCCAAGAACCGGACCGAATCCAGCGGTCACGGCATCAGGCCATGCTCCTGCATGCTGAACGCTCGCGCCCCGCCGATGATCACGTGGTCGAGCAGCTGGATCCCGAGGAGATCGGCCGCGCCGACCAGCGCCCGCGTTAGCGCCGTGTCTTCGGCGCTCGGCATCGGGTCACCGCTGGGATGGTTGTGACAGACGATCAGCCGGGGAATGGCCGCCGCGACCGCCGGCCGCAGCACTTCGGCGGGACGAACCAGCACGGCCCGCACGTTCCCCTGGTAGATCACCCGCTGCCCGACAACGCGGTGCGCGGTATCAAGGAGCAGCACCCGCACCTGCTCCTGGGCCAGGCCCGCCATCTCGGGCCCCAGCAGGCGCTGCACGTCATCGGGGCCGTTGATGACGGGCCGTCGGTCGTCAGCTGGGTCTGGGCGGGTTTCGACGCCGTAGCGCAACGTCAATTCGTGCAACAGGCTCAGGTTGCATCGCAGCGCGTCGAGCAGGGCGTCGTCGCAGGAAGTCGTCCTCGATTCCGTCATGTCAGCCTCCGTGTGTGTTGGGTGCGCAGGTCCGGGGCCCGCCCTGATCCCGGGCGTCGCCATGGCGCCGCGGCATCGCGGGAACGCCCCGGTGCGCATCGAGTACCGTCGGTCGCAGGCGCCGCGCCCGTGCGTCGCGGCGGCCGCGGACCGACGTGCCCTCAGGTCCGTCGGAAGGTGTTCACTACGCCGGCCAGCAAGGGCGCCAGCGCCGCCGGCGTCGGGCAGTCGATGAAGCGGCCGGCAAACAGCTCGCGCATCGCCGCGCGGTTCTTCGCCTCCAGCGCCACGCCCAGCCCCAGCACCTCGATCCGCGCGTCGGCCGCACGGGCATTCAGCTGGCGGACCGTGCTGCCATCCTCGGGCTCGCCGTCATGGATCAGCACCAGCACCTTCAGGGCCTCCGGCCGCGGGCGCAGCTGGGCCAGCAGCGCCTCGTAGGACGGGCCGATCCGGGTCCCCGAGGTGGCCTGCAGCCCGGCCAGGCGGGCGAGCGTCTGCTCCGAGACCTCGTCCTCGCGCACCATCGGCATAGCGCCCTCGAAGGCCGTCACGGCATGCCAGATGCCCAGCTCGGCACAGGCCAGATGCAGCGCGGCCGTCGCCAGGCGCGCGGCCTCCATCGCCGCCCCCTGCATCGAGCCCGACCGGTCCAGCAACACCCCCACCGCCACCGCCGTGGGATCCGGCTCCGGCTCGGCCGCGACCACAAACGGGGTGGCGTCCTGGCTGCGGATCGCTGCCCGCACGCTCAGCCGGCCGTACCGATCCGACCAGTCCGGCGTCCGCGCCACCTCCGGCAGCCTGAGCCGCGCCACCAGTTCGCCGGCCAGCGGCTCCGCCGCCCGCAGCAGCGGTCCCGGCGGCGCCATCGTCCACTGGGCATAGTCGCCGGCGCCCACCAGACCAGCCGGTAGGTCATCCTCGCCGGCCTGCGGCTCGCCCGGCCCCTGCCACGCGGCGGCGCCGCCCGGTCGCGGTTCGGCGGCATCCGATCGAGTCCCCCGGCTGGGCGCGACCAGGACCAACGGGGGCTCGGGCAGCGCCTGCCCGAGACCCAGGATCCGCACGATCTCGTCCGCCAGGTCGTATACCCGCCCGGTGTCCGGGGCCGCCCACGCGCGCTCCACCAACGGCCGTACCCTCCGCCACAGCCGCCGATTCCGCGGCGATAGCTCGCCCTTCAACGGCTCGGCCAGCCGCTGCGCCCAGCGCCAATGCAACGCGGCGACGACCACCCACCGGGGATCGTCGGGGTCCTGCAGGTCGCCCCGCGGCTGGCCCAGCGGGGCGACGACGGCATACGAGGCCCGGCATACCGCCGTCAACGCCCCGCGCACCGACCAGAACTGCCCGCCCATGATCCGCTCGATCCGCTCGTCCTCCAGGCAGTTGGCCACCTGGTGCACGATCGGAGCGGCCTCGGCCCTGGGGGTCGTGTAGCGGGCGTGGCCCACCTCGTGCACCAGCAGGCCCCGGGTGATCAGGT
>JAPOWQ010000021.1 GCA_026707585.1 Chloroflexota bacterium | reverse complement strand
CTGAGGTGTTCACCATGTCTCCGAACACCTGTCTACCATGTCTCCGGTCTGGACAGTGGGAGAGGGTTGGGGTGAGGGTCTTCCGGGCAACCACAGCTGGGTTACGCAATGGTCGCATTTGGGAGATAGTTGGGATAGGTAGTATTCGCCACCCGCAAGTCAAGGTGACCAGCTCCGCGCTAGCCGCCCAATGTCACCCCTCAGCCCCGAAGCGCGTACGATAGGCACCGTGGGCGAAGCCAGGGAGTTCCGCATGCCGGCACGCAAGGTGCGGAAGTTTATTCCTCGACGCCGCGTCGTCGCCCTGCTGGCCTCCGGACTGCTGCTGGCGGCCTGCGGCGGCGAGGAAAAGAAGAGCGGGCAGTTCAAGATGCACAAGACCATCGGCGACGGGCCGGGTATGTAGCGCCTCACGCGCGGCTGGGCGGGCCGCTCCGGGCTCATGCTTGGCACCGTACACAGTTGCGCCATCACTGGCCTTGACGGCGTCGTCCTCGACGTCGAGGCCGACATCAGCAACGGCCTGCCCAGGCACAACGTCGTCGGCTTGCCCGATGCCGCCGTGCAGGAAGCCCGCGAACGCACCCGCAGCGCCATCCGCAACAGCGGCGCCGTATTCCCCGAGCGCCGGCTCACCGTAAACCTCGCCCCCGCCGACATCCGCAAGGAAGGCCCCGTCTACGACCTCCCCATGGCCGTCGCGATTCTGGCCGCCACCGGACAGCTCGAGGGCTTCGACGACAACCAGGCCGTCTATCTCGGAGAGCTTTCACTGGACGGCGGCGTGCGCCACACCCACGGCGTGCTCCCCATGGTGGCCGCCGCCCGCGATGCCGGCGTCGACAAGGCCTTTGTCCCGGCGGTAGACGGCGCCGAAGCCGCCGTAGTCGAGGGCATTTCCGTCTACCCCGTCGAGTCCCTGCAGCAACTCATCGCCCACTACATGGGCCTGATCCGCATCGAACCGCTTCCGGTCACCGAAATGTCCACCCGGGCCGCCAGCTACCCCGTCGACTTCGCCGACGTCCGCGGCCACGAGCACGCCAAGCGCGCCCTCGAAGTCGCCGCCGCCGGCGCCCACAACGTCCTCATGGTCGGCCCGCCCGGCTCCGGCAAGACCCTGTTGGCCCGCGCGTTGCCCTCGGTCCTCCCGCCCATGACCCTCGACGAAGCCATCGAGGTCACCAAGATCTACAGCATCGCCGGCCAGCTGCGTGACGGAGCGGGCCTGGTCGTCGAGCGTCCCTTCCGCGCCCCGCACCACACCGTCACCTACGCCGGCATGGTCGGCGGCGGCGCCTCGCCCCGGCCCGGCGAAATCAGCCTGGCCCACCGCGGCGTGCTTTTCCTGGACGAGTTCCCCGAATTCGGCCGCCAGACCCTCGAGTCCCTCCGCCAGCCCCTCGAGGACGGCCACATCACCATCACCCGCGCCGCCTACAGCGTCGACCTGCCCGCCCGCCTCATGCTGGTCGCCGCCATGAATCCCTCACCGTCCGGCTTTGCCGCTTCCGACGACCGTGGCGGCGGCATGAGCGCCGAAGCCGCCCGCCGCTACCGCAACCGTATTTCGGGACCCCTGCTCGACCGCATCGATGTCCACATCGACGTCCCCCGCCTCCAATACGCCAAGATGGCCGACGACACCGAGCGCGAGCCCTCCTCCCACGTCCAGGCCCGTATCGCCGGCGCCCGCAAGATCCAGGAAGAGCGCCTGGCCCCCCACGGCTTCTTCACCAACGCCGAACTCACCGCCCGCCTCATCTCCCGCATCTGCGTCCTCGAGCCCGACGCCGAACGCCTCCTCCGCGGCGCCCACGACCGCCTGTCCCTCAGCGGCCGCGGCCATCACCGCGTCCTCAAGCTCGCCCGCACCATCGCCGACCTCTCCGAGAGCGAAACCATCCGCATCGAGCACCTGGCCGAAGCCCTGCAATACCGCCCCACCCTCGACGAAAACTAGCCGGAACCGCTCCGAATCAGCCCTGCGCCTCCGCCAGCCGCGCGATCGGCCGTTCGTTGATCGGCAGGTGAATCAGCGCCGACGCAATCCCAAGAATGATCCCGGCGATCCACATCCCGTCATAGCTTCCCGTCGCCTCGTAGATTCCGCCGGCAAGCCAGATGCCCGAGAACGAGCCGAGCTGATGCGAGAGAAACACGAACGAAAACAGCGTCGCCAGGTACCGCACCCCGAACACCCGGGCCACGATCGCGTTCGTCAGCGGCACCGTCGCCAGCCACAGCAATCCCATCAGCGAGGCAAACATGTACGCCACCGGCTCCGTCTTCGGCAGCAGCAGGAACGCGGCAATAACCGCGGCCCGGCTTGCATAGATGAAGCTCAGGCTCAGCCGTCGACTCAGATGCGTCCCCGCCAAACCTGAGAGAAACGACCCGACGATGTTGAAGAACCCGATCAGCGAGAGCGCGATCGCGCCCACGCGCGGCTCGAATCCCAGGTCCAGCATGTACGCCGGCAGGTGCACGGTGATAAACGCCACGTGAAACCCGCACACGAAGAATCCCATCGTCAGCAGCAGGTAGCCCCGGTGCCCCACTGCTTCCCGGATCGCCGCGCCCACGCTCTCCTTGGCCGTCTGCTCGGCCGCCACCTCGGGGTTCCCCGGAAGCAGGAACGCCAGCGGCACGATCGCAAGAAACCCCACCGCTAGGATCACCAGCGCGTTGCTCCATCCAAACGCGCTGATGAACCCCTGCGTGATCGGCGAGAAGATCACCTGCCCCAGCGATCCGGCCGCCATTCCCAGTCCCATCACCAGCGGCCGCCGCTTTGGCTCCACCATCCGCGCCATGGTGGCGATGACGAGCGAAAACGACGTGAAGGCATTTGTGCCGCCAACCAGCAGCCCCGCCACCAGCAGGAATACCAGAGGCGACTCGACCATCGTCATGAGCCACAGGCCCAGCGCATAGGCAACTGCGCCCGCCACCATCACCCGCACCGGCCCGAACCTGTCCGATGAGGCCGCCGCCAGCGGCAGCACCACCCCGAACGTCAGTTGCTGCGTTGCCATCGCCAGGCTGAACGCCTCCCGCGACCAGCCCCGCGCTTCGGTCATCGGCGGCAGAAACAGCCCGAATATCGACCGCGTACCAAACCCGATCACCGCAATCAGCGCGCACGCCGCAATCACCAGCAACGGCGTCTGCCACCGCGCCAGCCCGTCGGGTCGCCGAATCCCTGCCGCTGCCGAACCCATGCCTATCGCCGATTTAGTGACATTATGTCAAGACATCTCTCGGCCAGTTCCCAAGTCGCCTACCGCAGAATGCGCTGGTCGATTAGATCCCGGCCGCCCACGCCGTGCGTGATCGTCGCGCCCCGCCATTCCATGACCTCAAGCTCCTGAAGCCCGTTCACGATCATGTACTGCGTCGGCAGGTCCTCCCACCGTGCCCGGTGAAACTGCACGGAGCCGTCGCCCTGCCATTGGGTTGGCGTGCTCACTGGCGGATTCGCCGGACTCAGCACCGCGTACTCGGCATCCGCTTCGCCCCAATCCCCCGTCCTGGGCACGTACTTGTAATGCAGCGTCCCCCGTAGCTCCCCGTCGTCCGAGTCCTCCGCCGCTGCCGCGCCCTCGCTCACCTCCGCCGGCTCCATGTTCGTCAGCCGCATGTCCATGAAGCGAAACCCCAGCCAGCTCGCCGTGCACTGCGTCTCGCCCGCGTGAATCACCGGCTCCGGCAACTCGCAGTAGATCTTCGAGAACCCCAGTTGCTCCCGACCCGTCAGGATTGGATCCGTCAGGTTCTCCCACAACACCAGCAGCAGCGCCCCTGTCGCCCGGTCGCGCGAACCGTTGTAGCGAGCCTGGAACGTCACGCCCAACGTGTTGTATCCGCGCCCCGCCAGCCAGTCGATCTCCGTCATCTGCGTCTGCGTCACCGTCACCACCGGCTCCCCGACCGCCTCGAAGCCCGGCGGCAGCAATGCCTCCAGCTGCGCCTTCTCCGTCAAAAAACTGACCGCATACGCCCGCGTCTTCCGCTGATCCACGCTGAACGCGCCCATCTCGCCGCCCGGCCCCTGCCTTGGTCCGCTCATCGGACCAAAGTGCGTCGGCATCAGGTACATCGTCTTCGGCTTCAGCGCGTACGGCATTCAGGCGTCCTCCGAAAGCGGCCCGAGGTCCGGTTCTTGCAGCAGATCATGGGCCAGCAGCGGCTGCGCGGCAAAGAGCCCTCCGTCCACCGGCAGCGTCACCCCCGTCACCCAGCGCGACTCGTCGCTCGCCAGGAACACCGCCGCCCAGGCAATGTCCCACGGCGTCCCTTCCGTTCCCAGCGGAGTCACCCGCCGCCGCAGTTCACGGTCTTCCGGCTTGATCCTCGACTGATACGCCGACTGCAGGTGCCCCGGCACGATGCAGTTGGCCCGTATCCCCTCGCGGCCGTGAAAGGCCGCCGTGTTCCGCGACAGGATCGGCAGCGCACCCTTCGTAATCGAGTACGCCACCCCCCGGTGCCGCGCCCCGGCGATTCCATCGATCGACGACACGTTGATGATCGATCCCCCGCCCGAAGCAACCATGGCCGGAATCGCGAACTTGCTGGCCAGCACCGCACTCTTCAGGTTCAGGTCAAACGCCTGCATCAGCACGGCCTCTTCCATCTCCGCCACGCCCTTCCGCCGGTCATGCCCACCCCAGCGGAAACCCAGGTTGTTCATCAGCACGTGCAACCCGCCGAAGCGTTCCACCGCCGTCGCCACCATCGCCCGGCAGTCGTCTCCCGACGTCGCATCCCCAACAAATCTCGAAGCCTCGCCGCCCGCCTCCACGATCGCGTCCACCGTCCGCTGCGCATTCTCCGCGGCAATGTCCGCAACAAGCACCCGGGCCCCTTCCTGGGCCATGACTTCGCACGACGCCCGTCCCGTCCCGATCTCGCCCGGGTTGCTTCCACCGCCGGTAACGATGGCGACCTTCCCCGCCAGCCGGCCCCCACTCATCGCTGGCCCCACGGCCGAGTCACCACTCGAATCAGAGCGCGCACGGTAGTCCCGCTTCGGCTACGCACGTCGGCCTAAGCCTACGCTGCGCCCTCGGTCCAGTCCTCAGGCGCACCGCCTATTCCAGGGGACGCCCGTCTTTCCCCTCTCCTGGGGGAGAGGCAGATTCCGGCGTCTTCGCCGGAAATCGGTGAGGGGTCTTCCGGGCACCCAAAGTTGAATGCGACACACTACCCGCTTGACTCCCGCCGCTCGTAAGTCCAGATTGCGCCGTGCTCTCCGGAATCAACTCTCAACGTCGGCCGCTGGCCGGCCAATCGCCAGACGGAAGGACTTGACATGCGCGTAGGCGTAGCCGGCGTTGGCCGCATCGGGCGCCCCCACGCCGAACGGCTCATGGCCCATCCGGACGTCACCGAGATTCTCGTCCAGGACGCCAGCACTGAACTGGCCAGGTCCGTCGCCCACGATCTGGACCTTCGCTACGTCCCCACCTACGACGAACTGTTGGAGTCAGTCGACGCTCTCGTCATCGCCGCCACCACCACCGCCCACGCCGAGCTCCTGCAGGCCGCGGTCGAAGCCGGCGTCCCCACCCTCTGCGAGAAGCCCATCTCGCACGACCTTCAGCGCTCGCGCGAGGTCGTCGCCCTCATCCACCGGCGCAACGTGCCCGTCCAGATGGGCTTCCAGCGTCGCTTCGATCCCGGCTTCCAGGCCGCTGCCGACCTGGTCGCGGCCGGTGGGCTGGGCACTCTCTACACCTTTCGCACCACCGGCCACGATCCCGAGCCTGCCACCGAGGCCTACATCGCCGGCTCCGGCGGCATGTTCCGCGACTTCAGCGTCCACGACTTCGACGCCATCCGCTTCGTCACCGGCGAAGAGGTCGTGCAGGTCTATGCCCAGACCACCGTTCGCAAGTGGGACATCTACGGCCGCTTCGACGACTGCGACACCGCCATTGCTACCTGCACCCTCTCGGGCGGTGCGTTGGGACTGCTCAGCTACACCCGCCACAACCCGCTCGGCTACGACATCCGCATGGAGCTCTTCGGCTCGCGTGACAGCGTCGTCGTCGGTTGGGACCCCCGTTTGCCGCTCCGGTCGCTGGAGCCCACCGGCCCACCCCTCGGAGCGAAGCCCTATCCGGACTTTCACGACCGCTTCGCCGACGCCTACGCCGCCGAGGTCGACGCCTTTCTGGACGTCGCCCGTGGCCGTCAGCCCGTCCGCAGCACCGCCGACGATGCCGTCGAAGCCCTCCGCGCCGCCATCGCCTGCGACATCTCCAGTCGCGAGAACCGGCCTGTGGCGCTAGCTGAAGTCACCTAGCTCGACCGAACCCGGTGGCGTGGCTCAGCCGTCCGTTCGCGCGAAACCCAACTCCGCCAGCACGGCCTTCTTCAGCTTGCACACCATCGTGTATGCCGGGTCGAACATGTTGCCCACGTCGTATTCCACGAATCGCCCCAGCACCATGTGCGCCTCGCGTGTCGTCAGGCCGTAGTCAGTTTCGAGCCAGCTCACCATCTCGGTCGTCGCGTGCTGCACGGCCTGGTCCAGCGGGCGATGGTTGCCGCAGGCCATCAGGTAGGTGTCGTCCTCGGCCCGCGGCCAGCCGATCGTCTTGCCCTTGATCAGGTCCAGGCTGAACCGCACGTCCATCGAGATCTCCACGCCCGTGCCGTCCATCTCGCCGTCGCCCTGCAGCGCGTGCCCGTCCCCCAGGAAGAACAGCCCCCCGTCAGCAAACACCGGCAGGTACACCGTCACACCGGGCTTTATCCCGATGTAGTCCATGTTTCCGCCATGGGCTGCCGAGGTCATCGTGCTGATGGCCTCGCCAATGTCCGGCGCCACGCCTACCGTTCCCAGCATGGGCTTCAGCGGCAGCGGCTGCCCGGTCAGCCGGTTCTGCGGCTCCGTCAGCGTCACCGTTCCCGCCTCCACGTCCACGTCCCAGTACGCCAGCTCCACCTCGTCGGAGAAGTTCGCCTCATAGCCGAAGTCCAACACGTTCGGCGCCAGTCGTCCTGTCGTCCAGCCCATCCGCCGGTTCGGCACGACTTCGTGCAATTGCAGAACCAGCGTGTCCCCCGCTTCCGCGCCGTTCACATGGAACGGCCCCGTCTGCGGATTCGGCCGCCCCGCCCGCTCCACATTCTCGTGATCGAATCCGCGTGCATCGACCGCTGTCGTCGCTACCGAATCCCCCGGCTCGATGTGCAGCGCCGGCGGATGTGTCCCCATCGTGTTGTAGTACGTCGTGGGCGAAAACTCGTGGTGCGCCATGGTCAGCCTTCACTCAATGCGGCAGGGGCCATCTGGCCCGCAGTTTGGAGCATTCGCCCGCCCGAAGACCAGCCGGAGCCGCCACCGTCGTTTGGCGCCGCGACTTTCCACTGGCCGGCTGCGCTATTGAATTGCTATCCGCGAAGTCCGCTCCACGGCGCCTGATCGGCCACTTCCTCGACTTCGTACCCGATCTCCCCCACGCACGGACCCAGGATCGCCAGCACCTTGGCAGGCTCGTCGCCTTCGTTAAACGTCGCGTGCACGCAGTCCGCAGGGATATACACGGCGTCGCCCGGGTTCAGCATTCGCCGCTCCTGGTCCACCCACTGCTCCACCGTCCCTTTCACGCACACGATCGACTCTTCCTGGTCCGGGTGCTTGTGAAAGTCGTGCCCGTTGCCCGGCAGCAACTCCACGTCGATCACCGTCAGGTACGTGCTCCCCGTCACCGGCGGATTGCTGAGCCAGCCCAGCGATCCCCAGTCCAGCTGATCGCGTGGAGTCTCTGACTGAATGAGAAATCGCTTCATGAGTGCCTCCGCGGGTACGGCGACGAACTGGCAGTTTGCGATAGTACAGCGCGAAGTCCTTCAGCCCGCTATTGCCCAAACGAAAGGCCTGTCGCATGCGATCGGTCATCTGTGTCAACGAGCGCTTTGACGCCGCGTGGCCCTTCGCGGCCGACTACTGGCATGAGCGTTGGCAGCGCCAGGGCAACTGCGAGTTCTATCGCACCGAGAATCCGAAAGCCCGAGCTCCGCAACTCGTCCCCGACCCCGCTTCCGTCCAGCGCCTGGCGCTCCTCGGACTACCGGCCGCCACCCAGGATCTCGAGCCGTTCAGCGCGCTCGAAGAGTGCTTCCACCCGCGCTACCTCCTCACGAAGTGGTGGGGAGACTCGTCGACAGATGGCATTGAGGCGGCCATCGCCCGCGGTGTCAGCTTCATCCCCCACCGGCTCGACGTTTACTGGGGACAGTCCGTAGCCGAGTACGGGTTGGGGCTCACTTTAGCCGCACTGCGCCGAACGCCCCAGACCTACACCGCCATGCGGCACGGACACGAAACCTGGAAATACCGCCCGGAAATCGGCCGCCCCGGACAGCGCGGCGAACAGTACGGCGACGACCCGCGCTTTACCAGCGGAACCCTCGCCGGTAAGCGCGTGCGTGTGGTCGGCGCCGGCAACATCGGCGCCCGCTACGCCTCCTTTTGCGCGGCCATCGGTGCCGACGTCGCCATCTGGGACCCCTACGCGCCCGACGCCACCTTCGCCGCGGCCCGTGTCCGGCGCTGCTTCCACCTCGCCGAGCTCGTCCGGGATTCGGAGATCTTTGTCCCCATGCTCCCGCTCACCGACAACACCCGCGGCCTCATCACCGCTGAGCTGATCGACGCCCTGCCCCACGGCTCGCTGGTCGTGCAGGTCACCCGCGCCGCCGTCTGCGACACCGACGCCCTCTATCGCCGCGTCCTCAACGACGAACTATCCCTGGCCGCCGACGTCTTCGCCCAGGAACCCGTCCCCCTCGACTCGGCCCTGCTCGGCCGCCACAACGTCGTCCACACCCCCCACAACGCCGGCCGCACGCGCGACGCCAACCACGCCTGGGTCGACGACCAGATCGCCCGCTTCAAACCACGCGAATAGTCCCGGCTATCAGACGGGCGCTTCAGGCTGAGCGAGGATTCGGGCCTGTGACTATCCCTTGATCCCGGTCAGCGTGATTCCTCGCACGAAGTGCTGCTGCGCGAAGAAGAAGATAACCACGATCGGGGCGACGGCGATCAACGCAACGGCCATTTGCAGGTGCAGTTGCGGCTGTTCCCACATCCCCGCCTGGAAAAACCGCAGGCCGACCGCAAACGTCATGCGCTCGGGAGTGTTCAGGTAGATGAACGGCTCGAAGAACTCATTCCACTTGCCGATGAATGAGAACACCGCCACCGTGGCAATGGCCGGCTTCGACAGCGGGAAGACGATCGTGAACATGACGCGCAGTGGCGAGGCGCCGTCAATCGCGGCCGCGTCGTCGAGTTCGCGCGGGATCGTCCGGAAGAATTGACGAAGAATGAAAATAAAGAAGGCCGATCCGCCAATCATTGGAACGGTCAGCGGCAGCAGCGTGTCCAGCCAGCCAAGGTCTCGGAAAATAATGACCTTGGGAATGATCGTCACGTGCTCTGGAAGCATCATCGTCGAGATGACCAGTAAAAACAGCGCATCGCGAATCGGATACTCCGTGCGAGCGAATCCAAAGGCGACGACCGCGCTCACAAACGTCATCAGCACCACGCCCAGGACCGTCACGATGGTCGAGTTGGCGATCCACCACACAATTGGGCCGGTCTCCCACACCTCCGTATAGCTTGACCAATTCGGCGGCAACGGGAAGAACGGCGGCGGATCCTCGTAGAACTGGTCGATCGTCATGAACGACGAGCGCACCATCCAGGCGAACGGGAACCCGTAAATCGCGCTGCCGGCAACCAGCATCGCGTAGACCAGCACGCGCCATGCTGGTCGCAGAATCCGCGCGCGCCATCCGCGAATCGTCACCGTGGATTGCATGCGCTCGCCCACGCCCGATCCCGGTGGCGCTCGCTCGGAGAGAAGGGCCATCAGCGGTTAACTCGACTCATCGTACTCGTAGTAGACCCATCGTCGGGCTATTCCGAACTGTATGAGCGTGAAGATCAGGATGATCACGAACAGTACCCACGCAATGGCCGAGGCATATCCCATCTGGAATATCAGAAACGCCTTGCGATAGAGGTAGAGCAGCACGAAGAGCGTCGCGTTCGCCGGACCTCCTCCCGTCAGAATCAATGCCTGCGTGAAGACCTGCCACGAACCGATGATCCCAAGCACCAGCGTGAGAAAAATTGTTGGCGTCATCATGGGAACCGTCACATGCCACAGCTTCCGCAGGTGTCCCGCGCCGTCGATCGACGCAGCCTCATACAGGTGTTGCGGAATCCCCTGCAAGCCCGCCAGGTAGAGAATCATGGTCGTGCCCACCGTCCAGAAGCTCATGAGAATCAGGCTGGGCATCGCCCACTGGGTTGACGTCAGCCAGCGCGGTCCGGGAAGGCCGAACAGGCCCAGCGCCTGGTTCAGGATTCCGTTGGGCTGCAGAATCACCAGCCACAACATGATCGTTGCGACACCGGCGGTCACCGATGGGAGATAGAACAGCGTGCGAAACAGCGGCATTCCCTTGACCTTCTGATTGAGCAGAATGGCTATGAAAAACGCGATGATCATCACGCCGGGAACATGGAAGACCGTGTAGTACAGCGTGTTGAAAACACTCTTGAGAAACACGTCATCGGACGCGAGATCGGCGTAGTTCTCCAACCAGATCATCTGCGGAAAGTCTCTGAATCGGTAATCCGTAAGGCTTAGCCAGAACGATGCCGCGAAGGGAATCAGGATGAACAGCACGAACTGAAGTAACCAGGGCACGGCAAATAGGATGCCGCTCCACTGCTGCCAGACCGTCCGTTTCATCTAGACATCCATTACAAAGACGGGGCCGAGTGCCGGATTCGGCACTCGGCCCCGTGAGCGTCTACGCAGGCACGTTCCGTATCAAACGTCTCTCCCTGCTCTCTACGCCTCGGCCAGGCTGGCCATGTACTCGTTCGTGTTCTCGGCCAGGTCGAGGATCGCGTCGATCGGCGGCTTCTCGCCGATCCAGGCGGTCTCGGTTTCGGCCGAAATGATGTTCCAGAACCACTCCGACCAGCCGTCGAAGCAGTGGTTCCCGTACACGTTCGAGTGGAACAGGTTGTTGTTAATGATCTGCATGTTCTGCGGCATGTCCCGACCGGGGATCGGATCCAGCCACGCGCCGCTGTTGATGATCTCCTTGGTGGTCGGCACCGCGCCGCGCCACTCCGCAACCAGGGCCTGGAATTCGTCACCCGAGAGGAACGCCGCCAGCGTGATGGTGTTCTCCTCCGACCCGCGGTGCTGCGAGTAGCGCGTGATGAAGTGGCCCAACTGGTTGTTGATGTACCAGTTCTCGCCCCCCGGCGGCTTCGGCGTCGGCATGATCTCCAACTTGAAGCGACCCTTGATGATCGCGTCGTAGTTGCCCGGCGTGTGAATGCCGCCGTGCAGCATGCCGATCCGTCCGGCCAGGAACGGGTTGCTCACACCCTCGATGCCCAGCGACGCAATCTCCGCCGGTGGCGGGGCCACGCCGTCAACGTGGATGTAGTTCATCCAGCGCTCGAACGAATCCACGCTGCCCGGCGTGTCGAACCCGGCCGTTAGGTACGGTCGGTCCACTTCCCTGAAATGCTTGCCGCCGGCCTCCGCGATTCGCTCGAACAGCTGCACCTCGGTGTTGTTGCGGTTCCAGGTGCCGTACTGCGGAAGCTCCGCGTCGGTCATCTGCTTCAGTGCCTCGTCCTGGACTTCCCAGTTCCACGACTCGTCAGGGTGACTGAGCCCGGCGCCCTCCAGGATGTCCACGTTGTAGTACCAGCCGCCCACGCTCCCGATCATGAACGGGAAGGCGTAGAACTCGCCGTCGATCCCGACCGTCCAGACGCTCGGCCGCGTCGGATGCAGGCGCTCCAGCAGCACGTAGTCGTCAAAGTCCACGCCCAGCTTCGGCGCGATGTCGTTCAGCGGCAGCAGGTTGCCCTGGAACTGGAACATCTGCCCGCCGTTCATCACCAGCAGGTCGCCCACCGTGCCGGCGGCGAACATGATGGCGCTCTTCTCCTGGTAGAAGCGCGGCGGCAGCGGAATCAGGTCGTATTGGATCTCCGGGTGCTTCTTGTCGAAGATCTCAAGCCCGACCTTCATCGTTTCCCAGCGGTTCCCGCGCGACCAGTAGTTCATGAACTGAATGGGTGGCTGCGGCCCCTTCTGCGGCATCGCCTCCACGACCTTTTCGACCTCGACCGTCTTCGTCACCACCTTCTCGACCACACGGTCAACCTGGACTTCCTTGACCACTTGCTCGGTGACGACTTCCTTGACCGGTACTTGAACTTCCTTGACGACCGTCTTCTCGATCGGGACTTCCTTCTCGACGATCCTCTCGACTTCGACCACCTGGGTCTCGCCACAGGCGGCAAGCACTGCGGCCGCCGACGCCCCGAAGGCGCCGACTCCCAGTGATCGAATCAACGTGCGTCGTGTCACGTGAGTCTTCATGCAGGGCCCTCCCAGCCATCCGCCTAGCTTGCGACGGTGGCACAACTGTTGCGCGCCCCTCATGGGAACACAGCGCTCTCTGGAGTGTCAAACGTCGAACTGTTCGTAGTTGCGGTGCCTGAATTCGCCCCTGCGCCGCATGGGGCAAGCACGCAGAATCTTCGAGATTCCGCCTACACTTCAGGCATGAGCGATTGCAGCAACAGCGTCGCAGCCCGCCGCCCCATCCTGCTCTACGACGGCTCCTGCGGTTTCTGCCGCCGCTGCGTCGCCCTTCTGGTTCGCCTGGACCCGCAACAGCGGGTGGCCAGGGTCGATATGACGTCAGAAGCGGCCGGTTCGCTCATGACCACGATCTCTCCACAACGCCGGCAACAGAGCATGCATGTCATCCGTCCGGACGGCCGAGTGCTGCATGCGGGACTGGCCCTGCGGGCCGTTCTCTGTGAGGTTCAGCCCGAGGCCAGGTGGCGCTCGGCCGGCTACTGGCCGCTTGTTCCCGTACTCATCGACCGCGCCTACGACGTCATCGCGGCCTTGCGCGGCCCCCTGGGTCGCGTGACCCCCTGGCTGCCCGAACCGCCGCCCGACAATCTGCGACCCACCGACTGGCCGTTGCTTGATGCCGCCGCGTCAGGCGAAACTGACCGGCCCGCCGCGACCACGTAGGTTGTCCATGTCCCGACCCGCGTTGCCTGACAGCTCCGAAGCCGCCAGTCGCTCCAAGGACGTCTACGCCCGTGTCTTGGCCGCCAACCGGCAGGAGGCTGTCGACGAGGTCCCGCCTGTGGTCTGGGCCTCCGAGCCGTTTCTCTCCGGCTACGCCGGCGTTGGACGTCAGGAGTACTACCTGACCGCCGAAGCCAAGTACTACGCCCAGGCCAAGTTCCAGCTCGACTTCCCGGACATCCTGCACCTCCCCGGCGTTGCCCCCGACTACGGCTACGCCCCTGAAACCTCCGCCTGGGGTTCGCCGATTCACCAGGAAGAAGACGGCCCCCTGGTGCCCTTCGCCGCGGTCAACGACATCCACGACCTCCCGGCTCTTGAAATGCCCGATCCCTGGACGTCCGGCCATATGGCTATCGCCCTAAACGACTACGCCTGGTACGCCGACCACATGGATCCCGTCATCGCCCAAACCTGGGGCCACTTCGAAGGCTACGGCCGCTGCATGGGCGTCGAGTCCGGCGCACTCGTGTTGGGTTACGAGCGCTACCTCATCGAGCTCTACGAACACCCCAAACTCATCCACGACTGGAACAAGCGCGTCGTCGAGGCCAACGTCGCCTACGTGCGCGCCCAGGAACGCATCACCGGCACCATCGATCGTCTCGTCGTCACCGACCACCTCCCCGGCCAGGTCGGCCAGGCCCACTGCGAGGAGTTCATCTACCCCTATCTCAGGGACATCTTCGACGCTTTCTCTTCGGCAGAATTCCGCCTCTACCACAACGAAAACTTGGTCCCCGATGCCGCCGTCGCCGCGATCGCCGACATGAACTGCACCGTCTTCATGTTCGGTATCGAGATGGATGTCGCCGCCGAGCACCTCGGCGGCCGCGTCTGCCTGATGGGCAACGTCCCACCCATCCACGTCGTCCAGCAGCTAAAGCCCGCCGAGATTACCGCCGACTGCCAGGAGCGCCTCGCCATCGGCGCACCCTCGGGCGGCATGCTCCTATGCACCGCCGGCGGCCTCTCCCCCGACACCCCCGCTGCCCACGTCCGCGCCTTCGCCGACTCTGTTCAAGGAGTCCCAGGCGCCGCCGGCCAAGTCAACGGCTAACCGCTCGCAATCCGAACCTCAATGTTCGCCGAACACGGGCACCCTTGGCTCCCTCATGCCGACCTCTGTGTGGTGCGTCACGACGATCTGATTCCATTCCCCGGAGTGATCCTTCGACTTTCTCCCTCTTGCTAGGCGAGCAACGGTGGCCGTGAAGTCTGACTGGCGGGTGAGCCGATCTTCACCCTCTCCGAGGGGAGAGGCAGATTCGGGCGTCTTCGGCCGAAATCGGTGAGGGGTCTTCCGATCGTGGCTCCACGCTCCAGCTAGGTCACAGGTGTTGCTCTCTATGTCAGAGAGAACCGCGCCGCTCTTATCTCGAATTACCAGTGTCAGCCATCGTGCCCTCGGGCTCCGGCTCGGTATCCTCTGCCAACGGGCGCCGGCCGGTGCCCGCCAAACCAGCGGGGAGCTAGTTCATGGCTGATCGGCTCAAGGTGATGGTGACCGGAGCGACCGGCAAGATCGGTCAAACCCTCATGGAGGATCTTCCCGACTGCTTTGACGTCACCGGTACGTCGCGCAGCCCCAACGACGACCCTCGCTTCATCCAGCTCGACTTCGACAACGTGGACACCATCGCGCAGGCCTTCGCCGGCCAGGATGTCGTCGTCCACATGCACGCCAAGTCCGACCACAACACCGACGACTTTGAGCCCTACCTCCAACCCAACATCGTCGGACTCTGGAACGCTTACGAGGCCGCTCGCCTGGCCGGCGTCCGTCGCTTCATCTACGCCAGCTCCAACCACGCCACCGGCTGGTACGAAATCGTCGGCGAGCGCTGCGACGCCGAGTCACTGCCGCGTCCCGATGGCGTCTACGGCGCCGCCAAGGTCTGGGGCGAGTCCCTCGGCCGCTACTTCTCCGACCGTCACGGCATGGAAGTCATCGTCCTGCGAATCGGCAGTTACGAATACCGCCAGAAGCCGCCCGAGTTCAGCATGGGACCGCGCATCCTCTCCACCTGGCTGAGCGATCGCGACTTGCTCAACCTGGTGGTCCGCTCCATCGTCGCCCCGGACATCAAATACGGCATCTACTACGGCATCTCCGCCAACGCCCGCGCCTACTGGGACATCACCAACGCCGTCAGCGAACTCGGCTACCGCCCGGTCGACAACGCCGAGGAATACGCCGACGAGGTCCTGCCCAAGGGCGGCGTCTACTCCCTCTGGGGCTTCGAAGTTCCAGGCATGACCTGATGCCTCCGCACCAGACCCCGCTCCCCACCCGCCGACTCGGCCGCCATCCGGACGAGTTTTCGATCATCGGCCTTGGCGGCGGTCACCTTTCCCGCTCCTCCGTCACCGACGCCGAAGCCGCCCGCATGATTCCCGCCGCCATTGACGCCGGCATCACCTTCCTAGACACCGCCTGGGACTACGGCTACGGCGTCAGCGAAGAGCGCTACGGTCGCGCCATCCGGGGCCGTCGCGACGACGTCTTCCTGATGACCAAGGTCTGCGCCCGCGACGCCAAAACCGCCCGCTCGCAACTCGACGACAGCCTCCGCCGCCTGCAAGTGGACTACTTGGACCTCTGGCAATTCCACGAGGTCAATTACGACAACGACCCCGAGTGGATCTTCGAAGCCGGCGGCGCCGTCGAGGCCGCCCTCGAGGCCCGCGAGCGCGGCCTCGTCCGCTACATCGGCTTCACCGGCCACAAGAGCCCCCACATTCTCCGCGCCATGCTCGACTTCGACTTCGAATGGGACGCCTGCCAGATGCCCATCAGCCCCTTCGACGGCGCCTTCCGCAGCTTCAAAACCGAGATCCTCCCCCTGCTCAACCAGCGCGGCATCGCCTGCCTCGGCATGAAATCCCTCGGCGGCAACGGCCAGTTCGTCGGCGTCAAAGGCCTCACCGCCCAGGACTGCCGCCGCTACGCCCTCTCCCAGGCCATCGCCGTGCTCATCTGTGGCATGGTCGACGAGCGTGACCTCGCGCAAGACGTCGAGATCGCCCGCACCTTCACCCCCATGTCCGAAGGCGAACAGGCCGACCTCCTGTCCCGCATCCACCGTGAAGCCACCGACGGCCGCCACGAGTACTACAAGACCACCACCTACTTCGACCACGAATACCACCGCGAGGCCCACGACTTCCCCGCCTTCGCCGAAATCCGCAATCCCTGAGCGTGCGTCTGGCCCTCTGCAACAAGACGCTCGACGACCGCCCCATCGAGGCGTTCTTCGAGTTGGCGGCAACCGCGGGCTTCGACGCCGTCGAGCTCATGCCCGGCTCACTCGCAACGCCAGTCTCAGATCCCGACCCCGCCATGCGCGTCCAAATCCACCAGGTCGCCCGTGCCCACGGCCTGGAGATCCTCGGCTTCAACTCCCTGTTCCAGCACGTGCCCCACCTCAACTTGGTCACCCGCGATCCTGACCTGCGCCGCGCCTCCGCCGCTGAGCTTGTCGCCATCGTCCGCCTGGCCGCCCACTTCGGCGCATCCGTCATCGTCGTCGGCTCACCCCGTCAGCGCCACGCGCCTGAGGACGCCTCGTTTGACGAAGCCGCCGACCTCTTCATCGACGAACTCCGCCCCGCCGCCGACGAAGCCGCCCGCCTCGGCATCACCCTCTGCCTGGAACCCCTCGTCGCTTCCCTCACCAACTTCATGAACGACACTCGCGAAGGCCTCGCCGTTGCCCGCCGCATGGATCACCCCGCCGTCAAGCTCGTCCTCGATGTCAAGCAGATCAGCCTGGAAACCCAGTCCTTTGAGGCCGCTGTGGACCTTGCCCTCCCCTGGCTCGCCCATGTTCACGTCAACGACGCCAACCGGCACGCGCCCGGCGAAGGCGATACCGACTTCGTCCCCATCGTCCGCAAGCTCAAGGCGGTCGGCTACGAAGGCTTCCTCTCCATCGAAGCCTTCGCCTTCACCGACGACCCCGCCACAGTCCTTCCCCGGTCCCGCGCCTACCTGGAAAGCATCCTCGCCGCCGCCTAGTCGTCGTCCTTGACGGCCCGATCCATATAGATCAGCCCCGCCGCGCCGGTCATCTTCCGCAGCCGCTCCGACACGCGCCGCCGCCGTTCCTTGTACCCCGCGTTCTCGTAGAACCGAATCGCCCCCGTATTGCCGATCAACACCTCAAGCCCAACGGTCAGTGCCCCCGCCTCGCGCGCTCCCGCATGGGCGTGCTCAAGCAGCCGGGACCCTATGCCTCGCCGCCGCTGATCCTTCGCCACCGCCAGGTTCCACACGCTGTAGCTATTCCGAACCATCGCCGGCTCCGCCGAAACCATATGTCGCATCCGCCACGAGAGCGTCAGCGAGCCGAGCACCCCATAAACCCGCAACGTCGCCAGCGACGCCCGCAGCGACTGCCAGGGATCCATTCGAACCGCTGCATGCGCAATCACTCCGACAACTCGCTGATCCACGCTTGCCACGAAGTGATGGTCCGAGCCGCCCCAGCACCCAAACATCCCCGCAAAGCGCTCCTGCGTTCGTGCAATGCTCCCGCCGCCCCAGATCGGAGCCGCCAGCGGCCCCGCGGCGTCCGCCATCAAATCGCCCACCACGTCCGCATCACTGGCCGTGGCCGGCCGAATCGAGATACCCGGGGCTCTGCCTACGTCCCCGCCAGCGATGCCCACACCGGAAAATGGTCCGAAGCCAGCGACTCCCGCGTCTCGGCCTCCGTCACGCTCAGGTCCGGCGTCACGAAGATGTAGTCGATCCGCTCCTCCGGTGCCGTGGCCGGCCACGTCAACGGCCCATCCGGACTCGCGTCCACGAATCCCGCATTCGCCAGCGTGCGAATCGCCACCGTGTCCGGCTCCGCGTTCAAGTCGCCCAGCAGGATCGTCCGCGGCGTGTTCCCCCAGTCCTCCAGGATCCGCACCACCTGCGCCGCCCGCACCGTATCCCCGTCATCCTCATGATCCAGGTGCGTATGCAGGATCGTGATAGGCGCGCCCGTCGTCTGAATGCCGATGCGCTGAAAACCGCGCGGCACCCGCCCCTCGCTATTGAAGTGCGTATTCGCCACCCCAAACACCGGCAGCCGCGTCAGCACCGCGTTCCCCCACAGGTCCCCCAGGTTCGCCCCGTAATAGGCCGGCGTGTCCAGCCGCAGCGACAACCAGGCCATGGTGTCCACGGCGCCCGAAATCACCCAGCCGCGCCCAACTTCCTGCAAGCCCACGATGTCCGTCGGCCGCTTCTCGATCTCCTGCGCCACCGCCTCCAGGTCGAAGTGCCCGGTCGCCCCGAACCCCTGCCGGATGTTGTAAGTCATCACGCTCAGGTTGGACCCCGCCGCAACCGGCGGCGCGTCGGACGACGGCGCGCCCGACATCAGCCCCACGATGAACGGCGGCAGAAACAGCAACGGCGCCCAGAATGGAATCAGCCGCCTGCCTTGCAGCTGGTGTCGACTCAATGACGACCCCAGCGCCAGCACCACGGTCGCCCCAACCGCCCCCGGCAACACCCACGGCGGCGCATAGAACGAGTACAGGATGAATAGCAGCGCCACCAGCAGCACCCCGCCCACCGTCACGTTAATCACCGACCAGGCCGACGTCCGCGGCCTTCGGTCCTCGGGAAACAGCGCCGTCACGACCACCGGCAGACCAAGCGCCACCAGCGCAAGGCCGGGGAACGTGCTGCTCGGCGCCGATCCCGCCAGCCAGGCCCCAGCCCCCATCACCAGCGAGGCCGCTGCCACGTGAACGAAACTCATCCCTCGGCCTGACTTTGCCGACGCCGACGACCACGCCAACCCCGCCGTTGCCGCCCCGGCAGCCCAGATCAACGCCGCGCGCAGGTCCAATCCGCTCGGCGCCGCCGTCTGACCGAAGTTGCCGCTGAAAGCCAGGAACACGAACAGGGCCGAGCCCAGGCCCAGCAACGGAATGCACCGCAGCGGGCCGCCAAACTCGGCCGTCCGCCCCGCCGCGCGCCAGCCCCCGCCCAGCGCCAGCAACGCCAGCAGCGCCACGATCCCCGCTGCCCACGGCGAGTCGCTCAACGGCGCGTCCACCGTCCGCAACACGCCTCGAATCGCCACGTCCGCCGTGAATGCCAGTGCCAGTCCCTGCCCTGCCGCTCGACCCACGCTCGCCACCCACAGCGCCAGCACCCAGCCGAAAGCGACAGTCCCGATTCCGCCAATCCACATGTCCGCCGTCGGCGACCCCGAAACCTGCCCCGCCACGGCCAGCCCCGCCAGCAAGACAATCGAAATGCGCCGTGCGTGCCCTACTCCTAGAAACCGCGCCAGCGGCCCTGCCAGACCCCACAGGATCACCCCGCCAAACACGATCGCCGCCAGGAACACCCGGTCCGAGGTCTCCCCCACCACCCAGAAGATGTGGCTGGTAAACACCCGAAGCGCCTGCAACCCCAGCACCACCGCCGCCGCCACCGACAGCGTCCCCACGTCCGGCCGCCGCACCATGATCGTCGTCATGCCCTACTCGCCCCTCGTCCTCAAAGCCGCGCCCGCTCTGTCTTCCTCTCGCTTGGGGGATCCTTGCCAGACCCCGCCTCGTCCGAGAGGACGGGGCGACTCTTGCTCCCTCTCCCTCTGGGAGAGGGTTGGGGTGAGGGTCTTCCGAGCAACCACTGCATTGGCCACCAGGATCTGCGGGCCGCGGCGCTCTTCACCCTCTCCAAGGGGAGAGGCAGGTTCGGCCGTCCCCGGCCGAAACCGGTGAGGGGTCTTCCGGGCACCC
>JAPOWQ010000007.1 GCA_026707585.1 Chloroflexota bacterium | reverse complement strand
GCGCCAGTTCCCCCCTTCACCCCCCACCTGTTTCCGCCCCCGCCTCGCCCCGCCGACACCGCCGTGGCCGCCGATCCCGCCGCCCGCAAGCACCCCTTCGCCACTGCGCGACTTTTCTCGCCCCTTACTACTCTCAGTTCTCGCCTTCCCCGAACCCGCGTGCACAATCTCCCAATCCGCGCGAACATCATCCATGGCCCTGATCCTCGGCATTGACACCGGCGGCACCCACACCGACGCCGTGGCCCTCGACCCCGCCACCGGCAATGTGGTCGCCTGGCACAAAACTCCCACCACCCACGCCGATCTCGCCCTCGGCATCGCCGCCGCCATTGACGGTCTTCAGGGCATCGCTCCCGGCCAGATCGGCCTCGTCACCCTCTCAACCACCCTCGCCACCAACGCCGCCATCGAGGGCCTCGGCGGCCGCGTGTGCGCCCTCCTCATCGGCTACGACAAGGCCATGCTCCACCGCTACGGCCTCGCCCACCGCATCCACGCCGCCGCCCTCGAATTCATTCCCGGCCGCCACGACGTCTTCGGCGACGAACGCACCCCCCTCGACGAAGACGCGCTCCGCCGCGCCGTCGAGCGCTGGCGCGCGCACGTCGACGCCTTTGCCGTCTCCAGCTACCTCTCCGTCCGCAATCCCGAGCACGAACTCCGGGCCGCCGAGATCGTCGCCGAACTGACCGACCGCCCCGTCGTTGCCGGCGGCACCGTCGGTCGCTCCCTCGACTCAATCCGCCGCGCCACCACCGCCGTCCTCAACGCCCGGCTTGTCCCCCAAATCGAAAGGCTGCTTGCGGCCATTCGGCGGAGCGTCGCCCAGCGCGGCATCGCCGCCCCCATCACCGTTCTCCGTGGCGACGGCGCCGTGATGCCGTTGGCCGTCGCCCGGGACCGACCTGTCGAAACCTTGCTCTCCGGCCCCGCCGCCAGTGCCGTCGGCGCCCACCGACTCACGGGACGCGACGCCGCGCTGGTCATCGACATGGGCGGCACCACCACGGACGTCGCCCTCCTTCGCCACGGCCGCCCCAAGATCAGCGACCGGGGCGCCGCCATCAGTGATTGGCGAACCGCCGTCCGCGCCGCCGAGGTACGCTCGTTCGGCATCGGTGGCGACAGCCGCATCCTCGCCGACCCCCTCGACCTCAGCGTCGGCCCCCAACGCGTCCAACCGCTCTCCGCCGCCGCGGCCACGGACCCAACCGTCGCCGACGCCCTCACCCGCATTGACCGCGACAACGTCACTCACCGCCTCGTCCCCGTCTGGGAGTTCCTCACCCTCAACGGCGCCGCCGCGGACACCGTGCGCTCCCCCGCCGAGCAAGGCATCTGCACGGCCCTGCGCGAGGGACCTCTCGATATCACCACCCTCGCGCGCCGGATCGGCCTGGCCGACTCTCGCCTGCTCAACCTCCGCTCACTCATCGCCCGTGGCGTCATCCGCCGCATCGGCCTCACCCCCACCGATGTCCTGCGCGCCCGCGGCGCCCTCCAGGGATTGGACGTCGACAGCGCCATTCGAGCCTGCCGCGTGGCCGCTCGCGAGAGTCGGGTCGACCTCGACACCTTTCTCGCCCGCACCCACGAACTGGTCGTTCGACAGCTTGGCGAGGGCATTCTCCGCCGCGCCGTCGCCGAGTTCGACCATCGCGCGTCTCAGGCCGACGACCGTCTGGGCCGCCTGCTGCTTGATCGTTCACTCTCGCGCAATCACCGTCGCGATCCGCTGGACGTACGACTGGTGATAACTGATCCCATCGTCGCCCTCGGCGCGCCCGCCGGGGCCTGGCTGCCCGAGGTCGCGCGGCGTCTGCACGCGGAGTGTCAGGTCCCTGTCCTCGCCGGCGTAGCTAGCGCCGTCGGCGCCGCCGCCGGCCGCGCGATCGAACAGGTTGAGTTTCTGCTCCGACCGCTCTACTCGCGCTCCGGCATCACGGGCTATGTGGTCCACGGTCCCACCGAGCGCCGCCGCTTCTCCTCGATCGCCGCCGCCCGCACCTACATACACCAGGCCGGCCCGGAACTCGCGCGGTCGCGAGCGCTGGCGGCCGGCGTGTCCCAGCCGCAGGTCACCCACGCCGAGCACAGCTGGGACGCCCCCGCCGAAAACCCAGGCGAGGCCGGCTACCTCATGGAAACTCGATTCACCTTCACCGGTTCCGGTCGGCCGGGCGGCTAGCCGCGTCCTCCCCTATAATTCGCCAGACTCTCCAGGTGGACCGCACCCGCGCCCCCGCAGGCGGCCCAACCTCGACGACACGAAGGCGAACCCGTGGCAAAGAAATTCCTGACTGAGGATGGCCGCACACGCCTGATGGCCGAACTGAACGACCTCAAGACCGTCCAGCGGCCCGGCATCATCAAGCGAATTCACGAAGCCAAGGAGTTCGGCGAGCTCAACGAAGGCAACGAGTCTGACGAGGTCCGTAACGAGCAAGCCTTTATTGAAGGCCGAATCATGATGCTCGAGCGCCTGCTCAAGGACGCCGAGGTCATTAGCACCCACTCGTCGGACACCGTCAGCATCGGCTCCACCGTGCGTCTCATGTCCGCCAACGGCGAAAGCAAATACACCATTGTCGGAACCGACGAGATTGACCTCCTGGACGGCAAGATTTCTAACGAGTCTCCGCTCGGCGAGGCCCTTGTCGGACGCAAAATTGGCGACTCGGTGACCGTACAGACCCCGCGCGGCTCGCACTTGCACGAGATTCTGGAGATCAGCTGAGCGACGACGCGGGCGCCCGGGATTCCGGCGCGGGAGCTGCCGACCGGCTGTTCGAGACGCGGCGCGCAAAGCTCGAGCACATCGAGGCCGTTCAAGGCACGGCCTATCCCGCCAGACCTCCGCGAACCCACAGCGCCTCGAAGGCCGTGGCCCGGGTCGATGACGAGCCGCCTCCCGACGTTGATGTTGCCGGCCGCCTCGTCGGCCTGCGCCGCATGGGCGGAACCTCCTTCGCCCACCTCCGCGACGGCAGCGGCGAGGTTCAGCTCTTCCTCAACCGTCAAGCCCTCGGTGCCGACGCGTACCGGAAAGCGCTCGAGCTGCTCGATGTTGGCGACTTCGTCTCAGCCGGCGGATCGCTCTTCCGCACCCGGAGCGGCGAACCCAGCGTCCGCGTCGACCGGCTGCAAGTTGCCGCCAAGGCGCTCCGCCCGCTCCCCGCCAAGTGGCACGGCCTTCGGGATCCCGAAACACGCTTCCGGCAACGCTATCTCGACATCCTCGCCAATGACGAGGTCCGACGCAGATTCGAAGCTCGAACTGCAATCGTGTCGGCCCTTCGGCGAGTGCTGGACACATACGGGTATCTCGAGGTCGAGACTCCCACCCTCCAGCCCATCTACGGCGGCGGCGCCGCCGTGCCGTTCGTGACTTCCTATGCCGCGCTGAACCGCGACTACTACCTACGCATCGCCGACGAGCTCTATCTCAAGCGCCTGCTTGTTGCCGGCTACGAACGCGTCTATGAGATCTGCAAGAACTTCCGCAACGAAGGCATCGACAGTTCCCATTGCCCCGAGTTCACCATGCTCGAGTGCTACCAGGCGTTTGCCGACCTCGGCGACATGCGCGACCTCGCCCAGCAGCTCGTCGCAGCTGCAGCCGAGGCCGCCTGCGGAACCACGCGAGTCCAGGTCGACGACCACGTTCTCGACTTCACTCCGCCCTGGCGTCGCCTGACCTATCGCGACGCCCTACTCGCCGGCGCCGGAGTCGATCTCGAAGGCGACGGCAGCCTTTCGGCCCTCAACGACGCCGCCGAAGCCAACGAGGTCCCGGTCGACCCCTCCTGGCCGCGCGCGAAGTTGCTGGACGAATTGATGAAAACGCTCGTCGAGCCAACGCTAGTCCAGCCCACGTTGCTGGAGCGTTATCCGACTGAGACTGCACCGCTGGCCAAACGCTGCCCCGACGATCCACGCTACATTGAGCGCTTTGAAGTGTTTGTCAACGGGATGGAGATGGCCAACGCGTACACCGAACTCAACGATCCGCTGGAACAGCGCGCCCGCATGGAGGATCAGGCCTCAGCGCGGCACGGGGACGACGCCACGCCGGTTGACGAGGACTTTCTGCTCGCGCTCGAGCACGGCATGCCACCGGCTGGGGGCCTTGGTATCGGCGTCGACCGGCTGGTCATGGCGCTGGCGGGCGTCAGTAATATCCGCGAGGTCATCCTGTTCCCGCAGCTTCGCGACCGCTCGTAGAATTAACGCCACCAGAACTCCGCGCTGACCGCGGCGCGCCCATACGCCCCTGGCAACCCGATGCTGCCCCTGAGATTCATTCGCGAGCGCGAGGCGCTGATGCGCGAACGCCTGGCCACGCGCGGCGGCGACATGCCGCTGGACGAACTGCTCGCGCTGGACAACCAGCGACGCCAGCTGCTGATTGAGGTCGAAGGCCTGCGTGCTGCACGCAAACAGGTTTCCCGTGGCATCGGAAACGCGTCTGGAGCTGAGCGCGAGGCCCTGATCGCACGAACTCGCCAGCTCACCTCAGAGCTTGGCGACCGGGAGCCGGAGCTGGACCGGATTCGGAAACAGGTCGATCGCTTGCTGCTCGAGATCCCCATGCTCCCCCACGCCTCCGCGCCGGTGGGGGACCCGGATCACCTCGGACTCGTGCACTATTCCAGCGGGACTCCGGATTCAGACAGCCGAACGCCGCCGCACGACCAGATTGCCAGGGATCTGGGCATTCTCGACTTCGCCCGGGCGTCCAAGGTGGCTGGATCCGGATTCTGGATCTTCCGCGGCGCGGGGGCCCAGCTACAGCGTGCCCTCATTCAGTGGATGCTGGACTTTCAAGTCCAGGAGCACGGCTATCGCGAGCTGTACCTCCCCGCGCTCGTAACCGAATCTGCCATGACCCATGCCGCCAAGCTGCCAAAGTTTGCGAGCGACTCATACGCGGTCGACAACGGCCGCCACTGGCTCAGCCCTACCGCCGAGGTCGCCCTGTCCGAGTACCACGCGGGCGAAACCCTCAACGCAGCGATGCTCCCAGCCAAGTACGTGGCGTACGCTGCGGCATTCCGGCGCGAGGCTGGAGCCGCGGGCGTCGAAACACGGGGGCTGCGCCGAGTGCGCCAGTTTGACAAGATTGAGCTATTCAACGTGACCGCTCCCGAAGACTCATACATCGCTCTTGAACGCATGCGTAGCGAGGCGGAGGCGGTGATCCGGCGCCTGGGGCTGACATACCGCGTCCGCGAGGTGCCGACCGGCGACCTGGGCTTTGCCGCGGCCAAGCAATACGACCTGGAAGTCTGGTCGCCTGGGGCCGCGGAGTGGCTCGAAGTGTCGTCGGTTTCGAACTGCGAGGCCTTTCAGACTCGGCGAGCCGGTATCCGCGTTCGCAGGCCGGGTTCGGCAAAAACGGTGTATGCGCACTCGCTCAATGGCACGGCGCTGGGTCTGCCACGTACCTTCGTCGCCCTCCTCGAAAACGGGCTGCAGACCGATGGTTCCGTAGCCATGCCAGAGGTACTCCAGCCGTACATGGGCGGTCGCTCGCGAATCGCGGCTGAAACGCCATGGCCTTGACCGACGCCGCCCGGACCCATCCGCTCTTCGATCTCGTCGGCGATACGCCGATGGTCGAGATCACGGTCTTTCGCGACGAATTCCCGGAAGCAGCGGTGCTCGCCAAGCTTGAGTCCATGAACCCGGGCGGGTCGATCAAGGACCGACCGGTGGCTCGAATGCTGCTGGACGCAGTGGCCGACCGGAAACTGGGATCCGGGCAGACCATCCTGGATTCGTCCTCGGGTAACGCTGGGATTGCCTACGCCATGTTCGGCGCGGCCCTGGGGTATCCAGTGGAGATCGTGATCCCGGCCAACGCGAGCCAGGAACGGCGGCGTCGGCTCACGGCCCACGGTGCCCACCTCGTGATTACGGATGCCATCCTCGGCTACGACGAGGCGCTGCGTGAAGTTCTGCGTCGGTACGAAGCGGACCCCGCCCGCTACTTTTTTTCGGACCAGTACAGCAACGATTCGAACTGGCTGGCGCACTATGAAGGCACAGCCGTCGAGATTCTGACCCAGGCGCCGGAGGACTTTACGCACTTCGTTAGCGGTGTCGGAACTGGCGGCACAATGACCGGCGTGGGCCGGCGGCTTCGCGAAGAACGACCTGACGTTGAAGTCGTGGGAGCCCTACCGCCCGTGTTTCCAGGGGTGGAGGGACTCAAACCGCTCGGCAAGGGACACATCGAGCCCGCAATTCTCGACCGGTCCGTTGTGGACTCCTGGGTTGAGATTGACATTGACGCCGCTGGGGACTTGTCCTTTGAACTGGCGCGCGCGGGAATCTTCGCCGGGCAATCCTCGGGCGCCTACCTGTATGCCGTACGCCAGATTCTTCTGCGCGAACCGCGTGCCCGCGTGGTCACCGTGTTGCCCGACGGCGGCGATCGCTACATTTCATCAGGGCTGTGGGAGCCGTGATCGAGATTCACGCAGCCTGCTCACTGGAGATCCCCTATCTCCTCCACCAGACCGGCGGGCCCTTCCGCCACCAGCTTGACTGATGCCGCCATTGAGGCTGGGATTCAACCCTCGCATCGTTCCCCATGATCGCCGCCGCCTCCTGCTCCAGTTGCGGGAGATCGTCGACGTCGCCGTCCGCCTTGAATTCCAGGTCGTCGAGTTGAATCTCGATACCTATATGTACGAGCTGGGACTGCGCACCTTCTTCGATGCCGATCTCATTGAGATTCTTGACGCTGCGCCGATGCGCTTTCACCTCAACGTATTTCGCGATGCATCTACGCGACGCTGGCCGTCGCTCACAGACCCGAGTGCGACGGACCGAAGCGTTGCCCTCCGCCAGTTTGTGCAGATCATCGAGTTCTTCGAGCAGCGGCATGCCATGGAGATGTACGTCGCGCATCCCGGGCGCCGCATGACCGCGGACGCGCAGCACATCGACGTGCTTCGCGAGAGCTTCCGCACCATTCACGACCTGTTTCCGGGCTTGCCCATCGCCGTGCAGAACGCTGGCGACGGTGCGGTGCTCAACGCCTTGGACAGCGTGTTGGCCATGCTCGACGCCACCAGCACGGTGCGGTTCGCCCTTCACACCGGTCGCGCCTTTCACGCCGTGAACGGCGATCGCCTGGCATTCGAAGCGCGCCTTGACTACATGGCGCGCTTCGCCGACCGCATGGCTGAGATTCGCTGGCACAACACGGCGCCAGGACGCGAACCAAACATGCCGCTGCATGTCGGCCTGGAACGTGGACTGGACTTGAGCAAAGTCATGCGCACGATCGGACGCAATCCCGGAACCGTGCACATGATTGACACCGTCGGCCTCAACCCTGCGGGTCTACTACGCGAGGTTCGTGCCCTGCGCCACGCCGTCGGCGTCTAGAGAAGCACCGCCGCTACTCGTACTTGAAGAGCCGCACGGCCAGACCAAAGAAAACAACCAGGAAAGCCGCCAGCACCCCAAGGTTGAGCGCCATCGAGTGCACCGGGGCGCCGCCAACCATGAGTTGCCGCATCGCATCCCCCAGGTAGGTCAGCGGCATGGCGCTGACCACCGGACGGATCCAGTCCGGCATGCTGTCAAGGGGAAAAAAGATGCCTGACAGGAAGAGCATCGGAAAGGTGATGACCTGGGCAATCGGGAAGAATCCCTGCTCGGTCTTTGCAAAGGCGCCAAGGAAAAACCCAATCGCCACAAACGCCAATCCGCCCAGGACCGTGACACCCGCGAGGGCTGGAAGATTCTCAACTCTGACCGCGACCCCGCCAATGATCACCGCAAGCACGACCAGCAGCACGGTCTGGAGAAGCACCACCACCATTCGAAATGTCACGTCGGCCCCAACCAGCGCCCAGGCCGGCAAGGGAGTGGCCGAGAGGCGGCGGAGGACCCGGCGTTCGCGCAGCGACACCATGGCTATGGCGCCAAATACGCCCCCGTTCATCACGCTCATGGCAATCAGGCCGGGCATGATGAAGTCGATCACTTGCAGCCGCTCCGATTGAAGCGTCTGGAAATCGGCCGTGACCATCGGCTGCGTCTGCGTCAGGGCACGGTCGGCGACCTCGAACGCGCGCAAGAGCACCGGAATCACGACCTGCTGGGTTGTCTGCTGCGAGGGATCAAAGTGGACCTGGAGCGGCTGCGGAGCGCCGTCGCTGATCGAGGCGCCGAATCCGCTCGGGACAACAATCACCGCGCGCCGATCGCCGTCCGCGAGGCTGGCGATTTCGGACTCTCGGTCGCCTCGAGTGAGTTCGAGGGCCTCGAATTGGCTCAGAACCTCGCCCAGGGCTGCGGCCTGGGGCGAGGTGTCCTCCATGACCAGACCGACCTCGTAGCTGGCGCCGTCATCGCCTCGACCCAGCACGATGCCGAAAATGCCGATGAAGAGGACCGGAAACGCGATGGTCCAGAAGAGCGCGGTGCGATCGCGCACGAAGTCTCGATAATTCGTTCGGACCAGGGGCAGGAAGGCGTTCAATCTCGTAGCGTCCGTCCGGTGAGCTTGAGGAAGACATCCTCGAGCGTGGCGTGGCGGACCCGCATCCCCTCCAGCGGGGCTCCGCGCTCGGCAGCCAGGTCCAGCAGGCTGCCCATGGTCCTCGGGATGTCGCTGCTGAAGATGCTGTGCGCCGATCCCTGCGAGGTCGCGCTGGTCACCGCCGCAAGCCCGCTCAGATCGTCCACCGTGAGCCCGTCACTCGAGACAAACTCGATGGCGTCCTCGTCAAAGCTGGCACGCACAAGCGCTCTTGGGCTGTCGAGCGCAATGATCCGACCGTGGTCCATAACGGCCACGCGATCGCAGAGTCGTTCGGCTTCCTCCATGTAATGCGTCGTCAGCACCACCGTCATTCCGCTGGCCCTGAATCCCTCGATCGTGTCCCACAGGTTTCGGCGCGCCTGCGGGTCCATGCCGGTCGATGGCTCGTCTAAGAAGACCAGCCGCGGTCTGTTCACCACGGCCAGCGCCACCGAGAGTCGCTGGGCCTGGCCGCCCGACAACTCCGCAATGCGGGCGTTGCGGCGATCTTGCAAGCCCATCAGGGCGATGAGTTCGTCGGCATCGGCCTGCTGCTCGTAGAACGACCCAAAGAGACTAATGACTTCATGCACGCGCAGGCGCGGGTAAAGCGCCACCTGCTGAAGCTGCACCCCGACAAGCCGCTTGAATTCTCGACCGGATGTCGCAGGGTCCAACCCAAGGACCCGAACGTCACCGCTGTCGCGAATACGCAGCCCTTCCAGAATCTCAACGGTCGTCGTCTTTCCGGCGCCGTTGGGCCCGAGCATCCCAAAGACCTCGCCCTCTGAAACGTCGAACGAGACGCCGTCCACGGCCTGCAAATCGCCGTACGCCTTGCGCAGGTCACGAACTTCGATGACGGGCATGTGCGAGCGCCTTGGCGGGGACAGTGGGGGACGAAGACTGTCGGAAGCTTACTGCCGTGCCCGGCGTGCGAAGGTTAGTTTCGCTCCAATAGCAACGCTGCCTGGTCATCCACCTGCGCGCGCCATCCCGGCGGCACCCAGGTGGTCGCGTCCTCCTGCAAGACCAGCAGCGGGCCGCGGGCCCGAAAGCCGCCTGGCAGCTCAGCTCGGCGGAAGACTCGCGCCTGTCTGACCTCGCCGTCGACCACGGCGGGCATCCGCCGCGACGACGGTCGCCCGCTGACCGGAGGTGCGACGCGCGGCAGCGGCGGCTGATCCAGGGAAGCAGTCAGCCGCGCCACGACAATCTCAACCGCCGCGTCCGGACGGCTGTGCGCGTAGCGCTCGTGATGCCGCCGGTGAAAGGCGCGCACGGCGCCGGTAATGTTGCGGCCACGCAGCGGCACCGTCAGCTCAAACGACTGCCCGGCGTACCTGAGGTCGAGCAGGCGTCGTAACCGGGGACGCCCCGAGCCGGCGAAGTCACGGCGCGCAGTCCGTTCCAGGCGGCCGAACGCGGCTGCCAGGCCCCGCACGCTCCTCGCGGTCGCCGGTCGCAGCACTGTGGCCGAATATTCCCGAACGTGTTCGCCGCTGAGAGCGCCGAGCGCGGACAGGACGCCCGGGTATCTCGGCACCAGCACGCGATCGATCTCCAGCCGTTCGGCCAGGGCGCAGCCGTGCAGCGGTCCCGCGCCTCCGAACGCCAGGAGCGTGAAGTCGCGTGGGTCGTAACCGCGCTCAAGTGTGATGACGCGCAGCGCGCGCTCCATGTGTGCGTCCGCCACGGCTACCACGGCCGCTGCTGCCCGGTGACGTGCGTCGATCGATCCGTCGCCGGCGGGCGTGATCCGGTCGATTGCCCTCGCGGCGGCGGAGGCGTCCAGCGCCACGTCGTCGGCCAGCGTGGCATCGGGGATCAGCCGGCCCAGCACCACATTGGCGTCCGTCACCGTCGGTTCCATACCGCCGCGGCCATAGGCGGCGGGTCCGGGCTGCGCTCCCGCGCTGCGTGGACCGACACGAAGGCCTCCCGCCTCATCTCGCGACGCAATCGACCCCCCGCCGGCTCCCACCGTATGGATATCGGTCATGGGAATCGCTACCGGCAGCCCGCCAACCGTGGCGTCGTTGCGGCGCAGCGGCTCGCCCGGGCAGATCGCGACATCGGTCGAGGTTCCCCCCATGTCCAACGTCACGATGTGGTCGAAGCCGGATGCGGCGGCCACGGCGCGTGCCCCAACCACCCCGGCCGCCGGACCGCTCAGCACGGACTGCACCGGCGCCGCGGCCGCCTCGGATGACCGCAGGACGCCGCCGCTGGACTGCACGATCCAGAGCTGCCCAGGGACCGCGCGCTCAAGGCGGCGAATATAGCGCCCCATCACCGGTGCCACGTACGCGTCAACCACCGTGGTGCTGGTGCGCTCGTATTCCCGATGCTCAGGCAGAACCTCGCACGAGATCGAGACCCACCGAACGCCGGCTCGCCGCAGCGCGGCGCGCACCGAGCGCTCGTGCGATGGACGCAGGAAACTGAAGAGCAGGCAAACCGCGGCGGCTTCGGGCGCGAGCCGTCGGACCTCCTCGGTCAACCGCTTCAGCGATTCCCGGTCCAGCGGACGTCGAACGGCGCCGTCCGCGCCCACCCGCTCATCAACTTCCAATCGCAGGTCGCGCTCGATCAGCGCCGCTGGCTTGCGCGGTTCGATGGCATAGAGCGCCGGACGGTTCTGACGAGCGATCTCCAGCACGTCGCGGAATCCGGCGGTGGTGACCAGCACGGTCCTGGCGCCCTTGCGTTCCAGCACGGCATTGGTGGCCACGGTCGAGCCATGCACCACCGTGACGTCTGATTCGATCCCTGAGCGTCGAAGTCCCTCGAGGACTGCTGCAGAAGGGTCATACGGGGTACTTGAAACCTTGAAGACACGAAGCCCATCGTCCGTGGAGACGGCAAAATCGGTGAATGTGCCGCCAACGTCCACACCTACGCGGGCAGTGCTCACCTGGACCCCTTCGCGTGACACGGGCGATGCATCGGATGGCCGGTTCGTGGACATTGGTGCGCGAGCATAGGCGCGTGCCCGCGCTCGTCAACCGCGGGTCGTCGGACCATACGCATTAACGGGATTCCAGTGGATGTTGCAAGAATAGGCAGAGAATCAGGCCCAGCGAAGCGGACGGACGACATCGGCCAGCGCCGCCCTGTACCTCCGACAACCGTCAGGAGACTGTCCACCTACTACCGCGTGCTGGGTACGGTCCAGGCGGATGGGCAGCCCAATGTCTCATCCGAGACGCTTGCTTCCCTGACCGGGTTTACCGCGGCCCAGGTTCGACGTGACCTCGCCTACTTCGGCTCGTTTGGCAAGCGAGGAGTTGGCTATGCCGTTGCCGCTCTACGCCAGCGGCTGGCCGCCATCCTTGGAATCGATCGCGGCTGGCGCATTGGCCTGGTCGGCGTCGGTAACCTCGGGCGGGCGCTCGTTGCCTATCCCGGCTTCAACAATCAGGGGTTCGACGTCGTCGCGGCCTTTGACAGCGACGCGTCAGTCATCGGCTCGAGGGTCAACGGGCAATTCGTGCGCCCCGTCGCTGCCCTGGAAAACGCTGTGCGTGATGAGCAAATCGACATGGTGATCGTCACGGTCCCGGCCGCTGCGGCGCAGCAGGTCGTCGACCAGGCCGTCGCCGCCGGCGTACGCGCCATTTTGAATTTTGCCCCAACCCAGCTTCGGGTTCCTTCGCGCGTACAACTGTCCAACGTGGATCTGGCGGTTGAAGTGGAGTACCTCTCGTACTCGCTGGCGGGGTGAAATCGCCGGTGCTAACGGCCCGCCGGTTCGCGAGCCGCATCATTGGCGCGTATCATGCCCGGAGTTTGTGAAAATGATCACAACGCAGCCGCGCACGGCGAGGGGACAGGCGAAGCGCACCGATGCCTAGCTGGGTAGCGATTGTCATCCTGATGGCTGTCGCGTTCCTATTCGCGGTCGGGAGCCTTGTCGGCACCCTCCTGCTCAAACCGCGCCGCAAGTTCGCCGCCAAGGTCGAGGCCTACGAGTCGGGCATGCCCCCGATCGGCGACGCGCGCGGCCGTCACAACATCCGCTTCTACCTGGTTGCCGTCACCTTTCTGATCTTCGACGTCGAACTGCTCTTCTTCTATCCGTGGGCGCTCTACTTCAACATGATCGACGACCAACTGTCCCTCTTCCTGGCCGGTGTCGTCTTCATCCTCATTTTGGCCGTCGCGTTCGTGTACGAGTGGCGCAAGGGCGCCCTGGACTGGAATCGCTAGGCCGTGTTGGTGCCCGCCGCCTCGCCGACCCTGACGCCCGAAGCAATCTTGGAGCGCATCCAGCACCACGCTGGCGCGGCCTCCCTAGGCGGGCGTGTGGACCACGGCGACGCTGTGGCCGAAGTCTCGCCGGAAGCGCTGCCCGACCTCTTTCCGGCCTTGCGTGACGACCAGGACCTGCGGCTGGAGCAACTCGTCGACGTAACGGCAGTGCATTGGCCGCTGGATATGGGGCGCGAATTCCAGGTCGTCTGGCAGTTCCGCTCGCTCACGAACAACCTCTTTGCCCGAGTGACGGCCCGCCTGGCCGACGGCGCCTCGGTGGCATCCGCAGCCGGCACATACGCCTCCGCCCTCTACCTCGAGCGCGAGGTCTTTGACCTCTTCGGCATTGGGTTCACCGGCCATCCCAACCTCAAGCGCATCCTCCTGCCCGAGGGCTACGAGGGCCACCCGCTGCGCAAGGAATATCCGGTGGAAGGCCCGACCTTCCCCGAGGACGCCCACCGCAACGACCTCGTCGGGCAGCTTGACCCTGACGACTTCTGGGCCGACGTGGACAAGGCGAACGGCCCATGACCGTGGACACGGGCATGGCCGGCGCGCGCGTGGACGTGGAACGCGGCAGCGGCGACAACATGATCCTCAACATGGGGCCCCAGCACCCCAGCACGCACGGCGTGCTTCGCCTGGTCATCGAGCTCGATGGCGAGGAAGTCCGCGCCTGCGACGCCGACATGGGCTACCTGCACCGAGGCGTCGAGAAGCTGCTGGAGGTTCACGACTACCGCGGCGGCATCACCTTGACCGACCGCATGGACTACACCTCCGGACCCTCGAACAACATGGGCTACCTGATGGCCATCGAAAAGCTGATGGGCATCACGGATGAAATCCCGATGCGAGCCCGCTATATGCGCACCGCCGTGGCGGAACTGTCGCGCCTGGCCGCCCACCACATCTGGCTGGGAACGCACGGGCTCGACATCGGCGCCATGTCGGCATTCCTCTGGTCGCTCCGAGAGCGCGAGAAGATTCTCTACCTGTTCGAAGAGGCTTGCGGAGCGCGGCTGACCACCTCGTTCATGCGAGTCGGCGGCACCGGGCCCCACGACGTGGGGGACCAGTGGCTTGACAACGTAGAAGCATTCCTCCACGGGTACACGCTGGATGAAATCGACGCGCTGCTCACCGAAAACGAAGTGTTCATCGAGCGAACGCGCGACGTCGGCCTGATCACCCAGGAACAGGCGCTCAGCTATGGTCTCACGGGTCCGGTGATTCGCGGTTCCGGTATTGCCTGGGACTTGCGCAAGGCGCAGCCGTACGCGGCCTACGACCTCGTGGACTTCGAAGTTCCAGTGTTTACCGAGGGCGACGTGTATGCCCGCTACCTCGTGCGACTGAACGAGATGTATCAGTCGAAGCGGATCATCGGCCAGTGCGTCGAGGCCCTTCGCGACTTGCCGCTGGACGCGCCCTCGAATGTGGATCTGCCTCAGGTCGTGCCGCCGGACATCGGACGCGTGCCGGTGGACATGGAAGCAATGATCAACCACTTCAAGCTGGTGATGCACGGGGTGCAACCAACGCCGGGTGAGGCGTATTTCGGGATTGAGAACCCGAAGGGCGAGCTTGGCTTCTACTTCGTCAGCGACGGCTCCGGCATGCCGTACCGTTGCCACGTACGCTCGCCATCGTTCGTGAATCTCAGCATCATCGAGGAAATCAGCGTAGGCAGCCTGATCGCCGACGTGGTGGCCATCATCGGCAGCGTCGATATCGTGCTGGGTGAGGTCGATCGATGAGTGCGGAAACCGTCACCCTCACAGTCGACGGCATCGAAGTGCAGGTGCCCCGCGGCGCCACCGTGCTGCAGGCCTGCGAGTCCATCGGCGTCGAGATCCCCACCCTCTGCACCGACCCGCGCCTGAAGCCATACGGCGCCTGCCGTATGTGCGTGGTCGAAGTGCAGCCCGGTCCGCCCCGACCTACGGCTTCATGCACCACCCCGGCCGGCGACGGCATGACGGTGGTCACCAACAGCCAGAGCATCCTCGACATCCGCAAGCACGTCATCGAGCTCCAGCTCCAGCACCATCCGCTTGACTGTCCGTATTGCGACCAGGCGGGAACCTGCGAGTTGCAGGACGAGGTCTTCGACCAGGAGATCTTTCAGAGTCCCTACGAGACCGTGCCCAAGGCGCATCCCGAGGAGATTCTCAACGAAGTCATCCTCATCAACCACAACCGCTGCATCCTCTGCGGGCGCTGCGTCCGCATCTGCGATGAGCAGATCGGCGTGCGCGCGTTGGACTTCGTGGAGCGCAACGTCGGCACGTTCATCGCCCCGGCCCAGCACGACTTCATGGACTGCGAACGCTGCGGCATGTGTATCGAGACCTGCCCCGTCGGCGCCCTGCTGAGCCGCCCGTTCAAGCACGCGGCGCGAAGCTGGCAAACCGAAAAAGCCGCCTCCACCTGCCCGCACTGCGCGGTTGGATGTTCGCTCCTCGTGGAATCGCGGCATGGCGAAGTCGTGCGCACGCGATCCAACGGCCTGGAAGAACCCGACCGCGGCATCCTCTGCGCCAAGGGGTTCTTCGGACACTCATTCGTCAATAGCGAGGACCGGATCACCCAGCCAATGGTCCGGCGGGGCGGCGTGCTCTGGCCGGTGAGTTGGCGTGCGGCGCTGGACACGATCACCGCCGGTTTGCGCGACGTACTGGACACGCACGGCCCCGGCGCCGTAGGCGTGGTCGGCTCCCCCAACACGACCAACGAAGACAACTACACCCTCCAGCGCTTCGCCCGCGCCGTACTCGGCACCAACAACGTCTACAGCCAGGACAGCGGCCTGCACGCCACGGCGCGCACGCTGCGTGCCGTTCTGGGCAGCGAGGTTGGCCCCCACACGCAGACTGAGCTGCTGGAATCGGACCTCATCCTGGTCGTCGGCGCCGACATCGGTCAGACGCACAATGTGGTCGGAGCGCACATCAAGCAGGCGGCCCGCGACGCGGGACGCAAGCTGGTCGTCGCCACCCGCCTCGGCAGCGGACTCGATGACTTCGCCACCCTGTCGGCGCGCGTCCGGCCCGGCGCGGAAGCCGCGTTCCTCAACGCGCTGGCCAGTGGGTCCGACGAAGGAATCGACGGGACGACCGGTGTTGACGCCGAGTCGTTCGCCGAGATCAGCCAGCAGGTTGCGTCAGCCGGCTCGGTGGCCGTCGTATGGGACACCGGTGTGTGGACGCTCGGCAAGGCCGCCACGATCGCGCAGGCCGCCGCCAATCTGGCGCTGGCGCGGGACGGCGTGAAGTTGTTCCCGCTGGCCGAGCGCGCCAACTCGGTCGGTACATTCCGGGTCGGCATGGCCCCCGACCACCTGCCCGGCGCTCGCCCGCTCGGGGATGACGATGCCCGAACCCAGGTTGGCGAAGCCTGGGGCGTCGATCTCAATGACGAACCGGGCCTTCCCTTCAATGACTTCGTCGAAGGTCCGATGCAGGCCCTCTACGTCATGGGCGAAGACGTCGTCGGTGGCGCGGCCAACCCCAGCGGCATGCGCGCTGCTCTGCGCGACGCTCCCCTCGTCATCGCCCAGGACATCTTCACCAACGCCACCACCGAAGTCGCCGACGTCGTGCTTCCGGGAACCACGTTCGCCGAGAAGGGCGGCCACTTCACGAACTTCGAAGGCCGGCTCGGCCGCCTCGAACTGGCCATTCCGCCCGTGGGCGAATCCCGGCCGGACTGGGAAATCGTCGCCCGCATCGCGGCCGCCATGGGCGCCGACTTTGGCTGGCGCAGCCATGAACCGATTTCAGACGAACTTGCCCAGCTGTCGGTACCTCCATCGATTCCGGGATCCGGCCAGGCCGTCGCCGTGAATGGTGCCCACCTGCCAGCCGACGACGGCCGGCTTGTCCTGGCGACCGAGCAGCACCTCTACACCGCCGGTGTAACCGGGCGCCACGCCCCGAGCCTCACGGTGATGCTGCCCGAAGCGGTGGCCGAATTGAATCCCAACGACGCCGAGCGACTCCAGATCGCCCATGGCGATCGCGTGCACGTGGCATCCGCGGGCGGAGAGGTCAACCTCAAGGCCATGGTCGCGCGACGCGTACCGTCCGGCGTCGTCAGCCTGCCCGACCGGTTCCTGGAGGCCGCGCCCCGTCAGCTTGATCCGCGCACCCCCGACGGCACTCCGGTCCGGGTGAGCAAGGCCTAGGCATGGATTTCTGGGCCTGGCTGATCCTGATCACCAAGGTCTTGGCAATCTTCGTGTTGTTTGCCCTCGGCGCCATCCCGTTGGTGCTCCTGGAACGCTGGATCCTCGGGCGCATGCAGTCCCGCTATGGCCCGCACCGCGTCGGCTGGCGCGGGTCGCTGCAGTCCGCCGCCGACGGGCTCAAGCTGGGGATCAAGGAAGACATGATTCCCGGCAAATCCGACAAGGGTGTCTACTGGTTCGCGCCGGTCATGATGGTCATGCCGGCCATGGCGGCCTGGGCCATCGTCCCCTTCGGGCCCGAAGTCGAAATGGGCCGAACCATCGGTTTGTGGGTCGCCGATCTGAACGTCGGCATCCTGTTCTTCCTGGCCATGGGATCCCTCGGCGTCTACGGCGTCGTCATGTCCGGCTGGTCGTCGAACAGCAAGTACGCCCACCTAGGCGCGCTGCGCTCCAGCGCGCAGGTCATCAGCTACGAACTGGTCATGGGCCTGGCCGTCCTGGCCGTCATCATCTACGCCGGCTCGCTGAGCCTGATCGACATCGTGAACGCGCAGGCCGGTCTCTGGTTCATCGTGCCGCAGTTGATCGGTTTCCTGCTGTTCATCATCGCCGCCGTGGCCGAGACCAACCGCGCGCCGTTTGACTTGCCGGAAGCCGAGTCCGAACTGGTGGCCGGCTTCCACGTGGAGTACTCCGGCATGCGCTGGGCGTTCTTCTTCATGGCCGAATACGCCAACATGCTGCTCATGGCGGCCCTCGTCGCCACCCTCTTTCTCGGCGGCTGGCGCGGCTGGACGATTCCGGGACTGGAAGCGCTCAGCGGCGTCATCTGGTTCCTCTTGAAGGTCAGCCTCTTCATGTTCGGTTTCTTCCTGCTGCGCGCCACCCAGCCTCGTTTCCGCTACGACCAGCTCATGAACTTCTGCTGGAAAATCCTGATTCCGATCGGCGTGGTGAATCTGCTCATCGCCGCCGGTCTACGGATGGCCTGGAGCTAGCGCATGCCCCTCGGTTCTGGCGTCATGAAGGGTCTCAAGACCATGCTGATGGTCACCAGCCGCAAGCCGGCGACCGTCCTCTACCCGGAACAGTTGCGAGACATCTCGTACCGCTTCCGCGGCCAGGTCGGCATGCGACGCGACGAAGTAACCGGCGGCATGACCTGTGTCGGCTGCGGCCTCTGCGAAACCGCCTGCCCCAACGATGTCATCCGTGTGGACACCAGCGAGAACGAGGACGGCACACGCTTCGTCGACCGCTATCTCTTCGATGTCGGCCGCTGCGTGTTCTGCTACTTCTGCATCGAGGCCTGTCCGGTCGACGCCCTGCAGCGCACGCACGACTTCCACCTGGTTACCGACGACCGTCGCGGACTGGTGATCGACGGCGAGAAGATGATCGAGATTTTCGAAAACGACCAGGCCAATCGCGAGGTCGAGCAGAAGAACATCGGCCCGGGCGCGGCCATCGCAAACTGGTTCGAACGTGGCTGAGGCCATCCGCAATCCGCGCCGGACACCAGGTGGTGACCGGCCGAAGACCTGGGCCACCTGCCGTTATGGCTGACAACCTCGAAACCACCGTCGCCTTCTGGTACCTGGCCATCGCGGCCGTCGGGGCCGGCGCTCTGATGCTGATCGCGCGCAACCCGGTCCACTCCGCCATTTCCCTCGTCATCGTCATCTTCCACGTGGCCGGGCTCTTCGTGATCCTGGGCGCCGGCTTCCTGGCCGTAGCCCAGATCGCCATCTATGCCGGCGCCATCGTGGTGCTGTTCCTCTTCACCCTGATGATGCTCGACATGCGGCGCCTGCCCGAAGAGCGCGTCACGCACCGTCAGATCTGGTTGGGCATCCCCCTCGGAATCCTGCTGGCGATCGAAGGCGTCGTCGTGAGCGTCGGCACTCCCGAGATCAGCGAGTCGATCAAGGGCACGTTCCCGCCGGCCACCGTTTCCGAACTCGGTGGCAGCACCGAGGCCCTGGCCGTGGCGCTCTTTAACGAATTCACCCTGCCGTTCCTCGGGGCCAGCGTGCTCCTGACGGCGGCCACCATCGGCGCGATCGTGCTTGCGCGACGGGTTGAAACGCACGAACAAGCCGATTTCCCGCAGGCGGCGGATGCCTCGTCATCGGCCGAGGCGCCGGCCGAGCCTGTTCTTGAAGAGTCCGCCCGATGATGCTCAACGGCTTCCTGGTCGTCGGAGCTCTGCTCTTTGCGCTGGGCGCAACCGGCGTGCTGATTCGCCGCAACGCGATCGTCATGCTCATGTGCATCGAGCTCATGCTCCAGGGCGCCAACGTGACCCTTGCGGCCTTCTCGCGCTACCTGGACGACCAGGCCGGCTTCGTCCTCGTGGTCTTTTCGCTCACCGTCGCCGCCGCCGAAGTAGCGATCGGGCTGGCAATCCTGGTGGCCCTCAGCCGGGTCTACCCGGTCGTCAACGTCGACCAGCTCGACAGCCTGAGCGGGTGACGAGAGATATGGCACGTGTGAGGACCGCGGAATGCTAGACGCGCCCTGGATCATTCCCCTGCTGCCGCTGCTGGCCTTTGCGGTCAACGGCTTGGCCGGACGACGCAATCCGCCATGGACCGGCTGGGTGTCCACGCTCGCAATCCTCGGGTCGTTCCTTGCCACCGTGGTGCTCTGGATTCAGAGCGTCGGCTCCGACCAGGACTCGTCGGTCCTCTATACCTGGGTCGCCAGCGGCGGCTTCGAAATCGAGATCGCATTCCTGACCGACGCGCTCACGGTCGTCATGCTGCTTGTCGTCACCGGCGTAAGCACGCTCGTGTCCATGTACGCCGTCGGCTACATGGACCACGACGCCAACAAGCCGCGCTTCTTCACCTGGATCCCGCTGTTCGTGTTCAGCATGATCATGCTGGTCATCTCCGACAACCTGCTCCAGCTCTTCATCTTCTGGGAGATGGTGGGGCTGTGCTCGTACCT
>JAPOWQ010000018.1 GCA_026707585.1 Chloroflexota bacterium | reverse complement strand
CCGCTGGGACCCCACCATGGCCACCTAGGACTTGCCCAGCCAATACAGTTGCTACACAAGACGGCTGAAGACGCCGGGATGGCGGGGGGCGGCGGTTAGAATGGGGGCAGTATCAACGGGGCGGCCCCGGTGCGTGCAGCGGGGACGGTTGAGATTTGGTCGGCGAGATTGCCGTCACAACGAAGGGGCGCCCACGTGAAACTCCCAGTCCACAGTCGAAAAAGTAGCCGCATTCGGGGCATCCGATGATGTCCGACTCTGAGCGGCTGGCGCGGCTGGGAGGGGCGTATGAGCACCTGGCGACGAAGGCGGACCTGAAGGACCTGGAGTTGCGGCTGACGAGCGATCTCCGAAGCCTGGAGACCCGGTTGACGGTACGGCTGATGCTGGTGGTGAGCCTGGCCACGGGTGTGGTCGTGGCCGTTGATCGGCTGTGGAGCTGAGGCGGGCCGTGCATGCGTTGATGGCAGTGCAGGCAAGGCTGGCAGGGATGGGGTTAGGCGGGCTCAGCAGGAATCGGGCCGGGGCGGGGTTGAGCGAGGGTGGGCGGTGGCGCTTCGGGAGGAGATTGCGGTGAGTTTGGACCATTTAGGGCTATATTGGACTCGATGGGTTGGAAAGGACTTTGTATGCGTGGGCGTGAGGCGGTGACGGAGCGGGTGGCGGCGTCGCAGGCGAAGCGGGATTGGAGCAAGGTGATTAACCGGGCGTTCAGCGGCGAGGTCCGGTTTGTAGTCGAAAAGCACGGGACGCCGGTGGCGGGGATCGTTTCGGCGGACGACATTGAACGGCTGGCCGCGCTGGATGCGCGATGGGCCGAGGGACACGAAATCCTGAAGCGGTTCGGTCGGGCGTTTCGTGATCAGACAGCGGAAGAGATCGAGGAAGCCGTAGCTCAAGCGGTCGCCGAAGTGCGAGCCGAGAATCGAAGCGGGGCGGAGCTTCAACCTGCGCCTGAGTGATTCGCGTCGTCGCGGACACGAACGTTCTGGCGTCGGGTCTTGCCGGGTACGACGCGCTGGAGGGTCCGGCTGCGTATCTCCTGCGGGCGTGGCAGCAACGGCGCTTTGATCTCGTAGCGTCCGGCCCAATCTTCGAAGAACTCAAGCGGACGCTTGCGAAGCCGTACTTCGTGCAGCGCCTCGGGCTAATGGGCGCTTGGCGAGCGTTGGACTTTATTCGCGAGGGCGCCCTATGGGTGATTGAGCTGGCCGACGTTCGGGGCGTGGCCACGACGCCGGCTGACGACCTGATCCTGGCTACCGCAGTCGCGGGAGGAGCAAGTCTTCTCGTCACGGGGGATCGTCAGCTTCTGAATCTGGGCGAGTACCGAGGCGTGAGGATTGTTGGCCCGCGGGCGTTTGTGGACTGGCTGGGCGCGGAGGTGGATGGGGACGTGGGGGAAGAAGGCGAGAGGGGAGACGAGTGAGTGGGGGAAGGGGAGTGGAGCTTGGAGAGAGGACTCGGACGGTGGTGGCCGGGGCGGCGGCGGCGGCGGGGGTGGCGAATGCGGTGAACCAGGTTCTTGCGGCTGGCGTGGGGGGCTGATCGGGGCCCACGCACCAGACGAGAATGAGCCAAGAGCTGTGCTGCGACAGACCAAGGCTCAGAATGCACACGCCATGGGTCTCTAGCTCAAGACCATAGAATCATGTCTGTGTGCCTATAGTATCCGCTGACTGCGTGGTACTATCCGCCTCGGCATTCAGGGCGGAGTGCTCGATCGAAGTGACCATTGACTCGCAGAACCCAGCCAAAGTCTTTTGCGCATATCCATTCACTAAACCAAAGCAAGAATTCTACGAAGAGTTGAAGCTGCTGCTTCCGCATCAATTGCTCGACTTATACCTGCCACATCGAGACTATCAGCCAGCTATGATCTGGAGCCGTATAGAGCCAGAGATTAACTCTTCAGATGTGTGCCTAATAGACTTAGAGCATGCCAACCCCAATGTGGCATTTGAGTGTGGATATGCCATCTCAAAGCGTATTCATCCTATATTAGTTAGGCATTTTGACTCGCAAGAGCCAATACTCCCATGCTTACAGGCATTTCAATATCTCCAGTACTATAGACGGCATGATTTAGTCGAACGCATTACCGAATTTATAAGCAATCCAGACTGGCAAGCTCGCCTGCCAAACCCTATGGACGGAATCGCAGGTGTCTCCCCAGGCACATATCCGAGTCTTGCTCCACATACAGAGATTTATCTTCTTGCCGTCAGAGCTCGTCAGGACACAGTTCATCAATTGGCACGCGAGCTAAGGAGAAGACCCTACACGGTACATAGCGACGCGATTGAGCAGGCCTCACGTGTCGCCACTAGGGACATTGTGAAGTCACTTCTTCGGTTCAATAACATCGCCGTACATCTCGTGGGAGAGTCTCGCTCAAACCGAGAAGAACTAATGACTTTGAACTCCGTCGCGTCGTTTTTTGCGGGAATCGCACACGGGCTCGGGAAGGAACTTCGAGTCTTTCAACAGTTGCCTACTCCCAAGCACATTCTCGATATGGAGTCGATACTCGTAAGGTACACGACCGAGGCTGAAATCGTCGCAGCCGCTCGCGCGTGGAAGGATGAGCTCTCTGCTAGTGCCAGCGAATTCGAAGAGAGGCAGCGCGTTGCGAGCACCACGCTGGCACCTCTCGGCACGCAGGAACTGCCAGCGGACTTAGGCAACCCTTGGGCGGAACGTGACTGGCTATTGAACGAGAACACATATAGTGTTACGTCACGAACCAGTCGAATCAGGAACGGCGAGGGAATACTCTACGTTGGTCCACGTGGCTGTGGTAAGACCGCAGATTTCATCAACCTCACAACACAACAAGAGTCTTCATCAAGCCGACTAACCGTGTCAGTCAAACTATCTCACGCCGATATCATATCACTCCGAGGAATCGGTCAAGAGATGTTTGCTGATATAGATCGAAGAAATATCTATCGCCATGTATGGCGCCTCGCGATCATCGGATTGCTCGTCGACGAGTACCGACGTCTACACGAAGAGCTCCCTGACCTTGAACCGGTGCCTGCACTCGACGATGCTACGAAGACGCTCATGACTTTCTTTGGGGATTTTGAAGGCTGTGAGCTAGCTGAGATGGTGGACCATATGATCACCACCATAAATGCCCAGGAGGGAACATTTAGAAACTCTCAGGAACTCATCCGTCACTTAGCGTTTCCTGCCGGGTATCCGATTCTCGCCCAGGCACTTTCTGCTTTTGACATTCGCATTGCCATAGATGGCCTTGACCAAGGGTGGGACCCCGGAATGCGAGAGGCAGTGGAGCTTCTCGCCGCACTAATTGACGAAGCACATTCTCTAGAGCAGCGATATCGACCGCAACTCAAAATCTCAATCTTCGCATTAGAAGAAGTGTACCGTGATGTCTCGGCCACCGATCGCGATAGTGACAAGCGATCCGTAGAACGTTACAGCTGGGACAGGGATCAACTGGCAGATATGATTGGCGCACGAATACTGGAAGTCACTGCAGGACGACAGTACGAGGAAGATCCGCGAAATGCTTGGTCAATGCTTTTTGACGGTAGCATCAATGGATCCGACACCTTCGACTACGTTGTTGAACGCTCCCTTATGCGACCGAGGCACCTACTTAGGTTCTGCAGAGAGGCGCTAATTCGAGCGAACAATCGCCGTCATTTGAAGGTCTCTGCGGACGACATTCTGGAGAGCGAAGAGCAGTTCTCAAGTCAGATGATTGACGATCTATCCCTTGAATACGAAGATCGCTATCCTGGAATTGGTGATGTAATATTAGAGTTCCTCGAAATAGACGAGACGATATCATTCGAAGATTTTCGCGAGCAAATCAACAGAATCTTTGCTGCGCGAGATGTTCCGGATGCGGTGACCAGTTGGCTGCGACGAGACGATCGCAATAGGGTACTCGTGGCACTCAAGGCACTATATTCAGTAGGCTTCATTGGCGTCATTAGAGACGGTAGACGAATCTACTCATATGACCAAGATGACTTCTACCGAATTTGGCCGCGCGAGCGTCGAATTCGGCCGAGACGAAGACGTCGATCACGACGAAGGTCCGATCCTCGGAGCAAACTACGGTACCCAAGTCTCGTGATTCATCCAGCGTTTCATAGGGGATTAGCAATTCAGACATGAGTCTGTCGACAAATAGCAATATAGTGACGTGGAGAGAAGTGCAGCAAGTGCCTACAATCTAGCCCACTTTCAGCAGTCCTTTGAATGTGTCGTCCGTAATCGAGTGCCATACTTCATGATCGTTGACGAGAAGAGAAGGATTAGCGCTTGGCGATGAGCCGACCGCAGGATCTCCTCGATGACACCGAGTCGCAATGATCAACTGTCATCGGGGTTAGGCAGTCACCTGGGATTCTGTGTCACCGGCGGCGAGGGCGTTCATGTAGGCGAGGATGAGGTCTTTGGTGCGGTAGCGGCCGTCGAATTCGGCCTCATCCTGGCGTTGGATGATGGGGAAGGTGGAGAGGATGTAGCGGGCGTCGTCGCGGGTGAGGCCGTAGAGGTGGAAGTAGAGGGCGTCGAGGCGGGCTCGGAGGTGGCGGCGTTGTTCGGGGTCCCAGGGGAAGGGTGGGCCGTGGTGGCCGAGGTCGCGGGCGAAGGGCGCCATGTCGTGGGAAGTGTAGGTGAGGCGGAGGACGTGGTCGCGGATGAGGTCGGCGGCGGTGCGGTCGCCGAAGCGCCGGTCATAGGTATTGGGTGCAATCACAGGTAGTTGCTCGAGCAAATACAATGTGAAATTGTTGCCGGGTACCTTTTGTCGCGCGACGAAGTCAAAAACAAAGGCATTCAGGTTTGAGACTATCATGCAGCCAACCAAGGGGTGAATGTCGTCATCAATGACGGGTAGCAGGTTTAGCGAATGACCGGCGCCGAGCTTGGGAATAACAGCGGCAATCATCGTTCGTACATTGGTCGTGGCCGTGACGTTCTTGTATGCCACGATCCAGCTATTTCTCCAAGGCCACCGAGTTCCGTCAAGTTTCACGAAATATCGCGGTATCGGCAGACGACCGCAGTCTGCTTTCTCCGAGTCGGGTATTGAGTCTTGCTGACCTGGACGAAACAGGTTGCTTTCGACAGTCCTTGTATCGGCGGCCCGATGATCAAACGCCTGCACCATCTTGCCTTCGTAGAGCGGCAGGAATAGGTCTTGTCCGCGCTTCCAGCGGTTGCCCTGAATCGGGTAGAAACCTTGCGCTTCGAGCTGTTCGGTCGTTCGGAAGAGGTGAGAGTCATTGGCCATATGGAACATGTTTGCGTAGCGGGCAGGCCATGCCCGGCGTTCCTGATCGCTTGAGCGATCCACGAAGACCGGATGGTCCTGATAGATGCGGCGCGTGACATCGGCGGCGCGGCGGGTGCGAAAGACTGGGGCGGTGCCGGTGTTGGGGTTGACGCGAGCGAAGTCGTTGGCGGTAAGCGCGAAGGTGCGGTCGGGGTCCTTGATGGCGTCGGTGTCGTGCAGGAAGAAGGCGCAGCGGGTTTCGGGGAAGGTGCGTTGCGGTCCGCCGACGATGAGGGCGCAGAACTTGAATGAGGCGTGGATGTCCTTGAAGAAGATCTTCCTGTTCTCGAAGTCGTAGATGCCGGCGACGCGGCCGGTGGTGGAGACGGACTGGAAGAAGCGGGCGGCGGTGCGGTCGGCGTAAATGCCGGAGGGGGTGAGCAGGCCAACGAGGCCGTTGGGTTTGACGAGGCGCAGGGAGCGCTCGACGAAGAGGGAGTAGAGGTTAATGTCGCCGCCGCCGAGCAAGGGGTAGTGGCCGGAGGCGCGGATGACCTGGCCGAGGCGGTCGGCGCGGGCCTTGGCCTGGTCGAAGGCATGGGCCAGGGGGTCTCCCCGCTCACGCAGGCGCTTGATGCCTTCGCGGCGGGCGGCGGCGGTGGGGGCGCGGGCGAGGTCGGGATCGCGGGTGGCGAACCATTCGACTTCCTGGAGCTTGATGCGGTCCCAGGGGGGATTGCCGATGACGGCGTCGAAGCCGCCTTCGGGGGTTTGGTCTTGCCAGTGGCGCCAGACGCTGGGGAAGGCGGCTTCCCAATGCAGGAAGGACTCTTCGTTGGCGATGGATTTGGATTGGTTTAGGAGGGTAGTGAAGGCGGGGTCTGTTGATTTGGCGGTGGGTTGGTTGCCGAATTCAGGTTGGTTGCCCGGAAGACCCTCACCCTGACCCTCTCCCACGGGGAGAGGGGAAAGAGGGCGGTTGCCCTGAGAGATTGCAGGCTCGCCTAGGTGGTCATGATTCTGTGGATCTCGACCGGAAGACAGGCGGGTCAGAGACGCCGCCCCTACTGAAGAAGGAGAAGAGAGCGAATCGGGGTTGGGTGCTGCACCCGGCGGGTGTGGTTCGACACGGGCCTGCGAAAGACTTCGGCCCGGCTCACCACGAACGGTTGGGGCGGACAGGGATTGGGTACCCACAAGGGGTACCCCTACGGGGGAAGACGAACCGGCGCCCTGGCTTAGGAGGGCGAAGGCCTGGGAGGGGTCGGCGCCTAGTGTTTCGGCGATGGGCGCCTCGAGTGTGGCGCGCTGGCGGACTTTCATGCCGGCGGTGTGCCAGCGGAGGCCGGCGAGGGTGTCGAGGAAGCCGCGAAGGTTGGCGGTGGCGGATTCGACGGCGTGGAAGAGGGACTGGGATTCGTGGACTTCGGTTACGTCGGCGTCGGAGAGTTCCTCGATCTGGCGCATGCCCTGGGCGGCGTTTTCGACGCCCTGCAGGGCGCTCTCCACGAACATGGGGACCTTTAGCCGTCGTAGGTCCGCCGTGGCGTCGGCGATTCGGAGGCCGAGGAGGGAGTCGCCGCAGCGGAGGTGGTGGTCGAGGAAGGAGAGCGGGGCGCCGACGGTGAAGCTGTGGAGCCAGAGGGAGACTTTGGCGAGTTCGACGGTTAGCGGGTTCTTGTCGACGCCGTAGATGCAGCGCTTGAGGACGAGGCGGCGGATGATGGCCTGATCGGTTAACTGGGCCTCGTTCACCTTCCAGCCAGACTCGTTTGCCCGGCGCAGGATGTCGGCACGAATCGCGGCGATACGGTCCAGCAGGGGCGACTGATATGGGTCGTCCTGGGGCAGCCAGTCGGCGAACGCCGGCGCGACTTCGATCAGGTCGGCAACGTAGTCGGTCAGGAAGTCCACCGCAGTGACGAGGAAGTGGCCGCTGCCCATGGCTGGATCGAGCACCTTGAGGTCAAGAACGGCCTGGGCGGGATCCAGTCGGGCCAGCTCGGCGCGGCGTTCGGACCTTGGGCGGCGGTCGCTTCGAAGGTCGTTGGCTCTTGCCTCGAAGGAGTCCAGACGTTCCTCGATCAGCGGCTTGATGGTCTGGTCGACGATGAGGTCCACGAGGTCCTGCGGGGTGTAGAAGCTGCCGCTGTCCTTGCGGGCGTAGGGGTTGGGGCGGATTCGGACTTTGCCGTCAGGCTCTAGCTCCGGCTGCTGCTCCAGCAGGCGTTCGTAGAGGGAGCCGAGTTGCTGGACGGACATGTCGCGGTAGTTGACGTAGCTGCGCTGGCCGTTGTCCCGTGTGTGGCTGAGGTCGTGAACGACGTCGGCAATGACGTCGTCGGGGAGGCGGGCGTCGTTCAGTAGCGCGGCGGCGTCTTGGGCGAACAGGCCGCCGTTGTAGGGCGGGAGGCCGATGGACGGGTCGCCCCGGTCGATCAGGCGGAACAGGGTGGTGAGGTGGTCGTTGTAGCTGGAGGCGACCGTAGAGAAGGTGTCGTTACGGTCCTTGCGCTTGGCTATGTCGTCGCGGACGCGCTTGCGGAGGCCGTAGTCGTCGTAGGCAGCGTCATTGACGGGCAGCAGTCCGCGGTCCTCGGCGTAGAGGATGAACAGCAGGCGGTAGAGAAAGATCAGGGTGGCTTGCCGAATCTCCGACATGGGGCGGTCGGTCGTGTCTACGAGGGCCTGGAGGAGGCGGGGAAAGACGCGCTCGAATACGACGCCGGCGAGGCTCTGAGCCACTCGCTGTTCATAACGCTTGCCCTCGTCAAGGGCAGCTTCGACGAAGGTGGCGGCGGCGCCCGGGCGGCGCAGAAAGGCGGGTCGGCGAAAGAGCAGGTGAAAGGTGCGGAGGGCATCCTGGTCGTCGGCCTCGAGGATCGCCTGGAGGTCGGCTTCGTAGAAGGCGGTGGCGCGGGGGCGGGTTCTTTGGTCGTAGAGCCGCCAGACGGCGCCGTTGGTGAGGATGCCCCAGCGGAGGTTGCCGTCGGTGGCGATTTCGGCATCACGAAGGTAGCGAAGGATCTGGGCATGGGGTGAGGAGGCCTGGGTTCCCTTGCCGGGGCCGCGGGAATCGAGGGGGCGGCGGAAGCGCTTGAGCTCGGCAACGGCGAGGGCGTCGAGGTAGGGGCTGGCCTCGGAACTGGTGGCGCGGGTCTTGGCCTCGGCGTCGCGAAAGAGAAGCAAGTCGGGGATGTTCTCGCCGCCGCTGGAGGCTGCCTGGGGGAGGTCATCGGTCCAGCCGAGGCGTTGGAGCAGGGGGCGGATGAGGTCCTGCTCGGTCTGGGATTCGTTGGGTTGGTTGTGGACAGCGAAGTCCTGGAAGAGGCGGCGGGCGGCGTCACGAAAGGCGACGAAGGCGGGGCGCTGGGATTGGCGCTCGGGGGTTTGGCGGATGCCGTCGGTGAGGAAGTACTCGGTGAAGAGGTGGCCGGGCATGGGGAGAGGACTTCTTAGGTACGGGGGAGCATCGCATGTCTTGGGGGGTGGGGTGGGGGTTGCGAGCGGAAGAGGCCGGTCGGGGACCGGCCCCCACACAAGAGGGGGCACGAGCGGAAGCGGCCGGTCGGGGACCGGCCCCCACACAAGAGGGGGCACGAGCGGAAGCGGCCGGTCGGGGACCGGCCCCCACACAAGAGGGGGCACGAGCGGAAGCGGCCGGTCGGAGACCGGCCCCCACACACGAGGGGGCACGAGCGGAAGCGGCCGGTTGGGGACCGGCTCCTACGATAGGAATGGGGATGCGCGAGGAACACCCAGGGGGCGCCGATTCCTGACGACGGAACGACGGGGCGACGTGTTGCTCGGCCGCGGCGCCTGGAGGGGTACGACTATGCGCAGGCGGGTGCCTATGCGTTGACGATTTGCACGGACTGGCGGGCCCACCTCTTCGGTCGGGTGACGGACGGCCGGATGGAGTTGAATGCAGCGGGGCGGTTGGTGGACGACGTGTGGCACGAGTTGCCGGCGTATTACCGGCACGTGGTTTTGGATGCGTTTGTGGTGATGCCGGATCACGTGCATGGGGTGATCTTCTTCGAGGATCGGCCTTTGCCGGCGGAGGTGGAGGTCGGGCCAGCGCAATTGGGTGAATCGATTGGGACACGAGCGGAAGAGGCCGGTCGGGGACCGGCCCCCAGGAAAGATGGGACACGGCCGAACCCCACGGAGGAGGTTTCTCGGCATGGGTTGTCGGAGATTGTGCGGGGGTTTAAGTCGATGTCTGGACGGCGGGTGAATGCGTTGCGGGGGACGCCTGGGCAATCGGTGTGGCAGCGGGGGTATTACGAGCACGTGGTGCGGAATGAGGAGGATCTGAACCGGATTCGGGAGTACATCGCAGGGAATCCGATGCGGTGGTCGTTGAAGCGGGAGGATCAAGAACCGGATTTCGGGGAGGGCGGTTTGCGGTAGCGGGGCGTTGGGGTGGGTCCGGTGGATCACGACGGCAAGGGGCGGCACGAGCGGAAGAGGCCGGTCGGGGACCGGCCCCCACACAAGAGGGGGCACGGGCGGAAGAGGCCGGTCGGGGACCGGCCCCCACACATGAGGGGGCACGAGCGGAAGAGGCCGGTCGGGGACCGGCCCCCACGAAAGAGGGGGACGCGCGGCACGACCGGAAGAGGCCGGTGGGGGACCGGGCCCGACGAAAGGGGGGACGCGGACGGGTGGGGTGGTTGCCGCATCCCGGGGGTGTGGTTTGACACGCCCCGCCGAAAGACTCTGGGGCGGCTCACCACGAACGGGAGGGCGGGGTATTGTGGATGGCCACGGACGAGGTACGGGACGTGGGGGTGCGCAGCGGGATGGGGCCGGTGCAGCTTGGCGGAGTGTTGGGGGAGGAGCTTGCGGGGTTGGGCTTTTCCGCCAGCGGGCTGGCGCGCGCCTAGACGGTGGAGGTGATGGAGCGGCCGCGGGTGGCGGTGGTGACGGGCGGGGCGAATGGGTTGGGGCGGGCTTCGGCGTTGCGCCTGGCGGCGGATGGCCGGGCGATTGCGATCTGGGACTCGGACGCGGACGCCGCGAAACGGACGATTGCGGAGTTGAACCGGCGGGATGCGAAGGCGCTGGCGGTGCACGTTGACGTGGCCTCGCCGGAATCGCTGGAGCGGGCGCACACGAGGACCCGCGATTTCCTGGGCCCGGTGGACATCCTGGTGAACGCCGCGGCCATTATCGGGGTGGACGCGAGCGTGCTGGAGACGCCGCTGGACGAGTGGGAGCGGGTGCTGGCGGTGAACCTGACGGGGACGTACCTGGCCTCCCGAATGGTGGTTGGCGGCATGGCCGAGCGGGGGTGGGGCCGCATTGTGAATTTCACCTCCGGCGCGCGGCACGGGACGCCGGCCCTGGTTCCGTACGCGGTGAGCAAGGCGGGGGTGGTGCCGATTACGCGGGCGTTCGCGCGGGAATTTACGTCGCGCGGGGTGCTGGTGAATGCGGTGCTGCCGGGCCGGGCGCTGACGAACATGGTGGTTTCGCGCGTCCCAGAAGAGATCGTGCGCAACCCGCCGGTGGCGATCGGCCGCTATGCCGACCCTGAGGAGGTGGCGGAAGTGGTGGCGTTTCTGACCAGCGAGCGGAACACCTATATGTCCGGCGGCATCGTTCCGGTGGACGGGGGAGGCTGAGGATGCGTCTTGGCATATCCGGCACGCTGCTGCCGGACGATATTCGGGACCTGACGCCGGAGACGGCGCGCACGCTGCGCTCGTGGGGGTATACGGGGGTGTTTACGCGGTTGGGCGGGAACGATCCGCTGGATCCGCCCTCGGACGCGGAGTGCCGTCGCTTCCGGGACATCCTGGCCGACGCCGGACTGGATCACACCATGGCCACGGGTTACTGGCAGAACTTGGTGCATCCGGATGCCGAGACCCGGCGGCGCAACGTAGAGGTGCTGTGCGCGGGTCTGCGGCTGGCGGGCCGGCTGGGGGCGGCCTGTATCGATACAGGTCCGGGCAGCATGAGCGGGACGGGTCCGTGGTCGCCGCATCCGGATAACTGGGAACCGTGGGCCGAGGCGAACCTGATCGACTCGCTGGGCCAAGCCGCGGAGGTGGCGGCGGAGGCGGGGGTGCGGATTCACCTGGAGGGTCACCAGTATGTGACGCTGCGCGACGCGGCCACGACGCGGCGGGTGGTGGATGCGGTGGGTTCGGCGTGGGTGCGGGTGGATATGGACCCGGTGAACTGGATCACGCTGGATACGTACTACGACACGGGTTCGGCGATTGACGCGATGTTCGACACGCTGGGCGACCGTATCGGCAGCGGGCACAGCAAGGACATTTCCATTTGGGACCGGCATACGGTGCACCTGGACACGGTGACGACGGGCCAAGGGGCCATCGATCACCAGCGCTATATGCAGCGGATGGAGGCGCTGGATCCGGATATCTACCTGATGGTGGAAAGCTGTTCGACGGAGGATGCGCCGGGGGTTTACAGGTTTTTGGCGAGGGAGGCGGCGGGGGCGGGGGTGAGGATCAGGTAGGCGCCGGCTTTTCTCTTCGGAGAGGGGTTGGGGCGGGTGCGGTTCCGCTGTGCTTACCGATTCCACGCTGGTGGCGGCATGGGAGATTGCGAGCGGACGACCTCTCACCCCAACCCTCTCCCCCAGAAGAGGGATTAAGGCGGCGATTCTCTAGCTGGTAGGTGGGCACGGCGGAGGTGCCGGGGTTGGATGGGTGCGCGGAAGACCCCTCACCGATTTCGGCCGAAGACGCCCGAATCTGCCTCTCCCCTTGGAGAGGGTGAAGAACCGCGGCCTCCGAGGGCCTCGGTCCCTGGTGGGTTGGTTGCCCGGAAGACCCCTCACCCTAGCCCTCTCCCCCAGGGGAGAGATTAAGACTGGTGCCTCGCTGAAGCGTTGGCCGGCGATGCTGACTGCGTCGTGGGCGGGTTGGTTGCGCGGAAGAGCCCTTGTGTGGTCCCGGGTCCTTGGAATCGCCAGTGTCGCTGTGGGCGGGCCGGGAGCGGCGGCGGGTTAGGGGGCGAAGACGTTGCGGACGGGGCAAGTGAAGCCGGGGAGGACGTTCAAGCCTTCCAGGGCCTGGTTGCCGCTCAGCGTTGCGACGGGACGGTCGGGTCGATGGGCGTCTACGGTGCGCGTGTCGGGGTGTACCACCCAGACCAGCCGCACGCCGAAGCTGAGCCACATCAGCGCCTTGTCGTTGAGCTCCCGCCGGCTATTGCCGGGCGAGCCCACTTCCACCACCAGGTCGGGCGCGACCTCCGCGTAGCCGGTCACGCGCTGGTTCAGCGAAATCCTTGCGACCGAGAAGTACGCGATGTCCGGTTCCCGAACGGTGTCGGGTTCGCGTTCCAGCCAGACCCCGGAGTCCGAAGCCGTCAGGCGGCCCAGCTTCCCGGAATCTATGAAGTTCCCCAGCAGAATCACCAAGCGTGTGACGATCTCGCCGTGTTCCATTCCCGTCGGCATGGTCTCGCTCAGCACTCCCCGGATCAGTTCGCCGCGGACGCCCTGGCTAGAGAGCCGCAGCAGGTCGTCGGCGGTCAGCAGGCGCGGCGCGGCGTCTACAACTGCCATTGCACATGCTCCTGCCGGGGATGGTTCGAGATTTCATGCTACAGCACCCCCGGACGGGTTTGGATTCCTGGCCGGGAGCGCAGGGAGCTTCAGGTCCGGAACCATTCAGCGTCGGTGGCCATGACGAGGTCCTGAGTGCTCGAGCTAGTCCCTGGCCGCCGAGCGGTCGCATTCCAGCCAGCCCTGCCGGCGGGCTACGCGCTCACCGAGACTCCGGACATCGCGCGAGAGGGCAAGAACGAGCGTGGCCGAGACGCCCCCAACGATTACGTCGTTATGAATGCTGGCGTCCATGGGCGGTGCCTCCGTGACAGGGATTGCCGGTCCCCGCCGATCAGGTGACATCAGATGAAGTGGTCAGCGACCACCCGCCCTGTCGGATTGTGGCCCGGAGAGTTTCGGTGGGCCCAGACCGTTAGGCTGGGCTGTCTGGTCGTAGGTGGAAGGTCCGGGAGATGGCTCGGATGTCGCGGAAGGCGATGATTGTTCCCAGCCTGCGGTACCGGGACGCGCCGGGGGCTATCGAGTTTTTGTGCGAGGCGTTTGGGTTTGGCAGGCACCTGGTGGTGCCGGGGCCGGAGGGAGCGATCAGGCACGCGCAGCTGACGCTGGGCGACGGGATGATCATGCTGGGGTCGGCGCAGAATCGCGACTTTGGGCCGCACGTCAAGACGCCCGAGGAGGTGGGGGCGAATACGCAGAGCGCCTATGTGATCGTGGCGGAAGTCGATGAACACTACCGGCGCGCGGTGGCCGCCGGGGCCGAGATCGTGATGGAGATCGAGGATATGGACTACGGCGGGCGGCTGTATACCGCTCTGGATTCCGAGGGTCACCTCTGGAGCTTCGGGTCGTACGACCCGTGGGCGGCGTCCGGCTAGGCCGAGATTTCGCTGATTGTGTCGCGGTAGAAGGGGGACTGGACGGGGCCGTCCAGGAGCGGGTCGTTGGTGGCTCGCATCCAGTCGATGACCCTGGCGCCGAGGTCGGCCTGGATGGCGGCGGTTTGGGGGCGGTTGGCGAGGTTGGTTTGTTCGGTGGGGTCGGCCTGGAGGTCGTAGAGCTCGACTTCGACGTGGTGCGAAGGGTCCATGCGTCCCGCTACGTCGCGGTAGGCGCCGCTGCCGGCGATGTCGCTGGGGATCTCGACGCCCAGCCCGGTCTCGAAGTTGCGGATGTATTTCCAGCGATCGGTGCGGATGCCCCGCATGGGGTCGTAGTAGCTGTGGTAGGTCTTTTCGATGTAGATCTCGTCGTAGCCGGGGGAGGCGCCGGCGGCTACGGGTAGCAGGGAGGTTCCGTGCAGGTTGGGCGGGGCGTCGGCGCCGGTGAGTTCGATCAGGGTAGGAACCACGTCCATCGTGCTGACCATGCCCTGGGGCGCTACGCCGCCGCTGAGGGGGCTGCCGGGCAGGCGGGCGATGAGGGAGATCTCGATGCCCGGGTCGTACAGGGTGCACTTGGCGCGCGGGAAGGCGATGCCGTGGTCGCCGACGTAGAGCACGAGGGTCTGGTCGAGCAGATTGCGGTCTTCGAGGATTCGGACGAGGCGCCCGATGTAGTCGTCGGCGCGGTTGACGCAGCCCTGGAAGTCGGCGAGGTCGGCGCGGGTGTCGGGGGCGTCGACGAGGTAGGGCGGGACGGTGATGCCCTTCGCGTCGTAGGGCTGACCGCCAAAGCCGTGGCCGCCGACGCGGTGGGTTTCGCCGAAGCCGACCTGGACGACGAAGGGGCGGGTGGGGTCGGCGTCGATGAATTGGGAAACGCCGGCGACGATGGCGTCGACGTCGCGGGTTTCGTCAGTGACGTCGTTGCCGATGCGCCGCGGGTCGCGGGCGGCGTGTTCGACGCCCCAGTGGCCGCTGCGGTAGCCGACGGTGCGCAGGATCTGGGGGATGGTGCGCTCGCCGGGATGCAGGTCCCAGCGGAAGTCGCGATGGGTGAGGCCCATGGTGCCGTTGGCGTGGGGATAGCGGCCGGTGGTGAGGCTGGCGCGGCTGGGGGAGCACTGGGGGGCGGTGGTGTAGGCGTTGAAGCGCGCGCCCTGGGCCGCCAGGCGGTTGAGGTTGGGGGTTTCGACCGTGGCGACGCCGTAGGGCTGGATGAAGCGGCCGGTGTCGTGGGTGGTGACGATCAGGACGTTCGGCGGCATGGGGCATTGCTTTTGCGCGGGGAGCGGGGAAGTCTAGCCAGCGGCGGCTCGGGCCGGTGCCATAATCGCCGCGCTAACCGACAGCCCGCGAGGGAATGGAATGCCTCACTACATCAGCATGGTCAGCATGTCCGGCAACGAGCCGGCGGAGCCGGGGTCCGTGGCGGACGCCATTGGCGAAGGCGCGCCGGTGACGCGCAAGCTGGTTGAGGATCACGGCGGCACGTTGCACGAGATTTACCTGACCATGGGCGCGTTTGACGTGCTGATGGTGATGGAGTTCGACGACACGCAGGCCTGCGCGCAGGCCATGCTGGCCATGCGCGAGCGTCTGGGCGGTGTCACCCAGACCATCGAGGTCTTCCCCGAGAGCCAGTGGGCGGACGTGGCGAAGGGCGTCTGAGTCACGACTCTGAATCCTGACGTGACGATGGCCGAGTCGCTGCCGGAGTCGATCCGGGACGAGGCGATGCTGGATGAGGTGATGTCGCGTCCCAGCGTGGGGCTGGTGGAGTCCATTGCGCGGGGGTCCGGGGATCTGCTGGTGCTGGGGGCCGGGGGCAAGATGGGGCCGACCGTGGCGCGGATGGCCCGGCGGGCGTTTGAGGCGGCGGGGCGTGATGGCCGGGTGATTGCCGTTTCGCGATTCAGCGATCCGGCGGCCCGGGCGGGCCTGGAAGCGGCCGGCGTGGCGACGATTTCCGGCGACCTGCTGGAGCCTGCATTTCTGCGCGAGCTGCCGGATGCGCCCGAAGTGGTGTTCATGGCCGGGCGCAAATTCGGGTCCACGGGGGCGGAGCACCTGACCTGGGCGATGAACGCGCACCTGCCGGGGTTGGTGGCGCGGCGGTTTCGGGAGGCGCAGTGCGTGGTGTTCTCCACGGCGGCGGTGTACCCGTTCGTGCCGACCGACAGCGCGGGGGCGGACGAGGACCTGGAGCCCGAACCCATTGGCGAGTACGCGCAGTCGTGCCTGGCACGGGAGCGGATGTTCGAGTACGCGGCGCATACCTGGGGGACGCCCTCGGCGTTGATCCGCCTGTCGTACGCGCTGGACCTGCGCTACGGCGTGTTGCACGACGTGGGGGCCAGCCTGCGCGACGGCCAGCCGGTGAATGTGGGGATGAGTACGGCCAGCGTGATCTGGCAGGGCGACGCCTGCGACCTGATTTTGCGGACGCTGGAACACTCCGCGGCGCCGCCGCTGACGCTGAATGTGTCGGGGCTGGAGGCGATTCGGATTCGAGAGGTTGGGGGCGAATTGGGGCGGTTGCTGGGCGTTGAGCCGGAGTTCGAGGGAACAGAGTCGGACAGCGCGCTATTCGTGGACTGCGGTCGTATGGCCGAACTGGTGGGGGAGCCGATGACGCCGCTGGGGACGGTGCTGGGCTGGACGGCCGATTGGCTGCGGGCCGGCGGGCGCACGCTGGACAAGCCGACGCACTTTGAAGTGCGGGATGGGAAGTTCTAGGCGTCGCGAAACTGGCCGGGGGCGGGGGTGCCGCCGGCGATGGGGCCGCGCCTGGTGATGACATCCAGACCGCCAGCCGCCTGGATGCGTCGCGCCTGGTCGGCCTTGGCGGTGCGGTCCACGGCTTCGGGGTCAACGATGGTCCGGAGGAGTCGTTCGAAGCGTGCCAGCAGCGGGGCCGACGTTGGATCGGCGGCCAGGTCGCGGGTTTCGTTGGGGTCGGTTGCAAGGTCGAAGAGTTGGGGCGGATCGCCGACGTGGTGAACGTACTTGTGGGTGGCGTCGCGCAGCATGTACATGGCTTCGCGGCAGCCGGAGGCGTGGTACTCGGCGAAGATCGTGCGTTCGGGGAACGAGTCGCCCTGCGCGGCGGGCCACAGAGACATGCCGGGAAGGTCGGCGTCCGCCGCGGCGAGCGAGGCACCGACACCCTCGACGATGGTTGGAAAGAGATCGACCAGCGATACCGGCTGGGGAAGAACCTGGCCTTGAGCGATGTCGGGACCGGCCATTACGAACGGCACGGCTGAGGCACCCTCGTACATCAGGTTCTTGCCCCACATACCGTGGTCGCCGAGCATTTCCCCGTGATCGCTGGTGTAGATGACGCGGGTCGAAGAATCGAGCCCCTGCTCGGTTAGCGCCGCGAGCACCGCGCCAATCTGGCGATCCAGATACGTGCACATGGCCAGGTAGGTGGCGATGGTGCGTCGAACCAGCGACTCGTCGAGCTCCTCGTCGGGCGACTGGATGCGCTGTTCGCGGACGTAGCCGATATGCGGGTGATGCGGCCAGTCGGGCGAGCGGAAGTGGATTGGCAGCTGCATGTCCTCCAGCGGATACCTGGCGATGTCCTCCGCCGAGGCCACAAATGGGGAGTGGGGCAGCGTGAAGGAGACCCACAGGCACCACGGGGCGTCGTTCTGCGGGGCTTCAGTAGAGAGCCACTCGACGGCCTGGCGGGTGGTGGCGGCGTCGTAGCGCATGTACTCGGACTCGCCGACGCGCGGATTGGCGGCTGTGTTGAGGTAGTTGCGCTGACGCGGGACGTCAGGACGAAGCGAGCCGTAGAGGTCGCCCACGCCTTCCTTGACGTGCATGGGAATGCGCTGGTCCGGGAACCCGGTGTCGTCGTCGGGCCGCCGGAAGTGGAGCTTGCCGATGGTTGTGACCGGGTGGCCGCGCCCGGTGAGGCGATGGCCCCAGCTGGGTCGCTGGCCGGTGTAGGGCGCGGCGTTGTCCCAGACGCCAAGCTGGTGGGCGTAGCGGCCCGTGGCCAGGCTGGCGCGCGATGGCACGCAAATGGGGAAGTTGCAGTAGGCCGTGTCAAACCGAACGCCGCGCTCGGCCAGCGCGTCCAGGCTTGGGGTGTAGGCGAGGGGATGGCCGTAGCAGCCGGCTGCGGTGCGCCGGTGCTGGTCGGAAGTAATGAGCAGGACATTCAGAGGCTCTACGCCTGGCATGAACTCGTCATCGCCTTTGGACCAAAGTGGCGCGGCGAATGCTACCCGTGCGCGGATTTCGAGGCTGCGAAAGCGCGGGCGCCGGGCCGAGGCCGCAGGACGCGGGCGCCGCTATCGCGGTTGCCCGGGGGGCGACCCCGACGTGGGCGGCGACCTGCCGCGGGGTGCATACGCCGAGTTCGAGCCGGGGCGCTTTTGCGCGCTTGCGGTCTCGCCGGAACCAGGGATATTCGGTCTGTTGCGGCCCGCTCACTGTGATCATGGGTCAATCCAGGGCTCCCGAAACCTGCAGGGGACTAAGGGGAGGAGGTCGCGCGGCAGCTGGCCCGGAGCATTTTTCGCCCGGTCAATCGTCACCTCGCCAGCAGCCGCACGTCCTTCGCCTTGGTCTCGGAGCGTGGCGTCCTGGCCAGCCGCTCGATGCAGCCTGGTCTGGCCTTGCCGCGGTCGCTTCGAGGCTCGCGGTCGCGTCTTCGGACTCAGGTCCGCGGCGCGAGGCGGTATTCGATGAGGGCTGAGCGGCCCACGACATCAAGGATTCGAACCAGGGCCTCCCGGCCGTCGGCGTCGGTGAGCCGGAGTTCTTCGCCGGGGGCGAAGTGGACCGGTTGGGGCTGGCCCTGGTTGATCGCGATGTTGGAAGCGTAAAGATACGTTCGATCGCTGGCATCGCGTTTCGGATTCAGGCGGCCTCTGAGGATGGGCAGGTTGCCCACCGCTTCGGGGAAAATGACGCTGCCGCCGTCCGGCAGGGACCGCAGCTCGAGCGTGAGGGCGCCCTGGCTGGGGGTCCAATCGCGTTCGAGGCGCGCCGCGTGCCCGGCAGCGGCGGCAAATACGGTCATTGGTAGGTGGGACGCGTATAGCTCCACCGACGCCTCGCCGTCGTCGTTGGTGTTCGCACGTTTCCAAGTCTTGTTCGGAAACAGCGCGAGGATGTCGGCGCCGGACAGGGGCCGGTTGTCAGACCGCATCGTAATGACGGCGCTGGCGGGGCTGAGATCCTGGGTAGCCGCGGGGATGGTGAGCCGGACTTCGGCGTCGTCAATGACCTGGTATTCGGGCAGCTTTCCACAGAGTTCGCGAGTCTCACGCCGGATAATGGGCACGCCGTCGCCGCGGCGTTCCATGAAGTACTGCCGGTCCTCCGACCCACGAATCCCGCCCACCGGCAGGCGCGCCAGTACGGACGTCAACGCTTCGTTGCGCGTGACCTGGCGTGTTTCCATGCTTTCGACGGTGAGGCTGTTGGGGAGTGAGCCGGGCGATTGAATCTCCAGGCGGTCGGCGAACATCGAGAGGCGGACCTTGCTGCCGCGAATGGAGTAGTCGCGGTGCACGACGGCGTTGACGAGGGCCTCAAACAGCGCCCGGTAGCTGTACTGCGGAAGGTCAAGGCGCCCCAGGTCCTTGACGGCGGCGACCTGCATGTTGCGCAAGGCAAAGGCCACGGCCTGCGCGATCTGCTGGTTCAGCGGACCGCTGATCTCCTGCGCATCGACCTGGCCTGACGCACGATCGTTTCCGCGGCAGCAGGTGGCGGTAACGCCGGCGTTTGACAGCCACTGCTGAGGATCCGGCGTGCACAGCAGCACACCGGCGACCGTGGCGCGCGGGATTCCAGCCTGGTCGCTGGCCAGGAGCGCCAGCCTGCCCAGAGCCGCCTCGGGCTAGGCAGCGCCTTCCGCACTCAGCAGGGGACGCCAGAGGGACTGGTGAAGGGTGTTGAAGCCGGTGTCTGGCACGGTCTGCTCGTCAAACGATCGGAACCGCGCTTGTCCCCGTCGCTGCGCCAAGCGCAACCATTCGTCGCCGGTCATCCGTCGCTTCGAGCCGCCAACGCGGATGTATCTATGACCGGATCGCTCATGCGGGGAGTCGCCCGGCGGAACCTCGACGATCAGCAGCAGCTCTCCACCGGGGCGCTGCAGGTGCTGGGTGCGGACGCGGACGGGCGGGTGAATGGTGTCGGAACTGATCTCGACCACGAATGCGTCAAGCGCGGCGAGTTGATCACGCGTCATGCCCTGCACTTCACCGTCGTCGGTGACGCCGCAGAGCAGCGTGCCTCCATCCGCATTGGCGAAGGCCGCGATCTCGTCCGCCAGATCGTCGCGTCTCGGACTCCTGGGCCGGTCGCCGGCGAAGTCGACCTGCGTGCATTCCCAGGCGCTGTCCTCGCCGAGTTGCAGGCGGCGAGTGATTTCTTCGTTGGAGTACGTCATCGACGGTTTGCGGCCTCTCCCGGAGCCAGCCTATCCGCAGTTCGCAGGCGAGCTGCGGGGATGCTCATGCGTGTTTGCGATTCGATGGGACTCTTCAGGGGCTTCAGGATGGCTTTGCCTCATAGGGGATCGCGAGTCGGGAAGGGCTGGCGGGTGGTGCCCGGAAGAGGCCGGTCGGGGACCGGCCCCTTGTATGTTGCAGGACCCTCGGATCGTCCGGGGGAAATCGTAGGGCCGGGA
>JAPOWQ010000060.1 GCA_026707585.1 Chloroflexota bacterium | reverse complement strand
CAGTGACGAGGAAGTGGCCGCTGCCCATGGCTGGATCGAGCACCTTGAGGTCAAGGACTGCCTGGGCGGGGTCCAAGCGGGCCAGCTCGGCGCGGCGTTCGGACCTGGGGCGGCGGTCGCTGCGAAGTTCGTTGGCTCGGGTCTCGAAGGCGTCCAGGCGTTCCTCGATGAGCGGGGTGAGGGTCTGGTCGACGATGAGGTCCACGAGATCCTGCGGGGTGTAGAAGCTGCCGCTGTCCTTGCGGGCGTAGGGGTTGGGACGGACGTGAACCCACCCGTCCTCGTCGAGCACCGGTTCCTGCTCCAGCAAGCGCTCGTAGATGGAGCCGAGTTGCTGGACGGACATGTCGCGGTAGTTGACGTAACGGGGCTGGCCATCAGTCTGGGTGTGACTGAGGTCGTAGACGACGTCGGCAATGACATCGTCTGGCAGGCGAACGTCGTATAGCAGCGAGGCGGCGTCGTGGGCGAACAGGCCGCCGTTGTAGGGCGGCAGGCCGATGGACGGGTCGCCCTGGTCGATCAGCCGGAACAGGGTGGTGAGGTGGTCGTAGTAGCTGGAGGCGACGCTTGAGAAGGTGTCGTTGCGAGCCTTGCGCTGGGCGACGTCGTCGCGGACGCGCTTGCGAAGGCCGTAGTCGTCGTAGGCGGCGTCGTTGACGGGCAGCAGGCCACGGTCCTCGGCGTAAAGGACGAACAGGAGCCGATAGAGAAAGATGAGGGCGGCTTCGCGGATGGCGGGCATGGGCTGGTGGGTCGTGTCGGCCAGGGCCTGGAGGAGCTGCGGAAAGACTCGATCGAAAACGACGCCGGCCAGGCTCTCAGCGACGCGCTGCTCGTAGCGGCGGCCCGCCGCCAACGCTGTTTCGAGAAACGCGGTTACCGCTCCCGGACGGCGCACGAAGGCCGAGCGGCGGAAGAGCAGGTGGAACGTGCGGAGGGAGTCCTCGTCGTCAGCCTCAAGTAGGGCCTGGAGGTCGGCTTCGTAGAAGGCGGTGGCGCGGGGGCGGGTTTTCTGGTCGTAGAGCCGCCAGACGGCGCCGTTGGTGAGGATGCCCCAGCGGAGGTTGCCATCGGCAGCGGTCTCGGCCTCGCGGAGGTAGCGAAGGATCTGGGCGTGGGGTGAGGAGGTCTGGGTTCCCTTGCCTTTGCCGCGGGTGTCGAGGGGACGGCGGAAGCGCTTGAGTTCGGCGACGGCGAGGGCTTCCAGGAATGGGCTGGTGTTGGACGTGGTGGCTCGGGACTTGGCCTGGGCGTCGGGGAAGAGAAGTAGGTCGGGGATGTTCTCGCCGCCGCTGGTGGTTTGCTGGGGGAGATCGTCGGTCCAGCCCAAGAGCTCCAGCAGGGGACGGAGGAGGTCCTGCTCGGTCTGGGATTCGTTGGGGTTGTCGGCGGTGGGGAAGGCCTGGAAGAGGCGGCGGGCGGCGTCACGAAACTCATTGAAGGCGGAGCGCTGGGATTGGCGCTCGGGGGTTTGGCGGATGCCGTCGGTGAGGAAGTACTCGGTGAAGAGGTGGCCGGGCATAAGAACGTCAGGGCATTTGGGCGGGTTCTTCGACAAGGCTCCGTTACTGCGGAAAGCATCGCACGTGGCGGTCGCTCTGTGCGCCATCGCTGGTATACAACGCACGTCGATCACCAGACGGCGTGAGGTCAAGTTGAGTCATCCGTCGCACAGAGTGGCGGCTCGGCCGCGCGTTCGGTCCGATCGGTCCGCGTGCACCTCACCGCCGAGTGCATCCAGTGGGTCAGGCACCCGCCGAGTCCCGCGGTGTGTCGGGCCGGAGTACGGAATTCTGGATTCCGGTAGCTGCCGGGCGCCGTAACGGTCTCCCTAACAGCTGCATCGCGAGGAGACCGACCCTGCCGCTGGCACACCTGCACCCCAGATGCCACGGCGCCCGACTGCCTGGAGGGCGCGTCGGATGCACCGCACACTCGTCACCTCGAAGTGTGGCGGCCTCTTGGATCGGTCCCGCGGGCGTGCCCGCGCTCCTCGTGCGGCGGTGGACGTGGATGGCTCCAGCAGCCGCCAGACGCACGCCGATACCTGGAATCGCGGATGGTCCTATGCAATGGTTCCGTACGGGTGCCTGCGGGCCGTACACGATCCGCAGCTACCTGGCCCCCGAACGGCACTGGGTGCTGCCGCTGCACTGTCCGATCATCCAGCGACCGCATGAACTGTTCAATCAGGCTGTCGCTGATGCCGTCGATGACGTGCGCGCGGCGATGTTCTTCATCATCGATCCGACCGATGCGGAGATCGTACGCGAGGCACGGGCTTTGGCTGACAAACTCCAGGCCAAACGGCTGAACTCGCCCCACGGTCCGCTGGCCGTCACGTGCCGCCGGGCGGGCGGTCTGCGCTGGTCCGTTTGCTGACGCCCGTGCCTGCGCCGGCTGCGGGTTCACGCGCCAGCCGTGGAGCAGGAGGCCCGCGCCCACCTGCTAACGATGCAGATCGTGCTCCGGCTGCAGGACCCGACACGGGCGCTGAGGTGCTGGCCGTCTTGGCGGGGATGCCGCGGGCTGATGTCCCGACCGTGGCAGGCCCGGAGGCGCGGGGGCCGCGGATGGTGGTGTTGGAGGATGCCGTGCGGAGCTGCGGCCGGACCGACGTTGGCGTGAAGGCGTCCGGCCTGATGGTGACCGTGGCTTGAGAGTCGGCGTTCCTTGCGAGTCCTAGCGCTGCAGTGTGGGGACCCGTCTTCGGCGCGGACCCTCGGGAGTGTTTGCTTCCGCCGGCTTGTTCGTCTGGCGTCGGGTGAGATCTCCGCAGTCGATCGCGAATGGGAATACAGATCAACGATCGAACTGATCTCTCAGCCGTTCATCCATGCCTACAAACTCAGCCCGCACCATCTTGTCAATGTCGACGAGGACGCGCGTTCGTAGTTCATCGTCGGTGGTCTCTTGGTAGAGCCGAACCATGAGATGCGACAAGTCCTCGGCAACGCCTCCCTCAAGGAATTGCCATGAGGCCGCGCGAGGGCCGAACGTCTCGATCGAACGTTCGGCGAGATCGCAGACTTCAGACGGAAGCGGTCGGTTCGTCTTCTGAAGCTTGTGGACGAGGATCGATGCGTCGTCATCGGCCTGCATCGTCTGGGCGAAGGTTCTAATGAGGTGCCCGCGCGTCGCAATCTGGTCCGGCTTGAGATGATTCCAGCAGCTGCTGGCGGCAGTTCGAACGGCTGGGTCGTCGTCCGCAAAAAACGTTCGTAGGCGCCGCTCGCACTCCGCTCCCACGGTCTCGTCGAAGAGGTATTCGGCACATACCTTGGCTACGCCCACACGAGCCTTGGCACCCGTCCTAAGTAGATCGTCCAAGTCCTCGTTGGCCTCGGCAATGGACAGTGCGGCGACTGCAATGAGCTTTGCGCCGGCGACCGCCACCGTCGACTGCGGGGATAGCAGCATTCGACGGAGAACCGGCCTGATCGCTATGTAGTCACGAAACATCGCAAATTGAACGAATTGGCCGACGTGACGATCGTCCAGAATCGCGTCGGCGTCATCGACAAGCATTCGAAAGAAACCCATGGCGTCCTCGCGGTCGGAGTCGAGGACTGCCAGCAAGCACGGCGCGGTCGCGGTCCTCACAGCCAGCACCGGATCTCGCGCCAGCCGTTCGACAGTGAACCGAAGGACGGCCCATCGGCTGCGGTCGGCAAAGAGCAGCTTCGAGATTGCGAAGGCCGCAGCTCCCCGTACGGAATTGAGGGCCTGATCAATGGGTCCGAAGCCAGGGCCGCGGTCCTGCCATTCGTCGGCCCGCGGATCAGCCGGGTTCTGGGCGATTTCGCAGAGCATCGTCAGGATTTCGTCTGGAATCTGTTCGTCCGCTAAGGCGGCGATGGCGCGTGCGACTTCAGCACGGTCAACGTGCACGCCCGTACTTGCGATCCGCCGCAAGACCACACAAACTTGCCCGAGCGTGCCGGGCCCGCGGCCACCATCGTCGGTCCGCGCGAGTCCCTGGAGGATCGCCTCGAAATAGGCCGGGTGCAGCGAGGCGTCCATCCGACCGGCAAGGCGAGCGAACCGTTCCGAATGCTTGCGCACCAAGACCTGCAGTCCACGCGAGAGTTCAATTGCGCCGCCCACGTTCGTCGCGTCCGGCTCAGCCTCCCAGCCGATTGCGTATCGCGCCATGGCCGCGATCCACTCGTCGTCGGACATACGCCCCTGGACGTCCTCGGGGACCGGTGGACCAACCTGTGAGATGACGAAGGGCTCGGAGGGTGGATCGGGGGCGCCGCGTTCAGGCGCGTGGGGCAATCGCCGCTCCAGTTCGCGTAGTCGTCGTTGAGCGACGTCATGAACTCGAGTTTCGGGGAGTGCGCGTAAGAGCGCCAATTCCGTCCGTCCGGCGTGTTGCGTGTTCCGTTCCCAGTCTGACCTGAAGTGCAGTATGGCCTCGATGAGCCTGCCAAGTGACTGCTCGGAACAGTGAGCTGATGCTGCGGCGACGGCCGACCGACTAATTGCCGCGAGCGCGTCCGTCGCGGGATCCACGATGGCGTAGCCAATACTCAGCCGTTGGTCTGGGCGCTCCAGAAGAAACCTCACGATGCGGTCTGCGTAGACCATGGGGTTCGCAGTCCAGGCTTGTAGCAGCACCGCCGACATCCCTATGGAGTCCGAGATGTCGGCTCGGCCCACGATTGCGTCGAGTTCGTCAGGATCGTTGCTGGCGAGCGAAACCATGGCGTCGGCCAGCGCCTGCCAAAGCAGCCGATCCGGGCGGCCAAACCTGCTGGGCGCAAACACCCAATTCACGGGCACTCGACGGTCCAAGCGAGCCAATCGCCGCAGCAGTTGACGGGTGAAGTCGCGAGGTGCGCGTTCCGCACACTCCGTGATAACGCGAGCGCTGAACTGGCTGGAGGGAATCAACGGTGGCTCACCCTGAAACGGGTCGTCGCGGCCGACTTCGGAGGCCCGAGCAAGCTGGCGGTCAAACCACGCGCCGAGCACCCGTGCGACAAATGCTGGTTCCTCAGCGACGACGGAGTGCCAAATCGCCCAGCAGTCGTCGCTTCTTGTGAATCCTGGTCGCGCATCGTCGAGGGTTCCGTCGGTTATCAGGCGAATCACCAGGCTCTGGAACTCGGGGCTGGCGTAGCCGCGTCGCCGATGGGCGAGCCAGCGCAGGCGGTCGCGCCATGGCTCGGAGTGGTCGCGGAAGGGCGCGACGAGCGTTGCAACGGTGGCCGACCGCGCATCGAGCACGTCAGGCATCCCGAGCAGCCATACGGCGCGAATGATTTGATCTTCGTCTGCCCTCAGCCATGGCACCCACGAGCCCTGGTCCTGGAGGAGATCGAACCAGGGCACCGAGTCTCGAAGGACATCCCAGACGTGGTCGCCAAGCTCTGGCGAGAGTCCTTCGAGAATCCGCCACTCGGCGGCCGTGGGATCCGGGAACTCGCGCAGCCAATCCAGAACGAGCTTCTTGATGTGAAACCGGATCTGGTCATCACGGAGGAGATCCTCAAGCGTCCGCAGGTAACGACGGCGATCGGTCTCACGGCTGCGAAGAAATGTGAGAACTTGCCGGACCTGCGACCTGCGGAAGAGGTGCTGGGCATCGGCCACGAGCCAGCTGACGAGGTCCCTGTTTGACCGGAGAAATGTTCTTGCAAACGCATAGTCGAAGAATGACTCGTGAAAAAATTGCACGTCGTTGTCGTAAATCTGGACAACCGCCTCCGAGGCCAGCGCGTCGAGCACGGCGGCGTGCTCGTCCATGACTACCTTGGGCGCCGTGAGCGATTCTCGATCACTCAGTGCACCGCAGAGGGTGTCGATGGCCGGGGTCCACGACGACGCTTGGCCTGTCTGCCGATCGACAGCTTGCGCCTTGTATTCCCAAAATGAATCGAAGAGGTCGCCCGCGGTGGTGAAGTCGACTGTCTCGTTGCGAGCAGTTTCCAGGAACAGGAAGAGGTGGAGCGGGGTCGAGAGAATCTGGATCTGTTTGGGGCTCAACGGCGCAGCGGTGGTGCCTGACGCTTGGATGGCCGCGTGGATGGTCGCGTCATCGAGCGGACCGATAGTGACCTGCTCAAAGCCCTCCTCTTGCGTCACCAGCCGTCGGAGTGATGGATCCCGCTCCAGGTCAAAGGTGCGGCAGGCAAGCAGCAGCCGCATGTTGGGATAACGCTCCACCTCGAGCATCAACTCACTGAACGGGCCCCGGACACTTTGCCGCCGCGCGGAAACCGCGCTCAGCGCATCCAGCTGATCGAAGCAGAGCACACATGGTCGGCCGCCGGCATATTCGCCGAGCGTGATCACCGGTGAGTCTGGCAGGCCAAGTCGCCGGCCGACGGCTTGCGCCGAAAGATCCCCGTCATGGAGTCGGTCCAGCCGGACTGCAAAGCACGGAATACCGTGGCGGGCGAGTTGCGTCAGCATCTGCGCGGCAGCGAAACTCTTGCCGCTGCCGGCCGCGCCTTTCAGCATCACGTGTCGGTCGAGTTCCAGGAGCGCGCGTACAGCGACTTCCGCCTCATGCCGGATGATGTCGGCGCCGTTGATTCGAAGCCGCTGCACACCAGCAAGATGGGCACGATTCAGCTCGCGAATTCGGCGAGCGACCGACGTGTTTCCGGCGAGTTGCGACGGCACGATGCCATGCATCTCCAGATCCCTGCAGATCGACTCGGCCGTGACGTGCCGACCCAGATGCCTGGCGGCAAAGTCGGCAATGAGCAGCCGGACCGCTTGGGCGTCGATGGGATCCCACGTCGTGTTCCAGAACATTGCGCGAATACGCAGTTCGACATCGCGAGTCAATTCCGACTCATTCTTGACTCGAACGCGCAGGCATCTCAGCGCGGCGTGCGCTGCTTCCTTAGTTCCACACGCCGGGACTACATGCTTGTAGAAGTCGCCGGAGACTCGAGCGTTTGACCGAATGCGCAGCTCGAATTCCTGCCACGAATTGCTCCCGCGCGCGTGCTCAATGAGCCATTCCAAGTCCGATGCGCTGGTGCCCGAGCACAAGACGCCGGAGCCCCTGGCTTGAGTCTTGGCAACAAGGTCGCGAAGAACGCTTCGTCGCGTTGGCCCTCGCTCGGCCAGGCGGCTGAGCGTCCAATGGCCCGCGCGATGGCGTCGCTTGACACTGTGGTACTCGCGAACACTTGGCGATCTGGTCACAATGAAATCAATTCCTGTGTCCTCGTCGCCGCTTGGTTCGACCTCAAGGCCGCTGGCGTCGCCGTCGATCAGATCGAGAGCGGCATCAACCGCCCATAGATCCTGGAATCGGAACCCGAGCATGGCCGCTTGGCCTCCGCGTCTAGGCACCTTTGGGCGCGCCTCGCTCAAGACCGACGGCATGCCGCAACGTCCGCACGGATCCGAGGGAACAGGGTGGCAGCCGATGTGGTTGCCACTGGACGCCACGAGGTTCCGAGGCGGTCAGCACAGATCTGACATCCTCCGGGACACTGGGATGGATGAAACCGACCGATGGCCATCGCCGGGTGCGATGCGATGTCAAGGTGACGTCACAGGTCACACGATCGGGGCGCTTTCGACGCTTAGGCGGCTTGCCCGCTGCCCGACCGGTTTCGTCACATATCCGTCGTGACATTGGTCAATCGGTCCACTGCACGACGTCGCAATTCGTTGGATTGTGAATGCGACAAGGGATCATTGCTAGGCCGTGCCACCAACCGCGCGACGGGCATTGGAGCAAATCAATCTTCGAGCCTGTGCTCGAAGCTGCGATCCAGGCGCATCAATCCCCGCGCCCGCCAGAGACACCGGATGTGAGCGCCGTCGACGCCATCGTAGCTTTGGTCGCCGAAAAGCAACAAAGAGAGACGCCCTCCCGGAGGGGAGGACGTCGGCCCAGCGATACTCTCGTCTGGGGCAGTATCCCGACGATACGCGCAGCGACACAGGGCGTCAAGCGCACGTAGGCGCAGATACTGGTGAACTATGTCATCGTTGCGCACCACGGACAGCGTCGGTCTTAGAGTGCGAGGCCCGAACGCACGGTTTACCGGCCGATTGGCCACCACGGGAAGCGTTGATGCCAGTGCCATGAACGGCCTCGCAGTGCGCGACGGAAGCGGTGTGCGCTATTCGACGTTGCTCTGTTCCAACGTCTGAAGTAGGCGAAGCGCGTTGTCAATGGACATTCGCGCGGTTTGACCCGCGTGCGCGGCGGTGCCTTGAATCGCGCGGTCGAGCCACGCGCGAGCTTCTCCGACGGTGTGAGAAAAATCTCGTAGGTGCGACGATGCGAAATGTCCCGGTAGCGTGAAATGCAACACTGCTTCAATGAGCCAGTACGCGCTCGTCCAGCGCTCATCATCAATCGCGTCTCTTGCCCGCAAGAGGGCCGTCTCGGGCGTGATCGGGTCGTGCTCTGGCGCGTCCGTGAATTCGCGCCATATGCCCTGCGGTGCTAGTTCAATGAGGGCGCGGGCATGCTGCAACGCCTCATAGCGTTTGACGTACGGTGCCAGGTCGGCGGCCGTTGGTTTGCCCTTCGCTTGGCTACAGATCAGGACACTTTCGACGCCGAGCCACGCCTCTTCATTCGCTATGACGTTGAGCATAATGGTACGGAGGTCAAGCATGGTGGGCTGGACTGTCAAAGCGAATGCGCGAAGTATAGACCTCGTAGTGCGAGAAGCAGACGCTGCGGGCAGTGGTCAACTTTGACATTTCGCCCGAGTGTTCGCGGGCTGAGTGGTGGCCACCTGTGTACAGCCCGTTTCAAACGAAAACCTCGTCGGCCTCGTCTCCAACTATATGCGAGCGCAACGGAACCGTTGGTACAGGCCCTTGATCGGCTGCAACAACAAGCACCTGGACTGACCAGAGGGTCCCGACAGTTCGGTTAGGACCACAACCATACCCAGTCCTCAATTCTGTTCGTGCATCAGGCGCTATCTGCTGACGTCCCGTCGAAACACGCGCTCGCAAGATGGATCGAGAGCCGAATGCTCCAGACCGACATCAGAACGGCAGAAAGGCCGTGACGTTCCAGGTGGTCGGCGACCGCATCACGAGCCACGGTGGGAATCTGCTCACTTCACCCATGCATTCAGACCTTCTGTCGTCGGCTCCGAACGCTCCGCCGCAGAGCCACCGTGCGCCTGTCGGAAGTGTCAGCTCTGACGGTCTTCTCCGTTACGCTCGCGGGCCCGCCTGCCGGTGCCGGTAAACTCCCGTACTCTTGGCGCGTGTGGGATGCGACGGGCGGTAGCCACCTGTCGACAGTGAGCGATACGATCGCCGAGACGGTCGCTCGCCTCAGGGAGATGTCGCGCGAGCACGTTTTGATGGAGAACCACGCGCCGCGCAAGCACACGCGTATCCACGAGCCCATGTGATCGTTCGCGAAGCCGAAGGGACACACCACCAAGCACTCGCGGTGGTTTCCCGTACACCCTGAGAGGTACTTCTACTCCGACGAGGCTGCCCGCAGCCTGGCCAGGAGCCTCGGGCAACCCAATGGCGTGCACCTGTGTCGGTTTTGCCGACCCGCACCCCGCAAACCCACCATAACCGCAGCCGAGATCCGGGCCCATGTCAATGTCGTCCTTGGCCTGATCAAGAGCTAGTTCTCGTCGGTGCCTGACCTATCCGCGTGGTTTCTGGGCCAGCGTGATTGCGGAGGAACCTGAAGCCCGACCATGCACGCCCCCGACAAGTTCGATCGGCGCGGCTACCCCGCGCACGGGTTGGGGCTACCGAATGCATACGTGCCCGACCAACGCCTAGCGTCCGAGACCGCGTCCCTAACCAGCCGGCAGTCGTGGGTTACTTTGGAGTCGCGCTCAGGCGTTGTTGATGTTCCCGGCGTAGCCCAAGAGGCGATTCATGGCCCATCCACCGTCCATTGGCCGTGAATCACCCACCGTGCCGGTTTTGGATCGAGGCCGGCTTCGTCATCGCATTCTGCCTGAGCGTCAGTTGGCCGGTGTGACGTATGGCGGAGTCCGTACATCGGCCTATTGATGCCGCGTACCATCGGGGCACGGCTCGACCCTGGGCTCATCGTGCGCACGGAGGAGTGGATGTCCGGTGTCGCCAGTAGTGAGCGCGCGAGCAGTGCTGCAATTCAAAGTGACCCACGTCCGGGGGTAGCGCAGGCTTATGAGTGACCAGACTGCCTCAGAACACGATGCCACGAGGATTGGGGGTCCATGCAGCGGGTAGCCGTGTACGTCGACGGCTTCAATCTCTACCACGGCCTTCGCGATCGAGGGTGGCGCCGCTACTACTGGCTTGACCTTTGCAAGCTGGCGACGAAGTTGCTGGCTCCAAACCAGCAGCTGGCCCTCGTCCGATATTTCACCGCCCGTGTCATGCCTGAGCCTGCGGACCCGCGAAAGCCGGATCGTCAGGCGGCGTATCTCGAGGCCTTGGCGACACTGCCGAATCTGCATATCCACTACGGCCGGTTCGCCCGTCGAAGGCGATACTGCGCGGCCTGTGGTGTGCAGTGGCATACCTACGAGGAAAAGTTGACCGACGTCAACGTCGCCGTCGAATTGCTTGGCGACGCGCAGGCGAACGTCTTCGACACGGCACTCGTCGTCTCTGCCGACGGCGACTTGGCCGGCTTGATCGGCGCGATCCCCACGCGTTTTCCGGCCAAGCGGGTCGTTGTCGCCTTCCCGCCTGGTCGCCACTCGAACGGTCTGCGGCAAGCGGCCGGCACCAGTTTTTCGATCTGGCGTCAGGTTCTTCGAGACAGCCAGTTGCCGCGACGTGTGACTACGACGAGCGGCTACGTGGTCACGCGGCCTCGGAAGTGGCGGTGAAAGGCACCCGGACGTGACCGCCGTACGTCGGGGGCACCTAAGGCGAAACCACTGACGCTTCCCGATCGGCTGGCTGCGGCGATCAGGGTCTGGCAGACGCAGGTGGAGAGCTGGAATCGTCCGGGGCTACAGGCCGTCGTTTCCGACGGCGTGGTTCGCAAATGCTGCTTCCATGCTGCAAGTGCCGCCGACAACCACCCGACAGTCAGTCCTATTGGTTGAGCTTGCGAACCGTGGTCATCGTACGCGTGCGCCCGCTGCAGCGGCCGTTTGGATTGTCCCGGTGTCGACCCTGACGCCGGGGTTTGGTGGCTGCATCCGCTGGAGATTCCGGTACCCGGTCACGTGCCGAGACGGCTCGCGCGGTCCGTGTCTGATCGATCCGCGATGCCGAGCATCGCGGACGGCAAGCCGGCGCGAATTCGGCAGATGCCTGGATTGCGGAGTGGTCGCTCTAGGGGCACGCTAGAAGCACATTAGCCCATTCGCAGACGGGTCGCGCTGACGTCCCGCGCGGCCCGGAGTCAGCCCTCGGCCACCCGCCCAGCAGTCGCCCGCGGCTTCTCCAACTGCCGGTCGAAGTCCTCGGCGTCCGCCGGCAGTTGGAATCTGTCCAACCGCGCCGGGTCTCCGTTCTGTCTCGATCGACCAACACAAAGTCGAGGTAGTTGGTCACCAGCACCAACCGGTACCGGCCCCAGTACTTGCTCACCTGCGCGCTTTCGGCCGTCAGCCAGGCGTCGTCCTCCGCCGACTTCACTTCCACCACGGCATGCTCGGGCAACTGGTCGTCCTTCGGCTGGCCCCCGCGCTGAACCTGTTTGGCCGCGTATAGCCCCATGTCGGGATGCCCGGCCCCCTGGTCCGCCAGTTCGCCGACGCAGAACACCTTCGGCTTCAGCCCGCCGCCGATCGCATTCAGCAGATTCGCCAGCGGCCCATACCCCGACCACTCCCCCGTCGCCCCACCCGAGGCCCGAATCCGCCGCAGATCGGCGAGATAGGTCGCAACAGAGGTCGTGAGCTTCGTTGGGCTCATCCAGCGACCCAGGGATTGCTCACGTCGCCCCCACCCCACGCAACGTCATCCGCATTCGGTGTCGCCACTGACGCCCCTCGGCAACGGACGATGGCCGCGATCTGGCCGTCGGCATGAGTAATGAGACGCCCGGCCTCGCGTCGAGCGGCGGCGATCACGGCGTGGGCGTGGGCCGCAGCGCCGTCAAAGGGAAGGACGCGCCCAGCCAAGTCTTCCGACAGCATCCCCTCTACCCCTCCCAACAATCAGCTGTGCCGTTGACCCGCGGGCAGGATCTCCGCGCCGTACAGACGCCCGGCCTCGCTGATGGTGGAGACATACTGGCTTGGAGCACCGTACCCGGCCACCGCAGCCACAATGCTGTTGTAGGAATCGGGCTGCATCAGGTCCGAGACGATGTTGGTGTTCAGGACAATTACTGCGGCCTCCTCAGCTGACGGGAGCGGCCTGCACCTCGGGGAGCGCGCCGGCAGATCCAGTTCGACGCTGTCCAAAGGAGCGAAGCTGGCGCGAATCGTGCTCGCCAGATTCGCCGGCGCTGCGGGCTGGCGGTTGAGCGCCGTCCGCAGGATGTCGCGGACTTCTTCCTCCATGGAACGACCGTTCGCGACCACTAGGATGCGCCGACCCTGCGACGAGGTTGCGCACGATGATACTTATCATGCCAGCGCCTCCATACACCATGCCACGGCGCGTCGCGGCGGAGCGTCTGGATTGCCGGGCTGTCGCTTGGGCTCGAGTGTTCCCCACTCGCCAACGCCTCCCGCGCCTGTTGACGGCAGCCTTGCTCTTCCATGCACGCGGCCGCCGCCCAGGGGCAGCGCCGGAGCCTTCACCGTTTCCCTGCTCTTGTGCTCTCCCACCAGCTCGTGCGGCGGTGCCAGCAGATCGTCGCCGTCGAGGCCGTAGGCGGCCAGGCCGTTCTCGGGCAGTTTGCCCTCGACGGCGAGGGACGACGGGAACTCCTTGGTCACCAGCTTCAGCGCGTCGGCTGGAGCGGGAGTCGCCCTGCTTGGCCGCCATTGTCGATGGCACCGCCGCGGAGGATTCCTGGAACCGTGATCAGCGGGGTCCCATGGTTGGAGCCGAAGTGTTCGCCTCCACACCCAGGGCGCTCACGACCTGTTTGATCCGCCTCAGGCTTGCGGACGCGTAGTCGGTCGCCTCGTACCGCTGGATCTGCTGCTCCTTCAGGCTGAGTCGCTCCGCCAAGTCTTTCTGGCTCAGGCCTTGCGAGATGCGAGCCCCAATCAGAGTGGCCGGCAATTCGGCGACCACGTTCAGGTCCTTGATCTCAAAGTTGTCAGCCTTGATGGACTCATACTCGCGCACGGTTTTCCCGCAGGCTCGACGATAGACCAGATTATTCCAGCGGATCCTATGCGTGCGGGTGTTGTAGTGAATTCATTGGAGGAGCGAACGGCATAAGATATGCCAGTCTTCACCACAGACGGGTCATACGCTGGCCGTGAGGTTGCCAAGGTAATCGATCCTGAGTGCCTTGTACGAGAGCGCGGGACAGAGTATACTTAGACTCTGACGTATTGGTGAGTAAAGCTCAATGACAAAGCGCCTGGTTATGGCCCAGGTGATGAGGGTTCAATTCCCTCTACTCGCCCCCGAGAATAGATCGTCTATTCTCTTGTCAGAGGAGGTTTGGGATTACACCCCGAGAACTCGTCCAGACCGCGAGATCAAGTGTTATTGAAGCGACACTGAAAGAGCTCAAAGTCCCAGCACGAGTATTTGATGTGGTTGAGGGGCCAACAGTCACTCGGTATCTTGTTCGGCCGCAAGGCAACATTCGTGTGCGACGATTAGAGATCGTTGCGAACGATCTTGCCATGAATCTTGCCGTATCGAGTGTACGTGTGGTAACACCTGTCCCAGGTCAGCCGTTTGTGGCTATTGAAGTCCCAAATGAAGAACCTGAGCCGGTTCTGCTGAATGATATCCATTCAAGTGACGAATGGATGGATTCGCAGGCCATGCTGAAGTTACCCTTGGGCAAAGATATCGCTGGAAAGACGGTGATTGCCGACCTGACCACGATGCCCCACCTGCTAGTAGCTGGGGCGACAGGATCCGGGAAATCGGTGTGCTTGACTTCGTTCATCACCAGTTTGGCCAGTGAGAATTCTCCTCAGCAATTGCGTATGGTCCTCATTGATCCGAAGATGGTTGAAATGACGATGTTCAACGAGCTACCCCACTTACTTTATGATGTAGCGGTAAAGTCCGACCAAGCCAAACGCGTGCTAGAGCTCGTAGTCGAGGAGATGGAAGAGCGATACGAACTTCTGTCCAAAGCTCGAAAGCGCAACATCGCCAGTTACAATGAGGACGCCGAAGACCCATTGCCACGAATCGTCGTGGTGATTGATGAATTGGCTGACTTGATGATTGTTGGGAAGCGTGAGATTGAAGAGCTGTTGGTGCGTCTTGCCCAACTTGCTCGTGCTGTAGGCATCCATGTGATTGCTGCCACCCAGCGGCCGTCCTCGGATATCATTACAGGATTGATTAAAGCTAACTTCTCAACACGAATTGCCTTCATGGTCAGTACGAAGGTCGACTCGCGGGTGATTCTCGATCAAGCAGGAGCAGAAGCACTTGTGGGACGTGGTGATATGTTATTCATGTCACCACAACAACAATCCCATGAGAGAATTCAGGGCACGTTCACACCGGATAGCATCCTCGAAAAAGTGTTGCAACGATGGGAAGAACCTACTGAATTCAAGTCTCAGCGTCAAGAGGTCACGGTTGAAGAACCGAAGGCCGAACCAATCCATGATACAACTTGGGAAGAGGAAATAGAGGCACTTCGGGAGCAGTGGCGAGAGCAGGATAAGGCTCGTCGCGAATTATGGGATAGATCTATTCTTCCTGATGACTCAGACGATACATCTGAGTCTTTCGAAGATGTTGAATTGGCAGCGGCTGATACCGCATCACCACGAAAGCGAGGCAGAGCTGGAAGGTTCATTAACGGCCTTATAGTGTGGTTATGTGGAATCGCACTAGCAATTGTGATACTCTATATTGTAGGAGAAATCCTGCTGTAGAGTATCCGGCCGTTATGGTCCAGTGGTAAGACAACTGCGTGCCATGCAGTAGACCCGAGTTCGATTCTCGGTAACGGCTGGTCCACCGCAGGTGCGGCGATGGACCAGCAGCGCGGCGTGTACGCCGCCGTGATCGAGCTCGGCAGCCCGGTTATGAATGCAGTCCCCGGTGGGTTAGCTGTAAGGGAACGCGGAGCCGACGAGCGCTGTGGCATATCTCTCATGGGAGACGCTTGCGTAATGCGCCGCGGGGCAGCGCGGAGGAGCGGCTCCGTCGCATGATAGGGTGCGGTGAGGGGCGCGACAGTCCCGGTGGCCGCCTGCGGAGTCGGGTCGACCTCGCCTCGCCCCGGCGTGAAGGCGCGGTGTGCCTAGGGAGACGCGGGGGCACCGGTCAGCAGCCGGTCCGCGCGGCGCAGATTGTAGGTCAGCAGCTTGAACCACATTTCGGTGGTATTGCGGGCCAGGCCGCGGTAGCGGACCCGCTGGTAGCCATAGGAGCGTTTCAGCGTCCCGAATACATGATCCACCGGCCGCCGCACCCGTTCGATCCGGGCATGCCGGCGGCGCGCCGCCGGGCTCAGGCGGGGGTGATGTTTCCTGGGTCGCCGCATCAGCTGGTCCTAGATCCCCCGCGCCCGCCGCCGGGCGCTGCGCGCGTGCGTGCCATAGGCCGCATCGCCGTACACGGCCGCTTCGTCGCCGGCGATCAGCCCGTCCGCCACCTCGGTCTCGTTCACGTTGGCCGGGGTCAGCGCCGCGCGCCGGACCAACTCCGACTGGGCGTCCACGCCCAGGTGCAGCTTGTAGCCGAAGCGGGCCTGCCGGCCCCGCCGGGCCCAGGCCGCGTCCGGATCGCGCGGGCTGCCCGCTCCGTTGCAGCCCCTTTCGGGCGGCGCACCTGCACGTCCACCAAGGTCGCGTCGACCAGCGTGCCCTGCTTGACCAGCACGCCACGCCCGGCCAGCTTCTCCTCCACCGCTGCGAACAGCCGCTCGGCCACGCCCGCCCGCGCCAGCTGCGTGCGGAAGCGACTGATCGTGGAGTGATCCGGCGCGGCGTCCTGCAGCCCCAACCCCACGAAGCGCCGGAACGACAACCGCTCCTACAACGCCTCTTCCATCGCCGGATCCGAGGCCTGATACGACGGCTGGAGCAGCAGCACCTTGACCATCAGCAGCGGCGGATAGCTCGGCCGCCCCACCGGCGCCGCGTGCAGGTCGGCGACCAGATCCTCGATTGGCGTCCAGTCGATGAGGTCGGTCAGCCGCTCCAGCCGGGCGTTATGGCCCACTCGCGGCGGCAGCCGAGCGTCGATCAGTTCCGGCGGCTGGGTCGAACGATGCATCGCCACGATCCTCGGTGGTCCACCTGCTGGTCGTCACCATGCGCCGCCCACCCGAGTTTTGCAAAGGTCTCTCGTGGGCAATCACCCGGAGCGCGAGGCTCGATCCGCGTCGATCATGCCCGGGTCAGGAACGGGACCCGCCAGGTTTCTCGGGCGGGAAACGCTGGCAAAGCCTGACGCCGCCCGCCGCATGGCCGACCGGATGGCGGCTGGCAGGCGTTGGGTGCCTGCCAGCCCCACGTCCGAGCGTGGTCCGTTTCCGCGTCCATGGCGCAACCCGGGAAACCTTCGCCAGACCCTCGCGCGCTGGACCTACCGCCACCACAGCCCCAGGGTGAGGACCCGCCGCACCCAGCGCAGCAACTCACGCCGGGCCCGCTCCGTCTGCAGGTCCGCCAGCCCCCGCCGCCGCCAGCGCAGATAGCCCTCCCGCTCAGACGGATGCAGCGCATACGTGTCCGGCGGCAGGGTCAACTCGTACTCCTCGATCAGCGCGATCTCCAACGCCATGATCCGCTCGCGGGTCGTCACCTGGTCGAGCTTCGTGCCGTGTCCGCGCTGCCGGTTCAGCCGACGCCACGCCAGCACCGCCGGCAGCCCCGGACCGTACGAGGCCTCTTCCTTCGGATGCTGATCCGCGGTGACCACACCGAAACGACTCGGGTCGTGTGGTCTGGGTTGGGGTGCATGGGGTGCCTCTCGTGGTCGTCCCACGCCATCGCGTGAGCTGGCGTGGGACTTGGGCTTGCCGGAGGGCGTGGGCAAGTCTGATCGACGGAGGCGTGTCAAGCAGCCTTTTGCGTGTTGGAGAGACGGCCTAAAGTCATATAGGATTCTGGCGGTTCATGGCTCGCTGGAGTCAGAATCAACGGTGATTCTCCTAGCGGGCAGAGCCGAGGAGGATTGCCATGAGGCAATCAAGTACTCGCCTCATCCTTGCTGTGCTGGTCGCAGCTCTCAGTGCCTCGCTGTTGATCGGGACAGCACTTGCCGAGGGTTCGGTCCCGCCGTTTCCTCCCGGCGACGTACGACTCGGCGAACCACCGGAAGTCGAGACTATGTGGGTCACCAGCGTCTCGACCGAACGCATCCCGATCCCGCTGGGCCATCCTCTGGCATTCTCGCAATCGGCGGGGTGCGCCAAGCACCGGTGGGTCGGTGAACTTCGAGAGAACAAGGGCGGCCAGTGGGTGACGGTGGCTCGCATGAAGTCCGAAACGAAGTGGTGCTACAACGGTGCAACGATCCAGCCACCGCTCGACTTTCGCGCCGCCACGACCATGATCGCGGCCAATTGGCAGCAGGTGTCGTTCAAGACGCGCGAGTGGGGTGGAGTCGACGAGTGGGAGCACGAAGACCAGGCGATCGGCAAGTATCGAAAGTGCACGGCGTTTCTTCCATGCAGCACCATCCGAACTATGCGCGTAAACAAGTGGCAATGGGGTGACGGCGACAGCGACATCAACGCTCACAACTAGCGTTGGTGCAGTGCCGCGGATAGCCGACGCTGTCCGCGGCACCGCGGCTTAACGGCCGGCAACGGTGCGTGCCTCGTCACATACCCGCATGCGCACCAAGCCAACACACACCTCGCACGTCGGCTGCGCGATCTTTGGGTTCGCGTAACGCCAGTTACTGCGTAAATCGTCAGGCCAGCCAGGGCAATTCTGGCAGAAGTGCCAGTAGCGGCGAAGTCGCCAGACCATCGAGGGCACGCCGGACGCATCGGTCGCGCGGACTTTGCGGTAGAGCCGGTAGGCCGGGATGCTGGGGTCCTGATGACGACGCGCGGAGCCTCGTGAGAATGCGACGATGCGTGCCGGAGCGTCAAGTGGTTCCAGGCAGATCGCCGCGTGTCAGTCAGCAGTCCCGCTGCTGGTTTCAGAAGCGCTAGATGGCTGTTTATTCGCGTTGCGCGCGATCTTGCAACTGGACGAGAAGTGCGGCTACGGGAATCGCATACTTGAGTCAACAGAGCAGGCCAGTGGCATGAACCCGTCAGACCTGTTGCCTGGGCCGGCCGAAGTGCTAGAGGCGCAATTCCGCCCTCAACAGAGACCTTTGCGTAATGCGCCCTGGACAGCGCCGAGGGGCGGCTCCGTCGCGTGATGGGGTGGGGCGAGGGGCGCGACAGTCCCGGTGGCCGCCCGTGGCGGCGGGTCGACCCCGCCCCGCCCCGGGGCGAGGACGCACTGCGCCGAGGGCTAGGCGGGAGCGTCGCTCAGCAGCCGGTCCGCGCGGCGCAGGTTGTAGGCCAGCAGCTTGAACCACATCTCGGTGGTGTTGCGGGCCAGGCCGCGGTAGCGCACCCGCTGGTAGCCGTACGAGCGTTTCAACGTGCCAAACACATGCTCCACGGGCCGCCGCACCTGTTCGATCCGCGCATGGCGGCGGCGCGCGGCCGGGCTCAGCCGCGGGTGATGTTTGGAGGGTCGCCGCATCAGCTGGTCCTCGATCCCCCGCGCCCGCAACCGGGCGCCGCGCGCGTGCGTGCCATAGGCCGCATCCCCATACACCGCCGCTTCGTCGCCGGCGATCAGCCCGTCCGCCACCTCGGTCTCGTTCACGTTGGCCGGCGTCAGCCGCGCGCGCCGGACCAGTTCCGAGTCGGCATCCACGCCCAGATGCACCTTGTAGCCGAAACGCGCCTGCCGGCCCCGCCGCGCCCAGGCCGCGTCCGGGTCGCGCGGACTCCCGTCGCCTGTCTTCCCGCCCCGTGGGCGGCGCACCTGGGCCTCCACCAGGGTCGCGTCCACCAGCGTGCCCTGCTTGACCAGCATGCCCCGCGCGGCCAACTGTTCTTCCACCGCCGCGAACAGCGCCTCGGCCAGGCCGGCCCGCGCCAGCTGCGTGCGGAAGCGGCTGATCGTCGAGTGATCCGGCGCGGCGTCCTGCAGCCCCAAGCCCACGAAGCGCCGGAACGACAGGCGTTCCCACAACGCCTCTTCGATGGCCGGATCCGAGGCTTGGTACCACTGCTGCAGCAGCAAGACCTTGACCATCAGCAGCGGCGGATAACTCGGCCGCCCCACCGGCGCCGCGTGCAGGTCGGCGACCAGGGCCTCGAGCGGCGCCCAGTCGATGAGCTCGGTCAGCCGCTCCAACCGGGCGTTGCGCCCGATCCGCGGCGGCAGCCAGGCGTCGATCAGTTCCGGGGGCTGGGTCGAACGATGCATCGCCACGATCCTCGGGGGGCAATCGGCTGGGCGTCACCATGCGCCGCCTGCCCGGGTTTTGCAAAGGTCTCTATCTAGCGGGAGCGACGACCAGGATTGCGGTCGTGAGCGCGTCACCCAGCTGGGGCCAAGGCTTTACCCGGGCCGCGCAACTGGAGCAGCGCCAGGATCCGTCCTGACCCCACTCCAGCGAGGTCTCGGCGCAGCGCGGGCACCGCATGCGGTTGCTAGACGTGAGAACCCACCAAATCGCTCGCCAGACCGCCCTGACGACTCTTCCGATCATGGGAGCGTCGGGCGGAACTGGAAACAGTAGGCGACGGCCGCCCCGATGATGTAAGGGCTCATTCTTACAATCGGCAAGGGCACGGCGGTGACCACACCGATCAGGATGCCCGTCAGCAGCAGCGCCAGCCGGTGTCGGGTGTTCATGGCTGCTCCTTGCGGGGGACCAAATCACTTGTTGAACCCGATCTTTCACAGAATTCCGCGAATTGAGGCTACGCTGTGACCATACGGCGTACCGCAAGAGCGGATAGAATGGCGACATGGACGCATCGGCACTGCTGCCGGGTCTGGCGAAATTGCTAGACGAGCGGCTTCCCAGCCCTCTTGGGTATTGGATTGGCACTGCCGTCGTGATTTCTGCTGCGCTTCTTATTGTCCTTGCACCCATAACGGTGATTCTATATCTGTTGAAGATTGATCTGACTGGACTCGTGTGGCAGAGGGTTTTGCTGTATGTTGGCTCGCTACTGCTGCTGGCGCTCTTCTGTGCCTTTTTCAACCGATGGCTGAATCGCTGGGTGATTCATCGATCCAATGAAATCCTTCAAAAGGTGGATTTCGAGCTAGAAGGGCTTAGGGTCAGTAACAGTCAGTTCCGTGAGAGCTTGGAGAAGGACTACAAAGCAGTTGATGATCACTACAGGGCATCGTTGCGGAAGCTAGCTGTGGCGCGACAAATAGAAGCTGAAGTTAAGCAGCAGTTTGTCTCTTTTGAAGGCACACTTGAAGAACTCGCCCAACGTGGTGGGCATGATCTTGACGTAATCAAAGCCGAGGTTGAGCATCGTTTATCCAGGCGACAGCGCCAACACAACGACGACGATCCCAGCGAGCACGAGTAACGCCTCCCAGGGAGCCACAGCAGCCCGTACGCGACTTCTGCGACGATTCCCCTGGCTCATCCGTCCCACGTCACCACAAGACGCCTAGGCGCAATCCGTCGTCGTTGTCGTCATCCTCACCGTCCCAAACGTCTTCGTCATCTATGTCGTCCATCGCATACCGCCCCACTCACTGAAAATGGCCCTGGTGGGCTGCAACGAGTCGCTACATAGTAAATCGGGGGCACCGGGCGCTGCATCACTTTGGGGGACGTCCCCTTCGGAGCGTTGAGTGA
>JAPOWQ010000044.1 GCA_026707585.1 Chloroflexota bacterium | reverse complement strand
TTCAAGGTTGATACAGTTTGGAAGGGGCCCCTGCACGAAACAGCTTACATCAGTGGGTACGAGGACGCAGATGCCAAGTCACTGTGTCCTGCTGGCTATAAGCCGTATGCAGTCGGACTAAAGTACCTTGTATACGATTCCTATCACAAATTCAGCCGCACAAGACTGCTGATCTATGCTAGTGAGGACCTGGCCGAGCTAGGCGAAGGTCGGCGTCCCGAACCCGGACTGACAGCACCGGTGCCATTTGCGATCACCCAGGCGCGGATGGCCCAGCAGGAAATCGTCACTGAAACACCGACCATCGACCGTATGATAGGGTTCCTAGTTTGGACGTTGGCGAGTGTATCAGTTGTGGCAGTTTCAGGCATTCTGGTTTGGACTCGGTCTAGACGGCGGCGGTAGGACGCTAGAGTTAGCTAAATAAAGGAAAGAGATAGACTCCGCGAGCCATCGAGTGCCAAGGGAAGTTGGCTATATTTGTAACGGATCTAGGAGTCGGGCGTTCGACTGCAGAACCGATTGTCCATGAACCCAGGTGTCCGACCGAGATCTTGAGTCATATGTGGGGTGAAGCGGTGACATTTGGAGTTCTTGCGTGGCCGAAACGGATCCTCGATATTCAGCCGCATCTTCACCGACACCCACGCCGGCATTGCCCCAATCCGTCCGCACTCTCATCCTCGCCCAACGAACCTCCGCCATCCTCCTCGTCCTCACCCACCACCTGCTCGTGTGGAGTCGCTGCTCGCGCTTGTCGACCTGGCTGCACGGGTCCACTCGGAAACGTCTTCAGGCAGAACAGAAGCCGACGCCGGCTAGTTCCACTGTGATCTCCACTCGCGGCGCTCACGCTAAGCATCCGTCGCGCACAAGAACTCCGACGAACGAAGCCAATGTCATTTGAACCTTGAATCGATGGTCCGACGCACGAGGCATAGCTTGCAGGCGTCAAGTACTGTCGTTAACGTCATCAGCAGGGCTCGCGTCAACGGAGTCACACCATGGATCCCCACACAATTCAGCTGAGTGCCTCTACCACAATCTTCATTCGATTCATGCTCGCGGTCCTCGTGGCCGCTGCTATGTCCCTCGTATTCGCACGCGAATCGAACGCCTGTTTGCCCCCACCAGTCGGGTCTCCGACCGAAGAACTTCGAAAGGCATCCGTGGTATTTGCTGGTAAAGTCATTGCGGCAAGCTCAGTTCCCAACGGCCGGATCTATGAATTTAAGGTCTACACTGTATGGAAGGGCCCTATCTACGAGAAGGTTCTTATCTTAAGAAGCGTTGGAGTATATGATAAAGGCACACCTTGCGAGGGAGAAGCCAAGCAATATACTGTAGGAAAAGAGTATCTCGTATACGATGACATTGGCATGGATAGCCGAACAAACCTGCTACATAACGCCAATGAAGACTTGGTTGAATTGGGCGAGGGTCAGCGCCCCATCCCCGGATCCATTGCGCCCGTTCCGCCAGACGTCAGTGAGGCGAGTGCCAGCGAGGCGCGCAGACAGACAGGAGTCAGCGTCATCGTGGCTCTTGCGGCTATTGCAATTGGTATCCAGGTTCTCCGGCGGCTTGCTATCCGACTTCATAAAAAACAATCGGAGTCGTAGTCTAAGGCATCAAGTGCATGCGGCCGGAGATTGGCTAAACTAGGTAGTTGAATGAAATTGACTCTGTCAATCTGGAAGCGGTATATGCAAATGTCTGAGTGCATCAGCAGGCGCTAGGGCATGCCAAACCGGCTCTTGCTTCGGCCGCTAGAGCAACGTCCCTAGTCCCTCCCCCGCCGACCGATCCGAACCCCCAGGTACACCGCCCCACCCAGCACCAACACCCCGACGACTCCGGCAACCACGCCCACGAGAAGCGTGCCAACCGGCAGGCTGTCGTCGCTGGCCTGCGCCCCGGCGTCCTCATCGCTCGCCTGAAACACTGATTCGCTGAAGGATTGAATCCGTCCTATCGGAGAGCTCGCTCGCGCGTCTCGCTCGCACTGGTACAACCCGGTCATCCCGCGCAAGTCCCGAATGTTGGACACATCCTTGAGATTGGGGTCGTAGTCAAAGATGGGGTCCACCGTCATTTCATCGGGCGAGATAACGGTGTTGAGCCGGGTCACGTAGGAGAACCTGTCAGACAATTGCCGTAACAATGGATGTGTCACTCGCAGCTCGCTCGTCGGAGCGGCGTATTCGGTGATAAAGGCTTTTCCGTCGTTCTCGTCGGCCTTCTGACTCATCAGCTGCCGATAGTCGTGTGAGCCCCAATCCGAGAACGTCAACTCGTTGTTCGCAATCGTCATCTTGGCGTAATTCACCGGCACCGCCTGGTGCTCGCCGTAGATCCAGACCATCACCGCCATGTCGGGGTTCGCTGCAACGGCTGTGTGCCGCAGCGGAATCATTGGACGCTCTGATGGGTATGTCACCTTGACTGGCTCCACGTCCTGGGCCCCCTTGTCCGGACGCAGCTTCATCGCCAGGAATACGAACTCTTCGTCCACGTACAAGTCGATCAGCGGCTCCATTTCCGCCGTGACCCGATAGCTGTTATCTCGCAGCCACGTAACCAGGGCGTCCGGATCCTCCGATCCAACCACGTCAAAGCCGTATGGACCCACCTCGCCGCTGGCAAAGACCTCGACAGCTGCCGCCGGGGCCGCAACTATTTTCTCCACCGGTGGCGGAACGCAGGAAGGACGGCGCGGGGCCATGATTACCGGATCGGTCGCCACCTCAAGTTCCGCAAAGGCCGCCATCGCGTCCTCAGGAACTTGCACCGCCTCCGCGTCAATGGCGTCCGGCAACGGCAATATCCACGAGAAGTCCGGCGCCGACCCGGTGTACTCGATCTGCACATAGGCCGACACCGTCCCGTCCCCGTTCTGCGTGAAGATGATCCGCTCCGCGTTCTGATCCACCGGCGTCGTCGTGCAAAAGAACCCACCGCATGCCAGCGCCGGACGCGTCGACAACAGCACGACAACCGTCGCCAGCGTGATTGCCAGCAGCACAACCGCCCACCGCTTCGCAGGTAGCGGCACGCTTACCACCTCCAACGGAATCGACTGTCGGATCCCGCGACCGTCGCGGCCTCGCCAACTGTCGCAATCAGTCGTGGTCGTTGCCATGTGATCAGCTACTCCTTGCCGCTCCGACAGATACTACGCGCCCACCGGCCGAATCGTTCCATGCCACGATCCGATTGACGTCCACTCGATCCTCCTGATACAAACAATCAACGGGCCGTGGGCGGTCGGTTCGCGAACCTCCTCAGTCACGGCCGCCAGCGGCGAGTTGGCGATCCGCAGACGCGAAACGTGGCTACCCGACAAGGAGAACTGCCACGGACGCCACAGCCATCATCATCGCCATGGGCACGATCGGAATGACCTTGGTTCTTGCTATCAGCGGTGCGGCCTGGCGACTCGGAATTCGCCTGGGAGCTGTCGAGAAGGGCCTGGCAAGTTGTGAATCTGATATCCGCGATCTGAATCGCAAAGTCGACCGCATCCTGGAGCGACTTCCCCCACCACCCGCCTAGCCAATCCTCACGCCAGCCCGCGCGATTTGGGCTGCGCCGGACAAGTCAATTGACGCTCTCGCACTCCTCCTGATACAAACAAGCAACGAGCCGTGGGCGGCGGGTTCGCGAACCTTCCGAGCCACGGGCCAGGGGCGTGCTGGCGGAGCGCACCGGCGATGTGTGGCTACCTGACGAGGAGAACCGCCGTGGACGCCATGCCCATCGTTGTCACCATGATCACCGTCGGCCTCACCCTGGTCTTTGCCGTTGCCGGCGCCGCCTGGCGCGTCGGCATGCGCCTCGGCACCGTCCAGCGAGGCGTGGCCGACGGCGACGAATACGCTCGCGAATTGCGGACTGATGTTCGCGAGATGCGTGCCGAGTCGCGGTCGGACAACCAGGACATGCGGACCGAAGTCGAGCAAGTGCGGACCGCTGTGCGAGCCGACGTTCAACAAGTACGAACTGAGGTCCACAATCTCCGGTCCGACGTGACGGCCGAAATCCAGCAAGTGCGAACTGAGGTAAAGGCCGACATCCAGCTCGTCCGCACCGAAGTCCGCGAACTGCGGACCGACGTCAAGGCCGACTTCAAGGAACTTCGCGCCGACGTCAAGGCCGACATGCAGGAACTCCGCACTGACGTCAAGTCCGACATGCAGGAGATGCGCGCCGACGTCAAGGCCGACATGCAGGAACTACGCACCGAGGTGCACGCCGACATCGACGATCTCCGGTCCGAGGTTCGCCAGAACAACGACAAGCTCGACCGAATCCTCGAACGCCTCCCACAAACCGTCCCCTAGCGCGACCCACCCGCCCCAAACCATGCCGCCCGCCGCCGGCCCGCCGGTCCTTGCCCTACCTCGGCGCCTCCGCCGCCAGCACTTCCGAAATCCAGCTGTTGATGCTCTGCCCGCTCTCGGCTGCCGCCTGCGCCACTCGCCGGTGCAACTCGCTCCCCAACCGCAGTTGCAGCTTCCCCGAGAAAGGCGCCGCCGGTTCCACGCCGTCCTCGCGGCAGGACGCCAAATACTCGTCGACTGATTGTTCGAATTCCGCCCGCAACTTCCGCACGTCCGTTGCCTCGAACGTCGCGATCGGATAGCTGCCCGTGTTCACCACTCGCCCGTGCAGCAGTCCCACCGAGTCGTCGTACTCCACCGTGGCTAGGTAGCCCTGGTACTCCATCATGGTTCTACTCCCACCGCCGCCAGAAACGCCGCAATGTCCCGCACGGTTGCCCGCCCCGTCTCCGGCCGCGGATGCGGACGGTGCACCACCATCCGGTCCGAACCCTTCCTCAGCAGCACCCGCGACCCTGATCGCTCGATCACCTCGACTCCCACCGCTCGCAGCATCGCTTCAATGTCGCCCCACCGGATCCCGGCAGGCGTCGGTCGGAGAAAGACCCGCTGCAGGGTGCGCTGGTGCGAGGCTTTCATTCTGCCGCAATGGTACTACGAGAGGTATCACTACTGATGCTGCGTCTGCCCTGTATCCGGGAAACACGCAGCAGTAGCTGAGCCGCGGCCAGGCGCCGATCCCCAGCGAACCGGCCCCTGACCCCGCTCGTCTGAGCTTCCGAAGTCTCGATCGTTCCCTTGCCGTGGCTCCTCTGCTTGCCGTCGGTACGCATCTAGTGTACACTATGCGTGTCTGGTTCGCAACCCTGATCGGAAACCCCTCGTGGCCGTCGCCGCAACCCGCGTCCTCCGCCCCGCCCCGGCGCTTCCCAGCACGCCGCGTCTCGGGCGCCCGCGGGTCGTGCGCCGGCTCAGGAGGTTCTTGGAAGAAACTCCTCGCTTGGCAGCGGCCGTGTTTCACACCCTCGCCACGACCGCCGCGCTTGGCCGCGTTCTCGGCCTCTGCCGCCAGCAGATTTCCGTGCATCAAAGCGGGCCAAATGGAGCCCCGCCGCGCCTCAAGAGTTTTTTGGAAAAAACTCTTACGTGCGCGAAAGCCCCGCTTCCCACCATCGCCGCCGTGGGAGTTGAGCCGCCCGCCCCATCGCGGTACCGTCAGGCACTGCCTGCCCACGGGACGCCCCGCATGAGCCAGGACCAGAGCCGCCCCAACGTGCTGCTCATCATCACCGACCAGCAGCGCGGCGACTGCCTCGGCATCGACGGTCATCCCGTCCTGCAGACCCCAGCCATGGACTGGCTCGGCGCCTCCGGCACCTTCTTCCGCCGCGGCTACTCCGAGTCCCCGTCCTGCATCCCCGCCCGCCGCGTCCTCATGTCCGGCCGCCCGCCCGACGAGGACGGCATGGTCGGCTTCATGAGCGCCCCCTGGGACCCGCCCGCCACGCTGGCCGGCGAACTCCGCGCCGCCGGCTACGAAACCCGCATGGTCGGCAAGCTCCACCTCCATCCCAAGCGGCATCGCTTCGGCTTCGACGTGCTCGAACTGGCCGACTCCACCCGCGCCGACGACAATGAGTACCTCGACTGGCTGCACGGCGAGTTCCCCCTCGACCGCTGGGCCATGGCCCACGGCGCCACCCCCAACGGCTGGATCGGCCGCCCCAACCACCTCCCCGAGGAGAAAACCCACACCTTCTGGTGCGTCTCCCGCGCCATCGAGTACCTCGAGAAACGCGACCCTTCCTGCCCCTTCTTCCTCAACGTCTCCTTTATCGACCCCCATCCCCCGATGACCCCGCCCGATTGGTTCTTCGACCGCTACGCCGCGCTGGACCTGCCCGAACCGGCCATGGGCGACTGGATGGAGCCCTGGGACGGCCCGCCCCGCGGCATCCCGGCCGAGAAGGGCCCTTACGGCCAGCGCGGCCCCATCGACCCGGGCGCCATGCACAATCTCCGCGCCGCCTACTACGGACTGATCAACCACATCGACATGCAGATGAGCCGGCTCTTCCAGTACATGCGCGACAACGGCCTGCTGGAGGAGACCTTCATCGTCTTCGTCAGCGACCACGGCGAGATGCTGGGCGACCACCAGATGTACTCCAAGTGCCGCGCCTTCGACGCCTCCGCCCGCGTCCCCTTCCTGGCCCGCGCTCCCCAGCGCATGGGACTCCCGCGCGAAGTCGTCTGCGATCAGCCCGTCGGCCTCCAGGACGTCATGCCTACCATTCTTGAAGCCGTCGGCGCCCCCATCCCCGAATCCGTCAGTGGCCGCAGCCTGCTGCCGCTCATGCGCGGCGACGATGCCGGCTGGCGCCGCTACCTGCACGGCGAACACGCCGGCATGTACCGCTACATCGACGGCAACCACTGGCTGGTCGACACCCGCTACAAGTACATCTGGATGAGCCAGACCGGTCGCGAGCTCTTCTTCGACCTCCACGAAGACCCGCTCGAAGAGCGCGACTTATCTGAACAGGCGGACCTCGCCCCCTGGCGCGAACACTTGATCGAGGTCCTCCGCGACCGCCCCGAGGGCTTCACCGACGGCCAGCGCCTGATCCCCGGCCAGCCCCACGAGCACATGGTCCCCACCAAGGTCCCGCCCGGCGTCACCGTGGCCCGGCCCAAGCTCTAGCGGGGCTCGTTATGGCGAACAAGCAGCCCCACATCCTGCTGATCATGACCGATCAGCAGCGCAACGACGCGCTCGGGATCGCCGACCACCCGGTTCTGCAGACCCCCAGCATGGACTGGATCGGCGCCACCGGCACCCGCTTCCGCCGCGGCTACACCGAATCCCCGGCCTGCATCCCCGCTCGCCGCGTCCTCATGTCCGGCCAGGCTCCCTGCGTCAACGGCATGGTCGGCATGATCGGCGGCATGCCCTGGGATCCTCCCGCCACGCTGGCCGGCGAACTCGGCAAAGCCGGTTACGAAACGCGCATGGTCGGCAAGATCCACCTCTTCCCCCACCGCCGCCGCTTCGGCTTCGACGCCATGGAACTGGCCGACAGCACCCGCGGCAAGGACAACGACTACCTGGACTGGCTGCACGGAGAGATCCCGCTCAACCGTTGGGCCATGGCCCACGGTGCTACCCCCAACGGATTCATCGGCCGCCCCAACCACTTGCCCGAGGAACTCACCCATACCTTCTGGTGCGTCTCCCGCGCCATCAACTTCCTCGAACGCCGCGACACCAGCCAGCCCTTCTTCCTCAATCTCTCCTTCATCGACCCTCATCCGCCCTTCACCCCGCCCAAGTTCTTCTTCGACCGCTACGCGGACATGGATCTGCCGGATCCCGTCATCGGCGACTGGGTGGAGCCCTGGAAGGGTCCCGATCGCGGCATTGATCCTGAGGTTCGCTCCGAGCGGCGCTTCTACCGCCGCGGCATGAATCTCGATCCCCTGCCCATGCACTACATGCGCGCCGCCTACTTCGGCATGATCAACCACATCGACATGCAGCTCAGCCGCCTCTTCCAGTACATGCGCGACAAGGGCGTGCTGGAAGACACGCTGATCGTCTTCGTAAGCGACCACGGCGAGATGCTCGGCGACCACTACCACATCGCCAAGGGCTATCCCTTCGAGGCCTCGGCAGGAATTCCGTTCCTCATCAACCCACCCGAGTCGTGGGGCGCCCCACGCGCCCAGGTTCTCGACCAGCCGGTGGGGCTCCAGGACATCATGCCAACCCTCATCGACGCCGCTGGCGCCGAAATCCCGTCCTCGGTCAGCGGTCGCAGCCTGGTGCCGCTGGTTCGCGGCCAGTCGACATCCTGGCGTGACGCGCTGCACCTCGAATACGCCAGCGGCGCCCGCGCTGAATTGGCGCTCGGAACGACGCACAACGAACCCCCGCCAGCCGAACAGCAGTGGGCTCGCGGCTGGCATGCCCTGGTCAGCGACACCCACAAATACATCTGGGAGAGCCAAACCGGCCAGGAGCTCTTGTTCGACGTCCGCAACGACCCGTTCGAGCAGCGCGACCTCTCGTCGCAGACCGATCTCGCTCCCTGGCGACAGCGTCTGATCGAGCAAGTGCGTGATCGACCCGAAGGCTTCACCGACGGATCCCAGCTCATCACCGGCCGCCGCCACGAACACATGGTCCCCGGCCTCGCCCCGCCCAACTACAACACCGGCCCACCCGTCTATTAGCGTCGACCGCCCGCCATCCGCCGCGCCACTGGCCGTCGCCGCAACGCCAGCATCGACACAACCCCAAACACTGGCCCCAACGCCAGCAACCCAAACGCCGCCCCCCAATGCGGCCCGCCATCCACCAGCAATCCAGCCAGGTGAATACTCACGAATGTCAGCAGAAACCCAATGCAAATCTGCATCGTGAGCGCGGTCCCCACGTACGCCTGCGGGCTCAACTCCGAGATCGCCGCCGAAAACTGCGCCGAATCCGCAATCACGCTGAACCCCCAAACCAGCATGATTGGCATCAACACCGACAACGGCGCATTTATCAGCAACGCCGCAGCAATCGCCGCGCTCCCACTCACCGCCATCGCCCCAGCTGCCGTCACTGACCGCCCCATCCGGTCGGCCACCAATCCGCCCGCAACCGCCCCGCTCCCACCAACCGCAATAACCGCAAACCCGAGACCCGCCGCCAATTCAGCCGACCCGCCTTCCCGTGCCACCACCTGTGCCAGGAAAAGCGGTACCCACGCCCACATGGCATACAACTCCCACTGGTGCCCCAGGTACCCCAGCGTGGCCAGCCGCAGCCCTGGCGCACGTACGATCTCTAGCGCAAATCGAGGATTGAATCGGGCCGGCGGCGCCGCGTAAGGCCCCTGGCGAACCCCGCCCGACACCAGCAATCCGGCGGCCAGCGCCAGCCCCGCGGTCACCAACACCACCGGCCGCCAGGAAGCATCCAGCAACGCCCGCACCAGGTGCGGACTGGCCGACCCCACGGTCAGCGCGCCCACGATCAGACTCAGCGCTAGCCCCCGACTACGTCGAGTCCAGGTGGCGGCCAGCTTCAGACCTGGCGGATACACGCCCGCCAGAAACGCTCCAGTCAGAAAGCGCAGGACGGCTCCGTCAAGCGGGCCAGTGGCAATCACGGCAAGACTGGCAGTCGTCAGGGCTGCGCCGGCGGCACTGAGGGCGAAGAGCCGCGACGCGTCGAAGCGATCGGGAATGTTAAGAACGCCGCTCACCAGCGTCCCAGCCACGAACCCCAACTGCACGGCCAGCGTCAGCCACGCGGCCGCTCCGGCCGTCAGCTGCCACTCCGCCTGGATCAGCGGCGCAACCGCCGCGGCGCTAAACCAGGGCGCCAACGCCAGCAACACTGCAACCGTCAGCAGGGTCAGGCTGCGCCATTGCCTGACGCCGCCCTCAGCCACCGGCGGGGAAATCGTCATTCGCAAACACTACCCCGCAGTGTCCGCTCTGGCTCCCGAGGGCCGATAAGCGAACGAGGCCCCCGCTGCTGAAGCGGGGGCCTCGTCTCAACGACGGGTCAGGCGCTAGCGCTTGACGTCGCCGTTGTTCAACTGCTCCTGGAACTTAGCCAGCAGGTTGTTGACCCTCTCGCTGGCCGTGTCCGTGGATTCCTGCGCCGAGATCTCGCCCACCAGCGCGCCATCCATAACCGGCCGCCACAACGCGCGAATCTCGGAGTAGAAGCCGCCCGGCACGTACCACTGCATAGCCCGGAGATTCGGGTTTGCGATGTAATCGTACAGGTGATGCATCCCTTCCGGCGGCGCTGCGACGGCTTCAGGGAAGTTCGCAACGTCTTTCCACGTCGGCAGGTGACCGCGGTCGATTGACACGCGGCCCTGCACCTCGGGACCGGACAGGAAGTAGACCCAATCCACCGCCTGCTCTTCCACGCCCGTCACGGTAGCTGTACCGGCCACAATGTGTGGCTGGTCGTTCCACTCGAAATTGGCGTGATCGGTGTTCTCGCCCCAGGGCATAGGACCAAGCGACCACTGGAATCGGTCACGAATCGTTGGAATCCGACCGCCGGTGCCATAGACCGACCCGCCGATTTCCACCGCCTGCTTTCCGGCGGAAAACGGGCTTCCGAACTCCCCGGAAAGCCCGCTCCGCTGTTCGGGCGTATACGACACGTTCTCAACGTGGATGTAATCCACGATGTCCTGCCAACCCCGCCAACCATCGTCCAGCGGCGGCCCCCAGACCTGATGACCGTTTGGTCCCTCCACTCGCGCCTGGCCGTTGTTGTACCCGTACATCTGCGGGAACACCTGGAACTGCTCCGAGCGGGTCGCGCGGATTCCCCATACGTCGTTGTCGGGGTCGCGGACCTTCTTCATCTCCTCAAGCAGGTCGCTGTAGCGCATGCCTTCCGTCGGCTGGTTGGCGCCGGCTCCCTCGAACAGGTTGATGTTGTACATCAGACCGCCAAGGGCGCCCTGGTAGGGCATCCCGTACAACGGGCCTTGCAGGCGAGTGGCGTCGTACGGATAACTCTGGTCCATGTTGTCCGAGTAGATGTCGGGCTGGAACCAGTAGTTCGACGGGTCGTAGCCGTCCTTCTTCGCCAGGATGTCGTCGATCTGCAGCCAGATGCCCGCACCGACGAACTGCTGGAACGAGACGCCGTTCAGCAGGTTTGTCTCCGAGAGTGTGCCCGCCACGGCTTCGACGGCGATCTTCTCGTAGTAGATGTGGTCCTGCGGGATGAACTTCACCTTGATGTCCGGACGCTGCACAGCAAAGCGCTCGATGGCCCACGACATGGCCGCGCCTCGCGGACCCGACGTGTGGTCGGTCGCGTGCTCGATCTTGACGGTGCGGGTTTCGGGCGGCGCCTCCATCATCACTTGGACTTCGCGCGTGACGACCTTTTCGACAACAGTTTCGACCGCCACTTCTTCCTTGACGACCTTCTCGACGACCCTCTCGACCGGGACTTCCTTCTCGACGACCCGCTCGACCGGGACTTCTTTCTCAACGATCTTCTCGACCGTCACAACCTGCGCTTCGCCGCAGGCGGCCAAGGCAGCCAAGCCAGCTACGCCCGTGGCGCCGGCGGCGGCGCCGCGCAGCATGCGCCTTCGCGAGATCAACTTACGCATAGATCCCTCCCTGAATCGGACCTGGAAGCCATGTATCTTCGAACGGTCCGGAGCCCGTGAACTCTATATCAATTGTCGATTGGGCGTCGAGCCACTCCGCTGCTGCGAATGTGCGCCGCACTAGACGATTGGCCGGGCCAGAAGCGCGGGACGCGGCGGTGGCTGAATCACCTCGGGCCAGGTATCGCCAGTCTCGTCACACCAGCGCCGCAACACCCGCCGCGAGCGATCGAGCTGTTCTTGGTACGTCGGATTCCGAACCTGGTTGCGGAGTTCCAAAGGATCGTCGCGCAAGTCGTACAGCTCGTCGCTGTCATCTTGCGACTCCACATACTTCCAGCGTTCATCGACCCACATTCGCAGCGGATGCAGGGGATCGGTCCAGTTCACCGAATGAAACTCGGCGACTACCCCTTCGTTAACCTGCCGGTCGCCGCCCAGTACTAGGTCGCTGAAGTCAACGCCCTGCAACACCTCGGCTGCCTGGCCGCCGCACATTTGCACGATGGTCGGCACAAGGTCTACCAGCGACACCACCCGTGCCGACTGTTGAGCGTAACCAAGCCCTCCCGGCGGCCGAACGACAAGTGGAATGCGCACCAGGTCCTCGTACATCACCGCGCCTTTGGCAGCCAACCCGTGATGCCCCAGCATCTCCCCGTGGTCCGAGAAGAAGATGAACAGCGTGTTGTCCCACTTGTCGGCATCCAGCAACGCCGTAACCAGCCGCCCAACCAGGTGGTCCACGTACGACACGGCTCCCCGGTAGGCCGCTCGCATTGAGCGGATCTCGTCGTCCGTCCAATCGGAAATGACTTTGAGCTGCTCGGCGTCGCGGTGGGCCACCAGCGCCGGCGCTGCCGGGTCGTGCCTGTTGGCTGGTAGGTCCATATCGTCCGGGTCATACATGGAGTGAAACGGCTCTGGCGACGTGTACGGCGGATGCGGCTCGTGACAGGAATAGACGAGGCAGAACGGCCGGTCGTCGCCCTTTCGGCCGCGCACCCAGTCGCTGGCGTGATCCATGTGAAAAAAGGACGGGTGCTGAGCCAGCGGCAGCAGTGACGGCCCAACGCCCGTCTTGCGGTTGTAGACGGTGGGATCCGGCTCGAACCCGTGCTCCTTGCCGCCAATCTCCACCCCAATCTGCTGGGTCAGCCGCAGGACCTCGTTTTGGGCACGCCGGTCCACGTCGATATCTCCGGAGCGCGAGCAGAAGTCGGGAAACCCGGGTCGCGCTGCCCCACTGCCCAGGTGCCACTTGCCGGCGTAGCCCCGCAGGTAGCCGAGGTCTCCCAGGTAGTCGCCCAGGTTTCGTACGCCCTCCGGGTAACGCATCAGGTCGCAGCCCGGCCGCATTTGGTGATTCGCCACCATGCCGTTCGTGTGCGGATACAGTCCCGATAGGGTGGCCATGCGCGACGGTGAGCAGATCGGGTAGGGACAGTACGCTCGGCTAAAGAGCGCCCCGTCGTCCGCGATCCAGTCCAGGTGCGGCGTTCGGATTCCCTTCACCCCGCCGGCCGCAATAGTGTCGGCGTGTTGCTGATCGCTGATGAACAGGACGACATTCGGTCTATCCGCTGCCATCGCTCGCTCCCCTTCCGCTGCGGTGCCCCAAGACCCGGTCAGGCGACGGTCCCGGTGTGACCTTATGTCATCGGCGGCTGACGCTGGCGCGTGGCGCGAGGGTTGTCTTCGGAGTGCTGAGGGCGGCTAACCCTTGATCTGCTCCGCCATCCAGTCCGACGTCACGCACGCCGCCTCGTCCAGCACGTCCTCGATTGTTCGGCCAGAGCGCTTCAATACCTTGTAGCCGTGATCCGCACCCTCCAGGACATGTAGATGGGCGTTCACCGGAAGTTCGTCAACTGCTCCGCAAAGCAGATCCAGCCGTGCCATGCGGTCGCGATCGCCTGACAGAAACAGAATCGGCACGTCGACATCGGCCAGGTGCTGCGCCCGAATAGTGTCTGGCCGCCGTGGCTGGTGCAGCGGAAACGCAAAGGCAACGACCCCATAGAGGCTGTCGATCATTCCCTTCGAGTTGGCCAGCGTGGTCATCCGCCCGCTCATCGAGTGCCCGCCAGCGAAGGTCGGCAAATCGGGCGCGGACGCCTCCGCCGCGACAACCGCCGCCTGCACGGTTGCCAGGCGCACGCGTTCTCCATCCATGCCGCCTCGGCCCGACTCCGAATAGGGATAGTTGTAGCGAAACGTCGCGATGCCGGAAGCCGCCAGCGCCCGGGCCAATGTCTCCATGAAAGGATGGCGAGCGTTGGTTCCGGCTCCGTGACCCAGCACCAACAGCGCTTTCGACCCGGCTGGACGGAGCAGAAGGGACGACACGCTGCCACGATCGGGCGAGACCTGGAACGAACCGGAGACTTCAGAGATTCGCAAGCGACTAACCGTCACCGAGTTCGGCTGAGCCTATCGCACCGTGACGTCGCAGGATTTCGGCCACATCCTCGCGTCCGCCCGCCAGTGCTCGGTCGAGATGTGTCTGGCCATCGTCCCCGAGCCGGTTGAGGCTGGGCTCGACCGCTGCCAACAGGTCGACGGTCTTTACATAGTCGCCCTCGGGATCGCGAAAGTTTGCGGCGCCCCAGGTCGCCCCGCCGAGCGGCGTGCCGCCGAAGTCGTTTGTGACTCCGAGCGAGGCGTTGTGTTCCAGCAGCACCTCAACGATGTCCGCATACCCGCGCACCGCGGCGCGATCCAGCGGAGTCCCACGGTCATCCCCGCGTGCGTCCACCGGAAAGCCGACCTCAAGCATGAGTGCAACGCCCCGGCAATTGTTGTTCCAGGCGGCGTCGCTGATGGCCCGGGATTCGTCAGGGACTAGCGAGTCGACCAGTCCCGGATGCGCACCCACCAGTACCTGTGCTCGGGAACGGTCACCCGTCCAGGCTGCGTGAATCAGCTGCTCCGCCGGACTGGCTCTCTCCAGCAACTGGTCAACGAACGCTGCATGGCCCTTCGTGCTCGCAAAGGGCAGCGGACGCATCCCGACACCCATTCGGTAGATGAACATGTGCCCGCCGGGCGGCCGGCCATCCATGTGCGGACCGTGATTGCTCCGTGAGCGCAAGGCGTCCGGATGATCTGCCAGCACCCGGTCCGCGATTGCAATGTCGCCCAGCGCACACGCGATGTAGATGTCCGGCATGGCGCCTCGCTCGATGATTCGCTGACAGACCGCAGGCTCATCAATCGCCCACTGCGCCGGCGTCGCGCCGTGGTCGATATCCCGCATATCCACATTGGCGCCGCTATCCACCAGCACGTCCACGATTGCCGCCGTGCGCGCCATGTGCAGCGGCGAAGCCCCGTCGCGTCCTCGCTCGTTCACGCAGGCGGGCCGCTCGTAGACCAGCCGGCGCAGCATCTCGATGTCGCCAATATTCGCAGCCGCATGCGCATCAACCGTTAGGCCCCGGCGCCGAAAGTCGTTAAACAGCTCGGTCATCACCGGCGTACCGTCGTCGCGCCGCTCCTTGACCCAAAGCTCAACGTGCTCGCCGTCCAACACGCCCGACCCGCCCGGCTCCCAGCCCGATCGCGCATTGACGTCCGCGCCGGCCTCCACTAGTACCCGAATCATGGCCGCGTCCCCGCGCGAGCTCGCCTCCACAAGCGCCGGCGCGTCGAAGTACCCCCACGGCTCGTCAATGTGTTCGCGCAACCATGAGTCTGAGGCCAGCAGCGCTCGCATCTCGGCTGCGTCTCCGCTTCGTAATGTCGCCAGAAAGCGACGTGCGAACGGGGTTTGTTCGGCCACCTGCGACTTCCTGGTTGGGTGCTACACGCCTTAGTACGGCCGCCGCCCCCACGGCTGGGGATTGCGCTTGCCAAATCTGGTGGTCGACTCGTCATAGTCGCTGCCGCGCAGGTCCTCGCCCTCCAGCGCGGCGTGGCCGCCGTGCGCGCGAACGATCCCGACGAGCGTGGCTCGCAGCCGCCCCAGCTCGTCGTCATAGGCTGGGTCGTCGGCCAGATTCGTCAGCTCGGTTGGGTCGGACTGGCGGTCGAAGAGCTGCTCGAAGCGGCCGTTGGCCCACCAGATGTACTTGTAGCGCTCTTCGATCAGCGCCAGCTGGCGGTTGTCCTGGTTGCCGAACACCCCGTGGACGGGCTCCCCGGGATGGCGGCCGGCGATCACGTCGGCCAGCGGCGGCGCGGTGCCGACGTCCGGCGGGAGCTCGGCGCCGGCGGCGCTGAGCATGAACGGCATCAACTGCTCCTGGCTTGTCAGGGAGTTAACGCGGCGCGACGGGCCGAGGTCCAATTCGTTCCGGATCGCCTCCGGCGCCCAGACGATCAGCGGGACGTGCGTGGACTCCTCGTAGAAATTGCTCTTGAAGAACAAGTTGTGGTCGCCCATCAGATCGCCGTGATCGGAGTTGAAGACGATGACTGTGTCCTCCCGCAGGCCGAGCCCATCCAGCACGCCCAGCAGGCGGCCGATGCAGTGGTCCAGGTGCGTGATGTTGCCGTAGTAGAACGCACGGGCCAGCGCGATCTGCTCGGGCCCCAGGGAATGCCATGTGTACTCGAAGTTGGCGCGGCGCAGCTGCGGCGGGCTCTCGGGCATGTCTTGCCCGTTACGCCACGGCTCGGGCACCTCGTCAGGGGCGTAGAGCTGGTCGTAGGGGCGCGGCGGGTCGTACGCCGAGTGCGGCTTGGTGAAGCTGCAGTGCAGGTAGAAAGGCCGGTCGGGCTCGGTGGCGTGATGCTGGTGCAGGAAGCCGATCGCCTCGTCGGCGGTCCAGGTGGAGACGTAGTGCGATTCCGGTACCGGCGAGGGCACGGCGAAGATGTCGTTGTTGCCCACGCCGTGGGCACGTTCCAGTCCGGCCCAGGGCGTGGTCTGCAGCCAGTGGTGGTAGTCGTCGCCCTCCGGCATGCGACCTTCTTCGCAGATCACGGTGCTCTCGAAGCCATTCAACATGCGCTGATCGGGCGTGAAGTGGAACTTGCCAGCGCCGTGGGTGCGGTAGCCGTGCCGCGTCAGCACGCCGGGCAGCGTGTTTTCCGGGTTCATCGGGTTCCGCGAATTGCCAAACACCCCATGCGCCCACGGGTGCTGCCCGGTCATCCAGGTGGTGCGCGCGGCTACGCACACCGGCGTCTCGCTGTAGCAACGGGCCAGGTAATAGCCGTCCCGCGCCAACGCGTCGAGCGACGGCGTCTGCAGCCAGGACTGCCCCGCGACGCCCAGGGCGTCGCCGCGCTGCTGATCGGTGGTAATGAACAGGATGTTCGGACGCTGCGCGGGCATGTGGAGACCCCATGGAGTTGGCGCCGACGGCATTCTGATTGATGGGTCCCATTCTGGCGAACGTTGTCAGAAGTGGCGCTACGCTGGATTGGTCGCCGGCCAGGAATACCTTCGTCTCCCTTCCGCTCATCTCACCATGCCTGAGCCCACCTTCCTCACCGCCGAGTGGCGCGACGTGGCCCTCCTCAACTACGAGATCGATCCGGACGTACTTCTGCCGCACGTTCCCGCGGGCACCGAGATCGATCTTTGGCACGACCGCTGTTTCGTCAGCGTCGTGGGCTTCAGGTTCCTCAGAACGCGCTTGATGGGCGTGCCCATACCGTTCCACGCCAACTTCCTGGAGGTGAACCTCCGGTTCTATGTGCGGCGCGCGGTTCAAGGCGAGGTGCGGCGGGGGGTGGTGTTTATCAAGGAGATCGTGCCGCGACGTGCCATTGCCTGGGTGGCGCGGGCGGTCTATAACGAGAACTACGTTGCGCTGCCAATGCGCCATGCGGTGGATCACGCCTCGACGCGCTACGAGTGGCGGTTCGAGGGTGCATGGAACCGTCTGGCGCTTGCGGGCCTGGGTGACCGACAGCTTGCCGACCCGGCATCCGAGGCCGCGTTCATTACGGAGCACTACTGGGGGTACGCCGTTCAGCGGGACGGTTCGACGCTCGAATACCAGGTCGAGCACCCGCGCTGGCGGGTTGCGCAGGCGACCGAGGTCGAGCTGGCATGCGATGTCGGCCGGCTGTACGGCGACGAATTTGCCCAGGCGCTGAGCCGCGAGCCGGCATCGGCCTTTCTGGCGGACGGATCGGCGATCGTCGTACGGCGCGGCCGGCGATTGCCCGCAGGCGAGGCCTGAAGAACGGAGCCTCGTGGGGTTCGGCTGACATTCCGCGGCCCGCGCTAGGCTGAGCCGGCCTCGCCCTATCTGGTCCCCGCCCGTGCCTCCCAACTTCCTGTTCCTGATTGCCGACGATCACCGGCACGACGCCATCGGGTCGCTGGGCAATCCGGCCGTCCACACGCCGACGCTGGACGCCCTGACCGCGGCCGGGACCGCGCTGACCAGCACCTACATCATGGGGTCCACGTCCAACGCGGTCTGCATGCCCAGCCGGGCGATGCTGATGACCGGGCGATCACTGTTCTGGGTCTTCGCGCCGAATCCGGCGGGCGTTTCGCCGTACCCGATGGATCCCGAGATTCCCACGTTTCCACAGCTGCTACGCGGAGCGGGATACCGAACCTACGGCGTGGGCAAGTGGCACAACGAGCCCGACCTCTTCGCGCGAAGTTTCGACGGCGGCGGCAGCATCTTTTTCGGCGGAATGTCCGACCACGACGCCGTGCCGCTGCACGACTTCGATCCGAACGGTGTCTATCCGCCCGAAGCGATGACGGTAGGCGACGGTTTCTCGACCGAGATGTTCGTCGACAAGACGATTCAACTACTGCGCGATCATCCCGCCGACCAGCCGTTCTGCATCTACACGGCGTTCACCTCACCGCACGACCCGCGCACCCCGCCCGCCGAGTTTGCCGAGATGTATCCGCCCGCGGACATCGAGCTGCCGCCCAACTTCGCCCGCATGCACCCCTTCGACAACGGCCACCTGCACGGACGCGACGAGTCGCTGGCCACCCATCCGCGCGATCCCGACGAGATCCGGCAACACCTGGCCGACTACTACGGGATGATCAGCCACCTCGACTCGCAGATTGGGCGACTGCTCGACGCACTGGCGGAGTCGGGCCACGCCGAAGACACGATTGTGGTCTACACCGCCGACCACGGACTGGCCGTCGGCCAGCACGGTCTGTTGGGCAAGCAGAACGTCTACGACCACAGCCTGCGCGTCCCCCTGATCGTGCGCGGGCCAGGAATCCCCGCCGAACAGCGCCGCGAGGGGCTGTGCTACCTCCACGACATGTTCCCGACCATCCTCGAGCTGGCAGGCGAAGCCGTTCCGTCGGGATGCGAAGGCCTGAGTCTCGTTCCGGCATTGACTGAACAGGACGCTGAGCTGCGTGACCGCGTCTTTTCCGCCTTCCAGCGCAGCCAGGAGCTAGCGCCCGACGACTCCACCCAGCGCATGGTTCGCCTGGGCAGCTTGAAGTTGATCGAAACGCGCATGGCCGGCCGGACCCACCAGCAACTCTTTGATCTGGCGAACGATCCCTGGGAGATCCGCAACCTGTCCGGCGATCCGTCGCACGCCGCCAAACTAGATGAGATGCGTCGCTTGCTACGCCGTGAGCGCATGCGCGCAGGAGATTCGGACCTTACTGAGTCGGACGACGAGCCGGTCCGGTCTCTTCACCAATCCATCTGAGTCGTCTGACTAGAGCCCGAGAACGCCTCGAATGTTCCCGCTGAAGATCTGGCGTTTCTCGTCGTGGGTCAGGTCGGCGTGCGCCACGTTCCCCATCTGCCAGGTCTGACCGAGCACCGGGTAGTCGGATCCGAAGACTGCACTCTCGACTCCGGCCACCTTGACGAATGCCTCAATCTGCCCCCGGCGGTTGCCCGAACCGGACATCTCGCAAAAGACATTCGGCAGGTCGCGCACCGTCAACGCCAGGTCCGGCGTTCGGATGTGCTGCCAGATGGCATGCGCCCAGATGAACCGCGCGTTGGGGTACGTGGTTGCCAGCTGGCGTATGCGTGCTGGTGTGTCGTACGTGTGGCTGAGGATTGGCAGCCGGTGGTCGTCGGCGAACTCGTACACGGGTATGTAGTTGGGGCCGTGAATCGGGTATTCGTGGCTCGTGGAGTGGATCTTGATGCCGCGAAACCCCTGCTCGTCCACGCGGCGAATCAACTCCTCTTTCGCTAGCTCCGGATAGTTCGGGTTGGGAACCGCGAATCCAATCACACGTTTCGGATGATCCCGCACCGCCCCGGCCACGAGTTCGTTGCCGCGCACGAAATCCGGCCCAATAGCCGTGTACGCGCTGAAGCAGCAATAGTCCACGCCGGTCTTGTCCATCACCCGCAGCAAGTCGTCCACCCCGCCGCCCTGGTAGAAGAAGTTGGTTCCCGGCCCCGGGTGGCTGTGAACATCAATGACGAAATCGTCCAGCGGCTCGCCCGCCAGCGCATCCGCGGCGACGGGATCCGGGTGGTGGTGATGCGGGTGCGGCGCGTTGTGACGCCAGACGTGGCCGAACATCGCGCTACCAGGCCGCCATGGCCAGCAGCCGTTCCAGGTTGGACGCACCGATGGCCCGGCGCGCGTCGTCGTCGATATCCGCGTACATCAGCTCGGCGTGCGGTGGCCCGACCGCCTGCCAGGGTAGCTTGGTGCCGAACACCAGGCGATCGGCGCCAACGGCATTGGACAGGTATTCGATTCCCCGGTGCGTGCGATACCCGCCGGTTTCCAGCCAAATATTCGGCGCTTCCCGCATCAGCGGCGTCATGGTGCGGTTGATCATCTTGTCCACGTCGCACACCACGATCTGCAGATCGGGATGCGTGGTGGCGACACGGTACAAGTCCCGGGCCGTGGCTGTGCGAAATGCCTCGATGTGCCAGAACAGCGGAACCTGGCCGGCCAATGCCGCGAACAGTTCGCCCAGCACCCAATCATCAGTCAGAAACCGCTGGTCGTCCGGAAAGATGCGGACGGCGCGTACGCCAGCCGAGCGCAACTCATCCACAAACCGCGACGGCTCGGGGAACTCCCCGGTGTGGTGCGGCAGCGCCAGCCACGACGGGATCAGCGTGTCATGGCCTTCCACCGCCTGCATGAGCAACTCGTTGCCGGCGGCAGGGTGCTCCTCCAGCGCCAGCGAGTGATAGACCAGCGCCTTGCCGATCCCGAAGCGCGCCTGGTGCGCCGCCAGGTCGTCAGCGGACAGAAACGCCCCGGCCGGTCCCGGCCTGGAGACCATGCCGACGGCGCAGTTAGCGTCGAAGAGTTCAGCCACGATGGCGATGGTACGGAACTGAACCGCTGCGGCCAACCAAGGCCGCCGGGCGCCACCAGAAGACCGCCGGCGACGGGACGCGCACTCTACTCCGCCGGAGACGTGTCCGTTGCACGTCCCCGCCGCCGGTCAATCACGTAGGTTCCGGCCATCTTGTCGTGGACGCCTTGCCGGTGCTCGTCGAACGAGGCCCAAATGAACCCAAAGCAGAGCGGAATCTGGACGGTCCGCACCAGGGCGCGCTCGAGTCCGATGGGGCCGCCGGCGTCGTCGACCACCCGCAGGCCGAAGATCAGCTTGCCCGGCGTCGCACCCCACACCCACCAGAACACGGCGAAGTAGATGATGGCGTAGTAGAGGTAGTAGGGA
>JAPOWQ010000070.1 GCA_026707585.1 Chloroflexota bacterium | reverse complement strand
GGGCCGGGCGCGCGAGAGATCGTCCAGCGCGCGCACCGCCACGCCGCGATCCAGGAGTTCGCCCACGACGTGACGACCGATGAACCCGGCGCCGCCGGTGACGAGCGCGCTCATGCGTCCACCGCGCGCAGCCAGTCCACCGTGCGCCGCATCCCTTCCTCGAACGGCGTCTGCGGCTCCCAGCCGGTCGCCTCGCGAATCCGAGTAGCGTCGGCGCGCAGGGCGGGCAGATCGGTGCGCCGGCCCGGCGTTTCCACGAGTTCGCTGTCGGAACCGGTGACCGCCAGCACGGTTCGCGCGACGTCAAGGATCGACGTCTCGCGCCCGGTGCCGATATTGAACACGGATCCGGCTAGCGCCGCGCCCTTTCTGATCACCCGCGCGTAGGCGTCCACCGCGTCGTCGACGAACATGAAATCTCGCGTCTGACGGCCGCCGTTCTCCAGCGGCAGCGGCTCGCCTCGCAGCGCCCGGCGGGCAAAGGCCACGGTGACGGCCGGGTACCCCACGATGTTCTGGTGCGGGCCGAAGGTGTTGAAATTGCGAATCACCACGACCGGGTGGCCCCACCAGCGGTTCAACGCCAGGCAGTGCAGCTCGCACGCGGCCTTGCTGACGGCGTAGACCGTCACCGGGCGCAGTGGGTGGTCCTCGTCCATGGGCACCTGGACCGGCGGGCCGTACACCTCGGGCGAAGATGCGTAGATCAGCAGCGGCGGACGCGTCATGTCGGCGATCGCGTGGGCGAACCGGAACGTGCCAACCTCGTTGTTGGCGAAATAGGCGTGCGGGCGCTCCATGGACTCCGGCACGGAAATCCGGGCGGCGAAATGCACGATCACATCCGGCGCCCAATCGTTGAGTTCGTCCGTCGTCAGGCCGGCGTAGTCGCGGCGCACGATCTCGATCGCTCGTCCGGCCTCGAGCTCCGGCGTCAGCGGCTCGCCGCCCGGGAAATGGCGCGAGAAGTCGTCCACCGCCACCACCGAGGCGCCCGGGTCGTCTCCCAGCAGCCGCCGGGTCAGGTTGAACCCGTACATGCCGGCGGCGCCCGTGATCAGTGCACGCATGAAGGTCTGTCTCGGTGGTGAGTGGCTGGCGGGGCTCGCGAGTGGAAAGTTGCGCCTACGAAGCGCAGATTATAGGGACGACCAATCGCTTACACGCCGGCACGCCGGCATTGGAGAGGGAGACTTTGATGGCACTACTGGCGGACGAGGACATCCAGGCGAGCCTGGCCCAGCGAACCGGCTGGAGTCACGACAATGGCGCCCTGGTCAAAAAGTTCGAGCTCGCAGATTTCATGGCCGTGGTGAACCTGGTCAACGCCGTCGCCCCTGCGGCCGAGGCGGCCGACCACCACCCCGACATGTTCATCAACTACCGGCGCATCACCTTCACCCTGTCCACACACAGCGAAGGCGGCGTAACCGAAAAGGACTTCGCGCTGCTGGACGAAATCGAGCAATTAGCGGGCGTATAGACTTGTGCCAGGAATAGGTGCCTCTGCGGGCGGTCAGAGCCCAATGTTTCACGTGAAACATTCGCCTGCCCTCTGATCAGGTGCAAGCGCCCGCGTTGGAGTACCATCAGAACACGGGTGCTCAAGCTTGAGGTTGAGGCGGCCCGCCGCCGTATCTGGTCTTAGGCACACACCCGAAACGATTGGGCGGTCGCGGTTGGAGTAATACACCGTGAACGCAGAACTCATCCCGATTCTTGTCGCCGTCATTGGCGCCGCAGTCGCCATATTGCTTGGGCTCGGGGGGTTGATCCTCGCGCTTTGGCGCGACATGCGTGAGGACATTCGGTCGCTTGGGAGCCGCGTGGACGCACTATCGGACCGCATGGGCCGGGTAGAAGAACGCGTGGCTCGGATTGAAGGCCACCTCGGCTCGGCGGGCACGCCCTCAACTTAAGGGTGCCTCCGGCTTTGCCCTGAAGCCTCTGCCCGTCAGGCCGGGCCGCGAACGCGGCCGCGGCCGCCGATGAAGAACTGGTCGGTCTCGATGACCTCGATCTCGGTGCAGACGAGGCCGAGCAGCGAGCGCAACTCCTCCGGCGACCAGTAAATCTTCCAGATCGTGAATTCGCGGCCGTCGTTCAGGCGCCGGTGCTGCCGCTGCACGCGGTCCCCCGCGGTGTTCTGGTCCGACGCGCCCGAAAGTTTCGCCTGCCGCGAGTCCACCAGCACGATCCATCCACCCGGACGCACGATGCGCGCCGCCTCGCGGATGAACTCGGCCGAGCGCGGCACCGGGACGTGGCTCAGCCAGAAGCCAAACATGCACGCGTCCCAGGCGCCGTCCGCAGTCGGCAGCCGGTAGGCGTCGGCCCGGCAGCGGCCGACCGGGACGTCAGCCCCATCTCGCCGGCGGGCTTCCTCAAGCATTTCGGGCGCGTAGTCGGAGGCGACCACGCGGTTGCGCCGGGCCAGCAGCCGCGTCCACCAGCCGGTGCCCGCGGCCACTTCGAAGACGCTTCCGTCAGTCAGAGTTCCCACGAACCGTTGCAGTTCCGCCATCTCGTGGTGCCAGGCGGCGTCAGCCTCGTCGCCGTGCGCGTAGCGGCCCTCGCGCAGGATCCACTGTTCGAACTCCGGCGCGCGCGCCCGGTAATAGTCCCGGGTGTCGGCCTCTACCTCAGCTTCGCTCGGCAGGTTCGTCGTCTGGTTCATCGTCGCCTTCCTCGGGGAGGTCCACCAGCTCGGCCTCGTGGAGCCAGTCCAGCGTGGCGTTCAGTCCGTCGTCCAACGGCGTGTAGTTCAGGCCAAGGTCGCGCTCGGCTTTGGACCCATCAAGCTGGCTGCCGTGCAGTGCAATCTGAACGGCGGCCCGCGAGATCACCGGGCGCTGGCGCTTGATCCAGGCCGGCAGGCTGTAGATCAGGCCGAAGGCCTGCCAGGCCAGCGGCGAGGCCGGCTTGATCTGGTACTCAAGGTCGGCCAGTTCGACCGCGCGCTGCAGGAAGGCCAGGCGCGACAGGTTGTGGCTGGCCAGGATGTAGCGCTCACCCGGCCGTCCGCGCACCAACGCCGACGCGATCCCGCTCGCCACGTCCTTGACGTAGACCCAGGCCACGGGCACGTCCACCGACACGCCCAGCCGTCCGCTCAGCGCGCCGATGAGGGCCTGGCCCGTGCCCGAGGCGTCACCCGGCCCATAGACGGTGGCAGGGTTCACGATCACCACGTCGAGCGGCGATCCGTCCTCCAGGAGGGCGGCCTCGGCCTCGACCTTGGATCGTTCGTAGTCGCTCAGCGCGTAGTCGCGCCGCTCGGTGTCCTCCGTGCCCACCTTGTCTTCCTCTTCGCCGATGGTCGAGCCGCTGCTGACAAAGACCAGGCGGTGGACGCCGGCTGTCCGGGCGGCGTCCCGCACGTTGCAGGCGCCGTCCACGTTGAGTTCGAAGAAGTCGTGCGCTCGCGGGGCCCACGAGTCGTGCAGACCGGCCAGGTGGATGACGGCGGCCATGCCGTCCACCGCCGCGCCCAGCGAGTCCGGCTGAAGGATGTCGCCTTGGATCGATTCAACGCGGTTGGCGTTGAGCCACGCGCGGTCGCTGGACTCGCGAACCAGGGCCCGCACTTCGTGGCCGTCGTGGCGCAGCGCTTGGATGACGAAGGGACCGAGGTTCCCGGTCGCGCCGGTGACCAGGATGCGCATGTCAGCCGCCGGCGTCGACGGCGCAGTCGTGGATGATTTCGGCCGCCCGCTGGATGTCGTCCGTGGAGATCTGGTGGTAGGTGACGGCGCGGCAGCGCCCGGTTTCGTTGAAGCCGACGACCCGAACGCCAGCCGCGTCCAGCCGGGCCTCGAACTCCGTCGGCAGGCCCAGTTCGGGCCCGATGTCGAAGAACACGAGGTTGGTGGCCACGGAGTCCGGGTCCACGGACAGGCCGGGGGTATCGCTCAGCAGTTCGGCCAGCAGCCGCGCGTTGGCGTGGTCCTGCGGCAGACGCTGAGGAATCTCGTCCAGCGCCACGTGACCGGCCGCCGCCAAAACGCCGGCCTGCCGCATCCCGCCGCCGACCATCTTGCGCACCCGGCGCGCTTCGACGATGTAGTCGCGCGACCCCAGCAGCAGCGATCCGACCGGCGCGCCGAGTCCCTTGGAGAGGCAGAACTGCACGCTGTCGGCGCCGACGGCCAGATCCGCGACCGAGCACTCCAACGCCGCCGCGGCATTGAAAATGCGAGCGCCGTCCACGTGCACCGCCAGGCCCAATTCGTGGGAGGTCTGCGTCAGCTCGGCCATTCGCTCGGGCGGCGTGCAGGTTCCGCCAGCCGTGTTATGAGTGTTCTCGATCCAGACCAAGCGCGAGTCCACCAGGTGGACGTTTGGCGCCTTGACGGCGCCGCGGACCAACTCGGAGGTGAGGATGCCGTCGGGCGCATCGACCGTGGCCATGGTGACACCGACCAGCGAGGCCCAGCCGCCAACTTCCCAGGTCACGACGTGGCAGCCGCGTTCGGCGATGACTTCCTGCCGCGGACGGCAGTGCGTCAGCAGCGAGCAGAGGTTCCCCTGGGTGCCGCTGGCCACGAGCAGCCCGGCTTCCATTCCAAACAGCTCAGCGCAGCGCTCTTCGAGCGAGCGCACGGTTGGGTCTTCGCCAAAGACGTCGTCGCCGACCTCGGCCTCCGCCATCGCCCGGCGCATGGCGGGCGTGGGCGTGGTCATCGTGTCGCTGCGGAGGTCGATGCTTAGGTTGGACACGGACGGGTCGGGCTGAAGTCGGACGGGTGAATGGTACCGGCGCGTCAGGCCGATTCCAGGAAGCGGGCTAGTTCGTCGCGCTCAACCGTGGGAATTGCGGCGTCACTGCCACCGACCGTCCAGCGGCGGCCCGCGGGTTTGGCGGTGACTTCTCCGATTGCGGCGGCCGCCACGCCCGACTCTTGAAGCGCCGTCAGGGCCGCGGGCGCATTGGCGGACGGCAGACTGGCCAGCAGGGCGCCGGACGCGAGGAGCGCGTAGGGGTTGAGTCCCAGCGCGCGGCAGATTCGGCGGCATTCCGGGAGCACGGGTACGGCGTCGCGATCGACCATCAGGCCCACACCGGCGGCCTCGGCCAGCTCGTGCAGCGCGGCGGCCAGGCCGCCTTCGGTGGGATCGTGCATGGCGTGGACCGGGGCGGCGGATTGCAGGGTGGCGGCGGCGGGGCGGACGGAGATGCCGGGCGATTGCAGCCGGCCGGCACCGGTCCGAATGTCTTCGTCGCTTACCCCGGCACGGCACAGCGCGTGGGCGTGGTCGCCGGCCAGGATGGCGGTGCCCTCGATGGCGATCTCGCCTGCCAACAGCAGCGCGTCGCCCGGGCGGGCGCCGGAGGTGCGTACCAGCGAGTCGCGCGCCACCGTGCCCAGCAATGTGCCGGCAACGACGGGGGAGGTGACGCTGTCGGTGATCTCCGTGTGCCCGCCCACCAACGCCACCCTGGCGGCGGCGCAGGCCGAAGTCACGTCGTCCAGCAGCGCCTGAACTTGGTCGGGGGTCGTCCCCGCCGGAACGAGCACCGTGGCCAGCAACCAGCGCGGTTCGGCGCCCGTCACCGCAAGGTCATTGCCGTTGACCGCCAGCAGATAGGTCCCGATGCCGGCGGCCGCGAAAGTGATGGGGTCGGCGGCCGCAACCAGGAGTTCGGACCCGCCCAGATCGATCACCGCGGCATCCTCGCCGGGTTCCGCACCGACGATCACGGCCGGATCGCGGCGCGGGACTCGGTCCAGCACCCGGCGCAACAGCGGCAACGGCAGCTTGCCGATCGGAAGGCTCATCGGGTGGTTCCGGCCGAGTGTTTCACGTGAAACACTCGGAGAATCGATTGGGTCTGGCGGCTCGGCGTTAGGATGAGCGGCCCCATTCCGCGCCTGGTTTCGCGGCGTCCGTTCATGCCACCAGTCTCCCTGCACGCTGCCCGCGCCAGCGACATCGTGCCCCGAATCCATGCGAACGGACAGTCACGCCGCATGCAGCGGATCGACGGGCTGCCGCCGCTGCGCCTGCTGGCCGACGGCTTCCGCGATCTGCCGGGCCTGGCTGTGCTGGAGGGCGGTTCGGACCTGGGAGGCGAAGGCCGTTGGTCCTACCTGGCGGCGGAGCCCTTCGACACGGTGCGATGGACGTCCCATGGCGTGGTCTCCGAGATCCGGGGCCCACTGCCCGGCAATGGCTTCTCGGCTCTCGACAAGGTCGTCCCCCGCGTTGCGCCAACTGGCGACAGGACGCTCCCTCCATTCACGGGCGGGGCCATTGGCTACATCGCCTATGACGCCGCCTACGAGCTCGAAGTCCTGCCTGGCCGCTGTCCGGGACCGGTGCCGAGCGACCTGATGCGGTTTGGCGTGTATGACTGGGTGCTGGCGCGCGACGCCCACAGCGGCGATGGCTGGATTGTCGCGACGCCGCATGGCGGTCGCGACCCCGACGACATCTCCGCCCAGGTGCAGTCACGTCTGGGCGTGCGCGAATCGCCGGCCAGACCACCCGCGCCGCGAACCGCCCGTACGAACGCGGGCCGCCGCCAGTTTGGATGCTGGGTGACGGCGGTCAAGGACTACATCGCCGCCGGCGACTGCTACCAGGTGAACGTGGCGCGCCGGATCGAATTCGACGCGCCCGAGCCGGGATTGGAGATGTTTCAACGACTCGCGGCGGAGCATCCGTCGCCGTTCGGCGCCTACCTCGACGCGGACGGGATCGAGCTGGCCAGCTCGTCGCCGGAGCTCTTCCTGCGCGTTGACCCGAACGGCCACGCGCGCACGCGACCGATCAAGGGCACGACACCGCGGGGCGCAACCCGCGCCCTGGACGCCGCCGCCGAAGTCCGGCTGCGGACCAGTCCCAAGGATCGGGCGGAAAACGTGATGATCGTGGACGTGCTGCGCAATGATTTTGGGCGCGTGTGCCGCCCAGGGTCCATCAGCGTGCCCGAACTCTGGCAGACCGAGGCACTGCCGACCGTGTGGCAGTTGGTTTCGGAGGTTCGTGGCGAACTTGGCCAAGGGATCGCCGCAGCAAAGCTGCTGGAAGCATGCTGGCCCGGCGGATCGATCACCGGCGCGCCGAAAATCCGGGCCTCGGAAATCATCGACGAGCTGGAGCCGGTACGCAGGGGCGCCTATTGCGGCAGCGTCTTCGCGCTGGGCTTCGACGGCGGGCTGACGGCCAGCCTAGCCATCCGCACGGTGCAACGCCGAAACGGCGTGGGCCACCTGCACGTGGGCGCGGGAATCGTGGCGGAGTCGGACGCGGACCTGGAATACGCCGAGACCCAGCACAAGGCCCGCGGCGTGCTGCGGGCGCTCGGCGCCTCGGAGGATCTGCCCGCCTAGGTTGGCGCTTCGCCGCCCCAGCGGCGGTCGACGAGGATTACGGCCGTGACGAGGCTGGCAGCAATGGCGAGACCCAGCGGCGGCGTGAGCAGGGCGATCATGGCGACGATGCCGCTGCCGAAGTCGCCGTAGGCGCCGAACACGATGCGCCCGAAGCCGAGCATCCGCCACTGCACCCGTCGTCGGGTACGCAGTCGCAGGGCGTGAGTGGCCAGCGCCGCCAGGGCGCCCAGCGCAATCCCGAGGACCATGCCCGGTCCGCCGGTTGCCATGGCCGCGCCGCCAACTATCCCGCCGGCCACGGGGCGCAACACCCAGCCCAGGCGGTCCATGAGGCCGCCGCTGCCGGGAAACTTGTCGGCAAAAATGTCAATGGGCAGCAGCAGGAGCGCACCCACGAACATCCCAGTCGAGGCAACGAATGCGAACGCCGGGGCGGGCGTCAGCAATTCGGAGCGCGCCGCGACGACTGAGGTAATCGCCACCGTGACGTAGGGATTCAGTCCGCTGGATACGCCGAGCGCCAGCGCCAGGACGACGCTCATCCGAGTGTCGGATTCTCAGCCGACGACAGCGGGCGCCTCACCCGCCGAAGTCGGCCTGGGCGCGCGCATACTCGTCGGGACTGCCAATGTCGATCCAGCGTCCCGAGAACACCTGGCCGAAGATCCGCTCGCGCGTGTGCAGCCAAGCAATCAGGTCGCCGGACTTGTCCGGGTCACCGCCGGCTTCCAGATAGGCCTGCACAACTCCAAGTCGCCGGCGCGGGATCCCATACACGACCGTTGAGATAAGGGTGCTGCGGGGATGCTCCGGCTTTTCGACGAAGCTCGTCACAACGCCGTCCTCAATCTCAACCACGCCATAGAGCGGGGCGAGCTTCAACGATCCGCAGTCATACAGTCCCACGACAAAGTCGTGCCGCGCCGTTCTTGCAACAGAGGCGAGATCGAAGTCAAACAGGTTGTCCCCCGCGACGACGAGCAGGTCGTCGTCGATGCTTGACTCCTGGATGAAGTAAGCCATGTCGCCCACGGCGCCGAGTCGTGTGTCCAGGGAAGTGGTGCCATCGCTCATGACGGTGACGGGCGGTCGGCCCGGCCGCGCCGCCGCCCACTCCATGAACAAGGGAAAGAACACCTGGTGGGTAATGACCGTAACGTGCTCGACCTCGGGAACCGCGCCGAGCCGGTCCACCACGAAGTCGATCACGGTGCGGGATCCGATGGGCAGCAAATGCTTCGGCCCCCCGCCGGTTATGGATCCCAGCCGCGTGGCCCACCCTGCCGCGAGTACGAGCGCCTGCATAGGCGCATGGTACGTCCGAATGCCCCGGCGCACCCCTATACTCGCGGCGAGTCCACCAGCCGCATGAAGGGTTTTTCACCCGGAAGCGCCGGAGGTGTGCAGGGCTGGACAGTTCGCGCCGTGAGTTGGTGCTGGGAGTGCTCGGGCTGATGATCCTGGGCGTCGTGGCCTATGTCCTGTACACCCAGGCAACGGAGGACGGCGGCGTGGGCTTTCAGACCGAAACGCCCACGACCACCCCCGACAGCGCGGCCTCCCCAACGCCCAGTCCAACCCCCACCCCGCAGGCGACCCCCACCCCCACCCCAGCCCCGCAGACCTACACGGTGCAGCCGGGCGACACGCTGCTCGGCATCGCCGAGCGGTTTGGGATCACGCTGGAAGACCTCCAGTCCAAGAACGAGCTGGCCGACCCGAACAACATCTTCGCGGGTCAGAAACTCCAGTTGCCCCAGCCCGGCGAACGCGTGCAGCCGGATTCGCCGGCCGCCGGCGGGGGTGCCGCGGAGGACGTCTATGTCGTCAAGGCGGGCGACACGCTCTATGCAATCTCCCAGGAGCTGGACGTCACCGTGGAAGACCTGGCCGCGATCAACGAGATCACGGACCCGTCGCAACTCTTTGTCGGACGTCGACTGCTCATTCCCGAGCGCCGACTCACGCCGCCGACCGTACGGCCGGCGGCCGGCGCCGGACAGAGCGGCGCCTCAACCTAAGCCCACGCAAGTTCAGGACCTGCAGCCATATACTTGCTGGTCAGCGCACGCAGACGAGCATTCGATCGCCTTGAACCTGACCCAAGTCACCGCTCAACGGGCACTGCGCGACGCTCCCGTGCAGGCGTTCACGCTGGTGGAGCGCTTGGTCAAGCGTCCGCTCTTCGGCTGTCAGATGTGCGGCCACTGCATCCTGCAGGACACCGCCTTCATCTGCCCGATGGCCTGCCCCAAGGGCCTGCGCGACGGGCCCTGCGGCGGCACCGACATCTACGGCATGTGCGAGACCGACCCCACCTTGCCCTGCGTGTGGCTGCGCATCTACGAACGCGCAGCGCGGCTAGGACGCATGGACCGCCTGATGAAGCTGCAAGACGACCTGGACTGGCGCGGCGAGGGCACCTCGAGCTGGCTCAAACTGCTGAAGCGAGTCGTCGGGCGAAACGGTCGGCTCAGCGAGGCCGAGCGCACGGCGCTCTAAGGCGGTGGCGGCTGCCCGCCGCTCCGCCGCTTGCGAAGGCTCACCTGCCGGAACAGGCGCCGGCGCAACCTGAACCCCACCAGCGCGCCAACCACGACGACTGCCGCCAGGACGATGCCAAACCCAACGCGTGGATCGGCTTCGACGGCCGAGGCCACGCGCTCGTATTGGTCGCCTAGACCCCAGCCAATCCCCATGTAGATAACGGCCCAGATCAGCGCCGACAGGGCGGCGGATGGAAGAAACTTCCAGAAGCTGGCTCGCGCCGCGCCGGCCACGATCGTGATAACAATGCGAAAGCCCGGAATCAGCCGACCAATGACCACCGCCGGAACCTCATAGCGGTGAATCCAGCGCTCGGCACGCTCACGACGTTCGGGGGTAATGTGCAGCGCGCGTCCGAACCGCGTGATCAGACGGGGTCCGATCAGGCGGGCCACCCAATAGAGCACTGAGGCGCCGGCCGTAGCCGACACGACAACCGTGGCCACCACCGCGAGGGGGTTGGCCACGCCCCGGTAAACCTGGTATCCCATCAGCACAATGGCGGTGTCCGCCGGCACGGGAAACGGAACGCCGGCTTCTTCCACGCCAACGTATATGGCCAGCGCCAGGTACTGGTTGGCTTCCAGGAACTCCAGCAAAAACTCGCGCGTGGCGGTGATCAGGTCGCCCATGGCGGCTATTCCGTGCCGCCGATCGTCGGCTCAAGAGTTTGGTGGCGGGAGGTAGCCATCCGCTGACTCTAGGCGGATTGCCCCGGCGAACCGTAGCGGCCGGTCAGGAAGCGCCAGCGGATCCGCGCGAGGTCGCGCACCATGCGCAGGGTATCAACGGTCAAGCGCAGACGGGAATCCGGGTCATTCGTCCATTCAACCGGGAGTTGCTGGACGGTGTATTCCCTGTAACGCGCCAGCCGCAGGACTTCTAGGTCAAACATCCAGCGATCGATCACCGATGAGCCAAAGAGATCGTGCGCCACGGATCTCCGAAAGAACTTGAACCCGCACTGCGAGTCGGGTGTGTCCGGCAGCCCGCCCACCTGGCGTGCCAGTTCACGAAAGATGCGAGCGCCGACCCGCCGATACACCGGCTGCCGTACGACGGTCTGGCTCCGGCGCAGGCCCCGTGATCCGATCAGCACGTCGCTGCCGTCCTGGATGGCCGTTACCGCTTGCTGTACGTGCTGCAGGTCGGTGGAAAGGTCGGCGTCCATGAAGCCAACAATCTCTGTCGAAGCGGCCAGCATGCCCGCTCGCACCGCGGCCCCTTTGCCTCCCTGCCGCGGCAGCGTGATGAGATCGAGGTTGGGGTGAGCGGGCATCTGCGCGCGCACCGCGTCGCCCGTGGCGTCGGTACTGCCGTCGTCGACCACCAAAACCCGCCCGCCGCCAGGAAACGTCGCCAGGCAGGAGAGAATCTTCGGGAGCGTGCGACCGAGGCGCTCGGCCTCGTTGTAGGCCGGTACCACAATGGTTAGAAGCATGGAGGCCATTTCGATTGCGTGACAGCGCAATTCGACCCGTCACGGGTCTACGACAGCGGGGCCCTACCAGTCACCTGCCACGCCACACCGTCAGCGCCACGAACTCGCGCAGTTTAGGCGAGCGTAGGCCAGCCATTGCGGACGCCGGGCGCCCTCGCCACACTCCAGGTTCATGATTTGGCTCAGCCTGCCTGCATTCATCTTGTGTCTGGGCGCAGCCGCCATGCTGGGATACCGCGTGGCCGCCATTGTGCTGGCCGCGCCCTCGCGGCTGAGCCGAGCCGCCTTGGGCAGCGGCATCGGACTAACGGTCTTGGGCCTGCCGCTGCTCTGGCTGCCGCGGGTCATGCCGGCAGGCAACGCGCTCTTGATGGCCGGGGTCTTCTGCGCCCTCGGCGCGCTGGCCCTGCGACGGCTGCCGGCGCCTGAACCACGCCAAAGCGACCCGTTCGCGGTCGCCGGTGTCGCAGTCACGAGCCTGCTGGTCTATGTCTCGGCGCTGGCGTTTTGGGCCGAGGGAACGGTCGGGCGCGCGGATGTCGGCACGCTGTACATGCACAGCGGACTGGTGGCCGGAATCGCCCGCGGTAATTTTCCCGTAGTCAATCCGTTCGAGCCGGACTTTGACCTTCAGTACCGGGTGACGCTGCACACTCTCGGCGCTGGCGCCGTGGACCTGCTGGACGTGCTAACCCCCGCGGTCATGCCGCACCTGGTTGCGGCGGTGGCGCTGGTGCTGGTGCTGACGCTCTTTGGAGCGCTGGCCAGCCATCTCGGTCCAGGATGGGCGCTGGGTGGCGCGGCCGTGGCCTACGCCTGGGGGCCGTTGTACTGGCTAATCACGCCGGCCGCCATCCGCGAGCGCGGCCTGGGCGACGTGCTGGGCGTGATCGTCGGAGCGCCCGAGACGATCGCGTGGAGCGGAATGCTGCTGGGCGGTCCCTTCACGATGCCGACCCACAATCCAACCGCGCTGCACGGTCTGATTCCGGCCGTGGTTGCGATGGCCGCCGTAATTCGGATGGTGCGGTCACCGTGTCGACCGGCCTGGGCGGTCGCCGCTGCCGCGCTGGTTTACCTGGCTCCCAGCAATGAGCTCCTGGTGTTCACGGTACCGGCGGGGCTGGGCCTCTGGTTCTGGTCGCAACGGCCGCTGCTCGTCCGATCGGCATTGGCGCGCTCGCTGGGGCTGGCGGGGGCGACTGGCCTGGCCCTGCTCCTGGCCCAGACCACGACCGGGGTTCTGACGGGCGCCTTAGGTGGCGACCCGGACCTGGGTCGCTTGCGCCTGGCCCCAAACACCGCGCACCTGGGCCAGCTGTCAAGTTGGGGCTTTAGTAGCTCCAGGCCGTGGATTGAGTGGGCCGAGCCAGGGACACGCGATGTCCCGATCTTCAGTTCGGAGTTTCTGTTGGACGGCGGGTTGCTCTTCTGGCTGCTCCCGCTGGCCCTGGGCTGGGTGGTCTACCGTCGCGGCGCTAGCGCGGCCACACCCTGGGCGCTGATAGCCGTCGCAAACGTAGCCGTTGTCCTGGTCTTCAGGGCCGATGTATCCGCCCCCAACCTGAATCGAGCAGCCCATGCCGGGTTAACGTTGGCCGTGCCCGCCCTGGCGATTATGGCCGCCGAAGCGCTGCCGCCGGCAGGTCTGCCGCGCCGCCTGGCGGCCACCGGCGCGGCAACCGCCGCGTTGGTGTTATCGGGGGCGTTTGTGCTCTCGGCTATGGCCTGGCCTCGCATGGTGGCGCAGGTACCCACTGCTCCCACCGCCGCTAGCCTTCCACACGGCGCGCGCGACTTCCTCCTTCGGCAGACGGCAGTGCAGGATCGTCTGCTGGCTGTCCACGGGGCGCAAAGCACCATCAATCTTTACGGCACGCAAGGTCCTGGCGTCACCCTCGACGTCTCGGCGTCGACCGGTCAGTTCATCCCCTACGGGTACCACGTGCTTTCGTACGTTGAGCAATATCGCCAGCCCTACTGGCGCGCGCAGCAGGAGCTTGCCGATGTCGCCCTGCGGCGGCTCGGCATTCGCTACGTGCTTGTGGATCCGGCGCGGCTGACAGTCACTCAGGCAGCCGCAATCGAAGGCAAGCTCGCCGCCGGACGTTTTGCCGAGGTTTTCCGCGACCCGGCAGGCTTGGCGACGATCTACGAGGTTCGGCCCTAGGGCCGAGAGCACGCGAGGCTGCGTTAGGCTGCGCGGCCGCCGCATCCGGCCGAGACCCTGTGAAGTCTGAGTACGTCGCCCGCTACGCCCAAATTACCGCCTCCAACTGGTGGGTGCGCTCGCGGCACGATCTGGCGCACCGCCTGACCGTCGATGGCTTCGGCCAGCCGCCCCGTGGCGTGCTGGACGTAGGCACCCTCGACGGGGCGTTGCTCGCTCGCTTCAGCACCGCGGCTATTCGGCTCGGGGTGGACTATCAGATCGCGGCGCACGCCCGCACGGCCGGTGCGCTGCTCCACGGCGGACGCTTCAGCAAGGCGTCGGCCTGCCGGCTGCCCTTTCCCACGGAGAGCTTGCACGCCGTGCTGAGCGTCGACGTGCTGGAGCACATCGATGAGCACACCGTCGCGCTCGACGAGGCGTCGCGGGTTCTCACCTCCGGCGGCGTGCTCGTCCTTGCCGTCCCGGCGCACGAGTGGCTGCGAACTAGCCGCGACGCCTATCTCGGGCATTTGCGGCGCTATGCCCGCCACGAACTCGAAGAGCTGGTGCAGGCCGCTGGATTTCGGATTCAGCACTCCACGTTCTTCGCGATTCCGTCGATGTTCGGGTTGCTGGGACTGCGCCTGCTGGAGGGGATTGGAGCCATCCCGCCAAATCAAGCCAACAACGCCGCCCAGATGCGCACGGGGCGCCTGAACGCGATGCTCTACGGGCTAGGCAGCGCCGAAGCCACGCTGGCCCGAGTCCTGGGGCTTCCGTTCGGATCGTCGATCGCAATTGTGGCGGTCAAGCCTTAGCTGATTGAGGTGCTCGGCGCGGCACCCTGAAACGACAGGCGTCAGGCGGGGACCACGTCCCAGGCGTGGACGCGGGCGACGGGGCCGAGGACAGGGCCCACCGGTTGCAGTAGTTGGCTGATTCGGGTGAGGGCCTGGCCGGCGAGCTTGACTTTGCGGCCTTTGCGGCCGGCGCGGAATTCGATCTCGTCCGAAGGGGGAATGGCGAAGAAGTGGCGGCGGTTCCGGATGCGCCAGCCGGTGGCGTGGAGGTCGGCCCGGATTTCGCCGGGGGTGGCGGCCTTGAAGGGGCCGAGGCTGGGGTCCGGGGCCAGGGCGTATTCGACGCCGGAGTGGCCGATGCGGCCGCGCATCCAGCGCAGCGGGCGGTGGTAGGAGCGGCGGTTGACGAAGGCCAGGAAGAGCTGGCCGTCGTCCTTGATGCGGCGGCGCATGGTGGTGAGGTACTGGCGTCGCTCGTCGCGGGGATAGCCCTCGAGGCGGAAGATCAGGGACATGACGTCGTAGCCCTCGGGGCCCTCGTGGAAGGCGTCGGGGTAGAGCTCGTGGCGGAGGGTGCGGGGGGCGCGGTCCTGGACGAATTCGAAGACCTGGTCGGTCATCTCGGCGAAGGTGAGGTCGACCCTGGGGTATCTGGACGCGATTTCTTCGGTGTAGAGGCCGGTGAGGGGTAGGACGTCCAGCCAGCGGCCGTCGTGCACGTGGACGAATTCGCCGAGGGCCTCCAGGACGGCGTCGCGCTCGGAGGGGACGGGTTTGTTGTAGCGGGCGCCGTTGCGGATTTTGGCCATCTGGAAGTCGCGGATCTGCTCCAGCGTCCATTCCTCGGGGTCGTCGCTGCTGGGCCAGTTGAGGCGGCCCTTGTACTTGTCGTAGTGCAGCAGGATGTCGATGGCGCGGCGGCGGGGGGCCTTGGGGATGAGCTCGGGGTAACCGAAGAGGACCAAGGCGAGGATTTCGCGCTCGGACGGCAGACCCAGGATGCGGCGGATGCGGTCGACGTCGCCGAGGGTGTCGACCCAACAACTGGCCACGCCCAGGCTGTGGGCCATGAGCATCATGTTCTGGATGGCGGCGGCGGCGCTCTGGACCCAGGCGTAGTTCTCGCGGGTGTAGTTGTTGCCGTAGGAGACGAAGAGGGAGACGGGGGCGAGGTGGACGTAGCGGGTCTCTTCGGCGACTTCGGCCTTGGTCTCGGGGTCGTTGACGAGGACGAAGTCCCAGAGCTGCAGGTTGCAGGAGCTGGGGGCGTAGCGGGCGGCGTCGATGATCTTGGTGAGGGTCTCCGGCGATACCGGGTCCTTGCGGAACTTGCGGCAGGTCCGGCGCGTGAAGATGGCCTCGTCGACGGACATGAGGGTGTCGAGCATGGCGGCAGGAGATTTGGCGGGTCTCGTCGCGGGTCATGGTAACGGCGCGGGCGTGGGTGTGGCGCCGGCGGAGCTCTCCGCGGGCACTTGAGCGGGTGGGCTGACCAGGGTGAGTTTGCGGGGCGCCGGAACGGGTGTTGGGCATCGAGGCGCGCATGGGGGATGAAGGGGGAGCTATCTCTCGCCAGCCCGAGCCCCCCCCAGCGGGGGGGGCTCGGGCTGGCGAGAGATAGCTTGGGCCGGCTTTTGGGCCCGTCGGCGACGAATGTCGGGGCTGGGAGCGAAAGGATGGGGAAGGAGTGAGCCGAGAGAAGTGAGGCGTGAGAGCGGAAAGGGATAGGGGAACGGGGAAGGAACGAAGCGCGAGGAATTCGGGAAGGGGGAGAAGCCGGTGAAGGCGAGGGGCGGCGGGAGTGGGGGCGGAACGGGGGTGGGGAGAGGTCACAGGGGTAGGGGCGATTGGGGACGGCAGGAAAGGGGCGAGCGATCCGGGTCCGGGCGCGAATGGCCGGGAGGGGAGCAGGGGCCGCAGGCGGCGCAACAGTAGTGGGACGAGGTGCAGGGCGCACCTGGCAAGGGGCATTGGGAGCGGGGACCAAGCAGGGAGGATTACTCAGTTAGTGTACACCAGTTGGGGGCAGGAGGCAAGGGGGAAGAAGGGGAGAGGTAAGAGGGAAGAGAAGTGAGACCGGAGAGGAGGGGGCTGTGCGCTCGGGATGCGTGTGTGGACGGGGTGTGGTTCGACAGGCTCACCATGAACGGGGTTGCGCTGGGATTGATCTTGGTGCTGGGTCCCGGCTGAAGACGCCGGGATGACGGGGATGTGTTCAGTCGGGAGGGGCGATGTGTTCAGTTTTTGGAGCTTTCTGGCGCGATGTGTTCACTTTTCCGGCGAATGTGTTCAGTTTTGAGGGCCAGGTGTTCAGTGGGGAAGGGGAGAGGGCGGAGGGGAGAGCAGTGAGACCGGACGTGGAGGAAGTCGAGATCCACTCCTTCGGCAGGCTCAGAACGGGCTAGCCGGCACGTTCGGGGCGGGCTCGTTGGTGGAGGATTGCCGGCCGAGCGTAGGTGGGACCACGCGAAAGTCTCGACTGCGTTAGGCGACTCGCGTATGCTCGTGGCGGGCCAGGAGGGTCACGGCTAGCAGACCCGCGGGATTCGTCCCCCTGGCCACGTTCTTTGTTCTGGGCGGGTAACTGACGGTGTACCTGCTCTACCTTGACGAGTCCGGCCTCCACGCAAGCCCGTACTTCGTACTCGCGGGGCTTGCGGTCTTTGAGACGCACACTGGTCCGCTGTCCTCGGAGGTCGATCACCTCCTGAACCGCTTTTTTCCGGCTCCGGCACGCGTTGGACCGCTACGCGCGACCGCGGTTCGTTCAGGCTCCAAACCGCCATGGGATCAGCTCAGCCAAAACAGTCGATGGTCGTTGCTGGACGAGGCGTATGAGGTCATCAGGAACAGCCCCGCCGTGTTGTTCGGCGTGGCGATCGAACGTGTGTGGCTGCCGGCGGGTGAGGACGAGTATCTCTTCGCGATCGAGAGCGTCGCGAGGCGGTTTGACGGGTACTTGCAACGACGGGCCTGCGCGGAATCCGTCCCGCAGCGGGGGATCATCGTTGCCGCCGAGTCACCATTCCGCCAGCGGATCGAGACGCTGGCGCTGAGGATTCAGCAAGAAGGCACCCGCTGGGGCGACGTTGGGAACCTCGCGGAAGTGCCGCTGTTCAGTTCGGCCGCCAACTCGCGAATGCTGCAACTCGCGGACCTCTGCGCCAACGCGCTTCATGCGCGGTACGTCACCGGCCACGCGCGCCACTTCGACCGAATTGCCGCGCAGTTCGATGCGACCGATGGAGTCGTGCATGGCCTGTGGCATGCGTCACGGGACTACCAGACGTGCCCATGCCCTGGCTGCCTGACTCGGCGGATCGCAGGCCAAGACCTAACGGCGAGGGCCTAAGAAGCAGTCACGCTGCATGTCGGTTGTAGAGGACTTCCGAGTCTTCCAACATGCGGCTGAGCATGGAGTTGGGATCCCGGCGATACCGAGCAAGCGCGTCGGCTGAACGGATCAGGATGTCGACCGGGAGGACGAAGTTCTGGGCGATGGCCAGGCGGATGGCATATCCGTCGCGGCCCTGTTCGTCGTTGTGGCGGAGGACGACCATAAGGTCCAGGTCGCTGTTGTGGTCCTCTTCGCCGCGGGCGACGCTGCCGAAGAGGATGATTTGCTCGGGCTGGAAGCGTTCGACGATGAGCTGGGTGATGGCCTGGATGGTTTCGCGGTTGAGAGGGTCTTCGATGACGTGCATCGGGGCTTGACCGCCAGTAGGGGTTTCGGCGTCGCCGGGTGTCGGGGCGTTCATGGAGGCAAGGATAAGCGCTCTGGTGTGGCGACAGGCGAGGGCGGCGATTCGGCAGGCTCGCCACGAACGGGACAGGCCGAGTGCTGCCAAAACCACTGCCGACGGTACGTCCCTCCCACCCGCATATGATTCCAACTGTGCGGAATCATATGCCTGGCTGTCCGAGTGTTCAAGAACTGATCGACTTCGTCGTACTATTTTGACAGAGTGTTCGAGTTGTTGCTACGCTATCAGCCGAACGTAATAGTACGATCGGAACGAGGTCGTGATGCCGTCGTTCGACTTAGGACCGACCATTGAGTATCTCCGTCAGCGGCGCGACGAAATCACCTTGGTCATAGAGGGCTTGGAGTCGCTGCAAGCCGACGAACACGCTCAGGTGATGCCAGTCCGACAGTCTGACCCATCCGGCCGATTCGCCGGTCTGACACGCCGCGAGGCGGCCTACCGCGTCCTGAAGGAACGTGGGGTGAAGATGACGGTGCGGGACATCGTCGAAGAACTGACCAAGGGTGGCTTCAAGAGTGAGGCTCGGAAACCCATCGACTCAATGCGGGCCGCCATGCGGCGCGACAAGCGAATCACACGGCTGGAACCATTCGGTGCGTGGGGGCTGCAAGAGTGGGAGGGTCGCTTCATTGCCGAGGACGGGACACCGAGAGAGCCGGTCGCGATGGCCAAATAGCATTCCGATCCCTCGATCTCCACCGAATTCAAGGTTGGAAGCCCTTGAAGGAAAGGACTCGAACCATGTCAATTCACGGCGACCTCATCAGCCAAGTCCTCCACATTCGACATCACATCACAGGCCACCAAGAACCGGTGCGCGGGACGGCCTTCTTTTTCAATCGGAACTACCGACAGTACTTCGTGACGGCCCTGCACGTCGTACCGGACATTTACACGAACCCGACTATCGAGGTGTTTCTGGACAATAAATGGAATAGCCTCCGCGTCAACGTGATCAGCCTCGGGGTGGGAGCCATTGACATCGCTGTACTAGAACTTCCGAATTCACCGCAGTCCAACGCGAACTCGATGGTGAAATCGGACATCCAGTACGGCGACCACATCCACTTCTTAGGCTTTCCCTATGGTCTGAGCGGTGGAACTGTCGGGACTACGGTATTTCCGATTCCCTTCGTCAAGACGGGCATCATCAGCGGCGTCGTAGAGGAGAGTGGAGTCAGGAGGCTCTTCTTCGACGGGTATAACAACCCGGGGTTTAGCGGCGGCCCTCTGGCCTACATGACCTCGTCAGGGCTCGCCGTTGCTGGCGTTGTGACAAGCGCATTCATGGTCGGAACCGAGAACACCGGTATCGGCGTCGCCCTCTCAATAGCCCATGCAATTGATCTCATTGACCAATCAGCAGTGGCTATTCCGCCTGGCCGTCATTCCTAGCGCCAACGAGGATCGCGTCCTCAACGGTCAACGGCTTGCTCAGATCGATCCCATCCCACAGGGCGCTATGTCGCTCCAGAAATCTCTTTGCCTCTGCCACTTCATCAGGCGTCACGTCGGCAACTTTCACATCGTAATGTTCGTCAGTCTGCGATGCGTCGTGAACAAGCGACCTGTCCCGGCCGTCAGAGTCGCTCATCACATCCCTCCTAGATGAATCCGCCGAACACAGGCAGACCACGTTATTCTAGGCAGTTGTGGCTTGGGCGTCAACGCGCGAAGTGGAAAGCAAGCGTAGATACTAGCATCCGCACTTGACATAGTCAAACAAAAGTCCTTCAACTCGCAGATGTCGGACCTGCGCACAGGGCAGGTGACGACCTCCTCCTCGTCGAACGACTGGCCCAACGAGACGAGCAGTAGCGCTCCGTGCACAGAGTCAGAACCAGCGGCATGTCGAAGAACGACACCGTGTTGCGCGTCCCCTGCATGAGTTTCGTCGAGGGCGCGCGCTTACCCAGCGTAGACCATTGAGTAACCCGAAGGCTGTTGCCCGAAAGACCCCTCAATCCCCGGATCGAGTCCGGGGCAGGCCCTGGGACGGACTCCTGCCCGACTCACTATGAGCCGTTGGGGCTATGCGAGCCGTGAGTTTGGGACGGCCTGGATAGGTCAACGGAGCACGGAGGGAAAGCGAGAACTTTCCAGGGGCCTTGGAGCGGCAAGACAAGCTCGCCTCGCCTTACGGGAAGCTCGGGACATACGGAGCATATAGCGCCCCTATACTCCCGACTGGCCGACGACTGAGCGCTGGCGGCTGATTTCTCCATGTCCCCGACAAGTGACCGTACGCACGAGAGCGTAGTCAATGACGCGCTGGCGCGGCTGTTGCGGGAGCGGGTAGGGCTAACGACCGCAGCCGAGACGATGCACGGGCGGGCACGACCGGACGTCCTCGTTCGGAGGGAGGACGGACCGGTCGTCATTGAGACGGAACTGGAACCGGCACGCACCGTTGACGCCGACGCGTTGTCTCGGTTGGGCTTGGAGATCGACGGGCAGGCGGTCCAGACCGCGTTCGCCGTCACTGTGCCGGGGCGGTTGCGCGAAGTCGATCAGCGCCACCTAGGGGATCGACTGGCGGCGGCCAGCGACTTCGAGTGGCGCGAATGGCGAATTGACGGCACGGCAGGACCGAGGCTTAGCGGCAATCTCGCTGACTTGGGGAACGCCGCGGCGCGGGCTGAACCGCCCGCCAGCAACCTGGAAGCTGCTGTCGATGAATTAGCCGCTGGTGTGCGCCGCGCCGGGTCGCGTCTCTACCGCTCCCAGGGCGCGCTGGCGCGCGTTGCCGACACGTTCAGCACTGTCCCCGGCGACGAAACCGCACACATGGCCGCACTCGTAATTACCAACGCCATGCTCTTCCAGGAAGGGCTGTCCGACGACCGGGGCGACATCCTGCCCGTCGATGATGCTCGCGTCGATGGCCGCTTCGAACGCCGGCGACTGCTGGCCCAATGGGATTACATCCTCGAGATCGACTACTACCCGATCTTCAGCATGGCCCGAGCCGTGGTGTCGGTGTTGTCTGGCGTCGTGGCCGCCGACGTGCTGGACCAGTGCGCTCACACGGCCGCGCGGCTGCTCGCCCTGGGTTCGGTGGGTCGCCACGACCTGGCCGGGCGCATCTTCAACCAACTCATCGCCGAGCGAAAATTGCTGGCGGCCTATTACACCAGTATTCCCGCCGCCACGCTGTTGGCCGGACTGGCGCTGGCGCCGCAGCGCTGGCCGGGGATGGACTGGAGCGACTCGGCGCAGCTGCGGCGGTGGCAGGTGGTCGATCCGGCCTGTGGCACCGGCACGCTGCTGATGGCGGCCTATCAGCAGATCATGCAGAACCGCGCAGTCTCCGAGGATGCCGCCGCCAACGACGCCGAATTACATACCGCGTTGCTTGAACACACCCTATTCGGGGCCGACGTGGTGCAGTCGGCCATCCACATCACGGCGGCCACGCTGGCGGCCATGTCGCCGTCCGTCGGCTTCGGGGAGATGCAGTTGCACAGCCTCATCATGGGTGTGGACACGTCAAGCATGGCCAAGCACGGCTCGCTGGGGCGTCGGCCGGGCGACATCAAGCTAGGTTCGCTGGACTGGCTGCACGACCCCGAAGCCCAATCCTCATTCTCCGCCACGCGCGAACAGGTCGGCGCCAAAGGCAGCGCCGGCAAGCTGGTGCAACGCCCGCGGGCGGACCTGGTGATCAGTAACCCGCCCTTCACGCGGCGCGGCAGCGACGGCGGCAAGGGTGAAGCGCTGGCGCGCGTGCTGGACGTGCCGGAAGGCGACGCCGAAACGCGGTCAGCCGTGGCCCGCCAGACGTCAACCTTGCTGAAAGGCACGCCGGCCAACCAGACGGCCGGTCACGCGGCCTCGTTCACCGTGCTGGCCGACCGGCTGGTTAGGCCGGACGGCCGCCTTGCGCTGGTGCTGCCGGTGACCGCGCTAGCCGGGGAATCATGGCGGCAGGTACGCGCGATGCTGGCTCGGCGCTACGCGATCGAACTGGTCGTCTCCTCGCACGACCCCGAGCAGCGCTCGATGTCCTACGACACGAGTATCGCCGAGGTGCTACTGGTTGCACGGCGACTGCGCGCGAACGAGCGTCCGCCCCGGCGCGGAAGGTTCGTGAACCTGTGGCGGGCGCCGAAACGCGAAACCGAGGCGCTCGCGTTGGCGAACGCCGTCAATGCGGCAGCCGCGTTTGCGCTGCACCACTCCGACGGGCCGCCGGTGGGCGGCATTCCGCTGATCGTGGGCGGCGAACAGTGGGGCGAACTGCAGGACGGTCCGGTGGATGACGGTCCGTGGACAGCTTCGCGGTGGAAGCAGGGGCAGACCGGGCAGTTCGCGGCGGCGCTAGAACGGGGCGAGCTATGGGCGGCGGACGGCTCACGGGTTGTGGCGCAGATTCCAATTGCGCCGATGGCGGATGTCTGCCACGTAGGGCCACAAGACCGCCGGATTCGCGGTTCGATCGGCGTCTTTGACGCTTACCACGGCTGGGACGAGCAAGCGCAATTCCCGGCACTCTGGGCTCAGTCACAGAAGGTGCACCAAGGGCTACTCTCGGAACCGAACGCGCGGCTGATACCACAACCAGGCCGTGACTATCGGCCGATCTGGTCGCAGGCCGGCACGCTTCAGATGACGCGCGATGTCAGATACAACTCGCAGCGGGTGATGACAGTACGAACCAATACCCGAACTTTGGGCATACGAGCCTGGTTCACACTAGCCTCGCGAGTCGACGATCCTTCGGTTTGTGCGCTGCAAGGAATGGCCTTGACCCTCTGGTGCAACTCAACTCTCGGTCTGCTGCTCCACTCCAACCACGCCAATCGAGCGCAGCATGGCCGAGGCACCGGCAATAAGGGAATGCTGGAAACCCTGCCCACGCTTGACGTGCGCCAACTTGAGCCCTGGCAGCTCGACGAAGCGCAAGCCATCTACCGCGACTTTCAGCACCGGACCTTCGAATCCTTCCACCGCTGCTCGGTTGATTCCGTTCGGGTTGACCTCGATCATCGGATCATCACGGACCTCCTGGCGCTGCCATCCGGAATCCACGAAACGCTGACACGCATCCGAACCCTCCTAGCCACCGACCCATCCATCCATGGAAGCAAGCGACCTGAGCTACGGTCATAGGAGCCAGTTCAGTTATTCCGAGAGTTGTCATATGCTGCAGCGTTACAGGAACGACATTCTCTGGCCTCTCTTGAAACCGGATTGCCA
>JAPOWQ010000029.1:169361-380696 GCA_026707585.1 Chloroflexota bacterium | reverse complement strand
CCAATGTGTTCACCATGTCTCCGAACATGTGTTCATGATGTCCCCGGTCCGCACACCCACGGGGAGAGGGGGCAAGAGCCGGCCCCTCCTTCGAGAACGAGCGGCGCTCTGGCTGACGTCACCTTGGAGAGCGTGAAGATCGGCGACGCCTTCTAGGTCGCGGAGCGCTATGCAAGGGTTTGCCAGGCGGGGGAGGACGACGAGGGCCGCCTCGGAGCGAGGGGAACGATCAATGTAGCCCACAACCGGTTAGCGCTGGACCGGGACGACGACGTAGGGGGTTTCGACGTCCAGGTCGGGTCCGATTGCGCCGTTGCCGAGGCGGTCGATGGCCTCGACGTAGTACATCAGGTCCCAGTCCGGGACGATGTCCATGCCGGGGATCGTGGCGGACCAGACGCCGTTGGCCTTATGCATGGGGACGGGGGTGAAGAGTTCGCGCTGGTTGAGGTCGCGGTAGAAGAGGATTGCGGACTGCAGATCCTCGACGGAATCCACGCGGGCAGTGATGGTGAGGTCCTGGCCGGGGACGGCGAGGGAGACTCGTTCAACGTCGAGGGATGGAGCGGATACCGCGTCTCCCACGGCTACGGGTTGCGGGGCGTCGGCAGAACGCCAGGAACGGGTTTCGCCGTTGGCGTCGGTGGCTTCGATGTAGTAGGCGGCGTCACAACAGGCGGGGACGGTAATGCCGGCTGAGTAGATGGCGCCGTCGGCGGACATGGACGCGCGCTGCCAGGGGCAGTCGCCGCAGCGCCAGACCAGGTCGACGCTGGCGATGCCGTCGGGCGCCGTGACGGTGGCCGAAAGGTCGAGCGAGCCGGGGGCCGCCGTGCGAATGGGGACGTGCCCGATTTGGGGCGCGGCCTCGCGGACGATCAGGGCGTTAATGACCCAGTCAGAGGCGGGATGAGAGTTGATTTCCACTTCGAGCCGGCCGTTGGCGATGTTGCAGCGCTGGGTCTTCCGGATGACCTGGCCGGCGGGGATGGTGAAGCGTTCGGTCTGGTGACGGCCCTGGAAGGTGAGCCACATGGGACCGCGGTCGACGGCGTCCGGGCTGGTGTCGCCTATGACGGCCGTGACCTCGTAGATGCCAGGCGCCACGTTGGCACGGAAGGTGTGTTCCACGTAGCCGGGGTTGGGTCCGCGGTGCTGGAAGTCGCTTTCCAGGAGGTTGACGGTCAGATCGCCGACATCGCGATTGCGTCCGAGCAGGTCGCCGTTGTCGGGGAGGGGCGGGCTGAAGGCGCGAATGTCGCGGGTCATCTTCCAGCCGATGCCGCGCGCCGGCGTGTACTGGACGTCGGGCGAGACGGCGCGGAAACGCCGCTCGACCAGGGCGGACTGCATGGTTCGGGGGATCCAGGGGCGCGGGTCGACCGGATGGGCGCCGAAGTCGAATCCGTCGGCGAAGAGGCCGAAGCGATCAAAGATCTTCTGCACTTCGTCCAGACGTGCTAGGTCGTGGTCGAGGTAGGGGGTGAGACGCTTCCAGGTGCCTGACTCGTCCTTGACGGGACCGAAGATCATCTCGTCGTCGTAGAGGCCGTCGGTGTGGTCGACGATGGCTTGCCACTGATCGCGGGCCGATTGCATGTGGACGTTGGCCGACCGCAGGCGATCGGCGGCGCCGGCCTTGTAGAAGAAGGCGAGGTCCTGGCCTGCTCGCAGCTTGTGGGCGTGGTAGCGGGCGAGGCCGGAACAGAGGCGGACGTCGGCTTCGATGCCGCGGAATTCGGGGCGGGCCGTGTCGCCGACCGAACCGTCGGCGCGATCGAGGGCGGCTTCAGCTGCTGCGGCGTGCCGCTCCAGGCGCTCGGCGATCTGGGCGGGGGTGAGCCTGGCGCGGACGGAGTCGGCGAGGTAGTCCTCGACGTATTCGCTGGCGCCGTAGAAGCCGGCGAGGTCGCTGGGTTCGACCTCGAGATAGGCGTCGAGCAGGCCGCCGGTGTCGCGCTCGGCCCACCAGCCGAAGACGCTGGCCGAAGGCAGGTGGGCGGCGGTGATGAAGGGGAGGTAGTGCGAGCCTTCGGCTACAGCTTCCAGGACGTCCGACGCGGCGTCTGCCCCGAAGCGGTGTTCGAACTCGCGTTCCCAGGCGCGGGCATCGCAGTGGGGGTCGTAGCCGAGGCGGCCGAAAAGGAGGTACCAGAACCAGTAGCGTTCGTCTTCGAACTCGTACCAGTTCATGTCCTCGGGCTGAAAGAGCGGCCAAGCGCCGCCGACGTTGCGAAAGCCCTTGTTGGAGAGGGGCGCGCAGACCTCGAAGCCCTTGGAGTCGCCAAGGGCGCAGCTTTCGGCGTAGCGGCGAACCCAGGCCGGGTCGCCCCACAACGTGAACTTGTTGGTGCCGAGGTTCCACATCCGGAACAGGAAGTCGTAGTCGCGGGGGTACTTGAGGAGGTCGCCGTAGGAGTGGCGGCGGTCCATGCGGTCGAAGTCCTGCAGGAGGCCAGCGGAGTAGGGCATGCCCTGGTGCTCGCACCAGAACTTGGTGGAGACGGTGGTGGGGAGGCCTGTTGCGAGGGCGCCTTCCCAGGTGTCGTCGGCGATGGCCTTGGCTCGGCAGTCGATTTCGATCTCGCGGCCGGCCGCCACGACGCCGCTGTAGATGGAGCGGAAGAAGGCCGGGCTGTCTTCGGCCTCGATGCCGGACTCGGAATTGACGCGTAGCTGGACGCCGGAGATGTCCGGGCAGGCCTTGAGGACCTTGGCCATGCCGAGCTCGCAATAGTCGGCCAGAATGTCCAGCGAGAGGCCCTCGACCAGGGATTCGCCGTAGTGGTAGCTGTGTTGCTGCCAGACGCCGAACGTAAAGTCGATGCCGCGCTCGACGGCGGCGCGCGAGATCATCTGGAGGGCGGCGAGGTTTCGTTCGCGTTGCTCGTCAGTGAGTCTGGGCACCGTGACGTCGGGGAACTCGGGCATGGGAACCAGGAAGGCGTAGGGCGGGACCAGGTAGGCGGTCTGATGGCCGAAGGTGAGGCTGAAGGCGTTGAAGCGGTAGAGCGAGAGCTTGTCGAAGTAGGCCTCCCAGAAGGAGGGGTTGAAGTACCAGGGGCCGTCGACGGCCGCGTTGTGCGGGAAGATGCAGACGCTGCGCTTGCGGAGGAGCGGGGACTCGCTGGCGGGCGGGAATAGGCCGGCCCAGTCCAGCGGCGCGGTGGCCAGGTCGATACGGCGGGCGGCTTCGCGGAGGGCGTAGGCGAGGCCGCGGTCGTCGGAGCCGCCGATTGCCACGACTCCGTCAGCGAAGGCGAAGGCCAGAGACTCGGGTGAGTCTTTCAGCGCCGCTCCCGCAGTAGCCAGAAGGGCCGCCGGCTGGGCTGTAGCTGCCGTTCCGACCTGGATCGTGACTTCGGCATCGGCGTCAACGATGGCGTATCCGGCTTCGCCGATTGACTGGCGGAGCCGATCCAGCGCTATTTGCGCGGGCGATCCCAGCTCAGCGTTTACCACGATTCGAATGCGTGTCGCTGCGTCAGCCACGGCTACAGCCTCTCTGTTGGCACTTTGGAAGGTGCGCCAGCTCGCCCGACTCGAATGCTCGGAGCATTGTCGCAATCGCCGGCAGGATCAGTAGAACCGAACTCTCGTAAAGGCGCCCTGAGCCAGTCCCATGCTAGAAGCCGGGGCGCGGGATGGGCTTCTCGCCTCGATCCATGAACGTCCTCAGCTCTCTGCCGGAAAGCGGGAGAAAGTCGCCGCGAATGGCGTAGATGCAGGCGTTGTTCATTTCGATCTCAAGGCGAATCGCCTGGCCGGTAAAGGACGTGAGACCGCGACCGCCGGTCCAACGGGGCGTCCAGTCGAGGGCATCGCCCGTGAAGGGCTGGCAGTCGGCGTAGCTGTAGCCCTCGATTACCTCGCCGGTCGGGTCGGTGACCTGGACGCGGGTCTCAAGACCGGACTGGATGTTGAACCTGGCCTCGCCGCCCTGCCAATAGAGGGAGCGGGTGCCAATCATGCCCGGGCCGAAGCAGGACTCGACGTAGTAGAACCCGTCCAGGCGCAGCCTGTGCATGAGCAGGGCGCCGGTGTCGTTGCCCTCGCCGGCGGGGCCTCGCTCGAGGCGTTTTGGTCCGACGTGGGGGTTGATGTGGTAGCCGTGCTCGAGCTTGGAGGCGCTGGAGTAGATGCGGATCTGGTTGTCGTCGTCGACGACGAGACTGTGCGGGCGCATGGTTCCGGCGCCGTATTCGCCCTGTTCGGCGTTGGGGATGAACGGCTCACGGATGGAGCGGTTGAAGTGCCAGCCGTTATAGCTGTAGGCCAGCTGGCAGTCGGTCTTGCCTCCCCAGTACTTCACGAGGGGGACGGGATCGGTGTGATAGATCCAGACCAGGCCGACGAACTTGTCGGCGTAGGGGAAGGCGACCATGCCGTAGATTTCGGCCAGCGGAGTGTCCAGCGCGTCGGTTTGCAGCACGAGCTCGGGCTCGCTGTAGGTCCGAAAGTCCTTTGTCTCGGATAGGGCGACGCGCCGCGGGTGCGCGTGGGGCGCGGGGCGGGCGCTGATGACGTAGCAGTCGCGCACGTGGTTCCAGTAGGCGGTGCTGGGTGGGTCGGGGCTGTGCTTGCGCCACTCCACGCCCTCGACGCGGGTCCAGTTCAGGCCCTCGGACGAAGTCCACAGGTGGTTGCCCTTGCCGACGGCAAAGCCTTTGACGCGTTCGTTGGGGTCCTCGGCGCGCTCGTCGAAATAGCAGTCCCACTGATGGAAGTCCTCGGACTTCCTCAGCACCTGGTTGGGGTAGCGGCGGTCCGGTAGCGGAACACGGTCAGTGAGGTCTGGTTTCTCCCAGTGGATGCCGTCGTCGCTCTCGGCTACAAGGGCGTAACTGTCGGGCTGTTCCTCGGGGACGACGGACTTGCCGTTGTAGAGGATTCGCCAGACGCCGGACTCGTGCTTGAAGGCGGTGGGGTAGCCGGAGCCGAGCCAGAATCCCGGCTCTTCGAGCGTGGCCTCGGGGACGAGCTGCGGCTGGCCGATACCCCGCCGGCAGTTGTTCCAGCGACTCAGGTAGTTGTCGTCCCAGAACAGGAGGCAGAAGTCGGTGGAGTCACGCACGAGGGCTGCCTCCTTCGGGGTATGAAAGTCAAGGCAAGCCTACGATACCGGCAAACCGACGCAGACCGATCAGGGCCTCTCAGTGTCCAACGGACACGTTCGCGGAATCTAAGCCAGGACTAAGCCCGGCGATTGAGATCGGGACGCAACTCGTCCGGCAGGAGTTGCGGACGTCCGGCTACAAGACGATCACCGTCGACAAAGCCCTCCGGACGATCTCGCAACTGCTCAACCATTTGACCGCGCCAAATGGCCAGGCGCGACGCCGCCTCAGCAACGTCTGCCAAGTTGTGAAGCTCTTGCGGATCACGCGCCAGGTCGAAGAAGTGCTCTTCGCCGCCGGATGGGTACCAGATGTACTTTTCGCGGCCGTCGGTGAGGTATTGGTGACCGGGAGCGTATTCGCTCCAAAGCGCCGTGCCGCGCCCGTGGTGCTCGCCGTGCAGGAAGGGGCGCCAGGACGGCTGCTCGCCGCGCGCGAGCGGGAGGACGCTGCGGCCGTCGACGGAGTCCGGGATGGCGACTCCGGCGGCGTCCAGGAGCGTGGGCATGACGTCCTGGAGGCCGACCGGCTGGTCTATGACGGCGCCGCTTTCGGGTTCCAGCCAGTCGGGGAGTCGCAGGATGAAGGGGATGTTGGCGGAGGCCTGGTGCGGCCAGGTCTTGCGGAACAGATTGTGGTCGCCGAGCATCTCGCCGTGGTCGCTGGTGTAGAGGACCACGGTGTCCCGCCACATGCCGGCCTGTGACAGGGCGCGGAAGACCCGGTTGACCTGGTCGTCGATGTGGTTGACGAGCCCGTAGTAGGCGGCGCGCATGCGGCGCATCCAGGCGTCGGGCAGGTGGATGTCGACGGGCTGGATGTTGAGGCCGAGGTTGGGCGCATCGAACTGCCTGGCCCAATCGCCGATGAAAGGCTCGGGAATGTCGTCGGCGCGGGCCATGTAGCGGTCGAAGTACAGCTTGGGCGGGGTGAACGGCGGGTGCGGGTCGACCACGGAAAGCCAAAGAAACAGGGGCGCTTCGGGGTCGCGCTTCTTGATGAGCTTCAGCGACTCGTTGACGCACCAGGTGGTGAGGTCGTAGCCCTCGGGCAGGTGGCTGGGCCTGGCGTTGAAGCTGTTGGTTTCGACACCGTGCAGCTTGCCGGCCAGAACCTCGCGGCGGCCCTGGTCGTTGAGCCAATCCGAGTAGTCGTTGCCATCGCGCTGGCTGTTGGCGACGAGCATGTGCTGAAAGCCGAAGCGCTTGCGATTGGGGTGCCAGTGGGTCTTGCCGATGAGCTCGGTCTGGTAGCCGTTGGCCGCAAGCTCGGAGGCGACGGAGTGGCGGAGATTCCAGTGGTAGCCGCCGTAGAAGCCGACCATGCCGCTGGTGTACGGGGCCTGACCCGAGAGGATGACGCGCCGCGCGGGTATGCAGGTGGGGGACTCGCTGAAGGCCGAGCGGAACCAGGCGCCGTTGCCGGCCAGGTAGTCCAGGTTGGGGGTTCGCAGGACGGGATGGCCGTCAATGCCGAGGGCGTCGGCGCGTTGCTGATCGGAGGTAATGAGGAGGATGTGCGGGCGGCGGGGCATGGCGATCAGGCGCTTAACTGGTTTGTCGCTGGCTGCAGTTGCTCGGGACGGAGTTCGGACTGGCCGGCGACGAGGCGGCCGTCACTGACGAAGCCTTCGGGGCGATCTGACAGTTCGTCGATGAGGCGTTGCCGCCACATGGCGACGCGCGCACCTGAATCGGCGTCATTGATCGCGTTGTTCATTTCGCGCGGGTCAGCTTCGAGGTCAAAGAACTGCTCGTCGCCGGTCTGGGTGTACCAGATCAGCTTTTGGTGGCCGTCTGTGACCCACTGATTGCCCTGGTCGGGCTCGTAGCAGGCGGTGTGTTCGCCGTGGAGGTAGTCGCGCCAGGCGGGTGAATCGCCACGCATGTAGGGCAGGACGCTGGCGCCGTCGACGGAGTCGGGAATCGGAACGCCGGCCGCGTCGAGGATTGTAGGCATGACGTCCTGCAGGCCGACTGCCTGGTCGATGGAGAGGCCGTCAGTGCAGTCCATCCACTCGGGGGCGCGGGCGAGGAAGGGAACGCGGATGGAGGCCTCGTAGGGCCAGGTCTTACGGAAGAGATTGTGGTCGCCCAGCATCTCGCCGTGGTCGCTGGTGAAGAGCACGAAGGTGTCATCCAGCAGGCCGCTTTCGCGGAAGCCCTTGAGCAGGCGCGAGACCTGGTCGTCGACGTGGTTGACGAGGCCGTAGTAGCCGGCGCGGCAGCGGTGGAGGTCGTCCTCGCGCAGGCGCATGACGGAGGCATCGGGGTTGAGGCCGGGAGGCGGAGCATCCAAGTGGGGCGCCCAGTCGCCGACGTAGGGCTGGGGCAGGTCGATCTGCTCGTAGCGTTCCCAGTAGACGAGGGGCGGGGTAAGCGGCGGATGCGGATCGACGAATGAGACCCAGAGGAAGAATGGGGCGTCGGGGTCGCGCTGGCCGATGAAGCGGAGGGCTTCGTTGACGCACCAGGTGGTGTGGGAGAAGCGTTCGTCCAGGTGGCTGGGGCGGCCCACCCAGCCGTTGGTGGAGACGCCGTGGGCCAGGCCCATTTCGAGCGAGGTGGCGCCGTTGTCACCGAGCCACTCGGCGTAGTCGTTGTTGTCGCGCTGGCTGTCGGCCCAGACCATGTTGTCGAAGCCGTAGCGCTTGCGTTGCGGGTACATGTGCAGCTTGCCGACGAGTTGGGTCTGGTAGCCGGCTTTGGAGAGTTCACCCGGCAGCGAGTGATCGAGCGCCCAGCCGACGCCGCCATAGAAGCCGACCATGCCGTGGCTGAAGGGCTTCATGCCGGAGAGCATGGTGCGGCGGGCGCCGATGCAGGACGGGACTTCGGCGTAGGCACGGGTGAAGTTGGTGCCGCTGGCGGCCAGGAAGTCGAGGTTGGGGGTTGCCAGCGGGTCGGCGCCGTTGATGCTGAGGGCGTCGCCGCGCTGCTGATCGGTGGTGATGAAGATGACGTGCGGGCGGCGATCTGCCAAGGCGGGGAACCTTGTTCGGCGGGCGCGGGGTGATTATCGCGTACGGATGCGGGGCGGGTACCTCCGTGAGGGAGACCTTTGCGCAATCCGAGGAAAGGTGCCCGGAAGACCCTCAGCTCAACCCTCTCCCAAAGGAGACCCTTGCGTAACCTGAAGCTGGTTGCCCGGAAGACCCCTCACCGAATTCCGGCGAAGACGCCGGAATCTGCCTCTCCCCTCGGAGAGGGTGAAGAGCGCCACGCCCCTTCGAGATCCGAGTCCATCCGCGGGTGCTGGCGCGTCGATCGAGACCGGAAGCTCCCGCACCTTCGAGTGCTGGGGGTGTTCTGCAAAGGTCTCCAAAGGGAGAGGGAGAGAGAGCGGCCATGCTGTCGAAGTCGAGAGACGTTTCGCAAGGGTCTCTGAGGCGGAGAGCCCGGATTCGTGTGGCCGGCGAGGACGGCGGGGCGGACGGATTGGGCATATAGTCAGCGACAGGGTCGGGGATTGTCAGAGGGGCGACGGTGATGGCTGAGTTGCTTCCGGGGCGGGTGCCGCCGTTCGAGGTTGCCCGGGGATATCACCCGATCATGGACTACCGCTACGTGAACGCCGGGCAACCGCGCTGGGTTGGGGCGGACGGCACGCCGATTCACTATTGGGAGACGGCGGACCCGGAGGAGATTCGCGCGGAGCACGCGAACGTGCCGCGTGGAATCGAGCTGCGGACACAGCCGGCCGAGCGGTCCGAACCGATCCTGACCTGCACCGAGCCGTGGGAGTACAACAACGGCGGGCCGGCGATCATTCGCGACGGCGGGCTGTACCGCATGTGGTACCACGCGATCGCGCCGGACCACTGGGACCCGGAGATCGCGCCTTCGCTTGGTTGGGGGCCCGACTGGGGCGGGTTCGTCTGCTACGCGGAATCCGACGATGGCTACGAGTGGCGCAAGCCGGATTGCGGCCAGTACGCGTGGCAGGGGCAGGACGCCACGAACATCGTGTTTGGGCGTGAGCTGGCGGGCGAGCCGGGGATTCATGGGGAGTCGGTATTCCTGGATCCTCAGGCACCGGCGCACGAGCGGTTCAAGTGCTTCTACATGGGGCGGCTCTCGAAGGACGTGATTACTCAATGGGCGCGGGAGCACTCGGATCGGGTGGACCCTTGGATTGCAGAGCATCCTGATCGCGGGTTCTTTGTGGCCACGTCGGCGGACGGGATCAGGTGGACGCCGCATCCGGATCCGGTGGTGATCTTTATCAGCGACACGATGAACGTGGTGGACTGGAACGCCGAACGGCAGAGCTACGTGTGGTACTCGCGGGGTTGGTCGTGGGATCGGCGCACGATTGCGCGGGCCGAGACGCGTGACTTCTCTTGTTGGCCGCTGCCGGAACCCTGCTTGACGACGCCGCCGGAGCACCTGGCATTCACGGACATCTATACCAACGGCAAGGTGACCTATCCGGGCGATCCGTCCACGCACCTCATGTTTCCGACGCTGTACGACCGGGCGCTGGACACGACGTCGCTGGCGGTTGCGACGAGTTCGGACGATGTCGTGTGGAATTGGGTTCCGGGCGGTCCGGTGCTGGAACCGGGAGCCGAGGGAACCTTCGACGCAGGGTGCCTTTTTGGCTGCAAGGGCCTGGTGGAGCTGGCGGGCGACCGGATTGGGACACCGTATTCGGGGAATGATCTGCCGCACAAGTACCCGCGGCAGAATCTGCAAAGCGCAACGGCGTATGCCACCTGGGAGCGCGGGCGAATTGCGGGGCTGGTCGCGAAGGGGGAGGGGGAGTTCGCGACGCCGCAGATGCTGCTGCAAGGGCGCGAAGTCCGGCTGAACGTGAAGACGGCGGCGGACGGCGAGGTTCGGGTTACGGCGTTGGAGCGGGGGCCGGGGTGGACGACGCGGCCGGGTCATGGCGCCTGGATCGAGGTGGGCGAGAGCCGGTCGATCCAGGGCGATCACCTGGGGGTGCCAGCGGACTGGAACGGGAGCCAGTTGTTGCCGCTCTCGGGGCACGGACCGGTGGTTCTTCAAATCAAGCTGCGGAAGGCGACGCTTTTTGGTTTCGAGGTGACGGGCTAGTTGCAGCGGGCCGGCATAGAGTTGCCGTGGCTCCAGGTCGAGCCCCTTGGGTATGGCCAGAGTGGTTGCCCGGAAGACCCTCACCCCAACCCTCTCCCACGGGGAGAGGGAGACAGAGGGGCCCCGCCTTCGTGGACGAGGCGGGGTTTCGCAAGGGTCTCCCACGGGGAGAGGGAGGAAGAGCGGCCGCGCCGTCGACCACGAGGAGCGGTTATGCCAAGGTCTCCGGGACGCGGGAAAGACCGAGGGTGACGTGCTGATGAAGATTGTGATTGGAACCGGGCAGTTCGGCGAGGACTACGCGGAGCAGCTGGAGGCGCGTTTTCCCGGGGTCACGTTCAGCATGGCGCTCACCGATCCCGACGAGGTGCGCGAGATCGTGGACGCCGATGCCTTCCTGGGCTGGCCGGAGCCGGAAGCCATAGCGGCGGCACAACGGCTGCGCTGGATTCACGTGCCGGGGATGGGTATCAACAACACGATGCTGAGTCCGGGTATCGCCGAGTCCGGGATCGTGGTCACGAATTCGCCGGGGGCGCACACGAATCCGATTGCCGACCACGTGATGTTCTTCGTGCTTTCGCTGGCGCACCAGGGACGGCGGCTACTTGACGATCAGCGGGCTCGGCGCTGGGATACCGGGTCGTACGAGCGTCAGCTGCGCGACCTGGACGGCTCCAGCATGCTGCTGATTGGGCTGGGCGGTATTGGGCGCGCCGTGTTTCAGCGGGCGCAGAGCTTTGGGATGCAGGTGTCGGCAATCGACCCGACGCCCACGGACGTGCCGGCGGGGATTCGCGAGGTTGGCGGTTTGGACCGATTGGATGCGTTGCTGGCGGAGACGGACTGGCTGGTGGTGACCGTGCCGATCACGCCGGGAACTCGAAACATGATCGACGCGCGACGGATCGGGTTGCTGAAGCAGGGGGCCGCGGTGATCGTGATATCGCGCGGCGGGATCGTGGACGAGGACGCGCTGGTTGAGGGGCTGCGCTCGGGGAGGCTCTCCGGCGCGGGGCTGGATGCCACGGAAACCGAACCGCTGCCGGCCGACAGTCCGCTGTGGGGCATGGACAACGTGCTGATCTCGCCGCACTGCTCGGGTGTGACGCCGAGCATGTGGAAACAGCGCCAGCAGACGCTTGAGGACCAGGTGCGGCGCTTCGTGGAGGGGCGGCCGCTGGCGTTTATTTGCGATCTCAAGCGGGGGTACTAGACCCGGGGGCGCGTAGTCCCTGGGGCTGTCTGAGTGAATTGCCTAGGGAGACAGCCGGGATCGGCTACTTGACATAAGTTGCGCAAGCGGGAGTAGTGGCGTGCGGGCAGGCGGGCTCGGAGGTGGAGCGACGCCTAGTGCGTGGCTAGAAGATCTCGGCGAAGGTCGGTAGTCCGGGCAGGGATGAATCGGGAAGACGCAGGTGCAGGGCCTGGTGCCAGCGGTGGGGGACGAAGATGTTGAGGGTGCCGTCGTCGACGAAGGCGTCGATGTAGGAGCACTGGTGGTTCATGAAGGGAACGTCGTAGACAGGGGCCAGGGCGTTGGCGAAGACGAAGCGGGGTTGGCCCCAGGTGCGGCCGCCATCGGATGAGATAGCCACCCAGATTTCGGAGCGGTCTCCCATGAGGGATTCCTTGTCGCCGCTGAGGCCGGTGTAGTCGAGGTCGTGGTGGCGGTTGTGGTGGAAGGCCGCCAGGTTGCCGTTGGAGAGCTTGAAGAGCATGGGCGGGGCGTCGGGATGGACGAGTGGGGTCGGCTGCGGGTCAGACCAGGTGCGGCCGTCGTCGTGGCTGCGGAGGTTCCAAAGGTGGCCTTCAGGCGTTCGGGCCATGGCGTAGATCTCGCCGTTGCCGAGGTCGATGGGACGCAGTTCGTCCATGCGGTTGAAGCCGCCGGCGTGCCAGCCGCCGTGGCGGGCGTCGGGCAGAAGCTCCCAGGACTGGCCCTGGTCCTCGGACCGCAGGATGTATTGGCGGGTCATGAGCGGGCGGTAGGACCAGTCGCCTTCGTGCGTGCCCAAGAGCCAGGTTCCGGCCTCGGTTTCGCACATGCGCATGACGGACATGCCGGTGAAGCCGGGGTCGTTAACGGGGCGGATCAGGCGGACTTCGGACCAGGTGTGGCCGTCGTCGTCGGAGTAGCGATAGCCGATCGGGGCGTTCTCGTGAAGGCCGCGCCTGGTGGTGTGGAGGGCCCAGATGGGTTGGGTGCCGAAGCAGTAGATGCGGCCCTCGGGAATGCCGTTTCCGGCGCGGGGCGTGAGTGGGATGAAGCCGTGAAGGTTGTAGTCGATGTCGATGGGCCATGTCGGCCCATGCCAGGTTGCGCCCCGGTTGCTTGAGCGGAAGGCCACCAGGTCGTTCGACTTACGTTCCTGGCGGCCGTAGTGACAGCGGCCTTCAGGGGCGGCAAGGGTGTTCGTCGGAAACATCAAGAGGTAGTCGCCGCCGGGAGTCTTGATGGCGCGGGTTTCAAAGAGGGTGCCGCGCTCGGTGCGATAGACGATCTGACCGTCGACAGCGGGGGCGGTGATCAGACCAAGGTGGCCACGGACGACGAGTCCGACAGGCGGGGCAGCTAGCGGGACCTGCCTGTCCTGCAGGTTGACTGTGTCCGCGAGGCGTTGCGGCGGGTGGGCCGCGCTCACTGGAGACTTTCGCGTAACCCGAGGGCCGGTGCCCGGAAGACCCTCACCCCAACCCTCTCCCAGAGGGAGAGGGAGAAAGAGCGCCCCCGCCTTCGAGGTCGAGGCGGGGATTTAGGCAGGTCTTTCATTGGGGCGACGTTGCCGAAGGGTGAAAGCGCGGGCTACGACAACGCGTAGGCGTAGAGGCGGGCCGCGCCGTAGAGCCAGAAGCGGAGTTTGACTTGACCGCTGCCGAGGTCGGACAGGGTCTTGCCGTTCCAGGTCACGGGGCGGCGCAGGCCGTCGATGAAGATGTCGTCGGAGTCCTGGCGGGTGAAGCCTTCCAGGGGCTCGTTGCTTTCAGAGTCAAGCACTTCGACTTCGATCCAACTGCGGTTCTGGCGGACGTCGCCGACGTTGAGGGTGAGGTTGGAAAGGCCTTCGGCATCAACAGGCGTGGTAGTGGCGTGGCCGGGGGTTTCGCGGTCGGGGGTTTCGAGGCAGGTGAAGCCGTCCTCGCGTAACGTGGCGACGCCCATGCGAACAACCCGACCGGAGCCGCTGCCGGAGCCGCCGTAGTCGACGCCGGGGATGAAATTCTCGGGCGGCCAGGTGGTGAAGTCTTCGGCCGCGCCGCCGTAGTACAGGTAGATGGTGCCGTCCTTGATGACCAGTTTGTCAGAGATGACCAGCAGGCCGCCGTCCCACTCGGTGTGGGCGCCGCGGGGGATGGTGGGCTGGTGAGGGTTGACTCGCTCAAAGTTGGCGCCGTCCGAGCTCACAGCCAGGCGAATGTCTCCGCCATACATGCCGTAGAGCCCGTAGTCGCTGGGCACGTACCAACCGTATTCGTAGGCCATGATCCAGGCGCCGCCGTATGGGCCCATCATGACGTGGTGGTCTTCTTCCTCGAGGCCGTCGTTGGGTGAGATCAGCGGGTTTTCGTCCGCCTCGCGAAAGTTCTCGATGTCGGGACCATAGGCCAGAAATTTGGCTCGGCCCTGGGACGGATTTCGCTTCGAAAACTGCTTCAGATGGGGCTCATCCAGATGGACCATCCACTGGTAGACGAATTTGAAGCGCCGGCTGGGGTCGGGGTCCTGATCGTCACGGACCAGGACGCCGACATCTGGCGGTCGTCCACCCCATCGCGGCAGCAGGATTCGTTCGCCGGTTGTCCAGTTGATGCCATCCGGAGAGAAGATGGCGCGGGCGCCGTGCTCGCTGTACGCGGGTTCGCCAACGTAACTATGTAAACGCTTGATGCCCTTGAAGCGCTTGTTGGGGTCGGGCTCGGCGTTGTCCTTGATGATCGGGCCGCGGCCCTCGATGACGATGTTGTTGTCCTTGCTGCCCTTGTACTCGAACATTCCGAGCTTCGGCTTGTGCCAGTTGACGCCGTCTTCGCTGATGGCATAGCCGGTGGCCCACCAACTGGCGCCGCCCATGTCGGATCCGGCGTACCAGGCCTTGAAGAGCTTGTCCTCCTCGTCGTAGATGACGCTCTGCGACGACCAGGGCGCGCAATGCGTGGAGTCCCACTCCTGGATATCGCCCAGCGGGAGTACGGGGTTGAGCGGGTGCTTCTCGGCCTTACAGACAGCTCGAACGACGTTGTGGCGGGACTCCACGCGGTCCATGAGAAGGAAGCCGTCGTGGCTGGCTGGGTTGGCGCTCATGTGGAGACCTCAGGCACTCAAGATGGACCGAGGCTCAGGATAGACAGCCTTCGAATACGGCGCGACTGGAACTCTCGGTCCAGTTGGTCTGCCGAAGCCAGGCGCGGTTGGGCCGGAGTGGGTTAGCCCTTGATGCCGGTCAGGGCGATGCCGCGGATGAACTGCTTCTGGGCCAGGAAGAAGGCCACGATCATGGGCACGATGAGGAGCATGGCGCCGGCCATGAGTAGGTGGTATTCAGTGCCGAACCGGGAGACGAAGAACTTGAGGCCCACCGCCAGGGTGAGGTTCTCGGTACGCAGGAGATAGATCAGCGGCTCAAGGAAGTCATTCCAGCGGTTCATGAACGAGAAGACCGCAATAGTCGCGATGGCGGGCACGGAGAGCGGGATGACGACCTTTCGAAGGATCTGGAGGTGGGAGGCGCCGTCGATGCGGGCGGCGTCGTCAAGCTCGCGCGGCAGCGTGAGGAAGAACTGCCGCATGATGAAGATGTAGAAGGCCGTTCCGAACAGGCGCGGAATCAGCAGCGGCCACAAGGTGTCGATCATGTCCAGGCGGTGGAAGATCAGCCAGCGCGGGATGAGCGTGACGGCACCGGGAAGCATCATGGTGGCCAGCACGCCGATGAAGAGCTTGTCGCGTGCCGCGAAGCGGGTGCGGGCAAAGCCGTAGGCCACCGATACGCTGGTCACGGTCTCGGCAATCACGCTGAACGAGACGACGATGATGGAGTTTTTCATCCATGACCACGTCGGTCCGTTTTGCCACATGATGGCGTAGTTTTCCCAAACCGGCGGCAAGGGAACGATGATTGGAGGAACAACGTAGAGGTCCGACTCCTTGGTCAACGAGGTCCGAAGCATGAAGAACACGGGGTACATGTAGACGAAGGAACCGCCGACGACGACGAGATAGAGAAGGAAACGGCGCGTCCAGCGAAACGCGCGCAGCACGACCGGACGGCTTCGTCCTGCCTCCGCCGTTGTCGCCGCCATTTAGCCTGGCTCCTGGTATTCGTAGTAGACCCAGCGCCGTGCACCGAGAAACTGGATGACCGTGGCCACAAAGATAATTGCGAACAGAATCCAAGAGATCGAGGCGGCATAACCCATCTTGAAGGCGTTCCAGCCCATGATCCAGATATAGAGCAGGATGAACAGGGTGGCGTTGTCCGGTCCGCCCCCCGTCATCAGCAATGCCTGGGTGACGACCTGGAACGACCCGATCACGCCCAGGATCAGGCTCAAGAAGATGTACGGCGTCATCATGGGGATGGTCACGTGGCGAACCTTGGCCCACCAGCCGCCGCCGTCCACTTCGGCCGCCTCATAGAGATGCTGGGGCACGCCTTGCAGGCCAGCGAGAAAGATCACCATTGAGGCGCCAACGCCCCAGAAGCTCATGATGATGAGGGCCGGCATGGCCCAGGTGGTGGAGGTCAACCAGCGCGGACCCTCGATTCCGAACCAGCCCAGCATCCCGTTCAGCGCCCCTCGCGGCGCAAAGAGCCAGATCCAGATGAGCGCCATACCGACGCCGGACGTCACGGAGGGGATGTAGTACATGGTGCGCCAAATCGGCATGCCTCGGACCTTTTGATTGAGCAAGCCGGCGACGGTGAAGGCGATGATGGTTGACCCGGGTACGTGGAATATGGTGTAGAAGGCGGTATTCCAGAGGCTCTTGCCGATCAAGGGATCCGTGAAGGCCGCCTGGTAGTTGCGGAGGCCGATGTAGGTCGGCGGGCGTCCCACGTCCCAGTTCAGGAACGAAATGATGAGCGCGAAAATATAGGGTCCCAGGTCGAGCAGGATGAAGCCAACGACCCAGGGAAAGATGAAGACCCAGCCTTCCTGAGCCGCAATCCACTTGCGAATCGCACGCCAGCGAGACAGGGACGCGGAAGCGGGCCGCAGGCCTGTCGTCTTCGCGCTAAGTCCGCTCGACGCCACGCTTCACCTCCGGGCCGGTGGCCCGTATGGCCTCAGGCAACCGTAGCCGCGGGCCCGGATTGCCCTTGGACCCCCGGTGGGGACGCCGGGGCGGCGTCCCCACCGGGATAAATCCTGCGAGCCTAGATCTCGCGCCGGAGAGCTTCGGTTCCCTCGGCGTCCAGCTCTTCCATCATCTGGTACGGGCTTTCGCCGCCCTTCAAGGCGCGGTCGCCCAGCTTGCCCAGAACGAGCCGGAACCACTCCAGCCAGTTCGGGTGTGCGTGGGTACCACGGATCCAGTTCTCGCGGAACTGACCCACGGCCTCGGCCTCGGCGGCCAGGTCGGGGAAGTTGTCCGTTCCGCTGGAGAACTCGGTGATGAACGGGCTCTCCCAGATGGACTTGGCAGCCGGTACGACGGGTTGGAACTCGGCCAGGTACGGCGCCATGATGTCGCCGTGCCAGAACAGGGCCAGCCCGGCGGCCTCTTCGGCGTTCCCGCGCTCTTCGGCAGCACGGTTGACCACTATGTTGTTGGTCTCGTTGTGGTAGCCACGGAGACCTGTGTACGGCGACTGATAGGGCCAGAACACGTGGAAGTCGAATCGACCACCGATGCGGTTCTTGATGCCCCCGCCCGAGTTGTACCCGAAGCCGGACATGCCGATCAGGCCGGTAGCGAACAGGTTGGTCGAGCCGGAGGTGTTGGCCGGCGACTCAAGCGTGGCCTGCACCTCGTCAGTGTTCGGCGCGACGCCGTCTTCCCAGGCCAGCTTCCACCAGTCGGCGAAGGCCTCAACCGAGTTGCCGCCCGGCACCGTGGCGACCGACGCCGTCGAAGTCTCAGTCGCGGAGTCGTACCACTTGGCGCCTTCGCTTGAGAAGCGCTCGGCCCAGCCCTGGTTCCAGGCACCGGTCTGGCGCTCAAGACCCCAGATCCCGGCTTCCGGGTCACGCATCTGGGCCGCCAGGTCGCGCATTTCGTCAAAGCCGTAGTCCTTGTCGGGAATCGTGACGCCAAACTGCTCCACGAGGCTCAGGTTGGCCATCATGGCGCCGACGTACACGCCGTACGGAACGCCCCTGATGACGCCGTCCTTGTCGACCAAGTAGCCGTCGTGCCACCAAAAGTCGGCCGGCGTCAGGCCAGCGCGGTCGAGGTGCGGCTGCAGGTCCAGGTTGTAGAGGTCAGCGTTCCACCACAGCTCGGACATGACTTCCGGGCCGGAACCCGCAACGAGCAGGTTGGTCAGGATGCCCGCATAGCCAACAGCAGTGCTGCCGCCGGAACCCGAGATGATCAGGATGTCCACCGTGACGTGGGGGTTGACCTTGTTGTATTCCTCGGCCATGAACTTGTGGGTGGCCGCGCGGACGCCCGAGCCCCAGTCGGTGGAGAACTCCAGCCGTACGGGCGCCTTCTGCATGGGCGCCTCGACCATCACTTGGACTTCCTTGGTGACTACCTTCTCGACGACCTTTTCGCGCTCCACGACCTGCGTCACGACGCGTTCGACCGGTACCTCGACTTGCTGGGTAACGATCTTCTCCTGCGTGACGATGCGCTCGACCGGGACTTCCCTGACTTCGGTCTCGCGGACGATCTTCTCGACCGGAACTTCCTTGATGACCGTCTTCTCGACCGGGACTTCCTTGGTGATGACCTGTGGCTCAGTCTCGCCGCAGGCCGCCAGGGCCGCGACGCCTGCCGCGCTTACACCCAGTCCACCGGCCATGCGTAGCATCCGGCGTCGGGTCATGTGCGAAATTCTGCTCATACCATTGACCTCCCCCTAGAATGTGCCGGCTCCGCTTGGCACCCTGCGAGACCGTACCATGCAGCGCCAAATTCTCCCAACCCAAAAGGGCCGCGCCTGTGAAACATGACCTGCTGATTGCCGCCGGGCGCATCGAGGATCCGGCCCGGGGCTTGAGTGGACCCGGATATGTGGCGACGACCGGGAATCGCATTGCGCTTTCGGCCATTGGATCGGAAGCGGACGAAGCTCCGCCGGCTCAACAGCGCCTCGACTATCCCGACGGGCTGCTGCTGCCGGGGCTTGTGGACATGCATGCGCACCCGGCCATCGAGGACTCCAAGTACGGGATTGATCCCGATGAGCACTTCCTGCCGCGTGGCGCTACTACCGTCATGTCGCAGGGGGACGCCGGCGCGCGCAACTGGCCGCGCTACCGCGAGCGCGTGATCGAGCGCGCTCGGACGCGCGTGCGGATGGCGATCAACCTTTCAGCCTCCGGGGAGTCCAGCCAGGGGCACAGCCTGGGCGATCTGGACGAGGCGGACGTCAACGCATGTGTCGACGCGATCAATGATGGGGGCGACCTGATATGGGGCGTTGCCATCAATGTGGCAGAGGCCGTATGCGGCACGTGCGACCCGCGGGAGATGTTGCGCCGCGCGATACAGGTCGGCGAGGCAACTGATCGACCGCTGTTGGTCGGTACGCGCCACGACGAGGACTTTCCGCTTGACGAGGTGTTGGAGCAGTTGCGGCCTGGCGACGTGGTGACCTATTGCCTGCACGGGCTCGTGGACCGAATCGCGCGGGATGGGCAGGTTCTGGATTGCGTTTGGCAAGCCCGCGAGCGCGGCGTGCTGTTCGATACGGGTCACGGAATGGGATCGTTTGATTTCGAGGTTGCGGAGACCGTGACTAAGGAGGGCTTCCTGCCCGACACCATTTCGACGGACCAGTACCGGCGCCACGTTGGATCCAACCCGCAGCATGACCTCCCACTGACCGTGTCGAAGCTCCTGGCCGCAGGGATGCGAGAAGAAGACGCCTGGCCGCGAATCACGTCGCGTCCTGCCGAACTGCTGGGCCTCGCAGGTGAGGTGGGCACGTTGGCGCCGGGCGCCTGCGCCGATCTGGTGGTTCTGACGGAGGGCAGCGAGACCGTGGCGCTGCGCGACGTGAGCGGCAACGAGCGTCCCGGCCGAATCTGGCGCGCGGCAGCCGTGGTGCGTGACGGCGAGGTAGTTAGGCCTCTACCTCGGTAGCTCACGCATTCGAGACTCGGCAGCGGCCAGGGTTGCACGCTTGTCGCCGGATGCGCTGCCGTCTAGATTCTTGACCAGTCCCCAGGCGTCAACTCGGGTTCCACCGAGACCGGAGGCACCGTGATCGCTCCAAAGTCGCGCGTTCCCGCGTACACCTATCCGACGACGTTGGCCGAGCAGGAAGCCGCACTGGCAGCGAACCCGCTGATGCAGCGCCTGCTGGAATCGCGGGCGTCGTATGCCGGCCTGCCTCACCGTCCGGCATACCACTACGTCAACCCCGAATCGACGCTCAACGACCCCAACGGGCTCTGCTTCTGGCAGGGCCGCTGGCACCTCTTCTACCAGGCGTATCCACCGGAGGACGACCGGCAGCACTGGGGTCACGCGGTTTCCGACGACCTGGTGCACTGGCGCGATTTACCGTACGCCATCTATCCCAGCCCCGAGGACAAGTGCTTCTCCGGATCAACCCTGGTGGAAGACGACCGGGTGATTGCCATTTACCACGGCGTCGGCGCCGGGAACATGGTGGCGACGTCCAGCGATCCGCTGCTGCTCAACTGGGCAAAGGTCGGCAATAGAGCCGTGATTCCGATGCCGGATCGCGACGGCCCGCCGGCACCGTACCGGGTCTTCGATCCTTGCATCTGGATGAAAGACGGCGTCTACTACTCACTGTCAGCGGGAACCAAGCCCGAGGGCCCCGGCGGCAAGCCGATCCGGGCCAACTTCCTGTTCAGGTCAGAGGACCTGGAGCACTGGGAGTACCTGCATCCGTTCGTCGAAGACGACTACTACTCAAGGGTCGGCGACGACGGCGCCTGTCCGTACTTCTGGCCGATTGGCGACCGCCACATGCTGCTCTTCTATAGCCACACGAGAGGCGGTCAGTACCTGCTGGGCGACTACGACACCGAGCGCGACAAGTTTGTGGTGACCCACGGCGCGAAGTACAACTTCGGGCCGTCCGGGCCAAGCGGTCTGCATGCCCCGTCGGCGACGCCCGACGGCAACGGCGGGCTGATCGTGATCTTCAACATGAACCCGGGCAAGCCCACGCCGCGCTGGAACCAGATCATGACGCTGCCGCGACGACTGACGGTCGACGGCGACGTGGTGTATGTGCAACCAGTCGAGACCCTGACCTCGTTGCGGCAGGCCGAGCAAGACCTGGGCTCGCTGGAGTTGCCGGCCAACCAGGAGGTTGTGCTGGACGGAACGGCGGGCGACGCGCTGGAGCTGGAATTGGAAGTGGAGCCGTCGTCCGCGCCAATGGTTGAACTGAACGTCTTGCGCTCGCCGGATCGAGAAGAGTTCACGCGCATCGCCTTCTACCGCGACCGCGGCTACCGCACCAACCACTTCACGCAGGGAATCGTGGGACCGCTGTGGACCCACCTGAGCCAGATTTCGATCGACACGTCGTACTCGTCCGTCGCACCAGATGCGTTGTCGCGCGCGCCGGAGAACGCGCAAGTCCTGATCGCACCTGACGAACCGCTGCAGCTGCGGGTCTTCGTTGATCGAAGCGCGGTGGAGGTGTTCGCGAACGGGCGACAGGCCCTGGCAGTTCGCGTCTATCCGGATCGTGAAGACAGCGTTGGCGTGTCCTTGCGCTCGCAGGGCGCGCCCAGCACCGTCCGGTCGCTGAAAGCCTGGACGCTGGAGGCGCTCTGGGACTAGGCCGAGCAATCCCGCTGGCTCAGCGGCTCTTCCAGTCCAGGTCGATTTCCGGCAGCATCGGAAGTTCCTGCATGAACCGGTAGAAACGTCCGGTTGGGCCGCCGTCGGGCAGCGAGGCCAGCCAGACGGCCGTCGGCACGGCCTCCGAGGGTGGCACGTCCGAGGTCGGGTTCATGTCGGTTTTGACCGAACCGGGGCTCATGGCATTGACGAGCACGTTTGACGCTTCGACCTCTTTGGCCAGCGCAATCGTCAGCGCGTTGACCGCGGCCTTGGACGCGGCGTAGGCCGACTCGCCTGGATTGCACATGATGGCGGCGCCGGACGAGACGTTGACGATGCGGCCGTGGCCGGCATCGACCATGTGCGGAAGCGCAGCGTGGCAGCAGGCAAAGAGGCCGATGAGGTTGACGGCCTGCACGCCGGCAAATGCTTCAGGCGAAACCTCGGCGACCGGCCCACGCGCGTTGCTGACGCCAGCGTTGTTGCACAAGACATCGAGCCGGCCATGCCGCGCCACGACCCGGTCAATTGCCCGTCGCACGGCCTCCGCGTTGCTGACGTCAAGCGGCACGACGTCCGAGGTTCCAGCGGCATCGTCAATCTCGGATGCCACTGTCGCCAGCAGCGATTCGTCGCGGGCGGCCAGGATTACGTGTGCGCCAGCGCGCGCAAAGCCAAGCGCGATTTCGCGTCCGATTCCGCGACTGGCGCCGGTGACCATTGCGATTCGACCAGCAAGCCTCATACGGACCGCCCTTTCTGCTGCCACGACAACGTTAGCGGGTACACGACGAACCAGCCCGCCGAGGACGAAGCAGCAACCGACGTTCCGGTTCTAGCTGCCCTGGCTGGCTTCCTTGGCCGCCTTGGCTTGATCGAGGCCCGAGCGGCGCGCTTCGGAGTCCTTCTCGTGGTCCGTCGCGCCGACGCAGCCACGCCCACAGCGTCCCGACGGCTTGAACTCGAAGGAATCGCTGTCGGCGCAGGCGCTCAGCCCTAGCAGGACCGGCCCAACAATCAGCGCGCCGACTACCGCGCGTCGGCCTAGGACTCGAGGAGCATGGCTGAACATGGTCCCGGCTCACAGATGCCCTAATCGAGGGCAAGCATAGCCTAGACGGCCAACCCAGTTGAAGCGCGGCCGCGGCCGGGACCAGCCAGCGCCGGAACGGCTATTGAACCTGCAGCGGTCGCCGGCACTTGACGGGCACGTCGATAAGCGAAGGGCGGTCGAGTTCCAGCGCGTCGCGCAACGTGGCCTCCAGCGTGTCGGGGGTTGCTCGCATGCCGACGGCGCCGAAGGACTCGGCGAACTTCACGAAATCCGGGTTCCTGAGATTCACCTCGTAGTCGTTGTCGTAGTCGCGCAGAAAGTCTTCCCTGATGGCGCCGTAGGCGTCGTCATTGAGGATAACGACCGGGACGTTCAATCCCTGCTGCACGGCGGTGGCCATTTCCTGGGCCGTGAAGAGGAAGCCGCCGTCACCCGTCAACGAAATCACGGGGCGGTCAGGGGCCACGATCTTCGCGCCCAACGCCACGGGATACGAATAGCCCAACGTCCCAAACGCCAGACCGTAGAGCCAGGTTCTTGGCTCATAGAAGGGGAGATGTTCACGACTCCAGTACCCCAGCAGATGCGGGTCACTGGCCACGATGGTGCTACGCGGCAGCGCGTTTCGAATGGATTTCATAAGGCCCCACTCGAGGGGAGCGCGCTGCGCGAGTTCGGCGCGAACTTCGGCGCGTGCGGCACGCCCGGCGTCGACCCACTCGTCGCGGTCGACCTCGGGCGCATCGGCCGTCGCCTCAACCAGGGCCGCCAACCCGGCTTTGGCGTCGGCGTGCACCCCGACTTCAGCTGGAAAGTTCTTGCCGGGCTGGGTGGGGTCAATATCGATGTGCAGCAGGCGCTTTGGCACGGGCAGCGTCCAGCGACCGCTGGAGAGGTAGGAGAACCTGGCACCCACGGCGAGCATGACGTCCGCCCGTTCCATGAAACGACGGATCGGGCCGTGCTGGTTGAGATTGCCTATGACCAGGGGATGATCCTCGGGCATCGCGCCCTTGCTGGTGGTCGTGAGCATGACGGGGATGTCGAGGGACTCTGCAAGGGTGCGGAGCTCATCCCAGGCTCCCGACATCATCACGCCGCCGCCGGCCCAGATCAGGGGGCGCTCGGCCGCGGCCAGGATGGACGCCATTCGCTCCAGGTCGGTCGGATCGCCTTGCGGCGGTTGGTGGGTTTCCGCTTGAAGTAGGGCGACCTCGCCTTCGCCCTGAAAGACGTCGACCGGGATTTCGACGACGACCGGACGCGGGCGGTTGACCTGCATGCGGTGGAGACCCTCGTGGATGGCGCCTGGAATCTCTCCGGGCGACATGGCCTGACGGCTCCACTGGCTGAGGCGGCTGAAGACTCCGAACTGGTCCTTGCTCTCGTGGACGATGCCCTTGTCCTGATAGAGATAGGCGGACATGTCCTCGGCCATGATGTTGAGCAGGGGGATTCCGTCGCCGTAGGCCTCCCCCATGGGGGTTGCCACGTTCAAAGCGCCGGGGCCGGCGGTGCTGAGAATCGTGGCGGGTTTGCCGGTGACTCGCGCGGCGCCGATGGCCATGTAGCCGGCACCCTGTTCGTGCCGCACCAGGACGTGGCGAATCTTGTCCTGTTGCATCAGGCGGCCGTAGAGGTGCTCGCTGTGATATCCGGGAATCCCGAACACGAGGTCAATGCCCTCGGCGATCAAACTTTGGACCACGGCGTCGGAGCCGGTCATCGCTGCCATTCAAGAACTCCCACGGGCGCGTGCGAGCGCTGATCGTAGCCGACCAGCCGTGGCGGCCAAGCTAGACGGGCCGCTGAGTACGCAGGCGACTCCGAAGCAGCCGCGCCAGTTGCGGCACCTCGGGGACCCGAAGGAACGCCAGCACGGCGACATAGACGACCGCGATGCCCGCGCCGCTCACGAACAGCACGCGCCAGCCGGCTGTGCCCGCAGGTTCCAGCGCCAGGGTCGACCATTCGCGCACGACCAGGCCGACGGCCGCCGCGAGGGCGCCGGCCGCGATCACGCGGAGGCCAAAGAACCAGAGTCCAGGATCGTCGAATCCGCCAAGTCGACGCCACAGAAGCCAGCCCAGGATCGCGCCGTGGAGGCTGTTCTGGACTGAATTGGCGGCCACGAGTCCGAAGACGCCAAACGGCTCGACCAAGGCCAGCGCGGCGACGAGGTATGCCAGCCCGCCCCCGACGCCGACCAGCACCGGCGTCAAGGTATTGCGGGTGGCGTAAAACGCGGCGATGAATACCTGGTCGAGGACGGTGATGGGAAGTTGGACCGCGTAGATCAGCAGGGCGAGACCCGTGAGATCGGTGGCGGCCGCATCGAAGGCTCCGCGCTCATAGACCACACGAATTACTGGAACGCTCAGCACGGTCAGAATCGCGGTAATCGGCACCATGAGGACGAAGGCGCTCCGCGCGGCGGCCACGAGCGCGGACTTGAACTCGGCCGCGTTGACCAGGTCGCGCGATTCCTCGGGAGCACGGCGCGCCAGCACGGGAAGGAATGCGAGGGCAATCGCGGAACCGATCAGTCCCAGTGGAAACTGTTGCAGGCGGGTGGCAAACCGCATGATTGCCAGGCTGCCTTCGCCGGTACGCGACGCGAGGTTGGTATCCACGATCACGAGCGCCTGCGCGACCAGGAGCCCGGCGGCGATTGGGAGATAGAGACGCAGGGCGCGGGCCGTATCGGGGTTGCCTCGCCACGCCGGCGCCGTTATTCGGACGCCGTCCCGGGCCAGGGCCGGAAGCTGGACGAGCAGGTGCGCTCCGGCGCCCGCCAAATAACCGACGGCCACGCCGACGGGTCCAACGGCGGGCGTGAGCGCCAGAGCCAGCACGATCAGCGTCCCGTTGAGCGATGCCGGTGCAAATGACGGTGCGGCGTAGCGATCGCGGGCATAGAGCCTGGCCGCGGTAACCGCGGATAGTCCGAGAAACAGCACCGCCGGAAGGGTGATGCGCGTCATGACCACCGCCAGGTCGCGTGTTTCGACGGGCAATCCCGGTGCGGCGGCGGCCACCAACGGATCGGCCAGCGCAACCAGGACGACCGTTACGCCGATCAATGCAACTCCGACCGACGCAATGAGGGACGAGAAGGTCCCCGCCAACCGACGGTCGTCAGCCGTCATCTCGCTGAACAGGGGAATCAGCACCCCGGAGACTGCGCCGCCGATCACGAGTTCGTGGACGAGTTGCGGCAGACGCGTGGCAACTTCGAACGCGTCGGTTGCCCCGGAGGCGCCGAACAGCGCGGCGATGACGGGCTCGCGGACGAAGCCCAGGAGCCGGCTGAGGATGTTGCCCGCCGCGACCAGCGCGGCGGCCACGGCCACACGCCTGGTAGTGGCCTTGTTCACGTCGCTCGACGGCTCCGTGCGATCAATTCGCTGGAGGCATGGCCCGGCGCGAGGGGGACAAATTCGGCGGGGATTCCCAGGCGGTGGAGGGTGGCGGACTCGGGAAGCGCGCGGCCACCGGTGGCGGCATCGTAGTCCGCTCCCTTGACATAATGCGATGGTCGCAGCAGCTCGATTAGCCGGTCGGCGGTCTCCTCGTGAAACGGCGTGACAGCCGCTATCCAGCGCAGTGCGCGCAGAACCGCGAGCCGGTCCGCCAGGGGCATGAGGGGCCGATGGGGACCCTTGAGCTTGCGGACGCCGGCGTCGCTGTTGACGCCGACAACCAGCCGGTCACCGAAGGCGGCGGCGCCACGCACGAGGGCGACGTGACCCGGATGAATCAAGTCGAAGCAGCCGTTGGTAAGCACCAGCCGGCGGCCGGAGGCACGCTGGCGCGAAGCCCAATCCGGGAGGTCGCGGGGCAATACCAGGTCGGCCTCAGGTGTCGTCGTCACCGGCCTCGCTGACGATCTGGTCGGCCGACACCACGGCGACCCCAAGCTGTCGCACGACAATGCGTGCCGCCAGTGCCGAAAGCAAAGCAGCCTCGCAGGGCGTGGCGCCGCCAAGAATCGCGGTGGTCATGGTCGCGGCCACGGTGTCGCCAGCGCCGGTTGGATCCGCGACCCGGCCAGCGACGGCGGCGGGGATGCAAGCGCGCCCACGGTCGCCGGCATCCAGGGCCATTCCGGCCGCTCCGAGCGTGACGAGGACCGCTTCGACTTCAATCGCCTCCCGAAGTTCGCCGGCGGCGGCCAGCGCGTCGGTCACGGATGTGATCTCGCGACCGAGTTCGGCCTCGGCCTCCGGCTGGTTGGGCGTGAGCAGGGTGGCGTGGTGGAATCTGGCGAGCTGGCCATGCGCGTCGGCCGTTATCACCAACCCGGCCGCGCGCGCCGAGGGCAGCGCGGCCTGCAGCACGGACGAACTCACGACCCCGGCTTCGTAGTCCGAGATCACGAGCGCATCGGCCTCGGGGATGGCGGCGGCAAGGAATGAGGCCATGGCGTCAGCGGACGCGCGCTTGACCGGCGCGCGGTCTACCGAGTCCACGCGCGCAATCATGCTTTGGGGTCGCTGTCGGTCGCCACCGGCCCAGATGCGCAGCTTGACGGCGGTGGTTCGATCCACGTCGCGAATCAGGCCGTCGGTTTCAATCCCCCGCGTCGCGAGCTGTTCACCGAGACGAACGGCCATGGCGTCGGCACCAACGAGGCCGGCCACGGCGACCCGGCACCCCAGACCGCGAAGGTTGGTGGCCACATTGGTGGCGGCGCCTGGAACGAGAACGCGCTCGTGCTCCTCGATTACGGGAAGTGGCGCCTCGCGGGAGAGGCGCCTGGCCGAACCGATGATGTGCTCGTCGACCACCATGTCGCCGAGCACGATGGCGCGCTTGCCGGCCGCACGATTGAAGATTTCGGCGGCGCGCTCGGAGCTAATGGTTGGGCCGTCGGCCCCCATTTATCAGCCGCGCGCCGTGCGCAGGTACACGGCGCACTGGCGCAAGGCCTCGGCCGCGTCGCCACGCATCCTGCACTCCAGGGCCGTTGATCCGGTGTAGCCAATGTCGCGCAGCGCCGCGTAGATCGCGGCGAAGTCGAGCGAGCCCGTGCCGGGATGCGCTCGCTGGTTGTCGGCGAAGTGCACGTGCCCGATCCAATCGCCCGCCGCTCGAATGCTTGCGGGCAGGTTGTCTTCCTCGATGTTCATGTGAAAGACGTCGGCCAGGACTTTCACGCTGGCGCTGCCGACGCGCTCGGCGATGGCGATGCCGTCGGCGACGGTGTTGATCAGGTGCATTTCGTAGCGATTGAGCGGCTCGACCGTGATGGTCACGCCAGCGGCTTCCGCGTGGGGCGCCAGGTGCTCCAGGGCGCGGACGTAGCTGTCCGCCTGATCCTGGGCGACGGTGTCGGCCGGCAGCGCACCGCGCACCGGCACCGAGATCAACGCCGTGATGCCCAGTTCGTTGCAGGCATCAAGAGCGCGCCGCGTCTGGTCGATTCGCCGACGCTGCGAGTATTCGTCCGCCACGAGGTCCAGGCTCCGGCCGGCCGGACACATGCTCATGGCCGGGATGCCGGCCGACGAGAGCGCGCTGCGGTAAGCCGCAACCTCTTCAACCGCGTCACTGTGGATTTCGACAGCTTCGTAGCCGGCGGCGGCCAGACAGTCAATCCGCTCGGCGACCGAGTAACCTGGAGCCAGTCGTACCTGCGCGGACAGTTTCATGGTTGGGCCTTGCTCCTTCGGGGCGGCAGGGTAGCAGAGCGCAACGACGTTCCTGCTATCATCTTGTCTAACCTTTGGTCACCCAGATCTGGGCGAACGCCTCCGTTGAACAAGCGTAAGCGCGTGGCTTGGCGCAAGCACCGCCGCACCAAGAAACGCGGCCGCCTGCGTCGTAAGGCTGAACGCGAAGCCGACAGCACGCCTGCCCGCCGACGGTCGCGTCAGACGTCGTAGCGGCGCGGCCGCCGGGCTCTCCGCCGCTTCGATGCCCGCCGCGTTGACGGCGACCGGCCGCACGCTGCCAAATGGCGTTCATCTCGCCGCAACTGCTGTTCCTCACACCGCGGCGGTGAGCCTGCATGTGGCCTCACGAGCCGGATCGGGCAGCGAGCCGGCCGAATTAAGCGGGGTTACGCACTTCGTTGAACATATGCTGTTTCGCCACCCCTCGCACGAACCCGGCGCGTTTGCCAGTGCGATCGAGCGGCTGGGTGGTCAGATCAGTGCGGCGACCGAACCTGAACTGACGGTCGTGGGTGCCAAGGTACTTGCCGAGGCGTGGCCGGCGGCGCTCGAGGTCGTGGCGCCCATGGTGCATGAGCCCACCATGGACCCAGACGAGATTGAAAAGGAACGCACGGTCATCCTTGACGAGTTGGGGATGCTCGACGACCTGCCGGAGGAGGCCGCCCGCCGTTCGGTGCTGGGTCGTCTGTGGCCGAACCATCCCTTCGGCCGCGAAATCGCCGGCACGGCGACCACCGTGCGGTCCTTGACTCGCGACGCCCTGCTCCGGCGTGCTGCCGCGATGTTTGCCGGCCGAAACACGATCGTAAGCGTGGCGGGCGCGCTGGATCCGGCGGCGGCGTTGGACTTGCTCTCCGACGCCTTTGGTTCGGCGCCCGCGGGCTCCCGCGAGGTCTATCCCGTCTTCCATGCGAACGGCCAGCCGTCGGCAAGAAGCCAGATCATTCGGCGCGAGGCCGAGCAGGCGTACTTTTCCATCGCCGGGTTTACGCCAGGCCGGTCCAGTCGTCACCGTTATGCGTTGGAGTTGTTGGGTGCGGTGCTGGGCGCCGGCTTTGGCGCGCGGCTGGTGCTGGAGCTACGCGAACGGCACGGTCTGGCGTACGACATCGGCGCGGATGTTGGGCATTGCGGCGAACGGGGTGTTCTGTCGATTGACGGCGCAACCGATCCGGACCAGGTGACAAAGGCCATCGAGATCATTCTGGGCGAATTGTGCGACGTCGCTGACCGCGGCGTTACGAAGGACGAATTCGACCGAGCCCGCGCCTATAGCGTCGGCGGCATGGTTCGATCCCTGGAGGACTCCGCGGTTGTTGCTGCCTGGTATGCCCGCGAGCAGGCGCTGGAGCCGACCCCGCTGGCACCGGGCGCACTGATCGAGCGAGTGCGCGCTGTGACTCGCAGCGACGTCAACGCGTGCGCCCGAGCCTGCCTGGCCCAGGACTGGCCACTGATCGCCGTCGCCGGACCGCTGCGCGACAACGTTCAGATTCCCACGGAATTGGTGCTGAAAGGCGCCGTTTGAAATGCGACCAAGCGAGGCCGCCTGCCTGGCGCGTCAGGCGCTGGCTGCTGGCGATTCGGCGCTGGCCGGGTCCATCGCGGAACGGCTGCTTGCCGAGTTTGCGAGCTACCCTCCCGCGCGGCTGGTGCGGGCCCTGCTAGCCGAACGGGCAAACGACACCGATGCGGCGCTGGACGACCTTCGCGCCGTTGCCTCCGCGGAGCCTGCCAACGCGGAGGCGCGCGCCATTCAAGCCCGCCTGTTTCAGCGTCGAGGCGACATGGACCGCGCCCGCATGGCCGCACGACAGGCGGTGGAACTCATTCCCGGCGACCCGGGGGTTCTGGAGTCCGCTCTCGAAGTCCTGAATGTGCAGGCCGATTCGCTGGATACGAGCGCCGCGGTCCTGGCACGCGTACACCTCAACTGCGGCTGGCCGGACCTGGCGGAGCGTCACGCCCGTACCGCCGTGAACGAGAGCCCGGAGCGGGTGGATGTCCGGCTGACGCTGGCCGAGGCGTTGTGGCGCCTGGGGCGGCTCTCCGCCTGCGAAGCCGAATGCCGCGTGGTCGCCGATCAGGCCGAGGAGTGCGTCCGCGCCGCCGTGATGCGTGCTCACATCCTCTCTGAGCGGGGACGCACGGCCGAGGGCCAGGAGTTGTTGGATCGAATCGGGCGGATCGATCCCGAATTTCGGGAAGCCCGTGAACTGCTGGGTACCCTGGAAGTCCATCGCCTGGTGCTGCCGGACGTGGCGGATATCACCTTGCCGGCGGAGATTCTCGGTCAATCCAACGGGACCGTCGAGACGGCGGCCGTTCCGTCACCTGCCGATGGACTTCATTCGGGAGCTTCGCTGGACTCGGATCCCGCCCCGGCGAGCGCCCAGGAGGATGCGGGTGGGCGCGGCCAGGCCGAGATGCCAGGTGAAGCCGCGGATCAGGTCCAGCCGTCGCCACCGGAGAATGCACTCCTGGGATCCCGGGTTCAGGGAGAGGCGGCCGGCAGCGTTCCGCTCACCGGCGAGGAAGCAGCCGCCGCGCCCGAGCAGCTGCGTCGCGATGAGGGTTCCGAGGAGCCCGAATTGACGGACACGGAAGAGCCATCGGCGGACGAGATGCTCCCCGCCGGCCCAGAGGGCGCGTCGGACTCTAACGCGCCTGAGGACGAGCCCGCGGCAGGTGCGTCCTTTTCGACGTTTGACTGGGCGCGTCACCTGATTGAGCGCTCGGACTGGCGGGAAGCCGAGCGCGTGTTGACGGACATCGTCACGGCAAATGATCCCGACGTGTCGCGTGTTGACGGGCTGCTGTTGGAAGCTGTGGCGCATCGCGACCTCCGAAGTTCCGCCTGGAAACTATTGGGCGACCACTACATGCAAACCGGCCGGCCCCAGGCCGCTGCGGATGCCTACTTGCGGGCTGCGAATGTCGCCGGCCGATCGGAGGGTTGATGCCCGCCTCAGACCTCCATGAGGGAATCCAGCGGCTGTCCGGTGTCACCGGCGCCGCGGTATGGAGGGCTGGCGAGATTCCGACGGGCGACCTGGGTGGACGCGGTGGACCGGTCGGCCCCGGCCTGCTCTCTGCCAGCATCGCCACGATGGAGCAAGCGGTGGAGACGATGGGACTCGGCGAGATTGTCGAGATCTGGTTCGTGACCGAGGACACGCAGTGCCTGGCCATGCGATCGGGACATTGGCAGGCCGTCGTGGTCGGCGGTCTCGAAATGGACGTGGACAGCGTTCGCGACGGGTTGACCAATCTGCTCGCGGCAAATGCCGAACCTGACGCCTGACCATGGGCGTCCGAAGAGAGGATTCCGAATGGAACGGACCTTAGTCCTGCTGAAGCCCGACGCCCTGCAGCGCGGGATCGCGATGCAGATTCTTCAGCGGTTCGAACAGCGCGGGCTGCGGCTGATTGGGCTGAAGCTGGTGGCCGCGAGCGGCGAGCAGGCGAGCGAGCATTACGCCGAGCACGAGGGGAAGTTCTTCTTCGATGGTCTGGTTGCCCATCTGCAAAGCGGACCTGTCGTTACCGTCGTTCTGGAAGGCCCCGAGGCCATTGCCGTGGTTCGCGCGATGGTTGGATCCACCCGGCCGCACGAGGCCGCGGCCGGCACGATCAGGGGCGACTTGGCGCTGGCCGGTCTGCGCAATCTAGTTCACGCGTCAGACTCACCGGAAACCGCGGCACGCGAGATTGCCCACTGGTTCGATCCTGACGAAGTGCTGGACTATGACCGGCAACTCGACCGGTGGGTCTATGAGTCGGACTGAGCCGGTGAGGGTCAATCGTTTCGCTTCGACGACGCGGGACCGCGCATGAAGGTTCACGAGCACGACGCCCGCGCGATTTTCCAGCGGCATGGACTGCCGGTGCCGGAGTCGAGGCTGGCTGCGTCCGCCGAGGAGGCCGCCGAGGCGGCCGGCGCGATTGCGGGCCGCGTTGTAGTGAAGGCCCAGGTCCTGGCCGGCGGACGAGGGAAGGCCGGCGGCGTGAGCCTGGCGGACTCGCCGGCTGAAGCCGGTTTGGAAGCCGCGCGCATCCTGGACCTGGAGATCGGCGGCGAGCCGGTGCGGAAGGTGCTGATCGCACCCGCGGTCGACATTGCTCGCGAGCTGTACCTGGGCGTGGTGATCGACCGGACGGCGCAGTCACTGGCGCTGATGGCCAGCGCCGAGGGCGGCGTCGACATCGAGGAGGTGGCGGCAACGAACCCGTCGGCGATCCTCCGCGTGAAGGTCGATCCGCTGGCCGGCCTGCCCGACTGGGAAGCTCGGCAGCTTGGTTTCGCGCTTGGACTGAGCGGCGCGCAAGTCCGCCAGTTCGTGCGGATAGCACAGGGGCTCGTGGAGGCCTTTGTCGAGGTCGATGCGTCGCTTGCCGAGGTCAATCCGCTGGTCGTCGACGCCGACGGCAACCTGCAAGCCATCGACGCCAAGCTGAACATTGACGACAACGCGCTGGCTCGACAGCCGGAGGTCGCGCGCCTGCGCGACCCGCACGAGGAGAGCGAGGCCGAACGACGGGCTCGCGGCGCCGGACTCAGCTACATCAAGCTCGACGGCACGATCGGCTGCATGGTCAACGGCGCGGGGCTCGCGATGGCCACGATGGACGTAATCAAGCACTACGGCGGCGAACCCGCCAACTTTCTGGACGTCGGCGGCGGCGCCGGGGTGGAGAAGATCACGACGGCCTTTGAGATCATCCTGGAAGATCCCAACGTGGGCGCGGTGCTGGTGAACATCTTTGCCGGCATCACACGTGCCGACGACGTGGCGGCGGGCGTGATAGCGGCCCGCGCCGGCCTGATCGAGGACATTCCGCTCGTAGTTCGGGTCGCCGGTACGCGCGAGGCCGAGGCGCTGGAACTCCTTGAAGAGGCCGGGATTGGAGCGGAACGCTCCATGGACGCGGCCGCCGCCCAGGTCGTGGAGGCGGCGCGATGAGCGTTTTGCTTGACGCAACCACGCGGCTCGTGGTCCAGGGAATGACGGGCAGCCAGGGATCGTTTCACACCCGGCTCATGCGCGAGGCGGGTACGCAGGTGATGGCGGGCGTTACGCCGGGCCGCGCCGGCGCCACGGTCGAGGGCCTGGAGGACGTTCCGGTCTTCAACACGGTTGCCGAGGCGACGCAGGAAACGGGCGCCAACGCCGCCTGCATCTTCGTCCCGGCCGCGTTTGCCGCCGACGCCATCCTGGAGGATGCCGCCGCCGGCCTGGACGTGATCGTCTGCCTGACGGAGGGGATTCCCGTCCTGGATATGCTTCGCGTGATGCCGCGCGTGCGCGCGGCCGGTGCGCATCTCATCGGGCCGAACTGCCCGGGCGTAACCACGCCAGGCGATGGCGTGAAGGTCGGGGTCATGCCCTGGGCCGTGCATTCGCCGGGACCCGTGGGCGTTGTGAGCCGCAGCGGCACATTGACCTACGAAGTGGTTCAACACCTGACCGACCTTGGCGCCGGGCAGACGACGACTGTCGGAATCGGCGGCGATCCGATTATCGGCACGCGCTTCACCGATGTACTGGCGATGTTCGAGGCAGACCCGGCTACGCATGGAGTAGTCTTGTTGGGCGAGATCGGCGGTGACGACGAAGAACGGGCGGCCACGTATATTCAAGAGCGAATGACGAAGCCCGTCACATCGTTCATCGCCGGGAAGACCGCGCCCCCCGAACGCCGGATGGGGCACGCGGGCGCCATTGTGTCCGGCACATCCGGCAGTGCAACTGCGAAGGAATCCGCGCTGCGGGCGGCCGGTGTGCGGGTGGGCGAGACGCCGGAGCACGCCGCCCGCTTACTGGTCGACCGATTGCGTTAGGAGGAGAGAGTCCGGCTGGTGATAATGGACGGAACGAAAACGACCCGTAGGGACATCTGGTCGCCCGAGGCCGGCGCACGACGCGGCCGCCGGCTGGTGACCACGCGATGACGGAAAACTCCCTCTCGTGGATGATTGGCGGCCCGGCCCTGACCGGCGGCGTCAACCGATCAGCCGAGCTTTTTGCCAAAGCCTGCACCCGAGCCGGGCTCTACGTGTTCTCAAATGTCGAGTACCACTCGAACATCATGGGACGGCATATCTCCTATCGCGTTCGGACGAGCGACAAGCCGGTTCACTCGCACGTCGAACACGTCGACCTGCTGCTGGCCCTTGACGCGGAGACCCTGTTCGGTACACCCGCGTACCAGGACTACCAGCGGCACGGCGGCCACCTGCACCGGCTGGCTCCGGACGGCGTCGTGATCCTGGACTCGAAGGCCAAGGTTGACCACTCGGCGATCGAGCGCGACGACATACACGTGGTTGCGCTGGCTTACGACGACGTTGTTCGCGAGTCAGTCGAGGAACTGGGCATGACTTACAACGCCCGGCGACACTCCGTGATGCGCAACATGGTGCCGATCGGCGCCAGCTGCGCCTTGCTGGACTTCGACATCAGTCATGTCGTGTCCCTGGTAGCCGAGGTGCTTCCGGCACACCGGCAGGACATGGTGGAAATGAACCGCCACGTCCTGCAGCATGCGGCGGAGCAGGCGCGGCGCGCCTACGCCAAGGAGGAGTTTCACGTCACCCTGCGGCCACGTCCCGAGCGCAACGGGCACATGCTCATCAAGGGTGTGGACGCGGTGGGGATTGCCAAGATTCACGCCGGCTGCGCGTTCCAAACGTATTACCCAATCGCCCCGGCGTCGGACGAGAGCGTGATGCTCGAGCGTCACCAGACGAGCTATCCCATCGTCGTCTTGCAGGCCGAAGACGAGATCGCCTCGATGAACATGGCGGTTGGGGCAGCTCACGCCGGCGTCCGCGCAGCCACTTCAACGGCCGGACCGGGCTTCAGCCTGATGGCGGAAGGACTCGGCTTCGCGTCGATTACGGAATCCGCGGGTCCAATCGTTGTCCTCTGGCAGCGCGGCGGCCCGAGTACGGGACTTCCAACGCGCCAGTCGCAGCAAGACCTGCGTTTCGCCTTGCAGCCCGCGCACGGCGAGTTTCCGCATATCGTCGTCGCACCTGGCGACGCTCGGGAAGCCGCGCGCATCACGCACATGGCGTTCAACTGGGGGGACCGCTATCAGATGCCGGTGGTCGTGCTGGCGGACAAGTCCATCGCCAACTCGCTGGTCACACTCGAAGATCTTGGGCTGGACGGGCTTCCCGTCGATCGGGGTGAGTACTGGACGCTGGAGATGAACGGTTCGGAACCCTACCGGCGGCACCGCCTCACCGAGTCCGGGATCAGCCCACGCGCGGTTTTTGGAACGCCGGGCGGACAGTATGTGACCACGAGCGACGAGCATACCGAGCGGGGTCGGATCGACGAGCAGATCGAGAACCGCATGGCGCAGATGGATAAGCGCATGCAGAAGCTCGATCTGGCGGCGGAAGAGATTTCGGACGAGTGGCAGTACGAGCTCGTGGGTCCGGAGGAGGCCGACGTGACGATTGTCGGCTGGGGTTCGACGCGCGGACCCATCATGGACGCCCTGCCGGTGCTGGAGTCGGAACACGGCATCTCCGCCAACTTCCTACAGATTCGGCTCCTGCGACCGTTCCCGGCCGCAGTCGTGCACAACGCGCTGAGCCGCGCCCGCCGAGTGGTCCTGGTGGAAGACAACTACATGGGCCAGTTGGGCATGCTGATCGCGGAGCAGACCGGGATTAAGCTTGAGCGGTTCGCGCTGAAGTACGACGGGCGCCCGTTCTCGCAGGACGAAGTCGTTGAAGCCGTGCGCGAGCACAGCGAGGCCGACATTGGCCGGCTGGTGCTGTCGCACCCGTAGAAGGGGCATGGATCGACGTGGTAGTCGCTGACACCGAACGATTGACGGCCAAGACCTTTGGGGTAGAGGACGCGCATCCGGACTGGTGCGGCGGCTGCGGCGACTTCGGGATTCTGAGCGCAGTCAAGCAGGCCCTGGCCCAGCTTGGACGCCCACCGCACGAAGTCGCTGTGATTTCGGGCATCGGCTGCGCCGGCAAGATTTCGCACTACATCAACTCCTATGGCCTGCACACGCTCCACGGTCGAGCCCTCAACGTGGCTACCGGCGTGAAGCTGGCCAATCAAAACCTGGAGGTTCTGGTAGCCGGCGGCGACGGCGATGGCTACGGCATTGGCGCGGGCTACCTGGTCAACTCGGGTCGCCGCAACCTGAACATCGCCTACCTGGTCCACAACAACGGCGTCTACGGTCTCACCAAGGGCCAGGCGGCTCCCACCATGCGCCGCGGCCAGAAGACAAAGGCCATGGCTGAAGCCGCAATCCAGGAGAGCGTTAACCCGATCGGCCTGGCTATCGCCTCGGGTTACACCTTCATTGCGCGCGGCTATGCGATGGCGCAGCGGGACCTGGTGAGCCTGATCGTGCAGGCAGTCCAGCATCGTGGAACCGCGCTGATCGACATCCTGCAGCCCTGCCCGATCTACAACGACCTGATGACGATCGATTTCTTCCGTGGCAGAGACATCGGGCAGAACCGCACCTACTGGCTGGCGGACGAAGGCTACGACGGCCGGGTGCATGACCCGAGCAACCAGGACGAGATCGTGGCCAAGCAACAGGCCGCAATCGCGAAGTCGTTTGAGTGGGGTGACAGGATCCCCACCGGGGTGCTCTATCAGCTCGACGCCCCGACCTATGAGGACGAGCTGGCCGGTCGCCTGCCGGACCTGGCATCCAATAGCCTGTTGGACCTGGCGACGCCGGGCCAGGACATCTCGCGGCTTCAAGACGCCTACCGATAACGCGCCGTCACTCGCCCAGTCCCGCACTGGGCGATTCGAACGGAGCCGCGGGTTACTGCGAGCCCGACGCGTCCGGGCTTGCGCCTGTGCCAGACTCGCCGGGGCCCCCGTAGCTCAGTGGATCAGAGCGACGGCCTTCTAAGCCGTGGGTCGCAGGTTCGAATCCTGCCGGGGGCGCCGCCACCTTGAGGCGCAGCCCGACCCGAACCTGTTAGCGGACGTGTCGGCCGAGGTCACCGGCCGCGCCCCCAGGGTGGATTCCATGCGACGTGACCTACGGCCTGTGTCTCGCCTCAACCCGACCGCGCCCGGACGCGCACCGGACCTGCAGCGGACCGACCCTCGACCGCTCGAGCTCGCGCTCCCCATCCTCGGGCCCATGCACATGGCCCAGGTGCCCCTCCCCAGCCCGCCGCTGGCGGACCTAGCCGAGTCCTACCTGCTGCATCTGCAGGCCTCGCGCCGCAGCGACGGCACCATCGTCATGTACACGCGCATCCTGGGCCGCTTCGAGCGGTTCCTAGCCGCGCACCTCGGCTACGCACCGAGCGCCGACGCGCTGACCCGCGACGCCGCGCGGCGCTACCTGGTGCACCTGCAGCAGCAGCCGCGCTACGTCGATATGCCGGACCGCCGCGGCGGTCGGCTCGCCCCCGCCACGCTCAACCAGCACGCGCGGGCGCTGCGCGCCTTCGCCCGCTGGCTCTGGGACGAGGGCTTCACGGCCGAGCACCGGCTGGACCGGCTGCGCATGCCCAAGGTGCCGCTGAGCGACATCGAGCCGCTCACGCCGGCCGAGGTGGAACGGCTGCTGGCGGTCTTCGATCCGCGCAAGGCCTACGACCGGCGCACGGCGGCGATGGTGGGCCTGCTGGTGGACACCGGCATGCGGACCGGCGAGCTCGCGGCCCTGCGCACCGCCGACGTGAACCTCCACATCGGCGAGCTGCGCGTGGTGGGCAAGGGGGAGAAGGCGCGCGTGGTGGTGGCGGGACGGCGGGCGCTGAGCCTGCTGCGGCGCTACCTGCATCACCGGCCGCCCGGCCTGGGCCAGGCCAGCGACCGGCTGTTCGTGACGACCTCGGGGCGGGCGCTGGACCCGAACCAGATCGGGCACATCGTGCGGCGGTTGCGGCGGCGCAGTGGGATCCCGCGGCTCTACGCGCATCTGCTGCGGCACACCTTCGCGGTGCACTTCCTGCGCAACGGCGGCAACCCGCTGACGCTGCAGCGGCTGCTGGGGCATGCGTCGCTGGCGACCACGAACCGCTACGTGACGCTGGCCACCGGTGACCTGGTGGCGGCGCATCGCCAGAGCAGCCCGCTCGACAATCTGTAGGGGCGGGTAAACCGCCGGGCGGGGTGGCGACGGCGGCGGCCGGCCCGTGTCGTCTCGCGCCCGGCCGCCCGGTGGCCGTGCCGGGCACCCTTCGCCAACCCCTGCGTCGACCGACCATCGCCGCGGCGGGCGTGGCGCGCGCGTGCGCGGCCCGACCGCTTCGAGGGAAACGCCTGGTGCTTCGTATGGACTGGCCCGTGCCAGCCGGGCTGCACATCGCCTGCAGGGGCAACCGCCCCGTCGTATGGGTCGGCTGGCGCGGATCGACACTGGGGCCGACCCCGATGCGTGCCTCGACTGCGGAGACGGGCGCTGGCGGTATCTGCGGACGCGTCCGCTCAGCATCGCACCCTGCCGCGGGGTCGTGCCTCCGCGTCCTGCCATTCGGTGCCGTCGCCCTCGGCAACGCGATCCGCCCACCGGGGCCTGCGGCTTCAGTCCCGCGGCACCCCCGACCTCGCATGGCCTCGGCCTCGACCGGACACCGACCGGACACCGGCTCGACCGTCGAACAGCCGTGTGAAACCGTGCGGCCATGGTCGGCAATCGGCTCTCGGCCACCACCCGGCCCGCGGTCGCTCGCGGTCCAGCTCGATCCGGCGAGATGTCCGGCTCGCCCGACGCCGACCCGACTCGCGCCAGCCGGACCCGTTCGAGGCATAGCCTGACCACCGTCCGCCCTGCGATTCCCCATCGCTCGCGTCCTCCGCCCCGCCATGGCGTCAACCCCTGCGCGAACTTTTCCGTCAACCCCCACGGAATGCCATGCGTTGGGCGGGATCGCCTGTCGCCGGGCGACTGCGGTCCCGTCGACCGGCCGCCCTCGAAGTGCGAGGCGCCACCGAGCGACCCGGACCCCCCAGGTTCCGGGGGTGCGCATCGCCCAACGTTAGACCCGGGTCCGTTTCTCCTGCAGATCTCCACACCCTTGGTCTAACGCTCAGCTGCCCCGTGCACGCCCAGCGCCCCCTCACCCGCCAACACTTGGTCCTGCGGATGCTCTATCTCCATCGGTATCTTGCGGTCGACCAGATCGCCACCCTCGTCTTTGCCACCGCCAGCCGCCGCGCCTGCCAGGCTTGCTGCACCACCCTCCATCGCAAGGGCTTCGTTCATCGCTTCGAACTCGCTCGGGGTGGCTTAGGTGGAGGTCGATCCAGTTACGTCTATGCGTTAGCCCCTGCAGGCGCCCAGGTCCTGGCCCAGGCTGACAACATCCCTGTCGTGGACATCCCCGTCGATCCCGATGCTCCCACCGCGCAATCGGTCTTCGTCCATCACCAGTTAGCTGCCAATCGTTGTCTCGTCGCCGTCACCTGTGCGACATGGCAGAGCCCTCGGACTCAACTCTGTCAGTGGATCTCCGATCCCCACAGTCGGCTGCGCTACCGGCCCGACGGCGCCCGGTCCTGGCGCAGCGTCCATCCCGACGTGATCGCCATGCTGCGAGATGGGGATCGCGACCACTGGGCCTTCCTGGAGATCGACCGCGGCACGCAGCCGCTGGCCCGCTATGTCGCCAAGATCCGCCGCTATGCGCGCTATCAGCGCTCCAAGGCCTGGCTGTCGTACTACCCGGTCTTCCCCGCCCTGCGGGTGGTGAGCGTGTCGCCGCGGCGGGCGGCGGGCATGGCCGAGCTGGCGGCGGATGTGCTCGACCAGGTCGATCAGGACGTGTACTGGCCCCAGCGCCCCAGCGTGTACGTGGCGGCAACCGCGGAGGAGGAGCTGCTGGCCGATCCCTTCGGCGAGATCTGGCGACCGGCCGACGGCCCCCGCGACGCCCGCCACGCCTGGCTCCGCGAGGGTGCGTCGGCCCCGGCCCCGCTGGCGTCGGGTGGTGCCAGCGGCACCTGAGGCCGTGCCGGACCCGCGCTACGCGGGACGGCCGCGGGGCGCGGTGGGTCCCATCGAAGCTCCGTGGCGTTCCATCTCGCGCGCGGCGGGACGGTTCCGCTGAGGATCGGGTCGAGCAGCGCGGCGGCCCAGGCATGCCCGGCGGCCACGACGGGCTCCAGGCCGAGTTCGGCCGCGGCGCGTCGATACTCGTCCGCCCACCACGGCGGCGGCGCGGGCACGACCAGCGGCCAGGCCGGCGTCGCGGTCCACGGCCACACGCGGTCCAACGCCCGGCGCATCCGGTCTGCCGTGCCCGTGACCTGCGGCGCATAGCGGGCGATGGTCAGCAGGTCCTCGCAGCTCGGGAAACGGCTCGTACGGCCCGTGTACGCGCCCAGACGGGCCGCAAGCTGGACCGTTCGGGATCGGGTCGGAATCCGCGGTGGCGACCCGTCCTGGGCCGACGGCACGTCGAGGCCGGCGAGCCACTCGATCTCGTCCGCCGGTGGGAACGCGAACCCGACGATCAGGTCGATCTCGCCGATTGCGCCGTCGCGGTCGGAGGCCTCGACCCGGTAGGCGAGCGCGGGTCCCTCAGGGACCTGCGGGGCGCGATCACGGGCGTGGACGGCGAACTGGATCGGTTGCAGGTCCTGGTGTTCGGTGGCCCGCCGGAGCGCCGCATCCACGGCGGCGCGCGTGGGCTCGCTCACGCCGCCGGAAGCCTCGTGTGTGGCCTCCGGCGCGTCCACGCGGTATTCCAGCCGCCAGTCATCGAATCGGACCCAGCGGTCGGGTGTCGTGTCCAGGAGCCGGCACAGGAGCTGTTCGATTGCGAATTCGCGGCGGAGCCGGTCGACTGCGATGCCCGTGCGTCTGGCGTGGCGCCGCAGGTCGTCGCCTAGATCTGGGCGAAGCGGCGCCTCACGCTCGACGGGCATGTGCCTAGGCTGGGCCTTACGGCTCCCGCCGTCGAGGCGATGTCCGGTCCGAGATCCGTCACCCGCGATGCGCCGGTGTGCCTCGCCCCGGCATCAACACGCGGACTCCGCGCCGACGATGACCGCCTGGCCTGGCTGCGTTGAATTCTCGGGTGCTGGTAATTCGAAGCCTGTCCGACCTGCGATGGGCAGCAGTCCTCTTGCCGGCGTCGCGATGTTCCTTTGCGGCTACGCTGTGGCGGTAGCGGACGCCGACCGACACGTATGGCGCAGTCTCAGACATTCGTCGAGACGCTTCTGGCCGACCTACGACGGGTCCGCGCCTCCGGCAGGGTGACGGCTGAGACGTCCAGCTACACCCCGCTGGAGATGCTCCTCGACGCGGTTCGCACCGGGCTCAGGCCCAAGGTGTTCTGCGTCGGGCACCTGCGGGATCAGAGGGCGGGACATCCCGACTTTAGGTTGCACGCGGCGAAGCAGGTGCAGCGAGTGGGAACGACTCAAAGACGACCAACTGCCTGAGCATGCGGCCGTGGTAACGGTGAATCCGGCGGAGGCCGACGTGTGGCTGACCGCGGATAGCGACTAGGTGACGCGGTACTGGGCCTGCTACTGACTGGTGCTGGTGACGAACTACCACGACTCCCTGTTAGCATCCGACAGCGCGCACGGCAGCTTCGCGAGGTTGAGACCTTCCGGCTGGCAGATGGCGCAAGAGATTTCGACAGGCATTTGCAAAGCCGCGGGCCCTTGGTTCTTGGGTCGGGCTTAGGTTGGGCGAATACCTACCGCGGACGCTGATCGACCGCGCGCGGGAGCCGCAGCTGCTGGAGAGGTGCGCCTAAGTCAGCGCCGGGATCTAGACGGCCGCTCCGGCAGCCACCCGTGTCAACCCTACCCTGCGCCTGCTATCAGCGCCTGCTCGCTGGCGGCAGGCAGCCCCAAAGCCGCGCCCACGACTTGCATGCGCGGGCGGCTCGTCCTATGCAATGCCCAGTGTAGGCACGAGTTCATCCGGTATCCCACCAGGTCCTAGCGCTAGATAGTCCAACGCAGGTGCTTCGCGCTCTGACCTCTCCCTCACTACCATCCGCTCCTCGCCCAATTCGGGCGTCGCAGACCCGAGTGTCTTCGGCGCACTCGACATCACGGGCCCACTCTCGTCCGAAGTGAATTCGGCGGTGTCGTTCGGAGGCTGATTTAGAATCACACCCCCAGAATCCAACCCTCTTCCGCCGCTCGCTGCACGTCCCTCCCGCAGCCCCACCGTTCAATAGCCCCGCGTGGCTACTCCTGCATGCACAGGGTTTCCGGCCTGAGATCGAAGTGAAGTTCATCCGTCTCCGATCCCCTATTGATGAGTTCGAAGCTTGTGCACGCCTCATATGATCCTGACCGAACTCGTATGGTCACTCGGTATTCTCCAGAGCCAATCCTAAAGTTCTTCTGCCTGAATTTCTTCCAGAAGTAGCTTCCCGTATTGAACCCGTAACACGCCGAATCTCCTGTACGCTTGATGAATATGCCAGCACCCACTTTGGCGTCCCCTGGGAAGAGGTCCAAGAATGTCTTGTCTACGGCGTGTGCGATACTCGGAATGCCACGTATCTTACGGTTGTACTTACGTCGCCGCCTAGGACTGGCGGTGTACCTCAGACTGCGGCTGAATGGAACCAGTGGTTCTGGTGCGTCATTCCACCTTCCAGGCATCCCTTCGAATACCGTTTCTCCGTCTTTCCGCTTTACATCGACTGTGAATCTACACTGTTCTGCCACCGGTCTTTCATCTCTGCCGATGATGCTGAGAATCACTCTATTCAATTCTCCCGTGACGCATCTATTCCCCACAAAGATATGGAGAATAGCAACACTCCTTTTGCGAGAGTGACCTTCAGAATGGACAACCAATTCTGGCTGCCGTAGATTCCTACTGCACCTCCATATAATAAAGCCAAATAACACGAGCAAAGTGCTGGACACTGAGAGCACAAAAGACGCGATTTCCATCTACGCTGCACTGATCATGAAAGTGGCACTCCCACCCGATCTATTTCTTTCATTGATCGAATCGTCTCCCGAATCGCCGCCGCCATCCGCCGGTAGTGCGTCAAGTCATTGAAATCGAGAATCTCACCTTTTCGATCCTTTAGCCACTTCTCCATTGGCTGATAGCCGCCGATCCTGAATGCCCAGACGTCTGGCTCGACTCCCTCGAAATACTGTCCCTGGTGGCCTACCTCTGCGCTGCGTGGCCGCACGCTACGACTCAGGTACACGCGCCCTACGGTCACCGGCCGCTGTTCGCCTATTGGAGTTTCACCAGGTGCAAAGTACTTTGGATGACCTTTCTCGACCACGTTTTCTCCGGGGATCGGAAACCGAAGGTCTACCGCCCTCAATGCGCTCGTGTCCAGCAAGTGCGCCGCCGTCAGCCGCCGTCCCAACTCGGCCAACAATCGAAACCGACGGAGATCGTTCGGAAGCGGAACCCGAGGAAAGTCGGTCCTGAGGAACTGCTCATAACGGTGTCTATACATAGGTGAATGTAGTGTCGCGTAAATGTAATGAAACACGTCTTCGGGCACGAATGTCGATTCCAGTTCACCTCGACCCTGGCTATCAAATGGGATGCCTAAGCGCTGTTCGAGTTCATCTGTGAATCGTGAGTCGAAATTGGGTTGTCGTTGGGTGCCTCCATCATCACAATCCGTGTCTACCAGAGATGGCGTATAGACATACAATGGTAGAATGTAGTTTATCTCTCTCGTCTTATTGGAAATGCTACATGATTCAATGGCGGACTTCGTCACCCCAACATGAGCCCAAGGTTGGCCACGTTCCGATTGCTGACGGCATACAATTAGTCCTAAGTTGTTCCCTTCAACCATATGCCGCATAACATCCTGTCGCGGCCGGCATAGAAATCCCCGGCTAGTGCCCGTATAGTACGTGAAACGGGTATCAAATGGACGGTAGAGGATAGGTTTGACTAGGTTAGGGTGAATTCCTGCTTCATTCACGTCGCTCTGTGCCCATTCAACCTTCCAGTCATTTGAGTCGCGACCAAGGGAGTACTTGCGTCGAGCCTCTTCAGTCGAGAGTGTAGCGAAGTCACGCACAATACCCAGCGCTTCGTTACTAGACCAGTGAATCGTCAGCCTGTCACGAGCCGTAACGATCCCAACGGAGTTGACTGGACACACGTCTGTGATGGCGGGCCACCGTCGGTACTCGTCTTCCAATGAGGCGTCCCAGGGCTCGAACAGGTAGGTGGGAGAGGTTGGTTCAATCCGGTGCCATTCAGTAGAAGCAAGGTCAGTAGTGGATAGACGCTCATACTTTGACTTGCGCGTTCCCCACAGATCGGCGTGCCTCACGCGTGATGGTCCGGTTGAAGCAGGGTTCTTGACAAACAGGGCAATAGCAACCCCTTGTCGGATGTCGAATACGTTATCGTCTGTGCCGCCATCGGGAGCGCGCTCACTGCGATTAGCGTTGCCGTGCAGGTCTAACAGGTAAATGTCACTGAAGGTGTTCATCAGTTGCTGGCGCATTCCGCGAAATGTGGGGTTGGTCAGATAGGCGTGGTTCGTGATGAATGCAAGGATGCCCGAGCCTGACTGCTGGATCCGCCACTGGCCAAAGCGGATGAATTTGACGTAGTCATCTTGCAGCCACTTTGGGTTGCGTTCACGCAGCGGCTCTCCGTCGACTCGCTTGTAGTCCTCTATTCGTTGCCCGATCCAAGTGAGCTCACCGTTCTTGCGGCTCTCGTTAGCTGAGTGCCCGGAATATGGAGGATTCCCGAGCACCACCATGATCGGCAGTTCACGCTTGATTCCGTTTGCAGCGCTCGCCTCGTCTTCGAATGCTCGCCATAGGCCAAGCTGATGAGGCCCAGGCTCTGACTCCGACTGTTCGAGAGTGTTCGTGAGATATACGCGCAGCCGTTCGTGGTCATCAAATGAATACGCCCAATCTGCGCGGCTGCTTTCGGGCAGATCCAAGGCCGCAAACTGCATTCCTAGCTTCAGGTGCGCCATCGCGTAGGCCGCCATAAGCAATTCGAAGCCGAACAGCCGTGGCAATAAGTCGTTCTTGACGTAACTGCGCCAAAGCCCCGCCTGGCCGGTGGATCGATAGTGTCGCCGGACGTGCTTGACCACCGCGTAGAGAAACGAACCTGTGCCGCAAGCAGGATCCAGAACAAGCACTCGGTGCGCTTCTTGCAAGATGTCCTGGCTGTCCACATACCGAGTCTTGCCAAAGTCTGCGAGCCCTTCGGGACACCCAAAGCACTCGCGAAGCACGTAGTCCACGGAGCGCACGATGTAAGAGATAACCGGCTCCGGCGTGTAGTAGACACCGCGGCGCTCGCGCTCGGTTGGGTCATAGGCGGACAGAAACGTCTCGTAGAAGTGAAGAATTGGATCCTCGTCCACGCCATGCTTGCCAAAGTCGGCCAGCACCGCGTCCATTTCGGCGGTTCCGAGCAACTGCGACAGGTCGTCGACGAAGCTGACGAACGGCTCTTGGTTCAGGGATGGTCCAGTTACAAGGTCGAAAACCTGCTGGATGAATGGATTTGTGGGTGGAATGTGATAAGAGGCCCCCTGCCAGCGGAATGGGCCTGGGCCCCGAAAGTTGACGCGGGCTGCAAATAGGCCGTATGCCAAGGTCTGCGCGAACATATCCGCAAAGGACTCGAAGTCAAGATCGGGCACGAGCGTTTTCTTCGACTGGTCAAATAGGTCGCGGAGGTTCTGGGAGACATGATCCTGTTCGAAGCCCCTCGCCACGACCTCTCGAATCATGTGAGAGATCCGTGCCAAGCGCACTGCCAGTTCTTCGGCGCTTGCGACTGGCTCAATCGGATGCTGAAAGAATGCAGACAGTAGCTCTCGTACGGCCCGCGCTCCGTCGGAGTCAAAAGCGAGTCCGTCAACCGTCTCAGTTGCAAGCCGCGCGCCTTCCACAGCATCGCCGTCGACATATCGACGGAACTCTATGTAATTCGTCAGAATGAGGTTTGGAAGCGACTGCCGGTAGCGACGCAATTGACGGCCACCTGGCGACGCTGGGTTGCGCCGGTTGCTGTCCCGCTCCATCTCGCTGAGGTTTTCAGAGATGTCCTTTGCCTCCAAATATCCAATGGTCGGGTGGTCGGAGGCACTCTTGGTGACGACAAAGTCCGGAGCACCGCACTCAATTCGCTGCGGTTCGTTTACTGCGTCGATGTTCTTGTCCAACGCTTCGAGCAGCGCCTTCAACGCGGGCCGATGCGTATGTTCCGTCGCGTTACCCAAGTCTAAACTGCCACGAAGGGTCTGCAGATATGCACGAAACGCTTGTTGAGGAGTCACACTGCCTAGCCTTCAATCACTGGAGCTCGCCCCCAGACTGGCGTCTCATGGGATCCTTCGCCTTCATTTCTAAACATGTCCCATTCAGGCTCCATATTGGTCTGTAACGCAGCACCCTGAGGATCGGGAAATACAGTGCCGTAGTGAATATTCATCCGCTCTAGGTCAGACATTGCAACGCTTAGATCATCCATAGAATAGCAAGGGACTTCGTATCGCTCCAGAAAGCCACCAAGGCCCTTCGATGCTAAATAACTCTCAACGTCGGTGTACTCATCGTGTTCAAGACGAGTAAAGACACCTTGTTGAGCTCTTTGCCTATGGAGATCGTAGGTTGCATTGTCAATTAAATCGAACTCGCTCTCTTCAAATACCCTTCTGCCTTGTGAAGCAATCGGATCGGGATCCAGATAACCAAGCTCCCAGACCACAACTGGCTGCTCCGACTCATAGGTGATAGTCATCTTATGCGTCCGATCTGGACGAGCCCTTTCAGCTTCTAATCGCTCTGCGAAAGCCCAGAAGGCAGCAATGAACGGACTGCGAGACCAATCAAGGAGAGGAGTTTCCAAGCCATAGTGTCTACCCAGGGCCCACCAATCATCGTCGGGGTCGTTGATCTGCAAAGGGATTTCAGGCATTGCCTTGGCAAGCTGTTTGAACTTTTCGAGACCACTATCTCGTTCTCTTTCGTAGCCGCCAGTTGCTTCGTAGATCCGGCGCCGGCTGAAGGGTCGTTCCTCAGAGCGGAATCGGTTTAGTTCTCTCTCCCAAGTCGAAGATAGCTTCCAGTTTGGGCGAGCGTGGCCACGAAATAGCCTCGGTGCATGATGCTTCGCTGCGACATGTCTCAGACCCTGGATAAACTCGTCCCACGACTGACAGCGAGTGATCCTGACTCCGTTCGTTTGGACGAGGTGACTTGGCAAGTTAGGGAACCAAATGCTCGTATGTCAGATTAGCGGTGTTAACGGTGTCGTGTGCCATAGAGGAACGGTCGTAGATGTGCGAGGTGCGCGAATGGCGTGCATTATGCTGTTCAGATCGCACTTGAGCATCTGCAGGCCAACGTGGGTACCCTTCCTTGGTGAGTCCCGCAGGCGAGTATAGTTGGCCCGAGGCACGATGGCGTCGCGCGCGTCGATGGTATGCAGTGCTTTCGCCGATTTGAACACGGCGCGCACGATCCTGATAGTCGTACAGAAGAGAATCCCCTCGACCGATCATGGGTAGCATGGTAGCCACCAGCGAGTCCTTGGAGCGCAGCCAGCCATACAGTCGGGGTCCGTCGACTGACTTGTCGGTGACTTTCCCCACAAGTGCCTGAATCCTGCTGGTGGTCCTTCGTCGTTCTGGCGTCTAGAACCCCACTCGATTCGGCGTCCCGGAGCTGTTGCGGTGAGTGCGAAGGAGACTATGCAAATCAGCAGCCATGTCGCCACGTAGGCAGAAACGGAATTGACTGCCGCGGCACCCTCCGCAGTGTCCCAAACGGGCCCTACCGCCCAGTAACGCAACGCTTTGATCGCCTGATTGTCCGCCTCGATCGGCAGATCCGAGACCGAGTGATGCTCCTGAGGCTCGTGACTCCCGTAACACCCGAACCCCGGATCAACGACTGACACCGCGAGTTCACCGCGATCCACGGCTCCCCGCTCTCTGAATTCGCCAAATGCGCCCGCATCCGCTCGAATCCCTTCTGCAACAGAACCCAGTGCTGCCGCAACCGCCTCCTCACCAGCCACCAAACACTCGCCATCCATCCCCAGCCAGGAGGCACTAGTTGAGTAGCCCCGACCCCTCCCAAATCCCGACTACCATCCTTCCCCTTGAATGTTCCCAGGGCCTTGGCATGCTCGGGTTGAGAGTTGATGGGACGGGATAGACCGACCAATCCTGCGTCGTCCGAGATCGTGGGAGACCGGGGTCGTCCCGGCTTAACCGCTGGCCCAGAGCCCGAACAGGTGTAGGGGCGGTCATGACGAGTCCGTCTCTGGTAAGTGGGGCGTGCCGCCAGCGCCTGCGGTCGATACCCAATTGCTGCCTAGCAGATGTTCATGTTGAGATTGAGGTGGTGATGGCCTGATTGGAACTAGCCGTGCAGCTCACCGGCAAGACGCGGACGGTACCGCACTCGCGCGGCGGTGTGCAGCGCTTGCGGAGGCAACTCCAGGCGCTGGGACTCGCCCGCATCGTGCTGGAGTCCAACGGCGGCTGCGAGCCGGCTATACCAGTCGTCCTGGCTGGATGCAGGGCCAGGTTGCACGAGACCACAATTACAAGAAAGTCTCGAACGTGAGCTCGGTGGCCGTGTGCTGGTGCGCGCGGGGCCGAACAGCAGCGGCGCGGACTCGCCCGCGCCCAACTGGACCTGGGCTTCGACCCGTGGCCGGCGCATGATTGGGGCCACGGCCTAGAGGGCCCGACAAGCGACCGGCGGCGACTGAAGGCGTGGGGACACATGGTCCGCAGTCCAAGGGTTTTTCTGCTGGCGGCGGACCCGGGGCCAATCAGCCTCGGCAGCGTCCACCGCGAATGGCGGGCGGCTGCTATGCCCTAGAAGCAAGGCTCGACGCTACCCCAGCACGGCCGCCCCGGCCACCCACTCGCAGCCTATGAGGCCGACGTTCGGGATCGCCTCGCCGCGCTGCTATTCAGCAGGCCCAAGCCGACCTCGCGGCCTGCGTGGCCGCCGCGGCCCGCAGCCAAGAGCTTGTGCGGCAATTCCAAGCGTCGCACCGTCGGCGACGGGGAGGCATGGCCATGCGGATGGCTGGGCCGCCTTGTTATGGCCCGTTTCCTGGCCACCGGGTGGAACCCATGGTCACCGGAGGACGAACGAGTAGTCCAGCAGGAATTTCACAACCCACCCAATGATGGACACGAGCAAGGCCGCCAAGAATGCGACGACGCCGTAGGCAACGTGCTTGAACGTCACGAAGGACTTGGCCTGCGTCTCAAGTCCCGTCAGGCGTTGCGCAACCCGTGGGTCAATATCTGGAATCCGCTTGTCGCGCTCGTCTCCGTCAAAGGGGCCATTGGTTGGCACACCCCCAGTTCCACCACCGTTGTCGTCACCGCCCGCGGTCTGTATGCGGCGAAAGACACGCTGGCGTCCTCTTTCAGGGCTCACCCCGTAGCCTGGTACTGCTCGTCGAAGTACTCAAACATGGCGTGGTGAGTAATGACCTTGGCCCCGCGCAGGTGGGACGCGACGCCGGCGCGCGCATTAACCCAGGGAGCCTCCGCGTGGGTCCGGGCGCTCAAGTCGGATGCCGACTGGGGGCCATAGGTGGCAAAGACGATGTCGATGGACTCACGTTCACTGGGCTCGATGTCCGCAGGGTCGGTGGTGACTGGAATCGAGTCGATCATGAACCGTCCTTCGTGGAGAGCAAACACGTCGGGAACCACCGGGCCGTCCCGCCACGCCTCGATAGTTGCCTCGAACAGCGGTTTACCTGTCCAGACTAGATGCCACGCCTGACAGTAATACAGGAGCTTGTGCAGCTTCATGGTCGACATGGGGCCATGACGCTCCAACAAGTAGGCCGCGACGTCGTTTACGTTTGCTGCCACATGCGCTCCTTCGTTGCCGGTACCACACTTGAGGATATCAAGTCAAGCAAACTCGTCGGGTTGTGAAGAAGGGCCAGGGGCAAGAGACCTACGACCCGCCTTGAGAGCGGTAGTCGTGGGGCTGGATCCCATTTGGGCCTCCATCAGCGCCCGAGACTATACCGGCTCCCAGGGTTATGCCGCTGCTGAGGTGGAAGACTTCGCGCCATGTTTCGCTAGCGCGACGGAATGTGTGTCAAGGTGGGGCGGCACACCGGGCTTGCATTAGCGTCAGCGTTACTTCAGTGACGCCTGCGCTTGTGCTGACCGACATTCGACTTCGACCAGTACGGGCTCATCCGGACGGACTCGATGGCGACGGATGCCACTAGTGCCGAGCGAATTGCGCCCCACTGGCGAGACACGTCTGGTGCCCAGGAATGTTACCGGGCGCCCGCGCACCCCGACAGGCGGTGCCGCGGCCGACGTCCACGCCGACGCCAACCACGTGCGACAGCATTGCGACACGCCATCTTGTCATTGATTCGCAAGGCCGTGCAGCATTCCCATGCCAGTTGGCCCAAGGTCAGACCGACGTCGACAACCATGGCTACGCCCGTGATGGTCAACTCGAACACAAACGACATCTGGTGCGGCCGACCCCAGCGCCAAGACCCATACCTATGCCGAGACCGGTGACTGCTGGGACGCACAGTCCAGCAACGCCCGCCAGTCCGCACCTATTCGTTGTCCGAAATCGCACCAATGGTGACGTGGTTCGCTATACGCCGACCAACGAGGTCTACGGCATATGTCGAGCGAGGTTTCGCTATTCGCACCTCAAGGATTTCAACATGGCTTACGACTACCTCATGCAGTTCTGGCTAGAGCGGGTCTAATCGGCCCACCACAAGTGCGACGATCCATGGCCGACCACCCGCTAAGCTGCGGCGGTGAAGTTGCCAACCGCCCTCATGAAAGTGGTACTGGGCCACATTGCCCACACCAAGGTCCACGGGTACGACCTGGACCCAGACACAGCGGCCGACGCAACCTGCGGGTGTCCCACGTGTAGAGCCCTAAACACGCTTGTCAATCGGGAAGTCGCCCAGCATCCGCGCTGTACCTGCGAGTTCTGAAATGCCTTGGCCGTGCTGCAACGGGCCGCTCGCTTAGGTGACGCTTGCCCGGCTCGGTCCCACCGAGAAGCGGCTGTCGCCGCCAAGGTGGCGGCCCGTGAGGACCGGGGCCTCGAACTCCACGTGGACTAAACTACTGGCAGGCCGTTGCGGGCCAGAGCCTGGGCGGCCAGGTTCGGTACCCTGAACGGCCCTTCCACGTCTAGGTCCTGCGCGGCGCCCAGCGAAGAGCCGTCGCCCAGTGAGCCGCGCGACACGTCGTAGACAGGTGGTCGACAAGGGGCTAAGCCCATAGACTGCGCCGCTACTAGTGGCGGTGGCGACTGTCGCTCGTCTAGAGCTTGTCGCCTGCACCTGCCACGTGGCCGCGCCGACCAAAGCCATCACCGAACGAAAGGTCCACGATGAGCGAGTTCTGTCACGTTCCGCCCAAGCCGACGGTGTATCACCAAGCGGGCCGCGTCTGTACCTATACAGAGGGTCGTGAGGTCGAAGACGGAACGGCCGGGCTGGCCCGCTTGTGTGCGGAGTGCGCGCTGGCCATGGTGAAGCACGATTTCGGCAGCTGGGCCAGTCCCTTGCAGGCACCTCTGACGTTGCGCTTCTGACCGGCGCCATGGCTTACACCCTGACCCAGGAGGTGGGTCGTATACAGCAGGTCATCGACCGTACCCTTGGGCGGGCACCCTAACCTAAGGAACTCGCAAGCCTTGGGGCATAGCCTTCTAGACGCGCCTCGCACGTGTGAAGCCAGAGAGCACATACCGGCTCCCTACCGTGGAGGAAGAGCTGTGGCTCCCTCTCTGTCGCCCACGGCCGACAACTATACCCTTGCCTGCCGATTGTCTGGGCCGAACGTCGTCGGGTATCGACGACTGCATACAGTCGCAGCCCAGAGACCGTCACTAACTGTGTGAGCCCTTTCTGACCTCTGGTAGAGTACACTTGGCCCATGATGGACAAGTAGACCCCATCGAGTTTGAAACTGTCGACCTTGTGGCCGTCAAGGTCTCGTGTATGGACTGCGACGCCGAACTCAATGCGTCGCTCCCGAAGCTCGCCAGCCTGCTGGAGTGTCCCTCAGGCGAGACTCGCTGGGAATCGCATGGGAATGTATCGGCAACCTGGCAACTGATGCAGGCCCTTCGAGACCTGCCTATCGGTCACGACGCATTTACCCGTGTGATCCAGTTCGAGATCAAGGCCGAACCGCCCCGGCGTAATAGCTGTGGGTCCACATGGCCGAGGAGCCTACTGGCAGCCGCTAGGGGGTGGCTACGGGCGCCACGGTGGTGGGAACCAACCCGACCAACAGAGCATCGAGGTCGTCCATCTCCAGATGGAGAGCTTTGGCCACGGCTGGGCGGGTCGTACCGTCTGTCCGTAAGGTCGTGAAGACCTTGCGGAGCAGGACCGACGCCTCACTAGGTAGCGGGCGCTCGGTGTCCTCCGGCTCGCCCTTCCGCCAGCCCAGAATGCTGAGTTGAATGAAGACCTGTCGGTAGTTCCACTCGGACAACATCTTGATCTCGTACAGCCGCCGTGCTAGGGCCGCCACGGATGCACCCCACACCGCCTTGAGTTGCACGATGGCTTCCACGTTGTATGTGCGGACGCCGCAGGTCGTCAGGCTGTTACTTGGTAACAAAAATGCCGACGCAAACTTGGCGGCCTCGTGCTCGGTCACACGACGATCGGCCAATCCGTGTGCTTTGTGGAGAACCAAGTGACCCAGTTCATGGGCCAATGACATGCGGAGTCGCGACGTGGGCATGGCCGTGTCGATCAACACAATGGGCGTGGTCCCATGCCAGAACGACAGCCCGTCTAGCCCAACCCACTGGTTTGCGAGCCTGGCCAAAGAAAAAACCCTCACCCCATGAGCTTCCAGCAACGGGACCAGTGGCGGGCATGGTTCTACGCCAAGACCCCACTGAGCGCGTAGGCCCTCGGCCGCCGCTTCCGGGTTCACGTACTGCCAGTCGGGTAGGTCGGCCTCCGGTAGATCAATCTTGTCAGTCAGCCAGTCGGACAAGTGGCTGGCCAACGTGGCCAAGGCACAGGCGCGGTCACGGGTCCGGGCCGGCAACCTGCTGAGCGACCGAAAGCTGATGGCTTCCGCCGGTGGCGGGTCCACTTCGGCGGCCATGAGAAACTCGATAGACACATTCAACACTTGGGCTAGCCGCATGGCCGCCGATTGGCCGAGAAGCGAGCGCCCGGCTTCATAGTTCGCAAGGCTCCGTCGGGAAATACCACTGGCTGCCGCTAGCTCCACTTTGGTCTGCCCACGCAGGTGGCGCGCCAAGGTCAGGCGGCTGGGACTCAGGGTCACCTGGGATTCGAGCACTAGGCCTGTCGCCTAATGTCCGCGTCGCCGGTTGACTCAGGCGGGAGGCCAATTGCCGGTTCATCCGTGATGGGCATCGACCGAATCACGTTGCGCTGCCCCCATGTACAGGCCCTACCATCGGCGCTTAGGCTATTGAGCAGCGATAGTTCCGACCGCACTTCTAGACTGTCCTCGGTCCGGTCCACGTAGTACATCAAAAACCATGTAACCCACGGGGGAGGCGTATCGCTGTACTTCGGTACCGTAGCCATGGTTTGGCCGGTCAGCGGATCGCGCATAACCATCTGGTTGATGTCGGCGGCCCGCACCGTGTACACGCCCTTTGGGTTGGCAAATGACGGGCCGTAGCCTGGCAGACCTGTCCTGTACGTACCTCTCGCCACCTGGACAGCGATGAGGCCATCGGGCCGGAGCGACAGCGTGCACCCGCCGGTGTCCTTCTTATGCCAACCGAGATCCACATGTAGGCGCTCGCGAAGTACTTGCACCATGCGGTACCACCGCCTGGACCCGGCATCGGACCGCGCGCTGTAAGTCGTCGCTTGTCCGGCGTCGATGTGACCTGCCTCAACTGCGTCGACAAAGCGATCCTGCGCGTTGGGGCCTAACTCAAGACGAGCCAACTCCCGGTCGGTGTCCAGTCCGTAGAACGTGGGTGGAAACGGCATGGCCGGAATCGAAAGGGAAAGGATGCTCATTTTGCCACATCCGTCGTAGGTAGGAAAATGGGAAGTCCCCCAAGTCCCGCCACCGGGCCACACCGTACGAACGGCGCCAGTCAGCCCACAGTCTCAAACTCCGACACTACCTTTGACTGAGGCCGCAACGAACGGGAAGCCTTCGGGCACACCTGGGAACTGGGCCTCGGCGCAATCTCCTGCGCCCGGCATTAGTCCAATGTACCCACTCGCCGCCCAGCCCTGGACGTATATAGAGCTTGTCTTGGCATGCTCTGGTCGGCCCCTGTCTTCCGGGCAGACGGGGCTAGCTCCTAGCGGCCAATCCCCAGCATGTCCGCCATCGTCCCGAGCGTCTGCGGGCACCGACTCCAATCGTTGTAGTAGGCTGCGTACTCCATGCGCTTGATCTGGTTGCGTTCTTGCTGCCAATGGTTGGCGTATAGCTCGCACTCCGACCGGCTGATGCCCACCAGCTTGCCAACCACACTGACAGTTTCGCGGCGCGGTCTGTTGGATGGCTCTTTGGCAATTCAAACCGACTGCCCGACGGCCAATGCGGCAAAGATCCCGACCACCATGGCCACGTGCTTGCGTTGCGTCGCCCGCTCCAGCTGAGCCTCGGCCGCTGCTCGCGCGGCGCTCTGGGCCGCGAGTTTGCGGGCTCCTGGGGTTGGGCCCGAGGCGTCGGCCCAGACCGGTTGTGACCGTGGCTTGCCTTGCCGTCAGCGAGCGCGCGTGGATGGTGGGCGGCGGGTGTGTTGCCGCTGCTCTTATTGTCCCAGCGAGCCCACGGGGTTCCTTCGGGGCTACCCGTGCAGCGACCGCGGCCGGCCCCCCGGTCGGATAACCCGTTACCACACGAGCTCGCCAGCGGCCCGTCCGAGGCCGCCGGGTAATGCATCGCTTGAGTGGTGGCTGCAGGGTAGCCCAGGGCAGCGCCGGGACTCTCCCGGGGCTACGCGACATCTAGGGCCGAACCAACGGTGTAGGGAAAGGACCTACATGGAATGAATGTTGATCGCATTCAGAGTACTGCCCAGTTGGACTTGGAAATGCAAGTCTTTGTTACCACGATTCCGAGATTTGAGACTAAGTTGGCAGTTCCTGTCGGGCGGGAAGATCAAATCACTTCGGCCATGGCTGAACTCACGCCGGCTAAGCACCGTGATCTACTGGAGTCTACCGTCACCCAATCTGATGCACTCCCGTGATGGGTGCCAGTGCCCCACAGGCCTTGTGCTAAGCACCAGGCGCGAAACTACTGTGGGCCTTAATTCGCTGCATAAGACATCGTAGTGCTCCACACCTGGCACTGGATCCAAGTCGCATTTAGTCTTGCGAACCTCCACTTATGAGAATCGGTCGGCTATGCGGGGATGCCGACCCAGCGCGCATGCGTCGTGGAAGCTCGCTGAGTAAGAGTACGGAATCCTGCCTTCCTCCCGGAGCCTAGGCTCGGCACTCTGAGGTACGACCGCCCGTGCACCACTAGGAGTCGGATGCCCCAAGCCGCGGCTTCATCGATCTCCCGGCGGCCCCACGCGCGCCGCGCAGCCCGCCGCGGCCGCCGATCATTCGCCGTCTACTATCAATGGGTCGACGACGCGCTGCGGCACCGCGCCGACGGTTATCGCCTGCTCGACTCGCCTTTAGTCGGCCTGCCGGGCGTCCAACGGCTCGCGCGCCGGCGCTTCCGACGCAGTGCCTTCGCCGACGTGCACGCAACGCGGGCGCTCCTGCAGCGGGCGACTGAGCAGGCCTCGGCGATTCTGACCCCGCGGCAGGCCCTGGCACTGCAGCTCTTCTGCGACGGCCAGCCGATGGCCGTCATTGCGGCGCGCTTGGGTCTGCGCAGCCGGCAGCACCTCTGGGCCGCCTATCGGCGCCCGGCGGTGGAGGCGGTGACGCGCGAGTTTCTGGCGCTGGCGCAGGCGGAATTTTCCCAGAATTAGGGTAGAAGTCCGGTGCCATTGTTCCTGGAAGAGGGCAACGGCCTGTAGATCGGCCGCAGCGCCGTAACAGGTTTGGGATGGCTCGCGAGGGGTGTGTGTCACGGCCGTACATCTAAATGCTAGCCTGCGTAGTTCGAGTCTCGCTAGGCACACCAGCGACCCATGCCTGATTCCACGTGGATGCCGTGACAATTCTAGGGATCAGTAACAGGACAGAAAACTGGAGAACGGCCCGATACTTCGCTCCATTCATCGAGTGCGACTCAGCCCGTGCAGTTCTTGCCCAGCGACTGGGCGAGCCCGAAGACACTCCAAGTAGGGACATTCAGATTGAGCTGTTTTGGAAAGGGATGCGTGACTACTTAGAAAGAGAATCTCTCAAGGCCGGGGAACTATCCGATTGCTTTGCACAGAGCTATCGGAATCACTTTTATAGTTTGCGTGAGGCAATAGAGGGTTTCAGAGGATTTAACAATCTGAAGGACTGCAACTATGATGCGTCGCATTCCGACAAATTGTCTGACAATCTTGCGAGAACAGAGATAGACATTGTCCTACAAACCCCGAGGCATCTCTTTATCGGTGAGGCTAAGGACGAAGGCGATCTGGGCACGAATCGCGCGTATGTCCTGGTGCACCAGATGATTCGTCAGTATGTGATGGCTAGAATCCTTATCGATTTGATATCTAGCAATAAGACTGTGATCGCATTCATCGTCGGCAACGCAGGTAAGATTGCAAGCTTAACGCGCACGACTCAAGTGAAGTTTATGATCTCCAAAGGATGGATGAAGGAACAGAACGTACTATCTTGGAACGAAATTGGTGAAATTGCCGAGGCTGGCCTCCCTCAACACCTCGGTTGACACTTCCCCAGAACTCGAACAGGTCCCCAAGACCGCCGACGGCCTGCGAACCGTAGTTACCCGACACCTTTGTAGCCTACGCTCGGTGCCCGTCCTGTCCGAGCTCGTCGTGCTGAACCTCAACACGCTCGCCGAGCACGTTGCCGACGAGCGTCGCAGCGGCCCTGACCCGTCGCCGCAATGGCGTTGAAAAGGTCGGCGATTCGATTCCGGTCGAGACCACCGCCCTCTCGATGTTCAAGTCGGCGCTGGAGTAGCAGCGAGAAGTCGAGACGATCAGCACAGGACAAAGACCGCAGCAGACTTGAGGAAGCCGCAGTGTTGATACCCTCCCCTTGCCGAACCATGTATGCCAAAAGATCTCATTAGACTCTCACTTATGAAATCGTCTCAAAGTGATAGCGGAGGGTATTACTATCTCACTATTGTATCCTGGATGGGAGATCCTCAAGCCGAATTCCGTGATTTTCCCATACGGAGTTGGCGACACGAATTCTCGCGTTGGCAGAATCAACTTCCAGCTGAATACCCTCGGCGTCTTCCGACGTAATGGTTTCTCTAAATGCGTTGAGAGCATTGAGATTGCTGCAGAATTCGTCCAGGCGTGGGCCGATGTTGGCCACGAAGAGCATACTCTCTCGAATAGTTGGTAACTCCAAGTCCGCGACTTCACCCTGTACTGGAACAACGCAGAGCAGGAATCCATCCCCTTCGTTGACCGACGTGACAGCCTGCGTATCCGTCATGCTGACCCTGTTGTCGCGAGTGGCCTTGACTTCGACCAACCAAGTTCTGCCTGATTTGGCCAGTTCCAATCTGGTTATATCGTTGAACTCAATAGCGAAGTCTGAACCGATTCCCGTGCGCCGTACAGTAAAGCCCTCGCCCTCCAAGCTCTGCTTCACCAACACTTCAATCTGGCTGCCCAGATGTTGGTTTTCCTGTACCTGACGCCTTCGTTCTCGGCGTTCATTCAGGACCTCGGGAAGAGCTTCGTCGTTTCTCAGGTCTTCCAGATACTGTGGGACATGAGCAAGATCGTCCACGTTCCCCTTGGCAGTTTCCAGTATATCTGTGAATGCACTATGAACTGCTGCGCGGGAATCGTTGTCTTCGGCGACGGATTCCAGGATCAGGTCGAAGCGAGACACGTCGATCGCTTCCAGAAGTTTGTCCACTGCTGAGTCTCTGTCTGAAGAGCTGGGAGTCCATCCACTAGCCTTCATAAGATTTGCAAGAGACCGGGCGTTGGGTCTGTCTCGCCTGCCGTTTGCCAGGCGAACCCAACTGTTCTCTCGGACTGGCTCAAGCCAAGCTGCCGGAAAGTATCGATGGCTATCTCCACACTCGCAGTCGGCAGTATGGGCGTCGAGGCTATGGATGTTTCTGGGAACAAGATACTCGCTTAGAAAACGCCAGAACAACCCGGCACGTTCCTGGCTGTCCCGTACACGATTAATGGTTTCCGATTGACGCCAGACGTCCGTTACCTCGACTTCGTTCACTGTCCTATGATCAACCGCGTCATCTAACGGTTGGTCGGGATAGAATCGGTCGAAGCTGACACTTCTGGGATTGAGAATGTCCGTCCTGACCAGATGCAGTTCAACAAGCGGTCGCCAGTCATCAGCGTTGGGGAACGCACGAAGGAAATCGTCTGCCAGAATACGGTTTGGAGGGAAGAGGTCTGCGAAGGGACGCAGGTCTTCCGGCCATGCCCCGACGGGGGCAAGCGGAGGTTCAACATCCTGGTCATTGTTTGGCAGGTAAACAACGGCGGTGGGCTGGTCGGGGCCTAGCATTCGTGAGACAGCGGGGTAACCGCGTAGGGCTTCCCAAGCCTCCTGCTGCACCATCCAGGTGAAGAGTTCAATGCTCGCCTTCCTGAAATCGTCGTCTGGGTCTTCATCGGCCCTTTCGCGAATTCTTCTGCTAAGTTTCCCAACGACATACGCGTTATCCCAGTCGCCCAAACCGAGTTCTTCGGAAACGGAAGCGATCCGAGGGTCCCGAAGGCTTGGTCTGATTCGCCAACCCAGGAAGTCGGCGACGTTTTTCAGTTCCTCACTGATTCCCGCGTCGCGATGCAGTTGGGGCAGGACTCGGAGAGAAGCCTCCTGACTTGGAACGATGCGGTGTTCACTGACTACCTCCCCCAGTCCTTCATTGCGGAGAAAACCAATCAACCGGTCGAGCCAGTCAATTGCGGAGACACCCTCCTTCAACTGGGACGCCAACTGACTGACACGATGGGTTCTCGTTGTGGCTGACTGATCCCGCGATACCCTATGGACTCTCGAAGCTAGTTTTCGACCATCGAGACCTTCAATGAATGACGAAACTTCAAAATCTGTTAGTCTAGCCCAACTCCTGACGGCATTACTCCAGCCGAATGCTTCGTCGCGCCTCGGCCAGATGTCCTGTTCTTCTTGCCACTCCGCCAGCAGATCCCACAAGGTGACCACGCCTTCTGCGGTGCCAGCAAGTGGCAGTTCGGCGTCTTGCGGGGATAGGGCTCCTCCAGATTCACTAAGAACCGCGGGTGTTTCTCGGATTCTCTCTATAAGCAGCTCGGCTAGACATTCGCGAAGCCTCTCTTCATTCAGCCATGTCTGCGTCTGTATTTCGGGAATCTCGGCCAGAAGGTAGGCTTTCCTCCAGCCAGAACACGCGACGAAACGCAGCATCTGGGTAAGCAACTCGCAGGCTTCTTCGATGACAGCCTGGTTTTCTTGGTTAGCCGCGTCAGGAGTGTCCTCTGCCTGCCATAGAAACACGCCGTCGCGGTGTTCCGTCGGAGAGAATCGGAAACTGTTGATGACGGCAGGAAAGCTGAAGTTCTCGGTACCCATCAGCGGAAATCCCAAGAACAGACGTGGGGTGTGGTCAATCGGCAACACCACACGCCCGTCGGTCACCGATCCTACTGGAATAGCAACTGACGATTTCTCACCCTGTGCCACAAGGTATTCACGGGCCATGCCGTTGCCATTCTTAGTCTCTACCACCGTGACCAATTCAAATTGGTTCTGTTTCATGCTCTGACGTCCACTGACTCGGAACTCCACGGTATTTCCAGAGGACTCAATCCTGATGCTAGAAAACTCCCGGTTGAAGGCAACCACAAAGGGAGCGCATCGCTTCAGTGTCGCAATGCCCTCCGCCACGACCTCAGAGGCGTCGTTTCTCAACGGATACCGAAACTCCGTGGTGTAGGAAGAACCAGTACGCAGCCCATTCGATAGCGAATTCACAAAAGCTGTAGCCGCACCCTGCATCGACTTACTGAGCTCACCAACCGATCCAACGTCGCGTTTCAGTTGGAAATTGAAACGCCGACCATCTTCAAGCTGACTGGAAACTCCAATCTCAGGTGAAAGCAAGTGGGTAGTTAGAAAACCGCTGCCATACCGTCCGAGGTCCTCTGGATTGTCGACCTTTGTAGAGCCATGGTAAATCAGGTGGATTATCTCCTCTCGCTCAAAGGGCCTCCCATTGTGGCGAAAGACGACTTCATCATCGCTCTGCTCGATGGAGGCAATCAGATCTGCATCAGGATTAGCCGATGCATCCCGTGCGTTTTGCAGTAGTTCCCAGATCCACCGCGTCCGCACGCGGGCACGGTTCGATTCCAATGTTGTGAGATGATTCAAGACACTCTGGGCTGTGTTGTCAGTGAGTACCTGGCTTATAATCGAGTCAAATTCGTTTTTCGGCATTGTCACGATGAAGTACTCCTCGGTCGTCGGTCATCCTAAGAAGGTATCCGTGACAGTCATGCTAGCATCTTCCCAGCGATAGACCAATTACCTACCAACGATACACATCCGGAGTGAGACTGCGGCCATGATGTCGCCGACTTGTCTATAGGACGATGTAAGATCGGCGATGGAGAGAGAGGAGTTACGGCTCCACATGTATAACTACTCGGGATTACCCATTGAAAAGAGTGCGCTGTCGCGATTCTTCGCATTGTCTCTGCATAGTCCTTCCGGCGATAATCCCCGCCAATCTCGGGACGGCCGGGAGCTGTCCTCGATACCGAGAGTATCTCCAACCCCAATGTGCCGGAGGCTTGCTGAGTCAATTTAGGGTTCGAAGATCTTGTTCCTATATGAGGACCACCTACTAAGAGGTTTGCAGTTCAGTACGCCATGGTGCACCGGACTTGACGAAGTCAACAGCTTTGACTTTGACTTCCGAGCTTGCGATGTTTAGACAAGATTCGAGACACGCCCCCTAGAGCCGGCCTGTGCCCTTAGGGCACTTGGGTTATGCGCTCTCTGAGCTAATCCCTACACATCGACTCCCTGGGAATCTGGCTTGGCAGATCTCCTTGATCACGTCTTCCCCGAAACACAGGCCCAGCCCACTTCTGTCCTCAAGCCCCAAAACCCTGGAGCTGTGACAGCCCAGGAACATACGGCCAGTTCCGATAACGGAATTTCCAGTTATGCCCGAGGCTAATGGGTCGGCAGGATTCCACAAACCCGAATGCTCCGCGAAGACTGGCGAGCCTGACATTCCCGGAAGTGTGTGAACGTCAAGCAACAGTGCTGGAGTTCTTATGCCACTCTTCAGTCCTCCCACCGGCGAGAACTCGCCCCCGAGTCGGATCTCAAATCCTGGAATTGAGGAGAGGCAGCCGGTTTTGAACAGCGGCAATCCCGGACCAGTACTCAAACCCAGTGGGAATCCGATTACAGCAACGGAGGTTCCAGGACGTATAGGAATTGAACCTTCCTCGATCTTGTTGGCTGCTTTGTGGGTGACGGGAGGCCAATTGTCGGGTTTCTGGAATGGAATTGCCACTACGTCGCACACTGAGCCGAACTCGGGATGCTCAAACCATAGTGGCTGGCCTTCGTCTTCTATCGAAATGGGTTGAGCCTGAAAGTGGGTACGTAGCAGGCCGTCTCCCAGATCTTCAATGCCCTCCAGCGAAGGCCATTTTGCTGCCATGAGACTCGGGCTTCGCTCGTCATGCAGAGCTTCACCCGTATAGGGATGCTTGCCGACAACATTGTGCCAGTTGGTGATAATGAAGTTCTCAGCTGCGTGCTCATAGAAGAATGCGGTTCCGAGGCCGATGACCCCTTGCGAGTCGAGCATTAGGACTTGAAATGGGCATGCTATGTGGCTGTCTTCCAGTATTGATGTTTGCATTGCTACCCTCCCAAGAGTAGAACGCACCCGCTTTCGGTGAGGGTGCGGTTGTATTGGCCAGGAATGACTTCGTAGGAACGCCCTCGCCGAGCGTAGAGAACCCAGAATCCACTTTCGGGATCACTCATTAGTCGTGTCAATCTGCGAATACATTTCGTCGAGGAACGACGGATTATAGGCTTCGTAGACATCGTAATTTTTCCAAGGGACCGAGAGAGGAACCCTCTCCCAGTCACCGAACTGGCCGAGACACCCAGCGACGCAGTCCGCCTAGCCCGACAACAGATGCGTCGGCGCTCAACCAAGGCCGAGGCCCGAACCCCGGCGACACTTCGACCCTAGGGGGGTAGCCGACCAGCAGGACGTAGCCCAGTCCGTGTCCGCCAAGGTGGGATCTCCTAAGGTCAACGCTAGGGCCAACGGTTGAACCGTGTCCACGCGCACGTGGACGAGTCCGAGAGCGGACGCATCGCGCACTGGGACAGGGCATGCGGAGATTATCAAGGGAGCACACGCCCCATGCCCCTAGACCTAGCCCTCGAATAGGGCGTTGGCCGCATGATCGGGAGGCGCAACCGCTCTGATCATCGAGCCATGCGCATTGACTACGGAAAGGGTTCGAGCAACGGATGTACATCCGCAGCGCCTGACGTCATTCTGCTCACCCGGCAACTCGAGCGAAGGTTTGCGCGTACGGAATCCTGCCTTCCTCCTGGATCCTTGGCTCGGCACTCTGAGGTACGACTGCCCGTGCACCACAAGGACTCGGATGCCCCAGGCTGCGGCCGCCGATCCTTCGCCGCCTACTATCACTGAGTCGACGACGCCCTGCAGCACCGTGCCGACGGATATCGCCTGCTCGCCTCGCCGTTGATGAGCCTGTCCGGCGTCCAGCAGTTGGCGCGTCGGCGCTCTCGCCGCAGCGCCTTCGCCGACGTGCACGCAACGCGGGCGATCTTGCAGCTGGCCATTGAGCAGGCCTCGGCGATTCTGACCCCGCGGCAGACCCACGCGCCGCAGCTCTTCTGCGACGGCCAGCCGATGGCCGCCATCGTGGCGCGGTTGGGTCTGCGCAGCCGCCACCACTTGTGGGGCGCCTACCGGCGCCCGGCGATCGAAGCCGTGGCCCGCGAGTTCCTGGCGCTGGCGCGGGCGGTATTCTGCCCGAACTACGGTAGGATTTCCGTGCCTTTGTTCCTGGAAGGGCGCAACGGCCTGCAAACCGGCCTCAAGGCCGTAACAGGTCTGGGATGGCTCGCGCGGGGTGCATGTCACCCTGGTTCTTCTAAGGAATCACTCACTACCCAGAAGACGCTCAATATAAGGCAAGGCTAGGGCAAGTGAAGCTAAGGCAGTATCAAGTGCAGGTCCAGCAGCACGAACTTGATTTGCATCCAGCAGTTCGACCACTCCGTCAAGCCCATCACAGTAGTGGATCATATGTACCTGAACTTGCGACCAATCGGGTTCGTCTGACAAAAAAACAATCTTACCAATGTAATCATTGGCAATATCACATGTATCTGCGGCAGCCTGCATCATTGTTGCCATGCATGATGCATCTTCGCATGTTATTGGTATTTGTTCAAACAGATCAGCAATCCGATTCACTTCTGAATCCGCTCTTGTCCACAGAGCAGTGACAAGCAGATCACGATGTTCTTTTGATAGTGAAGATAGCGAATAGTTACGCCCATGTAGCCCATACTCTGCTGGGTTGTCACCGAGAATGTGGACGGTCGACGATAGTGCACTCGACGCAGTATCCAAGAATATGCCGGCACGTTCATACACGTCAATATGCATGGTTGAATCGGGAGATACTTCATAGATTCGATTACCAATACCTAGTTGGCTGCGTCCACGATTTAGACTTGTGCACGTAACGGCAAGATAGCTTTGGGCAACGTCGTATACGGCAGCCTCGGGAACTTGTGCCACCACCAAGTCTGGGTAGGCGTATACATCAAGTGTGATCTGGCTATTTGATTTGGCCGTGGCAAGCATGCCCAGAGCGATCGATATGTGCCAGCATTCATTTGCCGCAGTCGTGAGTACATCGGTATCAAACGGCGGGAAGGAGATCGGATACGGAGCGGCGTCGTACTTCAGGCGGTAGATGTAAGGATCAATAGGGCTACTTCCAATCTCCAAAAGTTCCTCTAATACAAAAAGCCGCTCTAGGATGTCTGTTGCATCCACCGACGGCTCATCAGGTGTACTGCTCATGGCCAATAGGGCAATCAGGAGGACAATACAGGTTTTCGTAATGAGACGTATTTTGCTTGCAAGCATGTCACATTTGTTCGCTGTGCACTCTCCTGTTGTCCATTTGGTCCTTTGGCCGTCCTTAGCTTTAGATGTGGGGATGCGAATAGCTGAAGCGAGAGTAATTCACCCTATGCTCGACGCCATAGACAGAAGTGATCCTAAGAATACTGCTGAACCATATACTTTGCCACCGGAGGCATATCCAGTAAATCGGGTCACCCGCCGTAAGGCTAAGCACGGCCAGACGTAGCGCCGACGTCAAGAATCACGCTTGACGACTCGACGATGAGCAAGCGTCGCGCAGGATGTCACGTCTGGAATATGTGCAGAAGGTTCGCCGGAAAGTTTACGTATTGCAGATGACGATTTTGTGACGATCGGTCATGCCGCAGGTGACTCTCAGTGACATTTGCGCGCTCGCGCTTGTGCACAGCGAGGGCACGCGCACACTTACGCATGTTGTTCCGACGCCCCTCCGTCGACCGCTGCTTCTGCTACGTACGGGGTGCATCATGGTTGCGGCGGCGCTCAGCCACGAAGCCACGGCCGGCCGCAAGCTTGGCGGTGCAAGCCATCGAAGGCATGGGCGGGCACACGAAGGCCGCGGTCGTCGTGGCCGTGACGGATGTCGCCTTCTCGACGCCGTCGCACGGCCGGCTCTGCCAGGGTCGGACGGGACGTTGATCGTGTCCGTGGCTGGCCGCAGGGCTGTCAACGCGCAGCGCGATTCCCGCAGCGCTGCTCTCACCATTGACACCTCAGCGGATCGGCGAGGGCAGGTGCGTCGGCACGACGCGACAAGGGGCCTCGTCGGCGAACCGCGGGCACCCATCCCGCGAGCTTGCGTCGGCCAGCGCGTTGCCATCGCGGGCGGTAAGGCGTGGCTTGTTCAGGTGCGGCCATATCGCCGACGGCGCGCGCTTTCGCCCAGGCCACCGTTGGAGGGTGGCGCACCGTACCCAGTACTCAGGCGCCACCATCAGTATGCAGGGGGACCGCTGTGGAACGGCGGTGCGTCGCCTCCGCGGCCGGCGAGGGTGCCTACGGAATCCTGCCTTCCCCGCGGATCCTCGGCTCGGCACCCTGAGGTGGGACCGTACGTGCACCACGAGGACCCAGATGTCCCAGGCCGCGGCCTCGTCGATCTCCGGGCGGCCCCACGCACGACGGGCAGCCCGCCGCGGCCGGCGGTCGTTCGCCGCCTACTACCGCTGGGTCGACGACGCCCTGCGGCACCGCGCCGACGGGTATCGCCTGCTCGACTCGCCGTTGGTGAGCCTGCCTGGCGTCCAACGCCTCGCGCGCCGCCGGTTTCGCCGCAGTGCCTTCGCCGACGTATACGCGACGCGGGCGCTCTTTGAGCAGGTGACCGAGCGGGGCCTTGGCGGTCCTGACCCCGCGACAGGCCCTGGCGCTGCAACTCTTCTGCGACGGCCAGCCCATGGCCGTCATCGCAGCGCGATTGGGCCTGCGCAGCCACCAGCACCTCTGGGCGGCCTACCCGCCGCCCGGCGGTGGAAGTCGTGACTCGCGAGTTCCTGGCGCTGGCGCAGGCGGAGTTTCCCCCGAATTAGGGTAGAATTTCCGTGCCATTGTTCCTGGAAGGGGGCAACGGCCTGTAAATCGGCCTCGAAGCCGTAACAGGTTTGGGATGGCTCGCGCGGGGTGCGTGTCACCGCCGTACTTCTAAGCCGTGGGTCGCAGGTTCGAATCCTGCCGGGGGCGCCGCCGCACGCTCGGCACGTTTGGCAATGGCTGTGGCCAACCCATCAAAGATCCAGGCGTGTACGGGGTACAAGGCATACCAGTAGAGGAGACCGGCCAGTCCCTTCGGACTAAACGCGGCCGCCTGATCGATGTGGGTTGATCCGTCAGGCGCCGCCGTGAGTCTGTATTGAAGCCAAGCCCGACCGGGGAGTTTCATCTCAGCGCGCAGCCGAATACGGCGGTCGACTTCGAGATCCTCGACTCGCCAGAAGTCGAGGGCATCGCCAATGCGCAGGTCATCGGGATGCCGTCGTCCCCGGCGCAGTCCAGCGCCGCCCAGGAGCCGATCCAGCATTCCGCGAATCCGCCACGTCCAGTTGGCGAAGTACCACCCCCGCGCCGCTCCAATGCCAGCGATCACCCGGTAGACATCGGCAGCGGGGGCCGCGATGCGACGGCCGCGGCGCTCGACGATCAATCCTCGACTTGATTCGAGCACGACCTGCCGCCCAGGCTCGGGCGCCGGGCCGGCGGCGTCGCTCCAGGATGTATCGATGAGCCCCTGGTCAAGGTCCTCCATCACCCGGTCGAGCGCCGAGGCGAAGTTGAGGGGCTCAATGTGCGGAAAGAGCTTGCGGGCGCGAGGTTCCGTGACAACCACATCGTTGCGAAGCCCCTCCACCAACGCACTGGTAATGCCAGACGGAATGGGTGTGATCCAGTGAACCCAATAGGACGACAAGCGTGGGGTTAGAACCGGAACGGGTACCAGCAATCGCCGCAGACCTCGTGCGGCTGCATAACCGAGAATCAATCCTCGATAGGTCGTGACGTCGCGACCACCGATCTCGATGATCTGCCCCTGGCTGTCGGACACTTCGAGCGACGCAACCAGGTAGGCCAGAACGTCGTCAACCGCGATGGGTTGAATCCGCGAGTAGATCCACCTGGGACAGACCATGACCGGGAGGCGTTCGACGAGATGCCGAATCATTTCAAACGAGATGCTGCCAGAGCCGACAATGACCGCGGCCCGAAACTCGGTGACGGGAACCCCGCCTTCGCGCAACGCTCGTCCCGTCTCGTGACGCGAGCGCAAGTGACGGGACAATTCGGCGGCCGGCTGACCGAGGCCTCCCAGGTAAATGATGCGCTGAACGCCAGAGTCCCGTGCTGCCAGACCGAAGGCGCGGGCTGCACGGGCATCGAGATTGCCGAAGCTGGCTCCCCTGGTCATGCTGTGAATCAGGTAGTAGGCGGTCTGCACTCCCTGAAGCGCTTTGGACAGGTCATGAGGACTGAGGACGTCGCCAATCACGATCTCGACCCGACTGGACCATGAGCGAGCACGCGCACGCGCACGGCTTCGCACTAGCACGCGGACGCGATGGCCATCCTGAATGAGGCGAGGCACCAGTCGTCCGCCGATGTAGCCTGTGGCTCCGGTGACCAGGATCATGTCGGGGCTCCCACCCTGCCGTCTTGATCTGAGTCAATCCTAGTCGCGGCACCGAACAGAGCTAGGTGGGATTGCACACGAAGGTAATGCGGCTCTGGCCCGGAGCATGTTGGCGTGCGGGACAACTCGCCCAGGGCATGTGCGAAACCGTGCGGTGTACGAGCCGCGCGCCGCCGACCCAGTGACATCCCGCGGCGGTCTACGTGATCACCTGGGCTTCGTTGGCACTCGCATAGTCGGTCAGCACCTCTCGTCCCTTTTCGTTGACGAGGACGAGATCCTCGATGTGGTAGCCGGCGACACCCGGATCGAGGTAGGCGGGCTCGATGCACAGAACCATGCCCGGCTGGAGCATTTCGTCGGTGGAGGGTTTGAGCATGGGGTATTCGTGGAGGCCCAGGCCGAGCCCGTGGCCGATGTGCGCCAATTGGAACGGTAGGCCGACTTTCCGGTAGGCGGTCTGACACACGGAATACAGTTCGCGTACATGAAGCCCGGGACGAATGGCATCGAGCGTTTCAACGTGGGTTTGATAAAGCCGACGGTAGATGTCGAGCTGCGGAGGGCCTGGATTGCCGACGAAGGCCGTTCGGGCCAGATCCGACCAGTAGCCGATGAAGTTGCCGGCGACGTCCGTATGCAGCACGTGGCCCGCCCTCAGTCGCGTCGTACCGGGACGGGCGTGCCACTCGAACGATCGCCTCCCGGTTCCAAGAAACATGAAGTTCAGGACGTCCGCGCCGGCTGAGGTCACTCCCGCGGTAATGTCGTCCGCGACCTTCTTCTCGGAATCGCCGACGGACGCTAGCTCAAAGGCGCCGTGAATCGCGCGCTCGGTGGCCCGGCCGGCCCCTGCGAGAGCGTCGACCTCCTCGGGCGTCTTGATCATCCGGGTACGGTCCATCAGGTCGCCGCAGTCGACCAGCGTGGCGCCCGGGAGCCGTGTGCGCAGCCGGTCCACGTATGCGGCGGGCAACAAGCGGCTCTCCACGCCGAGTCGGCCGTTGGCGAGACCCTTCTCGACGACGACGTCAGCCAAGAGATCAATCGGGGACGTGACGAACTCGGTGTACGCGCGCATGTCCTCGATTCGGCAGTCGTCCCGGCACGCGACGTCCTCGCCTTTGCATACGACGATCGCCGGATCTCCCTGACCCGGCCACACGAGCAGCGCCAGACGATCAGGAATGAGGCGCTGCATGACGATTCGAGCGCCCGAGAGGTAGGAGACGTTTTCCAATGAACTGGCGACTACGGCGTCCATTCCAGACTCCGCGAGAAGGGCTTTGAAGCGTCTGGCGTTCATGTCGCGTGGCTCCCGGGAAGCAGGGGATCAGCGTACAGGGCGTCAGTTTGGGGGCTGCGGAGACTTAGCGGCCTTTGGGAGATGGTTTGAGAAACAGATGGCTTGCGGTCCAAGCGTCCTGGCATGCAGGGGATTGGGGAGATGCTTGAGAGACGTAACGATCGGGCACCCAGGCGGCCGCTCGACTCGCATGGCCCCGGTCGCTCGACTCAGTTTGCGGCCGGCTCCTCTGAGGCGCCGGCCGCCTGCGAGGTGAGTTGCGGTTCGAAAACCACGTCCAGGTTCTGGTCTTCCAGCGCCGACGAGCCGTCGTATTGGAAGCAGGCCGCCGCGCGCGAGGCGTGCTCGTGGTAGAGCGGCGGCCGCTGGCCGCGGCAGGGCTCGAAGGCCGCCGGGCAGCGATCCACGAACTTGCACCCCGTGGCCGCGACCTCCATCGACTCCGGGTCCCCCGCAATCTCGCCCTCGGCGCCCCAGGGCACCGAGGGATCGGGCTGGGGGATCGACGAGACCAGCAGCTGCGTGTACGGGTGCTTGGGGTCGCGGATTACCTGTTCCACCGAGCCGGCTTCCACCACCGACCCCTTGTACATCACCAGGATGTTGTCGGCGATCTGGTAGGCCGTGGTCAGGTCGTGGGTGATGTAGACCACCGAGATCCCAAGCTCCTGCTTCATGCGCCGGATGCTCTCCAGGATCGTCGCTCGCAGCGAGGCGTCCACCATCGACACCGGCTCGTCGGCCACGATCAGCCGCGGCCGCAGCAGCATGGCCCGGGCCACCATCACCCGCTGGCGCTGGCCGCCGCTCAGCTGGTGGGGAAACCGCCCCAGCGTTTCGGCCGGCTGTAGGCCCACCATGTCCAGGGCCTCCTCGATCAGCCGCATCGTCTGCTCGCGGGTGGCGGCCAGGTCGAACTTTTTGGCGGGCACGGTCAGGACGTGGTCGACCTTGTAGAACGGGTTGTAGGACTCGAACGGGTCCTGGAAGATCGGCTGAATCTCGCGCAGGTAGGTGCGCCGCTGCTCGCGCGAAAGGTCGTCCACCGATTGGCCGCGGTAAATCACCTCGCCCGAGGACGGCGGAATCACCCCCAGCAGCAAGCGCGCCAGCGTCGTCTTCCCGCTGCCGCTCTCGCCGGCCACGGCCAGGATGGACGGCGACTGCTCGTCGATGGTCATCGTCACGTCGTCAACAGCCACGGTGTGCTGGCGCCGGATGATCCCGGCCGAGAAGACCTTGCTGACGTTGGTCATCTCAAGGAAGGCGGTCATGCGGCCTGCTCCGGATACAGGTGACAGGACACCACGCGGCCGTTCTGAGACGTCGGCAACGGCACCTTCGAGTCGCACGGCTCGAAGGCGCTGGGACAGCGGGGATGGAAGGGGCAGCCGGGCGGCACGTTGATCAGCGTGGGCGGCGCGCCCGGAATGCTCGCCAGCGCGCGCTTGGCCATAAGCGTCGGCACGCTCTCGATCAATAGCCTGGTGTAGGGATGCTGCGGGTTGGCGAATAGGTCGTGCACCGGCGCCAGTTCCACCAACTTGCCGGCGTACATCACGCCCATCCGATCGGCGATTTGCGCCATCAGCCCCATGTCGTGTCCCACGATCAGAACCGAGGCGCCGATCTCTTCCTGCACCGACCGCAGCGTTTCCATCACCTGCCGCTGCACCACCACGTCCAGCGCGCTGGTGGGTTCGTCGGCGATGATCACCGAGGGGCTTAGCGACGTGCCGATGGCAATTGCCACGCGTTGCTTCATGCCTCCGCTCAACTCGTGCGGGAACTTGCCGCCGACGTCAGCGTCCAGGCCCACACGAGCCAATTGCGCACGTATGCGCGCGGCGAGTGCGTCGCGGTCATCGCCCGGCTCATGCGTTCGGATGCCGTCGGCCAACTGGTCCCGAACTCGCATCACCGGATTCAGGGAATTCATCGCGCCCTGCGGCACCAGCGCCAGCCGGTCCAGGCGGATGCGACGCAGGGCGTCGTCGTCCAGCTTCATTACGTCGCCCACGCCGTCCAGCAGCACCTCGCCGCCGGCGATGCGGGCCGGCGGCTTGTGCATGCGCATCAGCGCCAGCGCCATCGTGCTCTTGCCTGAGCCGGACTCGCCCACCAGGCCCAGGCGCTCACCCGGCCGCAGGTCGAAGCTCACGCCGTCCACGGCCTTCACCGTGCCCGCGGGCGTGTCGTAGTAGACCCGCAGGTCGCTAACTGTCAGTACGGCGCCGTTATTCAGTGCAGTCGTCCCTCGTGTGGCGCCAGGTCAGGCATGCGCGCCTGCTGCCACGGCCGGATTAGGACTGTCGCTGCCCTGGAATGGGCTGCGGAGTCGGCGTTGGGTAGCTCGGGTTTCGGCCGCCGGCGCGGAAGAAGTCGAGCGTTGGAGTCTTGGTGGGCTCGGTCGTCGATCCCGAGGTGTCCGATGACTCCGACGAGTCCCCGGATTCGTTCGAGGCGCTTGGCGAAGGTCCGCAGGCAACGCCGGCGACTCCCGCGACCAGGATTGCCGCCAGGATCCGGCGGCGGGTGAGCGTGCTGTGTGTCATGGGTTTGCGGCCCGCATCCTTTCCATGCGGCTGCCCACCCGCGAGACGCTATTCACGCCGCCGCACTGTGGGCAGTACCAAACAGTTCGGACGAAGACTTCTCTGTTCCGATGGTACCCGTGTGGGGGGCTTCCCGCAGCCGGGAAGCCCCCCACGCCGACGAAGCCCGTGCTACTGCGTGGGCTCGATCGTCAGGATGCTGTGGTAGAAGTTGCCCCACCACTGCGAAGGCGCCTGGTAGTCGTTCGCGATGTCGGGCCAGTTGCTCCAGTACGTGTAGTTGTTGGGTGTCAACAATGCCGTCTGGACGATCGACACGATGGGCATCTCGCGGAGGATGATCTCCATCGAGTCGTAGAACAGGCTCTTCATTTCCGGGTCGCTGGTGGTTAACCCGGCCATTGCATCCACAATGGCGTCGAACTCGGCATTCTCGAAGCGCGAGCGCTGTCCGGTTGCAACCTCGCCGATCGGCGCCGAGTGGCTGCTGTGAAGCAGTCGCCAGGTACCCCACGGGTCGGCCACGTTGACCGTATTGCCGCCCACCAACTGCATGTTGGTCAGGATGTCGCCGCGGGCGATGCCGTCGAAGAAGGCGCCGGCCTCGGTGATCTTGAACGTGGAGTCGAATCCGGCGACCCGTAACTGGTCGGCCAGGATCGGCGCCACGCGCTGCTGGTCTTCCTCTCCACCGCGCACGTGGATTTCCATGACCACGGTGTTGCCGTCCCCGTCGGCCCAGAGACCGTCGGAGTTCTTCGAGTAGCCCGCGGCCTCCATGCGTTCAGCGCTCTTCTCGAGGTTGAACTCCTTGGCCGGGTACTTCTCAAAGAGGTCGGCGGCGTGCTGGTAGAAGACGTCCATGGCCGGCGTGTGCGGGAAGAATACGTCGGTGACCGTGGTGATGCCCTCGTAGGCGAACTCCACGATCTTCTCGCGGTCGACCGCGTACGAGATCGCCCAGCGCACGTCCGCGTTGTCAAACGGCGGCGCCTTCAGGTTGAAGGCCAGGTGCCGCGGCGCCGGGTCGAAGTAGGCATACGGCAGGTCCGGGAACCAGGCCTTGATGTTCGGGTTCTCGCTATTGACCTGCTCGTAGACGCTGCGCGGCATGTGCCAGAACGTGTCCTGCTCGTTGGCGATGGCACTGGCGGCACGCTTCTCGGCGTTCTCCACGCCAACGAAGATCACACGCTCGGGCTTCGGCAGGGCCAGCGGCGTCTGGCGGTCCACGCCGCCGATGGGCGGCGCGGCCTTGGCGCCCCACCAGTTGTCGTTCCGGTCCCACACCGTCTCAAGCTCGGTGGTGGAGGTCAGCGTGTATGGACCTGTAAACACCGGCCAGCCCTGGTCCGGGTCGTAGTTGGTGAACGTGGCCGGGTCCTTGCCTTCCCAGATGTGCTTGGGAACGATGTAGACCGACCAGTAAAGGGTCGCGAACATCTGCGACATGAATCGAGGGTTGGGCTTGTTGAACTCGATGTGCACGGTCATGTCGTCGTCGGCGTGGGCCGACTTGACCCACTCCTGAACGTCCACGGCCCAGCGCAGGTCCGCCGTGCCATTGAGCAGCATGTTCAGCGTGAAGGCGATGTCGTGGGCTGTGAACGGCATGCCGTCCGACCACTCCACGCCCTCGCGCACGTTCATCGTGACGCCGTTGAAGCCCTCGTCGTACTCGAACCCGTCGATCTGCCAGAGCTCTTCCTGGCCGGTCTGCAGGTTGATGTAGATGACGGATTCAATCGCCAGCTGCTGCGACCCGGTGTGCATGGTCATGCTGTTGCTGAAGGGGTTGAAGACCTCGGGGTTGGCGTTGCGGCCCGAGATGTTCTCCGCGATCACCGTCCGGTTGCGCGGCACATTCTCGCGCGGACCGGTCGCCCCCATCATTTCCTTCATGGCCTCGGGGGTCGGCTCAGGCGTCGCGGCTCGAGTGGGCGCGGCGGTGCGCGCCGGGGCTGCGGTCGCGGCCGGCGCTGGGGCCTCGGTGGGCTCCGGCGTTGGCTCGGGGGTCGGCTCCGGCGTGGCTTCCGCCATGGCCGTTGCGGCCGGTGTTGGCGTCGGCGCCGGTTCTTCGTCTTCGCCGCAGGCGGCAATCAGCACGGCCGTGCCGGCTGCCGCTCCGCCGCCGAGGAGCTGTAGCAGCCTCCGTCGGCTCAGTCCATTAAGAGAACTCATACGCAATTCCTCCCCTGGCGACAAGCTGCGATAGCACGCCACACGCGCAGTCAAGCATATTCTGCGGCTGGCTTGCCGGCGTCAAGTTCTTCGCGTTCGAATTGCCGAAGCCTCCTGACCACGCCATAGCAGCCCGCGCGGGCGGCGGGATGGACCGGCCGCGCGCGCTCTCCCTATACTCAATAAGGCTTCGGCGTCGCCTTGCTCGCTCGCAAACCGGTGCGGGCAGGTGTGTCGCGGAGCATCACGCAACGTTTCACCAGGCTGACTGGGCACAGCTCAGGAGATTTCGCGCGTGTCACTGGGCTACCTTCTCCGGCGGGTCGGCATGTTCCTGCTGGTCGTCTGGGTTGCGGCCTCGATTAACTTCGTCATCCCGCGCCTGGCGCGCGGCGACCCCATCCAGGCCCAGTTCGCCCAGCTCGAGACCCTGGGCATCCGTACCTCGGGCATGGATCAGGTGGTGGCCGCCTACAAGAAGCGTCTTGGCCTGGACCGGCCGATGGTCGAGCAGTACTTCTCCTACCTGTGGAACGTGGCGCGCTTCGACTTCGGACCCTCGATTACCTACTTCCCGGCCGATATCGGCCGCCTGATCGTCCAGCGGCTGCCCTGGACGATCGGCCTGCTCACGGCCTCCACCATCATTGCGTTCATTGTCGGAAACCTGCTGGGGGCGTTGCTGGGCTGGCCGGGATCGTCCCGCTGGGTGAAATGGCTTGTACCCGTTTTGATGCCATTATCTGCCATTCCCTACTACCTCCTGGGACTCATCCTGATCTTTACGTTCGCGTTCACTTTCAAACTATTCCCGCTGGGCGGCGCCTATAGCACCGGCGCCAAGATTGAACTTGCGCCGGCTTTCACGCTCGACATCCTTTACCACAGCATCCTGCCCGCGCTGTCCATCGTGCTATCGGTGACCGGATTCTGGATGCTGGGCATGCGGGGAATGATGGTGACCAACATGGGCGAGGACTACATGATCATGGCCGAGGCCAAGGGCCTGTCACCCATGCGTATTTTTCTGCGCTACGCCATGCGCAACGCCATGTTGCCCCAGGTCACCGGGCTTGCCCTCACCTTCGGCGGGATTATTGCCGGCTCGGTGCTGGTGGAGGTGATCTTCGACTATCCCGGCATGGGCTGGATTCTCTGGTACGCCATCCGCGCGACCGACTACTTCCTGATCCAGGGCATCGTCTTTGTGCTGGTGGTCTCGGTGGCGCTGGCCATGTTGGTCCTGGACCTGCTCTACCCGTTTGTGGACCGCCGGATCGTCTATGTCCGCCGCTAGCGCCGCCCCCGCAACGACCGAGTCGCGCTCGCCCGAAACCTGGAGCCGCCGCCGCGAGTGGATTTCCTACGGCCGCCGCAACCCCACGCTGGTCGCCGGACTGACCATCATCACGGTGATCGTCGTCTTTGGCTTGCTGGCGCCACTCATCATCGACCAGGACGCCACCCGAACGACCGCCTTCTCCAAGGACTTGCCGCCCAGCCTGGATCATCCGCTGGGTACCGACAGCTTCGGCCGCGACATGCTGGCGCTGATCGTGGTGGGCACCCCGCAGACCGTGAAGATCGGCCTGATCGCGGGGTTCATGGCGCTGATCATCGGGTCGACCCTGGGGTTTATCCAGGGCTTTTACCGGGGTCCGATCGGAACTTCAGTGCGCGGCGTCACCGACGTCACGCTCACTATCCCGGCCCTGCTGATTCTCATCACGGTCGCCAGCCAGGTTCGGCAGGTGACCGTCGAGTCGATGGCCATCATCATCGCCCTGCTGGCCTGGCCTGGCACGACCCGCGCCATCGGGTCGCAGGTGCTCAGCATGCGCGAGCGCGCCTTTGTGCCCATCGCCCGCTTCAACGGCATGTCGGGGATGGAAATCATCTTCAAGGAGTTGATGCCCAACATGCTTCCTTACCTGGGCGCCAGCTTCGTGGCCGCCGTCTCCACGGCCATCCTCTTCGCCATCGGCCTGGAAGTCCTGGGCCTCGGGCCCCAGACCACCAACACGCTGGGCATGACGATCTACTGGTCGCAGCTGCACTCCGCCGTGATTCGGGGCCTCTGGTGGTGGTGGCTGTCGCCCATGGTGGTGATCGTCACCTTGTTCATTGGGCTGTTTCTGATTAGCCACGGCCTGGACGAACTGGCCAACCCGCGCCTGCGGCGGCGCGTGTAACCGGATTGGTGGCGCGGCCCGCGGGTCGTTGGCTCGGACGCTCGCTGCTTGAGGGGTTTAGCGACTGCCTGAGTAGCTCACTTTGACTTCCCGCCCGGTCCGCGCCGATTCCCAGCAGGCCTCGTTGACTCGCAACACGTCCAGCCCGCCTTCGCCGCTGGAGCGCACCTGGTCGCGGCCCTGGATGGCGTCTACGAAGTTGTGGTCGGGGCTGGACTGGGCCGGCAACTCGCCTACGTCTACCAATTCCTGCCGCGCGTCGTAGTGGCGCAGTTGGTCCAGCGAGTTGTAGTCGACGCCCCGCACCAGCAGCGTCCCCTCGCTGCCATAGAAGCCCATGTCCTCGGCCGCCGGCGCCGCCGCGTTGCCCACGTGCGCAAAGCTGCCGATGGCGCCGTTTTCGAATCGCGCGCTGATGGTCATGTCCACGTCCACGTCCAGGTCGTAGCGGTTCTCATGCGCCATCACCGCGCTGATCCGCAGCCCGGTGGCGTACATCACGCAGTCCATCAGGTGGCTGCCCCAGTCGATCAACTGGCCGCCGCCTGAGAGCTCAGGGTCCTGCCGCCACTGGCCTCGCTGTTCCCAGTACCAGCCGTGGTGCTGCAGGCCGGTCACGAACTGGATCCGCCCGATGGCGCCGGCCTGGATCTGCTGGTGGATGTACCGATACGCCGGCGCGTAGTGCCGCTGGTACGAAACCATCAGAATCGTCCCGGCCCGCTCGCGCCGCCGCAGCGCCTCCTCGCCTTCGGCCACCGTGCAGACCAGTGGCTTCTCGGTCATGACGTGGCATCCGGCGTCCAGCGAATCCACGATCTGCTCGAAGTGCAGCGCATGCGGCGAGCCGATTTCGACGGCGCCTGGGCTGGTCTCGCGCAGTAGTTCCTGGTGCGACGCGAACTCGGGGACGCCGTGCAGCCCCGGATTCCGCTCCTTCATTCGTGTGATGGAGGCCGCGCTGGGGTCGGCCAGCCCAACAATTTCAACGTCGTCGATGTCCAGCAGCCGGGGAATGTGGGTTGACATAAAGTTGCCGCAGCCGATGATTCCCATCCGAATCGCCGCCATGCTCATCCTCCTGTGCGCCCCTTGCCTGGCAGCCGAGCGCGTCCCGTCCGTTCGTGGTGAGCCGGTCCGGAGTCTTCGGAGGACCGTGTCGAACCACAGTCCCCGCCGTCGGCTACGCCCGCAGCTTCTCCCGCGCTACAGCCCGTCGTCGCCACCCGCAAACGTATAGGGCCGTCCCATCGACTGCTCCCGCCAGCGCTCCGGCTCCACCGGTCGCGGCGGATGCGCGGCGATGAACTCCTCGTCCGGCTCCACGCCAAGCCCCGGTCCCGTCGGCAGGTCGTAGTGCCCGTCCACGATTCGCACCGGCTTCTTCAGCACGCCCTCGATGCTGAAGTTGCCGCTCTCCTGGATCAGGAAGTTGGGAATCGATGCGTCGACCTGTGCCGAAGCCACGAAGTTCAACACGCTGAACGGGTTGTGCGGCGCCACCGCGATGCCGTAGGCCTCGGCCATGCTGGCGATCTTGCGTAGCTCCGATATGCCACCCGAATGCCCGATGTCCGGCTGCGCGTAGGACACGGCTTCGCGTTCGAACAGTTCCCGGAACCCCCAGCGCGTGTAATGCCGCTCGCCGGTCGCCAGCGGCACCGTGGTTTCCTGCGAGAGCTTTTCCATCGCGCTCGTGTACTCCGGCCCGCACGGCTCCTCCAGGAACATTGGGTTGGATTCGGCGATTCCCTCGGCCAGCTTGCGGATCATCCCCAGGCTCAGCCGGCCGTGCGTTTCCACCATGATGTCCACGTCCGGCCCCACCGCCGCCCGCACCGCGCCAACCCTGGCGATGGCTTCCTCGAATTGCGCGGGCGAGAGGTAGTACCCCGCCGTCGACAGGGGATCGAACTTCATCGCTGTCCACCCGTCGGCCACCGCGTCCTTAGCGGCCTTGACCAGTTCGTCCGTGTCCGCGCCGCTGATTCCCCGGTAGCAGCGCAGCCGAGTTCGCATCGGCCCGCCCAGCATTTCGTGAATGGGCAGCCCGGCGGCTTTGGCCTTGATGTCCCACAGCGCGATGTCGATTCCGCTCATCGCCGACATGTAGACCACGCCGCCGCGGACGTTGTGCCACATGTAGTACATGCTCGACCAGACCTGCTCGACCCGGCGGGCGTCGCGTCCGACCAGGTAGTCCCCGATCGTCTCCACCGCGCCGGCCACGGCCCCGGGCATCAGCGAACACTCGCCGTACCCCACCAGCCCGTTCTCCGTCTCGATCCGGACGTAGCAGTAGTTGAAGGATCCCCGGCCGTAGTAGACCTCGGGGTTGAACGTGAGCGGGGTAACCGATTGGATCTTCACGGGCGCGCTCGATTCATCGGCGGCGCTTCGAGTGCTAACCCGAGAGCCGCGTTGGCCGCGAGTTCCCGCCCAGCCTATATCGCCCGCCAGGCACGGTCAGCCGCCGCCGACGTGTGGATCTATGCCTGGGCCTTTGGCCCGACCCGACGCTCGAAATCGTCTAGCCACGCATCCACCGCGCGCTGGCTTCGCAACCGGACCACGTCCGTTCCACGAGCGTTCGCATCCTGCATGAGCCCCGTGTACGTCCCGTGGCGCCGCCGATGTACCCGCAGGTTCCAGAGCACCAGGCCATCCCAGGTCAGCAGCGCACTGCGAACGGTCTCCCGCTGCACGCCCCAGAGCAATTGGTCCTTGCTTCGAATCCGCCGCAGCGTTCGCAGAAGCACGCGCCAGCAGGCCGTTCGCAGCGGTAGATCCAGCCAGACCATCAGCTCCACCCGCGGCCAGAAGATGTCCCGCGAGCGGCTGTAGTTGCCTTCCACCACCCAGGCGTCGCCGGCCGTAGCCTCCCGCACTTCGGGCAGAAACTCCGCGTCGGAGGGCATGCCCCAATCGGGACGATGGCGCCAATGCAGGGCATCAAGTTCCACGTGCGGCACATCGAGAATCTGCGCCAATCGTGCCGCCACGGTCGTCTTGCCGGAACCCGACAGCCCGCAAATCCAGACTCGTTGGGGCAGTCCGTCAGTCATCGTCGGCGTGGCGGAGGGCTATCCGCCTGCCCAGTCCGGTCGGCTCAGGCAGTGGCCAGCCGGATCAGGCTGGTGAGTTCGCCCGATGCCAGCGCGTCCAGCCGCACGTGCGCGGCCATCATCGACTTCGCCAGGTCCGGCAGGGGGCTCAGCCGCGCCCGGCGCCGGTCGGCGTCGATCACCAGCGCCGGAATCCGGTCGAGCGCCAGCCGCCGCGCGGCCCGCATGGCGTCGTCGATCGGATCCGACCCGGGCTCCAGGCCGACGTTGGCCACGCCGTCCGTTAGCAGGATCACGATCGGTTTGGTCTCGGCATCCCGCGCGCGCTCGCGCAGGATTACCCGGCGTGCCAGGTCCAGCCCCTGGGCCAGCGGCGTGCGCCCGCCCGTGGGCAGTTCCCGCATGCGCGCATGCGCCAGGTCCAGGCTGTTGGTCGGCGGGACGGTCTCGTGCGCGTCGGTCTTGCGGAAGGTGACCAGTCCTACCCGGTCGCGCCGCTGGTAGGCATCCGCCAGCAGCGACAGCACCGCCGACTTGGTCAGCTGCATCCGCCGCTGCGCCGCCATGCTGCCCGAGCCGTCCACCACGAACAGCATCAGGTTGCCGACCTTGCGCATGCGCCGGCGAATCCGGACGTCGTCCTTGGTAATGGACGGCGTTCCGTCGCCGATTCCGCGCAGCGCCGCTGCCCGAATCGTGTCCAGCAAGGCCACGTCGGGCGGGTCGTTGGGCTTCATATGACGACTCCGCACCGAGCGCCCGCGCCGGCCCTGCACCTCGTGCTGAGTTCTTCGACCCGACCGCGGCCGCGTCATCGGCAGTCGCTCGTGGGCCGCAACCGTTGGCGACTCCGGAATCGAATCAGGGTCGATCTGCCGCTCCGCGCCGGCTTGCGTCGGCGCCCCTTGATTCTGGTCCGACGCCGCCACCGTTTCCTCGCCGGTCGCGGACATCTGCCGCTTCTCCATCCCGGCCTCCGCGGCGTCGCTGCCGCTGGCCTGGCGTGAGGCGTCGAATGACTGGATGGCCTGGTCCAGTTCGTCCGGGTCCAGGTGCGGCGGTGTGAACGGATCGCGTCGTCGCCGGTGCGGCAGCGCCAGCTCGGCCGCGCGCCGGATGTCGTCGCGCGTCACCTCGGTGCGCCCTTCCCACGCCGCGATCGTCGATGCCGTCTTGTGCATCACGATGTCGGCTCGGTGGCCGTCCACCCCCATCGCGATGGCAATGTGAATGATCAGAGACAGCATCTCGGGGCTGACGTCGACCGACGGCAGCAACTCCTGCGCCCGCACAATCTGTTGCTGCAGTTCCGCGCTGGCCCCGGTCCACTCGGCGAGAAACGCCGCGGGATCGGCGTCGTACGCAATCCGCCGGCGCACGATCTCGGCCCGGATGGCCGGCTGCGTATCCCCGCGAATCTCGGCTGCCAGTCCAAACCGGTCCAGCAGCTGCGGCCGCAGGTCGCCTTCCTCCGGGTTCATCGTCCCGACCAGGATGTATTCGGACGGATGCCGGAACTGGACGCCTTCGCGCTCGATCAGGTTCGTGCCCGAGGCCGCGCTGTCTAGCAGCGTGTCCACCAGATGGTCGTCCAGCAGATTCACCTCGTCCACGTACAGCAACCCGCGGTGGGCCGCCGCCAGCAGGCCCGGCTCGAACCTGCGCTCGCCCCGCGCCAGCGCCGCTTCCAGGTCCAGCGTGCCGATCACCCGATCCTCGGTGGCCGACACCGGCAGGTCCACCACCCGCACCTGCCGCGTGGTGTACTCCACGTCGCCGTTCAGCCGCAGCTCTTTGCACTCCTCGCAGACGTTGAGCGAACCCGGCGCGCACCCGTAGGTGCAGGTGGCCACCTCGATCTCCGGCAACACCGCGGCCAGCCCACGAACCGCCGTGGACTTCGCCGTCCCGCGCTCGCCACGAATCAACACCCCACCGATGCTGGGGTTGATCGCATTCAGCGCCAGCGACAGGCGCATCAGGTCCTGGCCGACGATCGCCGCAAACGGAAACGTCGCGCCGTTAGCGTGAATCATTCCGCCATCGTCGCACACCGGACCTTGCCTGGCACCCAGACCACCGGCGCCGCCCAGCGCCGGTGCAAGAGAGTGCGTCCGCGCTATCGCCGTGATGGCATTGGAGACCGTCAGCGGAATCTGAACTGTGGAGTCGTAGAGCTGAATACGGGATATGTTCCACTCAAGAAGAGTGTCAGCCGGTGGCGAAGGGTACCGAACGGCCAGCGGCAGGGGGCCTGATGGTCCCGGATGGCACGATGTCTACCGAAAAGCGATACCCCGTATTGGCTTCGCCAAGGCGCAGGATCGAACCCTCAAATGTGGCCACGTGAACTTCGCCGTCGCCGTCTGTCCCAAGTGAACTAACGACTTATGGAACATCAGCGATCTGGGTCACTTGCCAGCCAGATTCAACGTTGCTTTCAATTACCCAGAATCTCCCGCTGCAAATGTCGGAAAACAAGTTTGTGCCAACGATCCAGGGGATCGCACTTCCTCGATTCACGAGCCCTCCTACAATTGCACCGTTCCCTCCTTCGCGTCGATAGCTTATGACGTCGCTTGTATTTCGACGGATTGATTGCATGGAAGTTCACTGGATATGCTGTACTGTATTGCTGTCGTCTCATCCGCGAGGATAAGGCAGTTCTTACCCTCGAACAGCGGACAGCCCAGATTTGCGCCTGCCACTGCAATCGAGACTTCGTCCTCGGAAGCTTGGCCTACAACGCCCAGCCGGAGCCTGCCAGTCACCGAGCCAGAGGCCATACGCCATGAATTGCGAAGCCCGCAGGCCCAGACTTCCGATCTTGCGCCGATGGTATCAAGGAACGGACTATCAGCAGGCATCCGCTAAGGGGATCAGTCAGATGCACCACGAACATCAATACGTATTGTCTTACCGTACAGACTCTGCAGATCTTGTGGACATACGAAGCACTCCGCATCTCCGATTCCCAGAAAGAGCATTCCTTCTCAGGCCAAAGCGAGTGGAGCCGCCGTAGTGGATCTTCGAAGACTCAGGCCGAACCACTTCCAAGATTGTAGGCTGCTGGTTGGGCACAGCTCGTCCTTCGACAATTGGTAAGCGAGCGAGTCGTGTGCGTGACGTTTCCAGAGCGAGCCACGGGCCCTCGTCCGACAACGCCGTGGACATCCATAGTCGGGGATTCACGGCTGGGACCACACAGCGTTCTCGTGGCGGCACCCATCGGTACAGCCGGGGAGCAACGCTCAAACATCTCCGGACGGGACGCTGCAACCCCTTGTGGCGGCGACCGGGCGTTGGACCGGGCGTTGGTCTGTGCGTTTCACGAAGCTCTGAGCCTGTGGCGCCGCTCGGAGTCGACAGGCCACGCGGCGAGCCACACGAGCATCGCTACCACCCACAGCCACGCCACAAGGAGTTCCACGATGATCAACCTGTCGATCGCGGACCTGTCCGTAAGGAGGGCGCGGAGCCGGTCCAGCAGCCGATGCTTCGCATAGGCGCGGAGCGCGAGGTCGTTCGCCCAGGGATCGGGCCTCCCGTTGATATGGGCGACCCCGCCGGCCAGCGGATCACCGGATGCCAGGCCCAGAAAGAGGTAAGGCGTCCGATGGAGCGCGCCGATGGCGATCTCGTACGTCTGGCCCTGGCTGTCAGGGATCGCGTCGAAGGTGAAGGTCACGGTTCCGCTGGACCAGCGCGCGTGCGACGTGGTGGTACGACTCTCTCGGATCGGTGGCTGACCCGGCTGCCCCACGCTCAGCCAGAGATCCGCCGGGCCGCCGCTTGACTCAACGCATAGGTCGATGCGACCCAAGTTCGGGCGGTTGATCGTGACGCCCTGGGCCACGACCGCCAGCGGACCGTGGTCGACATCGCAGCGCCGCACGGTGGCGCTGGAGATGGGCGTCCAGTATTCGCGCATCGCCAGGAAGCCGACGCCCCCAATCGTGACCAGCACGGTCGCGACGACGAGCGGTCGTACGACGACGGTCGGGGCCAACGGGACCTCGTCAAGAAGCGACAGGAAAAGGGCTATCAGCACGGCGGCCGCCAACAGTTCGGAACCTTCCTCGCCAATGGCGATGGGCTGGTCGAACGCGTCGAGCCAGAGTCCGGCCACAGCGAAGATGCCGGCCAATCCCAGCAGCGTGCGGTGGGTGACGGAGGAGGCCTCGACGAGCAAGGTGCGCGCCGCCAGCACGAGCATCGGAACGGTCGCCGGGGCCGATATCAACATCCAGGAGCTTGCCCCCCAGGGGCCGAGCCCCTCCTTCACGTCGTAGACCTCAAGAATGGCCACAGTGCCCGCGAGGATGGCCACGCTGAGCCAGCCGAGCCGACGCCGACGGCGTGCCAGTCTCCCAGCCAGGACGGCGACCGCGCACCAGAGCGCACCGCAGACGAAGTTGGCAAGCGTGAGTTCGGCGTCCAGGTTGAGCCAGGGCAGACGGCGATCGACGACCGGCTCGAAGGCCAGCGCAAGGCTCGCCGTGAACATGCAGATGACGACGGTTCGGCGGACGAGTCGAGGCATGGGGGTTTCTGGGACCACCGAACCGTCGGCCGTCCCTCGCGGTCTGTCCGTTCGATGCGGCCGTGCGGGCAGTCTAGCCGACCGTCACGCTGCCGACCGTCGGGGCGTTCGCTCGGAGTTCGACCGCCCCGACGTACATTTCGTCGGCTGCCCAGGTGTAGGCGCGGAGACGAGGTAGTGGTACGCCGGAGTGGAGCCAGGGACGCGAACGACTTCAGGCAGCGGAGGTGCATTCCATCGTGGCAGAGACTCGTGCTTTCTCAATCCCGTCGCAGGCGTCGGCTGAATCGCTTTGGCCGAGACACAAGTCGAACACCAGGCTGGCCTGGCGCGTGCCACTGGCGTCAGCGGCGCATGCGTAATCGTCCTAAGCGGGTGCGCAAGCGTAACGCTGGGTCTATCCGCGTTGGTGAACGCCGCCTAGCCGGACGCGGCCTTTGCCACGGCACATGACTCCTGGGCCAGGCGTAGCAGGCATCACGAACACTTCGGCCTTAGCGAGGCGAACTCGCTGACTGGCCACGAGCCAGGCAAGGGACTGTTCCCTGCTTGTACGCCCTCGCCTCAAACGCCAGCAGCACCAGGACTCGAGTAATCCGCGACTGCCGCAGCCCCCTAAGGTTCTTTCGGCTGATCGAGCCGCAGAGCCTGCTTCAATGTCCAGAGCGCGCTGTTCCGGGCAGTGTTCGGACGCGTTCAGCAAACTGGGCGTACAGGCACCCTTTCGGGTCGCAACCGCGATCTCCGCCAACACCGCCCGACCAGACCACGCACCGCCTTAGATATCGCCGTCCCGCGCTCGGCATGGATCAACGCTCCACCGATGCTGGGGGATCGCATCGAGCGCCAGCGTCAGGCGCATCAGGTCCTGGCCAACGATGGCCGCCGACTGGAAGGCCGCAGCGCATGAGCGAATCATCCGTTAATCGCCGCACACTTAAGGAGCGCTCAGGCAGCCAAGAGGATGGCTTCGATCGCCTGTGCGGATTCTCGTGGAGCCGTCGCGCGGCAGGCGGCCCGGCGCAGCAAGTCCCGCGGTGTCTTTGGCTCGGCGCCATCTCACTTGAGCCAGGCTTCTCACAGACTCTGCCGTGGGGGCGGAAGTAGCGGGCCACGCAGGTTCCTCGGGTGCGAATCACGCTCGGCGTCGACTCCGCCAGGCACGGCTGGGCCAATTGGGCTCGTTTTTCCCGATCCATTTCGCCTTTTGCCGAACATTGGCATCGGCTTCCGGGACTTCTCCGTCCAACGGCGGATGCATCGGGCACCGCTGCATTGCACAGCGGCGTCAGCCTTTTGGTTGCAGCAGCACACACCGTCCTATCCCGGCATCGCCCAGGCAGATGCGCGTCTCCTCACCCATCGCCCTGGTTGGGCGGAACCGCGGTCTCGTTGGGTGGGATAGTCAATGGCAGCCCGGATTCATCGTCAGCGTCGACCAGACGATGCACAGGCCCTCCGATTGTCAGGATGTACACCTCGCCCGCGGCATCGGTTCCAAACGAGATAAGCGGCGTCGGAAGATCCGCAATCTGGATCATGTGCCATCCTCGATCAGCATCCCCTTCAAGCGCCCAGATTCGTCCGCTGCAGTAGTCACCAAACAGATAGACGCCGTCCAGCCATGGAATCGCTGTGCCTCGATACATAAGGCCACCGACAACGGCGCACACACTACCTGTGTGCTCATAGGACACGACCGGCTTGATTGCGTCCTGAAACTCCTCACAGGCATAGCCCGTCTCTATGCCATAGTGGATCTTGATAGATTCATCCACCGTGACACATCCAGCTCCTTCGAAAGCCGGCCAGCCCAGGTTTGCACCAGCGACGACCATGGAAACTTCTTCTTGGGAATCATGCCCGACATCGCCAACCCACAGGGTGCCTTGTCGGGAGTCAATCGCCATTCTCCAGGGATTCCTGAAGCCCAAGGCCCAGACCTCCGGTCGTGCGTCCGGAACTCGAAGGAATGGATTGTCTGCGGGAATCCGATATGGTTGTTCAGCTGTCGCTCGGCGAACATCGATACGAATAATCTTGCCGAAGAGGCTATCCAGAGATTGTGGACATTCAAAGCAATCTGCGTCTCCCATACTGAGATACAGCATGCCGTCCGGGCCGAATCTTATTGTGCCGCCATAGTGACCGAAGCCGTAGTGTCCATAGGCAGGTGGAGGCAGTAGCAGATCCAGGACTATCAGCCCTTCGTCCTTGACGGCACGACCGTCGACAATCGGAAATCGCGCGAGTCTGACGCTGGGCCGATCTGCGTCGGAGTGCCTTTGTATAGCTGTGAAGTACGCATAAAGGTATGGGAGCTTTTCAAATTCGGGGTCGACAGCGACGCTCAGCAGGCCGGTGAAACCACCTTCGAGGAACAGTTCGTCTTTCAAATCCAATAGAATCCGCGAGCTTGTTCCGTTTTCGACAAGATTGACTACTCCATGTCTTTCAGCGACCAGGATGCCGCCGTACGGCCACGGCGCGATGTCGACGGGTTCCGCAAAGGCGGTTGACGGTAAGTCGTAGACAAAGGTCAAGCCACGATAGGGAGATTCCGGAGCGCTCCATGAGCCGTAGTCCCAGCACTGCGCCAGGCCGCCTGGAGGTACGCCACATGTGGTATTCCAGCCAGCGGTCAATGATGTGAACTCGCCGGGCGGCACCGGAAGTACGGTGCTGTCAGCCGGGTTGGTGTTCAGGCCCCAACACCGCAGGCTCTTGTCACTGGCGATGCCACATCCATGCGTGGATCCGCTCGTTATCTGAGTGAATTCGGTTGCCGGCGGACTCGCTTGGCCGGCGTCGTTCATTCCCTGGCAAGCAACCATGCCGTCCTGTCGCAGCACGCACGTGTGTGCCGCGCCGACGGCGAGGGCGAGAAACGGTCCGCTGCGCGACGCCGCCCGTCCGTCATCGTTTTTCCCCCAGCAGACCAGGTCAGCGCGAAGGGTCAGGCCACAACTATGCTCCGCCCCGGCCCCAATCGCCGCGAGCGGGACGCCCTGCGGCGGCGTCGCCCGCTCGTTCGCGTTCCATCCCCAGCACGTGGCCGTGCCTTCGCTGAGCGCGCAGACGTGGTCCCAGCCCGCGTCGATAGCCGTGAACTGCCCGTCCGGCGCTTCAACCTGGTGATGATCGTTCTTTCCCCAGCAGGAGACGCCGCCATCGGCCCGGATGCCGCAGGAGAATCGGAACCCGGCGGTAATCCGCGTGAACCTGACGCCTTCCGGTACATCCAACTGTCCGTCGTCGTTCGCGCCGACGCAGTGAACACGGCCATTGTCCTGCAGGACACACGAGTGGTTTTCGCCAACAGCCACCTGGACGTAGGACGCTTGATCGGGTGCCGGGGGAGCATCAGGCGCGCCGCTCCGGGTCGGCTCAGGCCTCGATATTGGCGCGGGCGTGGTCGCTCGCGGCCCGGGTGCGGGTTGCGGCGTGGGTGGAATCGGCGTTGGCGCCGGCGTAGTCACCCGCGGCCTCAACGAGGATTGAGGCGTCTGCGGCGTCCGACCCTGGACCGTCGTTGGCGCCGGCTGCGCCTCGCAGGCGACGAGCAGCAGCATGCTCAGACCCAGCCAGCCTCCAAGAATGAGCGCCGCCGGCCGACTCAACACCGCGCCTGCCGATTCGGGCAACAAGACCAAGATCGAGTCGGTGGGGCGTCAATCCCCGCTATGACCGACCTGCCCACCGAACCCGCGCCCGATTCGCCACCCACGCTGCGAAGGCCAGCAACACCAGAACGCCGATGATCTGGGATTGCTGCAGTCCCCACAGATGCTCCGGCTGATCGATCCGCAGAAACTGTAGTCCCAGCCGCATGGCGCCATAGCCCGCCAGCACCGTCCAGAAGATGTATAGCCGTCCGATGTAGCGGCTGGCCAGCCACATCGTGATCCCGAAAATTGCAAAGTCGCCCAGCATTTCGTAGGTCGTAGCCGGATGCACCGGCGTTGTCTGGCCAATGGCGTTCGCGTGCGTGTAGTAGACGGCCCAGGGCAGGTCGGTCGCCAGCGCGTGGTGCTCGCCGTTGATCAGGTCGCCGATGCGGCCGATCCCCATGCCCAGGATCAAGCCCGGCGCCCCTATGTCCACGGCCGTCGGGGCATCCAGCTTCATCCACCACGCCGCCAGCGACACCCCAACGGCGCCGCCCAGCGGCGCGCCCCACACGGTAATGCCGCCATCGTTCAGCGCAAAGATCCGACCCCAGTCGCTCGAAAACAGATCCAGGTTGTCGATCACGAACAAAAAGCGCGCCGCCACAATGCCAGCCCCCACGGCCCACAGTGCCAGGGTGATGACCTGGTCGTCCGAGATCGTTGTGCGGCGGCCCAGGCGTCGCGAGACCCAGATCCCTGCCAGGATGCCCAGGACAGAGAACAGCGAGTGCCAGGTAAAACGGAAGGCTCCGATCTGGAATAGATCGGGATCCCAGGGAATGGCGATGGCGGGCACGGGTCAATATCCCCACAAACAGCGTCCAGGCCATGGTACTGGCCGATCTGCCCTGCTGAAGGCGCGGCCTGCGTCTCGGGAGCGCTAGCCGGAAGTCGAACTCGTCTCCGCCTGGCGAGCCCGCAAGTCGGCCAGTACCTCGGACGCCGGACTACCCAGCGTCAGGCTGTGGTGCACAGCGATGTCCAGTGCCGTTGCGCGGGTATGCCAGTCGGGAGTTTCGACGATTGGCATCCGCCAGGCGTCGCGAGCCTCCAGCAGGCTGCCCAACGCCAGCCCCAGCCGTGCCGCCTCATCGATCAGCGCCGGCGTCAACGCCGGGGTCGCCGGGACAGCGTCGAACGACGATGCCCAACCGGCAAGGGCAACCGCCGTGTCCGCGGCTGTCCCGTCGTCACCCTGTGCCGCCGCAATGAACGCCGCCGCCATGGGGACCCGACGCTCAGCCTCAGGCCAGGAAGGCAGGGGCAGCGCTTCCCACTCGGAAGGCCGCTCCGGCGGCAGCGCGGCCAGCCGCGACAACGCCCGACCATGGGCAACCGTGAGGGCTATGCGTCCGCTCAGCACGGCCTCCGCCGCGGCGCCCTGGCCGTCCCAGGCGCTTGGCGGCGGCGAGACGCGCTCGCGCAGCCACTGATCGGCGTACCACTGCCAGGCCTCCACGGCCGCCTCGTCCGTCGGAAACGTCCCGGCCGACCCTGCCACCGTCTCCAGTTCGGGCAGTCCGGCGATCACACCAAACCCGTAGGTGTACGTCTCGGGGTCGGTCAGCCGACGCGCGGTCTCCCCCAGGGCCTCGTAGGTGGAGCCCACCTCGTCTATCCCTCCCAGCTCCAGTCGCCCCCGACTGGCCAGCAGGTACGTGGAATGCGCGTTCACGGGCAAGCCGACCAGCCCACGCTCGCGCCGGCCCAAATCCAGCATCTCCGCCAGGAACCCATGCTCCCCGCCCAGCGCCGCATCCATCGGGGCCAAGGCCTCCAACGCATCCAGCGCCGTCATGAGGCCGCCGGGCACCCCGACCAGCAAGTCCGGCAGATCTCCAGCCGCCGCCCGCGCCAGCAGCCGGCCGGGGCCGTCACCACCGTGGTCCAGCACCTCCATCTTCAGATCGGCACTCGCACTGATGGCGCCAAGGTCCGGCGGGCCTCCACGAGCCAGGGCGGGACTGATGAGCGCGCGCAGTGCCGCTCTCACCGGTTCCGGCGCCGGTTCGGTCCGCGCCGCGGGCGTCGGCGGGGGGGTGACGAAACGCGTCACGACAACCTCGCGTTCCACGATGACCGGCTTTTCGACAATCACCACGCGATCGGTGAAGACCGGGCGTTCCACCACCACTTCGCGCTCGACCAACCTGGGGATGACTACTACGCGCTCGACTACGGTCGGCGCGCCGCAGGCGGCCAGGGACAGCGCGGCCCCGGTCGCCATTCCAACCTGAAGAACGTCCCGTCGGCTCACGCCGCGACCTCGCGGTTGGGCCACCATGCGAGTTGAATCCGCCCGGTATGTCAGGATTTGCGCGGAATCTGCTCCGTCATCATGCGACGATGCTACGTGAGCAGGTGCGAGGCATTGCTCGAGCGTCAGGTAGGGGAGGACCCGATGCATGATGTCGCGATAATGGGTTCGGGGCCGGCCGGGCTGACCGCCGCCATCTATGCGGCGCGCGCCAACCTCTCCACGCTGGTCTTCACCGGGGACGCCCTCGGCGGACAGATCGCCACCACCTATGACGTGGAGAATTACCCCGGTTTCGAGGAAATCACCGGGCCCGACCTCACCGCACGCATGCAGGGTCAGGCCGAGCGCTTCGGTGCTGAAATCGTCTACGACCAGATTATCGAGGTCGACTTCGGCGGCCCGCCGTTCACCCTTACCGGTCGGGCCGCCACATACGCGGCGCGCTCCGTCATCGTCGCCACCGGCGCCAGTCCCCGCCTCCTAGGCATTCCCGGCGAGCAGGAGCTCTGGGGCCGCGGCGTCTCGGTGTGCGCCACGTGCGACGGCGCGTTTTTCAAGGACCAGCCCGTGGCCGTGGTCGGCGGTGGCGATAGCGCCCTCCAGGAAGGACTCTTCCTCACCCGCTTCGCGTCCGAGGTCACGGTCATCCACAGACGTGATCAGCTGCGTGCCGGACCCTACCTGCGGGATCGCGCCGGTGCCGAACCCAAGATCAACTTCATCTGGGACACCGTCGTGGCCGGCGTCCAGGGCGATCAAGCCGTGCAGTCGCTCCGCCTACGGAACGTCCACACGGGCGAAGAGTCCGACTTCCCCACCGAGGGCCTCTTCATCTTTATCGGGCACGACCCGAATACCGAGATCTTCAAGGGCAAGCTGGAGATGGACGAGGACGGCTACATCATTTCCAACCGCTACATGCACACCAACGTGGAGGGTGTGTTTGTGGCCGGCGAGGCGCAGGATCATTACTTCCGCCAGGCCATTACCTCCGCCGGCGAGGGCTGCCAGGCCGCCATGGAAGCCGAGAAGTTCATCGCCCGGCTCGAAAGCCGGCAGCCAGCCGCCGCAGCCGGCGCCGCGAGCGGTTAGCCCCACGTGCTCCGGCGCGCGGACGCGGCGCGGCAGGGCGTCCTCCGTCGCCTGTCGCTCCCCGTCGGCACCGTGGCCGCCCTGGCGGGCTTTGGAACCGTGGCGGTGGCCGTTGCGCTACTTGCGGTTCTTGGCACGACGGCTCCCGGCTCGCCGTCCGCTGAGCGCCGCCCGTCCCCACCACGTCCCGTTCAACAGAGCCCAGCGCCTGCGACCACTGCATCGTCGTCCGCCCTGCCGCCGATCGACGCAACCGTTGTCCGCCGCGCGAGTCGGGCGTTAGGCGTGACCACCCGGCCTCCGGTAGCCCAGCCGGCCAGGAACACCAGGCTCTCGGTCTATACGAATGCCACCGACGGGCTGCGCCGCCGGTTCGAAAGCGGCGCCGCGTACGTCAGCCTCATCAACGTGGCCCATCGGCGGGAGACGATAAGCAATGAACGACGCCTCGTGGCGCTGCTGGCGCTGGCCGATCTGGCCAAGGCGACGGAGGAAGACCTACAGTCGCTCACTCCGCCCGGAATCGCCACCACTTACCACCTGAAACTGCTCAATGTGCTCGGCAGCTATGCCATCGCCGCTCACCAGTACTGGCAGGCCACGCTGCGGCCTACTGCGGACACCGTCGATTCCGGAACCCGTCGCCGCCAACTCAACGGCGTCCTCGATGCCGCTTTCCGCTACAACACCCTGCCCAGCAGCCCGCTCGACGCCGACGCCCTGGGTGAGCCGTAGGCGCCAGTAGGGCGTGTCCCAAGCGGCCTTATATCGGCCGGTATCGTCGGTCTCAGGTCACCGCGTCGACAAACGGCCCGCCGTGCAACTGCCGGAACCAGTGTCGAATCTGATCATGCTGGTGGGCAGGAGCGTGCCTCATAAATGCGCGTAAGATATCCAGATTGGTCGGCGTGAGGTGACCCTCGGGATTCCTTCGTACCTCATCATGTACTGTCGGAATGTACAAGTCCCGCAGGGCAAGCGATACGGCCCTCTCTCCAAGAGTTACGAACAGACTGAAGAGCAACATGCTCCCGTATAAGCTTCCGCACCGTTCCAATTCCCGTGCCGCTTCGCGTTCCTTGGGATAGGGTTGGATCGATACCGAATAAATGTTCCTCAGGCCCTTGCTGGCGCAATCGTTCCGGGCGTCGATTGACCACGTATGGTTCTGAGCATAAAGGTCGCGAGTACCGAGCCAATTGTGGACGTATGCCTTGGCGAACTCATGGCCACCCACCTGCATCCACGGTAATGCAAACTGGCCATGACGGGGTTCTGGATAACGGGGTCCCATTTTGAACGTAAAATAGGCCTCGCCGATCGCGTCTAGAATCAGATCTGTTGTTAAAGGGACTAGCGGATGTCTTGGAAGTCGCATTCGGCCATCGTGTCCCATGCCGCTGGTGTGCCCACGCAGGAGGACCACAATGTCGTTGGCAGGCGGCGCCGCCTGCATAATCCGCTCAAATCCAATCAGGCCGGCCGCGACCTGGCTTAGCACGTTTTCCCCCTCCGGAAATGGCTCGGCCTGGAAGGCCCAAAGCCTCACCGGTCCGGCTAACGGAAGAGAGAGCGTCGCCGTCTGTGCATATCGCTCGCGCAGCAGGCGGTCAAAGAGCGCGTCGTCGTCGAACACCATGTCCAGCGCGTTGATGAACGCACGTTCCTCGGCATCCAGTCCATCCGCAAACCAGGGCTGGGTGGCGAGCCGGTGGAATCGTGAGGATTCCTTCGGTTGGTCGTCTTCCCCGTAATTCGTGAACATGTTGGTCATAATGTCGATAAGCCGGATGTCGCTGGCCCACACGACATCAGCCGTCGCAGGTTCAGCCAGTTGGCGCGTCAGGCTAGGATTGCGGTCGTACAAGATCGGTAGCGAATCAAGCGCGTAGATTTCGAACGGCCGGATTCCGTCCTGCACCCAGGGGGCACCTGCTAAGCGTAGCGCCAGGTCGTGGTCTCGCTTGGCGAGTTCGTTGATGTCCTTGAGCGCCGATAGCTCGCGAGCGGTGATGTCGTCCGAGACCCAATAGTACGTGGTGGCGATGTCGAGGTATTGCGGGCTTGTCTGGTAAATGGTCCGCAGTAACTCGGGAGCAAACTCCTCATTACGAAAGTCGTCCGAATGGTCGATCCCACTCTCAAACCATGCGGTGCCGGCTATGAACATCGCCAGGGCTTCGTTCACCTCGGCCGTAGGTCGCAGAGTCGAGAGAAAGTCGATCTCGTCCTGGGTTACGCCATCGGTGAGCCAGGGATAGACATAGTCGGCCAGCCATGGGAGATCCGATAGGAAGGCTCGGAGGACTGGAGAATCGCCGGCGAGGTCCCCGACCGTCGGCAGGAGCGGATCGGTTGGAGTCCTCGGTGGCGGGCCGGGTTCTGTGCGCGGCTGCGCCCAGGCGAAGGTGGAGCGCACATCAGCCCTGTGATCAGTTTGACACCCACTCTCTGCTCGGTCTTGCCACGCTCGCTGGTAGATCCCGACGTTGTGGTCATTCCCCAGGTGGCGTTCGACAATGTCGTTGAGCTCGACGCAGGTCGTCGGCCATCCGCCGATGTCGGAAATCGCCTGGTCGTCGGCGGAGCCGGGCGTCGGCGATGGGCCAAAGGCCCATCCGAACACCGCTCGCAGGTCGTCGACGTGGTCGCGCCGGCACGCTTCTTCCGCCTGCTCGCCGAACGTGCGCTGGTAGATGCCCACGTTCCCGTCGTTACCCAGGTGCTGCTCAACAATGTCGTTCAGCGCCACGCATGCCGTTGGCCACTGCGCGCTGACACTTGCCGACACGGCGACCACGGCGGTCAGAGCTACCATCGACGCCAGGACGATGCGGTACTTGCGCCACGCGGCGGAAGCCCGGCTCATGCGCTCAAGCAAGGGGACGAACTACCCTCCCGGTAGGACGGCACTACCATCCCGATAGGATGGCACTACCCTCCAGGTAGGATGGCACGTTAGATGGTCGCTTCGAATTTGTCGATGCGTAGGCGACTGCGGTCCCTGTCGAACGCACCACAGCGGCCGCCAGGTCACGCGGGTCAGTAGCCTTTGTCGGCTTTATCGATCCGGGCTACCGACGACGCCGCGCAACCCGCAGCTCCCGCGGCCTCAAACCCGAGATCCTCCAGCGCCTGCACCGCCGCCGGCCGCGGTTCGGGCGCTGACGCCAACAGCTCCGGTCTGCCACCCAGTAAGCCTCAGCGTCCTCCGCCTTCTCCTCAGCTATGGCGGGAAACTCCCCGTCAAGCGAGGCCGATTGTCCAACCCGGTCAGCAGCCTGCGATGATGGGAGTAATCACCACAGAAAACCATCGCGGCGTGCGCAATCCTTCGTCGCATTGAGGACGGGTCATCCCGATGGGCGAGCTCATGAACAACCGTTTGGTCCGGGCGGCGGCCGTCGCCATCCTGCTGGGCATCGCCGTCGCCGGCATTGCCTGGCTGTTCATCTTTTTCACCGGCGGCACCGGCGAGGCCAGCCAGCCCATCTCCGCGCCCCAACTCACGCTCCCGCCGGCCACCGCCGCCCCGGCAACCGCTGCCCCGGCCACAGCCGCTCCGGCAACCGCTGCGCCGGCCACGGCCGCTCCGGCAACCGCCGCGCCGGCTACGGCTGCCCCTGCGACCGCCGCGCCAACCACTGCGGCGCCGCAGGCCGAGGCCACCCAGGCGCCCGCCGCCGCACAGCCCACCGGCGACGCCACCCTCTTCCGCATCGTTTCCGAGGAGTCGGAGGCCCGGTACGAAATCGACGAGATCCTGCGTGGCGAGCCGTTCCGCGTGGTCGGACGCACGGACCAGGTCGCCGGCGACATCATCCTGGACTTCGCCAACACCGCGGCTTCACAGGTCGGAGTCATCCGCATCAACGTGCGCACTCTCGCGACCGACGAGGAACGCCGCGACCGCGCCACCCGCTCCCGCATCCTGAATTCCGCCGAGGACCGCTACGAGTTCGTGGACTTCACGCCCACCTCGCTCGAAGGTATGCCCGACTCGGTATTCGTCGGCGACACGGCCACCTTCACAATCATCGGAGATCTCAAAATCCGCGACATCACCGCCGAGGAGCGGTTTGCAGCCACGGTCACCGTGGTGGCTGAGGACCGCCTGGAAGGCACGGCCGAGGCCACGATCCTGCGCACCACCTACGACCTGGCCGTGGCCACTCCACCCTTCGTCGCCGACGTCAGCGAGGAAGTCCTCCTCGGCATCAAGTTTGTAGCCACTGCCGTCGACCAGTAGTCCGACGCGGCCGCGCCGCACTCACCCTGCGGCGCGGCCGAAGCTACAAGCCTCAGCAAGAGCGGCTTGCCGCTCAGGTGTTCAGGATGACCTGCGCCGTCACCTGCGTCAGCTTGCGCAGCTCCGCGTGCGGCATCCACTCGTTGATCGAGTGAATGTCCTGGTACCCCGTGGCCAGGATTGCCGAATCGATCCCCTTCTCGTTGAAATTCTGCGCGTCGCTCCCGCCGAACGTGTGCACGAATCGAGGTTTCAGACCGGCCGCCTGGACCCCCGCATACGCCACCTGCAGCGCCGGGTGGCCGTGCCCAAACCGGGTCGGCTTGAACCGCTGTACCGTCTCGATCTCCACCCGACCCCCAAACGCCGCGGCCCCCTCTTCCAGCGCCGCGCGCATCGCCGCCACCTGCCGGTCCAGCGCGTCCTGCGTCAGCGCCCGCGCCTGCGCCACCAGCTTCGCCTGCGGCGGAATGATGTTGCGCGCTTCCCCGCCCGACGCGATCCCCACGTTGGCCACCGTCAGCTCGTCCACCGGTCCGAGCGGCATCCGGTCGATCGCCCGCGCCATCATGCTCAAGGCGCTCTTGCCGGTCTCGGGGTGCGCCGCCGCCGCCGCGTTGCCGTAAAACGTCACGTCGAAATTGCACGAGGCCGCCTGCCGGTCGCAGATCACGCCCACCGGACCGCCAAAGTCCAGCACCAGCGCCACCCGCGACTCCACGTCGTTCGCATCGAACGCTGCCGCCCCAAACTGGCCCACGTCCTCGCCTACCGTGAATACCAGGTCGATCGGCCCGTGCGGCAACCTGGCCTCGTCCACCATCGCCACCGCTTCCACGATCGCCGCCACCCCCGCCTTGTCGTCCGCCCCCAGCACGCTTGAGCCGTCCGAATACACCGCGTCAGCCTTTACCACCGGCGTCATCTCGGGTGTCGGCAGCACCGTGTCCATGTGCGCGTTCAGCATGATCGGCGGCGAGTCCTTGCCCTTCGCCGGCCAGTGGCAGATCAGGTTCCCAATCTGGTCCCGCCGGCAAACCACCCCCGCCGCTTCCAGCCGCGGCTGGATGATCGCCACGACCCGGTCCTCGTTCCCCCAGTAGCTGTCCACGCTGAGGATGTCCACGAACCCCTGCAGCAGCCGCTTCCAATTCAGTGGTAAAAGCGGCGTCGATCCGCTCGGCTCAGGATTTGCCATTTGGTCAGTTGCTCCTGAATCCGTCGCTGGTCACGCGAGCAGGTCGTTCAAGATTTTGCCCACCAGGTAGTGCTTCCGGTCCGGATACCACCAGATGGTCCGGCCCTCGTGCTCGAAGAGGCTGCCGTAGGTCGCGACCTGGGTGTGGCCTTCCGGCGGCAGCTCCACCCCGTCGTTATCCGTCAGCACCCGCGGCTCGCTGAACGCCAACGGCTGCCCCTCCGCCGAATCCCGCACCGTCCCGATGCTGAACCACGCCGGCCGCCGGTTCCGCTTCGAGTCATGCGGGCCCTCGCCCCCGTGCGCCGTCCCGACGTTGTTGTGGAATATCAGCAGGTATCGGCCGTCGCTCAGCCGGTAAAGCGGACACGGCGAAATCGGATGCGGTACCGGCCGCCCGTCCGACGCGAACCGCAACACCTTTGCCTCCGACCACGACTCCCCCGCGTCCTCCGACACCGACCACCAGGCATACCCCGTCAACGTCCGCAGCAGGCAGATCATTCGCCCGTCCGGCAGGTTCTGGATCGACGGCTCCTGCGCGATGCTGTGCTCCGGATCCCCCGGCTTCGGCACCCGGATCCCGTGCAGCGCCTTCGGCCAGGTGCTCACCTGCAGCCGCTTCGGATCGGGCTCCGTCAGGATGTTCTCGAACCGCAGGAACCAGCACTCCGAGTGCCGCTGAAACAGGTGCGGCTCGACGTGGTACTCGGTGCTTGCCCAGCGCGTGAACCCGCACACCATCTCGCCCCGCGGATTCAGGATGGGCGTCTGGTAGCAGATCCAATTCTCCGGGGTCTCCGGGTCCGTAGGGCTGATCGCGGAGCGCTCCATCGGCAGGCTTAGCTGCTCGCTCCAGGTCGTCCCCTCGTCGTCCGAGTACTTGTACGCCAGCAGCCCCGTCGTGTCCTCCCGCACGTCCACGACGCCCATGTTCTTGGTGTAGAACACGTACACCCGCCGCAACTCCGGCGCCAGCACCGGGAACCCCCACGAAGCAATCCGCTCGTCGTCGGCCGACGGTCCGTCCACCACCGCGGGCGCGCTCCACGTCACCCCGGCGTCGTCGCTGCGCGCAAACACCACGCGCTGGTCCGGCTTTCCCTCAAACGTCGCCATCGTCCACACCGCCAGAAACGCCCCGCTCCACGACGGCACCACGAGGAAATGCTGGTTCGTCCAGTCCTTCGCCGCCCCGCCCTTTGGCACGTACGCCACGAAATCCGGCGACGTCCGCAGCACGTCCTCGCCATACGACGAAAGGTCCGGCGTGCTCACAGGCAACGTCTCATCCCTCCGCGCAATGAACCACCGCCACGTCCCACTGCGGAATCTCTAGGTCAAACCCGTTGTCCCGAATATCGAGGTCTCGGCCAGCCAACAAGTCCCGCGCCCCAAGAATCCGCTCACGCGGCCGCAACCGGCTACTCGCCGTTCCACCCTCCAGGTTGAACACGAACAGCAACAGCCCACCCTGCCGCGACCGCCGCACGATCGGCACTACGCGGTCGCCATCCACCGCCACCGGCGGTGCTATCGCCGCTTCTCGTGTCAACCCCCGCACCAGGTCCGGCTGCCCCACATCCCCGAACCCCGCCGACAGCGTCAACCCGTACCACGTAAACCGCCCGTCCGCGGACTGCACTCCTACCGTCTGCCCCTCGATTGATGCGATTCCCTGCATCTCCCCCCGCGGCTCCAGCACCGCGTACCCGCACGGCGAAGTAATCGCCACCGGCCCATACGACGTCTCCAGCATGTTCCGCCCCTGCTCGATGTCGTACGCAGTCACCGCCGAGAAGTCCGCCACCCGCACGCCCAACTCCTCGGCCAACCCGTCCGGCGGCCCATAGCTCGACTGCCCGTCAGCCGAATACATCCCAAAGCTGCCCTCGGCCACCAGCCGAGCCCCCGCCGAATCCCGCAGCGTCCGCCGCACGCTCTGCAGCGCCGCCTCGTCCATCAGCGCCACGTTCGGCAGAAACAGCTGCCGGTACCCCGACCAATCCATCCGCGGCGACACCACATCCGGGGTGAATCCCTCCGTCCACAGCGCCCGGTACGTTCCCCGCATATCCGCCAGGAAGCGATCGTCCTCGTCGTTGTACCCGAACAGCTCCTGCGACTCCGGGTGGTAAACCACGCCCACCTCGGCCCGCGGGCACTCCAGCGGCAGGTGCTCGCTCAGCCCGTCGATCTGCTCGATCGCTCGCGCCGCCGCCTCGAACCGCGCATTCGGCGTCCCGTCCAATGCCGCCAGGTTGTAGCCCGGCGACTCGAAGCTCATGTACTCCGGTCGGTACTGCCAGAACATCGCCCCCGCCGCCCCGCACGCCAGCGTCATCCACAGCAGCGTGGTGACTTCCCGCGGGTCGGCCTGCTTCTTCCAGGTCACGCCCCCCGGCGACATGCCCGCGTAGATCTCCTCGTTCCACCAGCGCCCGTGTTTCCCCGCGCTGCGCGACCAGTCGAAGCTGAACGCCCGGTCCGCGACCTGGTACGGGTCCTCCACCGTCAGCAGGCTGCTCGACGGCATCGACATGCCCCAGCTATCCGCCACCGCCGCGCACCGCTCGTCCCAGGGCCGCGGATACCAGGCGCCGTGCGTCCGCGTTTCGTGCACCGGGTCCAGCCGCTTCGTCTCGCCGATCATCCATTCCAGGTGGCCGGCCAGGTTCTCATAGTGGAACTGCCGGTACAGCAGCATCTCCACCGGGCTCGCCTTCGAACGCGGCGGCTCAACGTCCTCCCAGCGCCGGAAGCGACGCAGCAGCCGCTCGTTCAGCTCGTCCAGCGTGAACCGCTCGCGCAGCCACGCCTCGTACCGAGCCAGCGTGTGCGGGCAGTAGCACGGCAGCCCGTCCGTCTGCCGGCTGAACGCCGACGAGATCGCAATCCCGTCCCACAACCCCCAGATCAGCAGGCTCGGCCGGTCCCGGTAGCGCGTCACCACGTGCTCGATCAGCGCCCCGCCGAACCGCCGCCACAGCGGATGGTCGTAACAGTGAATCTGCGACCCCTGCGGCATCGCCGCGCTGGCCACCGGCGTGGCTGCTCGACCCTGCTGGTTCACCACCCGCATGTCCGGAAAGTCTCGCGTCATCCACTCCGGGCCCGCCCCATGCGTCGCCAGCGCCATGTCCAGCCATATGTACAGGTCGTGCTTCTCGGCCAGGTCGAACAGCCGGTCGAACTCGTCCAGTTCGTACTGCCCCGGCCGCGGCTCCATCCAGTTCCACATTGTGAAACTGCGCACGATCCGAAACCCGCCCGACCGGATCCGCGCCAGGTCCTCGTCCCAGACCTCCGGCTTCGGCGCCGGCGCCCGGTAGTACTCCACCCCCACCGGAAACGGAACCCCGGGAATCCCAAAACCCTCGTCGGCAGCCATCAGACGACCCGCTTCCGCCAGGCTAGGAATCGCTAAAACGTCTGCGACGACTTGAAACGGCCCTTTTCGTCCTTCTCCGCGCCGGGGAAGTCGTACCCGCCCGGCTTGCGCTTCTCAGGCTCACCGCAGGCGGCCAGCGTGCCAACGGCGCCGGCGGAGACGGCCAGCAGCGCCACCAGCCGGCGACGCGAGAGCTGGCTGGCGTGAAGGCCGGATTTCTGGCACCGGTCACGTCCCGTCATCGCTCCCCTCCTGTGCGAATGCGTGGCAATGAGGGCGGCGTTCGGTGCATGCACATCGGGCCAATCCATATCTCCCGGCGGTGTCCCGACCGGGGGCGGTACGTCGTACAGCGTACGCCGCTCGATGCGGCGCAGCTACGGCGCCGCAATCGTTGACGTCGAGCGCGGTGTTCGCTGAGGGAGTGGGCTACGGCCTGCCCTGGACTTCACCACGCCCTGCGAGCCCCCTGGCAACAGTCGCGGCAATCGCGCAGTGCCGACCATCGAGCCGGATATAGTATATGGTCAGGGGCCGAATACTTCGGAGTGGGATGACGCGGCGCGCCGGTGCGCATCCCTGCGCGACGGCAGGAGGCAGGCATGCCGGCAGGTACGCGTCGGCCGCCCGCAGGCGGAATCACCAGGCGACGAAGATTCCTCGCGGCGCTAGTCGGTGCGTCCAGCCTTCTGCTCGCCTGCTGTCGCGAAGACGAGGACAAATACAAGCCGGGCGGCGGCTATCAGTTCCCCGGCGGCAAGCAGGACGAGAAGGGCCAGTACACCCAGGGCAACCCGATCTAGACCGACGTCACCACGGCAGCCGCTGAGTCTTGAGACCGCACGTCGGCCTGATCCGCGACTCTCGGCCAGGATATTCGCTTCTGCGTGCCCGACGACTGGATCGGCAACCCACACGTAGTCCTTGCGCCGGCAACCGCTGGTTCCGAGCGTCACCGTGCTCGCGTCCCCCCGCGCGACACGTGATCTGTCTTCCCTCGCCGGGAACCTCGTGCCTCGAGTTCATTGGTCCCTCGCTTGACAGGGCAGACCCTTAGAGTATTAATAGTTAGCCATCGGGCAATTCGGCCACTAATGACCGTGCTCCGAACCAGGGAGGGTGCCATGAGGCCACTGATTTCGCGTCGTCGGTTGCTGGCGACTGCTGCTGGAGCCGCGGGAGCGGCTGCGCTGGCCGCCTGCGGGGAGACGCAGATTGTCGAAGTCGAACGCATCGTCACGAAGGAAGTGCCGGTAGAGAAAGTCGTAACCAAGGAAGTCGCGGTTGAGATCGAGAAGATCGTCACCAGGGAAGTTGAGAAAGTCGTCGAGGTCCAGGCCCCGCAGCAGGAAGTCTCCTTCATCCGCTACGTGTCCAACCACACGTCCGGTCCGCGAGCGAAGGCCAACCAGTGGGCGCTTGAGCGCTTCGCGCAAGTCCAGCCCAACATTCACGTCCGGTTCGAGCCGGCCGGCCGCCTCAGCGACATCCTGGGCGTTCAGTTCGCAGCCGGAACTGCCCCCGACACCACGCTCTCGTCACAATCGCTGTTTCTGCATTTCCAGGAAGGTGACAATTGGCTCGAAGTCACTGAACTGCTGGACAAGCACGGCCTAGTCCGCGAGGACTTCTACTTCGTGCCCGACGACTACACCGACAACAAGGTCGACCATTCGTTCCCGCCGCCGCAGGTCATGAACGGGCCACAGTTCGGCATGCCCTTCCAGGTCGCCATCAGCGGCTTTGTGGGCAACATCTCGCTCGCCGAGGAGAACGGCGTCGAGCTGCCAACGAGCGAGAACAGCTGGACCTGGGACGACTGGACCCAGATGGACAGCCAAATGACGGATCCCGACGAGGACACGTTCGGGACCTGGGCTCGCAACGACTACGAATTCCAGTACATGCCGCAGATGTACTCCAACGGGCTGAAGAAGCCCTTCAACGACGCCCTGACCAAGGCCATGTACGACCTGCCCGAGGTCCACGAGGCGCTGCAATACCTGGTGGACAAGGTTTTCCTCCACGAGACCTCGCCGCCGGCAGAACTGACCAAGGAACTTGGCGGGGAGTTTGGCAACCCGTTCGCCGCCGGCAAGATTGGTCTCTGGCCGTCTGGCCGGGTCTATTCCACCGGGTATGCGATTCCCCGCATTAAGGACCGCTTCCGCTGGACTCTGCTGCCGGAAGTTGTCGTGCGCGACGGAATGACCCCCGGCCACGGCTGGAACGACCAGGCCAACATGGTTACCGCCACCGCGCGCAAGAACGGCACCGAAGAGGCCTCCACACTGTTCGTGATGTTTATGGCGGGCGAGGAAGTCTCTGATCGGGTGGGCATCGACCGCGGCCATATGCCCGCGCACCGGAAGTCGATCGGGAAGGCCGAGTCGATCGCCCCGCCACCCGAAGGCATGCAGTGGCTCAAGGTCTATGCCGATCGGCCCGATACGCGCCACCTCTACACCTTCAATGAGTGGCCCGCGTGGAACCAGCAGATTCGGCCCCTGACCGCGAAGGCCTTCGTCGGCGAATCCACGGTCACCGAGGCGTTGCAGGACGTGCAGGATCAAAGTGCACGACTCCTGAGGAACTACACCGGGCCCAAGCCCTTCGTCAGCTCGCCGGTCTACCCATAGGCCCGAGGCATCGATCGCGTGGCGCAATTCGTCCCCGCCCGCGCCGGCCACCCGGCGCGGGCGGGGAGGCGACCATCCAAGCCAGCGATCCTATGGGGGTTGCGAAAGCCCGGCCGATTGGGCGGCGCTTCTTCTGCCTGGCTTCTGGCGCGGCTCTTGCAGTTCTGGTGGCCGCCTGCGGCCAGCCCGACACTACCCCCTACCCATTCACCCAGACGCGCGAAGGCCACAACTACCGCCTGACGGACGAGGATCGCGCGAAACTCCAGGAGGCCTACAAATCGAAGATGAGCGGCGGATAAACATCAGTCCGCATCCGGTAGCGGCGAACAATGCGCCGTTGGCCGTTATCCTTCCAACCCAAAGAGCCCGCTGCAGGGAGTCATAGGCATGCTCCGCGTCGGAATCGTCGGACTCGGCGGCATTTCCAGGTCTCACGGCGACGCCATCGAGACCCTGCCCAACGTCGAAATCGTCGCCGCCGCCGACCTTCTCAAGGCACCGCGTCAGGCCTTCTGCGACCGCTACGAGGTCCCCCGCGCCTACCCCAATCACACCGAGTTGCTGAAGGACGAGGAGGTCGAAGCCGTCGCCGTCACCCTCGGCCATCAGCTCCACCACCGCCTCAGCGTCGACGCCCTCAACGCCGGCAAACACGTCCTAGTCGAGAAGCCCATGGCCCTCTCCCTCCAGCAGTGCGACGACATGATCGAGGCCGCCCGGCGCAACAACGTCAAGCTCATGATCGGTCTCACCCAGCACTTCCTTGGCCCCAACATGAAGGCCAAGCAGATCCTCGACTCCGGCGAGCTTGGCCCCCTCATCACCGCCGTCTGCTACTCGGTCAAGAACTGGGGCTTTGCCAACCGTCGGCCCCAGTACCGCAGCCGCTTCCACGGCGGCGGCTACTGGATGACCAACGGCGTCCACATGGTCGACCGCCTCACCTGGCTCGTCGGCTCCCAGGCCGCCCGCGTCAAGGCCCGCATCGGCACCAAGAGCCACTACCAGGCCGGCGACGACTACGGCGTCGCATTCGTCGACTACAAGAACAGCGTCCCTGGTATCGCCATCGCCATCGGCTACCGCGATGGCGCTCCCAACTACCAGTCCGAGATCATCTGCGCCAACGGTGGCGTCCGCTTCAGCGGCTCGGGCGACCGCTTCGTCGCCATCGGCCGGGGCAATGAATGGACTCGCGTCCCCTTCGAGGACCCACCCGCCGGCATGACCGCGGAATGGCGCGCCTTCGCTCGCTCCATCGAGGAAGACCTCGAACCGCCCACCTCCGGCCAGTGGGGCCGCCACATCATGGAGATTCTTTTCGCCGCCGAACGCTCATCCATCAGCGGCCAGCAGGTCACGCTCGCCAGCGGAACTCAGTACAGCGTCCAGACCGCCGGCCAGGTCATTTCGCAGGAACATGGCTGGGTCTGACATCAATGCACCGACCGCCAGCCGCATCCCCGCGCACGAACAGGAGTGAAACAATGAAGGCGCCTGCGCGACGACGCCCGTCGGCCCTTCATGCCGACCGGCGTCTCGCTGACAAATTGTCGCGCCGCCGCCTTGTTCTCCTGCTTGCCGCATCGGCTGCCGCCCTCACAGTGCTGGCCGGATGCGGCGAGGATGAAACCCTCAAGCCGGGCGGCGGCTACAAGTTCCCCGGCGCCAAGAAAGACGAAACCGGCAACTACCGCATGCGCAACATCTAGCGGCGTTCGTGCGCCGCTGAACCGAAGGGATTCGCCAAAATGCCAACCGCGAAGACGCCACAAGCCGTCGCCACCCGCGCCAACCCGCTGTCGGCTGGAACCCTATCCCGGCGTTCGCTCGGCCTCCTGCTCGTGATCGGGGCCGGGGCCCTCGCGGCCCTGGCGGGATGTGGTGACGATGACAGGTACAAGCCGGGCGGCGGCTATACGTTCCCGGGCAAGAACCGCGACGGCAAAGGCTTCGGCGGCGGCAGCCGCGTCTAGAAGCCACCACCAGCTCGCGGATTGGCGGACAAAATCGCACCAGCCGTAGGCCGCGTCGCCGCCACGACGCACGGGAGTCGGGGCACGAAAGTACTTGACCTCCGCAACGAGTCCAATCCTCACGCCAGTCCCCACCCTGCCGCCCAACTCCCCCGCCGCCGGCTCGTTGCCCTGCTCGCCGTCTCCGCCGGTGCGCTTGCCACCCTGGCCGCCTGCGGCGAGCAGAAACTCACCCGCGATAACTACGATTTCCCCGGCGCCAGGAAGGACAGCACCGGCAACTACCAGATGCGCAACGCCCAATAGCGCATTCGCCCGGCGCTGAACTGAAGCCGGCGGCCTCAACGCCAACCCCGCCCCGGTCTGGGGCTTGTAAATTAGGGAGCGAACCCGCCGCCGGATGCACCGACGCCCACCCGCACGAGAGACACGAAATGAACGACCTGGCTCCCCGCCATGAATCCACCCGCCGCCCCACCGGCCAGCTCTCCCGCCGCCGTCTGGGCCTCCTCCTCGCCGCGTCCGGTGGTGTCCTTGCCGCCCTGGCCGCTTGCGGCGAGGAAGAGAAGCTAACCCGCGACAAGTACAACTTCCCCGGTGCCGAAAAGGACGCCAGCGGCAACTACAAGATGCAGACCTTCCGCTAGACCCAGGAGCCCCTGCCTACCGCATCCAATACTCCGGCCTCATGGACAGGCGATTGCGCGTACAGTAAGACCGCGCGGGGCTGAGTCGTGCGAGCCGGTTGGATGCGTGCAACCGCCGAGGCAATCAAGTGGCTGGCCTAGGGAACGGCCCTGACTTCGACGCCGTCGTCATCGGCGCCGGCTTCTCCGGCCTGGGCATGCTCCACCGCCTGCGCGACGTCATGGGCCTCGCCGTCCAAGTCTACGAGACCGGCAGCGGCGTCGGCGGCACCTGGTACTGGAACCGCTACCCCGGCGCCCGCTGCGACTCCGAGAGCTACATCTACTGCTACTCGTTCTCCAAGGAACTGCTCCAGGACTGGACGTGGAGCGGCAAGTACCCCGAGCAGCCCGAAATCCTCTCCTACCTCGAGCACGTCGCCGACCGCTTTGACCTTCGCCGCAACATCCAATTCGACACCCGCGTCACCGCCGCGACATTCCACGAAGATGCCAATCGCTGGGAGATCACCACCGACCGGGGCGACCGCGTCACGGCCCGGTACCTCATCACCGCCATCGGCTGCATCTCCACCAGCAACGTCCCGCCGATCGAGGGCTTGGACGACTTCCAGGGCGACTGGTACCACACCGGCGCCTGGCCCCACGACCCCGTGGACTTCACCGGCAAGCGCGTCGGCGTCATCGGCACCGGCTCCAGCGGCGTCCAGTCCATCCCCGTCATCGCCAAACAGGCCAGCAGCCTCACCGTCTTCCAGCGCACGCCCCAATTCACCGTCCCCGCCCGCCACCGCGCCGCCGACCGCCGGTTCATCGAGGAAGAGGTCAAGCCCAACTACGAGGAGATCCTCGAGAAAGCCCGCTGGAGCCAGGGCGGCGGCGGGCGCGCACCCATCGAGCAATCCGCCCTGGCCGTCACCGAAGCCGAGCGCAATCGGATCTTCGAGGAGCAGTGGGAAAAGGGCGGCTACGAATTCAGCGGCGGCTCATTCGCCGACATCATGACTAACCGGGCCGCCAACGACACCGCCGCCGACTTCATCCGCAACAAGATCCGTCAGATCGTCAAGGACCCCGAAACCTGCCAAAAGCTCCTCCCCCACGACCACCCCTTTGGCGCCAAGCGCGGCCTGCTAGACACCGGCTACTACGCCACCTACAACCGCGACAACGTCCACCTCGTCGACCTGCGCCAAACCCCCATCCGGCAAATCACGCCCACCGGCATCCGCACCACCGAGCAGGACATTCGGCTCGACGTCATCGTCTTCGCCACCGGCTTCGACGCCATGACTGGCACCTTCTTCAAGATCGACATCCGCGGCCGCAAAGGCCTGGCGCTACGCCGGAAATGGTCGGAAGGACCAAAGACCTACCTCGGCCTCCAGGTCGCCGGCTTCCCCAACATGTTCATGATCACCGGCCCCGGCAGCCCCTCCGTCCTCAGCAATATGCCCGTCAGCATCGAGCAGCACATCGACTTCATCGCCGACTTCATCACCTGGATGCGCGAGCGGGATGTCGAGACCGCCGAAGCCAATCCCCAGGCCGAGGAACGATGGGTCGCCCACGTCACCGAAGTCGCCAACACCACCCTCTACGTCCACGCCAACTCCTGGTACCTCGGCGCCAACATCCCCGGCAAACCCCGCGTCTTCATGCCCTACCCCGGCGGCGTCGGCCCCTACCGCAAAAGATGCAACGAAGTGGCCGACAACGGCTACCCCGGCTTCATCGTCAACTAGCCACCAACCGACCGGCAATCCCCGCCTGACCAAGGCCGCGCCAGCCTCTGACCCGATCGGAACCACGGATCACACCTGTACGACGCGGTCGCCCGCGGCCGCCATCTGACCTCGGCAGCCACGCGGCAACTTCGAAACCGCCGACCTACGAGTCCCATCACGTTCTTGCGCGTCTCGTGCCTACAGTTCGGTCAGCTACTGCGTTGCCTAGTGGCTGGCGGTCGGCTGCTTTCCGTCGCAACCGTGGTCATTCTCATGCCATAATTAGCGACAGAATCCCGACAGAGTTGGTGACGGCGATGCTTCTTGCAGAACGTCTTGGCCAGGTGGCGACCGATGTACGTCTTGATCAGGCGGACCTGGCCCGCATCCTCGGGGCCAGCCCGCGCACCGTGGCGCGCTGGCTCCAGGCCGAGACGGCCCCCCGGCGTGATACGCGCGAGCGCATTCTTGAACTCGTCGCGGTACTCGACGCCTTGTCCAGGACCGTTCACGGTCAGAGCGCCTACGACTGGCTCTACTCCCCAATTCCAGCCCTCGAGCATCGAAAGCCGGCCGAGTTGCTTGCCGAAGGCCGCTATCGCGAGGTGCTGGGGGCAATCGACGCGCTCGCCGAGGGTGTCTTCGTCTAGCGACCGTGCTGGATCCCGCGACCGTCGAGTCCATTGGTGCCCTTGACCCCGTTGCCTTTCGTGGACGTGCCTATCGCCATCTGTCGGTGACGCAGTCACCCATCGCGGGCGAAGGAGCCCGAGTCCACGGGGGACGCTGGAATCCGCCACTGAGCTTTCCGACGCTCTATCTGGCGATTGATCTACCGACGGTGCTGGCCGAACTCCGGCGAACGGCTCGTCGGTTCGCGATCCAGCCCGAGGACATGCTCCCGAGGGCCGTCTATCGCTTCGACTTGAAACTTTCGATGTGCCTCGACCTCCATGATCCGGCAACCCGTGCGGCGGTGGGACTGAGCCTGGATGCGATCCGTAGCGACGATCCGAGGCGATGTCAGGAGGTCGCAATGGCGGCCCACCATCTCGGGTTCGAGAGCGTGCTTGCCCCGTCCGCCACAAGCGTCGGGGCCACGATCGCCGTCTTCGCCGACCGGCTGCAGCCCGATTCACGGCTTGTGCCTCAACACTTCGAGGCCTGGACGGCGCTTCCCCGACTTGGGGTGACAGAGTCCCCGTAGGTGGCTGTATATCTGCGTGCATTGGGGCCGCGCCCAGGTCCCAGGCAGATCCGGTCCGGTCGTAATCAGCGGGTGTCTGGTGCGCAACGCGAGGCGACGTTGCCGAACTATCAAGCGCTGATCGCAAGTGATGCCGCCTGAAACTCCGCTGCGCCTCCGTCAGCAGCCCACCGAGTCCTTGCGCCGCCACACACCACCAACTCCCGCCTCGCCGTTAAGTACAAACTCCAACCTCCGGTAAACGGCGCCGGAAGTCAGCTGAACCCCGAACTTCGACTGCCGGCGAGCCTTGCCCCACCGCCCTGTGCCCAAGAACCCCCTCGCCATCAGCTCGCTCCGAGACCCCACCTACGCATACACCGGCTCACGCACATACGGCCGCGGCCCGTCGTAGAACGCGAAGAACCTCTCGCCCCACGCCTGGCACGCTGCCAGCGACTCCTCGGCCGACTGCGTCCCAAACCATCCCTTCCAGGCCAGCCCCTTGTGATGCCGCCACCACCGCTCCCAGCCCTCAAACGACTACGGACTCCGGTTGTCCGGCCGTTCCGCATACACCTGCAGCCACTTCATACCGTACGGTGGCCGCGCGAGCGACTCCGGCGCGTCAAAGACTGCCCTGTGCACCGGCACGTGGCCGCGATCGATTCCAACTCGGCCCTGGTATTCCGGCCCCGCGAGAAACTGAACGAACTCCACCGCAGCTTCGGGTTCATGAGCCCGGTGCGCGTTCGCTAACACCAGATTTGCCCGCATTGACCACGAATGCCCCGGTGGACCGCCGCCAGGCGCGACGACTTCCGGCAGCAGTGTCCACTCGAACCGGTCTCTGATCTGGGGACTGTAGTGGCCGGTGATCGAGACCTGGTCGGTCGGCCAGATGCCGATCGTGCCGGCGGAAAACGGATCGCCGTATTCGCCGGCTAGCGATTTGGTCTGACCGACCGTGGGCGCAGTCTGGTGCTCAATGACCTTGTCGATCAGGTAAGTCCACGCCTCCAGGGCTTCCGGCTGGTCGTACATCGTCTTGGTCAAGCCGTCGTCGAACGGCTTCTTCAGTCCGTTTGTGTACATCTGCGGCATGTACTGACCCGCGTAGTCATCCCGCGCCCATGTGCCAAACGTCCCGGTCTCCGGATCTGTCATCATCGCGTCCCATTCGGACCAGTCGTCCCAGGTCCACGAGTTCTCGCTGTCCGGCAGACGCACCCCGGCGTCCTCGGCCAGCGAAGTGTTGGCCAGGAACCCGCTGATTGACAGCTCGAAGGGCATCCCAAACTGATCCGGATACGCCAGGCCTTCCGGCGCCGGCGACGGCGGGAACGAGTGATCGAGTTCGTCGTCGGTGAACGCGTCGGGAACGAAGTACTGCGCTGCGACGGGCTCCTGAAGCAACCGTTCGCTTCCGAGCTTGAGCAGCAGGTCATTGATTCGCATGAAGTGCCCAATCTCGCGATGACGCACAAAGCCAGTCTGCGAGACCAATGCCACGTTCGCATGGGGCACCGCGTTCAGTCGCGATGGCGGCGTGGGAGCGCCCGCGGTGGCAGTCTCGAGCCTGAGATTGATTCGCGGGTTCAACTGCGCGAATCTATCGAGGCCCCACTGCAACGCGGCGCCACGCGGTCCCGAAAGGTGGTCCGTCCAATACCGGACTTCAACACTCTCCGGCGAGATTGGACGTTCGTCGGCACTAACCCCATGGGCGCCGTCTGCTGCCGATCCGTCATCCGCCGCGTTGACCTTCTTGGGGGGCGCTAGCCGCAGACCGGCTAGCGCCGCTCCACCAACCCCCAATCCCAACCGCCCCACCAACCCCACCACCCCCCGCCGCGAAACCCGCCGCCCCAACCCCGGCAACCGTCCCTCGCTCACCGCTCTTCCCACTCCCACCTACGGATACACCGGCTCAGCCACAAACGGGCGCGGACCCTCATACGTCGAAAAGTGCTCAAACCCCCACGCTTGGCACGCCTCCAGCGACTTCGCCGGCGTCTGCTGCCCCGTCCAAGCCATCCGGGCGAGCTCCCGGTGCTTTTCATACCAGTCCCTCCAGGTTCTGAACGGAAAGAGACCCCGGTTGGTGGGACGGTCGGCGTAGACCTTCAGCCACTTCATTCCTTCCGGCGGCGGAGCCACGGACGCAGGCGAGCCAAGCTCAGCCCTCTGCACCGACATGTGGCCACGGTCAATGCCGACACGGCACTGAAACTCCTCACCAGCCAGGTACACCGCGAGAGATGTAGACCCCTCGATCACTCCCTCTCGTTCGGCCTGGATCGTCGCGAGGTTGGCGTGTTCGCGCCAGGTATGTCCCGGCGGACCGCCTCTGGCCGCGATCACTTCCGGTAGCAGCGTCCAGGCGAACCGATTCTTGATCTGCGGAGTCGCGAATCCGGTCGAGGACGCGCGATCCGACGGCCAGATTCCGATTTTGCCCGCGGTAAACGGGTCGCTGTACTCGCCGCTAAGCTCCCTGATCAGACCGGCAGGGGGCGACGCCTTATGTTCGAAGATCTTTCCGGTCATGTACTCCCAGGCCTCGCCGGCCTCCGGCAGATCGAACATCGTTCGTGTAAGCCGGTCGTTAAACGGCTTGGCCACGCCATTTGAATACATCTGCGGCATGTACTGAGACGCGAAGTCGTTTGGCGCCAGGGTGCCGTATGCCCCGATTTCGGGGTCCGTCATCATGGCGTCCCACTCGGTCCAACTCTCCCAGGTCCATCCCCCTTCGCTGTCCGGTAGGGTCACGCCCGCTGCCTCGGCCAAAGAAGTGTTGCCCAATAAAGCCGCTGATGTCGATCTGGAACGGCATACCGAACTGGGCACCCAACATTTCAGACGGCGGTGGGAACGAGTGGTCCATGTGGTTGAACGTGTACGCGTCCGGGATGAAGTAATAGTCCTCCGGCTGGAAGTCGTCCCGCTTGGCCAACTCATTGGTGATTTCCGTGAACGCGCCCGCTTCGTGTAACCGATGGAAGTCCGCCTGCGAGAGCGTCGTCAAGTTCGGCGCCGAATCCTCAAAAAACTGGGCGGCAGCACTGCCGGTCAGGCTGGCGGCCGGTACCAACGTGACGATGATTTCCGGGTAATGCTTGGCGAACTCTGCCAACCCCCACCGCATCGCCGCACGGCGTGGGCCCGCTGTGTGGTTGGTCGCGAATCGGACGTCAACCCAACTTGACAACGGTCTTGTCTCTGGCCGCACGGCAGCAGGCACCAACTCGCAAAAGTGCCCTGTCTCACGTTGCTCAACTTCGACCTTCGCTCTTCTGGTGACGACTTGACCGGCCGACTCTTCGACGACTCGCTCAGCCGGCGGCGCCGTCACCTCGTTCGCCGCCGGCGTTGCAACCTGTTGAGTGGCCCGCAGCTCCTCACACCCCGCCAACGCCGCCACTCCGGCGGTTCCCAGGCCAAGCACTCCAGCCAACCCAAGCACCCGCCGCCGCGAAACCCGCCGCCCCAAACCCGGCAACCGTCCCGCACCCACCATCCGTGGTTCGCTCACCACTACTCGCAACCCGCCGACAGATGCAGGGGCTCATGCGCGAGGAGGTCCCTGCCATCGTAGTGAAGCCGAATGTCCCGCCCGGATCGCATCCGCAACACCCCACCCGCCCCCCGCCCGTAATACAAAAAGCCACCAACCGCCGGCCAACCGCGCTGAGGCCCACCCTGTCCCTATCCCGAGACCGGCCCACCGTCCCGCCACCCTGACCCGCGGCCACTGGGCGGCGGAGGCATCACTGTGACCCAGCAGCACCCAACCGAATCCAACCACCTTCCCGCGCCCTCGTCGTCCCGCTAGCCGCCTCCGCCGGTCTTGGCGGAAAGAGCAGCTAGCCCGATACGACCGGTCGTTCTGGGTCACCGAGAAGGACGCCACCAGGGCCAGGAACGAAGCCGTAGACCGCCGAAGGATCAAACGCCTTCGTTCGCCCAACCCGATGTTGGCTCATGACAGCATCCAGTCCACGAAGATGGCGACTTAGAAGCGCTGGGAGCAGGGGTAACAAAATCAGAGAGGGCCGCGATTCGAAGATCCCAGGTGGCCGCACGGAACGCGGGTCGCCCGGTAGACAGTGGTAGCCAGGGGCAGATACGCGGGCGCCCGCAACTGCATTGGCACTGTCGGCGGGGGATACGGCGGCTGCCGGGCAGGTTTCCGCTGCCGGCCGCGCATGCGAGACTCCCGCGGGTGAGCGCGAGTGGGGCTGCTGCCATGAAGATTGTTTCGGTTGAACGGATTCCGGTCGACGCCGGGCACACTCAGCGCCCCGGTCGGCATATGCGGCGCAAGTGCGCGGACTGGTCGATCATCGAGGTGTGCAAGGTCACGACCGACAACGCCCTGACTGGTTGGGGCGAGACGGTTCCGCATTACACGTGGGGTCGTGTTTCGGACGAGGCTGCCGACCGGGCGATCGGGCGCAACCCGGCCGAACTGATGTGGGACGACAGCATGGGGGCCGGATTGCAGCAGGCGCTCTTTGACCTGGCCGGCAAGGCGCTCGGGGTGCCCGCGTATCGCCTGCTTGGCCACAAGATGCGGGACTGGTGCCCGATCGCCTGGTGGTGCTGGGACATGCCGGCGAACGAGTGGGTGGGTGAGACGCAGGACGCCGTAGCGGCCGGGTACGCCAGCTTCAAGCTGAAGGCGCGGCCCTGGCACGACCTGCGCGCGGCGACGCAGGCGATCAGCGAGGCAACGCCGGACCATTGCGTGTTCGACCTGGACTTCAACAGCCTGCTGGTGTCGGCGGGGCAGGCGCAGCACGTGCTAGAGGATCTGGAAGCGTTTCCGAAGGTGCACTTTTTTGAGACACCGATTCCGCAGCATGACGTGGAAGGCAACCGCTCGCTGCGGGCCAAGCTACGCCGCCCGGTTGCGATGCACTTTGACAACCCGCCGTTTCTTACGGCCGTCAAGGAGGGCGTCTGCGACGGGTGGGTGCTGAATCAGGGTGCGGCGCGCACTGTGCATCAGGCGGCGATGGCAGATGAGGCGAACATGCCGCTGTGGCTACAGCTTGTGGGTACCGGGATCACAACGGCGTTCACCGCTCACCTGGGCGCGGTGCTGCCGGCGGCCCAATGGCCAGCCATAACGTGCCTGAACACCTACCGGGACGACCTGATTCGAGAGACGTTGGAGATCCGGCGCGGACACATGCGGGTTCCCGAAGCTCCAGGGCTCGGGATCGAGGTGCACGAGGAGGCGTTGGAACGGCTGCGACGGCCGGACGTTTCGCCGCACGAGTTGCCGCGGATGCTTCACACCGTGCGGTGGGCGGACGGATCGTCGGCGGCGTACACGGAACACGACGACATGGAAGCCGACTTCCTGGCGGGCAGCCGGCCCGGATTTGAACGGGGCGTGTCCCTGACGACCGACGAGGACGACGGAAGCCCGGCGTTCAATGAGCAATGGCAGCAGGTGCGGCAGGCCGGAATCCTGACGCGGTATAGGTGAACCGAAACTTTACATAACGCTGCAATGTTGAGTCGGAGAGTCCAATGGCGTGGCAAGAGCCTGCGGCAGGGGATGAAGCTATGACCGCTTCGGCAGTGGCAGTTCGCCCAATTGACGGTCGGCTTCGTCCACGTCCAGCGATCCGTCCTGGACACGGCGCAGGATTTCGCGCACGCGGGCTTCGCGCTCGTCTGGCGTGATTTGGGCTGACGGGGCTGGAGCGCGACGAGCCGCAGCGGGATGCCGGCGGGTGCGCCGATGACTCTGGCGGCGGGCACGACGAATCCGCCGCGCGACATGGCGCGTGTGTCGATCGACCTCGCGTCTGACCCGAGACGAGACGCGCTCACCCAGATCGCCGAGATCGAGGTCAGCACCGATTCCCGACAGCTCAGCCCCAACCTCGTCGAACGCGCCATCCACAGCCGAGGTCATCTCGGCCATTGCGCGCTCAACGGCGACGCCGGCCCTGGCAAAGGCGTCATCGAACTCTTCGTGTGCGTCAAAGGACGTGCTGACCTTTGCGGTGACCGGTCCCTCGGCGCGAATGCACATGTGTCCCTGGCCTGAACCCAGCGTTGCGACGACGCGCCGGTCGGAACGTTCGACGATCTGAAACTCAGGGTCAAGCGAGGGGGGATGGTTGTTGGACTCAAGGTCCACACGGACCGAGGACTCGGGGTGGAGGCGGATCCTGACCCGGCCTTCGACCTGAGCCTCCCACTCGGAGTCACCCCCGAGTTTCCCCTGCAGCACCAAATTTCCCTGGACTGACGTGGCGCAGAACCCCCCGGTCAGGTTGGCGGCGCGGGTGTGGCCATTCACTTCGCCTAACCGGACAGCACCCGACACTTGCCTGATGGCGAGATTGCCGTTGACCTGCGCGATGTCCACTTCCTCAAGGTCGGCAAGCTTCACTTCCCCGCGGAGCAGCGAGCCGCCGGTGGCGGAGAGCTTTCGCGCTCCCTGGGCACGTAGCGGGCCGTTGATCGGTCCGGTCAGGTCAATATCACCGGCCACGTCTCGCGTCTGCAGCGGACCGTTGACGGCGCCGAGCAGGAGGTCGCGCTTGATTCCTAGCAGGCGCAGCGGCCCATTCACATCGCCGACTTCGAGGCGTCCGCCAGCGGGAACCTGGACCGTCGACATTTCGCTCAGGCTTATCGTCGTGGCCTCGTCGTGCCTGGCGATGCCAATCCCACCGAGGCTTTCCACGACCCCGAAGGCGGATGCGGAGCCTCGAACCTCAAGCGGCCCACGCGCACCCTTGAGAATGATTGTTCCGGTTCCATCGAACTGCACGCTGTCCATCAGAACTCCTCGCTCGTGGCGAGCGCCGCCTTCGGTCGGCTTTCAAGGGAGAGAAGGAGCGCGGGGTCATTCGGCATGTCTTCAGCCTGCGTTTGCGCGGGCGGCCTTGGCGCGTTCGTTCCCCGCCCTGCCGGACTACACATGACGGGCCGCTTCATCGATGTCGATCTCGCCGCGCCGGAGCGCTTCGAGGGTGCGCCGGCGGTCTTGCGGGTCGCCTGACCGCTGACGAGCCAGGGCTTCGGCAACGGCGTCCAGCCGTCCGCGGACGGTGGGATAGGAGACGCCCAGTTCGGCTTCCACGTCGCGTATGACGCCGCGGTTACGGACAAAGATCTCAACGAAGGCCAGTTGGTCCGCATCGAGCTCCGCCAGGCCACCCGGCACAAAGCGCCCCTCTATGGCGATGGCGCAGGACGGACACTCGATACGAGTTACGACCGGAGGTTGCGCACACAGCGGGCAGGCGGAGGGAAGTTGATGTGGCATCGGATTGATTTTATTGATTCAGACTTACGGATATTAATATTGTGGACGCATTACTTCAAGTATCATCTAACAGAATAACTCTTCCAATCAGTTCTTTACATAACGCACAGGGCGTAGGACCGGAGGCTCGGCACGCCTTCGGCGGACGCGCGAGGCATCGGAGTGTGACCGGGCAGCCGCGTCCAAGGCCCTGAGAGGAGTCACAAATCCGAGTGTGTTGCTGGCGGTGGCGGTTGGCACGTCCCCGACTTGATCCGCGCCAGAGCATCCGATGCCGTCGCCGCCTGTTGGCGGCGACATTCCTTGCAATCCAGGCGGCGGCGCCGAGGCGCGATGACGTAACCGCCTGTGCGGAGCGCCGGGTGCTGCCTGAGCTCGCGCCGAGTTCCAGATCAGCGTCGAGATCCGGACCCGGTAGCGCGACGGCTGGAAGACGCACGGTCGGTCAGCGCTTGTTGCCGCCCCGAGTGGCTGGACGTTGAGCTCATTAGTAGAACTAATATTCATTAGTTCTACTAATGGACCTTGAAGCGCCCGGGGGGCGCAGGGCGCGGAGTTCGCGACGAGCCTCAGGAGCGCTGACGTGCACGGCGTGTTTCGGCGCTCTCCAAACTGCCGTGGACACGGCGAGTCGTCGGCACCCCGGTAAGGATTGCGTGACCAGCCATCGGCCAAGGGGCTTCCACACGCCAATCTCCTGTCCTGCCTGCACGCTCGAGATGGTCCATGCGTCGTATGAGGCTTCCTCATGGCCGACGAGCCTGAATTCCGAGCGAATTCGCGAAGTGCCGCGAGGCACCGAGCGGTCGTACAGGTTCGAAAAGTCCCGTGACAGAGTTGACGTGGCGCGCTAGATTCAAAGTTCCCACTGTGTCGTGGGAGTACCTATGGTGCATAGGTGATTCCAGGTAGGAGTCCATGAGCCAGACCTTGCAAGCCGCAACGGCGGACTTTCTGGGCGCCATGCGTGCCAAGTCCCCGAGCACCAGGGCGACCTATGGGACGGGGTTGCGGCGCTTTGTGGCCTGGCGGGGTACCGAGACGTCGCTGGACGAGTTGGACGACGGCGTGCTCGAGGGGTTTTACCTGGAGCTGGTGGACGAGTTCGGACGCGAGCGGCAAGCCACGATCTCGACGTACCTGGCGGCGGTTCGCGCCTTTCTGAGGCATTGCCTGCGCTCCGGCGAATTGGATGGGGTGGAACTCGAACGGGCGGTCGAGCGATTGCGTGCGGTTCGCGACAAGCCCGGGTATCGGACGCCGCGGGTTGAGAACGGGCTTGCGCTGATTGTTGATTATGTCAAGAACGAACTGCCGGGGCTGATTGCCGATTCAGCTTCCAAAGATTCCCGGCTCCGGGTCTACCGGGACCGCGCCTTGCTGCTGCTGCTGTTTACCACCGGCATGCGGCGGCGCGAGGCGGCTCGGCTGGACCGCAGCGACGTGGACGATGGGCGGGCGCAGCAGGCGCTGATCACGGGGAAGGGCGACCGCGAGCGGGTGGTGTTCTTTGACGATGACACGCGCGAGGCGATTCGCGCCTACGTGGAGGCACGGCACGACGCGCATGCGCCGCTGTTCATTCGGCACCACGGAAAGCCGAAGAACCCGGGGCGGGCGGGCGAGCGGCTGCGTTTGTCGCCGCAATCGATCTGGAAGATCGTGAAAATCTATGCCGCGGCCGTGGGCGTGCCGGCCACGACACACGACTTCCGGCATCTGAAAGCCACGTCGCTGCTGAACCGGGGAGCGAATCTCTCCGAAGTCCAGGACATCCTGGGGCATGCCTCGCCGGATACGACCAAGCGCATCTACGCCCACTACGAGACCGCCAGGTTGCGCGAGGCGTTCGATCGATATAGCCCGTCGGTGGAAGAGGCCGCGGCGGCGGCACGTAAGGGCCGGTCGCTGGCGGGGTCACGGTAAGGCGCGATGGCCACCGAGCCTCAGCGCCACGTCAGCGGCCTGACTGCGACGGCCCGGGTGTCGCCCGGGGCGATCTGGTTGTGCCGGGCGTGTCACCGAACCAACGCGCGGGGGTGGCAGGTGTGCCGGTTATGCGGCGCGGAGCGTCCGGCGCGTCACGCTTGGATGAAGACGAGGGCCTTTCGTTCGGTGGCGTTTCTGCTGACGGCGCTCGTTGGCGTGGCTGTTGGGGTGGTGGTATTGAGTGCTTGGGGAGCGGTGGTCAGCGGGCCTTGGGTGGTTCCGGCCATTGCAATCTGGGTGCTGGGATGTATGGCAGCCCTGGTCGTTTTGTGGATGAGGCGGGCGTTGAGCGGCGGCTAGTTGTCGCCGAACAACAGGCTTATCGAGTTCAGCGCGGCCGCGCGCAGGTTATCGCCGCTGACGGGATGCCAGGGTGCGTGGTGACCGTACCAGCGGTGGGCGTCGTCGACTTCGTAGCCACCGCTGGCCGTGGCGCGGCGGGTGGGGGTGTAACCAACGAGGCCGTTGCTCCAGCCGGCGACCATCAGTTCTGGTGATGGAGTCTGGGTCCGTAGGGCACGGCCGTCCTCGGAAAAGAACTCCGAGGGGATGGCGACGAGCGCGAGGTCGCCGATTCGCAGGGCCTGGATGTCGACGGTGAGATCCGGGCCGTCGGATGGCTGCCAGTCGAGGACGCGGCGGGCGAAGTCGACCTGGTGCCACTGGATGCGAAGGCGTTGGGCGGTTCCGGTTGTGGACTCCAGAGTGCGCTGGCCTTCGGCGAGGATTCGGCGGGCTTCGGCCTGGCTGACTGGTTCGGCGTAGTGGAGGTTGGCTGGCGTAGCCGCACTGCCCGCGCACGTCGTGGAGGACTGGCGCAGCTGCGAACGGAGTTGCAGGACCGTGCGGCCGAGGGCGACGCCGTGATGGCGGGCGTTGGAGACGCTGCGGTAGCCGGCGCCGTCGAAGCGCTGATTGACGTCGCCGCCGGCTCCGTTGACATACAGGCAGGGCGCGCCGGTGACCTCGCTGATGGTGCGTCGCAGGTGGCCGGGGTAGTCGGAGGTACTGACGCTTTCGCGTGAGCCGGTTGGGTGGCAGCTGTAGTTCACGAGGGTGACGACGGGGCTACCGTCGGCCCCACGAAACTCGGCCACGACGACGGCCGCGTCGATGTCGTCGATGTGGCCGTCCTCGGGTCCGCCGGGACGGAAGGCGGCGGAGCGTCGGTTGGCGCCGACGTATGACTCGCCGCGGGCCAACCACAGGTCGGCCGTGACCATGCGGTCCAGCGCGTCGACGGCGGCGTCAACGGCAGCTTCTTCGACCGAGTCCAGATAGTCGGGATCCTTCTCGCCCATACCCGGGAGAACGCCGGTTTCGGGACCGCCGTGGGTGTGGGTGCAGGTCCACATCTGGTTCGCACCCGGCACGCCGGTGGCTGCCGTCGTACTGGCGCGGAGGTCGGCCAGGTGCTCGGTGGTGAAACCGATCAGGTCGAAGCTGAAGAGCAGCAATGTCCGATCGCCGTCGGAGGCGGCGAGGACGCCGACCTCCAGCGGTTCAAGAGAGCCAAGGCTGGCGCCGAAGCGGAAGCCGAAGCCGCTGAGGTCGATGCCGGGCGGTGGGGTGATGTCACGGCGGGCGAATCCGACCCGGAGCTGGCTGGTCATGGCGAGGTCGCCGGTTCAACCCGGTAGGAATCGAAGCGCCCGGCCAGGGCGGCCGGCACGGCGCCACGAAGTCGGGTTCCGGATTGGCCGAAGGACTCGTCCTGGACGTTTCCGTGCTCGTGGAAGAGGGCCACAAGACGGCTGTCGTCGTAAGGGATTTCGACCTCAATCTCGACCGTGCTGACCTTGTGGATGTCGGCCAGCCGCTGGAGAAGGCCGTCGATTCCTTCGCCGGTGGTCGCCGAGACGGCCACGGCGTTGGGGTACTCGGCAAGGTCGGGTGCTGGCGCCATATCGACCTTGTTGAGCGCCGTGACGATCGGACGGCGGCCGGCCCCGATTTCGCGGAGCGTGTCGTGGACGACCTCGACCTGGCGGTCGAAGGCGGGGTTGGCCAGGTCGACGACGTGGATCAGGACGTCGGCCTCAAGCGCCTCTTCGAGCGTTCCGCGGAAGGCCTGGACCAGACGAGTGGGCAGGCGCTGGATGAATCCGACCGTATCGGTGACCAGGATTGGGCCGCCGCCCGGCAGGTCGACGCTGCGGGTGGTGGGGTCCAGCGTGGCGAAGAGTCGGTCTTCGGTGAGGACGCCGGCGCCGGTGAGGGCGTTCAGGAGGCTGCTCTTGCCTGCGTTGGTGTAGCCGACCAGGGCCGCCGTGAGGAATCCGGACTCGCGCCGACGGGCGCGGCCCCTGGCACGGCGAGCGCGTACAGCATCCAGCCGCTTGTCCAGCATGGCCATGCGGCCGCGATAGAGGCGGCGGTCGGTTTCGATCTGAGTTTCGCCCGGGCCGCGGAATGGTCCGACGCCACCGCGCTGTCGCGAGAACTGGACCCAGAGCTCCGACAGCCGGGGCAAGAGGTATTCCAGTTGGGCTCGTTCGACCTGGAGGTGGCCTTCCACGGTGCGGGCGCGGGCGGCGAAGATATCGAGGATGACGCCGGTGCGGTCGAGAACCTTGCCCTTGAAGGCGTTTTCCAGGTTGCGCTGCTGGCGGGGCCTGAGGTCGGCGTCGATTACCAGGACGTCGGCATCGTGGGCGCGGGCGAGGGCAATGGCATCTTCGAGTTGGCCACTGCCCATGAGGGTGGCGGCCACGGGTCGGCGGATGCGTAGCAGGGTGCGCGCGACGACATCGGCGCCGGCGGTTTCGACGAGTTGGGCGAGTTCGTCGAGAGACGCATCGGCGGGCCAGTCGCCGAGTTCGGGGAGGCCTTCGAGGCCGACCAGGAAGGCGCGTTCAGGGCGCGCATCGAGCAGCCGCCCGGTGACATCGGTATCGGACGGCCCGGTCAGCGGGCGGCCGTTAGAAGCTGACAGTGGCAATGCGCTCCAGCGCTTCGTCGAGCCGGTCGTCGGGGGTGGTGAGCGAGATGCGGAAATGGCCCTCGCCGTAGGTCCCGAAGCCGACGCCGGGCGTGACAATCACGCCGACTTCGTCGATCAGGCGGGTTGCGAAGTCGACGGAGGACATACCGCCGGGGGTGGGGCTCCAGAGGTAGAGGCTGGCCTTGGGGACTTCCGGCGCCACGCCCACGTTGCGCAGGGCGCTGACGACGCGGTCGCGGCGGTCCTGGAGGTGAGCGTTACGAGCGTCGATCCAGTCCTGGTCGACATCCAGGGCCGCGATACCAGCGTGCTGGACGGCCTGGAAGATGCCGGAGTCGACGTTGGTCTTGACGCGGCCCAGGGCTTCGACCACCTCGGCGTTGCCGGCCATCCAGCCGATCCGCCAGCCGGTCATGTTGTAAGTCTTCGAGAGAGAGTGGAATTCAACCGCGACGTCGCGGGCTTCGGGGATCTCGAGGATGCTGCGGCAGCGGTAGCCGTCGAAAACGACCTCGGAGTAGGCGGCGTCCTGGGCCAGGACGACGTTGTTGGTACGGGCAAAGTCGACGGCTTCTTCGAAAAACTCGAAGGGGGCCACGGCGGCGGTGGGGTTGCCGGGGTAGCAGAGCCAGAGCAAGCGGGCGTTGGCGAGCGCGTCGGCAGGCACGTCGTTCAGGTCGGGAATCCAACCGCGCTCGGAGGTGAGCGGGAGGGAGTGGGAGACGCCGCCGGCCAGCATGGTGCCGATGGCGTAGACGGGATAGCCGGGGTCGGTCATCAGGACGGTGTCGCCGGGGTTGACGAGGGCCAGGGGCAGGTGGGCGATGCCCTCCTTGGAGCCGATGAGGGGGACGATTTCGGTGGCGGGATCCAGGTCGACCTGGAAGCGGAGCGCGTACCAGGCGGCGATGGCCTCGCGGAGCTCGTCGAGGCCGTAGTACTCGGGGTAGCGGTGATTGACCGGGTCGCGGGCGGCGCGGTCCAGGGCATCTAGGATGGGATCGGGAGTGGGGAGATCCGGGTCGCCGATGCCGAGGCTGATGACGTCAACGCCTTCGGCCCGCCTTGCGTCGCGCAGTTTGTCGAGCTCCGCGAAGAGGTAGGGCGGGAGGTTGGAGATTCGGTCGGCGAACTGGATGCTCACGTCAGAGGGCCTCCGCAGCGTTGCTAGTGGGCCACGCGCCTTCGAAGACGGTGGCCGCCGGTCCACGCAGGATCAGTTCGTGGCCCGGACCGTCCCAAACGACCCGCAGCCTACCGCCCGGCATGTCCAGATCGACCGCGCCGGGATCGATGCGGCCCTCGAGCACGGCCACGGCCACCGAGGCCGAGGCGCCGGTGCCGCAGGCCAGGGTGATGCCCGCGCCGCGTTCCCAGACGCGTACCTTGAGGTGTCCGGGGGCGAGGATCTGGACGATCTCGAAGTTGACTCGCTCGGGGAAGGCCGGGTCGTGCTCGACGAGGGGGCCGATGTGTTCGAGGGGGAAGTCGTCGACGGAGTCCTGGAAGGAGACGGCGTGGGGGTTGCCCATGGAGACGCCGGTGACGGTGAGTTGCATGCCGTTCGGGTTGAGGGTGGTGCGGCTGCCGGGGCCGTTGGCGTGCATGGGGATGTTGGGTGGGTGGAAGTCGGGGACGCCCATGCCGACGGCGGCCTGGAAAGCGCCGTTGACGTAGCCGGCAACCTCGAGGGGGCGAGGGCCGCCGGCGGTTTCGACGGTGACGGGGCCGGAGGAGAGTTCGCCGTGGTCGTAGAGCCACTTGGCGAAGCAGCGGATGCCGTTGCCGCACATCTGGGCGAGGGAGCCGTCGGAGTTCCAGATTTCCATGTGGTAGGGGTGGGATGCGCCGTCGCGGACGACGAGGAGTTGGTCGAAGCCGACGCCGAGGTGGCGATCGCCGATGGCGCGGGCGACGGGGCCGAGGTCGGCGGGCAGGTCGCGGCGGCCGTCGAGGAGGACGAAGTCGTTGCCGGCGCCGTGCATCTTGGTGAAGGGGAGGGTCATGTCGGGCGGGTGCGGGTGGGATTCGGCTGGGACCGTGTCAGCGTACTTGGTGGCGGGGCGGGCGTGGGGGGCTTCGCGCACGTAAGAGTTTTTTCCAAAAAACTCTTGAGGCGCGGCGGGGCCGTTTTGTGGCGTGTCCGAGGGGCGTCGGAGGCGAGGACTGGATTCCGGCTGAAGACGCCGGAATGACGAACGGGGTGCGGCGGGGTGCGTTTCGGCCGGGAAAACGCGACTTGGAACGGCCGCCTGCGAGGGACGGGGCGTCACGGCAACGACGGGGGAGCGATAGGGCAAGTGTGAGCGGTGGAGCGAGGCGAGCATGAATCGATGATGGTCCTTTCCAGGAGACCTCCGGGGGCACAGCGAGGCGTCGGCGGGCGAGGGGGCGCCGGCATCCGTCATGGAGCGGTTAGGAGGCATCCAGAATTGAGCTTGCGGAGATGTCGGGTCTATTGTACACTAAGCGTAGACATATGGCAATCACCGTACCCGCGGGCAGTCGGCGAGGGCTGCCGGTGGAGACCCTTGCGTAACCCGAGGGCGGTTGCCCGGAAGACCCTCACCCCAACCCTCTCCCACGGGGAGAGGGAGCAAGAGCAGCCGCTCATTTGCAAACGAGATACGTTATGTAAAGGTCTCCGATCGGACGGGGTTTCCCGGATCGCGGCTGCTGAGGGCAGCCGGGGTGGAGTCACGCCATGAGCCTGTTTTCGTCGAGGCGGGAGCGGCGGTTGTGGTTGTGGACGCTGGCGGTAGCGGCGGCGATTTATTCGACGCTGGGGTTGACAGGGACGCTGGCGGAGTGGCTGCGGGAGTATGGGTTTCTGGACGCGGCGGTGTTCTTTCTGCTGGGGATGTTCCTGGTGGGCGCCACGATCGTGACGCAAGGGGTGAGGGTTCGGATCGGCAGGACCGAGGTAGCCGTGGCGATGGGGGTGGTGGCGGCGTATTTGATGGTGTTCACGCGGATGGCGATCCTGGAGGAGCGCTCGCACCTGATCGAGTACGGGGTGCTGGGCGTGTTTGTCTATGAGGCGCTGGCCGAGCGGGCGCGGCGGGGGCGTCGGGTTCCACTGCCGCCGCTGTTGGCGGCGCTAATCACGGCGGCGCTGGGCGTGGTGGACGAGGGCATCCAGTGGTTCCTGCCGACCAGGGTGTTCGACCCGCAGGACATCCTGTTCAACCTGCTGGCGGGCACGATGGCGATCGGCTCGGTGATGGCGCTGGCCTGGGCGCGGCGGCGGACGAGTCGCGCCAGGGACGGCGGGTAAGCGATGCCCCTGTTTTCGTCAGCGCGGGAGCGGCGGTTGTGGCTGTGGAGCGGCGCCGTGGTGGTGGCGATCTACGCCACGCTGGGGCTGGCGGGAACGCTGGCCGAGGTGCTGCGCGAGTACGAGCTGCTGGAAGCCTCGAGCCTCGTCATGTTTGCCATGTTTCTGCTGGGGGCAACGATCTTCACGTCGGGCATCAGGTTGCGGCCCCGGGGGGCGGAGATTGCCGTGCTCCTCGGCATCACATTCGTGTACTTGCTGCTGTTCCTGCGCACGACCGTGGGTCCGGCGGAGCGCACGCATCTGATGGAGTACGGCGTCCTGGGGGTATTCATTCACGAGGCACTGACCGAGCGAGTGAGCCAGGGGCGGCGCGTTCCGGTTCCTCCGGTGGTGGCTGTCGTCTTGACCACGCTCCTGGGGGTCGCGGACGAGGGGATTCAGTGGCTATTGCCGAATCGAGTCTTTGACCCGGTCGACATGTTGTTCAATTTCCTGGCGGGTACGACATCAGTAGCGGCGGTGGTGGTGCTGGCGTGGGCGCGACGGCTGGCGTCGGGGCGACGTGGGCCGCCCGGGACTCCGGCCGTTTAGTTTCCTCGCGTGATGGGACGGCGGGACATTGGCCTGGCGATCCGCAGGTCGCGACGTCAGGTGCGGGGTTGGCCAGGGGGAGTGGGTGAGCCAGGGCCGGGGATGACGAGCGCCAACATTGACAGCCATGCAATCAGCGCATGCCGTGCCGTCCGTGGCGGCAGCGGCGGCAAGGATGGGGGGTGGCCCCGGACGGGGCGTTCTGGTACTGGACGAGGATCTTCCGTCGGAGACGTTTGCCTAACCCCAGGTATGGTTGCCCGGAAGACCCTCATCCCAACCCTCTCCCACGGGGAGAGTGAGAAAGAGCGGCCCCGCGTTCGAGGTCGGGGCGCGGTTTCGCAAAGGTCTCCACGGGGAGAGGGAGCAGGAGCGGCCCCGCTTTCGAGGTCGTGACGGGGTTACGCAAAGGTCCGCGGCGGGGGATGGACACTGGCGTGGATTCGTGTTCATACTTCGTCGAATCAGTGCCGTGACGTACATGCACCGGTGGGCGGCCGGCGGAGGTCGCCCATTTTGGTTTGGTGTGGGGACGGACGCGCGGGTGAGGCCCCGACGGTGGCGCGTGGCGTCGGCGCGGCGCGCCCGGCAGCCGCGGTGGGGCCGGGCCATACGTGATGGCCGGGCGGGTGGTTCGACGGGTTTGCGGGTGGCTGGCGCGGCGGATGGGGCTGGCGGCGGTGGTGGGCAGCTTGCTGCTCAGCGCGGCGTGGCTGGGGCAGATCGCGCCCCTGCTGGCGCAGGACGGCGTCGGCATCGCGTTTGAGGACCTGAGCAGCGTCCCCACCCACACCACCGTCGACCGGTTTCACGTCCAGATCACCGGTCTCAGCGCCGCGGCCACGTACGAGGTCCGCGTGTCCAGCGACCGGCCCACGGGCCTGGGGTTCGGCGCCTGCGGCACTGCGTCGCAGACGCAGACGGTGAGCGGCGCGGCCGCGCACACCGTCACGTACGTGCTGTACGCCTGCCGGGTGGTCGACGGCACGGTCCGAGCCGAGGTGCGGGAGGCCGGGGCCGCCGCCGCGGCGGCCACGGTCAGCCAGGCGCTGTCGGTGCTGGCCATCCCCGACTGGGTGCCGGCGGACCAGCGGATAGCGCGCCGAGACTCAGACTCGGTGGCGCGGGCGGGCCGGCCCGGCATCGTGTCGGGAATCCACTTCGACGAGATCAAGGACACGAAGTTTCGGGCGAAGTGGAGCCCGCCCAGCGACGGCGGGATGCCCCTGACCGGCTACGGCCTCCTGTGGTGGACGGGCCACGTGCAGAACGACAAGCCGGGCTATGGCGACGCCACCACCATTGGCGTGCCGCCGACGTTTGAGGAGAACGGGATCAAGAAACAGGCGCAGACGTTGAGCGGGCTGACGGCCGGCACGACGTATCACTACCTGATGCACGCCTGCAACCAGACCATCTGCGGGCATTGGAGCTACCCGGCCAAACAGGTCATGACCACGGGTACCGCGCCCACGGCGGCGCCGTCGCCCACCTCCCCGACGCCGATCCCAACCATCGCCGTCCCGCATCGCCCGCATACGATCAAGTTCGAGGACACGACGTCGACCTCCGTGCGGGTGACGTGGCGCGCGCCGGGCACCACGGGCGGGGCGCCGCTGACCGGCTTCGACCTCAAGTATTGGCCCTACGACGCCAAGAACCCCAACGCGGAAGCCGGCGCCACGACGCAGCGGGCCGACGGCGGGGGCGACCGGAGCGAAACCCTGCGCGGGTTGGCGGCCAGCACGACGTACGAGTTGAAGATGCGCGCCTGCAATCAGGCGAACAACACCAACTGCTCCCGCTGGTCGGCCGACCACCGGTTTACGACGAACCCGGCGCCAACTCCGGCTCCCGGGGCGCCCAGCTTCGGGAGCACGGGCTCCCTCACATCTACCCTGCTGGTGGGGCATGGGGAGTCCCTGACCCTGCCCGCGGCCAGCGGCGGGAGCGGTGCGCTGACGTACCAGCTCGCGCCGGCGGTGGGCAACGGCCTGACGTTCGACGCGGCCACGCGCACGCTGGCCGGCACGCCGCTGGCCGCGACCAATCTCGCCACCTACACGTATACGGTGACCGACGCGGCCAAGAAGACGGCCCAGATTCCCTTGCACCTCACGGTCTTCGACGTGCGGGTGCGGGTGGTACAGAGCGACGCCTTCAAGCCCCTGGCGAACTCAAAATGGGGGGTCCTCGACTACGGCGTGGTGATGTTCCGGGAGGCCGGATTCACCCGCACGGACGGCCACCAGTTCCGGCTGCGGCTGCCCGCGAGCACGGGCTTCCAGGTTGGCTGGGCGTGCCCGAGTTACCCCGCGCCCACGGACTCGACGGTGGTGCAGTCGCCGTGGGAGGACTCGAATCGCGGGCTGTACCTGGTCCGCTGCGGCTTGGGCGCCGGCGCGGAAGTCAGCTTCGAGGTTGAGGTGCAGCGGGGCGGAAGTACCGAGTCGCTCTACACCGCAACTACGACAATTGAGCGGTCGTGGCACCGACATGACCGGCGGGTGGTCTATTTCATTGAAGGGACCCGCGCGAACGGCACGATCGACGGCGGCCAGTTGTTTCCGGCCAAGGCCGGCATGACGCCGAACAAGGCACTGACCAATCCGGCCAACTATCAGAACGCGGCAGAGGCCTGGCAGAACGTGCGCAACGGCGGCGTGACGCTTACGCCAACCCCGACTAACGCCGACTCCAGCGCCGACGTGGTGATCTCCGGCTACTGGGACCCCGGCGCCGGCGAAGACGACCGGTGCGGCGGGAGCGTGGCCTGCGTCCGTGCGGCGGGCACCTACCCGCACCTCGGCAATGGCCAGGTCTTTGAGATCGAAGACCCGCCGCGTTGGCCCAGAGACGACTTAAAACCAGAAAGGAAATGGACGACTAGCTTCTCTGAGTGGAATTCGAACAAAGACGAATTCGAATACTTGCCCTGGGTCTTGATGCATGAGTTCGGGCACACGCTGGGCCTGGGTCACAGCACAGACGGCGACGCCATCATGGGCGGCGCCAAGCGGACTGACCTCGGCGACACGGACATGAATGGCCTGAAGGCCACGTATGCCCACCACCGTGACGATCACTAGGGCGGCCACGATGCGAGCCCTGGCCCGCCTACCCCAGCGTTGCACCTGGCGGATCCTGGGCATGGTGTTGGGCCTGTTGCTGGTCGCGAGTCCCGCCTGCGGGCCACGCGATTCAGCGCACCCAGGAGCGTCCACGCCGCCGCCGCAGGGTCAGCGGGCACCCAGCGAGCCCGAGGTCCTGGTGGCCCCCACCCCAACGCCGCAGATACATCGATCATCGAACCTCACCTGGCGAGTCGCGCCGTCGATCGAGCAGCAGATCTTCCTCGCCGACGTGATCGCGCGGGCGACGCTGCAGTCGGCGACGGCGGCGGTGGAGACGCTGCCCAGCAACCCCGGCGTCGCGCCCACTTACCTCGCGGTGCAGGAGTTGCGCTTCACGGTGCACGAGTACCTGAAGGGGAGCGGCCCAACCGACCTGCTGGTGGTGGTGCGCAGCCGGCACGCAAACCCGGTGGAGGCCGAGGCCCGCGACTTCGCGGAGTGGGCCGTGCAGGCGCGGGTGACGACCTGGGACGCGCGGCAGGCGGTGCTCTTCCTGGAGACGCCGTCGCGGCCGTACACCCCGACCGCCTGGCAGTTCGTGTTATCGAACTACGACCAACCGCCGTGGGCCTACAGCGTGGACACGCTGAGCCGAGCCTGGTTGCCGTCGCAGGACACGGCGGCCGACGGAGAGGCGCCGGCGGCCTTCATCACGGACGGGGCGCAATCGCCGCCGCCCACCATTACCCTGGTCGACCTGCGGGCCCGGATCGCGAAGCTGGCGGCGGAACTGAAGGCCGGGGAAGGCATTGATGGGTACGCAGGCTGCCTCTACGGGAGAATCCTCCGTGAACGATATAACCGTGCCGACCCGTGGACGCCATTACAGGAAGACGTGACACTTGCCTCTGGGTCGGCGGCGGCGACAGAGGTGAGTCGCGGAACCAATGCGCATGACGATCTCCAGTACAGCCGCTACTGGCTCAGCGGCCCGAACGCGGCGCAATTCGAGGTGCAAATCAGCGACGACGACGGCCAAGCCAGCACCGGCTACGACCACCTATTGGTCGCTGCGCGGCCATTGCCGGCCGGCGAGTACGACGTCTTCTACAACTCCCAGCGCTATACGCGCTTTGTCTGTGATTTCGTACCCGACGACGCTTACGGTCATTTCACCGTCACGGTCACGGCGCCGGCGGGGACGGTGCACGAGGCGTTCTTCGATCCGGCGGCGCTGGGGCACGGGGTGGTCGGGCGGGATGCGGCGCAGGGGGTGCTGGCGCCGGCGGCGGTGGGCGTCGCGGGCGACGCCGCGGCCAGCCGCGGGGCCAGCGGGGCCAGTACGACGTCCGCTGCCCTGCGGCGGCTGACCTGGGACGCGGGGCAGCTGCGGCTGGATGTGGCCGGCACCACCCTGGCCGGGCAGCAGCTGGAGCTGATCCGGCTGGACGGGACGGTGGGGCTGACGCTGCGCGGGGACGCCGCCACGCGCACCGCCACCGCGGGCGGCCACGAGCTGCGCTGGCCGGTCTGTACGCAACCCTGGCAACCGGGCGAGCGCCTGATGCTGCGGATCCGTGCCGCCCCCGCGGGCGACCCGCCGGCCGCCCCGGCCTGCCCGAGCGCGCCGGCCCTGCCCACGGTGACGGTCGACGCGGCCACCCCGGCGGCCGGCGCCACCGCGACCCTGACGGCGGCGGTGCCCGCCGCCGCGGGCGCGGCGACCTACCAGTGGCAGCGCGACGTGGGCGGGGTCTGGACGTCGGTGGGGGCGGCAGGGGCCGCGTACCCGGCGCGCGCCTTCAGCGCCACCTCGGGCACCTGGCGGGTCCAGGCCCGCTACGCCACGGGGGCCCTGGCCCACTCGGCGCCGGTGACGCTGAGCTGGCCGGCGGCGGCCACGGCCCCCTGCAGCAACGGGGTCACCGTCCCCAACCCCACCACCAATACCGGCCTGGTGCAGGACTGCGCGGCGTTGCTGGCGGCGCGCGACGCGTTGGCCGGGCCGGGCCGCCTGAACTGGGACGGCACGCGAGCGCTGACCAGCTGGACCGGGGTGACCGTCGGCGGCACGCCGCAGCGGGTGACCGGGCTGCGGCTGGGCGCGCAAGGCCTGAGCGGACCCGTGCCGGCGGCGCTGGGCCGGCTGACGCAGCTGACGGCGCTGGACCTGCGCGGCAACACGCTGACCGGCGACGTGCCCGAGGCCCTGGGGACCCTGACGCGGCTGACCGAGCTGCGGCTGGGCGACACCCGGCTGACGGGTTGCCTGCCGGGGACCTTAGCGGCGGTGACGACTACGGACGCGGCGGCGCAGGGGCTGGCCGCCTGCCAGGCGGGGCCGGCCTTCGGGGCGCCGCGCTACGACTGGATCGTGCCGGCCGGGCTGCCGGTGGGCGCGGCCATCGGCCAGGTGCAGGCCGTCGATCCGGGCGGCGGGACGGTCAGCTACGCCATCACGGCGGGCAACGACGCGGGGGTGTTCAAGGTGGATGCGAGCACCGGGGTGCTGTCGGTAGCGGGGCCGCTGCCGGCGGGCGGGGCCGCATTGACGGTGACGGCCACGGACGCGCGAGGGGGCGCCAGCCGGGTGCCCGTGGCGGTGGGGGTGGCCGACGCGGTCCGGCAACGGGCGCCGCCGCTGTTCCCGGCGGCCGGCTGGAGTTTTCGGGTGGCGGAGGACGCGGCGGTTGGCACGCTGGTGGGCACGGCCGCGGCCCGCGACCTGGACGGCGGCCCGCTGACCTACGCCCTGACGGCCGGCACCACCGGCGGCGCCTTCGCCCTGGACGCCGGCTCCGGCCAACTGACGGTGGCGGCCCCGCTGGACTACGCGACGACACCCAGCTACACGCTGACCCTGACGGCCACCGACGCCCACGGCGGCACGGCCACCACCACGGTGACGGTGACGGTGCTCGACGTGCCCCCGCAGCCGGTCTTCGGGGCGGCCAGCTACGCCTTCACGGTCGCCGAAGACACGGCGGTCGCCATCCAGGTCGGGGCGATCCGGGCCACGGTGGCGGGCGGCGCGGCGGTGATGCACACGCTGACGGCGGGGAACACGGGCGACGTGTGGGCGCTGGACGCGACGACGGGCGAGTTGAAGGTGGTGGGGGCGCTGGATTACGAGACTGTGCCCAGCTACCAGCTGACGGTCGAAGCCCGCAGCGGCCCGGCCGCGGCGACCGTCGTGCCGGTCACGATCACCGTCACGAACGTGGACGAGCCGCCGGTGTTTGGAGCCGAGTCGTACAGCTTCAGCGTGGCGGAGGACGCGACGGTGACCACCACGGTCGGGACGGTCACGGCCAGTGATCCGGAAGGCGGCACGGTGATCTATGACATCACGGCGGGCGACGCGGCCAGCCAATGGGCGGTGGATGCGCTGGCCGGGCGGCTGGTGGTGGCCCGGTGGCTGGACTACGAGACCACGGCGGCTTACACCCTGACGGTGCGGGCCGGCGTGCTGGACGGCAGCCGCCTGACGTCCACGACGACAGTGACGATCACGGTCACTGACGTGGACGATGCGCCGCCGGCGCCGGCCAACCTGGCGGCCACGCCGGCGGCGACCAGCCTGGCGCTGAGCTGGGACGCGGTGCCCGGGGCCACGACATACCAGGTGGACTACCGGATCAGCGGGGCCGAGGGCTGGACGACGGCGGCGAACGACCTGACCACCGCTTCGACCACGCTGGCCGACTTGACCTGTGCGACGGCCTACGAGGTGCGGGTGCGGGCCTACGGCAGCGGCGCCGGCTACACCAACGCCTGGAGCGCGCCCTCGGCGGCGCTGGCGGCCACCACCGGAGCGTGTCCGCCGCCAGTCTTTGGGGCGGAGTCCTATGCGTTCAGCGTGGCCGAGAACAGCGCCACCGGCGCCGCCGTGGGCTCGGTCTCGGCCACCACCACGGGGGCGGGGGCGGTGACCTACGCCATCACCGCGGGCAATAACGCCGGGGCGTTCGCGCTGGACGCCGGCAGCGGCGCGCTGACGGTGGCGGGCGCGCTGGATCACGAGAGCAGCGCCCGTCACAGCCTGACCGTCGAGGCCCGCGCGGGCGGCAGCCAGGCCACGGTCACGGCCACCGTCACGGTGACCGACGTGGACGAGGCGCCGGCGTTCGGGACGGCCGACTACGCGTTCAGCGTGGCCGAGGACGCCACGACCGACGCGGCCGTGGGCACGGTCAGCGCGACCGACCCGGAGGACGGCGACCTGACCTATGCCATCACGGCGGGCAACGCGGCGGGGGCGTTCGCCCTTGATGCCAGCACGGGGGCGCTGACGGTGGCGGGCACGCTGGATTACGAGACGGCGGATGACTACAACCTGACGGTGACCGCCAGCGACGCGGCGGGCCACACGGCCACGGCGGACGTGGCGATTACGGTCACGGACGTGGCGTTCCCGCCGGTGTTCGCCGAGGCCAGCTATAGCTTCAGCGTGGCGGAGGACGCGGCGATGGGCGCGGCGCTGGGCACGGTGAGCGCGACGGACCCGGAGGGCGGGGCGGTGAGTTACCAGATCACGGCGGGCAATGACGCGGGCCTCCTCGCGATCGACGCCGCAACCGGGGCGCTGACGGTGGCGGGGGCGCTGGATTATGAGACGGCGACCAGCGTCAGCCTGACGGTGGAGGCCACGAGCGGCGGCGGGACGGCCTCGGCCACGGCGACGGTGGCGGTGATCGTGACGGTGACGAACGTGGACGAGGCGCCGGTATTTGGGGCGGCCTCATACAGCTTCAGCGTGGCGGAGGACGCGGCGCTGGGTACGACGATCGGCACGGTGACGGCGAGCGATCCGGAAGGCGGGCAGGTGGTGTACGACATCACGGCGGGGAATGCGGCGTTGACGTGGGCGGTCGATGCACTGCAGGGCGCAGTGGTGGTGGGCGCGCGGCTGAACCAGGCGGCGACGCCGACCTACAGCCTGACGGTGCGCGCCGGCAGCCTGGCGGGCGGGCCGTCGGCCACGACGACGGTGACCATTACGGTGACGAGCGCGGGCTAGACCTGGCGGGGGACGTGGTTCCCTTCGACAAGCTCAGGGCCGGTTCTGCGCACGTTCGGGCCCACGACCGGAAGAGGCCGGTCGGGGACCGGCCCCTACAAAAGATGCGCCCGGGACGCCAGGGACGGCGGCGCGGCTCACGACGAACGGGGGTGCGCGGAAGACGGGCGGGTCGGGGACCCGCCGCTACGAAGAAACGGCGGTGAGGTGGTTGAGGGCGGCTTTGAGGGCGGTGTTGGGGGGGCGCCAGACGGTGGGGAGTTGGTGGCGGAACCAGGTGCGCTGGCGGCGGGCGTATTGGCGGGTGCGGATGGTGGTGCGTTGGATGGCTTCGGCGAGGGATAGCTGGCCGTCGAGGTGGGCGAGGGCTTCGGCGTAGCCGACGCCGGTGAGGGCAGGGAGGGTTCGGTCGTAGCCGCGGTCGCGGAGGCGGCGGGCTTCGTCCAGGAGGCCGTTTTGGAAGATTTGCTCGGTGCGTTGGGCGATGCGCTCGGCGAGGATCTCGGGTTTGACTTCGAGGCCGAGGACGTGGGCCGGGATTGGGGTGGTGGTCCTGGGTTGTACCGGGCGCGTGGCGTCGTGGGCCTGGGATTCGGCGATTTCGAGGGCGCGGATGAGGCGGCGGGGGTTGTTGAGGTCGATAGCGGCGGCGCGGTCGGGGGCGAGGTGGTGCAGGCGGCGGATGAGGGGGGCGGGTCCGTGGGTTTCTAGTTCGCGGGTCAGGCGGTTGCGTAGGTCGGGGTCGGGGGGCGTGGCGCCGAGCGGGGAGGCTGTGAGCAGGGCCTGGATGTAGAAGCCGGTGCCGCCGACGACGACCGGGCGAGCGCCGCGCGTCTCGATGTCGACGATGGCGGCGCGGGCCAAGTGGGCGAAGCGGTGGGCGTTGAAGACTTCGTCTGGGTCAATTATGTCAACAAGGTGGTGGGGTACGCGTTTCCGTTCGGCGAGGGTTGGCTTGGCGGTGCCGATGTCGAGGCGGCGGTAGACCTGGCGGGAGTCGGCGGAGATGACTTCGATGGGGGCGTGGTTGGCCAGCTCCAGGGCAAGGGCCGTCTTGCCGGTGGCGGTGGGGCCGGCGATGACGAGGAGGGGCCGTTTTGGGTCTTCCTGAGTTGCGTGCAAGGCACCTCGACCTCTTGTCGAGTCCCCGGTAGGAGTCAGATTCCGGATGTTCGCACGGCTTCGAGACATCCGATGAGGGAAACGCCGGCGCGAAGAGTTCGGGGTGTCGTGGCGAGCGGGGAAGGGACTGCAAAACCGGATTGGACCCGCCGGATGGAGCACATGACGCCTAGCGTTGTCCCTGGACGCTGCTTCTGACCTGCGTGCCGAATTCCTCCCAGCTCGGCTGTCCGTCTCCATCAAAGTCCACGGTGAGCGCCGGGTACTGGCTGGCCGAGCCAAAGTCCCACACTTCCGTCAGTTCAGCGACCATTGGGTGCGCGAAGAGCGGCCCCCTGGAGCCGTCTGGCTCGTTCCACGGTGCATATATCCCCGGGTCGTCGGCGGGCTCCTGCAACTGCGCGCTGGTCTGCCCGATGATCTGCACTTCTCCGTCCCACCACCGCCTGGGAAAATGGGCAGCGTTGGACGGCTCATTCTGGCCGAACCCGGTTGACTGACCGGTCGCTTGCGTGTCCCAGAAACTGTAAATCACAGCGCTCCGATTCACTCCTACCAGGCCTCCCGCTCGTTCGTCGCCGACCACATAGGCGGTGGTATAGGAGTTGATGATCGCGGCGGGACTTTGAGCTCCTCCATTCCAACCAACAAGCCCGCCGACATGCTGGTGGCCGGAGACGCGACCCATTGAGTAGCTGGCAAGGACATCGTACTCATTGTTTCCTACCAGCCCACCGACTTCGTCGCCACCTGAAACTTCGACAATCGCGTAGCTTGAATCTATCGTGTCGAAATTGTATCCAACCAGTCCGCCAACTGACCCTCTACCCATCACCTGGCCGGTCGCGTAGCTGGCGTGCACCTTGCCTGAATTCCCGCCGATGAGGCCGCCGACTACTTCGTCTCCAGTGACGATTCCGGAAGCGTATGATGCGCGGGCGGTTCCATACAGCAGTCCAATGAGACCTCCCACGTAGTCCGTGCCTTTGACGTCCACCTCCGCGTAACTTAACTCTATTTGCCATCCCTGCGTATCATTCTCCGAGTCCTGGTTGTATCCCACCAGTCCGCCGACGTGAGTCGTTCCAGACACCTGGCCGGTGGCATAGCTATTGCTGATGATGCCCCGATTCTCTCCGACCAACGCGCCTACCGACGCCAGGCCAGAGACGCGCACATCATTGAGGCCAATACCGCGAATGACGGCGGAGGGACCTGTGAAGCCGAAGAGTCCGGCCGCCCCGGGATCTTCCAGAAACGTCGTTCTGTTGATGAAGAGATTTCGAATGGTATGTCCGTTGCCTTCAAACGTGGCCGTAAAGGACGTGTCGCTGGATCCCACTCCTATGGGTAACCAACCACTACCCGCGGTCCACAGAGGATTCAGCGCGCCGGACGAATAGCTCGCGAGATCCCGAAAATCGAGAGGTCGGGTCAATTCGTATCCTTCGCACCCTGTGCAAGGAGTGGATCCCGCAGCGGGAAAAGCCGTGGCGTAAGCCGTGGTCCCGGCGCTGTCGGGAATCCCGTTGCCATCCAAGTCGTAGCGAATGGCATTCAGCTGCTCCAGATTCGAAACCTCGATCAATCCGTCCGAGTCACTATCAAGAGGCTGGTTACCTGTCACCGTCGCAGTCGGGGTTGCGACGGGCCCAGGCGTTTCCAGGGGCGTGGGGGGCTGGGCTATTGACGACGGGTCCCGTCCTTGATCACCGAATTCCTGCCAGGTTGCAACGCCGTCCCCATTGACATCGGCTTTGAGCGCCGGGTATTCCTGGCTGGTACCAAAGTCCCAAAAGTCACCAGCTCCCGTTTCCAAGGTATAGTCACCGTCAGCATTATCCAGATCAATGTTCCAGACACCGAAGACTCCCGTAAATCCATCCGGCGATTGAAGCTCGGCAGTCGCCTTACCAGAATTCGCAGGAACATTGCCATCGCCAGCGCCGTTCGACTGACCGGATGCGTCGATGTCCCAGAAGCTGATGAGTAGCCGCCCAGGATTTCGTCCGGCGAGTCCGCCGAGGGAACTTTCGCCGCTCACGACGGCTGCGGCGTAGCTTGCGATTACCGTCCCTGAGCCACCTTCATCCCAGCGGTCGACCCACGGCATTGAGTTATCACCGACGAGACCTCCCACGACCGCTGATCCCGACACGCTTCCGGTTGCGTAGGTGGCAATGATCGATCCTGAATTGGCTCCGGCGATTCCGCCTGCGGCCTCGTGTCCCGACACATCCCCGGTGGCATAGCTGGCCGTGACGTTGGATGGATAGAAACCGGCGGCATTGACTCCGAGGAGACCGCCCACCCTTAAGCTCCCAGTCACGGACCCCTTTGCATACGCAAAGGCCACATGACCTTCTTCGTTACGGCCGATAAGTCCGCCAACGTCAGAGACGCCGGACACGTCAGCCACGGCAAAGCTGGCGGCGACCGACGCCTCTTGTCCACGGCTACCGGCGGTGTTCCATCCGACCAGGCCACCAACGCGTGACTCGCCTGATGTCTCGGTCGCCGAATGGCTGAATCTGATGATGCGACGGTTGGCCCCAACCAACCCACCTACATTGTCCTTGCCGCTGACTCGACCGCTAGCAAAGGCGTTGAGGACTTCACCCTCGTTTGTAGCTGCCAATCCGCCCACATTGTGGTCGCCGGTGATGTCTACGCTTGTAACGCCGATGTTGCGCACGACGCTGTCTTCTTGCACATGCGCGAAAAGCCCCGCTGCCTCACTGGTGCGATTGTCGAGATTCGATACGTTGGAGTAGAGGTTGCTAATGACATGCCCGTTGCCGTCGAATGTGGTCGGAGAACGATAGTCGCCGATGATCATTGGTCGCCAACCGATGCCAGTGCGCCAATCCTGGTTCACGACTTCCGTCGCGTAGCTGCCGGGATCTGCAAAGTCCAAGGAGCGCGTCAGCTCATATCCGAAGCAGAACTCGCAGACTTCCTCACTATCCAGAACGGGGAACGCTGCATAGAACAATCTTCGCACCGCCGCATAGTCCGGGCGTCCGTTACCGGTCACGTCCATACCCATTGCGGCCAATTGTTCTAGATTGGATACCTCAATGAGGCCATCGCCATCCTTGTCGTATTTGCTGTTATCGCTCTGGAGTCCAGCCGATCGCCCCTGCGGCCCGAACTCCTCCCATGTAGCAACCCCATCCCGGTTGGTGTCGACTTGCAGTGCCGGATACTGGTCTGATCGACCAAAGTCCCAGACGTCGTCAGCACCGGTCCTGGGATTGTCATCCGCGTCCGCGTTGTCGACATCCAGGTGCCAGTTCTCGAAAGGACCAGTGTAATCAGTTGTTTGCTGGAGCACGGAGGTTGCAAGACCGCGAATGCCGGAAGGATTGCCTTCGCCTACATCATTCAATAGACCTGAGACGTCTGTGTCCCAGACGCTATCCTGGACGACCACTGTCTCCCATTCACTATACGGATGGATTCTTCCAATCAGAGCACCGACTGTGCCGTTACTCTCAACGTTTCCGACACCAAAGGTAGCCCGCACCGTACCAGACTCAATTGATCCTATCAGGCCTCCGACAATTGTGCTTCCTGAAACGTTGCCGATGGCGTAAGCGGCGACTATATCTCCAGTGTTCAACCCAACCAGACCACCAGCTGAATCAAGCCTAGCCCGCACGGAGCCATAAGCGTAGCTTATTGTTACGATGCCATTATTATAGCCGACCAGACCGCCGACATCCTCGGCTCCGACGATCCTTCCGGTGGCATAGCTCTTGGATATTGATCCTTCATTTGATCCAGTCAAGCCACCGATCCGCCAAATTCCCAACACGTTCCCGTTAGCGTAGCTTTCGACAATTTCCCCGTAATTGCCTCCTATCAGCCCCCCACAGCGATCGTAGGCGCAGGCTACACTGCCCGTAGCATAGCTGCCTGAGACGTTTCCAGGGTTGAAGCCGACCAGGGCTCCAATTTCGTACTCCCCAGAAGCGCCGCCTTTCGCATGACTGTCCAGGATCGAACCATAGTTGATTCCAACAAGACTCCCAATCTGGGACCAGCCCAGGACCCGTGCCGACGACCAACTATGCCGAATGACACCGTGGTTCTCTCCGACAAGGCCTCCAATCTGGTCGATTCCGTCGACATTGCCGGAGGAATGGCTGTGCTCGATCATTCCCTGGCTGAAACCGGCCAAGGCGCCGACCACTAGAAAGCCTGTGACATCTGCCTTCACTACACCGAGGCCCACGACAGCCGCCGCACTGTCCAAGTAGCCGAAGAGGCCCGCTGGTTGTGGATCGGCGTTGTCTTCAAGTCGAAGAATGTACAGGTTGGCGACGGCGTGCTCGTTGCCCTCGATCGTTGCCGTAAAGGGACTGGCTTCCGTGCCGATAGGCAGCCAGCCCTCACCAGTTGTCCACGCTGTGTTCGTCGCGCCTGACGCGTAGCTATTCGGGTCGCTGAAATCCAGATTCGTGGCTAGCTCATATCCCCGGCAGGTGGGTGCGCAGGCAACACGTAGCGAGTCCTGCGAAAAGGCGCCGTAGTAGGCGTCCTCGATACCAGACGCGTCGGGCTGTCCGTCGCCATTGAGGTCATGCCGAACGGCGTCCAGCTGTTCGAGGTGATTGATCTCAATGAGGCCGTCGTCGTCCAGATCGTGATCACCGCTGGCCGCTCGGACACTGGTGGCCGCACTACAAGCGAGAACAGCGAAGAGCACGATGAGCCAGAGAACGCCTGGTGCCAGCAGGTTCTTGGTCCGGCTGGGAATCACGGCTGGCGTGGCCGGTTGTGGTTTTCGAGCCGTGACGCCGGCATCTCGCTGGTGGGACCGATTCGTCCCGGCCGCGGCACGCGTAGAGGTACGTATGGGGTGGCTCTGCCGGCCGATGCGGCTCGAAACGCCGGGAATCGGCGCCGAGGCTCAATGCGCCAGGCGCCTCGCTTCTCCCGGGCTAGCCTGAGCCCAATGCGCCAAGGAATCGTGATTTGGTGCAGCACCTGCACCATGCCCCCTGGCCCGCCCGAGACATATGAACAGACCTCCACGGTATCTGGCGACAGCGCAGAGTCGCAAATTCAGCCATTTCGATATGGGTGATCGGCGATGCGGCTGGAGGGGATAGCGAGGCCGCGGCAGATCCGGCGGGAGTCGGCCGAGGTGACTTCGATGGGGGCGTGGTTGGCCACTTCGAAGGCGAGGCGGGTTTGCCGATGGCGGTGGGGCCGGCGATGACGAGGAGGGGGGACGGGGTGTTTCTCGAGTTTCGGTTAGCAGAGACCGACCTCCCGGCTACTGAGCGTTTCTAAGCTCCGAACACATACAAGGGAGGCGAACGGGGCTGCGGCGTTGGGTGATTCTGCCGCCGGTCGGTCTCGTAGGAACGAATCGGACAGATCAACGGTGCGGACGACGTGGTCGGCAATGGCGCGGTGGTTAGGTGGGTCCCGGCGTTCAGATCCTTGATCAGCTCGTCGTGCCGGTGTATTGCGTCATTGCATAGGCTCAATTCCTCTGGCTGTAGATCACCTCGGTAGGCCGCGCAGGCTCAAAGAACTCGCCGCTCGGCGAGGCTTCTAGCAACTCCCGTCTTAGCCTGTCCTCGAATGCCGCGACACGGTCGCCAAACAGCTGACGCGACGCATAGGACGTGGAGAAGAGATACCCGATCACGTCTTCAACCGAACGCGTCGCCGGCACCCCTGGAAGCGTAAGCGTGTGATGCCCGCCAAACAGGGAGCGGTCCATCATGTCCTGGTAGCTCTCGTCGGGCGCCGCGTAGAACCCGCGGCCCGCCCGGCGCTTCGGACCAAGGTAGCGGCTGACGACCGCGTGGACACGATCCCATGGGACAGGAGGTAGCGCCGATCCCGACGTATCAGTCGCCTTGCCAGGACTCTCAATAATCGCGAAGACGCCTGATGGGACCAGGGCGCGGTGGGCGATGTTGAGGACCTGGTCCCGATCCATCCAGTGGAACGCCGACCCGACGGTGATGAGTCGAAACTTTCCAAGGGAGTCCCCAAGTTCCTCGGCTCGGGCGTGAATGAACTGCACGTTGGCCAATCCACGCCCCCTGGCAGCACGAGCCGCTTCGCTGAGCATGGATGCATCGGGATCTACGGCAGCCACGGCATCGAAGTGGTTTGCCAGAGCCAACGCAATCGCTCCGGTGCCCGTGCCCAAATCGAGCAGTTGGCCGCCGCCGTCAAGCTGGAACAGCTCGGCGAACGCTGGCGCAAGGTCGGGACTATGTCCAGGACGGTACCGCGCGTAGTACCACGCGGTGCCTTCGAAAAGTGTCATGTGCGGGTCACCAGGCTGTAGTGACGGGCCAGGATTCGGTGTCGCCGGCTGCCGGGGTGTTCATGTCGAGAAGGAAAGGGTTCCGGGTTCGGACGCGGCCGAAGTGGGATTGGTGCCTGGCTGCGGTAGGCAGCGGCTATCCATCCGTTAGTCGAATCTCACACGGCTGTGGTCAGAAAACCTAGCTGAACTTCAGGAACTGGCCCTGGACCCAGTTGCCGTCGGCTACTTGCCACCAGGTGACGCCGTTTACAATCCGGGTTTCGCCGGTGAGTTCAAGTCTCGACCCGCCGGGCGCCACGTGGGCCACCGAGGCATTGGGGTCAGCGGCCGTGCGCACATTGAGGCCGGCGGTGGGCACGACCAAGGCGGACAAGCCGGAGTATCCGCACCCCGTATCGTGATGGAAGACGTCACACGTGCCCCAGAGCACGCCCGTGTCGCGTCCGGTCATGAAGAGCCAGACCGTGCCGCGGCCGGTTACGTCCGCCGCGATCCTGTGGGAGAGCTCGGAGTCGCCCGAGCGACGTACGGCTTCGTGATACACAGCCGAATAGTCGGGTGACCGTCCGGGGATTGCAGGAGGAATCCCTGGCTCGTGGGCGCCGGCAACGGCCGGCAACATGAAGGCCCCGAGCACGGTCGCGACCAGCGCAAGCCTCGTTCGTCGAAGCATTGAGTTCCTTCTCTACGCAGCTGGCGCTCGGTGCGCAAGCCGTCCAGTGGCGTCACTCAGACACAATGCCAAGTCAAGCAAAGGTAGCCGTTGGCGGGGGCTGAGGCATCCGACTGAATGATATGGTTGAGCCATACGCCTGCGGGATGGCGGACGCTTGCATGAAGACGACGCTGAATCTGAATGACCAGGTGCTGCGGCAGGCGAAGCAGCGGGCGGCCCGCGACGGAATAACGCTTACGAGGTTCGTTGAGGACGCCCTGCGCGCGCGGCTGGCGGGAACGGGAAGGCGGAGGCCTCCGTTCCGGCTGAGACTCGAGACGGTCACCGGCAACGCGCCGCCGAACGTCGATATTGACGATCGAAATGCGCTCTACGAGGTGATTGACCGTTCGTGATCGCGGTGGATACCAACGTTCTGATTCATGCCCATCGCAGCGAGAGCGCGTGGCATATGGCGGCACGGGCTCGGCTCGTTAGTCTGGCCGAGGGGCCGGCGCGCTGGGGGCTTCCGGTGTTCTGCGTGGCGGAGTTCATGCGAGTCGTGACGCATGGGCGCGTGTTCAACCCGCCCTCCTCGGTCTCGCAGGCGGCTGGGTTCATCGAGAACCTTGTGGCCGCACCGACCTGTGAATTGGTCCGGCCGGGCACCGAGTTTCTCGATCTTTTAATGGAAACGGCGCGCCAGTCCGATGCACGCGGCAACCTGATGTTCGACGCGCAGATTGCAGCGCTGTGCCAGGAGCACGGCATCGACACCGTACTCACGAACGACCGCGACTTTGAACGGTTCGACGGCTTGCGGGTGGAGACGCTGAACTAGCAGCCGCACTTCTTCCAATAGGGACCTGTCGGCAGGTTGGTGCGGGAGGTCCCAGGCTGCGCGCAGCCTGGGCCACACGGCATCCCGGAGTGTTCCCGCGATACCATGGGCGGCGCCCCCGACTTCAGGCAGGTCCCTTTATTCGCATGACTTCGGCCGAAGCCAGTGGCGTGTCGGTTGCCACGTCGCCGCCGTATAGCCACCTGCAGGCGGTGCTGGCGGCGGGGGAGTTTGCGGTGACGTGCGAGTTGGGGCCGCCGCGGGCGCCGGATGCTTCGGACGTGCGGAAGAAGGTGGGGATTATCCGCGGGTTCGTGGATGCGGCCAGTTGCACGGATAACCAGGGCGCGGCGCTGAAGATGGCGAACTGGGGGGCGGCGCTGCTGTGCGCGCAGGGCGGGGTGGAGCCGATCATGCAGCTGTCGTGCCGAGACCGGAACCGGCTGGCTATCCAGTCGGACGTGATCGCGGCGCAGGCGTTTGGCGTGCGTAACTTTATGTCAATCAGCGGGGACTCCCTGGTGCTGGGCGATCATCCGATGGCGAAGCCGGTATTCGACCTGCAGGGGGTGCAACTGGTGCGCCTGCTGCGGCGGCTGCGGGACGAGGGCAAAACAGCGGCGGGCGATCCAATCAAGGGTGACTTTGGCTACTTCATCGGCGGGGCGGCGAATCCGTTTGCGCCGCCGTACGGGTGGCGTCCGCTGCGGATGATCAAGAAGGCCGAGGCGGGGCAGGAGTTTGCGCTGACGCAGATGATCTTCAACGTGGAGCGGTTCGCGGACTGGATGTCGTACGTGCGGGACGAGGGGCTGGACGAGCGGGTGCACATATTCGCGGGGGTGGGTCCGCTGAAGTCGGCGCGGATGGCGGAGTTCATGAAGTTCAAGATCGCGGGCATGGAAGTGCCGGACTCGGTGGTGGAGCGGATGCGGGCGGCGAAGAAGCCGCGGACCGAGGGCGTGAAGATTTGCCTGGAGATCATCGAGCAGGTGCGGGAGATCCCGGGGGTGCACGGGGTGCACATCATGGCGATCGACTGGGAGCGGGCGGTGCCGCGGATTGTGAAGGCGGCGGGATTGAAGCTGCCGCGGCCGGTGCCCGAGCCATCGCTGGCGCCCGGCGTTCCCGAGCCCGCGGCCGCCGCCTGATCGTGAGCCACTTCGAGGGCGGATCGCTAGGGGAGTTTCTGGATGCGTTGGCGTCGTCGGCGCCCACGCCGGGAGGTGGGGCCGGGGCGGCGGTGGCGCTGGGGATGGGGGCGGCGCTGGTGGCGATGACGGCGCGGCTGACGACCGGGCGGCGCAAGTTTCGGGCGGTGCAGGCGGACATGGAGCGGGTGATCGAGCGTTGCGATGCGATTCGGGATTCGGCATTGGAGCTGGCGGAGGCGGATGCGGAAGCGTATGGGCAGGTGATGGCAGCGTACGGACTGCCGCGCGGGTCGGCCGATGAGCGATCAAGCCGGCAAGCGGCGATTGCGAGCGCTTGTGAGCAGGCCAGCCGAGTGCCGTTGCGGGTGGCCGCGGCGGCGGCGGAGATGATTGAGTTGGCCTCTGAAACGGCGGAGAAGGGGAATCCAAACGTGATCAGCGATGCCGGGGCGGGAGCGGCGCTGGCGCGGACGGCGATTCGGATTTGCGAGATGAACGTGCAGGCGAATCTTGGGTCGATCGAAGATTCGGCGGTGCGTGACGAACTGTCGGGTGAACTGGCCAAGGCGTTGGCGGCGCGCGATGCGGCTGACGGCGTGGTGGATGGCGTACTTGGGAACGGTTTGGCATGAGCACGGCCGAGGTCTGGTCGGGTCGCGGGCCGGCGCGGGCGCTGCGGGCGGCTGTGAGCGAGCGGGTCGCCAAGCTGGAAGATAGCGGGCCGCTGGCGCTGCACATGATCCTGGTTGGTGACGATCCGTCGGCGCGGGGATATGCGCGGGCGGTGCAGCGCGGGTGCAAGCGGGTGGGTATGCAGGCAGTCATGGAGGAGTTGCCGGGCAATTCGTCGACCGTCGAGGTCGTGGATCGCGTGCTGGCATTGAATGCCGATGCCGGCGTGCATGGGATTCTGCTGGGGTTTCCGCTGGCGGAGCAGGTGGATGAGGCCGCGATCGTGGCCGCAATCGATCCGGCCAAGGACGTGGACCGGCTGACGACGGCGGCGGTTGGCGAGCTGTTTGGGGGGCACACGGCTGTGGGGCCGGCGACGGCGGCGGCGGTGATCGAGTTGCTTGACTACTACGAGGAGCCCATCGAGGGACGAAGAGTCGTGGTGGTGGGGCGGAGCAACGTGGTGGGCAAGCCGTTGTGGGCGATGTTGCTGGCGCGGAATGCGACGACGACGGTGTGTCACTCGCGAACGGTGGATCTGCCCGGAGTGACGTCACAGGCGGAGATCCTGGTGGCGGCGACCGGCAGTCCAGGATTGATCGGAGCCGAGCATGTGGGGTCCGGCGCCGTGGTGGTGGATGTGGGGACGACGTACCAGAACGGCGCGGTGCTGGGCGACGTGGACTTTGAGGCCGTGGCCTCGCGCGCTCGGGCGGTAACGCCGGTGCCGGGGGGGATTGGGCCAATTACGAATTATTGCCTGATGCGGAACCTGGTTGAGTTGGCTGAGCGCCGAGGGGTGTCTTGCTAGCAGCTTTGAGCATCGAAGACTCTTGTAAGGTCTCCCGCTATAAAAGAGAGGCAGTGTTGCTGGCTCAAGAGACCTCGACCGGAAGACCCCTCACCGGTTTCCGCCGAAGACGCCGGAACCTGCCTCTCCCCCAGGAGAGGGTAAAGATCGGCGTCGCCGCTAAGAGGTTGATTCCGCACACTGGTGATCCCCCCGAGCCTCTCCCAGAAGGACAGGTAGAGAGACAACCGATCACTTCAGAGAACGGAGTGCGGTTAAGGCGACCTGCTGCCGCAGTCCGAGGTCATTCACCGGAGAACTCATGAGTCCATCGCAGCCGCCGGATATTGAGATTGCGCAGAGCGCGGTGTTGAAGCCGATCGAGGAGGTGGCGGGGAGCCTGGATCTGGGCGCCGATGAGATCGATCCGTACGGGCGGACGAAGGCGAAGGTCAGCAGGGCGGCGATCGATGCACGGAAGGACGCGCCGGACGGGGACCTGATCCTGGTGACGGCGATTACGCCGACGCCGGCAGGCGAGGGTAAGACGACGACAACGATCGGGCTGACGCAGGCGTTGCAGAGGCTGGGTCATCGGGCGCTCAGCGCCACGCGGGAGCCGTCGCTGGGTCCGGTGTTCGGGGTGAAGGGCGGGGCGGCCGGCGGGGGGTACGCGCAGGTGCTGCCGATGGAGGACATCAACCTGCACTTCACCGGCGACTTCGCGGCGATCAGCGCGGCGCACAACCTGCTGGCGGCGATGCTGGACAACCATTTGCACCAGGGGAATGCGCTGGGGATCGACGCGCGACGGGTGTTGTGGCGGCGGGTGATCGACATGAACGACCGGGCGCTGCATGGGATCGTGGCGGGCCTGGGCGGGCGGACGCGCGGGGTGCCGCGGGAGACGGGGTTCGACATCACGCCGGCCTCGGAAGTGATGGCGGTGCTGTGCCTGGCGCGGGACCTGGAGGACCTGAAGGCGCGGTTCGCGCGGATCGCGGTGGCGGAGCGCAAGCCGGGCGACTACGTGACGGCAGCCGACCTAGTCGCGCATCCGGCCATGGCGATCCTGATGCGGGAGGCGGTGCTGCCGAACCTGGTGCAGAACCTGGAGGGCGGACCGGCGCTGATTCACGGCGGACCGTTCGGGAATATCGCGCACGGGTGCAACTCGCTGGTGGCCACGCGGCTGGCGATGAAGCTGGCGGACGTGGTGGTGACGGAGGCGGGATTCGGGGCCGACCTGGGGGCGGAGAAGTTCTTCAACATCAAATGCCCGGCGGGCGGACTGCGGCCGCGGGTGGCGGTGCTGGTGGCGACGGTACGGGCGCTGAAGATGCATGGCGGGGCCAGCAGGCGAAACCTGGCAATTGAGAACCTGGTCGCGCTGCGGGCGGGGATGCCAAACCTTGAAGCGCATGCCGAGAACCTGCGGAAGTTCGGGGTTCCGGTAGTCATTGCGGTCAATCGGTTTCCGACCGACACGGATGCCGAGGTGGACGCGGTGTTGGCGGCGGCAGAGAGGCTGGGCGCGCCGGCGGCGCTTTCGACGGTGTTCAGCGATGGCGGGGCCGGGGGCGAAGCGCTCGCGAGGCAGGTGGTGGCGACGCTGGCGAAGGGCGAGGACGATTTCAAGCCGTTGTATGAGCCGGAGGCGCCGCTGACGGAGAAGATCGAGACGGTGGCGCGGGAGATCTACGGGGCGGACGGGGTGGACTACGCGGCGGGTGTTGTGCGGCGATTGCGGAGATTGGATCGGGGGGTGGCTCGGGGATTCCCGGTGTGCATGGCGAAGACGCAGTACTCGCTGTCGGACAACCCGTCGTTGCTGGGGAGGCCGAGCGGGTTCCGAGTCACGGTGCGCGATGTGCGGTTGTCGGCGGGGGCCGGGTTCGTGGTGCCGCTGACGGGGGACATCCTGACCATGCCGGGGCTGCCCCGGCGACCGTTTGCCGAGGATATGGACATTACGGCGGACGGGAGGATTAGCGGGCTGGCTTAGCCCTTTTCAACCGACCCCCTTTTAGAACCTGAGGTTGGTTGCCCGGAAGACCCCTCACCGGTTTCGGCCGGGGACGGCCGAACCTGCCTCTCCCCCAGGAGAGGGTAAAGAGCGTGCCGGCCTGTGAAGATCGTGCTGAGTCGGGGGTTGGTTGCGCGGAAGACCCTCACCCCAACCCTCTCCCCGAGGGAGAGGGAGAAAGATCGGACGCACACTGGGTCTTGCGAAGGTCTCCGAGGAGACTGACAGCGCACCGTCGATCTGAAGAGATTTGCATTGCCAGCACGAATCCTGTCAGTCGGATTCGGCCGAAGCCGCTGCCGGACGGACCTCGTCGACGGCCCAGTAGAGGGCGGCGAGGATGATGAGGGGGTCTAGGATCTGCCAGAGGGTTCCGTTTTGGAGGAAGGTGGCGTTGATCAGGTCGAGGATGCCGAAGGCGAGGGCCAGGACGGCGCCGACGCGGTAGGCGGTGCCGCCGCGTTCCCAGAGGGTGAGGGCTCCGGCGACGGCGAAGCCGACGACGAGGGCGTTGATGGACTCCCAGACGGCCTGGGTGTTTTCGCCGAATGCCGAGGCCGAGAAGTCGTCGGAGTGGTCGCCGTAGTAGTTGACGAAGACGACGACGGCGAAGCCCACGAGGATGAGGGCCCAGGCGGACTTGACGTTGCGGGTGTTGCGCCAGACCCACCACACGCCGGGGACGGCGATGAGCAGGGCGGCGAACTGCCAGATCTTCCAGCCCCAGCTGTCGACGTTGATCCGGGTTTCGGAGACCACGGAGCCGGCATCGATCCAGGCGTAGAGCATGGCGGCCACGACGGCCGCCGCGGCAAGGGAACCGGCGAATCCGAGATTGTGACGTTCAAGCCAGCACCGCATGACGCTACCCTCCCATTCCCGTGTCAGGCCGAGCGCCCGGCTTGAGCGCCACAACCGACCACACCAAGAAAACCAGAGCCCGCAAGGGGTTGAGCGCATCCCAAAGCGTGCCGTTGTTGACGAAGTAGGCGTTTGCGAAGAGGACAATTCCCAGAGCGGCGAGGATCAGCGCGCCCAGACGGTCCAACAGACCGCCGCGCGTCCAGAGGACCGGAACGGCGATGAGCGTGCAGCCAAGAAAGACCGGGTTGACGGTCTTCCAGATGTTGCCGAAGTTGCCTTCGAAGAGCCCGTCGCCGTAGGAGTTGAGGAAGACGGCCAGGGCGACCACGCCCAGGATCAGGCCGCGCGTCCAGACCATGCGCCGGGTGCCGCGCCAGAGCCACCAGATGCCGGGGATGGCCATGAGCAGGGCGCCGACCTGCCAGAGGCGCCAGGCCCAGTTGGAGGTGTTGGGGAGGCCCTCGCGGGACAGCATGCCGGTGGAGGCGCCCCAGGCGAAGAGGGCGACGAAGAGGATGGCGGCGTAGAGGAGAGCCTCGGCAGCGCCGAGATCACGGGGGCGGATTGGGTTACGCATAGCGCTGCTTCCTCATGTGGTCGTCACTTTGCTCTCAATCACCGCCTACGGGGCCGCCGATGTCCGGGCTGAGACCGACGACTGCCCAGAGCAGGGCCACCAGCATCATCAGTGGGTCGAGGGCGCTCCAGAGGGTCTCGTTATTGATGAACAGATAGTTGATGAACACGAGGATGCCGGTGATCGCCGATGCCGCGGCCATGAAGCGGCCCCTGTTGCAGCCCGACCTAAGGAGCGAAAGCCCGACGACGGCGGAGAGGGTGAAGAAGAGGCCATCGACCACCTCCCAAACCGATCCAACGTGGTCTCCAAAGATGTCGTCGGTGTAGGTGTTGAGGAAGATGACGAGGGTGAGCAGGACCATCGCCAGGGTTCGGATGCGGGGCTGGCTCTGGCCGTTGGACCAGAACCAGGCGGCACCGGCGGCGGCGAAGACTAGGGTTCCGATCTGCCAGAGCTGCCAGCGCCAGTTTTCAACGGTGACGCCGTCGGGGTCGACGACGGTCGATTGCTGGTTCCAGGCGAAGAGGGCGACGACGATGAAGGCGGCGCCGATGAGGAGTTCGGTGGCGCTGAGGTTGCGGCGTTGTGTCAGGACGTGCATGGGCGCGCCTCCGCGTCGAAGCTTTTGCACCCACGCCGCCCGCGTGGGCGAGCCGACCAAGCCGGGGAGAGTCTAGCCCGTGGGAGCTTGTTATGTCGCCTCGGGCGGTAGGTCATCTGAGCTATTGGCAGCGAAGCCTCTTTCGACCAGAGGATATTGCGTAACCCGTGCTTGAGTGCCCGGAAGACCCCTCACCGATTTCGGCCGAAGACGCCCGAACCCCGGATCGAGTCCGGGGCAGGTTCTGCCTCTCCCCTTGGAGAGGGTGAAGAGGGGCGGCTCCGGCGCAAGGTGCTCGACTTCGGCTTGGCTGCTTCACCGAGGCTGCCACCCTCACCCCGGCCCTCTCCCTCAAGGGAGAGGGAGAAAGAGGCGGCCCCAGCGAGGGCTAGCCGAGGCTTGCAAAGGCCTCCCAGGCGAGGGTTTAGTAGGCGGCCGCATGTACGAGAAACCGGGGGCGTCTTGCAAGGGTCTCTCAATGAAGAGAGGGAGCAAGAGGCGGCCCTGGCGAGGTTTGCCGGGGTCGCAGGAAGGGGAGAAACACGACTGCCCGCGTCGGAGTGAAGGGTTCGACCAGACTGACCCAATACCCAGCGCGCAGGCCCTCCGCAGGTGCGGCCATATTCGCGGTGGAGGTATTTGTGGCTGCGGAGGACTACGGTGGGGGTGGGCGCGCTCAGTCAGCGGCGGTCGCCTGGCGCAGGTCGGCGGCGACGCGGAGGGCGCGGGCGGCCTGCTCGGAGGCCTGGCGGGCGCTGTCGCCGGTGTAGCGGACGGGGTCCAGCATCTCGGCCAGCCGGTCGGCGCCCAGGCGCGCGGCGATTTCCTCGTCCCTGGCGAGCAGCGAGGCGAAGGACGCTCCGCTGGTGGCGGCTTCCTGCGCCGCCTCGTAGATGACGTCGTGCGCGCGCTGCCGCCCGATCTCGCGCCCCAGCTCCAGCATCAGGCTCTCCGACATGATCAGTCCGCCCGAGAGTTCGAGGTTCTCCCGCATCCGTTCCGGGAAGACGCGCAGCCCCTGGGCCACGTCGCGCAGCCGCACGAGGATGTCGCCAGTCAGCTCGACCGCCTGCCGCAGGGCGCGGTCGATCATCATCGAGCGGCTGCCGTCGGCCTCGTGGTCGCCGAGCATCGCCTCAATTGCGAGCGGGACCAGCGATCGCAGGTGGGTCTCGTCGGCGATGATGTCCATGCAGAGCTTCGGATTGCGCTTCTGGGGCATGGTGCTGCTGCCGACGGCGCCGGAGGGCACGGGCTCCTCGACCTCCCCGAACTCATCCGCCATCAGCGTGCGCACCTCGCGCGCGGCTTTGCCGCAGCTCGTGCCGAGCATGGCGAGGGCGAGGGCGTACTCCGTCAGGTGGTCGTAGATCGTGCGGCCGGGCAGCGGCATGGAGCCGAGCCCGAGCAGCTCGCCCATGCGTTGCTGCAGCGCGGGACCGTGGCCCTGGAACGAGGCGGCCGTGCCGGCGCCGCCGCCGAGCATGGCGACGAAGGCGCGCGGCTCAAGCTGCCGCAGCCGCTCCGCGTGGCGGCAGAGCTCGTCGATCCAGACCGCAACCTTGGCCCCGAAGGTCGAGGGCACGGCGTGCTGCCCGTGCGTGCGGCCGGCGATCGCGTCGTCCTTCGTGCGCTCGGCGAGTGAGGCGAGCGCCTCGAGCAGGTCGGCAAGCTCGGTAAGGAGGATGCGGTGCGCCTGGCGCAGCTGCAGGATGTTGCCCGTCTGGGTGATGTTCTGGGTGGTCGCTCCCCAGTGGACGTAGCCGCCGGCGTCGCCCTCGCAGAGCCGGTCGAGCTCTCAGACGAGCGGCACCAGCCCGTGCCCGGTGATGCGCAGCCCCTCGGTGACGCGCTCAAGGTCGAATAGCTCGAGGAGCGCCTTGCGCTGGATCTCCGTTGCGGCCGCCTCGGGAATCATCCCGATCTCCGCCTGGGCCCGGGCCAGCGCCGCCTCGACGTCAAGCCAGGCCTGCCAGCGCGCCTGCTGCGCGAACAGCGTTCGGATGCCGGGGTCGCGGAGGCTCAGCGCGGATGGTCGTTCTTGGCTCATCGTGTGCTCCTGGGACGGTCGGCGATGCTACGAGATCGGCCTAGTGCGCCGGGCGAGGCGGCCAGGCCGGGAAGGGTTTAGGCCGACACAGGATCGAATAGCGACTCGGGTGGTGGGTTTTCGGAGGTTTTCAGTGAAGCCAACTCGAACCGGGAGATGGCTCCAGGTGACGGAGCTGGTGCATGAAGCCTCGACCGGAAGACCCTCACCCTAACCCTCTCCCACGGGGAGAGGGGAAAGAACGGCGCCTCCCTGTAGAGAATGGCACGGAACTCGGTTGCTCACTTACCAAAAGGCCAAAGAAGACAGTTCACCCCGAGGAATGAATTCTGACCAAAGCACGCCACTACCCGCGCATTCAGGCCATTCTCAGGTGCGGCCGAATTCGCGGTCGAGGAGTTGGCGGCTGAGGAGGATGACGGTGGGGCGGCCGTGGGGGCAGGTGAGGCCGAGGTCGCAGGCTTCGAGGTCGCGGATGAGGGCGGACATTTCGTCGAAGGCCAGGGGGTCGCCGGACTTGACGGCGGCGCGGCAGGCGAGGGTCCAGCGGAGGCGGTCGGCGGCGGCGAGGCGCTGGAAATCGGAGCTCTGGGCTTCGGCGACGACTTCGCGGAGGTAGGTGGCGGCGTCGATGCGGCCGAGGGCCGAGGGGACGGCGCGGAGGAGCCAGGCGGAGGGGCCGAAGGCGGTGACGTCGAAGCCGAGCGCGCGGAGATCGTCGGCGTGGGCGGCGAGCCAGTCGCTTTCCTCGGCGCTGAGGTCGACGCTGGTGGGGTCGAGGAGACGCTGGGTTGGAGCGTCGGCGGAGTTGCCGAGGCGCTCGAAGAGGACGCGTTCGTGGGCGGCGTGCTGGTCGATGAGATAGAGGCCGCGGGGTCCGGCGGCGACGATGTAGGTGTTTTCGACCTGGCCGAGGGGGCGCATGACGGGGGAGCGCAGGCCGGAGGCGGGTTCCGGCTCGTAGTCGTTTGGCGATGGAGGCGGACCTCCACCGGCGCCGAGGTGGCGGCTGGGCGGGGGCGGACCTGATTCCCAGCGGTTTCCGGCGGTGGGGAAGAAGAACTGGTCGACGACCGGGCGGTCGAGACGGGCGGGGGCGATCTCGGTGGCAGAGGCGAGGGCGCGGCGGACGGTGGCGGAGAGGCGGCGGAAGACTTCGCCGGAGCGGCGGAAGCGGACCTCAGCCTTGGAGGGGTGGACGTTGACGTCGACTTCCTCGGGGGGAATGGTCAGGTTCAGCACGATCACGGGGAAGCGGCCGGTGGGCATGACGCTGCGGTAGGCCTCGCTGACGGCGGCGGAGAGCAGGCGGTCGCTGACCCAGCGGCCGTTGACGAAGAGGGCGATGTCGGCGCGGGAGGAGCGCTGGAGGTGGGGCTGGGAGACGAAGCCGTCGATGCCCAGGGTTTGGCCGGGCGGGAGCTCGATGAGCTCATCGACGAGGGTTGCGCCGTAGATGGCGAGGAGGGCAGTGCGGAGGTCGCAGTCGCCGGGGGTGCGGACGCGCTCGCGGTGACCGTCGTGGAGACGGAAGGCGACGTGGGGGTGGCCGAGGGCGGCGCGGGTGACGGCGGCGACGATGTGGCCAAGCTCGGTGCGTTCGGCCTTGAGGAACTCGAGGCGGGCGGGAATGGTTCGAAAGAGTCCGCGGACGGTCACGCGGGTGCCGCGGGCGCCGCCGATGGGTCGTTCCTCGATGACGCGCTCGTCGCGGGCGAGGACCTCGCGGCCGGGTTGGCCTTCGGCCGTGACGGACCTGAGGGTTAGCTCGGCCACGGCCGCGATGCTGGCGAGGGCTTCGCCGCGGAAGCCGAGCGTCTGGATGCGGGCGAGGTCGTCGACGGTGGTCAGCTTGCTGGTGCTGTGGCGTTCAACGGCGAGGGCGACCTGGTTGGGCGGGATGCCGGAGCCGTCGTCGGTGATCTCGATGAGAGCCTTTCCGCCCTGTTCGACGGCGACATCGATGCGGCGAGCGCCGGCGTCGAGGGCGTTGTCGAGGAGCTCGCGGACGACGGAGGCGGGGCGTTCGATGACCTCGCCGGCGGCGATCTTGCCGCTGATTTCCGGCGGGAGGCGCCGGATGCTCACGAGCGCAGGGTTCGCTGTAGCTCGTACAGGGCGGTGAGGGCGTCCAGGGGAGCGAGCTGCTCGAGGTCGAGGGAGCGGATGTCGTTTAGGACGGGGTGTTCAGGGGGCGGGAGGAGGCTGAGCTGGGTGGGCGAGGGGCGGCCGTTGGACTGGGTTTCGAGGTCGCCGAGGATGGCGGCGGCGCGGCGGATGATGGTGGAGGGCAAGCCGGCCATCTCGGCGACGTGGACGCCGAAGCTGCGGTCGGCGGCGCCGGGCATGACACGGCGGAGGAAGACCACCTGGCCGTCCTGCTCGATGGCCGAGGCGTTGAGATTGTGAACGCGGGGGAGCAGATCGGCCACGGCGGTGAGCTCGTGGTAGTGGGTGGCGAAGATGGTGCGGGCGCGCAGTCGTGGATGGTTGTGGAGGTGCTCAATCACGGCACGGGCGACGGAAATGCCGTCGTAGGTGCTGGTGCCGCGGCCGATTTCGTCCAGCACTATGAGGCTGCGGGGGGTGGCCTGGGCGAGGATGGCCGCGAGTTCCAGCATCTCGACCATGAAGGTGCTGGCGCCGGCGGCGAGGTCGTCGTGGGCGCCGACGCGGGTGAATATGCGGTCGACGATGCCGACGGAGGCGCGAGCGGCGGGGACGAAGCTGCCGACCTGGGCCATGAGGACGATCAGGGCGACCTGGCGGAGGTAGGTGGACTTGCCGGCCATGTTGGGGCCGGTGAGGACGGCGATCTGGCGCTCGGCGGGGTCCAGGAACGAGTCGTTGGGGACGAAGCGTTCGTGCTGGGCGAGCTCGACGACGGGATGGCGGCCGGATTCGATTTCCAGGCAGTCGCCTTCGTCTAGCTGGGGGCGGACGTAGGCCTGGCGTTCGGCCACTTCGGCGAGACCGGCGGCCACGTCGAGCGCGGCCAGGGCCTGGGCCGTGCGCTGGAGGGCGGGGCCGTCTGCGCTGAGGCGTTCGACCACTTCGTCAAACAGGGTGCGTTCGAGGTCGGCGATGCGTTCCTCGGCGCCGAGGACACGGGACTCGTACTCCTTGAGCTCGGGGGTGACGTAGCGCTCGGCGTTGGCGAGGGTCTGGCGGCGCTGGTAGACCTCAGGCACCTGTTCGCTGTAGGCGCGACCGACCTCCAGGTAATAGCCGAAGACGCGGTTGTAGCCGACCTTGAGGCCGCGCAGGCCGGTGGCCTCGCGTTCACGGCGTTCGAGGCCGGCGATCCAGCCCCTGGCCTCGGTCGCGGCATCGACGACGCGATCGAGTTCGGCGCTGTAGCCGGGGCGGATGATCTGGTTGCCGCGTTCGGTGACGGCGCGCTCGATCAAGGCCCGAGCCTCAGCACAGGGGTCCAGGACGTTACGCAGGTCGGTGAGGGCCGGCTGCTCGGTATGCAGTGTCTCGCGCAGTTCGGTAACGGCGTCGAGGGCCGCGGCCAGGTGGCGAACGTCGGAGGCGGAGACGGCACGGCGAACGACGCGGTTGGCCAGGCGCTCAAGGTCGCCAACTCGATCAAGGGCGGCTTGCACGAGTGCGCGAAGTCCCGGGTCATCGAGAAGGACCTGCACACGGTCGAGGCGTTGTTCGAGGCGAGCGCGGTCGATCAGCGGGCGGGTGAGCTGGTCGCGCAGGCGGCGGGCGCCCATGGGGGTGTGGGTGCGGTCGAGGACGGCCAGGAGGCTGCCCTCGCGGCGGGCGTCGCGGCCGGCGGTTTCGAGTTCGAGATTGCGACGGGTGAAGGCGTCGAGCTCCATGAACTCGGAGGTGCCGTAGGCGTGGACGCCGGTGAGGACGTGGAGGGCGGCGGGGTCGGTGTCCTCGACATAGCGCAACAGGACGCCCACGGCGTGGGTGGCGAGGGGGCGGCCCTTCAGGCCGAGGCCTTCGAGGTCGCGGACCTGGAAGTGGCGGGCGACCATTTCGCGGGCGGCGGCGGGATCGCGCAGCCAGGCCTGGTCGTCCTGGGGAACGCCGGTGGGGACTTCGCCGTCGGGGAGACCGAGGGTGAGCGTCTCGCGGGCGTCGAGGCGGGCGAGTTCGCGTGACAGGGCCTGGGGACTGGCTTCGCAGGCGGCCAGGTCGCCCGTGGTGATGTCGGCATAGGCCAGGCCGCGGGCGTCGCCATCGCCAACGGCTACGGCCAGGTAGTTGTTGGACTCGGGTCGGAGCCAGTCCTCGTCGAGGACGGTGCCGGGCGTGATGACGCGGGTGACCTGGCGTTCGACGAGGCCGCGGCCGACCTCGCCGACCTGGTCGCAGACGGCGACGCGCAGGCCGGCCTCGATGAGGCGTCCGATGTAGGTGGGCGCGGCGTGGTAGGGGACGCCGCACATGGATACGCGGTTGCCTTTACCGAACTCGCGGGAGGTGAGGACGATCTGGAGGACGGCGGCGGCGCGTTCGGCGTCTTCATCGAACATCTCGTAGAAGTCGCCGAGGCGGAAGAGCAGGATCGCGTCGGGCTGCTGCTGTTTTATGTCAAGATACTGTCGCCGCAGAGGCGTCATTTTGGGCTCGGTTGTCGTCAAGCGCCTCCCCTTACGCGCTGCCGGACAAAAACCGAACTTTGGCTCAGCCTAGCACCGGGCGAACTGTCGCCCTGGTCCGCCTAATGGAGAGACCTTTGCGTAACCCGAGGGCGGTTGCCCGGAAGACCCTCACCCCAACCCTCTCCCACAGGGAGAGGGAGCAAGAGCGGCCGCTCATTAGTAGACGAGAGACGCTATGCAAAGGTCTCAGTAGAGGGTCAGCTGTCGATTAGGCCGCGCAGATAGTCGTGGGCCTGGGCGGCGTAGGTTAGCGGGTCGAGGCCGTCGAAGTTGGGGCTGTGCATGACCAACCAGCCGTCGTAGCCGATGGCCTTGAGGCAGCCGACCACGCCGGGAATGTCGACGCCGCGGGGGTCGTCCACGCGCAGGTTCTGGTACTGGACGTAGCCGCCCTGGGCGGTGATGGGGATGCCTTGGTCTTCGCCGACCAGCAGCATGTTCTGGACTTCGGCGTGCTTGATGTTGGGGGCGAGGGCGCGGACGGCGGATTCCAGGTAGTCCTGGCCTTCGATGTAGAGGTTGGCCGGTTCGAAGACGAGGCCGACGTTGCCGCGGTTGACTCGGCGCAGCATGTCGAGGGAGCCGGCGACGGTGTTGAAGGGGGTGCCGTGGTGGGTGAACTGGACGAGGTCGACGCCGAAGGCGGCGGCCTTGTCAGCGGCTTCGCGGACCATGGGGATCTGCTCGATGGAGCCGATGCTGGGGCGGATGCGTTCGGCGCCGATGCGGAGGGCGAGGTCGAGGTATTCGTCGAAGCGGGGGGAGAAGCGGCCCTCGGTGGCGGAGTCGGCGACGAGGCAACAGGCAGCGAGGTTGTGTTCGTCCAGGGCCTGGCGGATTTCCGTGACGCGGGCGGCAGTCGCCCCGACCTCGAGCTGTGAATTTCGGACTTCGAGGGCTCCGTAGCCGATGCGGGCGGCGGCCTCGGCTAATTCGGGCAGGTCGATGAGGGCCCGGGTTTTTTCGTGGGGAGCTTCGACGACGCGTCCGGATAGCGCCAGTTTCATCTCGGTCTCCTGACAGTGCTCGTTGGCGAGCTTGCCGGCTTCTGGCAGTCGACGGCTCGCACGCTAGGCATCCATCTCCAGCAGGACTTTGCCGCACTGGCCAGTGTGGATCGTGTCCATGGCGTTTTCGAACTCGGCCAGCGGGAAGGTGTGGGTGAGCATGGGGTCGAGAACGTCGCCATGGCGGATGAGGAAGGCTTCGGTCCGGTACCAGGTGTCCCAGATCAGGCGGCCGGTGACGCCGTAGACCTCCAGGCCCTTGAAGAGCAGGTCGTCGGCGAGGTTGATGGATACCGGCGTCGGTGGGATGCCCAGCAGTACAACTTTGCCGGCGTTGGCCGAGAGACGGAGCGCCTGGCGGAAGGCATCCGGGTGGCCGGACATTTCCAGGCTGACGGTTGGCCGGCTGCCCAGGGCGTTGAAGAGGTCTGACTCGAACGACGGCGAGGCGGCATCCAGGGTGGCGTGGGCGCCCATGGTTTCGGCCAGGCCGCGACGATAGGCCGATATGTCGCTGGCGACAATGGGGTAGGCACCCACCGAGTGGGCGACGGCAATGGACATGAGGCCCATGGGGCCGCAGCCGTAGACGGCAATGGGCTGGCCGGAGACATCGAAGCGCATGGCGGCGTGGACGGCGTTGCCCAACGGCTCGAACAGGACGGCGCGCTCGAGGGGGATTTCGGGCCGCACTTTCCAGGCAACGCGGGCGGGGACGGCGACGTGCTCGGCGAAACCGCCGTCCACGTCGATGCCGAGGATGCGCAAGTCTTCGCAGACGTGGGCATTGCCGGTACGGCAGGCGCGGCAGACTCCACAGAAGATGTGACTTTCGACGGCGACCAACTCACCCACGTTGAAGCCCTTGGCGGCGGCGCCGACGGCGGCCACCTCGCCCACGATCTCGTGGCCGAGGGTGAAGGGCGTGGGGAAGTTGAGTTCGGCCCAGGAGTCCCAGGCGTAGAGGTGGCGGTCCGAGCCGCAGATGCCGGCGCGCCGAACGCGAAGGAGCAGTTCGTCGAACCCTGGTTCCGGACGTTCCACTTCGGCAACGTCCACGCCGCGCTCGGGGCGCGCTTTTCGAATGGCGAGCATCTTCAGTCAAAAGCTCCTCTTGCTTGGCAGCCACGGATCGCGAGATCGGCGGCCACGGGTGGTTCAGGTCGGACAGGCTCTCGGCCCCTGGTCGCGGCCTTTGGGATGGTTGGCCATGCGGTTTTCGGCGGCGCGTTCGACGGTGGTGGCGATACGCCGCATGCGGGTCGGCGCGGTTTTCGCCGACTTGATCCACCACAGAATGGTCTTCTTGGCCGAGGCCGGGAAGCGGGCGAAGTGTGCTTCCGCCGACGAATTGGATTGCAGGGCCTCGGCCAGATCTTCGGGAATCACGAGGTCTTCGATTTCGTCGGAGATCGTCCAGGCGCCGTTTGCCCTGGCGGCATCGACCAGCGCCTGGCCGGCCGGTTGGAGGCGGCCTTCCTCGACGAGCCGGGCGACTTTGGCCCGGTTGATGCGGGACCAGGGGCTGGTGGGGTTGCGCGGACAGAACCAGCGCATGGCGCGTTTGTCGTCCAGCCGGTTGGTGCGCGAATCGATCCAGCCGTAGGCCAGCGCTTCGTCGACGGTGTCGGAGTATTCCAGGGCCGGCTTGCCGGTGTGTTTTTTCCATACGACCAGCCAGACGCCGCTGGAGGAGTCGTGGTTTGCGTGTAGCCAGGCCCGCCACTGGCCGACCGACTCGGCGTGGAACATGGGCTTGCCGTCCCGGTGCAATTTAGCCACGCGCTCAGTCCCGGCGGGCCGGTCGGTTCAGGAGACCTCGGCCGTTTCGGCCATTGCCACTTCGAGCTTGGCGATCTCATCGGTGAGCACCGGCAGCATGTCGGCTTCGTCCACGGTCTGCAGGATTTCGCCGTGGCGGAAGATCACCGCGCGGCCCTTGCCGCCGGCGATGCCCAGGTCGGCGTCCATGGCTTCGCCGGGCCCATTCACCACGCAGCCCATGACGGCGACCTTCATGGGCTGCTTGACGCCCTTCATTACGTCCTCGACCGCGTCGGCCAAGCCGTAGAGGTCGATTTCGCAACGTCCGCACGATGGGCAGGAGACCATGGTGGGTCCCACGGTCTTAAGGCCGAGGACCTTGAGGATCTCGTTGGCGACGCGGACTTCCTCGACCGGATCGGTGGTGAGGGAGACGCGCATGGTGTCGCCGTAGCCGTCCCACAGCAGGCTGCCCAGGCCCACCGATGAACGGATGATCCCGGTGCTCGGCGGCCCGGACTCGGTGATGCCGATGTGGAACGGGTACATGACCAGCTGGGCCAGCGCCTTGTAAGCGTTGATGGTGACGTCGACCTCGAAGGACTTCATGGAGATCTTGATCTGGTCGAAGTTCATGTCTTCGAGGATTTTTACGTGTTCCACGGCGTCCTCGACCATGAGGTCCACGAGCTCGTCGCCTTCGGGACGACCGTCGAACTTCTTGGACCAGGCTTCCTGGATTGATCCGGAGTTCACGCCGATGCGGATCGGAATGTCGCGTTCCTTGCAGGCGCGGACGACGGCTTCCACGTTCTCCCGTCCGCCAATGTTGCCCGGGTTGATGCGGAGGCAGTCGAACTCGGCCTCGGCGGCCATGAGGGCGAGCCGGTAGTCGAAGTGGATGTCCGCAACCAGCGGCGCATCGGTGCGGGCGCGAATGTCTTTGAGGGCCGCCCCGGCGTACTTGTCGGGCACGGCCAGGCGAACAATGTCGCAGCCGTGTTCCATCAGGCGCTCGATCTGGGCCACGGTGGCATCGACGTCGCGCGTGTCGGTGATGGTCATGGACTGCACTGCGACGGGCGCGCCGCCGCCGATGGGCACGTCCCGGACCTTGATCTGGTAGGACCCGCGTCGCTTGATCATGCGCTCAGGCTCTGCGTGGTGGCATTGGGTCGTTACTTGAAGCGTACCCCGGATTCCGCGCCCAGACCAGAACGCGCCCGACGCCGGCCGCGCCTCGCGCGGCCGGCGTCGGAACTGGACGGGACAAGCCCAGCCAGCGCTACATCATGTCGCCCATCGACATGTCGTCCATCTTCATCTTGTTGATCTCGTCTTCCGAGATCCCGATGCCGTAGAGGACGCCGGCGTCGGTACCCGCCAGGAATTCCTTCTCAGTGCCACGACTAATCACGTCAGCGGCGATGCGGTAGGGCAGGTCCATGTCCATGCTCATGTCCATGTCGTCGCCCATCTTCATGTCGTCGCCCATGCTCATGTCGTCGCCCATGCTCATGTCGTCGCCCATGCTCATGTCGTCGCCCATGCCCATGTCCATGCTCATGGCCTTCGACGCCTCGATGCGGGCCTTAGCCACGGCGACGATGCGGTCGTAGTACATGTTGCCGGTCATGGCGATCGCGGCGTTGTGTTCTTCGACCCACTTGGCCGCGGCGTCATCGCCGTAGACCGCGCGATAGGTGGCCTGCACGTCTGCCGACTGGTCTTCAAGTCGCTGGCCGTCGTTGGCGGCCGGATGCATACCCGCCAGTGCGGGAGCGAATGTTGCGAGGACCAATGCGCTGACGATCGTCAGAAGCATCAGCACACGCAACGGCGCGGGTAGAGTCAATGAACGAATCATGTGAGGAGTGCCTTTCGTAGGCGGGACCCGCCACCATGACGGGCACGTGTGATCCACTGCGTTCAACACGGGCAGAGGATTCTACAGGTCCAAAGATTCGTCAAATCCGCCGGCTTGCGGTACGGGCATTAGCCTCCTGGGTGTACCCGCGCTGCGCCCCCTTGAGCGCTGCGATGGCACGTCGCGCGCCAGTGCGATTGCTGGCCCAGCCTGAATCGAAGCGATTGGATAGGCCATAGAATGGCCTGCGGGTGTTGCAAGGTTGTTGGTAACGGCTGCCTGTGAGTTCGACAGCTAATGCCGTGGCTGGACCGGAACGTTGGATTCGGAGAAGAGCCCGTGCGCACCAGGCTGAACCACGAGGATCTGCCGTGGAGCGAGCACCCAGTCCGGCCACGTGGGCGTAACAACAGCATGCGAGCACTGCCCGTCTAGGAGGAACGAATGGCTGACGAGAGGGCGGGGCGGCGGATCCCCGAGTTGAGCGTTCTGGCGCGCGGTGGCCTGGCGGGGCTTTTGTCCGGGCTGCTGGCCATCGGTGTGAGCGAACTGTACGCGGGGGTCTTTGGCGGTTTGCCGTCGCTCCTCGTCTCCATGAGCGGCCGAATCGTCGACCTGAGTCCACGGGCCATGGAAGAGTTCGCCATCAGCGTCTTCGGCACCAGCGACAAGCTGGCCCTGGTCATCTTCCTTGTAGTGCTCAGCGCGATCCTGGGCACCACCTTCGGCGTCGTAGCCCTGCGGTCACGACCGGCGGGGGTTGCGGGATTCGTGGCGTTCGGAGTCCTGGCCGGTCTGGCGAACGCCTTCGACGCTCAATCAACGCCGGCCCATGCGGCGGCCGCAGCCGTGATTTCGGTGGGGGCGGGGGTGGCGACCCTCTTGTGGCTGATCAGCCTGACACGGGAGCCGGCGGCTGCCACGGCGCCGGCGCTATCCGTCCCGCTGCTGCGACAGCGACGACTGTTTCTTGGCACGGCCACGCTGGTCGCGGCGACTTCAGTCGTAACCGGAGTCGTCGGACGCAATCTGATCGAGCGCGCCAAGGTATCAGTAGCGAAGCGAGAGGATGTCGTGTTGCCGACCGTACGCGGACCGGCGGTGGCGACGCTCCCAACGCCGGTGTCCAGCGCCGCGGAGGCGGCCGCGCCCACGGCGTCGCCGACAGTCGCGCCGATTCCGTCGCCGCCCAGCCTGGCGCCCCCCACCAGCCTGACGCCTCCGACGGTCGCGGCGACCGCGACGCCGACGCCCGCGAGCCTGCCCCGTGCCGCGGCGACGGCCACGCCGACGGCGCCCCCGACGGTTGCGGCGACGCCGTCAGCGGCGGCCCCAGCCCCTCCCACGGCAGCACCGACGGCGACGGCGGAGGCCACCCCCGCGACCGTGGTCAGCGCCACGGAGACGGCCACAGCTTCTCCGACGCCCGAAGCCACGCCCGTGGCCCCGGCCAGCGCCGCGGAAACAGCCACACCCCAGCCGACGCCCGAGGCCACCCCGGAACCGACCCCGGAACCGACGCCCGAGCCCACGCCCGAGCCGACGCCCGAACCAACGCCCGAACCAACGCCGGAACCTACTCCCGAACCGACGCCCGAGCCCACGCCCGAGCCCACGCCGGAACCCACGCCCGCGCCGGTCCAGCCGCTGACAACGACGACGGTTGGGGTGGATGGGATTTCGCCGCTGATCACGCCAAATGACGACTTCTACCGGATTGACACCGCGTTCTCGATTCCACGCGTCGACGTCAACAACTGGCAACTCAGCATCACGGGGCTGGTGGAACGTCCGTACAGCATTTCGTTCTCCGATCTCCTCGGGCTTTCGGTATTTGAGGAGTTCATTACGCTGTGCTGCGTTTCCAACGAAGTGGGCGGAAACCTGATCGGCAATGCGACGTGGCAAGGGGTGCCGATCTGGCACCTAATCAATCATGCCGGGGTGAAGCCTGAGGCCACCCAGATCGTCGGCCGGTCGGTTGACGGTTTCACGGTCGGGTTTCCACGCGAGGTGGCATTCGACGGCCGCCCGGCGCTGGTCGCGGTGGGCATGAACGGCGAGCCACTGCCGTTCAAGCACGGCTTTCCGGCGCGCCTGATTGTGTCAGGGCTGTACGGCTATGTGTCCGCCACGAAGTGGTTGCAGGAAATCGAACTCACAACCTGGGAAGGGTTCAACGGTTACTGGATTCCGCGGGGGTGGTCCAAGCAAGGGCCGGTTAAGACGCAGTCGCGCATCGACGTTCCCAGGCCCGGATCGACGGGCATCAGGCCGGGCCCGCAGGCGATTGCCGGCGTGGCGTGGGCGCAGAACCGCGGCATCAGCAAGGTGGAGGTGCAGATCGACGGCGGCGACTGGCAGGAAGCGAAGCTGGCGTTGCCCATCAGCAAGCACACCTGGGTGCAGTGGGTGCACGAATGGGAGGCGACACCGGGCACGCACGTGGCCAGGGTGCGCGCGACCGACGCCAGCGGGGCAACCCAACCGGAAGGTCCCAGGCCACCAGCGCCGAACGGCGCCGAGGGCTGGCATCAGGTCAGCTTCCAGGTCGCCGGCTGAAGAGCGCTGTCGTTAGACGTCAGGCTGGCCACGGCTCGAACGCGAACGGACACCGCCAGCCGGGCACGTGAAGCGACCCGGCGCGTCCAGCCCGAGATGCGGCTGGTTTGTCAGGCTGTGGGGGCGATCAGGTCCCGGCAATGCGCTGGACGTCGCCCACGGTAACGAACAACACCAGCGTGAGAAGCACGACGATGCCGACGAAGTGGAAGGCCGCTTCGCGTCGCGGCGGCACGCGGTGGCCCGTGAAGAGCTCGACCAACACAAAGATCAGGCGTCCACCATCCAGGCCGGGCCAGGGCGCTAGGTTGAGCAGGCCGATCTGGGCCGTAAGGAAAGCGGCCAGGATGAATACGATTTCCAGGCCTTGCTGTGCCGCCATGCCGACGGTCTGGACGATGCCGACGGGTCCGGCCAACTCCAGCGGCTGGGTGCCGGCGATAGCCTCGCCTACCACCCTGGGCAGCAAGAGCAGGGCATCCCCGGTGCGCTGCAAGGCGCGCGGAACAGCCACGTGGATTGGGGCCGGACCGACCGTAGCTCGCAACTGGATGCCTAGCGAACCCTGCCCGGGCGGTGGGTTGCGACGGGGAGTGGCGACGACCTTATGTTCCAACCCCTGCCGCTGAACGACGATGGTGACTTCCCGGCCGGCGGCGACGCGCACGGCGTCGCGAACGTCAACGGGCGAGACGATGTCGCGCTCACCGATACGCAGCAGTTGATCGCCCGCCCGCAGGCCGGCCTGGGCCGCCGGCGAGTCCGGGACGACGCCCGCGACGACGCTGCCGGTTACGTCCGCAATCATGGCGGCGACCAGGAAAAAGAGGGGGGTCAGCAGGACGTTCATCAGCGGTCCGGCCAATAAAATCACGCCGCGTTGCCAGGCCGGACGGGTCGTGAAGCTGCCGGGCGCGTCAAACTCGCCACTCTCGCCGGTCATGCGCACGTAGCCGCCCAGGGGCAACGCGTTGAGCGCATACCGCGTGGCGCCAATGCGAACCCTCGCCTGGTCCTGGCCGTCCGCATCTCGATAGGTCTCAATGAAGGCTTCGCGACCGGCGGCATCGGTGAGCATGGCCGAGGCGTCAGCACGTTCGACGACAACCACCGGAATCGACATTTCCGCAAGCACGGTCGCGTCGTCGCTGGACAAGGGCGCGGCGACCACAAGCCCGGCGGCCAGACTCGCGGCCGCGTGGGCGGCGTCAGCCCGCAGGTAGGCGCCATCGCCATCGAGCACCACGACCGTCCTGGCGAGGTTTGCCGCGGGATCGCCGCTCCAGAGTCGAACCAGGCGCCCATCCACATTGATCGGACCGGGCGTCAGGCGAACGGCAGCGTAGGCGTTGCCACCGCGGAGGACGGATTTCAGGCGGGGCGGGAATCCGATGGCGAATTCCTTGACATGTACGCCGAATCTGCGAGCAGCGCAGAAGTGCCCCAGCTCATGGAAGAAGACGATGACGCTCAGCACGATGAGCGCCAGGGGAAGCGTGACCAGCAGGCCCGCCTCGCTATTGAGGAGGGCCTGGAGGGGGCTCACGCGTCAGCCAGTCGGGCCTGTACGAATTCGAATCCGCGACGATGCGCCGCGAGCGCCGCGTCCAGGTCGTCCAGCGGCGCCGGAGGTAAAGCGTCCATCGCGGCCTGGACGGCGTCGGTCATCGTGCCGAAGCGACCTTCAGTTTCAATGAACCAGGCGGTCGCCGCGTCGTCAGCACCGCAGAGAGTGGCGGGGGCGGTGCCGCCGACTGCACCTGCCGCGCGCGCCGCGGCGAGCAGCGGAAAGCGGCGCTCGTCCGGCGGCTCGAAATTCAGGCGGGATAGCGTGCGAAGGTCCAGGGGCGCGTGCGTTTCGGGCAAGCGTTCCGGAAATCCGATCGCGTACTGGATCGGCAGCCGCATGTCGGGCACTCCCAGTTGCGCCTTGATGGATCCGTCATGAAATTCAACCATGGAGTGCACGATCGATTCTGGATGAACAATTACGGAAATGGCCTTGTAGGGAACCTGGAACAGCCAGTGAGCCTCGATGATTTCGAGGCCCTTGTTGAGCAGGCTGGCCGAGTCGACGGTGATTTTGGCGCCCATATCCCAGTTGGGATGTTCCAGCGCTTCTTCGGCGGTGGCGGTGCGAATCTCCGGCATTGCCCAGGTGCGGAAGGGTCCTCCAGAGGCGGTGAGAATCAGGCGGCGGATGCTCTCGGGCGCCTCGCCGGCGAGGCACTGCCAGATGGCGCTGTGCTCGCTGTCGATGGGGAGGATGGCGGCGCCGGAGGTATCGGCCAGTTTGCGAAAGAGCCCGCCGCCCATCACGAGCATTTCCTTGCTGGCCAGGGCGACGTTGTTGCCGGCTCGGAGGGCGCTTTCGGTGGGGCGGAATCCGGCATCCCCGACGGTGGCCACCACCACGATGTCGGCTTCGGCCAGACCAGCCATAGCGGCCATGCCGTCGGGATAGGGAAGTCGCTCGGTTCCGGCCGGCCAGTCGCCAGCGGCCGGGTCGACATCGCGAATGCAGGCCATTCGGGCGCCGAATTCACGTATCTGGCGGTATAGCAAGTCGCAGTTGGCGCCGCAGGCCAGACCCAGTACTTCGAATCGGCCCGGATGGGCGCGCACGACTTCGAGCGTCTGGACGCCGATGGATCCGGTGGAGCCCAGGATCACGACACGCCTGGGCCGGGACGACTGGTTGGACGCAGTCGATGGCATCATGCCGCCAGCCTGGCGAAGGCAAACACGGCCGGCGCCACGAAGAGCAGCGCGTCCAGACGGTCGAGCATGCCGCCGTGCCCTGGGATCAGGCGACCGGAGTCCTTTTGCCCGGTATCGCGTTTGAGCATCGACGCCACCAGATCGCCCGCTTGGGCGGCAATGCCCCAAAGGACGCCCAGGGGAACGGCCAGCCACCAGGCGTAGCCGATCACGGGGGCAAAGGCGCCAACGGCGATGATGGCAGCCAGTAACCCGCCAGCCACGCCCTCCCAGGTCTTGCGCGGTGAGATGTGGGTCATGAAGCCCCGTCGACCCAGGCTGCGACCGACAACGTATCCGAAGGTGTCATAAGCCCAAGTGACGGCCAGGGCCAGGGCCACCCACCAGAATCCATCCGGCAGGTCACGGAGCAAGACCAGGAAGCCCAGCAGGCCGCCGGCATAGGCCGCGGCGGCGAGTGCGAGGCCCCAGCTGGTAAAGCGCCCGTACATGCGCGGATGCCAGAGTTGGCGCAGCAGGGTATAGGCGGCGATCAAACCGATGGCCAGGTCGGTCCAGGGCTGCTGCTCGGGCGCCACAGCCCAGCGCGCGACCAGCGCGGCCGCGAGGAGCGCCCCGGCCCCGCGGGAGACCCTGAGACCGCTGGCCGCGTACATCGTTCCGATTTCGAACGCGATCACCGCGGCCGCCAGCGCCATCGGAACCGCAAGTGCCAGCGGATGCCACCAGGTCAGCGCCAAAACGGCCGGCGCCAGGACGAGGGCGCTGGCGACTCGAACGGCCAGCGGCGTCAGGCGTCGCTCGCCGCAGCGGGCGCGGCCACCGGAACGCGTCCGAAACGGCGCGCCCGCGAGCTGAAGTTGGCCAGCGCCGCCTCGAATGCGTCCCTGGTGAAGTCAGGCCAGAGGATGGGCGAGAAGTAGTACTCGGTGTAGGTGGACTGCCAGACCAGGAAGTTGCTGGAGCGCTGGTCGCCGCCGGTTCGGATCAGCAGGTCGGGGTCGGGCTGGCCGGCGGTGTACATGGCCCGGCTGACCAGGTCTTCGGTGACGTCTTCCGGGCGAACGCCATCGCGGATGAGGTTCCGCAGGGCCCGGACGATTTCGGCCCGGCCGCCGTAGTTGAAGGCAATGTTCAGGTCCAGGACGTCGTGGTGGGCAGTTTGGCGGACGATGTCCTGCACGGCGACCCGGTCTAGCAGCGGCAATGTTGCGATTTCGCCGAGGACGCGAATACGCACGCGCTGCTCAACGATCATGGATCGCTCGGCTTCGAGTCGCTCGGGGATCAGGTCCATGAGGAAACTGACCTCGTCGGCGGGACGGTCCCAGTTCTCGGTTGAGAAGGCGTAGATGGTCAGGACGCGGACGCCATAGTCGATACAGGCAGCCGCGATGTCGCGAACGCGTCGGGCGCCTTCGCGGTGACCGGCCTGGCGTTCGAGGCCGCGACGCTGGGCCCAGCGGCCATTGCCGTCCATGATGATGGCGACGTGCGCCGGCACCCTTTCGCACTCACCGCTCAGACCTGCATCACCTCGGCTTCCTTCTGTCGGCTTAGTTCATCAATCGCAGCGACGTACTTGTCCGTTACGTCCTGCAGTCGCGACTCGGAGCGGCGGAGGTCGTCCTGCGAGGCTTCTTTTTCGCGCACAAGCTCGCGCAAGTCCTCATGCACATCGCGCCGAACGTTGCGGACGGCCACCTTGGAATCCTCGGCGCGCTGTCGCACGATTCGCACGAGGTCGCGGCGACGGTCTTCGCTGAGCTGCGGGATAGGCAAGTGGATGACATTGCCGTCGTTGGATGGCGTGATTCCCAGGTCCGAGGTAATCAAGGCCCGCTCGATGTCGGGCAGCGCGGATTTGTCCCAGGGCTGCACGACCAGCAGCCGGGCCTCGGGGGCGGAAATCCCGGCGATCTGTTTGAGGGGCGTCGGCTGGCCGTAATAGGGCACGCTGAGGTCCTGGATCAGCGCAGGCGACGCGCGGCCTGTCCGGATACCGGCCAGTTCGTGGCGGAGATGCACCACGGCCTGGCTCATACGCCGCTCGCCGTCCAACAGGAACTCGTCGATCATCGCCGGGTCAGGCCGCGACCAGCGTGCCGACCTGGTAACCAGCCAGCACGCGCACGAGGCTGCCTTCGTCCTCCAGCCGGAAGACGATGATGGGCAGGTTGTTGTCCATGCAGAGGCTGAACGCCGTGGCGTCCAAGATCTTCAGCCCGCTGTTGAGGGCCTCCAGGTAGGTGGTGCGCTCGATACGGGTGGCGTTGGGGTTGGTCATTGGATCGTCAGTGTACGCGCCGTCAACCTTGGTGGCCTTGAGGAGGGCCTCGGCGCCGATCTCCATGGCGCGCAGGGCGCCGGCGGTGTCGGTGGTGAAGTAGGGATTCCCGCTGCCGGCGGCGAAGATGACGAGGCGGCCGGCCTCCAGGTGCGCCACGGCCTTCCGCCGAATATACGGCTCGGCCACCTCGCGCATTTCGATGGCGGTTTGCACGCGGGTCGGCACGTCCAGGCGCTCGATGGCCTCCTGGAGCGCCAAAGCGTTCATGACGGTACCGAGCATTCCGATGTAGTCGGCGGTGGCGCGATTGATGTTCTTGTGCTCGCCGCCGCGCCAGAAGTTGCCGCCACCGACCACCACGGCGAGTTCGACGCCGAGTTCCAGCGCTTCGACGATCCGCGCGGCCAGCGCCTGCACGGCGAGCGGGGCGATTCCAAAAGCTCGGTCCCCGGCCAGCGACTCGCCACCAATCTTCAGGAGCACACGGCGGTATTTCAGGCCAGGTTTTGCCATTAGCCCTCCAGTGCGAGTCGGCAGATGTCGGTCGTCAGATCTCGAAGCGGCTGAACCGTCCGACCTGGATATTCTCGCCCAACCTGGCAACGGCCATCTGGATCACTTGTTCCACGGTTTGCGAGCCGTCACGGAACCACGGCTGGGACAGCAACGCCGGGCCATCGTCGGCGGCCTGGGCATCGTCGTCACTGATGCGGGTCGGCGCCATAGCAGCGATGTGCATGGCGAGGTCGTGGGCGAGGGTGGTGAAGTCTTGGGTGCGCGCCACGAAGTCGGTCTCGCAGTTCAGTTCGAGGAGGGCGCCGAGCGGACGCCCCGGATGGACGTAGGCAGCGACAAGGCCTTCCCTGGTCTCGCGTTCCGCGCGCTTGGCCGAGAACCGGGACCCGCGCTGGCCGAGGAGTTCGCGGGCCTTGTCCAGATCACCCTCGGCGTCTTCGATGGCTCGCTTGATGTCCATGACGCCGGCGCCGGACTCGGCTCGGATCGCGCGAATGTCGGCCACGGAAGCCTTGTGCGCCATGACGGTCAATCCTCCTGATTGCGCCGAGGTGTGCTGGCCCCGCCGCGCTGGCCGGGCCGGGCCCGCCCGCGGGGCCGAGGCCCACCGTCGCCGGCGCGAGGCGCTCGGCCGTTGGGTCGGCGGCGGCCACCGCGCGGCTGGGGCGGCGGGCGGCGACGGCCTCTTGGTGCCCCCTGAGGGTCGGCGGGCGAACCACCGGTGGGCGCGGCGGGGACGCCGGCTGCCCGAGTTGGCGCCTGCTGGACGTTGCCGGCTTCGCTGGCGGCGGCCAGCATGGCGGCTTCGATGTCACTGGTCGTCTCGCCGGCCGCTTCGGACCGCGCGGCAGCAGCGAGGGCAGCCTGAGCTTCGCGAGCCAAGCGGGCCTCACGCTCGGCCTGACGGTTCCGGAACTCTTCCTGACCCGCCGTGACGGCGTCGGCAACGATAGCGGTGACGGCGGTGATGGAGCGGATGGCGTCGTCGTTGCCCGGGATCACGTAGTCGACGTCGTCGGGATCACAGTTCGTGTCAACGATGGCGGCGATCGGGATGTCGAGTTTGCGTGCCTCGGTGACGGCGTTGGATTCGCGCTTGGGATCAATGATGAAGAGCGCGGCTGGAAGCCGCGACATGTGCTTGATCCCGCCCATCTTCTTGGTGAGCCGGGCCAGTTCCACGCGCAAGCGCTGGGCGTCCTTCTTGGAGAGCGCATCGAACTCACCGGCGGCCTCGCGCGCCTCGAGTTCGCGCAGGCGTTGCAAGCGCGCCCGCAGGGTTTCGAAGTTGGTCAGCGTGCCACCGAGCCAGCGGTGCTGGACGTAGTGGGCGCCGCAACGTTCGGCGTGCTCACGCACGACGTCCTGGGCCTGGCGCTTGGTTCCGACGAAGATGACGGCGCCGCCACTGGCCGCGGTCGCCCGCATGAAGGCGGTGGCGCGGTCGAGGGCGCGAACGGTGTGTTGAAGGTCGATGATGTGCACTCCGCCACGCGCGCCGAAGATGAACGGCGCCATCTTGGGGTTCCAGCGCGGCGTTCGGTGGCCGAAATGCACGCCTGCGGCGAGGAGATCTCGCATGGAGGCTGCCGGCATGTGCGTATTGCCCCTCTCTAGTCCTTGAAAAGGCCTCCGCCGCCGTCAGCCGCGCACGGGACCGCTGTCGCGGCAGGACCCGGTTGCGTCGAGCAGCGTGTGAATTCACCCGACGTTCGTCGGGCGTGCGGCAAGCATATCGTACGAAGGGCGCGGAGGCTCTAGCGCGTGCGTCGGCGAGATCCGGATCGCCGGCGGCGACGGCCTCCCTGGGCCGCCACGCGCTGGGCACGGGCGGCCAGTAGCTCCACGGCGTCGTCGAGTGTGACCGAGGCTGGATCGCGGCCTCTGGGCAGACTGGCGTTGAGTTCGCCATCGGTGACGTAGGGGCCGTATCGACCGTCGCGAACGGTGATCGCAGCGCCGGAGGCGGGATGTGCGCCGAGTTCGGCCAGGGGGGCCGGCTGAGCGCGCCGGCGGCGCGGCTGGCGCGGGGCGCTGAGGATTTCGAGAGCCTCGGCCAGCTCGATCGAGGCGAGTTTGGCGTAACGCTGATCGCCTTCGCCCGGCAGACTGCGGGACTCCTTGCCGCACTTGACGTAGGGGCCGTAGGGGCCATCCTGCACAGTGACCCTGGACCTGTTTTCCGGGTGGGCGCCCAGCGTGCGGGGATAGGCGAGCATGTCCAGCGCCTGTTTCAGCGTTAGGGACTCGGGCTTGTACATCGGCCACAGGCTGGTCGTCTTGGGCCGGCGGCCGCGCTGACTTGGGCCAAGCTGAAGATAGGGGCCCAGCCGACCGGACTTGAGGAACACGGGCAGCCCGGAGTCGGGGTCGGTACCCAGCGGTTCGTCGCCGCTGGCGGCCTTGGCCAGCAGGCCGGCGGCGACCTGGGGGGTCAACTGATCGGGCGCCAGGTCGTCCGGCGCCTGGGCGCGCGCGCCGCTCTCCATGGCCTCCAGGTAAGGGCCGTAGCGCCCGATGCGCACGGCGATGGGCGAGCCGTTGGGGCCGGCCAGCGGGACGGTGCAGACGGCGCGCGCGTCGATGGCGTCCTGGCTGGCCTCGATGCGCTGACGCAGGCCATCACGCAACATCCCGGCTCCGCCGTTCTCGGCGTGGGTGTCTGCGCCGAAGTAGAAGGTGGTCAGCCAGGGCAATGGGTTGAGCGATCCTTCCGCGACGCGATCCAGCCCGTCTTCCATGCGGGCGGTGAACTGGGCATCGACCAGCTCGGGGAAGTGGGCCTCCAGCAACTGGATCACGGCGAAGGCGTGCCAGCGCGGGACCAGCGCGCCGTCCTTGCGTTCCACGTACTTGCCCTGCACGGTCTCCAGGATGGTGGCGTAGGTGGAGGGGCGTCCGATGCCGAGGCGCTCGAGTTCGCGAATGAGGCTCGCTTCGGTCCAGCGATCGGGCGATCGGGTCTCGCGCCGGCCGGGATCAATGCCGTGGACCTGGAGCCGATCGCCTGCGGCCATGTCGGGGAGCATGCTGTCGCCGCTTCGGTGACCGGCGTATACGCGAAGGAAGCCATCAAAGACGACGACTTGCCCATTGGCCTGAAAGACGGCCGTACCATGGTCGGCCGCTTCCGCCGCGATCTGGACGCGGGTCTGTTCGAATCGAGCATCACGCATCTGCGAGGCGAGCGTTCGTTGCCAGATCAGCCGGTAAAGGCGGCGGCCGTCGGCGTCGACATCGGGTCCGAGATCGTCGGGATGCCGGAAGCGTTCGCCGGCGGGGCGGATGGCCTCGTGGGCCTCCTGGGCGCGGGCGGACCGAGCTCGGTAGTTCCTGGGGCGCCCGGGCAGGTAGTCGCGCTCCCGATTCTCTGGCACCTCGGCACGGACGGCGGCGCGCGCGGCGCTGGTTGCCTGGGCGGAGAGGGCGGGTGAGTCGGTGCGCATATAGGTGATGAGACCGTTTTCGTAGAGCTGCTGGGCCACGCGCATGGTCTGACGCGGCGAGAAGCGCAGGCGGGTGGAGGCGTCGCGCTGGAGCGTGGAGGTGATGAATGGGGGCTGGGGGCGGCGGGTGCGGGGACGCTTGGTCACGTCCGATACCTGGAATGTTGTGCCGGCCAGCGCCTGGATCACGGATTGCGCGTCGGCCTCGGGCAGCAGGCGCGCGTTGCTGCCGGCGCGTAGTTGGCCGGTGTCGGGATCGAAGTCGGTCGCGGTGGCCAGGGCATGGCCGTCCAGGCTGATGAGGCGAGCCTCGAAGGTGGTCGCGACGTCGCCGGACGGGCCGAGCGTGGCGACCGGGATGCAGAAGGCGGCGGAGACGAAAGCCATGCGCTCGCGCTCGCGCTGCACAATCAGCCAGAGCGCGGGGGTCTGAACACGGCCGGCGGAGAGGCCGCTGCCGACCTTCTTCCAGAGGACCGGGGAGACGAGGTAGCCGATCAGGCGGTCCAGGACACGGCGCGATTCCTGGGCCTGGACGAGACGCTGGTCGATTTCGCGGGTGTGCGACAAGGCTTCGGTAATAGCCGTGCGGGTGATTTCGTGGAAGACGAGGCGCCGAACGGGCGTCTTGGGCTTCAGCACTTCGACCAGGTGCCAGGCGATGGCTTCGCCCTCGCGATCTTCATCGGTGGCCAAGAGAAGCTGGCCGGCGCCCTTGAGCTCGCGTCGCAGTTCGGTCACGACGCGCTTCTTGTCGGTTGGGATTATGTAAACCGGCCGGAAGCCTTCGTCCACGTTGACGGCGAGGGTGGCCCAGTCCTTGCCCTTGAGGTTCTTGGGAACTTCGGCGGCGCTGGACGGCAGGTCGCGAATGTGGCCGATGGAGGACGCCACGGTGTAGTCGTCACCCAGGAAGCGCTTGATGGTGCGCGCCTTGGCGGGCGATTCGACGATGACCAACGCGTTCCCGTTGGTGTCTTGGCGTGTTGAACGGCGTCGGGTGGCCATGGGTCAGGTCGGAGGGCGGCTGCGACCTACAAGGGACAATTGACAACGGCGCTCAGCATACGGCCTGCTGTCAAGACCCTCGGCGGCGTCACGTCGTTTCCCCTCGCCGGCGAAGGACACGGGAGCGGCCCAACCCGGTCTGGCTGTCCCGGCGGTTAGACCAGCAGCGGCGCGAGGAATCGCTGGGCCAGGACGAGGCCGTTGAGGGCGTGTTCGGCGTCGGTTTGCGAGCTCCAGAACGCGTCCTCATGCTCGACGACGAGCGGGCCGCTGTAGCCGACTTCGAGCAGCGCGGAGATGTAGCCGGGCCAGTCGACAACGCCGAATCCCGGAATGCGGAAGCGGTAGGTGCCCTGGCCGACGCGCCCACGGTCGGTACCGATGACGCCGAATTGGTATTGCGTTTCGCGCAGGAACTCGGTGTCCTTGGCGTGGGCGTGGTAGACGCGAGAACCGAAGTCGCGCACCGCACGCAGGTAGTCGATCCCCAGCCAGACCAGGTGCGAGGGATCAGGGCACAGACCGAGGGCGGGGTGGGGAACGGCATTAAAGATCGCGGCCCAGTGGGCTGGAGCGTACGCCAGGTTGCGGCCGCCGTTGGCCCAGTTCTCCATGACCAGGCGAACGCCGACGCGGTCCGCATGATCCAAGACCGGGGCTACGCCCTCGGCGAAGAGGCGGACGTTGTCGTCGAAGCCCAGGTCGGGCGCCATTTCGTGGCCGAGCCAGACGTTGGGAATGTGCTCGGCGGCGGCGTAGTCGAGGGCGCGCCGGGCCTGGGCTACTTCCTGCGCTCGCTGGGCTGGATCTGTCGCGATTGGCTGGCAGGCCAGGCCGACGGTTGACGTGGGCTCCAAGCCGTGGCGGTCACAGATCGCTCGGACGTTGGGCTCGAACAGCGGCACGTCAATGGCCTGGTAGCCGTTGGCCGCGCCCCAGCGGACGAATTCTTCGAAGTCGATCGGCGGGAAATGGCCGTTGTGGAAGTAGCCGAGTTTCACTGCACCCTCAGGGTTGCCGCATGGCGTGCGATTGTCGGCAGCGCGAGGATGGATGTCCACGTCTGAGCGTTAAGAGCAGACCGGGCGGACCCGCTAGCCTGCGAGGGGGCGTCTCGCGAGGTGCGTCCTGTCGGGTTGCATATGGCAACCACTGTCGCGGAGGTTTGACGTGGGCGGCGATCACGCGTTGCTGAAGGCCGTTGCGGCCGCGCATGCGCGGCAGGCGCGGGTGTGGTCCGCGTCCGGCGTGACGATCCGGCGAGTGACCGGCGGCGCAAATAACGCCCTGTATCGCGTGGAGGCCGGCAGCGAGCACTTCGCGTTCAAGCTTTGCGTGGACGACGAGCGTCAACGGGCCAGGCGCGAGTACGGCGCCCTGCGGGTCCTGGCGGCGGCGGGCATGGATCTGGCGCCCGGACCGCTATGGCTGGACGAGCGTTGTCGCGTGGTTCCTTACCCGGTGGTCGCGTACCGGTGGCTCTCCGGAACCCCGATCGGTCCGGATCCAGCAGCACAGCAGCTCGCCGCACTGATCGAGAGCCTGCAGCGAATCCACAGCGTCCGACCGGAAGATCCGACGGGATTGGAGCTGGCGGACGCCTGGTTCCATTGGTTTGAGTTTGGGACCTACCTGGACGAACTCCGCGGCCTTCTTGCCGAGCACGGACCCTGGCTCGCCGACGTTGACAAGCGAGGACGTGAGCTGCGGGCGCGGCTCAACGGGCTGGTGGAATCCTGCGCCCGTGGCGTTGCAAGCAGCGACGCGGATCCCAGTCGAGGGCAAGTGCCGCGGCGTCTGTGCCGGGTCGACCCCGGCCTGGCAAACGCCCTGTGGTGCGACGACGGGCGGCTCCGGTGGGTCGACTGGGAATACAGCGGCTGGGGCGACCCGGCGCTGGAGCTGGCGGACCTGCGGTGGCACGTGTCGCTGGACGGGCTGGGCCCGGCGGAGCATGACCGGTTGCGTGATCGCTACCGCCGGCCTGCGGACGATCTCGGGTTTGAGAGACGACTGGCGGTATGGGACCGGCTGATCTCGACACGATGGGCACTCGTACTCCTGCGCTGGCTGTGGAGCGCGCATGCGGGGCCGGATCGGGAACGCCTTACGCAGCCAACGGCCGAAGTCTCGGCAGTGCGCGAGCGGCTGCTTCGCTTCATCGAGCGCGCGGAGCGCGCCGCGCTCGAGGCGCATTAGGAGTCGTCGAGACCGCGAGCTCGCTGTACCTACTACACCCCTGCGAGTGTCTGGGCGGGGGGCGCGTCGGCGTGGTCGTGCCAGCGGAGGAGAGCGTCAAGGAGAGACAGGAGCTTGGCTTGCCATTGGCGGTCGCGCTGGAAGTTGGGCCAGAGAAGACCCTGGTGGCTGCGGCGCGGACCGCGGCCGATCTCGTTGAGCAGCACGCCACGGCTTACGTGGAGACCAGTCGGAATGCGAATAATGAGCTCGCGCCCGTAGACAGTGATGCTGGGGATCTCAAGCGCAATGGCGCGGGCCTTGACGCGCAGCAGATAGGCGAGGTTTGCGACGGGTTCGGGCAGCTCGCCAAAGCGGTCGCGAATGTCGGCGATGGCCTCTTCGACGTCGCCGATGCTGCGCAGGCGCGCCAGGCGCTGGTATTCGCGGATTTTGGCCGCGTAGGTGCCCATGTAGTCGTCCGGCAGGTAGGCCGCGAGTGGCAAGTCCACCACGGCCCGGATTTCCAGGTCTGGCTCGTCGGGTTCCTTGCCGCGAAGGCGATCAACGGCGGAGGCCAGCATTCGGGTATAGAGGTCGAAGCCGACGGTGGTGACATGGCCATGTTGCTCTGCGCCGAGCAAGCTGCCGGCGCCGCGGATTTCCAGGTCGCGCAGCGCGATGCGAAAGCCGGCGCCAAGTTCGGAGGCCTCCAAAATCGTCTGCAAACGCTTCTGGGCTTCCTCGGTCAGCGTGTGGTTTTTCTGATAGAGGAAGTAGGCATAGGCCTGGGTGGCGCTGCGCCCGACGCGCCCGCGCAGTTGATAGAGCTGGGCCAGCCCGAAGCGCCAGGCGTCGTTGACGATGATCGTGTTGACGTTGGGGATGTCGAGCCCGTTTTCGATGATCGCCGTGGACAACAGGACCTGCGCGTCGCCGCGGGCAAAGCGGTACATGACCTCCTCGAGGTCGCGCGACGGCATCTGGCCGTGGCCCACCACGATGTCGACGTCGGGGAGCAGATTGCGAAGGCGCTCTTCCCAGGTGCCGATGGTCTGGATGCGGTTGTGGAGGAAGTAGACCTGTCCGCCGCGTGCCAGTTCGGCCCGGATGGCGTCGGCGGCAATGGCGTCGCTATAGCCAGCCACATAGGTCTTCACGGCGAGACGGCGTTCGGGTGGCGACTCGATCACGCTGATCTCCCGGAGGCCGCTGAGCGCCATGTTCAGCGTGCGGGGGATTGGGGTGGCCGTTAGCGTTAGTACATCAACGTCGCGTCGCAGCGCCTTGAGGCGTTCCTTCTGCTTGACGCCGAAGCGCTGTTCTTCGTCCACGACGATGAGACCGAGGTCAGCGAATGTGACGTCCTTCTGGAGCAGGCGGTGGGTGCCGACGACGACGTTGACGTCGCCGGAAGCCAGTCCGGCCAGGACCTCGGTCTGCTCGGCGCGCCCACGAAAGCGACTCAGCAGTTCCACCTTCAGCGGGTAGTCGCGCATGCGGAAGGCGAAGGTGTCGTAGTGCTGCTGGGCGAGGACGGTGGTTGGCACCAGCACCGCGACCTGCTTGTTGGACATGGCGGCCTTGAAGACGGCGCGCAGGGCGACTTCGGTCTTGCCGTAGCCCACGTCGCCGGCGATGAGGCGGTCCATGGGACGCGCGCGTTCCATGTCGGCCTTGGCGTCGTTGATGGCTTCCAATTGGTCGGGCGTCTCGATGAAGGGGAACTTCTCGTCAAACTCGTGCTGCCAGGGCGAGTCCTCGGGGAAGGCGTAGCCCTTGGCAAGCTCACGGGCGGCGTAGATGTCAAGGAGCTCCGCGGCGATTTCCTCGGCCGACTGTTGGGCCTTCTTCTTAGCGCGTGTCCAGTCGGCGGTGCCCAGGCGGCTGAGCCTGGGTGCACGCTCGCTGATGCCGACGTATTTCTGCACGCGGCCGATCTGGTCGACCGGGACATAGAGGCGGTCCTCGCCGGCGTAGCTGATGGCCAGGTACTCGCGCTCGCCGGAGCCTTCGGACATCTGGACGATGCCTTCGAACTGCCCGACGCCGTGCTCCACGTGGACGATGTAGTCGCCCTTCTCGAGGTCGGCCAGGAATGAGCGGTCGACGCCTCGTGCGCCACGGCGGATACGGCGAATGCGCTTGCGCCCGAACAGTTCGGCGTCGCTGATGAGCACCACGTCCGACGGCGCGTGCCGCCAGCCCTCGGCCAGCGTGCCCGCAATGATGGTGACCGAGCCGGCTGGGGACGGCACGTCGAGGCGCTCGTGCACCTCGGCGGCGACGCCTTGCTCGGCGAGCAGGTGGCGCAGGCGGCGACCCTGGTAGCTGACGATCAGTGTGCGGACACGGGCGTCGCGCAGGGCCAGCAGGTCCTCGGCCATGTGCTGGAGACGACCGCCATAGGGTGGCTGGGCCTGGAAGCCCTGAACCACGGCGCGGCTTGCGCCATCCTCGCCCGGCAGTCCCGGAACAAAGGTCATGCGGACCTGCGCTTGATCCAAGCCGCGCATGATCTCGGCGCCTGAGAACAGGGGCGAGTCAAAGCAGCTGGGAAGCTCGCCGTTGGCGGCGAGGCGTTCGCGATTGGCAGCGGCCGCCGTCTCCGCTTCGCGAGCAGCCACGGCGACCTGGTCGGGTTCGTCCACTACCACCAGCGCGCCTGGCGCGTAGTCAAGCAGGGAGGCCGCGTCGGGCAAGAGGCTCATCGTGTAAAACGCGGCATCGTCGAAGTACTCGTTGCCCTCCAGCTGCTCCAGGTGGCGGCGCCAGACCACGCGGTCTTCCGGCCGCAGCGAGTCAAGGTCCAGCTCCCGCAGCCGCCCGGCGACCGTCTCACCCATCCAGATCGGAACTTCAGTGGCCGGCGTCATGAGGACATCGCCGGCCGGACCGAGCGAACGCTGGGTCTCGGGGTCGAAGTGTCGGACGGATTCGATCTCGTCGCCGAAGAAGTCGACGCGTACAGGCAAGCGTGCGTCGGGCGGGAAGATGTCGACGATGCCTCCACGATGGGCGAATTCACCGGGCCGCTCGACGAGCGGTGTCGATTCGTACCCAAGAGCCGACAAGCGGCGCATCACGTCGGGCAGGTCGGCGGCGGCGCCGGGCGTCAGCGAAAGGAAGTGGGTGCGGAATTCGCCCGGCGGAACGAGTCGCCGCAGCAGGGCCCGAACGGAGGTCACGACGATGGGCGCGGGGGAGCCGCCGGATTCGCTGGCACGTGACAGGTGGCCGAGCACCGCGACTCGCTGGGCGAGCACATCGCCAGCGATGGCCAGCATCGAGTAGGCGGGTTGATCCGGGTCGGGGAAGTGCAGGACCGAACGGGCGTCTGACCACATGCCGACGTCGTGGGCAAGTTCCGCCGCCCGGCCGTCTTCGGCCGTGACCACGATGAGCGGCCGGCCGGCCTGACGTCCGAGCAAGGCGAGGAGCGTGGATTTGGCTCCGTCGCGGACTTCGACCGTGAGTGGATGCGGGCCACGCCGTGCGCGCGACGCGGCGGCGGTCAGGGACGGCTCTTCGGCGAGCAGCTCAAGCAGGCCGATGAGCGCCATTGAGTCGATTGAATTGCTGCATGGTCGAGTCCAGATCAGTGGTCAGGAGCGCGCGAACGGCAGCGGCCGCGTGTCCCACGGCCTGGTTGGCGTCGTCGCGCTCCGCCGGAGCGAAGCGTGACAGCACGAAGTCGGCGGGATCGACGCCGGCCGGCGGGCGGCCAAGCCCAATCTTCACCCGCACCAGCTGGTCGGTGCCGAGGGTACGAATGATCGAGCGCAGGCCGTTGTGCCCGCCGCTGCCGCCGGCGGGTCGAATACGGATCCGAGCGAAGTCCAGATCGAGATCGTCATGCACCAGGATGAGCGTCGACGGCTCCAAGCCAAAGGTCCGCAGGGCGGCCTGGACGGCGGATCCCGAATCGTTGACGAAGGTCTGCGGCTTGAGCAGGCACACGGGCAAGTCTTCAATCTGACCAGTCCAGATCTCGGCTCGGTAGCGCGCGGCGCGCCAGTGGGCGGGGCCTTGCGCGGCGAGGCGGTCGCATACCAGGAATCCAAGGTTGTGACGGGTGCCGAGGTAGTCGGCGCCCGGATTGCCGAGGCCGACGATCAGGCGTGCGGGTCGAAACGACGGCCCGGAACGGCGACGCCAGCGTCGCATCCAGCGCTTCATGCCGCCCCGCCGCGGGGATGTTGCGTGGGCTGCCTGACTTCGAGCGCCGCGACAGCCTGATCCCACTCGCCGAGCGCGAGCGTTTGCGGCCGCCGGCCGGGATCTATGCCGGCGGCTTCGAGCGCGGCGCCAACCTCGGGCTCGGGCCGGCCCAAGCCGGCAGCCAGGGAATTGCGTAGCTTCTTGCGAGTCTGGGCGAACCCGTGGCGTGCCAGCGCAATTCGAGCCGCGGCCGACGCAGTGTCAACACCCGGTCGGCGAACGGGATCAATTCGCACAAGGGTCGAGACCACCCTGGGCCGCGGACGAAACGCCTCGGGCGGCACGTCGAACAGACGGCGAGCGCGGGCGTAGGACTGGACGATGACGCTCAATAGCGCCATATCACCCGGCTGAGCCGTGAGGCGGCGCGCGACTTCCCGCTGTAGGAGCACGGTGAGACTGCGGGGGGGCTTTGGGGCTGTGACGAAGTTCACGACCAGGCGTGTACCCACGCTGTAGGGCAGGTTGGCCACGATGTGAAATGGCCCCCCGGCCAACTGGCGAAGGTCAAGCCGCCGGGCGTCGCCGGGCACGATCTGGACATGGTCACGATTGCGAAAGCGGTCGCGCAGGCGCGCAACGAGCGTGTCCTCGATCTCCACAGCCGTCACCCGCAGGCCGAGCGCGAGCAGCGCCTCGGTCAGATTGCCGGTCCCCGCGCCGATCTCGACGACGGTCGAGCCGGGCGAGAGGGCGGCGGCGGATGCAATGCGCCGTTGCACGGCCCGATTCACGAGGAAGTTCTGGCCGCGCCGGCTGCTCGGGCGAAATGGCGCCCGCGGGGCGGTATTCACGCCCCAGTATCCCACCGGTTGCTGGCTCCGGGGCTAGGGATTTGCCGCTTGGATCAGCCAGCGAAGCGGCCGTCTCACCACTTCCGCGTCTTGCCGAGCGCGGCGAGATAGCCGCCGTCCGCATAGAGGGTCGTTCCGGTGACATAGGCCGAGCGCGGAGACAGGAGGAAGGCGACGCAACTCGCAATCTCGGCGGCGGACGCATAGCGTCCCAGGGGCACGGTGGCCTTGCGCTGCACGAACAGCTCCGGGCTGGCGCGGACGTCGGCGGTCATGCGCGTAGCCGTGAGGCCAGGGCCGACGCAGTTGACCCGAACCTGGTGTGGCGCCAGTTCCTGGGCAATGGCGCGGGTCACGGTGCGCAGCGCGCCCTTGGCCGAACAGTAGTGGGCCTGGCCCGGCTCGGCTGACTCGGACCGAATCGAGCTAACGTGGACAATCGAACCCGGCTCGCCGCGGCGAATCATGTCCTCGGCCACGGCCTTGGTCAGGAACACCGGACCGCGTACGTGCACGGCCAGCATGTCGTTCCAGATGTCGGTGTCGATCTCTTCCAGCGACTGGCGCCGGGTGTAACCGGCGACGCTGGCCAGGGCGTCCACGCGGCCGTGCGCGGCGACGGTCTCCGCAACAAGGGCCTGGCCGGCCTCGACGTCGGACACGTCCAGTGTTCGCGATTCGACGGACTCCGCGTAGCCTGCCTGTCCCACCCAATCGGAGAGCGCTTCGCCCTCAACATCAGTTGCTACGACCTGGTAGCCGTCGCCGGCGAGTCGTTCAACGCAGGCCCGACCGATGCCGTGGGCGGCGCCGGTGACGATGGCTACCGGCTGCATTAGTGCGTCATCTCCCCGCCGTCCACGTAGAGCGTGGCTCCAGAGACGTAAGCCGCGTCGTCGGAGGCCAGGAAGGCGGCGACTTCGGATATGTCTTCAGGCTGGCCGAGGCGACCCATGGGGACGCGGGCCAGCTGCTCGTCCAGCGCGCCCTCGTTGGCCAGCAGGGACTCGGTCAACGGCGTTTCGGCAACCCCGGGACCAATGGCGCAGACGCGAACGCCGTACGGGCCAAGTTCAACGGCGGCGGCCTTGGTGAGCATGCGGACGCCGCCCTTGGAGGCGCAGTAGGACGTATGAATGAAGCCGCCGACGTTGGCGCGGATGGACGACATGTTGATGATGACGCCGCCGCCCTGTTGCTTCATCTGGAGGCCAGCCGCACGGACGCCGTGGAAGACACCGGTTAGGTTTGCCGCTATAACCTTGTCGAAGGCATCGATCGTGAGATCCAGAAACGCCTCGCGCCTGGTGATGCCGGCGTTATTGACCATGATGTCGAGCCGGCCCCACCGGTCCGTCACGGCTTGCACAGCGGCTTGCATGGCGGCGTAATCGGTGACGTCCGTGGGAAGCGCCAGGGCCTGGCCGCCGTCGGCCTCAATGAGCGCTCGCGTTTCCTCGGCGGCGGCGGCATTGAGTTCGGCCAGCCCCAGGAGGGCGCCGTCGCGGGCCAGGCGCTGGCTGATGGCTCGGCCGAATCCGGAACCGGCGCCGGTTACCAGCGCCGCGCGACCGGCAAGCGGCAGCGAGGCGTGCGTGTCGTCAGTCATGAGGGTAGCGAGACTAGCAAAGGCTGGGTCGCGGCCCGTCAGCGGGTCGCGCTCGCCCGGCTACGCCACCTGGACGCGGGTGAGCTGGACAACAGGCTTCACGGCTGGCGGCCGCGCATGACGCGTTCCAGGAAGACGCGCGCGGCTCGGCCGCCCTGGCCGCGGTGGCTAATGACGTCCTTGGCTACGCCGGGCAACTCGGCCATGGTCGTGTCACCCGGCCCCACGACGAACAGCGGGTCGTAGCCGAAGCCGCCGTCACCACGCGGCGCGTGGCCAATCGCGCCCTCGACCGTGGCTTCCGTCTGAAAGGCTATGGCGCCCTGGGGATCGGCGACGGCTACCGCGCAGCGATAGCGGGCGGTTCGTCGGACGTCGGGGATCTCGTACAGCAGTTCCAACAGGCGCGCATTGCGGTCGTCGTCGGTCGCCGTGGGCCCGGCGAAGCGGCTGGAACGGACGCCGGGTGCGCCGTTGAGCGCGTCGATCTCAAGTCCGGAATCGTCGGCGAGCGTCCACCGACGACAAGCCCGCGCGTAGGCGACGGCCTTGAGGCGGGCGTTTTCGGCGAAGGTCTCGCCGGTCTCAGCCACGTCGCACTGGCAGCCCAGGTCGAGCGGCGAAGTCAGACTGACGTGGGAACCATCGAAAACTCGCCGGAACTCGGCCAGCTTGTGGGCACTGCCGCTGGCGAGCACGACGCAGGCGCCGTGCGAGGTATTTGGGCCGTCGGGTCGCCGGTGAATTGCTAGAGTTACTCCGTAGTCGTCGCGCGACGTCGCCCGCCAGTATCACCGCCAGAGAGTCGGCGGCACACCAGTACCCGGGTTTGGCGTCCTGTCGGTTGGCCTAAGGAAGGGCGTTGATGTCCAGCTTCGACGTGGAGCAAGCGTTCAAGGACCTTGGCAACGCCATCATCCGTGGCGATGCCCCGACCGTGGACTCCACGGTCCGCACCGCGCTCGACGAAGGCGTGGAGGCTTCGTCGATCATCAACGACGGAATGATTCCGGGCATGGACGTGGTGGGCGAGTTATTCCGCACCAACCAGTACTACGTGCCCGAGGTGCTGATCTCGGCACGGGCAATGAAGGCGGGAATGGCGATCCTGCGGCCGATCCTGGCCGCGTCGGGCATTGAACCGGTGGGCCAGGTGGTTATCGGGACGGTCCGCGGCGACCTGCACGATATCGGCAAGAACCTGGTGGCGATGATGCTGGAGGGCGCCGGGTTCGGCGTACACGACACCGGCATCGACACGCACCCGGACGAGTACATCCAGAACGCAGTGGAGCAGAACGCCAACATCATCGGCATGTCGGCCCTGTTGACGACCACCATGACCAACATGCGCAACACGATCGAGGCGGTGGAGGCGGCCGGGCTGGAGGACCAGGTGCACTGCATCATCGGCGGGGCCCCCGTCACGCAGCGCTATGCCGACGAAATCGGCGCGGATGGCTACGCGGCCGACGCGGCTTCGGCCGTCATCCTGGCCAAGCGCTTGCTCGGCGTGCTGGCCAACGAGGACGAGGCCGAAGATATGGGTCGGTCGTTCTATCTGCGAGCGCGTGACGCGCTGCAGGTGGCTGTGCGTGAAGAGCCCGGAACCGAGTCGCATGCCGACGGTCTGATGGAAGCCGAGGGGCTGACAGAGCAGGCGCGAGCCGCCGGCTACAACCCCACGCACATCGAGCGGCTGATGGCCGAGATCGAGCGCGAGAAGGTGCGGACGGTCTAGTTCACCGTTTGACACGACGTGTCGACCAGGCCGAGCCGACGGGCGTTGCCCCCAAGGAGCGCGGCCCGTTCGTTAGCCGGTAGCCCCGCCTCGCGTGCCAGGCGGATGGCCCGCGTCTGGCGAATCAGTGGGTAGTCGCTGCCGAAGAGCACGCGTCCCGGAGCAAGCTGGCTCATCAGCCGGTAAATCGCCGGCCGATAAAGAAGGTGGCTGGCGGAGGAGTCGTAGTAGACGTTCTGGGCCTGCTGCTGGACTTCGGGCATCAGCTCGTAGAAGGCGAGGCCGCCGCCCCAATGCGCCAGGATGATGGGCACTTCGCCTTCCGCAGCTTCGATCACGGACCAGATCGCGTTGGGAGTGGTGCTGTCCTTACCGGGATAAGCGTGCCCGACCGGTTCGCTGGTGTGAACGGTGAGGATCAGACCAAGCGTGCGCACAGTGTCCATGAACGACCGGACGGCGGACCGGTCGTTGAGATTCCAGCTCTGGCCCTGGGGAAACAGCTCGCCGACGCCAACTGCACCGAGCGCCCGGCAGCGCTCCATCTCCGCGATGGCGAAGTCCAGGTCACCGGGCGGGACGACGCAGAACGGGAGGATTTGGCGGCTGCCTGGGTTGCTCGCGGCAGCGGCTTCGAGCACGTAGTCGTTGTTAACGCGGCAGAGACCAGGATCGCGCCAGGCGAAGCCGAACGTAACGCTGGCGGCAAGGCCTGCTCGGCACATACTCCGGCGCAGATCGTCGGCCGTGGCGAGCACGCGGCGCTCGTTGCGGTAAAGCCGACCGAACCAGAGGTCCGCCTGGCTGTAGCGGCGACGGCCATTGACGACGTCCGGAGGGACGATATGCGTGTGGACGTCAATCCGCCCAGCGTCAGGCAGGTCGCTTGCTTCGGCCTGGGTAATGGGTGACGTTCCTGAAATAGCGCCAACCGGCATTGTGCCGTCCGGCCGGGCGCGGCTCGTCAGCCGGAGTCGATCGCCCCTGGCGTGAGGAAGGTCCAGCGGTTACGGGCGCCGGCCGCGCGCAGGGCCTCGGCCCACTCGTTGGGTGGATCGGGACGGTGCCAGACGAAACCGGCCGTCTTGAGGGCCGCCCGCACCGGCGGACGCAGGGCCAGTCCCCGGCCCGTGCTGATGACGACTACCGTTCCGTTGCGATGCTCACGCTCAGCGGTCAGGGTCGCGAGGGCGGACTCGACGCTGGCGTCACCGAGGACCACGATTGGCCGGTAGCCCTGCGCCGCCAGGCTGTCGGCAAACGCCACGGCATGCGCCCCGCCCAGACCCAGATCGAAATAGCGCTCGGGCGCCTGTTCAGCCAGGGCGGCGGTATCGAGCGCCCCGTAGGTGTCCGTTGCAATGAGCAGCGTTTGCTCGTCGCGGGCTAACGATGTCGCCAGCGCCCGCTCCAAGTCAGGGTCATTCGAGGCGGCGTCGGGCGACGGCGAGCGAACGGGAGACCGCCCGTCCAGCGTCACGTGCAGCACGACCGGGCGCCCAACGCGAAGGGCCAGGCGCAATAGCTCGCCCAGCGCCTCCACACGGTGCGCGTCGACCGGGCCCAGATACATGAAGCCCAGGAGCTCTTCCCACATTTCGGTGGGAACCAGCAGTTCACGCACGGAATTCTTGAGCCGACGGGCCACTTCCACGGCCTGTTCACCGGCGGGCATACGCCCGAGCGTCGTTTCGATGAGGTTCTTTGCGTCGGCGTAGCGAGCGTGGCCGCGAACGCGGGTGAGATATCGGGCCATCGCGCCGGCGTTGCGTCCGCGCGGCGTCTGCGCGTCAACCAGGACCAGGACGAAGGGCACCTGTAGATGGCCGACGTGGTTCACGGCCTCGAATGCCAGACCGGTTCCGAGGCCGGCTTCATCCAGGACGGCGACGACGGGCTGACGGTGCCGTTGCAGCGTCCTGGCGACCGCCACGCCGGCCGCCTCGGAGGCCGCACGTCCGGGCGTGGTTAGAACCGTGTCCTCGGCCAGGCCCTTCAGCAGCAGGTCGTGAGCCAGGGCGTGGTCGGCCCGATCCCAAAAGACGTCAGCTGCGGGGTCGACCACGGATTCCGCGACCATGACAACCAATTCAGCAGCGCCGCTCAGTGCCAGGGAGGTCGATGGCAAGCGACTGGCAAGCTGTTTGCGCAGCGCCTCAATTGTCGCGGCGCGAGCGCTCGCTTCAACGGGTACGGTCGGCTGAGCCGCCAGGCGCTCGGGAAACGCGGCTGTCATTGGGACTCGGGTTTGTCGGCCGGCGGTTGCCAGATGGCGAGCGACCGGGACCACCAGTGGGTGTGTGACCTCACTATACTGATCTCCCATGCGGGCCTTCGTGGCTGTCACGATCCCCAAGCCGTTTCGGGACGCGCTGGCTGCCGAAGCGGCGTCGTTGGCTCGCGTTTCGCGTCACATTCGCACCGTCGCGCCGGAGAACCTGCACCTTACGCTGGCCTTTCTGGGCAACATTCCCGCCCAGAGCACCGATAGCGTTCGATCCGGGATGCAGGCGGCCGTGCGGGGTCGGCACCCCTTCAGCATTGGGTTCAGCGGCGGGGGCACCTTTCCAGAGAATCGCGAGCCTCGGGTTGCGTGGGCCGGGATCAGCGGCGAGACCGAGGCCCTGCGCGACTTGCAGGCGGCGGTGCTGGAGGCCGTGCGAGGGCTGGGACTGCGGGTGGACCGGCGGCCGTTCAGTCCGCACGTCACCCTCGCGCGCATTGGGCGCATGGCCGCGCCAACAGCGCGCCGTTCGATTAGCCGCGGGTTCGAGGCGATGGAACTCGACCGGCTGGGACTCTTCACGGTGTCTCACATCAGCCTGATGGAGAGTGACCTGACGCCAACCGGGGCCATCCACCACGAGGCGTTCTCCGTGGAGTTCGCTCCGGATGAGGTCAACGTCGAGGCCCCGCCGAAGCGGCGGTTCGGGTTCTTTTAGGCAGGCTGCCAAGGGCCGCGTGACGTGCCCCAGCCGCCGCCGCCGGGCGTTTCGATTCGGATCACGTCACCAGCGGCCAGCTCCATCGCGGCCTTACCCGGCAAGTCGCGCAACGTGTCGCCGATGACTCCGCGGTTGACACCCGAACTGCCAGCCTGGCCGCCGGCAGATCCCCAGGGCTGGCGCTTCCGACGCTCCGTGACGATGGTGACCACCGCCGGGACCAGCGTTTCAATCTCTCGAATCACGCCGTCACCGCCCCGGTGGCGACCCCTTCCTCCGGATCCGCGGCGGATGGCGTAGCGGCGGGCGGCCAGGGGATAGGCCAGTTCCATCGCCTCGATGGGTGTGTTCAGCGTATTCGTCATCGCCACCTGGACCGCATCGGCACCGGGACCGTCGGGACCGGCGCCCGCGCCGCCGGCGATGGTCTCGTAGTAGGTGAAGGCGCGGCCGTGCCGCGGATCGAATCCGCCGATGATCAGGTTGTTCATGGTGCCCTGGCTGGCGGATGGGACGACATGGGGTAGTGCGTGTGCCAGCGCGCCCCACAAGACGTCAACCACGCGCTGGGAGGTTTCCACGTTGCCGGCCGCCACGGCGTGCGGTCGCGGCGGATTGAGGACGGTGCCAGCCGGGACGATGACCTCCAGCGGCTCCGTTGCGCCGTCGTTAGCGGGTACATCGTCGCCCATGAGGCAGCGCGCCACGTAGATGACGGCCGACCGCGTGACGGCTTCGGGCGCGTTCAGCGCGCCGGCCGCCGCGGGTCCGGTACCGGCGAAATCAAAGCTCAGTCGCCCGCTTCGCGCTTGAATGGTGACCTTGATTGGTATCGCAGGCCCGCCGGCGCCGTCATCGTCCAGGTAGTCGGTAAAGCCGTAGGTGCCGTCGGGAACCACCTGCAGGCGCGCCCGGGCCAGTTTTTCGGAATAGGCGAGCAGCGCTTCGGCTCGGCGGCGCAGGGGCTCGGCGCCGTAGCGACGGGCGAACTGGGCCAGGCGCGCTTCACCCACCCGGTGCGAGGCCAACTGTGCCTCAAGATCACCACGGCGTTCCTCAGGCGTGCGGACATTACGACAGATGATCTCCACCAGCTGCTGGTCCAGCCTGCCCGCGTCCACCAGCTTGAGCGGCGGAATGATGAGGCCTTCGTGGTATAGCTCGGTCGAGGGCGGCATGGAGCCCGGCGCCAGACCGCCGACATCGGCGTGGTGGGCGCGCGTCGCCACCCAACCCCAGTGCCTGGGCCGGCGTTCCGAACCGACGAAGACCGGGGAGACGGTGGTGATATCCGGCAGGTGGGTGCCGCCCAGGTAGGGGTCGTTCACGATGAGGACGTCGCCGGGCGTTGGCGCCGTGCCCTCATAGGCCTCGATCGCCGCCGTCACCGAGGCGGGCATTGATCCGAGATGAACCGGAATGTGGGCCGCCTGCGCGATCATGCGCCCGTCGGCGTCGAACACGGCGCACGAATGGTCACGCCGCTCCTTGATGTTGGGCGAGTGCGCGCTGCGCTGAACCGTGACGCCCATCTCCTCGGCGACCGAGGCGAAGAGGTGCCGGAAGACTTCGATCTCGAAGGGATCGGATGCGGGCGTGGGCATGGGTGAAGCATAGCCAGCTTGCTGGCGTTTGCCGGGTGCTGCCGTCGATGGTTGCTGAGATCAAGTCGGCTCGTCGCCAGTCCACGAACATCGACGCGGCGATATACTCGAGGCGCAGCTCTCCACAACGCTCTCTATGCCCAAGAGTTGGCAGGACGAAGTCAAGGAAATCCTCGATCGGGCGGACGCCTCGGCTCCACCGCCGAAGCGACGAGTTTCGCGGGCGCCGCAGCCGGATCAACCTCGACGAAACTACGTCGAGCTTCTTGGCCGGTGGATCATGGCTCGCTTCTCGACGACGGGAGAAATGCTGGTTACGGCGGCCGTGCTGGTGGTGGCGGCGCTGTTCTTGTCCATCTTTCTGCGGCAGTTCGCCTCGATCGTGGCGATTGCCGGCGCGGTGGTCTTTGCGGCTGCGCTGTTCCGCGGGATCATGGAGCGACGGTCGGCGCGTTCGGCCGGTGGCCGCGGCAGCGCGGTTATGTGGCGTGGGCAGGTGATTGAGCTTCCCGATGAACGCCCGTCCTTGAGGCAGCGACTTCGCGACGCACTTCGCCGACGTCGCTGACGATATCGAGGATTGGGGCGCGCCCCGCGAGGCGCCGCCCAGTAGGATGACTTGTCCCCTACTACCCACGGGAAGCCTACGCGCTTGAACATCGCCGACATCACTCCGGGCACCTACGTGCACGCCGTGTTCCTGGTTGCATCCGTCGAGGTTCGCGAGGCTCGCACCGGGAACCGCTTTCTGCGGATTAACCTGCGCGACCGCGCCGGCGCCACGATTGACGCAGTGATGTTTCAAGTCACGGAGGCGCAGATTGCGGCCGTCACCGCGGGCGAGCCGTACGAGGTGGAGGGACGGGCCGACGAGTTTCGGAACCGGGTCAACATCAAGGTCGACACCTTGCGGCACTCGGACGAAACATGGGACGCGACCGAGTACCTGCCGCGCTCGTCTCAGAGCGCGGAAGCGCTCACCGGCTCAATCCGCGACGCCGTTGAATCCATCGAGTCGCCAGTGTTGAAGGACGTGCTGCGCGCCGTGATTGCGGACCCGCTGGTTGTGGAACGGCTTCCCCGTTGGCCGGCCGCCAAAACCCGGCATCACGCCTGGCTGGGAGGGCTGGCAGAGCACACGGTGGAGATGCTGCAGATCGCCGAGCGGGTCGCCAGGGTCTATCCGCAGTTGGATCGCGACCTGCTGCTGGCGGGTGTCGTGCTGCACGATTTGGGCAAGCTGGAGGAGCTGGACTTGCAAGCCAGCATCGTTTACACGGATGCCGGCAACCTGGAAGGCCACATGGTGCAGGGGGTGCGGATCCTGGACCGGGCGCTGGTGGCGACGGGCTGCGACGGCGAGATCGCGACGCTCTTGCGTCACTTGGTGCTGAGTCACCAGGGGCTGCTGGAGTTCGCGGCGGTCACCGAACCGATGATCCCAGAGGCTATTGCGCTGCACTACATCGACCAGCTCTCGTCGCAGGTACGGCCGGCGATCGAGGACGTGGTGGCTGCCCGGGAGCGCGGGGTCAAGGGCGAAATGGTGCGCGGGCCAACCGCCATGCGCGAGTTGTACGTTCGAGCGGAGGACGAGCCGCCGGCGACCGAATCGTCCGGGCGCTGACTGGCGCGTCGAACTACGGCGAGCCGACCAGCGCGGCCTGTCGTTCCCTGACCTGAGCAACTCGCTCGCCGGCGGCCCGGGCTCGTGCGCGTTCCTTGGCGACCACCGCTGCAGGCGCGCGCTCGACGAAGCTCGGATTGGCCAGCAATTGCTCGGCGCGGCCGAGCGTGGCTTCGGCTTCGGCCAGCTCGCGCGCCAGGCGCTGGCGCTCGGCCGTGAGATCAACCAATCCGGCTAGCGGCAGGAAGATCTCCACGCCGCCGGCGCGTGCCGTGACGGCAGGCTCCTCGAACGTTGTACCAGCGGGATGGAACGTAAGCGGGTCCACGCGAGCCAGGCGCCGGATGAACACGGCCTGGTCCCTCAGTTCGGCGCCGCCGCCGATGACGCGCGCCTCGACGTGGCGGCCCGCTTCAACGCCAGACTCATGCCGGGCGTTGCGGATGCCCTGGACGATGTCGATCAGCGCTCGAGCCCGGGAGATTGCTTCCTCGTCGACGTCTGGGGACGCAACAGGAATTTCTGTCTCGATCAGTAGCTCGGGGGAGTCGGGAGCGCCGCACGCGGCTCGGAAGTGGCGCCAGATTTCCTCGGTGACGTACGGCATGAACGGATGGAGCAGCCGCAGGGAGCCGTCCAGCACCGTGGCCAGCGTGGCCGACGTGCGGGCGGCGGCGGCCGTGTCGTTGCCGTACAACCGAATCTTGGCGGCCTCGACGTACCAGTCGAAGAACTCGGTCCACAGGAAGTCGTGGAGGGCGCGACCGGCTTCGCCGAAGCGGAACCGTTCCACGTCGCGGATGGCTTCGGCATGCACCTGGTTGAAGCGGCTGAGGATCCAGCGATCAATCAGAGAAGGCTCGCCGGCCGCGCTGCCGACCGTACGTTCCATGGCGCCGATGACGAACTTGGCGCCATTCCAGATCTTGTTGGCGAAGTGGCCGCCGCGCTCGACCTGGCGCAGGTCCAGGCGCATGTCGTTGCCGGGCGCGGCGGCGGTGACGAAGCTGAAGCGCATGGCGTCGGCGCCGTAGGCCTCGATGGTTTCGAGCGGATCGTCGCCGGGCTGGTAGTTGGTCTTGCTGACCTTGGTTCCATCGAGATGGCGCACCAGGCCGTGGAAGTACACGTCATGAAACGGGACCTCGCCAACCAGCTCCAGACCCAACATCACCATGCGGGCGACCCAGAAGAAGATGATGTCGTAGCCGGTTTCCATGACGTCGGTCGGGTAGAACCGGCGCATGTCGGGGGTGTCGTCGGGCCAGCCAAGGGTGGAGAAGGGCCACAGGCCTGAGCTGAACCAGGTGTCGAGCACGTCCGGGTCCTGCTCGAGCTCAGAGCCGCCGCAGGTTGGGCAGGTGGTCGGATCCTCGCGCGGGACGATGACCGCCTTGCACGACCCGCAGTACCAGACCGGGATGCGGTGGCCAAGCCAGAGCTGCCGAGAGATACACCACGGTTGAATCTCGTCCAGCCAGCGCAGGAACTCGTTCTTGAAGCGGGCGGGGTGGAAGCGGATGCGGCCGTCGTTCACGGCGGCCGCAGAGGCGTCGGCCAGCGGACGAACATTCACGAACCACTGTTCGGAGACCAGCGGCTCGATCACGGCTTCGTCGCGCGAGCAGTGGCCGACCGGGTGCGTGTGCGGTTCGATGCGTTCCAGCAGTCCCTCGGCTTGCAGAAAGTCCAGGTAGGCCGCCCGGGCATCGAAGCGATCCTGGCCGGCCCAGCGTCCGGCGTTGTCGTTGAGGGTGCCGTCGCCGTTCATGATGTTGATGACCGGCAGGTCGTGGCGTTCGCCCATGGCCGCGTCGTTGGGGTCGTGTCCCGGCGTGACCTTGACCGCTCCGGACCCGAATTCGGGATCGACGAAGGCATCGGCGATGATTGGGATCCGGCGACCGATTCCGGGGACCATGGCTTCCCGCCCCAGCAGCGACTGGTAGCGCTCGTCATCCGGATGCACGGCAATGGCCGTGTCGCCCAGCATTGTCTCGGGGCGCGTCGTTGCCACGGTCAGATGACCGCCGTCGGTCAGCGGGTAGCGGATGTGCCAGAGGGAGCCTTCGACGTCGTGGTGCTCGACTTCGAGGTCGCTGATGGCGGACTGGTCGTCGGGACACCAGTTGACCATATAGCGGCCGCGGTAGATCAGGCCCTTTTCGTACAGGCGCACGAAGGCCTCGCGGACCGCGCGGGAGAGCTGCTCGTCGAGCGTGAAGTGCTCGCGCGTCCAGTCGACGGAGGCGCCCAGCCGCCGCAGTTGCTCGTTGATGTTGTCGCCGACTTCGTCCTTCCATTGCCAGAACCGCTCTTCGAATCCGTCACGCCCAAGGTCGTGACGGGTGAGCCCCTCCTTGGCCAGTTCGCGCTCGATCACGTTCTGGGTGGCGATGGCGGCGTGATCGGTGCCGGGCACCCACAGGGCGGCTCGTCCGTGCATGCGCTGCCAGCGAATCATCAGGTCCTGGTAGGCAACGAAAAGCACGTGTCCGTTGTGTAGTTGCCCAGTGATGTTGGGCGGGGGAATGGCGATGGTGAACGGGCGTCGGTCGGCGTCGTCCGAAGGCTGGAAGGCACCGGACTCGTCCCAGGTGTCGTAGAGCCGGGACTCGACAGCGGCGGGATCGTATGGGCCGGCCATGGCGTCAAGGACGGAGCGTGGGCGTTTGGAGTCCATCAAGCTTCGGATCTGCCGGCACCGAACTTCGGAGCCTGGCGCTCATCGTACCGCTGAGCGGGTCTACGCCTGAACGGACGTGGCCTCGGAGGGGTCGTCGAATTGGGCGGCGTGGAGGTCGCGGTAGGGGCCGGGTTGGGCGATGAGGTCGGTGTGGGCGCCGCGTTGGACGATGCGGCCTTCGTCGAGGACGACGATGAGGTCGGCGTTGCGGATGGTGGAGAGGCGGTGGGCGATGACGAAGCTGGTGCGGTTGTGCATGACCTGGATCAGGGCCTGTTGGATCTCGTATTCGGATTCGGTGTCGATGTCGGAGGTGGCTTCGTCGAGCACGAGGACGGCGGGATCCGCAAGGATCGCGCGAGCCAAGGCGACGCGCTGCTGCTGGCCGCGCGAGAGGCGCAGGCCGCCGTCGCCGACAACGGTTTCGTAGCCGTCGTCCAGCTGCTCAATGAAGTCGTCGGCGCGGGCCAGCGCGGCGGCGGCGGCGACCTGGCCGTCGCCGGCCTCGGGGTCCCCGTAGCGGATGTTCTCGGCGATGGTGCCGCTGAAGAGGAAGGTCTCCTGGGGCACGAAGGCGAGGCGCGAGCGGAGGCTCTCCATACGCAGATCGCGGAGATCGGCACCGTCGACCAGGATTTGGCCCGACGTGGGGTCGTAGAAGCGGGCGATGAGGTTGACCATGGTGGTCTTGCCGGAGCCGGTGGCGCCGACGAGGGCGACGGTCTGGCCCGGCTCGGCGGTCACGGAGATGTCCTGAAGCACCGGCGTCGTGCCGTCGTAGCTGAAGTCGACGTTGCGAAACTCGACGCGTCCGCGCGGCTGGACCAGGTCCACGGCGGAGGGGCGGTCGACGATGTGCCGCGGCACGTCCATGAACTGGAAGATGCGGTCGGCCGCGGCCAGGCCGGACTGGACGACGTAGTTGACGCGCACCAGTTCGGTCATTGGCTGGTGAAAGATCTGCACGTAGGCCAGGAAGGCGATGAGCGTGCCGGGTTGCATCTCGCCGATGGTGATCTGCCAGCCGCCGTAGGCCAGCAGGGCCGCCACGCTGAGGGTGCTGAGCCCCTCGATCACCGGCGTGGCAATGGACTCCACCATGGTGGTATTGAGGTTGGCCTGCAGGTTGGCGCGGTTCTCGGTCTGGAAGCGGCGGGCGTCGGCCTCCTCGCGGGCGAAGGCGCGGCTGACGCGAACGCCGCTGACGTTTTCCTCAATGGCGGTGTTGATGTTGGCGATCGACTCCTGCACCCGGCGGTAGCGCACGCGCAGCATGCGCGCGGTGATGACGCTGGCGATCAGCATGAGGGGCACGACGGAGAGGATGACCAGGGTGAGGCGCCAGTCGAGCGTGAGCATGACGACGAGGTAGAGCAGCATCGTGACGATGCCAGCGCTGGCGGTGAGCACCTGGCCTTGCATGGCCTGCTGGACGGCGGTGACGTCTGCGGTCAAGTGCGAGACCGTTTCGCCGGTGCGCTGGCTCTCGAAGAAGCGCATGGAGTGACGCACCAACCGCGTAAACATGTCGCGCGACACCTGGTACACGATGGTCTGGCTGCTGCGCGCAAAGAGATAGAAGTTCAGATAGTTCAGGGCGCCGCGCGCCAGGTAAACCAGCAGCATGGCCGCGGCGATTCGCACAGCCCCGGCCGCGTCCGCTTGGGGGATGAAGTCGTCGACCGCGATTTTCAAGGCCCAGGGCGGCACCATGTTCAAGAGCGAGGCGACGGATAGGGCCGCGAAGGCGATCCCGATGTGGCGCCGGTGCAGACCGACGTAGTAGAGCAAGCGCCGCAGGGTGCCGGCTACGGTGCGACCGCTGAGGTTGGAGGTATCGACGTAGGTCTGACGCATACCCATCAGGTGCTGACCTGCCCCTCGGCTGCGACCGTGACCGGAAGCTCTTCCTGCAAGCGGAACTGCAACTCGTAAATGGCGCGGTAGTCGTCGCTGGTTTCCAGCAGTTCCTCGTGCGTGCCGCGCGCGACGATGCGGCCAGCGTCGACCACGATGATTTGGTCGACCCGGCGAATGGTCGACAGCCTGTGGGCGATCACGATGGTGGTGCGCTCCTGCATGAGCCGCTCCAAGGCGCGTTGGATGGCGCGGTCGGTGCGGGTGTCGACACTGGAGGTGGCCTCGTCCAGCACCAGGATGGCGGGCCGCACGAGGAGGGCGCGGGCAATGGCGACGCGCTGGCGCTGACCGCCGGAGAGCCGTACGCCACGGTCGCCAATGAGCGTGTCGTAGCCGTTGGGCAACTCGGTAATGAAGTCATGCGCGGCGGCCATGCGCGCGGCGGCTTCCAGATCTTCGTGGCTGGCGTTCTTGCGGCCAAAGCGCAGGTTCTCGGCGACGGTCATGTTAAAGAGGAAGGTTTCCTGCATGACCATGCCGATGCCCGACCGAAGGTCTTGCAGGCGGATATCGCGCAGGTCGTGGCCGTCGACCCGAATGGCGCCTTCGGTGGGGTCGTAGAAGCGGGGCAGCAGGTTGGCCAGGGTGCTCTTGCCTGAGCCGCTGCGCCCGACGATGGCGAGCGATCCGCCGGCGGGCACATGGACCGAAACGTCGCGCAGGATCGGATCGCGGTCGCCGTATTGGAAGGTGACCGCGTCGAAGTCAATCTCGCCCCGCACGTCGGGCAGCGGATGGGCATCGGGCTTCTCCTGCACGTCCAGCGGGGTGTCGATGATCTGGAACACCCGCTCGCCCGAGGTGACGGCCTGTTGGGTGATCTGGACGGCGAAGCCGAGGAAGCGGGTGGGGGCGAGCATGAGCAGCAGGTAGCCCTGGAAGGCCACCAAGCCGCCGAGCGTGAATTCGCCGTTAACAATCCGCCAGGCGCCGAGGCCCAGAATCAGCGCGGTGGCGGCGCCGGCGATCAGCTCAATGCCCTGGGAGTAGAGGGCAAAGGTCCGCAGCACGCGGGTGCGCAGATCGCGCAGCTTCCAGTTTTCGCGGTCGAACCGTTCCTCCTGGTACTGCTCGCGGCCGAACGCCTGAATGACCTTGATGCCGGAGATGGCCTCGCGGATTTCGACATTTACCACGCCCATCTGCTGGTTGGATTGGCGGAAGAGCGGGACCACGCGCTTGGCGACGGACTGCATGGCGACGAAGAAGGGGACCAGGGCAATAATCGCCAGCGCCATCACCCAGTCCAGGGCGAACATAAAGATCAGGTTCATGGCCGTGAGGGCGATGGAGGACAGGATGACGGTGCCGGCCATGGTGAAGAAGAACTGAATCATGTTGACGTCGTTGGTGACCCGGGACATCAGGTCGCCGGTCTGGTGCCGGTCGAAGAAGCTCATGGACTTGGCGCTGAGGTGGGTATAGAGGTCGTTGCGAATGTCGTGGATGACCTTCTGGGAGCTGTAGCGCGCGGCGTAGAGACGCCCCGCCATGGCGACGTTGGAGAGCAGCACGGCCCCGACGAACAGGCCGACGGTGACGAACAAGACATTCAGGTTGTTGGCCCGCACCCCGTCATCAATGGCGACCTTGCTGAGGGTGGGCGGCAGCGTGCGGAGCAGCGACCCGAGGGTGAGCGTGATGAGCATGCCCGCCAGAAGCAGCTTTTGACTGCGCAGGTAGAGAATCAGCCGCCAAAGGATTCGGATGGGACGTGGTCCGCAGGTGAGGGCCGGCCGGAGCGCGGCGCCGGGTCCGTCGCCCGGTGGTCAATTGTCCCACGCAGGACGGCAGGCTGGCTTCACGGCGCCGGCCGAGCAATCGCCAAGAGCGTCGGCCATCGCCGCGGCAGCAGCCACGTTGCACCCGAGCCGGCTACGAAACTCTTGACCCGCCAATTCGACTTGACAATAATCTGCGCATACCCGGTCCGCCGTTGGGGGGCGTCGGCGGGGCCGTTGGCCGCTGGTCTTCACACACGCGGAGAAGCGCTCACGGACGAACTCAGCGCCCTCGACCTGGCTCGGCAGATCTACGAACTGGGCGGCATCCAGTTCGGCAGCTACACGCTGGGCCGGTCCACGGTGAACTCGCCGGTCTACGTCGACCCCAAGCGCCTGGTGGCGGTGCCGGCGGCGCTGCGGACGGCGGCGGCGCTGGTGCGCGACGCGGCGAACCTGGCCGAGACCCGGCGGCATCAGCGGGCGGAGCCCTTTGAGTTGGTGGCCGGCGTTCCGATGGGGGGGCTGCACCTGGCCACGGCGTATTCGCTGACTTGCGATATGCCGCTGATTTATGTCAAGCCAGAATCCGATCCGGCAGGACTCGAGATCGTGGGCCGGTTCCTGCCGGGCCAGCACGTGCTGCTGGTGGATGACTTGATTACGTCGGGCGGTTCAGTGATTCAAACGGCTCAGGCGCTGCGCGGCGAAGGGCTGCGGGTGCGCGACGTGATCGTGCTGGTGGACCGCGACGTGGGCGCCGCTCGGCGGCTGGAGTACCACGGTCTGCGCCTGATCTCGATCGTGACGCTGCCGGCCATGCTGAACCTGTACATGAGCGAGCGTCTGATCAGCGAAGACGAATTCCGGAGCAGCCTGGACTTCCTCGAAGCGCAACGGCGATGAGTCGTCGCGCTCCGCCTCGGCCCGACCTGGACGACGACGCCTGGTCGCAGGACGCCTTGTTCGCTCGGCCGGTGCGGCGGCGCCCGACGGCCATCCCGCCACCGATCTACCACGCCCGCCTGCGGGAACGCTCGGCCGTGGCCAAGGCGCGCCACGCCCAGCGAAACCAATTGCGACAGCTGGCCAGCTTGGTGTTCATGGGTCTGCTGGTGATTGCGGGGATCTTGTTCGTCGTGCGGTTGCTGTCATCGGTCGAGCCTCCGCCGCCGGATGCCGGTCGCGTGGTCAACCTGCTGTCGCCCAAAGCCACCCAAGCCCGTGTCCAGCGCGCGCCCACGACCGCGCCGTTTATCGACAGTCCCTTTACAAGGCCGGTGGAAGCGCCACCGATATCAGCGCACTCGGCCCTGCTGGTGGACATGGGTGAGCGAACGGTGGTGTTCTCCAAGAACCCCGGGGAGCGTCGCCCGCCGGCCAGCCTGGCCAAACTGGCGACGGCAATCGTGGCGCTGGAGCAGGCGCCACCGGACACGCGGATCCAGGTACCCGAGAGCGCGGCGACCGAGCCTTCCGTGCTGGCTGGTCTTCGGCCGGGCGACGTGTTGACCCTGGAACAGCTGCTGTACGCCCTGCTGCTGCCATCCGCGAACGACGCCGCGGCCAGCATTGCCGACGGCATTGGCGGTCACGAGTACACGGTGGCGCAGATGAATGACCTGGCCCGGCGGCTCGACCTGAGCGACACCCACTTTGCCAACGCCAGCGGCCGGGACGCGGACAACCAATACAGCACGGCCTTCGATTTGGCGGTACTGGCGGCGGACGCGATCGATCGCTTTCCGCTGCTCGCCAAGATTGTCGCCACGCAGGTTTACGTGATTCCCGGAGGGCCGGCCAACCGTTCCTACAGCGTCCGGAACCTGAACAGGCTGCTCTGGTCGTACGAGGGGACCATTGGCGTCAAGACGGGGCAGACGGAAGAGGCCGGCGGCAACCTGGTGGTGGCAGCGCAGCGCGGGTCACGGCGGCTGATGGTGGTGTTGCTGGGCAGCGAGAACCGCCTGGCCGACGCCGAGACCTTGCTGGACTTCGGCTACCGGGCGCTGGCGGCGCGAGGCTAGGTGATGTGGAATCGCGGGTGCGCGGCCGGCTGGAGTGGCACAATCGCGTATCGTTACGGTGACCGGTGCGCCGCTTCGGGATCCGGACCTGCGGGTGGATGTGCATCCAAGGGTTCCACAGCCCGAATCGTTGTGGTCCGACAGTCTGCTCGATACAGGCGGGACTCGCGGGTTGCCCGGCGGCTAATCGCTCACGAGAAAGAGGAGGGACATGCCCTTCAACGTTGGACCGTTCGAGCTCATCATCATTCTTCTCATTGTCATCGCCGTGTTCGGCGCTGGCCGGATCGCGGGGATCGGCCGGGCGCTCGGCACCAGCGTGCGCGAATTCCGCGAAGAGGCGCGCAATGAGGAGGACGAAGACGGCGAAGGAGCCGGCGAGGACGAGGCGGCGGGCGCCGCCGGGGAGACCGCGGCCACGGCTGAGGACGCCGAGACTCCGCCAGCGAAGAAGCGGGAAGAACCCACCAGCTAAGCGTTGGGTCCGTGGCCCGTCCGGCCGGTTGGCCGGGCGGGCCATTTGTATTGTTCTGGTGCTGGCGGTCACGCTCGCCGTGGGCCCGGCACCGTCGGCCGCCGCCCCGAGCCTGCCGGAGACTATCCGGGTCCAATTGACGGTGGCGCCGGGCGCCCTGCGGCTGGTTCCGCCGCCGACGGCGACGGTGCAGGTGGACTCGCAGCCGCTGCCGGCCGAGCCCGCCGCGATGACCGTGGGTTGGGCCCTGCGCTACCTGCGGCTGCCGGCGGTGGACGCCACGCCGATGGTCGATGGGCTGGCGACTCGCACGCCGGACGGCGCCTGGCCCGACGGGCAGCTCTTGATTGGGCCGTACGGCTGGGACGGACGCGAGCAGCGCGACCGCCGGCTGGTGCGCTCGGAAGTGGGCGTGGCGCCGGCGCTGACAATGCCGCGCGCGGGCCTGCATCTCGGGTACCGAATGCTGGCGCCGCTTCCGCAACTGATCGATATCCAGCCGCGAGATCTGGCCGATGTGACGACAATCAATGACCGTGCCTATCGGGGGCGCGTTCGGGTCGATTTCAGCGGCGGGGACCCGCAGGTGGTGAACGAAGTGCGGCTGGCGGACTACCTGGCGTCGGTGGTGGGGTCTGAGATTCCGCCGACGTGGGAAGTCGAAGCCCTGAAGGCCCAGGCGGTGGCCGCGCGCAACTACGCCCTGCGGCAGGTGGACCCGTCGGCCGACTATGACATCTGCGATTCGCAGTTTTGCCAGGCCTACGGCGGGGTGGCGAGCGAGCACCCGTCGACGATTCAGGCGGTGCGAGAGACCTCGGGCGTGGTGGCGATGTATGGGGGCGATCTGATCGCGGCGTACTACGCCTCGAACATGGGCGATCACACCACGAGCGCGGTGGACGTGTGGGGTCGGGACGTGCCGTACCTGCGCGGGGTGCCATCGCCAAGCGATGCGGAAGCCCTAAGCACGAACTGGGGGGCGGAGGGTTACCGCTGGACGCGAGCCATCCCGGTGCAGCGGCTGGCCGATCTGCGAACGGCCGGTGGCGTGCTTGGGGAATTGAGCGAGGTTCGCGTTCTGCGTTCCGCGCAGAGCGGGCAGCCGGCGGAGGTGGAACTCCTGGGCGATCAAGGCGCTGTGACGCTCTCCGGCGACGCCATTCGAATCACCCTGGGGCTACCCAGCGCATTTGCCGAGTTCCGAACCGTGCCCGGTGAACGCCTGGTGTTGCTAAACCCAACGCCGCGGCGCATGGCGGCGCTGCAAGCCGACGGCTACGCGTTAGAACAGCGACGTCGCAGCCTGGCTTTCGCCGAAGCGCCGGCCGGCGTGCAGCTTGTCCGGGGGACGCTGGACGTGGCCGAGTTTCGCCTGCCGGCTCGTTTGATCGTCAACGGACGGGGATTCGGTCACGGCGTGGGGATGAGCCAGTGGGGGGCGCAGGGCATGGCCCGCGCCGGGCATTCATTCGACGAGATTCTGACGCACTATTACCAGGGCATCGTCGTCGAGCGCGTGGGCGAGGGCGGCGGCTGGCCTGGCGCTGAGTCGACCTTAGTTTCCGTCCGCAGTCAGCAGCTCCGCGATTTGCAACGCAGACATGGGCCGCAGGGCTAGCGGAAGCGCCCAGCGTCAGTGACGTCGGGAGATCCGACGACTCGCCGCGCCGCGAAACTCAGGCTGACAGGGCCGCGGCGGCCTTACGCGCGTTGTCGGAGGCTGGATCTCGACGGACGATGCGCTCGAGGTGAAGGCGCGCGGCCGGGTCGCCCTGAATCGCCCGCTCCAAGGCTTCCGCGAACCCGCGCTCGCCGTAGCTCATGTCGCGCGGAACGGTGGCTTGGTCGCGGCCGGTCCAGTAGTACTTCAGCGAGTCGTTCGTCCAATCCGCGTAGACGTCGTCCCAGTCGTAGGTATTGTCCTGCGACAGGTGCGGGGTGAGCATGTGCTCGGCGATCGGCTCGTGGACGGACTGGTAGCGGTTGTCCAGCGAGATGCGCATGCGGTCCTCGGTGACGTTCGGCAGGGCCTTGTGGACCGTGAGGCTGTGGAACAGCAAGGCATCGCCAATCTCGTAGTTGGTCGAATGCCAGGGGCCTTCCTGGACCTGTTCGTCCACTACCAGCGAGCCTGCCCCGAGGGAAAAGTGGTGATCGACCACCTTGCCCACCTTGTGGGTCCCGGGTACCACGGCAAGTCCGCCTAACGCTTCCGGACAGTCGCCTACGGGGGCCCAACAGGTGTAGGTATCAAACGTGCCCTGGAAATGGACGAAGTCCTGGTGCGCCGGCGTGGTGTGGTCGGTGTACTGGGGAAACCAGATGCGGGCAATTTTCATTGGATGGGAGAGCACCGGCGCGTCGATGATCTTCTCCATGGTGTCCATGATCACGGGCCAATGCCCGGACTCGTGGAATGCCTGCAGCTTGTAGACCTCGTGGTACACGTCGGTGTAACCGACGTCGCCCTCGGTGCACTGGGCCTCGATGACGGCAATGCCGTCCATTGGATCCGTGCCCGCCTGTAACCAGCCGTGCTGTTGCAGCTTCGCGGTCATCGCACGCCGCAACGAGAGCATGTCGTCAGGGTTGAAGAGCCCCTTCAGGAAGACGTAGCCCTCGGTGTCCATCCGGGCGCGCAGTTCAGGCGGATCGTTCAGGGCGTCGTTTGAGACTCGGAGTTCCTGCCAATCGTTGGCCATTTGGGGGCTCACCTTCGCGTAGGAATCAACCTCGCATGTTCAGGTACGAAGCATACAGGGAGGCGCGCAGGGTCAGCCGATTTGGCGAACTCACTTCCCGATTCTGCCGGGACGTTGCCCCCCGACGCAGGGTTGGGCGCCGCCAGTGGGCGACGGCCCAACCCGGACGGGACCGCGCCACGCCTAGGCCGCCAGAGGTTCCTCCGACCGGAAGCTGAGGCCGCCGTTGTCCGCGCCAACGGCCACGCGGGATCCTTCCGAAATCTCGCCCTGGAGAATGCGGTCGGACAGCGAGTCCAGGAGCGTCCGTTGGATGGCTCGTCGCAGCGGGCGCGCGCCGTAGGCCGGCTCGTAGCCCTGCTCGGCCAGGAGGTCGAGCGCTTCCGGCGACAAGCTCAACTCGATGGCCCGATCGGCCAGCCGGCGATTCACTTCCGCGATCCGGAGACCGACGATCTCGCGTAGTTGGTCGCGCGTCAGCGACTGAAAGACCACGATGTCGTCTAGCCGGTTGATGAGCTCGGGACGGAAGTGGGCGCGCGCCGCAGCCAGCGCCTGGTCGCCCGCTTCGTTGGGTCGGACCGCCAGGGCGTCCATGATGGCCGCGCTGCCGATGTTGCTGGTCATGATGGCCACGACGTTGCGGAAGTCTACGAGGCGACCGCGACCGTCGGTCAGGCGGCCGTCGTCGAGGATTTGCAGCAGGGCGTTGAGGACGTCCGGATGCGCCTTCTCGACCTCGTCGAAGAGCACGACGCTGTAGGGATGGCGACGCACGGCTTCCGTGAGTTGGCCAGCCTCGTCGTAGCCCACGTAGCCGGGCGGCGCGCCGATCATGCGGCTGACGGCGTGCCGCTCCATGTACTCGCTCATGTCCAGCCGGATGAGGGCCTGTTCGTCGTCGAACAACTGCTCGGCGAGGGCGCGGGCCAGTTCGGTCTTGCCGACGCCGGTGGGTCCCAGGAAGAGCAACGAGCCCAAGGGCCGGTTGGGATCCTGCAGACCGGCTCGGGCGCGGCGGACGGCGGTGGAGACGGCATGGACGGCGTCGTCCTGGCCCACGACGCGTGCGTGTAATCGCGCTTCCAGCTGCAGCAGCTTGCGGGCGTCGCCTTCCAGTAGCTTGTTCACCGGGATGCCGGTCCAGAGGGCCACAACGCCGGCGATGTCTTCCTCGTCGACGTCCTGTCGGACCAGCCGGTTGCCGGTCTCGTTCGCGTCCTCGGCGTCCGAGAGTGCCTGTTGGGCGTCGCGAAGCTCGCCATAGCGAATGCGCGCCGCGGTCTCGAGGTCCATATCGCGGGTGGCTCGCTCCAACTCGGTTTGCAGTTCATCGACGCGGCGCTTGAGGTCGGCGATACCGTCAGCAGCCGCAAGTTCACGGTCCCAACGGGCCTGCAACGAGCGCTGATCCTCCTGGAGGGCGGCCAGTTTGGCTTCAAGCAAAGCCAGGCGCTCGCGGGACGCGTCGTCGGATTCCTTGCGCAGACCCTCGCGCTCGATTTCGAGCTGCACGACCTTGCGGCTGAGTTCGTCGAGCTCCGCCGGCGCCGAGGTCAACTCCATGCGCAGGCGGCTGGCCGCTTCGTCGACGGCGTCGATGGCCTTGTCGGGCAACTGGCGGTCGGAGATATAGCGATGCGCCAGGGTCGCGGCGGCAATCAGCGCGCTGTCCCGAATCCGGACCTGGTGATGGGTCTCATAGCGGTCACGGAGACCGCGCAGGATCGAGATGGTGTCCTCGACCGACGGCTCGTCCACCAAAACCGGCTGAAAGCGCCGCTCCAGGGCGGCGTCGGACTCCACGTGCTTGCGGTATTCGTTGAGCGTGGTGGCGCCGACGGCGTGCAGTTCGCCGCGCGCCAGCATGGGCTTGAGCATGTTGGCCGCGTCCATGGCGCCTTCGGCCGCGCCAGCGCCGACCACGGTGTGCAGTTCGTCGATGAAGGGCACGATCTCGCCGTCGGCAGCGGTGATTTCCTGCAAGACGGCCTTCAGACGCTCCTCGAACTCACCGCGGTACCTGGCGCCGGCAACCATCGCGCCGAAGTCCAGCGCGAGCACGTGCTTGTTTTTCAGGCCCTCAGGCACGTCGCCGCGGACGATCCGCTGGGCCAGGCCTTCAACGATGGCGGTCTTGCCCACGCCGGGTTCCCCCAACAGCACGGGGTTGTTCTTGGTGCGGCGGCTGAGGATTTGGATGACGCGGCGAATCTCTTCGTCGCGCCCGACGACCGGGTCCAGCTTGCCGCGGTCGGCCAGGTCGGTGAGGTCGACGGCGTACTTGGCCAGGGCGTCGAATGACGCCTCCGGCGACTGCGACGTGACACGCTGGGCGCCACGGACTTCACGCAGGGCCGCCAGGAGCGACTCCCGGCTGACGCCGGCGTCGCGCAGCAGCCGGGATGCCGCGTCGCCGTGCTCCAGCAGGGCCAGCAGCAGGTGCTCGGTGGAGACGTACTCGTCCCCGAACGACGACAGTTCGTCGTGGCTATGCACCAGCACATCGCGTGCAGCCGGCGCCAACTGCGGCGACGCCGCATCGCCACGTACGCGCGGCAACCGCTCAATCGCGGCGTCGGTTGCCGACCGAAGATCGGTGATGGACGCTCCGGACCGTTCGAGCGTCGCCGCGGCGATGCCCTCGCTATCAGCCAGCAGCTCGGCCAGCAAGTGCTCGGGCCGGATTTGGGCATGCCCGTGCTCGGCCGCCAGGCTCGCGGCCTGGCTGATGGCCTGCTGGGAACGCTCCGTGAAGCGATTGATGTCAAATGCCATATCCGCGAACCTCCTCGTCCGCCGATGTCACGGAAAGCGCACGTTCGGGCCGCCGTCGTGATCGGCGTGCGTGCGGCTGCTCAATCGCAGGTCGCGCCACGGGCCGTCTCAACCGAACCCCTTCGTGCAGCGCCTTTATATCACTTGAGCGTCTAGCTATCAAGTCCTTTTATATTCAGAACGCAGGAATGGCCTAGAACAACTCCGGACATGCAGCGTGCGAGCGACCGCGTCGGAGCCTGGCGCCGCTGGTCGGACAGGGATTCCAGTGTGAGGGGCCGGGATGATTATCCGCGTGGGCAGGCCGCGCCGATGATTGCTCCGCCGCCGGTTATGCTCGCGGGCGCAGGACGAAGCCCCAGGCCCGGACGGGCGGAGGCGGCGATGACGACTGAGCAGTTGGTTCCCAGCGCGGCGGCTCGCCGCCTTTTTGAGTCGGCCGTGGTGATCGACGGACTCGATACCAGCAACTGGGGCGCGGAGCAAATCTTTCGCGAGTTGCGGGATGGGGGCGTCACGGCCTGCAACGCCACTTCAGCCATCTGGCACAACTTCCAGGAGACCCTGGACAACCTGACGACCTGGCTGCACTGGTTTGAGGAGTTCAGCGAGTACATCAGGCCGATTCACTCGGTGGCCGATATTCACGCGGCCAAGGCGGAGGGACGCACCGGGATCATCCTCGGCTGGCAGAACGCGACGCCGGTGGAGAGCGACGTCCGGCGATTCCGGCTCTTTCACGCGCTGGGCGTGCGGATTGTGCAGCTCACCTATAACGAGCGAAACCTGTTTGGGAATGGATGCTGGGAGCGCACGGACGAAGGCCTGAGCGTCCTTGGCCTGGCCGCGATCCGCGAGATGAACAAGCTGGGGATCCTGATCGACCTGTCGCACGTGGGCGACCGCACGGTGCTGGACACCATCGAGCACTCGGAGCAGCCGGTGGCCTTCACGCACGCCAACGCGCGCTCGCAGACGGACTATCCCAGGAACAAGACGGACGAGGCGATTCGCGCGCTGACCGCCAAGGGCGGAATTGTTGGCGCCAACGCCTTCCCCAACCACCACCGCCACGGTTATGACTCAACGCTGGACGACTACCTGGACGCCGTGGACTATCTGGTCGACATGGTCGGTCCGGATCAGGTCGCGATTGGGACCGATTTCTGCATGGGTCAGACCCGCGAGTGGTTCGCCTGGATCGGCGCCTCGCATGGCCACGAGCCGTTTCTGCAGTCGGGCGACGTCCCGCAGCCCTTCCGACTCCTGCATGGCTTTGCAGGGCCGCTGGAGTTCGTGAACGTGGCTGAGGGGCTGCTGCGGCGTGGTTACGGGGAAGACGACGCTCGCAAGATCCTGGGCGGCAACTGGCTGCGGCTGTTCGGCGAGGTGTGGCGCGACTGATCGGTAGCGGCTGGTCGCCTACCAGTGCTGGCTGACGGATGAAGTCTCGCGGCTTAGCCGGAAGCGGCCCAGGTCCCAGGACGTGGCGCCGAGGGTCGCCAGGTCGGCCATGATCTGGCCGATCAGGATGCCGAACTTGAACCCGTGCCCTGAGAATCCGGCCGCCACGAGCGCGTTGTCGAGATTCGGCACGCGGTCGATGATGAAGTCCGAGTCCGGGGTCATGGAGTAGGTGCAGGTCTTGCTGTAGACGACCTCGGCGTCGCGCAGGTCCGGCAGATGGCGACCCAGAAAGTCCCGCAGCTTGGCCAGGGCCACGGGGTCCTCGTGCTCGCGGTCGCGGTCGGGATCGAACGGCTCGCCGATCATGTCGTCGGCGACTTTCACACAGCCGCGCCAATGCACGGGGAATCCGTAGAACTGGGTGTCCATGACGGAAAAGGGCGTGAGGCGCGGATACTCATAGGCAGCCGGGTCGTCAGGCTTCAAGTAATGCAGGCGAGCGGCGGTTGGTTGCACGCGGACGGGAAGATGGGGCAGCAGGCGAGCAGTCCAGGGGCCGGCCGTGATGACGATGACGTCGCCGGCGAACGTGCGTCCATTGCGTGTCTCCACGGACGTGACGCGCCCGCCGGACTCACGGAACTCGACGACTTCAGCGCCCGTGAATACGTCCGCACCTTGTTCGACGGCGGCCTCGGCCAGCGCACGAGTCGCCGGTCCCGCGGCGATGTATCCGCCAACGCCCTCCATGAGGTAGCCGGAGTCCACGTTGGTGAACTGCGGGAACTGTTGGCGAACATCGTCGGCGTCCAGCCAGCGCGGCGTGTAGCCCAAGTCGCACAAACCCTGGTAGCCGTCGAGCAGCGGTTGGAAGTCCGGTTGGGTTTGCAGGGTGAGCGTCCCGGTTTCCCGGTAGAAGCCGGTGCCCGACCGGCGGTCGAACTCCTTCCACAGCTCCACGGCCCCCGCCACCATTCGGGTATAGGACGCCTGGCCGCGGTACTGGTACCTGATCGTGCGGGACTCATCGGCGGACGACGCCCGCACGTGGGAGGGTGTGTACTGTTCGAGCAAGGCCACCTGCTTGCCGGCCCGGCTGAGCCAGTAGGCGGTGGCGCTGCCCATGACGCCCGCGCCGACAATCACTACGTCATACATGACGGCTATCCACTTCCGGAGATCCCGCAAGTCTCCATGCTAAGCGGCCTTGGGCGCGATAAACCACCGCGTCAGGGCAGCTTGTCGAACTCGGCCATGAGATCGGGTTCGTAGCGAAGGGCGCCGAACGGGCCCGGACACTCCCGCTGCATGGCCTGGGCCAACTCCGACTGTCGCATGCCCTCGTTTTGAGCAAACTGCAGCGCCCCGAGGAAGAACGCCGGTTCGCCGACGAGCAGCGTGTTTTCAAGCGCGTCGCACACGCGCAGCGCGGCGTCCCAGCGCCGGGCCTCGAGTGCGTCAAGCGGCGTCGGTTCGGGCGTGACTTCCGGTGTCGGCTCGGTAGTCGGTGTCGGCTGAGGCTCAACTGTGGGCGTCGGCTGGGCGTCCGGCTTACCAGCCCCGCACGCACCGAGCAGCAGCACGAGGACCACGCCAAGTGCAACAAGGATTCGCGGGCCAGGACCCCGGTCAGCTCGGCCAGATACGGTTTCCGGCCGAGCTGCACGTTGCTGGGCGGATTCCTCTCGCTTGCTCAGGCGTCGGTGATGGGCAGCTGAACGCGCACGTTGCCGCCAGCCTGCGATTGGAGCGCGGCGAGGAGGACCTCCAGAGCCTGGCGGGCCTGACGTCCGTCGCAGCTTGGTTCGCCGCCGTCGCGGATCAGGCCAACGAGTTCCGTCACCAGGCCGGCGATGTGGCCCTGGGTGTAGTGCGTGGGCGTCAGCTCCCGGCCGCGCAGGCCTTCCTCGGGATCGTCGTAGAGCACGGCGTAGTCGTTGGTCAGGTGAATGCGGCCCTCGGTGCCCCAGATGTCGAAGGGCCCGATGTAGCGGCCGGGCATGGTCTTGCAAGCGTTCCAGAACGCCCGGACGTCGTTGTCGTACTCGATCATGATGCTGAGGGCCGGATCGGTGTCCGGGTCGTGGCCGCCGTCGCTGGCGTAGCGCGGGCCGTAGTCCTCGAAACCCTTCTCGGCCACGGCGTAGACGGCCGTGGGATTGCCGGTCGAAAACCAGTTGATCGTGTCGCAGACGTGCGTGCCGTTGCGGAACAGCATCGCCCGGGGCCCACCCTGGTTGCACATGACTCGAACCACGTCACCAATGGCACCGTCGTCGATCAGCTTGCCGACGTCGGCCCAGGGGAACCACCAGCGGTAGACGTGGTCGATCAGCATGGGAATGCCGGCCTTTTCGACGGCCTCGATCATGCGGTCGGCGTCGGCCAGCGTAGTGGCGATCGGCTTCTCGCAGACGATGCCCTTCACCCCGGCCTCGGCCGCGTCGATCACGATCTGCGTGTGCACGTGATCGCTCGTAACCACGCTGATCAGATCCAGGTTTTCCCGATCGAGCATCTCGCGGTAGTCGATGTACGAGTTGACCTCTGAGACGTAGGAGCGCCAATTGACGTCGAACTCGTCGATTGCCTCCTGTCGCAGATCGCAAACCGCCACCAGCTCGGTGTCTTCCACGAAGTGGTAGGCCGAGGCGTGCGAGTGCGGCATGGAGATGCCCCAGCCGTGCTTCGGGGCCGGAATCGGCGGACGGGCGCCAATCCCGGTCAGGCCGACGACGCCGGCTCTCAGTGTGCTGCCCATCAGATCCTCCCCCTGCTGTGCCAGTTGCCTCGGCTTACAACTCCACCGCGATTCGCTCGGTACTCGAGCGGATGATGGCGTCCAGGACCCCAATCGTGTCCAGGTTATTGCGTCCGGAGCATGGGTTGTCCTGGCCCTCCATGATGTGCGACCAGAAGCCGTTCCAGATTTCCTGCTCGATGTCGGCCCAGCGACCGCCGCGCTCAGCCTTGCCGATTGGAAAGAGCTCCGAGCGGGGATAGCGCTCCAGCGGCTGGCGCGGCGTGATCTTGAGGTCGAAGTCCGTTGAGTTCATCGTGAGGCCGTGCATGGTCACCGCGGCTTCCGAGAACTCCAGGCGCACATACATTTCGTAGGCTTGGGCATCCGACGTGGCGGTGTAACTGACGATCACCGGACCATCGAAGGTGATGATGGCGCAGACGTGCGGCTCAGCCGTCCAGTTGCTATTGGCGGGGGTGGCGTTCACGCCCCACACGCAGCGCGGCGGCCGCTGGACCAGCGACAGCAACGAGTCGACCTGGTGCGAACCCTGGTGCCACAGGTGCATCGGCGGATAGCCGTTCTCGAACGGACGGCCGCGTGCGTTGTGGTGCACCATGGTGATGGCGCCGAGTTCGCCGTAGCGCTGGTCGGCAATCATCTCGCGCAGCAGCGGATAGGGGTGAAAGAGGCGGTCGTTCTGCGTCACGACGACGCGCACATCGTTGGCCTCGGCGGCGGCGACGACGCGTTCGGCCTCTTCCAAGCTGCACGTGAACGGCTTCTCGACGATCACATGTTTACCCGCGGCGATGGCCTCCTCCATATATGACGTGTGGAGATGACCGGGCGTGAAGACTCCGACCGCGTCGCACGGCGTCGCGGCCATCGCCTCCGTCAGGGTGGTGAAGCAGGCGGACCCGGACAGGCCCGTGATCTCGAGCGCATCGTTGAATGCCTCGGGAACGATATCGACCAGCCCAACTGCCTCAAACTTCTCAGGCAACGCCACCTGAGCGCTCAGGTGTGGACGTGCGCGGCCACCCACGCCGACCGAGATAACTCGCAACGGAGACGCAGTCATGGCTACCACCTCACATCAGCACTCGCGCCATACGCAGGATTGCGTTCACGGGACTTCTCCTCCGGGCCTAAACCTCCGGGATGGAGACCGACAGCATCTGGCCGGAATCGGACGACGCGTAGGCGGCCGTGGTGACCTCGTTGACCCACATGCCGGCTTCCGGTTCGATAGGCGGCGGTTCCAAGCCCAGGCAGGCGCGGAAAAAGCCGCCGGTCAAGACACGGTAGGGGTTGTTGAGAGCGCCGGCCTTGTCGAACGTCCAGGACTTGAGCGGTGCGCTGGCCTGGGCGCCGCTGTAGGAGGCCCACTGCATGGGTTCGCGATTGGACTCGCCGTTCGGGTTGAACTTCAGCCAGCCGTCGCGACCCCACAGGATGATGCCGTTGTGGCGGGACGAGCCGTACTCGGCGCTGCTGGTGTAGTAGCCGGAGTTCAGGTTACCGACCATGCCGTTCTCGAACTCCAGGTTCACGACCGCGGCGTCCTCGACCGTGATCGCCTCGCCGCCGACGTTGCGGCAGAACGCGCTGACCGACTTGAAGTCGGATCCCGCAATGTGCCGTAGCAGGTCAAGGTAGTGGCAGCCCAGGATGGTCAAATGCCCGCCGCCGCCCAACTCCTTCGAGAAGAACCAGCCGCCAGCGGCGACGTCGTATTGCTCGCGGGCCGCGGGATTCTGAATGGTGCGCTCCTGGTCGGCGACGAACCAGGCCTGGAAGGACAGGAGGTCGCCCAGAAAGCCCTCGGCGACCAGGCGCCGCGCTTCCTGGACGATGGGGTAGGCGCGGGAGATATAGGCAATCCCCAGGTGCCGGTCCCGGCTCCTGGCCATTCGATAGATCGCGCGGTAGTCGTCCAGATCGACGTAGCCCGGCTTTTCGTGGAATACATGAGCGCCGGCTTCCAGCGCCTGGACGATCACCGGCGGCATGCGCCACGGCTCCATCGTGATGAGCGCCACCTGTGGCTGGAAGTCGCGGTACAGCGCGTCCAGGTCGGTGTACGTGGCGGCCACCTTGCCGGCGCCGCCCTGGCGGACCTCGTCGAACGTACCGCCGGTGACGTCGCCGACGGCCACCTCGCCGACCTCGTCGTTGTGGAGCGCGTCGATCAGCGCGCCCAGGTGCCAGGCGGTGGGCTCGGTAATCACCGCGACACGAAGCTTGTCAGTCATAAGGCGGCTGCCTACGTCGGTGCGGTCTGGTTACCGCGCGGATGCCGGGATTCTGCCTTGCGTGGTGGCTGGCGGCCAGCCCGTTTCTGGTCGACGCGCAGTCCCGGCCACGTACCACCGGGAGAAGGCACGCCGCCGGGCATCGGTTGGCAGCCATCCAGCGGTATACTTTCCCAAGCTTGGGATTCGCGATGTGGGCAGCGTGAATTCAGGTGAATCCGTTTGAGCGTCACCATTGCGCGGAGCGCGATCTAGGTGAGTTGGGGTCACTGGGCTGGAGTCTCGAGCGCGAGCCGCCCGGCTGCGTCCTCGTTGGACAGGCGACCCGGCGGTGAAAGGACCGAGACGATGAACACCCCACGGTTTCCGCGACGACGACTGCTGGCCGGCATGGGCGGCCTGGGCGTAGCCGTGCTTGCCGCGGCCTGCGGCGAGGGCGGCCCGGAGAGTGCGCCCAGCGGCGGCGCCGCAGGCGGCGACGTCGCCGAAGCCCCCATGGGCGACGCCGGCGAAATCCTGATCTTCAGCAACAGCTCGCCGCACGTCACCGCCATCGATATCCTCACCGAGGAAATCTCCCGCACCGGTGACGTCGACGGCCTGGCCGCCTGGGCCTGGAACGACGACAACAACTTCTTCGACGGCCGCCACCTCTGGCTGGGCACGCTCAACGCCGGCAGCGCCGAACTGATCACGCTCGACGTCGACACCCTCTCCGTGGCCAACCGCATTCCTCTCGGCAGCGAGGCCGAGGGCGTCTTCCTGGGCAAGGCCCGCCAGGACGGCTCGCTGCTGGTGAGCAAGATGGCCGCCGGTGAAGTCTTGACCGTCGATACCGCCACGCAGGAGGTCACCAACACGTTTAGCGACGTGCCCCTCCACGGCGGCGTGCTGGCCGACGCCGATCTCAGCATCGACGCGGAGGGCGTGGAGCGCTTCGTCTATCCCACCGGCGAAGGCGACCGCGTCGTGGCCCTCGATCCCAGCAGCGGTTCCGTGCTGGCCACCGCCGAGTCCAAGAAGGGCGGGAATCCCACGCGGCTCACGACGTCGCCCGACGGGTCCATCTGGGTCCAGGAGTCCGGCAAGCACACCGTGGCCGTCTACGAGCCCTCGGCCCTGGAACTGGTCAAGCGCCTCCAGACCGGGACCGAGCCCATCTTGGGGACCTTCACCTACGACGGCAGCTACGCCTACACCGGCCATGCCGACGACAACTTCGTGCAGGTTGTCGACACCGCCAAGCTCCGCGCGCTGGCGCACATCCGCGTGGGGCTGAACCCGCAGATGGTGGCCGTGCGCCCGGACTTCAGCCGCATCTACGCCATGCTGACCGACGACCAGGCCGTGGCCGTGGTGTATCAGCAGGACTGGGAAGCCAACAGCTCGACCATCACCTCCACCAAGGAGAACAGCATTGCGCTGGAATCGGCACCAGTCGGCATGTTCCTGCGCATGACTTCCGTCGGCGGCCGGCTGCGTGACTCCGCGGAACGCGCTGAAGCCTGCAGGATTTCGTATGCCTGTGGCACACAGAACCTGGGCACCAAGCGCTAGCCCCCGCCCGGCCGGCCTGCGCCGACGGCAGGCCATCGGCACCCCGGCTGTGAAAGGACCGAGGCGATGAACACCCCACAACTCCCGCGACGACGACTGCTGGCTGGCATGGGTGGCCTTGGCGTGGCGCTGCTTGCCGCCGCTTGCGGCGAGGGCGGCCCAGAAAGCGCACCGGCTGGCACGGCGGGCGACGTCGCCGAGGCTCCCGTTGGCGACGCCGGCGAAATCCTGGTCTTCAGCAACAGTTCGCCCCATGTCACCGCCATCGACATCCTCACCGAGGAAGTCACCCGAACCGGCGACCTCGACGGCCTGGCCACTTGGGCTTGGAACGACGACAACAACTTCTTCGACGGCCGCCACCTCTGGCTTGGCACCCTCAACCCCGCCGCCGGCACCGCCGAACTCATCACCCTGGACGTTGACGCCCTCACCGTCACCCACCGCATCCCCCTCGGCAGCGAGGCCGAGGGCGTCTTCCTGGGCAAGGCCCGCCAGGACGGCTCGCTGCTGGTGAGCAAGATGGCCGCCGGTGAAGTCTTGACCGTCGATACCGCCACGCAGGAGGTCACCAACACGTTTAGCGACGTGCCCCTCCACGGCGGCGTGCTGGCCGACGCCGATCTCAGCATCGACGCGGAGGGCGTGGAGCGCTTCGTCTATCCCACCGGCGAAGGCGACCGCGTCGTGGCCCTCGATCCCAGCAGCGGTTCCGTGCTGGCCACCGCCGAGTCCAAGAAGGGCGGGAATCCCACGCGGCTCACGACGTCGCCCGACGGGTCCATCTGGGTCCAGGAGTCCGGCAAGCACACCGTGGCCGTCTACGAGCCCTCGGCCCTGGAACTGGTCAAGCGCCTCCAGACCGGGACCGAGCCCATCTTGGGGACCTTCACCTACGACGGCAGCTACGCCTACACCGGCCATGCCGACGACAACTTCGTGCAGGTTGTCGACACCGCCAAGCTCCGCGCGCTGGCGCACATCCGCGTGGGGCTGAACCCGCAGATGGTGGCCGTGCGCCCGGACTTCACGCGCATCTACGCCATGCTGACCGATGACCAGGCCGTGGCCGTGGTCTATCAGCAGGACTGGGAAGCCAATAGCTCCACGATCACCTCCACCAAGGAGAACACGATCGCGCTGGAATCGGCACCGGTCGGCATGTTCCTGCGCATGACCTCCGTCGGGGGCCGCCTGCGTGACGAGCAGGAACGGCCTGAAGCCTGCAGGCATACGTCGGCGTATTGCGCCACGCAGAACCTGGGTACCAAGCGCTAAGACAGCGCCGGTCGGGTGGGCCGGCAGCGGGCCCGCAGCGATCCGGCGGTGAAAGGACCGAGACCAATGAACACTCGCCAGTTGCCGCGACGACGCCTGTTGGCCGGGATGGGCAGCCTGGGCGTGACAATGTTCGTTGCGGCCTGCGGCGAGGGCGGCCCGGAGAGTGCGCCCGGCGGCACTGCCGCAGGCGGCGACGTCGCCGAAGCCCCCATGGGCGACGCCGGCGAAATCCTGA
>JAPOWQ010000029.1:0-169150 GCA_026707585.1 Chloroflexota bacterium | reverse complement strand
TCCTCTCGGCAGCGAGGCCGAGGGCGTCTTCCTGGGCAAGGCCCGCCAGGACGGCACCCTGCTCGTCAGCAAGATGGCCGCCGGCGAGGTGCTCACCGTCGATACCTCCACGCAGGAGGTCACCAACACCTTCAGCGACGTGCCGCTCCACGGCGGCGTGCTGGCCGACGCCGACCTCAGCATTGACGCGGAGGGCGTCGAGCGCTTCGTCTATCCCACCGGCGAAGGCGACCGCGTCGTGGCCCTCGATCCCTCCAGCGGTTCCGTGCTGGCCACCGCCGAGTCCAAGAAGGGCGGCCACCCCACCCGGCTCACCACCTCCCCCGACGGCTCCGTCTGGGTGCAGGAGGCCGGCAAGCATTCGGTGGCCGTCTACGAGCCCAGCACCCTGGAGCTGGTCAAGCGCTTCCAGACCGGCACGCAGCCCATCTTGGGGACTTTCACCTACGACGGCAGCTACGCCTACACGGGCCACGCGGACGACAACTTCGTGCAGGTTGTCGACACGGCGAAGCTCCGCGCGCTGGCGCACATCCGCGTGGGACTGAACCCGCAGATGGTGGCCGTGCGCCCGGACTTCAGCCGCATTTACGCCATGCTGACCGACGATCAGGCCGTGGCCGTCGTGTATCAGCAGGACTGGGAGGTCAACAGCTCGACGATCACTTCAAGCAAGGAGAACTCGATTGCGCTGGCATCGGCACCGGTCGGCATGTTCCTGCGCATGACTTCCGTGGGCGGCCGCTTGCGTGACGACGCCGAACGGAAGGCCGTTTGCCAGATTCACTACTCGTGTCTGCAGGAAACAGGGACGAAGCGCTAGGTCAGGTCAGGGCCACCGGACTCACCCGGCCCAGGACAGCCACTCTCGATGGTCAACCACCGAAGAAGCGGCTAGCGGCGCAGACATTCGAGGGCTGGCAGCTACCGGCGAGCTGCGACGAAGACTCTCGTCGGAAAGTTTGACAGAAATTCGGAGCGGGTGTTACAAAAAACCCCCTCAGGGGCATTGCGTGGCTGACGTACAGCCATCCGGAGCACCCGACGGGATTGCATCAAACGGACAGGTGACATGTTCTCGTGCGTCACCCACGTCCTCCGATGCGGGGAGGTTACATGAGCGGTCCAGTAACGCGACGCAAGGTCATCCGCGCTCTAGGACTTGGATCCATAGGAGCGTCGGCAGCCATCCTTGCGGCCTGTGGTGAGACGCAGGTCGTCACGAAGGAAGTCCCGATCGAGAAGACGGTCATCAAGGAAGTGCCTGTCGAGACGATCGTGACGAGGACGGAAGTCAAGGAAGTCCCCGTCGAGAAGGTTGTCACGCAGCAGGTCGAGAAGGTCGTGACGCAGGTCGTCGAGACCCAAAAGGTTGTCGAGAAGGTCGTCACGCAGGTCGTCGAGCGAGAGAAGGTTGTCGAGAAGGTCGTCGAGGTCGAAGTCCAGCCGCAGATGGCGCCGACCCCACCCATCCAGTTCATGAACTACTGGGCGGCCGGGACGCGCTGGGAGACGATGAAGGCTGGCTTGGAGGAATTCGACAAGCAATTCCCCAACGTCAAGTACGACCTCATTCCAATCCCGCCAGGGTTCTACCGCGACAAGGTGAACATCATGTTCGCGGCGGGCACCATTGGTGACGTGGTGGTGCTGAACGGCGCCCGGATGCGCGAGTTCGCGCCGGGCCTGGTGCAGCTGGAGGATCACGTCAACAAGGCCGGCATCGACCTTGACGACTACCTGATCCTGGCCCGGGAGAACCCGGACGACCCGAGCTTCGAGAACCTGAGCATCGAGGGCACGCTTTACGGCATGCCGTTCATGTCGGGTGTCAACGGCTACGTGTACAACATCGACAAGTTCGACGCGGACGGCGTGGAAGCGCCGACGGCGGACTGGACGTGGGACACGCAGTTGGAAGCCGCACGGCAGCTCACGAACAGTGAGACTGGCGAGTATGGCTTGCACCACAGCACCGGCGGCGAGTTCCGCTGGCTGCCCCTGATCAGCGCCAACGGCGGCTGGCTCTTCACGGATCGCAGTCGCCCGGCCCCGGCGTCCGGCTTCGCCACGGAAGGCGGACTCGAGGCGTTCGAGTGGTATGTCAACGCGACGTACGAAGAGGGCGTCGGCGTCCCGCTCGGCGAGCTGTCACAGCTGCTGACCGAGGGCATCACGGCGCCGTTCGCCACCGGCAAGATCGGCATGGAGCCGGGCGGGATCCACGGTCCCGGCGGCCGCAAGCTTCGAGTCGGCGACCGCTTCGTCTGGGACAACATGGAGTCCCCGCGTTCACCGATCGATGAAATCGCCTACTCGACCAACGAGCTGGGCCACTTCATTACCGTCAAGGCGCTTGAGCACGGCACGGTGGAGGCCTCGGTCATCCTCACGTCGTTTATCGCGGGTGAGTACTTCCAGGGTCTGGTCGCCGACGGTCGTGGCGCGATTCCGATGTTCCGTGCGGTCATCGAGAGCGACCGGTACCTCGGATTCCAGCCGGGCCTGCCGCGAAGCATGCACATCATCAAGGACAACTTCCTCAGTCCTGATGGCTACGGGCTGCACTTCTTCAGCGGCTGGGCGCAGTGGTGGAACATCCTGCACGACGAGACGCAGCCGGCGCTCGTTGGCGAGATTCCAGCTCGCGAGGCCCTCCTCAACGCCCAGGCGGCGTGCGACAGGCACCTCGCTACTCTGCAATAGGAGTCGTTCACGCTCATTCAAACTCCTGAATGAAGTGGACGTGCCGGGCGGGCATCACCAGGTGACGCCCGCCCGGCCGCCTATGAACTGAGGCAACTTTGCGCACGACACGATGGCAGCGCTGGAGCGGATTGCTCTTTATCGCGCCCTGGCTGATCACATTCATCTGGTTTACGCTCGGGCCGTTCATAGCCTCTATTATCCTGAGCCTCACAAATTACCGGTTTATTGGACTTCCAACATGGGTAGGTTTGGACAATTATGTGAGGCTGTTTACCGATGACCCCAAGTTTATACGCAGCGTAATCAACACTCTTTATTACACGGCTGTACATGTGCCAGGCATCATGATCATGGCTTTCTTTGTAGCCATTTTGCTCAATCAGAAGGTCAAGGGACAACCCATCTATCGCACGGCCTTTTATCTGCCATCGGTAACGGCAGGCGTGGCCACGGCATACCTGTGGATTCTCCTCCTCCAGCCAAATGGTCTCGTGAACCAGTTCCTGGGACTTGTCGGGATCGACGGTCCTAACTGGTTGACAAGCTCGACCTGGGCCATGCCAGCCCTGATCCTCATGAGCTTCTGGGGCCTGGGCACGACGATGATTATCTACCTGGCGGCGCTGCAAGGCATTCCACAGCATCTGTATGAGGCCGCCAGCGTCGACGGGGCCGGCGTGGTTCGCAAGATGTGGCACGTGACCGTGCCGATGATGACGCCCGCCATCTTTCTTACGGCCGTGCTGCAGATCATCGGGTCGTGGCAGGTCTTCACGCAGGCGCTGATCGTGACGAACGGCGGGCCGCGGGATTCGACGCTGTTCATTCTGCTCCATCTCTATCGCACTGGATTCGAATACTTCCAGATGGGCTACGCGTCGGCTATCGCCTGGGTGCTGTTCGTGATCATCCTGGTCTTCACGATCCTGCAGTTCGGGATCGCCCGGCGCTGGGTCTACTACGAAGGCGCCACGGAGCGCTAAGCCATGACAGCCCGAACAGTGGACACGAGCCTGGCGCCAGCGGCGCTGCCATCCGGCGGCCGCACGATCCGATCCCGGCGAGTGCAGGTGTTGCAGCTGCTGCTGCGAACCCTGTACTACGTCATCCTTATCGGTGCCAGCATCATGTACGCGATTCCGTTCTTCTGGATGATCAGGGCCTCGTTGATGAGCCTCGACATGTTCTTCGAGGTTCCGCAACCGTTGTTCCCCAATCCGCCCGCGTGGAATAACTACACGGATGTGTGGCAGGTTGGACCGGTGCTTTGGTGGATAACCAACAGCACGATCGTCTCCTTTGTGGGCGTGACAGTTGGAACCTTTATCAGCGCCTTGGTCGCTTTTGGATTCGCCCGACTGAGGTTTCCGGGAAACCGCGTGCTATTCCTGGTTGTTATTTCGACGATGATGCTGCCTCAGCACGTGACCATCATTCCGCAGGTGATTCTCTTCCGGGAACTCAACTGGCTGGACACCCTGCTGCCGCTGATCGTTCCCCTGCTTGGCGGCGCGCCCTTCTACATTTTCCTTTTACGCCAGTTCTTTCTGACACTCCCCCTGGAACTCGACGAAGCGGCGGCCATCGACGGGGCGTCACGCATGCGCGTGTTCTGGACCGTGGTCATTCCGTTGTCGAAACCGGCCATTGCAACCGTAGCAGTGTTCTCGTTTATCAACCACTGGAATGACTTCTTCTTCCCGCTGATTGTCTTGCAATCCTCCGAGCGACTGACACTGGCCGTGGGGATGCGCTGGCTGCAGGCCGGGCAGTACGAGGCGCAGCGGCTGCATTTGCAGATGGCCATTGCCCTGATTGCCGTCGCGCCCGTCGTGATCCTGTTCTTCTTCGCGCAGAAGCACTTCATCCGCGGGATTGCGCTGACGGGCATCAAGGGCTGAGGTTCGAACACTCGGTGCGCTGCACCTCGAAGCTCGGCGCGGTTTCGCAATGAAGCATCGCCCAACCCGCAAGGAACCTCTTGTGCCAACGCCTGCACAGCCAAGGGTCTCCGCACGCGCGCAGCCGGCCGGCTCGTCCGCTACCGCCAGTCTAGGCGGCGGTCTCACCGCCCCCCTGGGCGCCCCAGGGCAACCGGTGGTCTATCCGGGCAAGCCCATCACCGTGCGCTCGACGTCCGTGCGAGTGATGCGCGCGCTCGTGAGGGCCCTCTTCTACCTGCTGCTGATCGGCGGCAGCGTTATGTATGCGATTCCTTTCATCTATATGGTGCGCTGGTCATTCATGACGACCAGCCAAGTCTATGACCCTGATTTGTTTTGGCCGTTCCCGCCGGCTTGGGAGAACTACACATACGTGTGGCAGCACCATCCGGTGCCCTGGTGGCTATTTAACTCGTTCATTGTGACCTTCATAGGTGTGACGGTCGGGACCTTCGTGAGCTGTGTCGTCGCCTACGGGTTTGCTCGCCTGGACTTTCCCGGAAGTCGAGTGATTTTCATGGTGTTGCTCTCAACCATGATGCTGCCATTGCACGTCACCATCATTCCCGTCGTCATCATCTTCCGCGATCTTGGCTGGTTGGACACACTTTGGCCACTCATAGTGCCCGGACTGGGCGGCGGCGCCTTTTACATATTCATTTTGCGCCAGTTCTTCATGACAATTCCGATAGAGCTGGACGAGGCTGCGCGAACCGACGGGGCCTCCCGACTGGGAATCCTGTTTCGAGTCATCCTGCCGCTCTCGAAACCGGCAATTGCGACCGTAGCGGCGCTCGCCTTTATCGGCAACTGGAACGACTTCTTTCTTCCGCTCATCGTTCTGAATTCGCCCGACCGCATTACGCTCCCGGTTGGCCTTCGCTACTTTGCCGCCGGGCAATACATGGAACAGCAGCACACCTTGCAAATGGCCGTTGCCATGATCTCCGTAATGCCGATCATCGTGGTCTTCTTCTTCGCGCAACGCCAGTTCGTTCGGGGAATCACCCTCACCGGCATCAAGGGCTAACGCCTACGACCTGCTTGGTGCGAGTCCCCTGGTGCCCGACGTGCGTCGACCCGCGCTCGGACTCTCTAGGAGGCCAGCGTCGACAGGTTTTCGCGGACCTTCTCGGCGCTGTCGACGATCTCCTCCATCGCCCGCGGTCCGCTGAGCATCATGTTCTGGGTAATCCAGAGGTCCTCCGTCGCGCAGGCGCGTTCGGCGTGCGGGCAGGACATCGAGGCGTAATCCACATCCGGCCCGCCGTCTCCGCGCGGCCAGACCAGCGATAGTTCGCCATTGGGGTCGCTGAACAGGGCGGCCCGGTTCATGGGCCGTCGGTAGCCGGCCCTGATTCCCAGTCCCTCCGCCTGCATGGCCTCGACGAAGCGGTCCCGCGGCAATCCTTCGAAGCCCTGGGCGTCGTAGCGCACGATGTGCAAGTGGTTGGCGTTGCGCGTGACGTAGGGATCCTCGCGGCGCGATGAGAGCCCGTCCACGTCTTCGAGCAGCTCGGCAAGGTAGCGGCCGTTCTCGGAACGTCGCTGGGTCTGGCCTTCCAGCCGGTCCAATTGCGCGCTGGCCAGGGCCGCCAGCAGGCCTCCCAGCCGACGGTTGCCCGCGCTGTAGGGGAACCACTCGTCAGGCTCGGCGGCTTCCGCATCCAGGCCCATCTCACCGAAGCGCATTACGCGTCCGCCGATGTCCATTTCGGAGTAGGCGATGGCGTGCTTGTAGATCTCGAGATCGTTCGTCATCACGGCCCCGCCCACGCCAGGCGTGAGGTTCTTGCCGGGTCCCAGGCTGAAGCAGCCGACGTCGCCGATCGTGCCGAGCCCGCGGTGATTCCACGTCGACCCGTGCGCGTGCGCGGCGTCCTCGATCACCTTCAGGTCGCGCCGACGGGCAATCTCGAGAACCTCACCCATATCGCAGGACAGCCCGCCAAAGTGCACGGTCATGATCGCGCCGGTGCGGTCGGTGATCGCCGCCTCGATAAGGTGCGAATCGATGTTGTAGGTCTCCGGATCCATGTCCACGAAGATGGGCACCAGGCCCACGTTCAACACCGCGGTTGGGCTGGCCATGTAGGTGTAGGGCGAGAGGATGACCTCGGAACCGCGCGGTAGCCGGAGCGCCCGCAGCCCGATTTCCAGCGCGCTGGTGCCGCTGCTCACGGCCAGGCAGTATTCGGCACCCTGGTAGGCCGCAAACGACCGCTCGAAGCTGGTCAGGCTTCGCTGGCCCTCGCCGGTTGCCCAACTGCCGGTGCGCAGCGCGTCGACCACCGCCTCAACTTCGGCTTCGTCGAACTCAGGCCAGCTGTTATACGGCTCGGTTCGGATGGGTGTCCCACCCTGCAGGGCCAACGTTGACATGCCTGAGGCTCCTTCCGCCGCCGCTCCGGCCGCACGCAGTGTGACTGGCATGCTACGCCCCCGCGCCGTCGCGCGCCTCGCGTCGGCCACCAGAGTCGCCATTTCGTTTACCATCCGCGCTAACCCACCGGCGGGAGCGCAGAAACATGGACCGAAAGCTCAAAGTCGGATTCATCGGCTGCGGCGGAATCTCTCGGCTCTACACCGACATCTACGCGGGCATGACCGACCTGGCCCAGGTCGTGGCCACGGCCGATCTCTATCCCAATCTGGCCGAAGACCGCGCCCAGGCCATCCACGAGGCCTACACCGCTGAGGCCGCCCGCCAGCGCGCCCTGGCCATCAACGCCCGGGACGATGAATCGCGCGAAGCAGCCCGGCAAATGGCTGTGCATGCCCAGGCCGCGGCCGACAACGACATCCGCACGTACGACGGGCACGAGGCGCTCCTCAGCGATCCCGAGATCGACGCCGTCGCCGTGCTCACCACGCCGCCCATCCGGGGCGTCCCGGTGGTCGCCGCCGCACGAGCCGGCAAGCACGTATTCACGGAAGGCCCGATGGCCAAGAGCGTGCAAGAAGCGGACGAGATCCTGGCCGCCGTCGCGGAGGCCGGCATCACCTACGCCTCGCAATGCGGTGGCCGCTATACCCGAGGCCTGCAGCACGCCCGGCGCGCAATCGCCAGTGGCCTTATGGGTCCGCTGGCCGTGGCCAAGCTGGAGATCAACTGGTACCACCAGCAGTCCTACTACATGGGCGGCTGGCACGGAAAATTCGACACGGAGGGCGGCGGCGCGGTGTTCCACCACGGCCGCTACGTCATCGAGCCGTTCCTTTTTGCCCTTGGCTCGCCCATCGTTGAAGTGACGGCATACTCCGGCGGATTCCTGCGCGAAATCGAGCACGACAGCTACAGCCTGGCCCTCGTCCGCTACGCCAACGGCGCAGTGGGGATCATCCAGGGCTCCTTGTTGCATCACGAGCATCCCCGAACCGAGCAGACACGCTGGGAGTTCGTTGGCCAAAACGCCTCCATGGTCGTGACGCACGAACATCTGGGCTGGGGGCAACCCACGGTGCTGCTGAACACCGGCCGCGAAAGCGTGTTCAAGCACACGCTCTCGTTCGGTTCCACCAACACTCCGGGCGTGGAAGCCGAATTGGAAGCCCTGGGCGAAGGACTCGAGGATCTTCCGGAGGCCCCCAGCCAGCTCCACCAGAGCCGGCTCTGGGCCAGCTGCGTTCTTGAGGGTCGGCCGATCCCGTTCCCCCAGACCATTGCGCGGCAGCACGTCGAACTCACGCGGGCCATCTACAAGTCCGCTGCCACCGCCTCAACCGTTCAACTGCCGCTCGATCGCGACGACCCCTACTACAGCTTCGAGGGCCGGCTCCCCCGGCCCGACTGGATGCCGCGCCTGCCTGCCGACGGATAAGACCTACGCCGGCGGCGGCCGCGCCTCATGGCGGCCGCCGCCCGTCATGGCTAGTCCGAGGCTTCGGTCCAGTCCAAGACGATGCCGGTCCAACCGACAGGGCCTCGCGCGATCATGGCGTACATGTCCTGGGCCTCCGTGTAGGGCACGTGGTGCGACACCAGGTGATCCACGGCCAGGCCGCCCCGGCCCATGAGTTCATAGATGTAGGCGCGATTCGCCGGCCGCGTCCAGCGTTGCATGTGGTACGCAACGAGCGGATACAGCCGCGTCTGATAGGTGCCGGTGATCGTCAACTCCTTGCGCAGGAGTTCCTCCTGGAGACGGACTTGCACGGCGCCGGGTGGGCTGCCCGTTAGGGTCACGGTCCCGCCTGCCGCCGTAGCGCGCATGCAATCCGGCAGGATCGCCGGCGTGCGGGTGACCATGAACACGACCCGTGCCCCTTCGCCGCCCGTCAATTCGATCACGCGATCCACTGAATTCTCGCGGCTTGCGTTCACGGTATGCGTGGCGCCGCTTCGCCGAGCCAGTGCCAACCGTTCGTCCACCAGGTCCACGGCGATCAGGGGATATGGGGTCACCATCTGCGCGAACTGTGTCACGAGCTGTCCTACCACGCCCTGTCCGAATACCGCCACCGAGTCGCCAATGTAGGGACGCCCTCGCCGTACGCCGTGCAGGGCCACGTCACACAGCGACAAGAATGTGGCCTGCACGTCGGTCACGGAGTCGGGGACCCTGGGCGGCGGGTAATGCTCCTTCCCATCGACCACCCGCGGCGTATCCACCTCCACCAGATGTGCGCCTTGATGCGGACAGGTGGCATACACCCGATCCCCTTCGCGATAGCCGTCAACCTGCCGACCTACCGCGTCGAGGACACCAACGCTGGAATAGCCCGGTGATCGGGGTTCGACGGTTGACGACTCGAAGCTGTTGCGCTCGGACCCGGCGCTAATCAGCGACTGCGTCGTGCGAACGCGAATCTGGTTGGGCGCGGGATCGGTCACCCGCACGCTGTCAATCGAAACCTGGCCCGAACTTATGAACGAGACCCTCGGGACATCAATTGCAGGCACGGTTGCGCCTCCACTCCAAACGCCGGCACATCGTTGCACGCGGCTTTGGCCCGTTTCGGCCGCGCCACCGCGCGAGCAGCCGTAATGGCCGCGACCATGGCATTGCCGACATGGTGGCCAGGCCAAGCAACTAGACTGCCTGAACTCACCAGTCGCCGATTCGCCTGCAACTTGAGAAATGGCGAGGTCACATGCGAATCACCGAACTCGAAACGATCGTAATCCAGCAGCCGGGACCGCCACGCATCATCGAGGACTCCATCCACCGCATCGCGTCCGGCCGCGACCTCGTCGTGCGCCTGCACACCGAAAGCGGCATCTACGGCACCTTCAGCCTCAGCATCTCCGGCTACGGCGGCGACGTCACTCGCCAACTCTTCGAAGTGGAGATGCGCAAACTCGTCGTCGGCCAGGACGCCTCCATGCCCCGCCGCCTGCGCCGCCACTTGTTCGACCAGACCGAGTATTACGGCGTCAGCGGGCTTGGGGTCTTTGGAATTTCAGTTATCGATTACTGCGTGTGGGACATCCTGGGCAAAGCGCGTGACGCGTCGGTTGCGCAGTTGCTCGGCCAGTATCGGACCGAGATTCCGGCCTACGGCATGGTCGGCTGGCTCAACTTCCCGGTTGACGAACTGGTTGCCCGGTGCCAGCGCGCCATCGATGCGGGCTACCGAGCCGTCAAGGTCAAGGTCGGTGCGCCTGACCTGGCCGACGACCTGCGCCGCCTTGAAGCCGTTCGGAACGCGCTCGGCCCGGACGTCCACGTCATGGTGGACGCCAACCAGATCCACCCCGTGGACGAAGCCATTCGTCGCGGGAACGCCTACGAGCCTTACGACATCTTCTGGTACGAGGAGCCGCTGCGCCCCTGGATGAACACCGAATACGGCGAGTTGCGCGCCGCCGTCAATGTCCCCATCGCCACCGGTGAGAACATCTACGGCAAGTACGCCGTGCTGGACTTACTTGAGAAGCGGGGCGTGGACATCCTGCAGCCGGACGCGCGCCGCGCCGGAGGCGTAATGGAAGTCATGGAAACGGCCGCCCTGGCCGATGCCTACAACGTCCGCATCGCCACCCACGGCGGCTGGCAGCACAACTGCCAGCTTCTCGCCGCCATGACCAACAGCATCTACCTGGAAGCCAGCGGTACGACCCACGACGACTGCTGGGTCGAACCGATTCGCATTGTCGACGGCATGGTCCAAGTCCCCGACCGCCCCGGTTTTGGCCTCGAATACCGGGAGGACTGGCTGGCTGAACGGCGGGTGGACGGGAGCCGGTCCTAGCCCTTCCGCTCGCTAGCCCGCAACCACCGGATTGCTCAGCACACCGATGCCGTCAATATCGACCTCGATGGTGTCTCCCGGCTCGAGTGATCCGCCGCCGGACGGCGTGCCCGTGTAGATGCAGTCGCCGGGCTCGAGGCGGATCGCCTGCGCCAGGTAGGTCACCAACGAAGCGACGCTGAAGAGCAGATCCGACGTGTTCGTATCCTGGGTTACCACGCCGTTGTGGCGTCCACGCAGCCTCAGATTCGTCGGATCGAGGTCTGTCGCAATCACCGGACCGAGCGGCTTGAACGTCTCCAGGCCCTTCCCCAGCATCAGCACGCCCGTGGCCATCTCGGCCAATTGCAGCGGACGCGCGCTCACGTCGTTGCCGCAGCTGTAGCCCAGTACATAGTCCAGCGCTGCATCCGGGCTGATGCGGTGGCACGGCTTGCCGATCACGGCAACCAACTCGGACTCGTAGTCAACGGGCCGGAACGGTTCGTCCTGCAGATCACGGTTGTTGACGGCGTGCGCGAAGCCGGCCTTGTCGGGAATCACGATGGGATCGCCCGGGCCGATTAGGGACGTGGACGGGAGCTGAAAGACCATCGGGAACTGCGGCACAAACGCATCGTCGCCGCCTTCCTCCAAGTGGGCCAGGTAGTTTCCGCCAACCCCAATCAGCTTGGGCGGGTCGATTGGCGCCAGCAGCTCCAGGTCATCCACGTCCGCGACTCGCGCACCCACATCAAATTCGCCAAAAATATCCCCGCTGATCGCGTAGACAGCTCCGTCCTCGTTCAGCGAGCCGAAAGCCGGACCGGCATTCGTGGCATAGCGGGCAATCTTCATTGCTCTCCTCCCCGGCCGACCGCGGCGCCGTCTGGCCGTGCCGAACCCTACCCCATCCGGTAATCGTGCCGCTTGCCCGCGTGCGCGCAAGCGAGGCGCGCCTACGGTCGCAGCGTCCGTCGCCAGCGGGTGGCGCCGCGCCGCAACGCACGGATAGGCCGTCGCCCTGGAATTGCCAGCCGTGCCGCACGCCCTGATCATGCGCCCTTGGCATGGCCCTGCTCGCGCTCCACATCGTCTTCAACGTCGGCTTCGCGCTCAGCACACGCGTGGCCCAGTTTCGGCGTTACGACTATTTCCTCGTAGCCGGCGTTAACTACACCCTGGCGGCCGTGCTGGCATCGCTCTGGGCACTCCTGCGCGGCGGCTGGGACTTCGACGCCCCAACGCTCATCTTCGGCGCCGTCCAGGGCTTCCAATACGCCGCCACCATGATTGGCGTCTACCTGCTGCTCGTGCGTTCGGGCGTCGGCGTCACCTTCATCGTGCTGCGCCTGACCGTCGTGGTCCCCACGCTCTCGGCCATCGTCTTCTTCGGCGAGCGACCCAGCGCCGCGGCCATCGGCGGCCTGCTGCTCATGTTGATCTCCATCCCGCTACTTGTCGGTCCTCGCTCCGCTGTGCGCGGGCCGCGTTCACGCTGGTACTGGCCCTCGGTCGCGCTCATGATGTTCGTCACCGGCGCCGGGCTGACGGCCTCCAAGGCGTTTAACGAACTCTCCACGCCAGACCGCGCGCCGGACTTTGTGATGTTCTCGTTCCTGGTTTCCGTGCCCGTGGCCCTTGCCATCTTCGCCGTGCGACGACGATTCCAGGCCCGAACGCCCCCGCTGCGCCAGAGCCTCGCCACCCCCGGACCGCTGGCCACCGGCGCCGCGATGGGCTGCTGCAACGTCATTCAGCTGGCCTTCCTGGTGGCTGCCCTCGAAGTCATCCCCGGCACCATCGCCTTCCCCATCCAGACTTCCGCCTCGGTGCTCCTCACCACCGCCGCCGGCGTCATCGTTTGGCACGAACGCCACGGCCCCATCGTCTGGGCCGGCGTCGCCGCCGCCCTCGCCGGCATGGTCATCGTCAACCTTTAGGTCGCGCCAGCGGTGCGTGCGATCGCCAGATCAGCGAGCCGGCAGTCCGCCGGAACCCGCCAATCACTGCCTAGGCCAACACCTCGTTCACCAGCGACAGCCCCGCGGCCAGGCGTCCCCGCCAGCTGGGGCTGATATGGCGAATCGTGCTGGTACAGATTCTGAAGAGGCAGACCGCTTCGCGCAGATCGAGCTCCCGCTCGTCCCAGGGCAAGCGGTCCAGACTGGCGCCGCGAAATGCGGCGTGGTAGGGGCCGGTGGCTTCCGAGACTCTGTCGCTTCCAAGGCGCGCCTGGATCCGCAAATGCGCGAGAAAGTTGCCGACGTCCAGCATCGGGTCGCCCGGCCCGATTTCTTCAAAGTCCACGAGCGCAATCCGGCCGCCCGGCAACTCCAGCATCTGGTCGTCGTAAAAGTCGTTGTGCGCCGTGCCAGACGGTCGCCACGATTCCACAAACGGATCGAGCCGTCTCATGGCGGTACGCAGGGATTCCCGCAGGTCATGGTCGCCGCGAGTGGCGTGACCCAGGATTCGCTTGGCCTGGACATAGCGCCGCTTCAGGCTAAAGGCCCGGCCCGCTGGTGCATCGTGCGACCCTTCCCACAGGCTCTCCAGCCCGTCCAGGATCAGATGAGAATCCGTTTTCCCGCCTCTCCTGATGTGCCGTCGCACATTGCGTCCGGGGATTCTCGAGAACCACACAACTCCGCCACTGTTCCAGTGCCCGGCGAGCCGTGGCGCAACAAAGGCTGAGCGGGCGATGCGGTCGGATGCCGAGACCAGGACGGACGCGGACGGTGGCCGCACGACTCGCACGTACAGCGTCACCTTGCCGATGGTGTGCCGCAGCACAGCTCGACTGCCAGGGCGATAGCGCACCGCATCGACGCTGATTCGGCGAGCGGGTACGGTCAGCACGAATCGATTCACGAGCCCGAGGGCTGAATCGGGACGCGCCGCGGCGGCCAGTCCGGGCAACGCATGATCGTCCGGATAGCGTGAGATTTCTGCCGGTCGTCCGCGGACCAGTCTGAGGCTGATTTCAACGGGTGGCAGGTAGGCATCGGCCTCCCAGATCAGGACCAATCCCACGATGGCCCCGCGTCCAGGCGTGTGGCTGAACTGCCGTATCCGGATGACCCGCGGGCGCTGCGCCGGCTGTCCAAACACCTCGCTGTACCTGCACCAGATCCAGTCGCCATCGAACGCCCGGGACAGCTCCTCCAGGCCCGGGTCAATCGGAAACTCAACCTGCGGTTCCAGGGGAATCCTGGTTGCCGCGACGGTACTCACCGCCTAGTCGCTGTCGTCAGTGTCGTCGGTGTCCTCGGTGTCCTCGGTCTCGTTGCCTGTCGTGTCGAACCCGTCATTATCGGTGTTGTTGGTGGTGTCGAAGCCGTCGCGGTCGGTGTTGTTCGTGGTATCAAACCCGTCACGATCGGTATTCGCGGTCGTGTCGAAATCATCGTGGTCGGTATTGGCCGTCGTATCGAAGCCGTCGCGGTCGGTGTTTCCGGTCGTGTCGAAGTCATCACGATCGGTATTGGCCGTCGTGTCATAGCCATCTCGATCAGTATTCGCCGTCGTGTCGAAGCCGTCGTGGTCGGTATTCGCCGTGGTGTCGAAGCCGTCGCGGTCGGTATTCGCCGTGGTGTCGAAGCCGTCGTCGTCCGTTCCCGGCGGACCACTGCTGGCATCCCGTTCGTCATCGCCTCGGTCGTCGTCCTCGCTTGAGCGCCGATACGCCTGCTGGGGCACAAACGCGTTCAACTGCTGCGGAGCGATCGGAGCCTCGGCATTGTCCTGAACGATCACGTTGCCGAGTTGCTTCACCTTGTCGGGCAGATTCTGAAGAACGATCTCGCCCAGCGTCGTTCCCGGTGCGGGCACGTTCCAGACGGCGAACACGGCCCGTTGCGCGCGGAGCAATTGCAGCCCCTGGGGACTCCCGTCAACTTCGCGCTCCTCATATCGAATAGGCAGCCCGTAGAGATTCAGCCAGTCAGGCTCGCTCAGGAACCGCGCTCGTATCACCGGGTTCCGGTCAAGAATCGCCAGGTGGTTCTGGACTACCGTCGCGAAATCCGCACCGGCGTCCTCCGGCAGCACCTGGTGCGCTGGCACGTTGGGCAGCTCTACGTGTGGGAAGCGATTGGCAAGTACGTCCAGCGTGTTGAGGAAGTTCATGCGCTGCCGCGCCGGGTCCCACTGCAGGATTACCTTCTGAAACGCCTGCAGCGTGAAGGGGCCATCAAGCCAGCGCTGGCTGATCGGATACCCAATGGCCTCCGCACTCTGCTCGCGTACGAAATCCCACATGGGCACGCCGTCAGCGTTGGTCACCGCATACCCGTCGTTTGGATCGGCGGTGTCCCCGCCGGTATTGGTGAACAGGCAGCCGCCGCTGATCGGCGTCCCTACGCAGTCCAAGGCCCGCAAGGCCGTCGCTGGACCGGCGAACGTCAGGCCGGCGGCGCCGATGGCCGCGAGGCACAGGCGGACCCGCTCCCACCTGGTGATCCCTTGCCGCGCCCGTGATTCACTCGCATTCACCATCGAATCTGTCCCCCTCGCTCAGGAATTCTCGCGCGTGGCGGCATGTTCACCCACGCTTGGAGAAAGAGTTAGCATCGCCTAAGATCACTTCTTACGGATAGCACATATAGACTCTTAGGGAGAGTTTCTGAACTATCTGAGACTGCTCTTAAAGTCGTCACAAATCTCTCGCTGGATCAGTTGTACGCTAGTATGTATACCCGCCGTCAGTTGTCAAGGCTTGGCTTAGCTTCGTTGGTCGAAAGGCCCGACAAATCCTCCGTGGGAGCGAACCGATCGACGAAGGCTCGCAGGTAGCTAAACGGCCTCGAGACGCTTGCCTCTTATCGAGCCGCCAACTCACGATCCAGAATCAGTAGAGCCGACCCTTCGTTACCGGCGATGCGTACGTGGCTCAGCAACGTCCGCAGCAGGTCTTCCTCCTCGGTCTGCTCGTTCACAAACCAGTCAAGCAGCGCCTTGGCCTGGTAGTCGCCGAGTTCGACCGATTGCGCCCACAGCGCGTTCAGCTTGCGAGTGGTCTCCTGCTCGAGCTCCAGTCCGGCGACGACCGCGGCCTCTACGTCGCGGTACTCGGTCACTACCCCATCAAGGCTGCCCAGCGTGATCGGCACATCGCGGTCGGCCAGGTGCTCGTAGATTCGCATGCCATGGGCCCGCTCCTCGTCGCCCTGCGCACGCATCCAGCTCGCGAATCCGTCCAGGTCCAGCGACTCGAAATATGCGGAGATGCCCAGGTAGACATACGCCCCGCTGAATTCGTGATTGATCTGCGTATTGAGACCAGACGCCAGATCCTCGTGCATGGACATCGCTGATGCCTCCCCGCCGCCGAGAGCTCGTCTAAGCTTCGGCTACTAGGTGATATGAGTCATGCCGACGGTTCCATATTAGCAGGCGATAAGACGACTCCTGATATCCTGCTAAGAGCGACCTTACGCATGCAGGATAGATGTTGGACAATTGTAGATACAAGGGTCAAAGTCTGTCAAGTTCATGTGAGTGCAACCTCCAGGTCGCTCTTTGTGATTCTTCCCCGGCGACGCTAGTGCCCGCCATCGCTGTCGGCGGTAGCGTTCGCCGCGCCTCGCCCCAGCCTGTTGGCGGCCATTCGATGTCTAGGTGCGAGGGACGGTTCCGCCAGCTGTCAGTGATCGATCGCAGTCTGGCTCGATTCCGGACGGCAAGGCGGCGCGCTCGACGCACCTGGCTCTCAGTCGAACCGGAACCGCCACACCCCAACCGCTGTTAACACCGCCGCCAAGATCAGCAGCACGCCCGCCGCCGGCAGGGAGTCTCGCCGCACCGCCGGTGCGGTGTGGAGTCTTGTGAGCGTCGTCTAGTCCACCTGCGCATCAGCCCCCAAACCGACAACGTGCTCGTGCCGCTCTCTCTCCGGCACCGCTCGACGCCCTAGCTCGCGCTTACTGGATCAGTTGTCTGGTCTCGCCAGCTCAGCACGGCGCGCTGCGTGCCAGGGCCGCAGTAGCCTCAGCCGACATGCGAGTGTCGGAGCGTCAGGCTTGCGTCTGGCGAGCGTCCAATGAACGAAGAGTTTCCGCCGCTGCTCGTCATCGTGAACGGTGCGCCGGGGAGCGGTAAAACCACCTTGTCGCGTCGACTGGCAGATGCGCTTCGGCTGCCCCATCTGGAACGGGACGGCCTGAAAGAGACACTCGCCGACCATCTCGAGGTGGCTAACCTCGCCCAGAGCAATGCCCTCACCCCGGCGGCGGTAGGAGTCTTCTACGCGCTCGCGGCCGAACTCGCCCGGGCGGGAGTCGGGATGGTGCTGGACCAGGCCTATAACCGCGGTCTCGCGGAGGATCAGTTGCGTCCGCTGCTCGCCTCCTGCCGGACGGTGATCGTCCATTGCGTCGTGCCGCGCGAGGTAAGCGTCCAGCGTTACATGCGCCGGTTTGAGCGCGGCGCCCGCCACGCGGCCCACTTCGACGGCGAACGAATCGCGCTACTCCAATCCGGCAAGCTGCAAATCGACTGGAGCCTCTCGGATCCACTGGATTTGGAGGTTCCCACGCTGCTGGTCGAGACGGTGGACGGCTACGAGCCCGCATTCGAGGAAATCGTCGAGTTCGCTAGGCGGAGCTACTCTGGCTGAAACGTCACGTCGCAGTCCCAAGGTGGAACTGGCAGGCCCACGAACCTAGAGCGCCGATTCAGCGTAGGCGCCCGCGATTTCAGTCAAACCTGAATCGCCACACCCCGATCGCCGTGAACACCACCGCAAAGATCAGCAGCACCCCGGCCTCCAGCCAGATGCCGCCCAGGCCCTGCCCCCGCACCAGCACGTCTTGGTACGCCTCGATCGCCCAGGCCTGCGGCGTGATATTGCCGATTTGCTGCATCGCCTCCGGCATGATGAAGCGCGGCACCATCACCCCGCCCAGCGCCGACGTCGTCAGCACCACGATCACGGCCAGGCCTGTCCCCTGCGTTTCCGAACGCGCCACACCCGCCAGCGCAATGCCCATCCCCGTGGCCACCAGCGCCAGCGCCGCCGACACCACCACCACGGCTGGGATGAATCCCAGGTCCAGTCCGAAGGCCAGCCGCGCGATCGCGAACATGATCACGATCTGGATCAGGTTCACCACGTAGAACGGCGCCAGCTTGCTGATCACGATCGGCGCCCGCCCGACGGGTGCCGCCCGCAGGCGCCGCATCGCCCCGCTCCGCCGCTCCCGGAAGATCGACTCGATCATCACCGTGGCGATGAAGAACACCCCCATGACCGTGTACGCGGCGGCGTTCTGCTGGTACTGGTCCGGGAACTGCTCCCGCTCCACGCCCGGCGGAACCCGCCGCCGCGTCGTCACCGGCAGCGCACCCTCACCCTGGCCGTCCTGCTGCATTGAGGCCGACAGTTGCTCACGAACCTCGGCCGGCAGGCCCGCCGCCACCTGTTCGAACCAGGCGGCCGCGCCAGCCTCTCCCAGCCTGCGCCCAACCACCTGCTGAAGGACCGCGCTCAGCGCCCCTTCCAGCGGACCCGTCACCTGCGCGGTCGTCGCCGGATCCACGATCACGTCCACCTCCAGCGGCTGGACCTGCTCGCCCCTGAGAATGCGCGGGTCTTCCAGCAGCGCCGTCAGGCCCTGGGGAAACACCACCCCTACCGGGTACTCGCCGTCGGCGACCAGTTGAGCCACCGCGTCGGCTGTCAATGATTGCCCATCCCGTTCGCGGATGATTGCCAGCCCTTCCGTCGCGTCCAGTTGTTCCACGACCTGCTCGGCCACTTCGCCGGCGCCGCCGGTCGCCACCGGCACCTCCAGCGCCCGCGCCGATCCGCGCGCGGCGCCCTCCTCGAACAACCCGCCCAGCGCCAGGCTGAACACCACCATGAACATCACCGGCATCAGGAACAGCACGAACAGACCGCCGGGGTCCCGTAGCAGCAGCAGGAATTCCTTGATCGTGAAGGCCAGCGTCACGCGCATCGCTCAGTCCCTCAGGCTGCGGCCCGTGTAGCGCAGGAACACGCTCTCCAGGTTCGGCTCCAGGATTCGCACGGTTTCAACCTCCAGCGCCGCCGCGTTCATTGCCTGCATCACGTCCACCAGCGCGTGTCGGGCGCTGGTGGCTTCGATATTCAGCGACCGCTCATCCGGCCCCGGCCCCACGGCCTGCACTGACGCCAGCGATTCCAGGGTTTCCATCACCTGCTCCCGCTGCTCTGGGTCTATCCCAATCTGGATGACTCCGCCGCCCAGCGACTCGATCAGCGCCCGCGGCGTATCCAGCGCCACGATCTTCCCGTGATCGATGATCGCCACCCGGTCGCACAGCCGCTCGGCTTCCTCCATGTAGTGCGTCGTATAAACGATGGTCACGCCCTGGTCGCGGTTCAGCCGCTCCACGTTGTTGAAGATGTGATTGCGGCTCTGCGGATCCACGCCGACCGTCGGCTCGTCCAGGATCAGCAGTTCCGGCTCATGCAGCAGCCCCGCCGCCAGGTTCAGCCGCCGCTGCATGCCGCCCGAGTAGGTTCCGGCCTGGTCGTCCCCCCGGTCGCTCAGTCCCACGACCTCCAGCACGGCTTCCACCCGCTCCCGCAGGCGTCGTCCGCCCAGGCCGTACACCCGTCCGAAGAACCGCAGGTTCTGCCGGCCGCTGAGCTTCTCGTACAGTGCAATGTCCTGCGGCACCACGCCGATCCGACGCTTCGCCGCCCGCGACGTCGGCGACAGCTGCCGGTCGCCCACCGTCACCTGCCCGGCCGTCGGTCCGAACATCCCGCTGCAAATCGAGATCAGCGTCGACTTGCCGGCCCCATTCGGCCCCAGCAACCCGAACACCTCGCCGCGCTGAACCTCCACCGTCACGTCGTCGACTGCCGTCAGGTCCCCATACCGGTGCACCACCCCACCGGCGCGCAACAGCGCCCCGCTGTCCGCGTTACTCACCGGCGCCATCCCCGGTAGCACACACGCAGTCCTACTCCGCTCTTCCAGCGCAAGGTTTGTATCACAAAGTAGTTTGCCAGAACCAGCAGGCGGCCGCAACCCCGCGGATTCCAGTCTGTCGCTGGCGCCGCCCAACGCCGCGAACGATCCAAGAAGTCCAGTCGCGCGCCCTCGGCGCTCCAGAGTGCGCGTGCAGTCAGCATGCGGCTCGGCGGCCCGCCACGCAACTCCTGGCCGGAATCGATTGAATCACGCTATAGCCCCGGTGCTACGTTGACCAGGCACCGGTGCCGGGAACCATCTCATCGCTGACCTCGACTCTACCGAGCTGCACATCCGCGACACGCCGCAGTACTTCTTCGACACCGGCCTGATCGAGGAGATCCAGAACATCACCCGCACCGTGCACAGCCCGGTGATGTTTCAGGGCAATCCCCTCCTAACTCAGGACCGGCCTTGGGAACACCACGTCAACTTGCACGCCGACGACTACCAGGTCTGGCGCGACGACGACGGCCTCTTTCACCTCCTCTACACCGACTTCGACATCGACCGCGAGAAGGCCAGCCAGCCTGGCCGCACCCTGATCGACTACGACGTGTCCCGCTTCCGCGTCTGCTACGCCCGCTCGGCGGATGGCATCACCTGGGAAAAGCCGCCCATGGGCATCGTCCGCGAGGACGGCCACGACACCAACATCGTCTTGGGCGACCGCGTCCATGGCAACGTTTGGGGCCTGGCCCCGCTGGACGATCCCCTCGAAACCGACCCGTCACGCCGCTATAAGGCCATTTACGAGATCGGACCGCCGGGCTTTCGCGTGGCCGATGAACTGCCCGGCGCCAACGTCCGCCGCGCCTACTCCGCCGACAGCATCCACTGGACCACCTACGACGACCCGCCCGCATTTGAAGGCCTCGGCGCAAAGCAGGGCGACAGCATCTACCCCTTCTTCGACCCCTCCACCCGCACCTACAACGTCCTCACCCGCCACCCGCTCATGGAAATGGCCCCGCGCCCGCGCACGGGCCTGGTCGAACGCGCCATCGCCGGCGGCTCCACCACCGACCCCGCCCACGGGCTGCCCAACCGCCGCGGCATGCGCCGCATCTTCCAGTCGCAGAGCCGCGACTTCCGCCACTGGAGCGAGCCCCGCCTGGCCCTCGCGCCGGACCCCGAGTTGGACAACCTCGACGACTCCTTCTACAGCATGCGGCCCTACCGCCTGGGCAGCCATTGGGTGGCTTTCCTCGGCGTGCTCAACATGACCACCGGCACGCTCTTCCCCCAGCTGGCCTTCAGCCGCGACGCCCGCAACTGGGATCGTCTCCGGCCAACCCACGCGTGGATCGGCAGCGGTGGACCCGGCTCGTTCTATGAACACGTTGTGGCCGCGCCCCACATGGTGGACGTCGGCAAAGAGTCCTGGTTCTATTTCGGCGGAACCGGCAGCAGGACCTCGCGCGACCGCAAGCCCTACGCCCTGGGCCTCGGCAAACTCCGGCGCCACGGCTTCGTCTCGGTCGGAACCAACGTCGCGCAGGTGGGCATGCTGCTCACTGAGGCGTTCATCGCGCCAGGCGACCGCCTTATCATCAACGCCGCCTGCGGGCCGAGTGGCTATATCAAGGTCGAAGCCTCGGACGTCACCTACAAAGTCATTGCCGGCCGCGCGGCCGCCGACTGCGACGGCTTCACCGGCGACTCCATCGCCCACACCGTCACCTGGAACGGCGACGCCACGCTGCCCCTACCCAGAGGAACCGACTCCGGCACCGTCTACCCCACCTTCATCCCCCACCGCCGCCTCCGCTTCTACATGCACGACGCCCAGCTCTACTCCTTCCAGATCGCCACTTCCGCCGGCTGATCCGCGCCGAGCCATCCAGCTGACCGCCTAGTGGTCCCCGTGCGCCCCCGGCGCCGCCCACCGCCGCAGACTGTCCGAAGCCTCCAGCCCCGCGTCCTGTCCACTTGCAAACGCGCTCGCAATCAGGTTGCGCTCGCCCGCCACGATGTCCCCCGCCGCCCACATGCCGGGAATCGGCGCTCCCGACGAATCCAGCACTTCATGGTCGTCGCTGCACCGCAGCAGGCCATCCTGCGCGTGCGCCACGTCGAACCGGTGCAGAAACTCGTCGTTCGCCTTCAGTCCCTCGTCCACGAAGAACCCGTCGAAGAACAGTTCCCGCCCGTCCGCCATCCGAAATCCCAAGAGGTTCAGCCCCTGCCCGATGTGCGCCTCGATCCGGCCTTCCTCCAGTTCCGCCCCCCGCTCGCGCAGCGCCGCCAGCACGGGCGGCGACATCCCATGCGGCCGCCCGTTCGTCAGCACCGTGATGCGGTCCGTGAAATCCTGCGCCCCCTGCACCACGTCGAAGATGTAGTCGCCCACGCCCACGATCGCCACGCGCTCGTCCACGTGCAGATGGCCGTCGCAGCGAATACACAGGTGCCATCCCCGGCTGTTTCCCGCATACCGGTAGACCAATTGGTACTTGCGGTACATCCGTGCGGCCGAGTCGTTCGTCTCGATGTCCGGCCACCCGTCCTCGAACCCGCTGGCCACGACGACCGTCCGGCCGAGCGCCGTCGTCGTCGCGCCCACCGTGCCGTCGCGCGAAAGCGGCTCGGTCGCACACTTCAGCCGAAACGTGCCGTCCTCCAACCGCTCCAAATCCAGCGCAAACCCGTCGGCCCGCCGGATTCCAACCATTAGTTCCTCGCCGCCGCGTTGGATCGTCCGTTCCGGCTGACCCTCGGTCCATTCCCGCAGCGCCTTCGCGAACTTGACCCCGGTGATCCCGGCGAATACCGGCGCGTCCTCGATCTTCACCGTCTTCGACCAGTAGGCCCGACCGCGACGCCGGCTCACCTTGCTCGCGTCCAGCAGCAGCACGTGCCGCATCTGGTGTGCCGCGCTCACCGCCGCCTGCGTGCCCCCCGGCCCGGCACCGATTACGAGGACGTCAAAAACCTCGCTCATCCCACCCGTCCGCGTCGTGCCGCGCCGTGCCTCAGGTCGCAGGCTTGGGCGCCCACTCCTCGGCCCCCGTGATCTCGTCGATCATCTTCATCGTACGCACGGCGTCGTCCAGCGTTGGTGCCGGAAATGACACAGGTTCAGTTGACTGAACCGCCCGCAGAAACGCCCGCGACTCCCCGGGAAACCCCGGCTTCAACCGCCGGTCAAGACCCGTCAGACTGAATTGCACCGGATCGCGCCCCGCCCGAACCAGCGTGCACGAGCTCAAACGGTCGCCGGGCGAACCCGATGTCGCGGCCGACGTCAAGACTGCGGTCGCCGTCCGGGCCTCGTACCAATGGCCGGTCCCTTTCGGCCCAAAGTGATCCGCGATCGCCCGTCCTACCGCGCCCGATTCGTACTCCAGCAGCGCGCTAAAGCTGTCCGGCTTCGGCAGCCGCCGCTGCCGCACCACCGATGTCACGTTCGCGATATCCCCGCCCAGGTACCGCAGCAGGTCCAGCGAGTGAATACTGTTCGCATAGGCCCACCGCATTGCCACTTCCGGCGGGAACTTCGTACCCGCCCACTGCGCCGACACGTCCTCGTCCGCGTGCACCGTCACCGACACCACCTCGCCCGTGTTCAGCAGCGCCTCGCGCCCGGCCTGCAAGCACGAATAGAAGCGGCGGTTCAGCCCCACCATGGCCGTCGTCCCTGTCTCCCGCGCCGCCTGCGCCAGCCGCTCCGTGTCGGACGAATACAATCCCGGCGGCTTCTCCAGGAACGTGGGAATCCCCGCCCGGATGTACCGCTCCGCCACCTCCGCCACCGCCAGCACGCTCACCAGCACATACACGGCGTCGAACTCGCCCCAGGCCTCCAATTCGTCCAGGCTCGTAAACGTCTGTGCCACGCCGAACCGTCGCGACGTTTCCTTCACCGCCTCCGGATCGATATCGCACAGCGCCGCCACCTCCGCCTCCGGCAGGGCCTGCAACACCGGAATGTGCTGGGCGGCGATGTTCTTTGTTCCGATCACGGCGCATCGAACGGGTCTCGTTTCGGCCATTTCACCCTCCGCGGCGCTGGCGGCGTATCCTCGCACGGCCCTCAGTATCTACCCGCCAACGATGGTCCTCACCCGCGACCGCCTCGCCGCGGACCTGCGTCGCCTCGGCATAAGCCCAGGTGACGTCCTCATGATCCATAGCTCGCTCCGCAGCCTCGGCCACGTAGTCGGGGGTGCGCCAACCGTCGTGGGCGCCCTTCTCGAAGTCCTCGGCCCCTCCGGCACCCTTGTCGGCCCCTCCTTCAACTTCGAATCCGCCCAGGATCCCAACTTCGTCTTCGATCCCCTCAACACCCCGTCCGACATGGGCGCCATTGCCGACGAAATCCGCCGCCGCGCCGGCAACCTTCGCAGCCGCCACCTGACCCACAGCATCAGCGCCATCGGCCCCCAGGCCCAAACCATCGTCACTGCCCCCGGCAAGACCGCCTGGGCCGCCGACAGCCCGCTTGGCACAGTCTTCGAGCTCGACGGCCATTTCCTGCTCCTCGGCGTCACCTACCAGAGCTTCACCGCCTTACACGTGCTCGAAGTCGCCTTCCGCCTCCGATACCGCATAATCGACACCCTGCGCCGCCGCCTCCGTCGCACCGACGGGTCCCTCGTCCCCTTCGAATCCATCGTCTACCTCCGCGACGTGGGCTATCCCGGGTACGACTTCAACCGCCTCGGCCAGGCCATGGAGGACGTGGGGTTGACCTCGGTCGAACCCGTCGGCAACGCCATCGCCCGCCTCATCCCGGCCCAACCCATGCGAGAGTTCGCCGCACCGCGAGTCCAGCGCGACCCCGACTATCTCCTTCAGCAAGGCTCCGGCGTCACCCCGCTCGGCCGCGGCGTCACCCTCAAACTCCCCGCCGGCGTCATCTCCGTCGTCGATCCCAGCGGCGTGTTCCAGGCGCGTGGGACGTGAGCCAGCGGCGCTGTGCGCCCGTTTGTGCTAAGCATTGAGGTGAAATATCCGCATGGAGTCCGTCATGCGTCGTGACCGGACCAAAGCCCGCCTTCCAGCACCCCAACGCTCCCGCCGACGCCTCCTGGTGGGTGGCGTCATTGCCGCCGTGGCCCTCGGCCTGTTGGCGGCCTGCGGCGAGCAGGAAGTCGAGCACGGCAAGTTCAAACTGCGCAGCGGCGCAAGCTGGTAGTCGGCCCCGCCTCGGCAGCTCCGCTGGGCCGCCTGGTCGAACGCTGACGCCTCGACGGCCCTCGTCGCACGCCTTGCGGTCGCCCGTTGCCCCCGGCAGCCCGCGGGCTCTTCCTTGGCCGAGAGCTTAGCTAACGCCGAGCGACCAAAGCACTCCCCATCGGTTGGGCTATGCTCGGCGCTGATTTTCCGTAACTGCGCGGACGCGCTAACATCCGTCTGGCTCTAACCAAGTGCCGCGGGTCCTACGGGACGCAGGAGGGGATATGCGGAATCTGACACGTCGAGAAATGCTTCGAGCAGGGAGCGCCGGCGCTCTTGGCGCCGCTGGCGTTGCAGTCCTTGCGGCCTGTGGCGAAGGCGAGACCATTGAAGTGGTCAAGGTCGTCACCCAGGTCAAGCAGGTTGAGAAGATCGTCGAGAAGGAAGTTCCGGTCACGGTCGAAAAGACCGTGATGGCGCCCACCGCCGCGCCTGTGGCGGAACCGGTCAGCGTTCGTTTCGCGACGGACCACACCTCCGGCCCGCGCGGCAACGCCATGAAGTGGGGCATGGAGCAGTACTCGCAGAAGTACCCCAACCACCCGGTCAAGATCGACGTCATCGGTGGTGACTACTTTGACGCCCTCAACCTGCAGTTCGCCGCTGGCAGCATGGCTGAGGCCATTCTGTTCGAGGGCAACCTCTACCAGGCGCACTACTCGGCCGGCTTCTTTCCGGACATCACCGACCAGGTCACCAAGCTCGGATTCTCCCTGGATGACTACTGGGTGCTGCCCACCGGTTGGCTCCCCTGGGAGGGTGCCCTCTATCAGGCCAACGGTCGTCTCCACGGCCTCCCCTTCCAGGGTGGCATGAACGGCATCGTCTACAACGTCGACCTCTTCGACTCCAATGGCGTGGGGCAACCCGCCGAGGATTGGAACTGGAACGACGCCATGGAAGCCGCGCGCCAGCTCACCGACGCCGACGACGACCAGTACGGCATGTGGGCGCCCACCAGCGACCAGTTCGGCTGGGGACCCATGCTCTGGTCCAACGGCGTCGAATACTGGTACACCCAGGACGGCGTGTCCCAGTTCGACACGCCGGAAGCCATTGAAGCACTCACCTGGACCCACGGCACCATGCACACCGAAGGTGTTGCCTTCACTCAGGAAGTTCAGCAGCGCGTGGCCGGTGAGTTCGGCGACCCGTTCTCCGCCGGCAAGGTCGGCATTTGGCCCGGTGGCCGTGTGTACAGCAGCGGCTACGGCATTCCGCGGATCAAGGACCGCTTTACCTGGTCCATCGGTCCCATGTACGCCTCGCCCAACACGGGTCACGTGCGCCATGGGTGGAACGACCAGCCGCACATTGTCACCATCGCCGCCGAGCGGTTGGGCAACCTTGAGGAGACGGTGCAGTTGGTCACCTTCCTCGCGGGTCCGGAATACCAGGCACGCGTAGGCATCGACCGCGGCCACTTCCCCGTCTACAAGGAAGTCGCCGATCTGCCCGAGTCTTTGGCAGGCCCACCCGAAGGCATGCACTGGCTCAAGACCTACGCCACCACGCCCGAACCGCGCACGCCGGGCTACTTCCCGTACTGGGACGAGTTCATCGGCGCTTACAGGACCGTGGCGTCCAAGCTCTGGGTCAACGAGGTTGGCCCCGAGGAAGCCGGCAAGAAGATGGCCGACGACACCAACGCCATCTTCAACTCGTACGACGACTGGACACCGATCCCGGCCTAGACGAGCACGCGGCTTTCAAACGGCCCGCCGCCCCCGCGGCGGGCCGTTTGGCGTTGGTCGGCCCGCCTTGGCTCCCCGCTTGACCGCCGCGACGTTCCCCGCGTCGTCGGTCAGTTTCGGCTGGCGGCCTGCATGGCCCGTTGGTGGGACGGGCGCGAGGGGCGCGTCAACCGGCAGTGAGCCAACAGCTGCGACCGCCCTGGCCTACCTGGCCGGCGGCCGGGGCCGGGAAAACCGGATGGACACTAACCAAGCCGCCCGTTCAGGGAGCGTCCGCCAAGGACGTGCACATGCAAGTGCGGAACGGTTTGGGCGCCATCGCGTCCGTGGTTGGTCGCCAGCCGGTAGCCCGACGCGGCCAGGTTCTCGGCCTGCGCCACCGTCACGGCAGCGGCCATGATCCGGCCCAACAGTTCCGGATCGTCCTTCAGCGCGTCGATGCTGGACACATGCCGACGCGGGACGACCAGCACGTGCGCTGGCGCCTGTGGGTTGATGTCGCGGAAGGCGACCACATGGTCGTCGGCATAGACGCCCTCGCTGGGTATGTCGCCGCGGGCGATGGCGCAGAAGATGCAATCCGCTCCCGACGTGTTGGCAGTCATGGGTCGCTCCCTTGCACAACGTGCTCCGATTCCGGCGGTGCCGCGAGAGCCACCGACATCGTGAAGTCGAGCAGCCGCCACTCGTCCGCCGCGGCTGTGGACGTCAGCCTGAAGCCGAATCGCCGGGCGGCCCCAACCACGTCCTCAACGCGCGCATCGAGCACCCCGCCCAGCAACAGCCGCCCTTCGGGCAGCAACAGGCTGGCGTACTCCCGCAGCAGTTTCAGGTGAACCGACGCGACGATATTGGCGACAACGAGCGCCGCCGGCTCAGGGACGTTCAACGTCGTGCTTGGGATGGTCAGCGCGACTCGGTCCGCCACCGCGTTGCGCTGGACATTGGCGGTAGCTGCCGGACCCGCCTCGGCATCGCGGTCGAACGCGTACACCCGGGCCGCTCCGAGCTTTGCCGCGGCGATGGCCAGGACTCCAGAGCCCGTCCCAACATCCACTACCACATCGCCAGGTGTCAGCGAGCCTTCCAATGCCGCCAACGCAAGCTGGGTCGTGGGATGACGTCCGGTGCCAAACGCCATCGCCGAGTCAAGAAAAATTGGTATCCGATCTGCCTGATCCGGCGGTTGATCCAGCCAGGCGGGAACGATCACCATGCGCCGGCCGACCGCCATTGGCGCATGGAACTCGCGCCAGCGGGTACGGTACCCATCAGCGTCCACAAACGCCTCCGACGCCGCGCCAACCACGCCGTCGCCGGCAATGCGCAGCATTTCGAGCGCCCGCAGCAACTCACGGCGTGCGGCCGCTTGCCCCGTGCCCGGGGCCAGGTATGCGTGAGCCGTTACCGGCCACGCTCCCTCCACCGACGGCGCTCGGGTTTCCACCGCGAAGCTGGCGCCGACCAGTCGATGCAGCGTCAGGGACACATCGTCCAGGGCCTCCGGTCGCAGGGGCACGCTGATCGCCGCCCACTGCCCGCTCACCGAAATGCGGCTCGGATTTTCTCAACGAAGCTGCGTCCGCCCGAGTCGCTGCCGCCAGGCAGGGTCTCGCGCAGGCGCTCAAGGAGCTCGCGCTGCTTTCGATTCAGCTTGGTCGGGGTGGCCACGTGCACGAAGAGATAGTGGTCGCCGCGTCCCGACCCACGCGGGCGCGGCGCACCCTTGCCGCGTAACCGTATCGGTGTACCGGCCTGGATGCCGGCTGGAATCTTGACGGCGTTGGGACCGTCGGCCGTCTCGACTTCGAGATTGGCGCCCAGCGCCGCCTCGGCGACGTTAATCACGACGTTGCTCAGAATGTTGTCGCCATCGCGTTCCAGCACCGGATGCGGCTTGACGTCGATTCCGATATAGAGATCGCCCGGCGACCCGCCGCGCGGGCCATGATTGCCCTCGCCCGTGAGCCGCAATTCCGTGCCGGGCTGAAGTCCGGCGGGAACTCTGACCTTGCGTTGCACGGCAACGCGCTCCAGGCCGATCCCCGTGCAAGACGGGCACTTACTCTCCACCACCTGCCCGGCCCCGCCGCAGGTGTCGCAGACGGTGACGTTGACGAACTGACCGAAGATCGACCGCTGGGCGCGCTGGACCTGGCCGGTGCCTCGGCAGGCCGCGCAAGTCGTGGGCCGGGTGCCGGGCGCGGCGCCATTGCCGGCGCAGGTGCCGCAAGGCTCAAGACGCCGGTAGCTCACGTCGGTCTCAACCCCGAACACGCTGTCCAGAAACTCCAACTTCAGCTCAACGCGGGCATCGGTTCCCGGCTGCGCCGCTCCGGACCTCGGCCGGCGTGCGCCGCCGAAAAAGGCGTCAAACACGTCGCCGATCCCGCCAAAGTCATCAAACCCGGCACCAAAGGGAGAGCCCGGACCGTCGTGACCAAACCGGTCGTACGTCGCCCGTTTCTCCGTATCGCGCAACACCTCGTAGGCTTCGTTGATCTGTTGAAAGCGAGCCGTGGCGTCGGGTTCGCGGCTGATATCAGGGTGATGCCGGCGCGCCAGATCGCGATACGCCCTGCGAATCTCGTCTGGCTCGGCCGTACGTTCGACGCCCAGAACGTCGTAGTAGTCGGGCTTGGCGCTCACACGGCCCCGCTGGCGTCGTTCTCTGATGGCGGCGGCGGGTGCCCGTCGTCGTCCGAAGACTCGTCCGCCTCCGGCTTCGGACCGGCCTTGACCAGCGCCGGGCGGATAACCCGGTCGTGCATGCGATAGCCGCGTTGCATTTCGGCCACCACGGTCGTGGCTTCGGCGCCCTCCGTCATGACGACTTCGTGAATCTCCACGTCAACCGGGTCGCCGGCGCGGCATTCGATCGGCGTTACGCCGGCGGTTTCCAGCGCGCGACTGAACTGCGCCTGGATCAATGCCACGCCGTCGATCCAGGTGAGCAGCCGTAATTCGGACGGGATTGATGTAAACGCGCGCTCCAGTGCGTCCATAACACTCAACAGTTCGAAGGCAAACGCCTGGTTCGCGAACTTGGTAATCTCCCGCGCCTCCTCCGTTGTACGCCGCCGATAGTTCGCAAAGTCGGCTTGGACGCGGGTCAGCCGGTTGAGCAGGTCCTGCCGACGCGCATCGAGCTGAGCAACCTGTGCCTTCAATTCCCCCAACTCGTCGGTCGGAGGTTCAGCGGAGCCATCGGCGTCCATGGTCGGGGCCGAATCGTCATGGAGGTTAGACGCGGACCGATGGTCCGTGACTTTCACCTCAATCGGCGGTTCGTCGTCGGCGCCGTCAGCGCCATGCCTATCGCTCGTCATGCAACATAGGGATTCCAGGAGCAGCCAGCGCCATTTTACGGGCGATTTCGAACCTGGCCGGTGCTGCCCCGAGCCTTTCGTGGCCCGCCAGGCGTCTACGCCGGTGGCGCAGCAACCCGCACGTCACCGGGCGTTACAACAAAATCCGCGGAAGCGATGGCCCGAGACCCAACCATGATCTCGACCCGCCAGGAGCCGGGCGCGGCGGTGGGGGGAAGTCCAAACCAGAACCCGAATCGCGCCTGGGTGTACGCCGGCTGCGGATCGGTCAGGAAGGTGCCTTGCAGGGCATCCCCGGCAAACCAGCGAATGCCGAGGCGCGAGCCCTGCACGACATTCAGGAATTGGATCGAGACGTTGACTCGCTCTCCGGGGTGGAAAGTCAGGGTCGGTTGAATTGGCTCCTGTCCGGGCCCAAGCCGCAGGGCCAGCACGACGCTGTTGGCCTCGGCCGATTCGTTCGCTCCGACTTCCAGACCCGGGGTGGAGGTTTCGGTCGGCGTCGGCGTGGCCTGCTGATCGGTCGACACCGGCTCGGCGCCGGCACCTGGCGCGGTGATTCGCCATACCAGCCCGCGTGCCTCCAGCAGGTATCCGGTCCCGTCCGGTCCCAACGCCATGTCCACCGACGTGAACAGCGGAATGTCGCGAGCCAGGTCGCCGGACTGCCCCTGGCCCAGGGGACTCCCGGCGATGATCTGGGCGTATCCGCCTGGATCGATTCGGACAATCTGGCCGCTGCCGCTTGCCACGACATAGACGGCGCCGACCGCGTCCGTGGCGACCCCGATCGGCGCATCCAACCCAATCTCGCGGGCCGGACCTTCCGCCGGCGCCTCCGACCGGCCGGACCCGGCCAAGGTATCGATCACACCATTCGCAGCAACGCGTCGAACTGTGCCGGCCTGGAGTTGGGTGATGAGCGCCGATCCATCGGCGTTGAGCGCCACCCGCTGCGGGAACCCGACGGCGGCTTCCGTGGCCAGACCACCGTCGCCGCCGCTGCCGTCGACGCCGCTTCCCGCGAACGCTTGGATGCGGCCGTCCGGACGGATGACGCGCACGCGGTGAACCGGCCCATCCACCACAAACAGCGAGCCATCGGATCCCAACGCCAGGCCAACTGGCTCGGTGAACTGGGCATCGCGGGCCGGACCGCCATCGCCGCCGACGCCGGGCTGTGAACCACCGGCAAACGTGGTGATGACGCCGTCCGGATCGATTTTGCGAATGCGGAAGTTGCCCGAGTCGGCCACGTAGATCGATCCGTTCGCATCGACGACGAGGGCCGATGGGCGGTTCAGTTGCGCCGCCACGGCGGCCAGGCCGTCGCCGGCGTTGCCGGGAGCGCCGGTACCGGCAATGACGCGCAAGGCGCCATCAGGCTCGAGACGTCGGATCCGATGGTTGCCCGTGTCGGCAATCAGCAGGCGACCAATGCCGTCGATGGCGATGCCTCGCGGCGAGGCCAGGGCGGCGCTCAGGCGAAACTCGCCATCGGCGGCGTTGCCGGACTCACCTGTGCCGACAAAGACCTCGGCCACCAGGTCGCCGGCAAGCGGCACACCGCCGGCGATGGCTGGTGCGGGCGGGACGTAGGCGGCCGGCGCGGGCTGCGTGTCGGCCGGACGGGGATCCGCGGGTCCCGGCGGCGGCGTGTCGGTTCCGGGCTGCGAATCCGGCACGAGCGCCCGAATCCGCCGCGCGCTCTGCTCCACAACGAGCAGTCGGCCGTCCAGCGTCGGCGTAATGGCAAGCGGCAGCGTCAGGCGCGACTCCAGGGCCGGTCCGCCGGACTCAATGCGGCCCCCGACCAGCCCGGCGACCGTCTGAATAGTGCCGTCCGGGTGAATGCGGCGGATGCGGCGGTTGTTCCAGTCAGCGATGAATACCGCGCCGCTGCCGTCCACCACCACGCTCTGCGGCCCGTGGAGTTCCGCCGTCCTGGCCGGGCCGCCGTCACCCGCTCCACCGGGCTGCCCGGTTCCGGCAAAGGTATCGATCACGCCATTGGTGGAGATCCGGCGAATCCGGTTGCCGATGAGTTCGGCAATCAGCAGATTGCCCTGGCCGTCCACATCCACATCCACGGGCTGGTTCAGGGTGGCGGCCAGCGCGGGACCTCCGTCGCCGTCGCTGCCCGGGACGCCCGTGCCGGCCACGGTGGTGAGATTGCCGCGGGTGTCGATTCGGCGGATACGGTGGGCGGCCCGCTCGGCGATAAACAGGTTGCCGTCGCCATCGATCGCCATGCCTTCGTTGCCCGCGGTTCTGGCAAACGCGGCCGGCCCTCCATCGCCTTCCAGACCCGCGTGGCCATCGCCCAGGATCGTCGACACCAGCCCTGACGCATCGATGCGACGCACGCGATCGAGTTCGGCCACGAAGATCGCGCCGACCTGGTCGACCAGCAGCCGGCTCGGGTCGGTGAAGTCCGCGGCCAGCGCGGGTCCGCCGTCCCCTCCGTAGCCGCGCACGCCGGTTCCGGCCAGCGCTTCGATCACGCCGTCGGCGCGGATGCGCCGAAGGCGACTGGCGCTGGGATCGGAGATATAGACCACGCCGTCGGAGCCAACCGCGACGCCGCCCACACTGCGGAACTGCGCCGCCAACGCCGGACCGCCATCCCCCCCGTAGCCAATGTCGCCGGTGCCCGCGAAGTTCGCAATGAGCGCCGGAAGCCGAATCGGCGGCGGCAGCGGCTGCGGCGTCGGCGCCAGGTAGGGAGGCGGGATGCGCGCGGCGCTGGGGTCGGCGGTTGGCGACGACTCGGCGCCGAAGCCGGCAATCTCGCAGGCGGTGCTCGCGGTGGCCGCGGCCAGGACGCTCAGCGCACGCCGCCGCGAAAACGCACCGGCGCCCTCGTTAGCTCGCATCGCCTCGCATCACGATCAGCAGTGTTCGCAAGAGAATGCGCAAATCGAAGAGCAGGGACCAGTTTTCCACGTAGTAAAGGTCATAGCGCGTGCGCTCGGCAATCGACGAGTCGCCGCGCATGCCGTTCACCTGCGCCCAGCCCGTTACCCCCGCGCGCTCGCGGTGCCGGACCATGTAGCGCGAGAATTCGCCGCGGAACCTGGTCACGTAGTCGGGCTGCTCGGGGCGCGGCCCAACCAGGCTCATGTCGCCGCGGATCACGTTGAGAAGCTGGGGCAATTCGTCTATCCAATAACGCCGGAGCAACCGCCCGACACGCGTCCGCCGGGGGTCGTTGGCCACGGTCCAGGTCTGCCCGTACTCGTCGGCGCCGCTAATCATGGTGCGGAACTTAACGATTGGAAACGGCCGCCCGTCCCGTCCGACGCGCGTCTGCACGTAGAACGCGGGTCCCTTGGAGTCTAGCTTGATGATGAGGGCGATGAGCAGCAGGGGCGCCGATGTCAACACCAGCACGATCGCGGCCACCACCAAATCGAGGCTGCGCTTGGCGAAGCGGCTGAGGCCCCGCAGACGCACCTCGTTGACGGCAATCAGGGGCAGTCCGCCAACGCCGCCCTCAACCACCGGCGACACCATCAACTGAAAGAGATCGGGCAACAGCCAGACGTCGGCATAGGACGCCTCGACTTTGGCCAGAATCCCCAGCAAGTCGTCGTGCGACAGCGATGGGATGGCGACCACGACCTTGTCGATCTCGTGCTCGGCGATCAGATCCGACAACGCGGCCGAGGTGCCCAGCACCGGTAATTCGAGGTCGCCGATCGACACCTGGGACTCGAAGTCATCCAGGAATCCAACCAGCTCATAGCGGCGGCTCGGATCCCGCAGCAGGCGTCCGCCGACCTCGCGGCCTTCAGCCCCGGCCCCGATAACCAGCACGCGCTGCACGCCAATGCCGCGCTGCGCCAGCAGGCGCAGGCACATGGCCAGCACTGAGCGCCCCATGGCAACGAAGACGATCCCAAGCAGCCACGCAATCGGCATAACGTTGCGCACCGGCTCCAAACGGTCGGTGAAAATGAAGAAGGTGACCGCCACGGCGAGTAGCGACCCAAGCGTGACCATGCCGGCGCTGCGCGCCACCCGGTCCACCGGCCCGGCGGTTCGAAAACGCGAGTACATCCCCAGCGACAGACCGCCCATCACGGTGGCGATCGCGAAAACGACCGTAACCGGCGCCAGGAACAGAAAGCGGTTCGGCGGCGCTCCCTCAAACCAGCCAAAGCGATAGCGCAGATAGTAGGCCGCGATGAGCGCCAGCCCCACGGCGACCACGTCGGCCAGGAGCGAAAACGTGGAGACGAGACCGCCCCAGTTGCGCCGTGCCCAGGTGATCATTCCGCGCTGTCCCTTTCCCCTGGTCGCCAGGCGGCGAGCGCCCGCAGCACGCCGCCACAGCCGAGGATAAGGATTCCGCCCACGACCACGGCGCGGAGCGGCCACGGGTCGTGGCCGTGATGCTTCGCGTAGTAGCGCCACATCGAGCGATAGAACTCGAACCGCGTTCGGATTGGCCGCTGGCGCGACGATTGGCGCTTGCGGTGCCAGACGCGCGACGCCGGCACATACAAGGTGCGCCAGCCGGCATCCGCGAGCCGCCGCTGCAGGTCCAGGTCGTCGCCGTACATAAAGAACCGGGGGTCGAACCCGCCCACCGTTGCAAATGCCTCGCGGCGAACCATCAGGCAGGCGCCCGATACGGCCTCGATCTCACTCACGGCCGCGCCCGCCGGCTCAGCGGCGTTGTAGGGCCGCGCAAGGCTTCGCCGGAAGACGCGCGGCGACCCGAGGAACCGATACACGGCATTGGCCGGCCGCGGGAAGTGCCGCCGGCCGGCAGGATCCAGGCTTCCGTCCGACAGGGTCAGTCGCGGCCCGGCCGCGGCGGCGTCCGGGCGGCGAGTCAGCTCGCCGGCCAGCATCTCGATCGATCTCGGTTCCGGCTCAGTATCGGGATTAAGGAACAGGATCAGCGGCGCGCTCGTGGCGGCGGCCCCGATGTTGTTCGCGCCGCCAAACCCCAGCTCAGGCGATCCGCGAATCGCCCGCACGTCGGCGCGGGCCAGCAGCATCGGCCAGGTGTCGTCGCCAACGCCGTTGTCAACCACCACCGCCTCCAGGGTCCGCGAGGCGCAGGCATCCACCAGGCTGTTGAGACATCGCTCCAACAGCTCACGCACGTTGAACGTGGTAATGACGACCGCGACGTCCGGCGGGGCGCTGGTCATTCCCGCAGCCGCCTGGCTCGCCCGGCGACGAAGCCGCTCATCTTGGCAAGGTCGCCAACGATCCGCAGCAGCGGCGTCAAGGCGCCGGCCACGAGCGGATTGACGCCCGGGGTCTGCCGCACCGTGGCTGGAACGCGACGCAGCGAGCGGCCCAGGTACGCCGCAGCCAGCAGCGCCAGTAATGCTCGAGCGGCCGGCGACGGGTGCAGAAGCAGCGCCAGTCCCAGCGCGTACGCCCCGTAGCGCAGGACATGGCGGGGCACCAGCATGCCGGCCTGGCCATCGCCGGCGGCATACAGAAAGTACTGCCGGCAGAAGGCCGCAACCGTGGAGCGCGGGCGAAGGCCAACGTCGGCGCCTGGAGCATGGCGGAACCACCCACCGGCCCGCCAGATCGCTCGATCCAGCCACAGGTCCTCACCGTGCGCAAGCCACTCGGGATAGCCCCCGGCACGTTGCAGCCATTCGCGTCGAAACAGCGCCGACCCGCTGCTGGGCGGGTAGCGAGCCGGATCGATCTGGTGCGCCAGCGGGAGAGCCACCGCACCCAGGGCCGCCTCAAACGTCGTCTCCGGCGCCGCCAGGATGTAGCCGTAGGACCCGGCGGCCCGCGGTTCGGTCTGCACAGCCGTGACAAGTGACCGCAGCCAGTGCCGCGAGCGCCGCAGCCCGGCATCCGTTACCGCAACGAGCGGCGCTCGGGTCGCACTGATCGCGTTGTTGCGTCCGGCCGCGATGTTCGTCCCCGGCGCGCACCGGATGTCGAACCTCGAATCGCCTGCCGCCGCCGCCCGTAACGCGTCGAACGTTCCATCCGTGGAGCCGCCGTCCACAATCACGATCTCGCCAGCCTCCAAGTCCTGTTCTCGGAGGCTAGCCACCAGCGCCGCCGCATCGGCGGCTTCATTCTTCACGGTGGCGCAGACGGCCACGGTCACGGCATCGCCTCCACGGCGGCCGTCGCCGCAAGACGCTCGTAGACGCCCAGCAGGTGCCGACCAACGGCCGTCGCCTCGTGCCGGGCCTTGACGTACCCGAACCCCGCGGCCGCGGACTGCGCATAGTCCGCCGGATGCGTTAGCAGCGTCGTCACGGCGCTCACGAATTCGCCGCCATCGGCGCAGAGCTTGACTCCAGCGTCGGCGGAGTCCGGCAGACCAACGAATCCCTGCGCCCGGGCGACTACCGGCCGGCCCGCCGCAAGAGCCGAGAGAACCTTGTACGGCGCGCCTGCTGCCACCGAGGTTGGCGAGACGCCAAGCCAGGTGCGCTGGTACTCGCGATCGATATCCTCCACGGTTCCGCCCAGGCTGGTCTGCACCGGAGCTATGCGATGCAGGCCCTCAGACTGCGGGCCAACGATTCGCAGCTCGGCGCCCGGTACCCGGCGCGCCACGGTCGGCCACACCCGGCCGAACAGCCACTCCGCCGCCATCAGGTTGGGTCGATAGGCAAAGTTCGCGGCGAAGAGAACGCGCGGCTGCGCTGTCCGACCGTCGGTACCCGGATTCGCCCGAGCCAGGCGCACTGGATGAGGAATGTACACGGGCGCGTTGGCGCCCAGAGCGGCCAGACCAGCCCGGTCGTCGGGCGACGACGCGACAACCAGATCGGCCGTTTCCGCGATCCACGCTTCAACCCGCCGCAACAGCCTGGCCTGTCGGCGAGCCCAGAGCGCCCGTGGGCCCGTACTGGCGCCCGCCATCGCGGCTTGCAGCATCCACTCGATATTGTGCGCGTCGTACGCCACGCGCGGTCGCCGGCGCGTCCGCGGCGTTGCGGTCCAGACATCGCGGATCAGCGGCGCGAGCTGCGCCTGCGCCACGTGGACGGCCTGGTACCGGCCGCTGCCCAGGAGCAACTGGACCCGGCCGCGCAGGATGCGCGATGCGTGACGAATCAGCAGATCCGGCACGCCACCGCGCCACCCGCCCCGCAAACGCCGCCAGACGGTGGGCGGCGACGCGCGAACCTGGATTACGCGGCGAATGGACGACGGTGCGGCGACGGCTGGCGCCCCGGGTCGGTCAAGCGTGACCAGGTCCACGTGGTGCTCGCTTGCCAGGGCTTCCAGCAGCAGGCTATTTCGTACCGCCGCCCCGTGCGTTGCCGGCCACGGCGCCGCCGCTGTGATCGCCAGGATGTTCACGCGTTAGCCTCGTACACCGCCAGCGTTTCGCGGGCCGTTCGCTCCCAGCGGAACCCCTTGGCCCGAGCCCGCCCGCGCGCCCCCAGCGCGGCGCGCAAGTCCGCGTCGTCGGCCAAGCGGTCGATAGCTTCGGTCAATCCCTCGGCGTCGTCCGGCTCGATGAGCAGCGCCTCCTCGCCAACCACCTCAGGCACCGTACCCACCCGGGTCGCGATCACCGGCGTCCCGCAGGCCATGGCCTCCAGCGCCGGCAAGCCAAAACCCTCGTCGAGCGACGGCATCAGCACAAACTCCGCCTGGCTCAGGAGACGAACGAGCATTTCATCGCTCACCCGCCCCAGGAACCGCACGGCGTCGCTTCGCCGTTTGGTCCGCACGCCGCGCACGATCTCCGCCCCCCGGTAGCCAAGCGCCCCCGCAACCAGGAGCGTGCCCTGCCGGGCAAACGCCGAGGCGCCAAAGGCTTGTGCCGTCAGCTCCACGTTCTTACGCGGCTGAATCGTGCCAACCATCAGCGCAAACGGTCCCGGCCAGACCCGCTCCCTGCGCGCGTCGTTCGTCGCCACCAGCCCTGGCGCGTACGGAATAACGGTGAGGCGAGCTTCATCCACGAGATCGCGCCCCACAATCGTTGCGCGCACATGCTCGGACGGGACGACGACAGCCCGCGCCCGCCGCCAACTCCGAGTGGCCCTCGCATAGTGCCGCCGGCTTGCCGCGTCGTGCGTTGCGGGATGCGTGAGAAACGAAATGTCGTGCACGGATACCACCGCGGGAGTCCGGACGCCGTTCGGAACGCCATGGTCCGGATAGTGCACCAGGTCAATCCCGCGCAACGCGCGCGGCAGCAGGAACCGCTCAAGCCGCCCGCGAACCGGAGCGAACGCCGGACGCATGGGAAGCGAGGGCCTGCTCGGCAGTCCTCCGCGCCGGTCCGCCAGCAGTTCGATCTCGATGCCATCCTGCGGCAGAGTCGCCAACGCCTCCTGCAACCGCCAGATGTAGCGACCGATGCCCGCCCGGTCATGCCGCAGCATCCGCCCGTCCAGCGCGACCCTCGTCATACCGGACTCGACGCGCCCTTGCCCGCCTGGATCACGACCACCCCGGCAAGTCCTCCAACCAGAAACACCAGGTGCGGAAAGCTGACGATGTGGTGATCGAATACACCGGCCACCGCAAACGCGGCCAGCGAGGCCAGCAGCGGCCGCAGCGCAGGGTCGGCAGCGCCAGTCCTGACCGCTGCCTGCGCCGCACCGCCAACCAGGGCCAGGTGGGCCAGCGCCGCGGCGACGCCCGCGCGCTCCGCCAGCCACAGCCACGCATTCGACACGCCGGCGAAAATGTCCGGATGCGGCGCGTCGCCGTACCCCACGCCCAGCAGCGGAAACCTGCTGATGACGCGAAACGCCTCCCGAATCTCATCAAGTCGCAGCGCCGCGGACCGGTCGCCACCCAGCAGGCCCTGGCGAATCCGCTCGAAGGGTTCCAGCGGCGCGGCCACCACCGCTGCGCCCAGCACCGCCGCCGCCGCCGCCGCCAGGCGCGGTCGCACCAGCGCCAGCCACACCAGCAGGCCCGCGGCCGAGGCAATCCAGCTTGCTCGGGAAATGGTCAAGGCCAGGCCCACACCGATCAGCGCTACGGCGGCCAGGCCCAGCGCGCTGCGGCGCCGGCCGCCGCCAATCCACGTCAACCCAAACGGCAGCGCCGCCGCCAGGGTGACGCCCAATACGTTCGGATCGACCAGCAGACCCGTCGCCCGCGGCGACACCTGGTCCGGCAAAAAGCGCGCCACGCCCGTGGTCGGGTACCCGGCCGTTCCGAGCGACTCCAGAAACTGGATCCCCGCTGCCCCCGCCAGGTGCAGGACGAAGGCGGCGCCGGCCTGCACCGCAGCCGCCACCGTGACGAGAGCGCCAAGGGTCCCCAGTGAGCGCGAGCGGTGCCACGACACCGCAACCATTGCTGGAACCAGAGCATAGAGCGACATCTTCATCGCCAGCTGCGCCGCCTCGCCGTCGCTTGATGCGCCGAAGGCTGCCGCGCCGGCCGCCAGGGGCAAGGTCGCCCCCAGGGCCACAACGACCAGAAGCCATCCAGGGATCAGATCCCGTCCGCGCCTCTTCTCCCGCCGGTCCCGAATCGCTCGGATCGCGGCGCCCGCCAGCGTCGCCGCCACGATTAGGTCCAAGACCGGCGGCTGCACGCCCAGCCGCTGCGGCACCACCAGGAACGGAGCAAGCATGGAAACCAGCAGGGCCGCCGCGAGGCCCCACACCGGTCTCGCCAGACCCAGGGCCACACCCAAGGCGGCCAGCGCCCCAGCCATCGCTGCCGGCGGCGTCCGAGCGCCCGCCAGCACGCCGGCCAGGGCCGCGGTCGCGGCCAGCGCCGCGAGCATGGTCAGCGGGGTGGCTGCGCCGGACAGCCTGGCGGCGGTCACCGCATGTGCGCGTACGGACCCGGCCGGCCGCTACCCGGCGTCCGTGTCGGCGTCTCCGGCCTTGGCGCCCGCTTCACGTGCCTTCCACGCCTCGTAGGTGGCCTGATCAACCAACTCGCCGCCCTCGAGGGTGTAGTCGCCGGTATAGGCACGACCCGAATCGAAGACCAGGTACAGGTTGATCGTTCGGAAGCTCTTGGCCCCGATGATGTCCTTATTCGTCGTGTAGTGCGACGCCCCGTCGCCCGGACCCTCGAACTCCGGCGAGAGGTCGGCGTTCGGGTCCACGCGAACGTCGATGATCTCGTCCGCGTACTTGCTCTTGACGTAGAAATGCCAGGCGGTGTCGACGGGTTCCTTCGATCCGCCGTCACCGCCACCGAAGAGTCGCCGAAAAAACCCCATCGTCGTCCTCCACCTGCGTCAATGCTCAAGAAGGGCGTCTATGTAGGCGTCTGCCACGCGGCGTGAGCGCTGGCGGTGCGACCGCTTGCTCCAGGCCCGGGGCAGATGCGCAACGGACGCCAACTGGCCCGCCAGCGTGGCGCGCGCCGCTCGTCCCTGAATTGCGCGCAGCGCCGCAACCATCAGTCTAAGCTGCGCCCAGGCGATCCGCCACCAGCCGCGCCGCCACAGGAATCCGGGCATATTCATCACCGCCACCAGCGGTCGATTGCGCGCCACCAGGTAGCTGGCGATCGGTCCGCCGGCCGTGGCGCTCAATCGGTGACGCACCACCGCGTCCGGCACATAGCGGCATCGATGTCCGGCCATTTGCGCTCGCCAGTCAAGATCCACGTCCTCGCAATACATCACCAGGTCTTCATCGAACACGCCGACATCGTCGAACAGCTCGCGCCGATAGGCCGACGCCGCCGCGCAGGCGCCAAACACCTCGCAGGGCTCCCGGTAGTTCGGACCGTCCGGCTGCCAGACCCCTCGATTGGCCGGCAGCCCGTTGCGCCCGAACGTGTCGCCGGCCGCGTGCAGACGCGAGGGATCGTCGTACAGCAGGATCCGCGAAGCCAGGAAGCTGGCGTCCGGCGCGCTCGCGAACGCCCGGTCCAGCGCCGCCAGCCATCCAGGCTCCGGCACCGCGTCATTATTCAGCAGCGCGATGAAATTCCCGCGTGCGACCTCGATGCCTCGATTGAGCGCGGCTGCGAGGCCCCGCTGACTCGGGAGTTCCACCACCCGGTCGTCAGGCCGCTGCGCTCGCATCCACGCGACCGTATCGTCGTCCGAACCGTCGTCCACCACCACCACTTCAAAGTTCCGCAGCAGCTGCCCGTCCAGGCCGTCCAGCGCCTCGGCCAGCAGGTGCCGCCCGTTCCAGGTCGGCACCAGCACCGACCAGCGCGGTGCGCGCGCGTAATCGCTGGCCGGCACCTAGACGGCCATTTCGCGGATGTGCGCCGTCAGGGCCTCGCCCCAGGGACGCAGCGTCACGCCCACGGCGCGCGCCGTCTCGTTGGCGAGTTCGGCATTGGCGGGCACCGCGGCCGCGCGCGGAAACTCGCTGGCGCTAATCTCTTCCAGGCGCACGTCCTGGCGGCCCAGCCCGGCCAGGAATGCTGCTGCCCAGCCATACCAGCTGGTCGCGCCTTCATTCACCAGGTGATGCACGCCAAACGCCTCGGTCTCCACCAGGTCCAGGATCGCGGCCGCCAGGTCGCCGGCACTCGTCGGATTGGCCACCTGGTCGCCCACGTACCGCTGCGGACCGTCCAACGCGTCCACGTTCGTCAATCGGCTCAGGAAATTCCGTCCCCACCGGCTGTACAGCCAGCTCGTTCGCACCACGTACAGGCGCTCGAGAACCTGGCGGGCCGCCCGTTCGCCGTGCAGCTTCGTCCAGCCATAAGCGCTCAGCGGCGCCGGGTCGTCGTACTCCAGGTACGGACCGAGCTTGCGGCCGTCAAAGACGTAGTTCGTGCTCACATACACCATCTGCGCGCCGGCGCGCGCGGCCGCGCGCGCCATGTGCCACGTGCCCACGGCGTTGATCCGGTAGGCCTCCGCGCGGTCGCGCTCGCAGCCGTCCACGTTAGTCGCCGCCGCCGCATGAATGACCAGGCGGGGCGAGATCTCCTCCAGCATTCGCTCCACCAACGAAGCGTTCGTTATGTCAAGTTGCGACCGGTTCAGCGCGACGACCGTCCGCCCGTCCAGCCGCCGCGCCAATTCGATGCCCAGTTGACCGCCGGCGCCTGTCACCACCGTCGCCTCGGCCACCCTACGACTCCGAATCGGCGGACCCGGAATCGGCGTACATCAGCGCAACCGCGAATGCCGCCGTCACTACCGCCACGACCACCAAGCCCGCGTATTGCGCCACGCCCAACGCCCTGCCGAGCGACACCATGAAGACCAGGGCCGTCAGCACGGCCGCCAACACCAGAAACGCAATCACGGCGGGGCGGCCAAGCAATCTTAATCGGGAGCGCAGAAAATCACCGTCCAGGCTGCGAATCCGGTGCGCGTACCCCGGAGGGCTATCATACCAGCGGGGTATTTCGGCCCTCGGCCGCCACACAAGGTCTCGTCGTCTCGATGCCGCCGACCCTGCTTCCCGCTCACCGTGTCTTCATCTGGACCATCGGCTGCCAGATGAACCGTGCCGACGGCGAGCGCATTCAGCGCGAACTCCAGCGGGCCGGACATGGCTGCGCCGACACCCTCGCCGACGCCACCGCGGTCGTGGTCAATGGCTGTGCCGTACGGGACAACGCCGACCGCAAGGTCTGGGGCATGTTGGGCATGCTCAAAGGGCTCAAGAAGCACAAGCCCCATCTCGTCGTCGGCCTCACCGGCTGTACGGTGCACGCCGGCGAAGACGAGCTGGCGCCCCACCTGGCTCCCGTGGACGTGCTGTTCGACACCCTCAACGCCGAGCCGCTGCTCGCCCGGCTGGCCCGCGCCGCCCCTGCCGACGCGCCCGCCTACGAGGACGTCGAAGCCCAGCCCGCGCCCGGCGCCGGAGCCGTCTCCCGCTTCGTCAATGTCATCTACGGCTGCGATAAGCGCTGCACCTACTGCATCGTGCCGTTTCGGCGCGGCGCCCAGCGCAGCCGACCCCTCGCTGAGATCCTCGACGAGGTCCGCCGCTTCCGCGACGAGGGCGCGCGCGAGATCATCCTGCTCGGCCAGATCGTCAACGCCTACGGTCTCGACCTGGACGGCACCAGCCTGCCGGACGTCCTCGAAGCGGTCGACGCCGTGGAGGGCATCGAGCGTATTCGCTTCACCACCGCCCACCCACGCTTCATGACCCAAGCGCTGGCCGAAGCCATGCGCGACATCCCCGGCGTCTGCGAGGAGATCAACCTGCCCATGCAATCCGGCGACGACTGGGTCCTCAAGCGCATGGCCCGCGGTTACGGCGCCGGCTTCTATCGCGACACCATCGCCATGCTGCGCGCCACCGTGCCCGGCGTGGCGCTCACCACCGACATCATCGTCGGCTTCTGCGGCGAGCAGGAGAATCACTTCCTCAACTCGCTGCAACTCGTGCGCGACCTGCGCTTCGACCAGGTCCACGTCGCCGCCTTCTCGCCCCGGCGCGGCACCGTGGCCGCCGAGTGGCCCGACGACGTCCCGCACGCCGAGAAGCTGCGCCGCCTGCACCGTATCGAGCGTGAGCAGACGGTCATCGCCGAAGACATCAACCGCGCCTACCTCGGTCGCCTCCCCCGGGTCTTGTTCGAGCAACTCACCCCCGGCAAGGGCGACCGCGACGAACCGCGCTGGCGCGGCCGCACCCGGACCAACAAGCTGGTCTTTACCCCGGATCATCCCCGGCTGGCGCCCGGCGCAACGCGGCTGGTCCGCATCACGGCCGCCACGCCGTGGTCGCTCCGGGGCGCGGTCACCGCCCACGTCCCGGCCTGACATCCGCGTGCGCCCACCGCAGCGGCGCGACGCCTCGCGGCGAGGCTTCCTGGCCGCATCCGCGGCCGCCGCGCTCGCCGCGTTCGCCGCGGCCTGCGGCGAACCCGCGCCCCCGGCGGTCAGCTTGGGCGCCCGGCCGTATTGGGAGCCCGCGCTCACCGTCGCCACTGACTCGCTCGACGTCGTGCGCACGCTGGAACTCAACATCCGCGAACTGGCCGCCGGGTCCCAGACTCCCGAGCAGTTCGCGGCTGCCGCCCAGGCTCGATTCGAAGCCATTGGCGCCCTGGGCCAGGCTCTCGTCCCGCTCAACCCGCCCGCGACGGCCGTCCCGGCGCACCGGCATCTCACCACGGCCGTCGACGCCCTGGTCGAGATCATCCCCACGCTGCGCGCGTACGAGGAACTCGAGGAACCCGAGCGCCTCGTGCACGTCATCACCCTGCAAAAGCGCGCGCGATCCGCCGTCGGCGCCTTCGCCGAGGCCGTCGGGCCGGGCCGCGCCAAAGACTGGCTGCTGGCGACCATCGCCGAGCTGGGCGAGTTCCAGTTCGATGTCGTTCGGGTTCCCATGCTGGCCGTGCTGGTTGGGCCCTTCGACGACGAGAGCGCGGCGCGGGCCCGAATCGGCCAGCGTCTTCCCACGCTCCGCATGTCTCGCGTCTTCCGGCGGTGGGTCGAAGCGGGTCGCTATCCCAGCCCGGACGAAGCCGACGCCGCGGCCCGCGAATGGCAGCTCGACGGCCTCGCGACCCGAATTGAAGACGTCGTCGATCTGGCCTTCAAACTCACTGACGTGCGGGCCCCGTCCGCCGGCCGCTGGACCGAGCGCGCCTGGCTGGCTCGTACCGACTTCGACATCACGGCCCTCGCGGCCTCCGACCAGGCCGAGCTCGTGCTCGCCATCGCGCGCAACGGCGCCGTCGCGGCATTTGGCCCCGACGGCGACTCGCGCTGGACGCGCAATCTCAAGATCCCGCTGTCCCGCGCGGCCGTGTCCGGCAACGGCCAACTCATGGCCGCCCATGGGTTCGATCTCCTGCTGCTCGATGCCGAAGGCCGGTCGATCTGGCGCTCGCCCGCCCGCCCCGACAACCAGTTGCTTGAGGACGTGGTATTCGCGCCCGGCGGCGACTGGCTCGTGGTGCGCTCCACCAATGCCAGCGACGTGGGGCACGTCTTCGCCTTTGGGCACTCCGGTCAGCTCTGGGGACCCACCCGGGCCTACATCAGCGCCGCCGACGTCGCCCTCAACCCGGACACCGGAACCGTGGCCGTCGCCTCCTCCAACAACCGGGGGGAAAACCACATCGTGCTGATCACACCCGCCGGAAACCTGGGTCAGCGCTTCGGCGTCGACGGCGAAGTGCACAAGGTCTTGTTTACCCAGACTGGTGAGCACACCGTGGCCGTCACCGACCGCAGTTCGCAGATCTTCGACAGCGCCCGCGGCGATCTCGTGTGGCAGATCGGCTATCCCTCGTCGGCCGCGGCCCGCCTGCCGGCCGCCGACACCATCGTGTTGGCCGGGCCGAACGGCCTGGCGGCGTTCAGTGTGACTGGGACCGAGTTATGGCAGGTGCCCGGGCTGGCGGTGGAGCGATTGCTCGTCACCGACGCCTACGTCATTGCCCAGACGTCGGAGCGCGCGCTGGCCGTCTTTCGCGCCGACGGCACGCAACTCGGGCAACTCGTCACGTCGTCCGAGATTCGCGCCGCCGCCGCGGCGCCGGCCGCCAACCTTCTGCTGACCGCTAACGCCCAACGGGCGATTGAGGCCTGGCAGCTACCCGACGTCGAGCCGGCCGCCGGCTAGGGACGATCGATTGCTGTCGACACCACGATGTGGTCGCGCAGGTCGGCGCCAAACTCCAGCGCGTCGTTCACCTCGATAAAGCGGCCCAGCGCGCGCGCCTCCCGGGCCTGCTGGATGCGCTCCGTGATCGCCGGCTGCCCCGCCAGGCTGTTCAGCAGACCTAGCTGGCTGCCAGAGCCCGTCATCAGGATCGACCGCAAGAGCAGCGCCAGCGTCTGGGCGTCGGCCGGCAGCTCCGACGTCGAGCGCACCGGACGGACTTCGGCAAGCGCGGCGGCCGATCCTCCGCTCTCTACCACCACCCGCAACCTCGACGTCTCGTCGCGCAGCGCCTGGGTCGCCAGCATCCCCAGGTAGCCCGTGGCCGGATCAAGAGCGGCGATCACTCGATCCGCCTCACGCAGGAACGAACGCAGGTTCGGATCGTTGATCATGTTGATCGGAAGCGCGTCCAATGTCTGCAGCCGTGCCGGCGCCGGCCGCGGCGGCAATCGCACCAGCGGTGAGCGATCTCGCGCCGGAGCGTCCGGCACCGCGTCTTCGCTTAGGAGACTCGCTTGATCCGTGCCCGCGGGGGCCGCTGGGCGGGCCTCGCGCTGCGGCGGCGGCGTGCGTGCCGGTTCGGTCGTAATCAGCGCCAGCAGTAGGGCAGCCACCGACAGCGCCAGCACCCCCAGCAGCGCAAACAGCAGAGCGCGCAGCGTCAGCAGGTCGCGCAGACGCGGGCGACGGATCACGCGTTCCACGCTGGCCTCCGGTGCCTGCCGTGGCCCGCACGGCCGCCTTCACCTCGATCCATGCTGAACGCTCGAGCTTCTCTGCTCGGTCAGCCGCCTGAGTCTAGCCGCGGATCACGGCCGGGCTCTGCTATATTTCCTACCGGCCCGGACGCCAGCGCGTCGGGCCGCTTTTACGTGCCCGCAACGCTCCAACCCTTGCCTATGAACCCTATGGTCTGCCCCCTGACCCCGGATCGACGCGACGAAGCCCTGGACGTTACCGCCCGGGCCTTCCACGACACGCCCCGCCACTACTTCGAACGGCACCAGAGCGCCGACCCTGCCTGGGACGTAGCCCAGAGTCTGGTGGCCGTTGATTCCGGGGCAATCGTCGGGCATCTCTGGATTGCCGACCGCGCCATGCGCTATGGCGAGGCGCGCGTGCGCTTCGGCGGCATAGCCGACGTCGCCGTCGATCCCGCGCATCGCGGTCAGGGCCACGCCGGTCGGCTGCTGGACGCCGCTGTCGAGCGCATGCAGGCCGACGGCCAGCCGCTCTCGCTGCTTTCCACCGGCGCTCCCGCCGTCTACGCCGGCCGTGGCTGGCACCCCGTCCCCACCGCACGGCTCCAGGCCCGCTTCCCCGACGGCGACATCGAGTGGGCCGGCGGCTACGTTGTTCGGCCCTTCCAGGCCGCCGATCTGCCCGCCGTCATGGGGATCTACAGTGACATCGCCGCGGACCGCGTTGGCCCGCTCCACCGTAGCGAAGCCTATTGGCTGGCCCTCATGGACTGGTTGCCCGGCCTTTCACGCGGCGCCGACGTCCACTTCGACGTGCTCGTCCAGGTTCGCTCCGTCGTGGCCTACGCCATCACCGAGGTGTCCGACGATGCGTTGACCATTCTGGACGGCGGCATTCAGAGCGAGAACCTCGCGATCCCCCTGCTGAATGTCTGGCGGGATCGGGCCGCCGCCCGCGGCGTCACCCGTTTGGCGGGCGAGTTGCATCCCGCATCCGAGCTGTTCGACCTGCTGCGCAAGCGTGCCAGCGCGACTCTCGAGCCCAGCCGGCACTGCATGGCCAGGCTGAATTCGCTGCGCGGCGCCCTGGAAAGCGTGGTTCCCGAGCTCATCCGCCGACGCCGACGGATGGCCCCGTTACCGGGCCCCGCCTTCGTTCTCAACGTCGATGGCGAAGCCGCGAGGATCGAGACCCCCATGGTCAACGTCGTCATCGGTGAGCCGGTCGGCAATGAGCCGGTCGTCGAGCTCACCAGCGGGCAGTTCCTTGACCTCTACTTCGGCATGCCCGGCGGCTACCAGGCCTTGGACGCCCTCGACATACCGCCCCACGTGGACGTGTACCTTCGACGCCTCTTTCCCAATTCGCCCTTCATGTACTGGCCGGCGGATCGCTTCTAGCCGCCGTCGTCGTCGGCCGCCGCGTAGAGCTGAAACGTCTCCGGCGCGCAGCGACCGTGCGTCGGCAGGTAGTCCCGGCGGGACAACCCCTGCGCCGAGCCCGCCAGGACGGGCAACGCCACCTCCGGCACCAGTGAGGCGAACCGCTCGGGCTGCGTCCGCAGGCGCTCCGCGCTGACGACCGCGGCGTCGTCCGTCTCGTGCCCGTTCGGACGAGGCTCGCCCCGTACGTACCGCATGCTGAAGATCACATAGGTGTTCAGCGCGTTCGCGTCGACCCGGTGCCGCACGGCGATGAGCGTCTCCGGCTCCGCCGTCACCCCCGCTTCTTCCTCCACCTCGCGCATCAGCGCCGCTTCCAGCGACTCGCCCGGATCGACTTTGCCGCCCGGAAACATGTACCGGCCCTTGATGTCGCTGTACGTCAGCCGCACCACCAGGATGCCGCCGTCCATCCGCACCAGGCCCCCGACGCCAATGATGTTCCGGTGATCGGACCTCGCCATCACTCCCGACGCTCAGGTTGGCTGGATATGCGCCCGAGCCATCACTCGAGCCCCGCCGCAATGGTTCGGATCAGCTCGGCCGATTCCTCCACGGCAATCTCGTAGTACTGCCGCCCCAACTCCGCCGTGGCCGCTCGCGCGTCGTCGCTCAATCCGGTGATGCGGGCGCCGGGGAACGACATGTACACGATGTCCGCCACGTTGACGGACGCCCCCATGGAAGACGAGCCCAGCTTCGGCCAGCCCGAGCTGCGCGGATCGTCCCGGTCCGCGTGCTCGATCGGCAACAGCTCGTCCAGCACCAGTTCCGGGTGCAGGTGCAGCATCAACGACGTCTCGAAATCGCCCCCATGCCCCGGTACGTGCACCTCGCGGCTCGCCTCGACCGCCTCCAGCCGCCGCCGGGCGATGTCCCAATAGGCGCCGGCCGCCACGCGCACGTCCGGGTGCTCCAGCACGAAGTCGCGCGCCGCCTGCTGGATCAGCTGGATGTTGCCGCCGTGCCCGTTCAGGATCAGGATGCGCCGGAAGCCCGAAAGCGTCAGGCTCTCCAGCAGTTCAAGAAGAACTAGGCTGAACGTAGTGCTCCGCAGCGTCAGCACCCCCGGAAACGGCCGGTGGTGGTCGGAACTGCCGAAGTGCAGCGGCGGACTGACCATCACGTCAAGCTCGCCCGCCGCCTCGGCCGCCCCGCGCGCCACGGCCATGCAACACATCGTGTCCAGGCCGATCGGGTTGTGCGGGCCGTGCTGCTCGATCGCCGCCGTCGGCATGATCGCCACGGCATTGGGCGCGCGCGCGCCGATTTCATCGCGGTTCAGACGTTCCAGCGCCGTATAGGCCATCGCAAGCCCTCGAAGCGTCGAGTCGGCGAATCGTGCCCCGCCGCGAGAACGCTGGCAAGGCAGCCCCACGTCCGCTCGACCTGCTGGGCCGCCACGGCGTTGGCAACGGCCCTGCTTGATGGACCCCGCGCGCGGCCCGACAGCCGCGCAAGCCCCCGGCGGCCTACCCGGCGGCCACGCCCTCCGCCGCTGGCTGATTCACCGCCTCGGCCTCGGGTCTGGCAACCGTTTCGAACCTGAACTCACCGTCCGACGCGTCCACCCGGACCGTGCTGCCGGCGCCGCACTCGTTCTTGAGCAGCAGGCGCGCGATCACGTTCTCGATCTCGCGCTGCATGGTCCGCCGCAGCGGACGCGCCCCGTAATTCGGGTCCCAGCCCATCGCCAGCACCAGGTCCTTGGCCGCCGTGGTGAGTTCCACGGCGATCCGCTGGCCTTCCAGCCGCGCCGCCAGCTGCGAGGCCATCAGGTCCACGATCTCGCGCAGCTGCGGCTGCGTCAGCGAGTGGAAGATGATGATCTCGTCGATCCGGTTCAGAAACTCCGGCCGGAACCGCCGCCGCAGGTCGGTCATCAGGCGCGCGCGCATTTCGCGGTAGTCGCGCGCTTCGGACGCCGCGTCGTCGCCCGCCGGCACGCCGAATCCCAGCTGGTTTTCACGCCGGATCTGCTGCGCCCCCACGTTCGACGTCATGATGATGATCGTGTTGGAAAAGTTGACCTGGCGGCCATGGCCATCGGTCAGCCGGCCGTCGTCCAGCACCTGCAACAGCACGTTGAATACCTCGGGATGCGCCTTTTCGATCTCGTCGAACAGCACCACCTGGTACGGACGTCGGCGCACCCGTTCGGTCAGTTGCGCGGCGTCGTCGTACCCCACGTACCCCGGCGGCGCGCCGATCAGGCGGCTCACCGTGTGCCGCTCGCCATACTCGGACATGTCCACCCGCAGCAGCGCCGCCTCGTCGTCGAACATGAACTCGGCCAGCGCCCGCGCCAGTTCCGTTTTCCCGACCCCCGTCGGTCCCAGGAAGATGAACGAACCCATGGGACGCGACGGATCGCCAATCCCGCTGCGCGAGCGTCGAATCGCGTCGGCCACCGCCGACACCGCCTCGTCCTGGTTGATTAGACGGCGGTGTAGCGCCGTCTCCATGCCCAGCAGGCGCTCGGCCTCCTCCTCGAACATCCGCGCCACCGGCACCCCGGTAATGCTCGAAACCACTTCGGCTACGTCGTCGGCGTCCACGGTCTCGGTCAGGTCTTGCTCGGCCAGCCACTTCCTGCGGGCCGACTCCAGCTGCGCCTCGTTCTGCAGCACTTCGGACTTCAGGTTGGCCGCGCGCTCGTAGTCGCGCCGCCGCCAGGCCGACTCCTCGTCCGCCTTCAGGTTCTCGATCACCTTCATGGCCTGCCGCAGCTCCGTCGGCGCGTCAAAGATGTCCACCCGCACCTTGGCCGCCGCCTCGTCGATCAGGTCGATCGCCTTGTCCGGCAGGAACCGCTCGGTCAGGTAGCGTTCCGATAGTTCCACGGCCGCCTGCAGCGCCGCGTCGCTGATCGTCAGGCCGTGGTGGTCCTCGTAGCGGTCGCGCACGCCTTCCAGCACCTGCACCGTGTCCTCGATGCTCGGCGCCTCGATGTGCACCGGCTGAAAGCGCCGCGCCAGGGCCTTGTCCTTCTCCACGTGCTGCCGGTATTCGTCCAGCGTGGTCGCGCCGATCGCCTGCAGTTCGCCGCGCGACAGCGCCGGCTTGAGCATGGTGGCGGCGTCGATGGCGCCCTCGGCCCCACCCGCGCCCACCGCCTGGTGCAGCTCGTCGAAGAACAGCACGATCTGTCCCTCCGACGCTCGAACCTCGTTGATCACGGCCTTCAGCCGCTCCTCGAACTCGCCCCGGAACTTGGCGCCCGCCAGCATCGCCCCCATGTCGATCGAAAGCACCTCGCGTCCCCGTAGCAATTCCGGCACGTCGCCGCCGGCGATTCGCTGCGCCAGGCCCTCCACGATGGCCGTCTTGCCCACCCCCGGCTCGCCGATCAACGCCGGGTTGTTCTTCGTCCGCCGCGCCAGCACCTGGATCACCCGCCGGATCTCGGCCGCCCGCCCGATCACCGGGTCCAGCCGGCCCGCGCGGGCCAGGTCCGTCAGGTTCGCGCTGTACTTTTCCAGAACCTCGTAGCGGCTCTCCGCGCTTGGCGTGGACGAGCGCTGCGCGCCGCGAATCTCGCGCAGCGCCCGGTACACGCTCTCCGCGTCCACCCCGATCCGGCGCAGGATTCGCCCCGCCTGCGTGTCCTGCGACTTCGTCAGCGCCAGCAGCAGGTGCTCGTTGCCCACGTACTCGTCGTCCAGCCGGTCCGCCTCCTCGCCGGCCGCCTGGATAATTGCCACCGTCTGCGGCGTCACGAACATCTGCCCCTGCGCAATCGGGCCGTTCGACTGCTCCGACGTCACTCGCGGCTTGGCGCCCAGGGCCCGCTTGGCCTCGCCCCGCGCCAGGTCCGGCGACACCCGCAGCCGCTGCAGGATGCGCACCGCCAGCGAGTCGTTCTGATCCAGCAGCGCCATCAGGACGTGATCCGCGTCCAGCTGGTTGTGGTTGCTCTCCAGCATGATCGACTGCGCCGTCTGGATCGTCTCCTGCGCCTTCTCGGTGAATTTCTCGAAGTTCATCATGGCCGTCGCCGCCGGTTCGGATACGGCGGCGCGCCCGGATCTCGCGTGGCGCGCCGCAGGGCGTTGCGCAGGCGTTCGATCTCCGCTTCGTAGCGCTGTCGCATCTCCCGCAGGTTCTGCCGGTGCTCGTCCGCCTGCCGCCGATACCGGTCGCGCATGTTCAACACCACCTCGACTCCCGCCAGGTTCACCCCCAACTCCGAGGTCAACCGCTGGATCAGGCGCACCCGCTCGATGTCCTCCTGCGAGAACATGCGCACGTTGCCGGGCGAGCGGCTCGGCGTCACCAGGCCGATGCGCTCGTAGTGGCGCAGCGTCTGCGGATGCATCTCTGTGATCTCCGCCACCACCCCGATGAAATACGCGGGGCGCGAGCGCAGGTCGTCGTCGCGTCGCTCGCCGTCGCTGTCGAACACCACGTCAGCTCACCGCCGTCGGCGTCGGAACCTCGCCGCGAATCCGCGCCAGTTCCCGGAACAGATCCCGTTCCCGCGAGCTCAGGTTGCGCGGCAGCCGCACCAGGATCCGTACCAGCATGTCCCCGCGCCCCTTGCCGCCGGCCCGCGGCAGCCCCTGGCCCCGCAGCCGCAGCCGGGCGCCCTGCTGCGTCTCCGCCGGTACGCGTACGGTCAGCGTCGAACCGGACGGCGTCGGCAGCTCGACCCGGGTGCCCAGCACAGCCTCCGTCAGTCCGATCGCAACCTCCGTCGTCAGATCGTCGCCCTGGCGTTCGAAGCCCGCATCGTCACTGACCTGGATTCGCAGAAACAGGTCGCCCCGCGACCCGTCGGCCCGCACCGCGCCTTCGCCCGCCACCCGCAGCCGCTGCCCGTCGCGCACGCCCGGCGGAATCGTCACGTCGATCCGCCGTTGCCGCACGCCGCCGTCCGGCGAGGGCACCCGCATCGTCAGCGCCCGCCGGCCGCCGTTCAGCACCTCCGGCAGGCTGACCTGCAACGTCTCTTCCACGTTCGCCTGCTGCGGCCGCTGCGGCCGCGCGCGCCCGCCGAACAGCGCCTCGAAGAAGTCGCTGAATCCCGACGCCCCGCCGCCAAAGAAATCGCCAAACCCGTCCATCCGCACGCCGCTCTGCCGAAACGCCTCGTCGAACGACCCGGTCCGCCGCCAGTTCGATCCAAACCGGTCGTACTGCTGCCGCTTCGTCGCATCGCTCAACACCTCGTGCGCTTCGTTGATCTCCTTGAACCGCGCCTCCGCCACCGGGTCGTCCGGATTCACGTCCGGGTGGTAGCGCCGCGCCTGCCGCCGGTAGGCCGACTTGATGTCGTCCGGCGACGCATTCCGTGGAACACCCAGGGTCTGGTAGTAGTCCTTGTATTCCACGGCCGTCCCTACAACCCGTCGTCCGCCACGGCCACTTCCACCCGCGCCGCGCGCAGCACGTCGTCGCCCCAGCGATACCCCGCCTGCAGTTCCGCCGTGATCGTCCCCGCCGCTACGTCGGCGCCCGGCCGCGTGGCCACCGCCTCGTGCCAGCGCGGATCGAACACGCCCTCCGTCTCGATCGGGCGCACCCCGCGCGTGGCCAGCAGCGAGTCCAGCCGGTTGCGCGTGAGCTGCACGCCCTCGCGCGCGCTGCGCGGATCCGAGCCCGCGTCCAGCGCCGCCAGCGTCCGGTCCAGGTCGTCCGCCACGCTCAGCATGTCGCGCAGCAGCGACGACTTGGCCTCCTGGATCAGGTCGTCCGTCGTGCGGTTCACCCGCTTGCGGAAGTTGTCCATTTCGGCGCGCAGGCGCAGCAGCTGGTCGTTCAGCGACGCCACCGCGGCCTCCAGCTCCGCTTCGCGCTCGCTGCCGGCTGCGGCCGCGCGGTCCTGTGGGTCGGCGTTCATCCGGCCCTACTTCTCGTCCGCGGCTTCAAACTCGGCGTCGACCACCTCCTCGTCCGCCGGAGCCTCGTCCGCACTCGGCGCCGCACCGGCGCCGTCGGCCCCCGGCGCGGCCTGGTACATCTGCTCGCCCAGCTTCTGGGCCGCCGTCTGCAGCACCGCCGTCGCGCTGCGGATCGCCTCCAGGTCCTCGCCTTCCAGCGCCTTGCGCACGTCGGCGATCGCCCGCTCGGCCGCCTCCCGGTCGGCCGCCTCGATCTTGTCGCCGTTCTCGCTGATCAGCCGCTCGGTCTGGTACGCCAGGCTGTCGGCGTTGTTGCGCAGCTCGGCCTCCTCAAGCTGCCGGCGGTCCTCCGCGGCGTGCTCCTCGGCCTCGTTGACCAGCGCCTCCACCTGCTCGTCCGAGAGGTTCGTGCTGGCCGTGATCGTGATGCGCTGCTCCTTGGCCGTCGCCAGGTCCTTGGCCGACACGTTTACGATCCCGTTGGCGTCGATGTCGAACGTCACCTCGATCTGCGGCACGCCGCGCGGCGCCGACGGGATGCCTTCCAGCCGGAACCGGCCCAGCGTCGTGTTGTCCCGCGCCATCGGCCGCTCACCCTGCAGCACGTGAATGTCCACCGCCGTCTGCCCGTCGTCCGCCGTTGAGAAGATCTCCGACTTGCTGGTGGGGATGGTCGTGTTACGCGGAATCAGCGCCGTCAGCACGCCGCCCAGCGTCTCCACGCCCAGCGACAGCGGCGTCACGTCCAGCAGCACCACGTCCTCCACCTCGCCGGCCAGCACGCCGCCCTGGATCGCGGCTCCGATGGCCACCACCTCGTCCGGGTTGACGCCCTGGTTGGGCTCCTTGCCGGTCAGCTCGCGCACCAGCGTCTGCACCGCCGGCATGCGCGTCGATCCGCCCACCAGCACCACCTCGTTGATCTCCGAGGCCCGGATGCCGGCGTCGCCCAGCGCCCGCCGGAAGGGCTCCACGCAGCGTTGCGTCAGGTCCTGCGTCAGCCGCTCGAACTCCGCCCGCGTCAGCGCCGCGTCCAGGTGCTTCGGCCCCGTCTGGTCCGCCGTGATGAACGGCAGGCTGATCTGGGTCTGCGGCACCGACGACAGCTCCTGCTTGGCCTTTTCCGAGGCCTCGATCAGCCGCTGCAGCGCCTGCGGGTCCTTGCGCAGGTCAATGCCCTCGCTGCGCAGGAAGTCCTCCGCCACGTGGTCCACCACGCGCCGGTCGTAGTCGTCGCCGCCCAGGTGCGTGTCCCCGTTGGTGGCCTTGACCTCGAACACGCCGTCGCCCACCTCCAGGATGGTCACGTCGAACGTGCCGCCGCCCAGGTCCCACACCAGGATCGTCTCGGCCCCGCGCTTGTCCAGGCCGTAGGCCAGCGCCGCCGCCGTGGGCTCGTTGATGATCCGCCGCACGTTCAACCCGGCAATCTCCCCGGCGTTGCGCGTGGACTGCCGTTGCGAGTCGTTGAAATAGGCCGGCACCGTGATCACCGCGTCGCTCACGTCCTCGCCCAGGTACTTCTCCGCGTCGGCCTTCAGCTTCTGCAGCACGACCGCGGATATCTCTTCCGGCGTCACCTCGCGGCCGCTCTCCGGAATCTTGATCAGCACCTCGCCCGCCCGGCCATCGGTTACGTCAAACGTCACCGCCGCCGATTCGTCCGCGACCTCCGTGAGCCGGCGACCGACGAACCGCTTGGCCGAGTTGATCGTATTCTTGGGATTCATCACCGCCTGCCGCCGGGCCAGTTGCCCCACCAGGCGCTGCCCGCCCTTGCCGTAGGCCACCACCGACGGCGTCAGTCGGCTGCCCTCGGAGTTCGTGACCACGTTCGGGTCGCCGCCCTCCATCACCGAGACGACGGAGTTCGTCGTCCCCAGGTCAATCCCAATGATCTTGCTCGCCATCGCTGCCTCCTAGGCTGATCCGGACGCGGCGGCCGGTCCCAGTTGATCCGTCGCCGCGGCTTCGCTCATCAATACGGTCGCCAGCACGGTGTCCATGTCGTTCACCCACACGAAGCGCATCTGCCTGCGCACCCGCGCGGGGATGTCGTCCAGGTCCGGTCGGTTCTCCTCGGGCGCGATCACCGTGTGCAGGCCGGCCCGATGCGCCGCCAGCACCTTCTCCTTCAGCCCGCCGATGGGCAGCACCCGCCCGCGCAGGGTCACTTCGCCCGTCATCGCAATCTCGCGCCGCACCCGGCGCCCGGTCATGGCCGAAATGATCGCCGCGCCCATCGTGATCCCGGCCGACGGCCCGTCCTTCGGCACCCCGCCGGCCGGCACGTGCACGTGCAGGTCGCGCTGCGCGAACAGCCCCGGGTCCACGCCCAGCGTCCCGGTGCGCGCCCGCGCGTACGACAGCGCGGCCCGCGCCGATTCGCTCATCACGTCGCCCAGCTGCCCCGTCAGGCGCACCTTGCCGGCCCCCGCGATCCAGGCCGCCTCCACGTCCAGCACCTCGCCGCCAACCGGCGTCACGGCCAGGCCGGTGGCCACCCCCACCTCCGGCCTGCGGGACTCGTCCTCGGGGAGGAACTTGGCCGGCCCCAGCGCCGAGCGCACGCGCCGCGGCGTCACCCGCGCGGCCGTGCGGTAGTTGGCCGCGATCCGCCGCGCCAGCTTGCGGCACACCGCCGCCAGCTCGCGCTCCAGGTTGCGCACCCCCGCCTCGCGGGTGTAGTGCCGGATCACCTCGCGCACCGCCCGGTCCGTGAACGTCACGCCGGCCTTGCGCAGCCCGTGGGTGCGGATCTGCCGCGGCAGCAGGAACTCCTGCGCGATCCGCACCTTCTCGTCTTCGGTGTACCCGCTCAGCTCAATGACCTCCATGCGGTCCCGCAGCACCGGCGGTATGTCCTCGGCCGTGTTGGCCGTGGTCACGAACAGCACGCGCGAGAGGTCGAACGGCACCTCCAGGTAGTGGTCCGAGAAGCTGTGGTTGTACTCCGGGTCCAGCACCTCCAGCAACGCCGACGACGGGTCGCCCCGGAAGTCGCGGCCGATCTTGTCGATCTCGTCCAGCAGCATCACCGGATTGCGCGATCCCGCCCGCCGCAGCGCCTGGATGATGCGGCCCGGCAGCGCCCCCACGTAGGTCCGCCGGTGCCCGCGGATCTCCGCCTCGTCGCGCACCCCGCCCAGCGAGATGCGCACGAACTCGCGGCCCAGGGCACGCGCGATCGAGCGGCCCAGGCTCGTCTTGCCCACCCCCGGCGGCCCCACGAAACAGACGATCGGGGTCCGGAACTTCGTTGAGATCGCCCGCACCGCCAGGAACTCCAGCACCCGCGCCTTCGGCTTCTCCAGCCCGTAGTGGTCGCGGTCCAGCACCCGGCGGGCCCGCGCCAGGCTGCGGTGGTCGCGCGTCTCACGCGCCCACGGCAGCGCCAGCAGCCAGTCCAGGTAGCCCCGGATCACGCCCACCTCGGGCGAGGTCGGCGGCGTCGCGTCCAGCCGTGAGATTTCCTGCCGCGCCTTGGCCGCCACGTCGTCCGGCAGGTCCGAGGCGTCCACCCGGTCGCTCAGGTCCTGCGCGTCGTCGGTCTGCGGGCTGGACATGCCCAGCTCGCGCTGGATCGCCCGCAGTTGCTCGCGCAGGTAGTAGTCGCGCTGGACCTTCTCGATGCCGTCCTGGATCTCCCCCTGGATCTTGTTGCGAATGTTCAGGATCTCCACCTGCTTGGCCAGGTAGCGCGCCACGAACCGCAATCGCTCCGTCAGATCCAGCGCCTCCAGCACCGTCTGCCGCTCGTGCGGCGACATGTCGGACGAGAACGCCACGTAGTCCGCCAGCCAGCCCGGGTCGGCGGCGCGCCGCGTCATGGCCACCGTCTCGGGCGCGAACATGTTGGTCTCCTCCGCCACGCCTTCCACGTGCGCCACCACCACGCGGCGCAGCGCCTCCAGCTCCAGCGACGGGCGGTATTCGACCGTCAGCGGCGTCACCCGCGCGTCGAAGTGCTCCCCCACCGGCGCGATGTCGTCCACCGTCGCCCGGTACTGGCCTTCCAGCAGCACCTGCACGCCGCCGTCCGGCATGCGCAGCCGGCGGATCACCTTGGCCGCCGTTCCCACCGAGCACAGGTGCTGCGGGTCCACCGTCTTGCGCGCCCGCCGCTGGGTCACCACGACCACCAGGTCGCCGTTGGCGGCGGCCGCCGCCAGCGCGTCCACCGAGACGGCCCGGCTGGCGTGCAGCGGCATCGTCAACTCCGGGTACGCCACCCAATCCGGCAGCGGCACCACCGGTAGGCGCGTGGATTCGGGCCGCACCGACACCACCGTGCGGCGCGGCGCGGCAGGGCCGCGCGCGCGCGCCTCCGCGCCGTCGGCTTCGGCTTCGGGATGCATCGATTCCGTCATATCACGCACGATAGTAGATATTGAGCGAGGCACTGTCAAGTAATCTTACTTAGTTCCAGTCAGTATCATCTCGGCATCCGCCCGCCAACACACATCGCAAACTCCCTCAACCCGGCAATGCCGGCGCCGAGCTATTCGCGGATGCCCGCACCTGCCGGGGTTGCCACGGCCAGATTCGCCGCGGGGCATTCGCCGCAGTGCTTCTCCCGGCACCAGCGGCGGTAAATCCGCAGCAACCCCTGTTGCGCCAGCGCCGATCCCAGCCCCCGCCGATCCAGCCGCAACGTGTCGGCCATGTAGCGCGTGTGCCGGTTCCAGCCAACCGATCCCAGGCCGGCCAGCACCGAATCGGCCGCCGTCACTAACTCGAGTCTGCCCGACCAGCCCCCCAACGCCGCGGTAAACGGCAAGACCGCGTTCACCAGAAGCTCGAGACTGCACCCGCGTCCGATCAGCGCCGGCAGCGGACGCGCCGCCAGCCGGCCTGCGTCCAGGTGCCTCGCCCAGAAGTCCTCCGGACCTACCTTTACCTGGAACCACCCGACCAGGTCCTGTCCACGCTCACCCTCATACGCGGCCAGCACCTGCCCCGCCACCCGCTCCGCTAGCGCACGCCGCGCCATCGGCGCCATGCAAAACAGCCTTGCCGCCCCGGCCAGGCGCCGCGCCGGCCGGTTGTGCGGTCGCACCGCCGCCAGCGTCCAGCTCCTAACTGCGGGCGCCGCGCGCGGCGCCCCAGCTGCCCAAGCCTCCTCAAGCGCTCGCACGTGCGGATGCTCCGCTTGCTGCCCTCGTTGGCTCGGCAGCAACCCCGCCGCTCCCAGTAACTCGGCCTCCACCCGCATCCGCCGGGCCGTTAGCGACGATCCGGCCAGCGCGCTCAGCAGCTCGATCGGCGCCGCCTCGGCCACGGCCTCGAATTGCTCGGTATTCGCGCTGTATCCCAGCGCCCGCATAACCGCCCGGTACAGAGCCTGGTCCGCTCCCAGCGCCTCGATGTCGCTCTCCAGCACCGCCGCCCGCTCCGCCTGCCGCCGGACGCCCTCCGCTCGTATTGCCACTCCCACTTCGGCGCCGGTCGCCGGCCCAGACCTTTCGTTCCAGCACGGCCACCCATCCGTATCCGGTCGCCGTCTTCCTCGCGCCGCTCTATCGGCCAACGCCTGCCCGGCCAGGATGTACGGCGGACGCCCGGCTCCGCCCCGCGCCGGGGTCCACACCAGGTGCAGCAGATCACCCTGGTAACGCCTGTCTCCGCCGTGCCCGTGCTGCTCCCACGACGCCTCGTGCAGGTGAACTTCCACGTCCACCCGCCGCGCCGGACCGCCGTCAATACTGACGATGGCATCCTGCAGGTCCGGTCCCGCCAACCCCGTCCGGCGGCCCGGGTACACCACCTCGATCGAACGCCCGAGCGAATCGCGCATCGGACCAACGCGCGACGCGGCATCCAGCCACAACTGCACCAGCGCGGCTTCCGACGCCGGCCGCAGCGAATCCCCGCCCCTTATGGTCTTGCGGGTCAACGACCGCAACCCTTACCGCGCGCCCCGACTACAGCCTAGTGTGGCATCTCACCCCACCGGAATACCATTGACGCACGCCCGAACCTTGCGCACACTCTTTTCCCATGATTTGCGTTCGGGTACGAATGACTCACGCGCACGCCCCAGCCTGCGGCGTCTATTTCGCGTTTCCAGGGCCGGCGCAGCCGGGTCGTGACCCCTTGTAATCCAGCGACCCGCGGACGCCGGCAGCAGAGGCCCCCGCCTCTGCTTTTTTCTTTCTCCGACCACTCGCCCCACCCCGTCCCTACCAGGAGCCCCTTCGATGATCATCGTGATGAAGAACAGCGCCGGCCAGACGGCCCTCGACGCGGTCGAAGCCCGCGTCCATGCCGAGGGCCTGGAGACCCGCCGCCTGCCCGGCGAACACAAGACCGTCATCGCCGTCATCGGCACTCGCCCCCCCGAGCTGCTCCAGCAGCTCGAGCGCATGCCCCACGTCGAGGCCACCATCCCCATCAGCGAGCCCTTCAAGCTCGCCGCCCGCACCGACACCCGCGAGCGCTCCGTCGTCCAGGTCGGCAATGTCGAGATCGGCGACGGCTCCGTCACCGTCATGGCCGGCCCCTGCACCGTCGAGAGCCCCGAACAGATGGCCGCCACCGCCGCCCACGTGGCCGGCGCCGGCGCCCGGATGCTGCGCGGCGGCGCCTACAAGCCGCGCAGCTCGCCCTACAGCTTCCAGGGCATGGGCAAATCAGGCCTCCAGCTCCTGGCCGAGGCCCGCGCAGCCACCGGCCTCCCCGTCATTACCGAGGTCCTGGACCCCCGCCAGGTCGAATTCGTCGTCGATTACGCCGACGTCCTGCAGATCGGCACCCGCAACGCCCAGAACTACCCGCTCCTCTGCGAGGTCGGCGCCTGCGGGAAACCCGTCCTGCTCAAGCGCGGCATGGGCAACACCATCGACGAGTGGCTCATGTGCGCCGAGTACATCCTGGCCGGCGGCAACCCCGACGTCATGCTCTGCGAGCGCGGCATCCGCACCTTCGAAACCTCCTCGCGCTTCACCCTCGACCTCAACGCCATCCCCCTCCTGCGCCGCCGCACCCACCTGCCGATCATCGTCGACCCGTCCCAGGGCACCGGCCACTGGTACATGGTCCACGACATGGCCCTGGCCTCAATCGCGGCCGGAGCCGACGGCATCATCGTCGAGGTCCATCCCGAGCCCGAATCCGCCCTGATCGACGGCCAGCAAAGCCTCAGCTTCAACCACTTCAGCGAGCTCATGGCCCGGCTGGAACCCATGGCCGCCGCCCTCGGACGGCCCGTCGGCGCCCCGGTCGGCGCGTGATCGACGCCCCGGCGCCCCCCGGCGCCCGCGTCGTCCAACCCGCCCGCCGCCTGCGCGGCCAGCTCCGGGTTCCCGGCGACAAGTCCATCACCCACCGGGGCCTGCTCCTCGGCGCCCAGGCCAACGGCCGGACACGCCTGCGCAACCCCGGCCTCGGCGCCGACACCCGCGCCAGCGCCGCGCTCGTCCGAGCGCTCGGCGCGGAAGTGTCGATTGACGACGACGAGCTGCGCATCACCGGCCTCGGCCTCCACGGCCTCCGCGAACCCGCCGACGTCCTCGACTGCGCCAACAGCGGCACCACCATGCGCCTGGCCAGCGGCCTGCTGGCCGGTCGCAGGCTGCACGCCGTCCTCACCGGCGACGCCTCCCTGCGCTCCCGCCCGATGGACCGCATCGTGCGCCCCCTCCGCGCCCTCGGCGCCCGCATCGACGGCCGTGCCAACGGCGCCTACGCTCCCCTGGCCATCGCCCCCAGCACCCTGCACGGCGCCGAACTCGACATCCCCGTCGCCAGCGCCCAGGTCAAGTCCGCCATCATCCTCGCCGCCCTGCGCGCCGGCGGCCCCACCGTCCTGCGCCAGCCCGCCCCCTCCCGCGACCACACCGAACGCATCCTCCGCGCCCAGGGCGCCGAGCTGCACACCAACGGCGGTGAGATTCGCTGCGAACCCGCCGCCGACCTCCAGGCCCTCGACCTCGACGTCCCCGGCGATATCTCCTCCGCCGCCTTCTGGATCGCCGCCGCCGTCCTCCATCCCAACGCTGAAATCACCATCCGCAACGTCGGCCTCAACCCGCTGCGCACCGGCCTCCTCGACGCTCTTCAATCCATGGGCGCCGACATCCAAACCCACATCGACACCACCGAACCCGAACCCTCCGGCACCGTCATCGCCCGCTCGTCCGATCTGCGTGCCATCAACGCCGGCGGCCACCTCATCCCCCGCCTCATCGACGAGGCCTCCCTCCTCGCCCTCCTCGCCACCCGCGCCCCGGGCGAGTCCCGCATCGCCGACGCCGCCGAACTCCGCGTCAAGGAATCCGACCGCCTCCACACCACCGAACGCGCCCTCTCCGCCCTCGGCCTCGAGCTCGAGGCACAGCCCGACGGCTTCATCATCGCCGGCGGCGCCCGCGCCGGCGGCGGAACCGTCGACGCCGCCGGCGACCACCGCATCGCCATGCTCGCCGCCGTGGCCGCCGTCAGCGGCACCGGTCCCGTAACCATCCGCGGCGCCCGCGCCGTCGACGTCTCCTACCCCACCTTCTGGGACGACCTCGCCCGCCTCGCCGAATGAGCGCCCGTTGCGAAACCCGGCCTCGACTTCGAAAGCGGGGCCGCTCTTTATCCCTCTCCCTCTGGGAGACGGTTGGGGTGAGGGTCTTCCGGGCACCCATCCCCGCGGTTACGCATAGGTCTCAATGAGCGCCGCCTACGCTGTCATCGGCTGGCCCCTTGGCCACACCCTTTCGCCCGTCATGCACCAGGCCGCCCTGGAGGAACTCGGCCTCGACGCCACCTACACCGCCTTGCCCACGCCCCCCGGTACCGAGTCAGACCGCTTTGACGACGTCCGCACCGGTAACCTGGCCGGCCTCAACGTCACCATCCCCCACAAGCTCGCCGCCTTCCGCGCCGTGGACCGCCGCACCCCCGCCGCAGAGCGAACCGGCGCCGTCAACACCGTCATCCGCGACGGCCCCCGCCTCCTCGGCGACAACACCGACCCCTACGGCTTCATCCAGGCCCTCCGCCAGTTCGGCGGCTTCGACCCCGCCGGCGCATCCGTCGTCGTCCTGGGCGCCGGCGGTGCCGCCCGCGCCGCCGTCATCGCCCTCCTCGACAGCGGCGCCCGCCGCATCCTCGTCGCCAACCGCACCCCCGCCCGCGCCCACGAGCTCGCAAACGACCTCCAGGCCTCCAACGGCGCCCCCATCCACTCCTGCGCGCTAACGGACCCCCGCCTTACCCAGCACCTCTCCGACGCCCAACTCCTCGTCAACACCTCCAGCGTCGGCATGTCCGGCGGCCCCGCCCCCACCGCCAGCCCGGTGCCCCCCGACCACCTCCACCCCAACCTCTTCGTCTACGACATCGTCTACCGCCCCGCCGTCACCCCCCTGCTGGCCGCCGCCCAACAATGCGGCGCGCCAACCCTCGGCGGCCTCGAAATGCTCGTCATGCAGGGCGCCGCCAGCCTCCAACAATGGACCGGCCGCCCCGCCCCGGCGCGTACCATGCTCACCGCCGCCCGCACCGCACTAATCGCCAGTGAGTCACCGTGATCAGTCCCGACATTAGACGCCGCCGTCTTCTCCCTCTCCCTCTGGGAGAGGGTTGGGGTGAGGGTCTTCCGCGCACCCAACGCAACAAACCACCGAAGCCGCTCGCCGCCGACCACTCCCAGGACCCACTCTGACCCCATGGCCAACCTCCGCTACCTGACCGCCGGCGAATCCCACGGCCCCGGCCTCACCGTCATCGTCGAAGGCCTGCCCCTCGGCGTCCCCCTCGGCGTCCAGGACATCAACCCCGACCTCTCGCGCCGCCAGGGCGGCTACGGCCGCGGCGGCCGCATGAAAATCGAGCGCGACCAGGCCGTCATTCGCAGCGGCATTCGCCTTGGTGAAACCCTCGGCAGCCCCATAACCCTCCTCATCGAGAACCGCGACTGGGCCAACTGGGGCGAAAAAATGGCCATCGAGGCCCGGCCGGACGACGTCCCCCCCGTCACCAAGCCCCGCCCCGGCCACGCCGACCTCGCCGGCATGATCAAGTACGGCACCGGCGACCTGCGCAACATCCTCGAACGCTCCAGCGCCCGCGAAACCACCGCCCGCGTCGCCGTCGGCGCCGTCGCCCGCAAATTCCTGGCCGAGCTCGGCATCACCATCCGCAGCCGCACCGCCCGCATCGGCCCCGTCATCGACGAACCCGGCCTCGACCATGCCCGCCCCGAGCACTGGCCCTGGGACGACGTCGAAGCCTCCCCCGTCCGCGCCGTCACCCCCGAGCGCGCCGATGAAATGATGGCCGAGATCGACGCCGCCCGCACCGAAGGCTCCACCCTCGGCGGCGTCTTCGAAGTCGTCGCCTGGGGCGCCCCCGTCGGTCTCGGCAGCCACGTCCAGTGGGACCGCAAGCTCGACGCCCGCCTCACCCAGGCCATCGTCAGCATCAACGCCGTCAAGGGCGCCGAGATTGGCCCCGCCTTCGCCAACGCCGCCGCCCGCGGCCACGACGTGCATGATGAAATCGCCATCGACCCCGATCGCGGCTGGGCCCGCCTTTCCAACCGCGCCGGCGGCTTCGAGGGCGGCATGACCAACGGCCAGCCCATCGTTGTACGCGGCGCCCTCAAGCCCATCTCCACCATGCGCCGCCCCCTGCGCACCGTCGATGTCGCCACCCTCGAACCCACCACCGCCCACTTCGAACGCTCCGACGTCTGCGTCGTCCCCGCCGCCGGCGTCATCGGCGAAGCCATGACCTCGCTGGTCCTGGCCGACGCCATGCTCGACAAATTCGGAGGCGACAGCCTCCCCGAAACCCGCGACAACCTGGAACGTTTCCGCCAGGGCTACGCCGTCGGCTCCGGCTCCGAATGACCGCGCCCAACGTCGACCGCGTCTTCCTCGTCGGCATCAGCGGCGCCGGCAAGTCCAGCGTCGCCACCGTCCTCGCCCAACGCCTTGGCTGGAAAGCCCAGGACACCGACACCGAGGTCGAACGCCGCACCGGCCGCACCATCCCCTGGCTCTTCGCCAACAAGGGCGAAGCCGTCTTCCGCGGCTTCGAGCAATCCGCCGTCCTCGAACTCGCCGGTCGCCCCCGCCAGGTCGTCGCCTTAGGAGGCGGCGCCTTCGTCAACCCCCTGTCCCGAGCCACCCTGCTGCGCCGCGGGCTCGTCGTCTGGCTGGATGTCGACCCCGACGAAGCCGCCCACCGCCTCGGCCCCGCCCTGGCCGACGAACCCCGTCCCATGCTCGGCAACGACCCTGCCAACAGCCTCCGCGCCCTCCGCGCCGAACGCCTCGCCGCCTACCAACAAGCCCACCTCCACCTCAACGCCAACCACAAATCCATCGCCACCATCACCACCGAAATCCTCACCGCCCTCCAGGCCGAATCGTGAACGCCCTGGAAGGCGTCACCAATCTTCCTCCCTCTCCCTTGAGGGAGAGGGCTGGGGTGAGGGTGGCTGCCACCCCCACCTCCCACCGCCAGGTCAGGCAACCGCCGGCAAAGACGCGTCCCCTCTTCCTCCGTCTCCCCATGGGAAAGGGCTGGGGTGAGGGTCTTCCGCGCAAACGCCACCGGGTTACTCAAGAGCCTCACGTAGCGAAACCTCTCACGCCGCCCCCCAGTTCCGCCCTCTCACTCCTCTCCCCTCTCCCCTCTCCCCTTCCCCATGGCTGAGGCTTCTCCAAAGTCCCTCCAGGGCATCACCATCGCCCGCCGCGCCCTCACCCACGCCGGCCAAATCGTCAAGGAAATCGCCCCCACCCGCCGCGTCTTCCTCTGCGCCGACACCGTCGTCATGGACCTCCTCGGTGACCGCGTCACCCACGCCCTCACCGCCTCAGGCCTCCAGGTCCGCGCCTACACCTTCCCCCCCGGCGAGGAGAGCAAGTCCCTCCACGTCGCCGCCGACCTTTATGACTGGCTCGCCGCCGAGCGCGCCGAGCGCAAGGAACCCCTCATCGCCCTCGGCGGCGGAGTCGCCGGCGACCTCATCGGCTTCGTCGCCGCCACCTACGCCCGCGGCATCCCCCTCGTCCAGATCCCCACCACCCTGCTCGCCCAGATCGACAGCAGCATCGGCGGCAAAGTCGCCGTCGACCTGCCCGCCGGCAAAAACCTCGTCGGCGCCTTCTACCCCGCCCACCGCGTCATCATCGATCCCGACGCCCTCGCCACCCTGCCCCGCCCCCAGCTCATCGCCGACTACGCCGAAGTCATCAAGACCGCCGTCATCTTCGACGCCGACCTCTTCGACCTCATCGAAGCCTCAACCCACCGCCTCGACGACCCCGCCCTTCTTGCCGAACTCGTCGAACGCTGCGTCCGCTGGAAGGCCAAAGTGGTTGATGAAGATCCCGAGGACCGCGGCATCCGCGCCATCCTCAACTACGGCCACACCATCGCCCACGCCATCGAGACCGTCGCCGGCTACGGCGCCTATCGGCATGGCGAAGCCGTCGCCATCGGCATGGTCGGCGCCGGCCGCCTCGCCCAACAATCCGGCCACTGGTCCGCAGCCGACCTCACGCGCCAGAACAACCTCCTCGCCGCCGTCGGCCTCCCCGACACGTTCTCCGGCGTCGACCCCTCCCACGTACTCGACGCCATGCTCCGCGACAAAAAAGTCCAAAACGGCATCATCCGCTGGGTCCTCCCCACCACCCTCGGCCACGCCACCGTCAACAACAAACTCAACCCCACCCTCGTCTCCACCATCGTCCACAACCTCGCCTCCACCCCCTAAACCAACCCCGCCCCCGTCATCCCTCCGTCATCCCGGCGTCCCCAGCCGGGATCCAGTCTTCCGCGCACCCATCAAACCCCAGCACCCCCTCCGTCCCTTCCCGCCCGTCCGTCATTCCGCCGTCTTCACCCTCCGTCATCCCGGCGTCCCCAGCCGGGATCCAGTCCGCCGCGCTCCCACCGTCCCGACCCGCCAATCCCTTCAAAACCGCATACCGTCTCAAACCTCACTTATTCTCAAGATTCCTCCACCTACGATCTCGCCATGTCCCCGCGCGACCCCAAGATCCCCTGCGTTTACATCCTGGCCAGCCAGCGCAACGGCACCCTTTACGTTGGTGTGACCTCGGATCTGCCGGGACGCATCTGGCAGCACAGAGCCGACCTCGTCCCTGGCTTCACCCGAAAGTACGGCGTCCACCGCCTCGTCTGGTACGAAGTGCATTCCACCATGGAGAGCGCCATCCAGCGCGAGAAGACCATCAAGGGTTGGCGCCGGGCTTGGAAACTCGAACTGATCGAAAAGGCCAACCCAGACTGGCGCGACCTCTACCAGGAAATCCTCTAACCACCCCCGTCATCCCCTCCGTCATCCCGGCGTCCCCAGCCGGGATCCAGTCCTCCGCGCACCCACCGTCCCCAACCGACACCCGCCGTCCGCCATCCCCCCGTCATCCCGGCGTCCTCAGCCGGGATCCAGTCCTCCGCTCGCGCCGCCCACCCGCACGTGGTGAGCCGGTTCGAAGTCCCTCGGCGGCCCGTCCTGAGCTTGCCGAACGGGGCCCGTGTCTCAGACAGCCCCTTCGGCCGCGCCCAACCCCACCACCTCATAACTCAAGTCCACCAATCGCCTGGCGGTCTCCATGTTCTTGGCGTTCGGATTCGGGGTCTCCATCGGCCACCCGCCTTGGCGGCACGGCTTATCCCGGTACAGCACACTGCTCTGGCTGAAATAGGCGCCCGAATGGTCCGCCGCGCTATCCGACAGCAGGCAGTGCAGCGTCGTCTGCGCCGATTCCTCATTGCTGTCGGAGACCAGTCGGCTGAGCGGCCGCATGACGGCCATGGCGACCCGAATCGGCAGGCTGCCACCCGACCCGAAGTTCGACCTGGCCCACCCCGGGTGAAGCGAGAAGACGCTCACGCCCGTGCCGTCAAGTCGTTCGGCCAGTTCCTTTGCGTAGAGGACAGTTGCCACCTTCGCCTCGGCATACGCGGCGAAGCCGCGGAAATCCCGGCGCCTGTAGTTCAGATCGTCGAGGTGCACATTCGGCCGGTTCTTGGCGCTGCCGGCATGCACCACCGATGAGACGATCGCCATGCGTGAGGGCGCACTCGCCCGCAACGTGTCCAGCATCAACTCCGTGAGCAGGAAGTGACCGAAATAGCTCACCGCGATGGTCATTTCCAGTCCGTCCGTCGTGTATTCGGGAGCCCTGCCCATCGACACCAGTCCGGCATTGCACGCCAGGCCATCCAGTCGGTCGTGATCCGAAGTGAACGCCGCCACAAAGTCCCGGACCGACTGAAGATCGGCCAGGTCCAGCCGCATCACCTCGTGGCTGCCCTTCAGACCGCTGAAACTCCGCGCGGCCGCTTCGCCTGCGTCCGTTCTCCGGCAGGCCAGCACCACGTGTCCGCCCTGCCTGACCAGCTGGCGAGTCGTCTCCAGGCCGACACCCGAGTTCGCGCCGGTCACGATATAAGTCTTCCCACTCAGGTCCTTCAACCGCGTCGCCTCATCCAGCGACAGTCTCTTCCGAAGCATGCCCCTCCCTCTGCCTGAATACGTGCCCCCCATCCACCGGGCACCATCAACTATAGGCTCCCCCAAAACCCCGCCCCGCCCCGTCATCCCCGCCCCTACGCCATCCCGGCGTCCCCGGCCGGGACCCAGCAGCACCCAGAAGACCCCGGCGCACTCGGCCACCCCGACCTCCACGCCACCCCAGCTCTCCGGGCCATTCCGTCATCCCCGCGCTCGCTCGCCCCCCTCCCCCCACGTCGCCACTCCCACCCCCCGGCGTCCCCGAGTCTTGCGTAGGGGCGGCGTCCCCGACCCGCCCGTCTTCCGGTCGTGCGCTTCATCGTGCTTTGAACCTGCCCTGAGCTTGCCGAGTGGGCCCCGATCCCAATCCGGCCTCTTCCCGCACCCCGCCATCCCTCCGTCATCCCGGCGTCCCCAGCCGCGATCCAGTCCTCCGCTCCCGATGCCCTACCGCTCATGCCTTGTCGCCCACGCTGCCGTGCCTTGTGGCCCAGGCTGCGCGCAGCCTGGGACCCGCGCTCGCTCGCCCCCCTTCCCCCACCTCGCCGCTCCAGCTCCCAGCCGCCGTGCCCCTAACCCGCCCCCTCCGCTTCGTCTTCCAGCACCGCTCGAACCTGCCAGGCCCCAACGCCCGGAAACCATTCCAAAAACTGCCCAACCTTCGCGCCGCTTTCCAGGTTCTTAATGAGGGCTGGCTCTCGCGCGCAGCCAGACGAGGTGCGTTATGCGAAGCGCATGGCGTTGGGCGGCGGGTGGTAGCGCCGTCTCGTCTGGTGGTTGGTCGAGCCTGCCCCCGGCGACTCCGGTAAGCCACCGGGGGCAGGGCAGGGGCCTACTCTCCGTTGACGGAACGCAGAATGGCAATCGCGAGCTTGGCGAGGTTGTTCAGCACTTCGCGCCAGCTTGGTTTGTTCTTCATGGAGGAATCTCCACTTCTGTTAGCGACCGACGGTCGCGGCTCGTCACTTGATCAATTACCAGACAATTCAAATCGGTTTCGTCAATCGTTATGTCAACTCTGAAACCCGCTCATCCTCCTTTCGACTGAGTCGCACCCCCAAGTCTAGTGCGGCCATACCGGGTGCAACAATGGCCGGCGGACCAAATACAGGCGACGCTCTTCACGCCCACGGCTCGCCTCCCCAGACGAACTCTCCCTAGAGAATCCGGCGACAGAAATCCGCAGTCGGTGTGACAGGTGATTCGCAACCGTGCCCCCCGCGTCCTCAGGCCGCTCCGCCATTCCAGCGTCTTCAGCCGGATCCAGTCTTCCGCCTCACACGGCCCGGCCCGCCACGCCCTCGACGATTCCCTTGCCAATGTCCTCAAACTCCTCAACCTCACAAACCTCCGCCACCACCTAGCCACCGCCCCCCATCTCCGACCACCGCCTCTGGCCCTCGTAGACGCTCTTCCATGACACCGAATCTCTCGCACTCATCCTCGAACTCAGCAAACTACACAAAGATAGGCATGGCTCGTGATGCGGTCCAGCCAGTCCACCGCCTAGAAAAGGCTCTTGTCTGGTGCCTTGTTCACTTTCCCCGAAGTCTGTTTCGGAAATAGCGAAGTCAAGATTAGATTAAGAAGTGAAAACATCCGAAGGAACAGGTAGTCCACATGCTCAGGCGACTGCAACTGTTCCTGGCTTGTCTCCGAATGTCGAATTCGGAACTTGTTTCCGGCGTTCGTTAGCGTCAACGCCTCCGCTTCAAGAAGCTGTCTAAATTCTGATACACATGAGTTAGCTGCGGTGTCCAGAATCATCTTGGCACCGATCCTTTTGTCGCTATGCTGAACCGTCTTGACTCTCTCCCAAGCATCCCAAAGCTTCTCTACAGCCTCTCGTCGCTCACCCTCATCCGGTTGTAGAAACTTCCGACGAGCAGTTTCGATCATATTGTCAAGCTCACTGTCTCCTGTCACAAATGCGCTTCTTCGCAATACGGATGAGAATTCAATTGGCAAAAGGCGCTTCATTTTGCCATCCGAAGTCATAGTAAATGCTAATCTATTACGATTCAGAATGGAGTTTACATTTTCTCTAAATCTTTCTTGACCATCCTTCACGTCAAATTGCAAAAAATGATAATGCTCATAGTACTCGTGACGACGGCCTAGGACGGGCTGTCCGACGTTCTGCCAAACAAATTCAAGAACGTCCATGATGGCATATATAGGCGGTTGCTCGATGGCCGTAATCCCCCACCCTCGCATCCAGGCACCGTCTACCAATTCAGGAATCACCGCCGCTATTGCCACCTCGAATTTATGCCTATTGGTACCGCAACACACCGAACCTGAATCTCGGCAATAGTCAGGAAATCCTGCACCTAAAGATCCGTCATCTACTAGGCTGTCGACAAGTTGAGCTAAACCATCCCATACGGTCCTACTCACTTCAGTCTTTTCCCTCGGAAAAGCACCAAGTTCCCGTTCACTAAAGTGCCGCACGTAAACCTCCGCCTTCTCAGTGCTGCTAGAGCGTCATCATACCATTGATACATTTGATCCTTCGGGCGGCCACTTGTTGCCGTCCGCACAGACAATTAGAGACGTGACAGTTTCGAATAGGATGTCCATAAGACCTTAACTTCATGATCACTTGACAACGCCAGAGACAACAGGACGGATGCCTTCGATGATTTATGAATCTAATAGCAAACTTCGTCGATTCGGTCCACCGAATCATCCTAGCAGTGCCACTAGCTCTTTGGCAGATCTATACGGTTTAACCAATGGGAGATCGGGGAGCAGCCGTAACCTTTCGGCCTCGATGACGTTGTACGGATGGTCCAAGAGGATGATATCGCCGCTCTCGCCGGTGAGCGCCCACCGACCGACGTGGCCAGGGGATAGCTGCATTGGTCGTTCTCAAAGCGAATCTTGGTGTTCTGGTGGCTGGTCAGCCGCACGCAATGGCCCCAGCGCGCCTGGTAGGTCCGACTCTCGATCAGCCGCCGGCACCTCACGGAATCCCGGATGCTGATCGAATGCGCGTCGCTTGCCGACATGAATTTGACATGCGGGCTGACGAGGGGCATGCAGTCCCATTGCCACTGAATCCACGTCTACCCGGTCAACAGGACGGCGCACATCAAGCTCTTTGTGTGGCGCAGCGGAACGTTGATCAGCAGGCGGCGGATGTCCTCGCACGCGACGGTTTCGAAGTGCTCGGCGTTGCATTCCAGGTGCCAGTGGGGTTTGCACGGCGCGGCGTCCACGAACCGCCACATCTGCTCGGAAATCTCGTACAGGCTGCATTCGGTGACGTCGACCTCTTCCTAGGGATCTCCTTGGGCGCCAGCAGCACCTGAACGGCTGGCGACAAATGGTCGAGGGCAATGGCCATGTGCGAGCGGTTGGGCGGTGCGTGAATGACTCAAGCATCACCCGTAGGGTATGTGCAGCGTGCTTGTGGCAGTCGGCGCGTCTAGCAGTTCTTGACGATGCACGGCCATTTGGATAAAAGGGCGCGGTGATCGGACTATTCGCAGGTAAAGGACGCGCCGATGCGGTGGCTTCGAGTTCTGGGCATAAGCCTTTGCTTCGCAGTACTAGCCGTCCCAGCAGCGTCGGCCCAATGGCCGACGACTTGCGTGGCTCTCAACGATCAGTCCGAAGCGGCACTTGGTAATTACCAGAACGTCGGGATATATCAGCGCGTGTTTGGTGATCAGGCCGAAGCAGCGTGCCAAAGGGACCATTTAGACAATGTGCGACGAACATTCTGGTGGGCCATTCCAGCACCCGTCGTTCCGCCCCCGCCTCCGATTCCCGTTCCACCCGAGATTCATGGCGTTGGCCCCAATGTCTCGGAATACCGACTGATCGGTCCAGGGAGATATCTCGCGACGACATCTTGGGCGAACAACGGGGGGAGCACTCCGGCGACTTGGTGCTTCGCTCCAGTCCACTTCCAAGCCGTTCTGTACGACACGGATGGAAACCACCAAGACCTCACTGGAGAGAGATTCGGCTGCACGGGATCAGTGCGCACCCCCGTAACAGTTGTAGGTGCGGCCAACATCTATGTTTCGGTTTCGTTCGCGTGGGACACCGCTTCGTGGACCGTGACGTTCGACAAGTTGGACTAGGAGGACGTGCCGTGACGCCCGACGCAGTGACCGTTCAGCCATGCGGTGCCCTACAGTGGATGCAGTTCACCCAACACCTCCTCTTTGCCTTGATCGCATGGGTGTCAATTGGCGTTTATGGGTCTTGGTACGTGCTCGGGAGCATATCCCACGGGCGCCGTGAAGGCTTCATCAGCCTTCACGACACCACCTACATGACGAGGCCAGAAGAGCGTGAAGCACCACGCCGGTTAGTCGACTCCAGCCTCGAGCGCGAATTTGGAGTCCCGGCTATGCGGGGGCACGATGTGCCGCAGTCGCCGAAAGACATGCGCCTGGCAGCCCTCGTGATCTGCGGGGCATTCGGCGTTGCGTCCGTGCTTATCCTCGCCGCCCTTGCGTGGATTGGAGCACAACACTACGGCACGCGCCGACTCGTCGTGCGCTTGCTCCTTACCGGCGGACCGGACTGGACAACGTAGGCCAAGAAGAATCACCCAGCCTGGGTCCGACGAAGATAAATGCATCCGCAATTCCCGAATCTGCCGCAGGTCATCGTCCGGAAGACTCTAGCCAATGGGAAGTCGGGGAACAGACGCAGCCGTACTAAAAAGTAGAATATACTAAGATCGCAGTCTACATTTGCTCATTCGTATCGAGTCTTACAGCCCATATGCAGGCCACAAATCCACCATACTTAGCATCGCTTTCTCTTACCCCTCATATTCAATTGATCTCCCGTCCATACAATTGGAGTTGGATTTCCAAATACAAGCATTTATCTACGCTGTCCTAACGTCCGATACGCTGTTCAAAACATCAACCAAGAAACCGTCAATCACTCGGCTGGAGTCGGCCTTCAATTGGCCTGCGCCAGCGTCGGTGCCACTAGCGCCGTGCGCTGGTCTGTCATCGATTGATCCTCGAACGGCAGGGCCCCTACGCCCGTTGCCTTCGAATGTGTTCCCTATGTCTTCGAGCAAGTGTTCATGACGTCCCCAGTCCGCACACCAGGAAGCGGTCGAAATGAGGGGTCTTCCAATCGAAGAACAAGCCCCAAACGCCTCGCCTCGTAACACCCAGGCCAGGTCCAATCCCATCCGTGATGAACCTGTCCTGAGTCTGACGAATGAGCCGGTCAAGCCCCGTCTCCATGTCGCTGACAACGCAACCCTCGCAAGCTTTGCCTGCACTGACTGCGTTGCTTGCATCGCCGTCACTGCCAGCACCCCTCATCCCCAGAACCGGTCCAACCCACCACCCCAACCAGCCCCGCACCGCGCCCTCCACCAGCCACCCACCTCTCGCCACCAACGACATCCCGGCGTCCCCGAAGCCCCCTCCTGAGCCTGCCGAAGGGCCCCGTCCTGAGCCCGTCAAAGCCCGTCCTGAGCCTGCCGAAGAAGAACCTGCCCAGAGCCCGTCGAATAGCCCTGTACTGAGCTAGTCGACGGAAGAGACCCAGCAGCACCCCACCACCCCATCACACCAGTGCTACTCCGACCTCCCCACAAACCACCAGCACCAACACACCAATCCCCGCATCCTCCACTCCACCTCCCAGCAGCCACTCCGACCACCGTCCGTACTCATTTAATCAACGAACCGGCTGCCGTCTCCACATCGCAACGCTCGCCTACCCCTCGACATCCCACCTGGCCACCGGCACCCCACCCATTCCGCAATTCCCGCCAGCCTCCCCTGCACCGCAATCAACGCCCGCGACGCATGCACTGGTTGCCCTGCCTTCATTGCCCACCACCCGCCATCAGCCCGCCCGTTCGCCCCTCGACCCCAGCCAGCCCGGCCCCGCCCTCAGCACCAGCCATCACCCGCTCACGCTGCGCCCGCTCCCGCGATGCCGCGTCTCAGCCCCACCCCGGCTCCCGGCATCCACGCTGATAACTAGTCGTACTCATTTCATCAACGAAGCCACGGGCGTCTCCACACCGTAACGCTCGCGTATCCACCGACATCGAACGAGACCACCGGCACCCCACCCATTCCGCAATTCCCGCCAGCCTTCCCTGCACCGACGGTAACGCCTGCGCTGACGGCAATGCTCTCGTTGCGAGCACCCCGCATCCAGGCCCCGACCAGCCCGCCCCCTGCGTCACCAGCCACTAGCCACTCGCCACCGACGACACCGCGGCGTCCCCGGAAACCGTCCTGAACCTGCCGACGGAGGGAACCCAGCAGCACCCCACCGGCCCATCACACCAGTGCTACTCCGACCTCCCCACAAACCACCAGCACCAACCCACCAATCCCCGCATCCCCCACTCCACCTCCCAGCAGCCACTCCGACTACACGCCGTACTCATTTAATCAACGAACCGGCTGCCGTCGCCACATCGCAACGCTCGCCTACCCCTCGACATCCCACCTGGCCACCGGCACCCAACCCATTCCGCAATTCCCGCCAGCCTCCCCTGCACCGCAATCAACGCCGGCGATGCACACATTGGTTGCACGGCATACATTGCCACCAGCCGCCATCACGCTCGCCTATTCACCCCTCGACCCCAGCCAGCCCGGCCCGGCCCTCAGCACGAGCCATCACCCGCTCACGCTGCGCCCGCTCCCGCGATGCCGCGTCTCAGCCCCACCCCGGCTCCCGGCATCCACGCTGATAACTAGTCGTACTCATTTCATCAACGAAGCCACGGGCGTCTCCACACCGTAACGCTCGCGTATCCACCGACATCGAACGAGACCACCGGCACCCCACCCATTCCGCAATTCCCGCCAGCCTTCCCTGCACCGACGGTAACGCCTGCGCTGACGGCAATGCTCTCGTTGCGAGCACCCCGCATCCAGGCCCCGACCAGCCCGCCCCCTGCGTCACCAGCCACTAACCACTCGCCACCGACTACACCGCGGCGTCCCCGGAAACCGTCCTGAACCTGCCGACGGAGGCGGGTCCACCAGCACCCCACCGCCCCATCACACCAGTGCTACTCCGACCTCCCCACAAACCACCAGCAACAACCCACCGATCCCCGCATCCCCCACTCCACCTCCCAGCAGCCACTCCGACTACTTTCCGTACGCATTTAATCAACGAACCGACTGCCGTCTCCACATCGCAACGCTCGCCTACCCCTCGACATCCAACCTGGCCACCGGCACCCCACCCATTCCGCTATTCCCGCCAGCCTTCCCTGCACCGCAATCAACGCCCGCGACGCATGCACTGGTTGCACTGCCTTCATTGCCACCAGCCACTTCCAGCCACTCACTAACGACGTCCCGGCGTCCCCGGCGAACCTGCCCTGCGCCTGCCGCGGAGCCTCCCCCAGCCTGCCCTGGACCCCATCCGGGGCGGGGACCCAGCACCCCGATCAGTCCCAGCACCCCCTGCGCCCCTGCTGAGCCCGCCGAACCACACCCCCGGCAACCCAAAACGTCATCCCGGCGTCTTCGGCCGGGACCCAGCACCCCAATCAGTCCCAGCGCACCCAGGCCACCCCTGGCACCCCAGCCTGTCCAAACGCTCCCAACCTCCCCCTCCGACTCTCACTCCTTCCCACCCCCCGTCATCCCGGCGTCTTCGGCCGGGACCCAGCACCGTGATCAATCCCCGCGCAACCTGCCACCCCGTCCTCGCACGCCACCCGAGCACACCGCCCCCTCCCCTCCGACTCTCACTTCTCTACCCACTCCCCTCTGCCCTTCCCCTATTGCCTTCCCCTCCCCACCAATGTACACTATCTGAGTAAACCTCACAACCCCGGCTCCAAATGCCTTCCGTCCTCCCGCTCCTCCACCGCCTCCTCCCCCTTCTCGAACTCTTCGCACTCCGCCCCTTCCCCGTCCCCTTCCGGTCCCACTTCCCCGCCCGCTCCCCTTCTGCAACCCGTCATCCCGGCGTCTTCAGAGAACCTGCCCTGAGCCTGCCGAAGGGGAACCCAGTCCTCGTTCCTCACCGGCCCCATCCCTCCGCGCCGATCCGGCCCAACCACCGTCCCCCAACCCAACCCCACCCAGGTCGCCCATCAGCCCACGCCAAACCCCGCCCCGCCACCCAGCCCGCGGCCCTACCCGGGCCCCCAAACCCCACCAAAACGCACCCCACCGCCCCCATCCGTCATTCCGGCGTCTTCAGTCGGAATCCAGTCCTCGTCTCCCAACCCGCCTCGGCCCCGCCCCAAACCACCCCGCGCAGCCTCAAGAGTTTTTTGGAAAAAACTCTTACGCGCACGAGACCCCCCCGATTTCCCGCCTACAATTCGGGGCTACTCCCACCCCACAGGCTCAGCGCGTGGAGTCCATCGGCCAGGCCATCGCTATCGTCCTTGCCTTGCTGGCCGCCTTTGGCGCCGCGGTTTGGGCTGCCGCCTTCGTCTGGGCCTGGCAGGACATCCGCCGCCGCACCCAGGACATCTACGTCCGCCTCTTCGCCCCCCTCCTCGTCCTCGGCCTCGGCCCCCTCGGCGCCCTCCTCTACATGCTCCTCCGCCCCGCCGAAACCCTCGACGAAGTCCACCTCCGCCAGCTCCAGGAGGAAACCCTCCTCCAGGAAATGGACGCCGCCACACCCGGCCCCCAACTCCACGCCGCCAACGGCGTCGTCCCCACCATCGGCCGCAACGTCTTCCTGGCCCCCGGCGCCCAGCTCATTGGCGACGTTCGGATCGAGGACGACGCCAGCGTCTGGTACAACACCGTCATCCGCGCCGACCTCGCCCCCGTCCACATCGGCCGCGGCACCAACATCCAGGACGGCTGCGTCCTCCACGTCGATGCTGGCCTGCCGTTGGTCATCGGCGCCGCCGTCACCGTCGGCCACATGGCCGTGGTCCACGCCTGCACCATCGAGGACGAGTGCCTCATCGGCATCCAGTCCACCGTCCTCAGCGGCGCCCACATCCGCCGGCACTCCATCGTCGGCGCCGCCGCCATGGTCGGCGAGGACAAGGAATTCTCCGAACGACGTCTCCTCCTCGGCGTCCCCGCCCGCCCCGTCCGCGCGACCTCCGACGAGGAAATCCGCCACCTCATCCTCGAACGTGCCCGCGAATACCGCCAGACCGCCGGCCGCGCCCTGCGCGCCGCCGGCGGAGGGTGACGGGGGAAACCGGGCGGCAACCTCGACCGGGCTACGGCGTCCGCATCCGCGAGATCGACGCGTCCCGCCGACCCCGCGAACGCCTCGCCCGCGACGGCACCTCCAGCCTCAGCGACCATGAACTCCTCGCCCTCATCCTCCGCTCCGGCTCATCCCAGGGCAGCGCCCTCGAACTCGCCCAGGCCCTCCTGGCCAAATTCGCTTCCCTTCGCGGGCTCTCCGACGCCACCATCGACGAGCTCACCACCGTCCACGGCGTCGGCCTGGCCAAGGCAGCCGAGATCAAAGCCGCCCTCGAACTCGCCCGCCGCCTCCAGATCGAGGCCGCCGGTGAGCGCCCCGCCATCGAGAGCCCTGCGGACGCCGCCCGCGTGCTGGCCGGCCATCTCAACGACGCCAGCGACGAGCGTCTGGTCGTGGTGCTGCTCGATACCCGCCATCGCGTCCTCCGCGTCCGCCAGGTCGCCCAGGGCGCCGTCAACGCCGTCAACGCCCGCATGGCGGATCTGTTTCAGGAGGCCGTCCGCATCGGCTGCACCGCGCTCCTGCTGGCCCACAACCACCCCAGCGGCGACCCCACCCCCTCGCCGCAGGATGTCGCCCTCACCCGCCGCGCCGCCGAAGCCGGCAACCTGCTCGGCATCAAGGTGCTCGACCACATCGTCGTCGCCCGCGGCGCCGGCGGCTTCGTCAGCCTTCGGGAGTCCGGCCATGAGTGGTAGCCCGCCGGTTCGACGCCCTCGAGCCCGGCTGCCAAACTGCCGAAGCTGGCGTCGTCACCAGTCGGACCGGTCGACGACCGCTATTCGAATGTTCAAACTCTCGTCAAGCAGCAGGTAGGCGGACCCCATGCGCATCGTCTCCATCGAACCCCTGCAGTGCTCCAACGGCTGGTCGCCCTGGACCTTCGTCCGCGTTGAAACCGACACCGGGCTGGTTGGCTACGGCGAGTGCAGCGACTGGCAGATGCCCCGCGCCCTGGCGGCCGGCGTGCATGACCTGGCCACCGAAATCATGGGCAAGGACCCGCGGCAGGTTGTCGCGCTGACCAACGACATGGCCTTCCGCATTCGCCAGAACATCGGCGGCGTCGCCCGCAAATCGCTCGCCGGCATCGAGGCCGCGCTCTGGGACATCAAGGGCCAGGCCCACGGCGTCTCCATCACCGAGCTGCTCGGGGGACCCACCCGCGACAGCATCCGTCTCTACTGGTCCCACTGTGGCAGCTACCGCCTGGCCCACCAGAAAGTCCTGGGCACGCCACCTATCAACACCTGGGAGGACTTTGCCGACCTGGGTCGCGAGGTGGTGGCCAGCGGATACACCGCGCTCAAGACCAACCCGCTCTGCCCGGCCGAGGCCGGGCACTTCGCCCGCCCCACCGACGGCAACCTGGAACGCGGCGACCTCGCCATCATCGTTCGCCAAATCGAGACCATGCGCGAGGCGGTCGGCCCGGAAATCGACATCTGCCTCGATCTGAACTTTCGCTATCGTCCCGCCGCCGTCATCCAGATCGCCGACGCACTGGCCCCCTACGAACTCTTCTGGATCGAGTACGACAGCTACGACCCCGAGGCGCTGGCGCACGTCCGCCGCTCCATCCGCACGCCACTCTGCTCAGCCGAAAACCTGACCGCCGTCCACGACTACGCGCGCTTCTTTCAGGCCGGGGCCATGGATGTGGCGATGATCGACGTGGCCTGGAACGGCATTGCCCAGTCCCTGCACATTGCCGAAATGGCCGCCGCCCACGAGGTCTACGTGGCCCCCCACAACTACTACAGCCACGTCTCCACCTTCATGTGCGCTCATGTGGCGGCGTCGGTGAGCAACCTCCGCATTATGGAAACCGACGTCGACTCCGCCCCCTGGCGCGACGACCTGGTCACCACGCCCCCCAGCGTCGACCACGGCTGGATGCAAACCCCCAACACGCCCGGCCTCGGCACCGCCCTCAACGAGGATGCCGTCGCCGCCCACCCTGCTCCCGGAATCTAGCGCCTCACCTTGCACAACCCAATGAGAACAGCGTGGCGCATCCTGCATTGGTTCTTGCGCCTGCCGTTCAAGATCTGGGGACTCGAAGAAGAGGTCGAATGCCCGCTCTGCGAAGAGCCGCTGTATATCAGGCGCGACAGAGTCGCCGAACCGCTCTTTTGCCAAAAGTGCGGCTATCGCGCTGGCGATACGTTCCCATACTGGTGATCTGTCGGCTGCAAAACACAAGTCACGTGGCAATTACGCCTCGATTCTTCCGAACCGGGGCGACTCGGTGCTATCAATACCTATGATGTCGCGGACCGCCGACGCAACCGGGACACCAACCATCAACGCTGAATCCGAAGCCACGCTGCTCGCCGAGGTCTTTCCCCACGACTCCCAGCGAAACGCCCGCGGCGTACTCGTTCTCGGCGGCGCTCCCGTCGACCATCTGATTGAAGAGCACGGCACCCCGCTGTACGTCTTCGACGAGGCCACCCTGCGCGCCCAGTGCCGGGCCTACGCGCAGCCGCTGGCGCGCGAGTACCCCAATAGCCTCGCCCTTTACGCCTCCAAGGCCCACCTCGATCCCACCATCGCGGGCATCGTTGCGGAGGAAGGCCTCGGCGCCGACGCCGTTTCGAGCGGCGAGACCCGGGTGGCGCTGGCCGGCGGCATGCCGGCCGACCGCATCGTGTTCCACGGCAACAACAAGCTGCCCGCGGAAATCGACTACGCGCTTGACGTCGGCATCGGACGCATCGTCGTGGACAGCCTCGATGAACTCGATCTGATCGCCGAAATCGCGGCGCATCGCTCAGGCCCGCCCGCTCCGGTCATCCTGCGCATCACCCCGGGCGTGGAAGCCCACACCCACGAATACATCCGCACCGGCGCAATCGACAGCAAGTTCGGCCTGCAACTCCACTCCGGGGCCGCCGAAGAAGCCGTGGCGAGGGCACAGGCCAGCGACTCGATCGACTTGACCGGCCTGCACGCCCACATCGGCTCGCAGGTTCTCGACGTCGAGCCCTATGCCGACAGCCTCGGCATCGTCCTCGATTTCGCTGCCGACATGAGCGACCGCCACGACCTCGTGCTGCGGGACATTAGTCCCGGTGGCGGCTTCGGCGTCAGCTACAGCGAAGCCGACGATCCCCCCGCGGCCGGCTCCTTCGTGGAAGTCATCGCCGCCACCCTGCGAGATCGCCGCCTCGATCCCGAGCCGCGGCTCCTCATCGAACCCGGACGCTCCATCGTCGCGCGTGCTGGCGTGGCGCTATATCGTGTCGGAACGATCAAGAGAATCCCCGGCGTGCGCACCTACGTGTCAGTGGACGGCGGCATGGCCGACAACATCCGCCCTGCCCTCTACGGCGCCCAGTACCGCGCCCTCATCGCAGACCGCCCGCCTGACGGTTCGCGACAACTCGTCACGGTCGCCGGGCGCTACTGCGAGTCAGGCGACGTGCTTTTGCGCGACATTGAACTGCCGACACTGCGGCGCGGCGATGTGCTGGCGATCCCCGCGGCAGGCGCGTACCACATGTCCATGGCCAGCAACTACAACCTCGTCGGCCGTCCTGCCACTGTGCTCGTGCGCGACGGCCAAGCCCGTGTGACCAGACCGCGCGAGACCGACGCGGATCTGCTGGCAGCCTTCGCCCCGGTGGAGACCTAGCTCGGCGGCGGGTTCGCGGCCAGCGCCGCCCGATAGGCCTCGATTATGGCCATCACCTCGGCCTCGGGAATCCCCTCGCGGCTCCCGTCCCCAATCGCTCGGAACCGGTCAGCCAGCCCCCAGGCCACATCCGGCGCGGGCAAGTCGGCGTAGCGCGGAATGATGTGGGCGTGCATGTGGGGAACGCTTTCGCCGTACGCCACCACGTAGCTGCGCTCGGCCCCGGTCACCTCTTCCAACGTGCGCATGAAGTGCCGCAACGCCGGCCCGAAGTTGGTTGCTTCTGCGTCGTTGAAGCGCGCCGGCCCCTGCACGTGGCGTTGCGGCTGCAGGAGAAGCCAGCCCGCCAGGGGAAACGGTGCGCCGGTGTGCCGGATAAGCCACAGATCGTTTTCGAAGATCACGCCGCCCGCGGATTCTTCTTCCCCGGCGTTCGAATGGCAGATGCCGCAGGACGGGTCGTAGGACGAGTGCTTCACGGGTTCCCTCCACGCCGCATGGTGATGGGCCGCATCATGCCACGGGGCCGGGCTCGAAGGCATCCGCGTCACGGTATTCGGTCCGCCGGATCACCCAGGCCTCGCCGGTAGTCACAACCAGCTCGCCATTGACCAGTCGGATCGGAAACCGATCCATCGGCCGCTGCGCCGGCCCGCGCAACAGCTCGCCGGTCAGTCCAAAGCGGGAGAGGTGGCATTGACATTCGAAGATGCCGTTTTCCGGCGGCGGAATGGTGCACCGCAGATGCGGACATTGCCGATACAGGGCAACGAACCCGGTTGGGCCTCGCACCATATAGAACCGGCCACTTCCCCACGACTTCACCTCGCCCTTCGCGTAATCCTCGGGTCGTCCGGCGGGAACCAGTCCCCCAAAGGTCCGCGAAGGTGGCGGGCTGATCAGCCGCCAGGCCAGCGCCGCCGCGCCACCGGCCAGCGCAAGCGCGGCCGGCACGATCAGACTGCGCCGCGACCAGCCGGGGCGGATGGATTTCACGCGAGACACACCCCCGTCAATCTCAACACGAGACGTCAGCGCAAACCAGCCGCGCGCACGGCCGCCCGGTGGGCCGCCCACTCAGCGGCGTCATCCAGTGGCGCAAGCTCGAAGTCCGGGGCACCACGAGCGAGCGCCAACCGAATGATGTGGTCGGCCAGGTGCGGGTTCTTCGGCAGGACCGACCCGTGGAGATACGTGCCGATAGCACTACCAACCACTGCCCCTTCGGTGCCGTCCTCTGAGTTGTTTCCGTGGCCGCGCACCACCCGTGCTAGTGGAATAGAGTTTGAACCCAGGTATGTGCGTCCCCCGTGGTTTTCGAAACCGACCAGCCGCGAGCCGTTCCAGTCGCACACCACGTTCCCGATGCAGCGCGGCACGTCGGAACCCGGATGCACGGTCTCGGCGTCAAATACCCCCAGTCCCGCCAGTTCCGAACCGTCGGCGGCGCGGTAGCGGTGCGCCATCAGCTGATAGCCCCCACAAACCGCCAGCATCGCCGCGCCGTCACCGAGACTGGACAGGAGTTGATCGGCATTCCTCCTCGTCAGACCCTGGCTTGCCAGCTGTTGCTGACGGTCCTGCCCGCCGCCGATCACGTACAGGTCGGCTGGCCCGGTCAACCGGTCGTCCCACTCCAGGCGTTGAACCAGCGGCGTGACGCCGCGCCAGGCGCAGCGGCGTTCCAGGCAGGTCACATTGCCGCGATCGGCATAGAGGTTCATCAGATCGGGATACAGATAGGCAATCCGCAGCACTGGGCCGGACGTCGTCATGCGGCCGCTCGCCAGTAAGGGTCAACCCAGCCGCGACGGGCGCAAACTGCGCGCAAGTCAAGCATGGCCGTGTAGGTAGTAAGCACGATAAGCCGGCGAGACTGGCTGCCGGGCTCCGACGCAAGCGCCGCGTCGAGCGCCGCCCCGATGCCGGGGCAAACCAGCATATGGTCCACGGTCGGAGCCACGCCCGCGTACTTCAGCCGAAGGGCCAGGTCCTCGGCGCGACGTCCGCCAACGAAGAGTCGTCGCGGAGACAGGCGTTCGAACTCCACGTCCCAGATCCAGGACACGTCCTCTCCATCGGCCACGCCGTCGTTGAGCAACAGCAGCGTATCCAGCGGCTCGGGTTCGGAGCGCAACAGGTCAAGCGTCTGGTTAGCGCCGGTCGGATTCTTGACCAGCAGCAGCACGATGCTCGCAGCGGGCGCCTGGATGGTTTCCGCGCGGCCAAACGCCGGTTCAAACCCTTCGAGTACTGATTTGGCGTGAACGGGGTTGATTCCAGCTGCGCGCACTCCCGCCACGGCGGCGGCGAGGTTGTAGGCGTTGTAGAGACCGGGGAGCTTTACCGCGATGTGTCGGGTGGATTCGGGGGTGACCAGGTGGTATGTGGAGCCGGCGAGGCCGCGGGATCGAAAGTCGGTGATGCGAATGTCAGGTGTGGGGCGGTGGAAGCTGCAGGACCGGCAGCGGTAACTGCCGAGGTGGGCGTAAACGACACGGTCCCAATCGAGGTGGCCGTCGCAGGCCGGGCAGCGTCGAACGTCGGCCCAGGCGTCGGGAGTTGTCGAGTCGCTGGCGACGTCCGCGCCGAAGAAAAGCAGGGGACCGCGGTGGTGGCGGGTTACGGCCACGACCGCGGGATCGTCGGCATTGGCAACCACGCTGGCCTGCGCGTCCAGGCGGTCAATGGTGGCCGCCCAGGCGGCGGCCGTGCGGTCAACTTCACCGTAACGGTCCAGCTGGTCGCGGAACAGGTTGAGAAAGACGGTCACCCGCGGCCGGATGGTTGGGGCAAGCGAAGCAAATGCCCACTCGTCGAGTTCAAGAATGGCGCGAAGTTTCGGGGCATCGCGAAGCTGGCCGTTCCAGCCGACCTGCGGCAGCAAGGCCGCAGCCAGGCCGCGCTCCAGGTTGGATCCGGTCGGATTGGTGAGTACGGTTTGTCCGGCGGCTCGCGCCAGGGCGCAAAGAGCAGCCGTGGTGGTGGTTTTGCCGTTGGTTCCTGTAACGGTAAGGGCGGAGTGCATTTGCCGTAGGCTCGCCGGCACGAAATCAGGATCGAGCGCGGCAACCACCAGACCGCTCACAGCCGTGCCGCCGCCACGCCGGGTCAGGCGCGAGAGCCAGCCGGCCGTACGGCCCGCAAGCGCGGCTACAGGACGGCGAAGAGCCATGGGCGATTCTGCGGCGGCAACCTGGCGCACGCTACTCGACGTCGCCCTGTGAGGGTACTCCCGCTCATCGGCAGGCCGTGCGTGGCCTGGGCGGACGGCGGCTGATCGGGGCGGCAGGCTATGGTCGGGGGCGGGTTAGTCGCCCTCGCACTGTGCAGTCGAATGGAAGACCAATCGATGCTCGAACCCGAGAGCGTGGCCGACGTGCAGCGGGCGATTTGGCAAGCGCGCGCTGCTGGAACCCACCTGCGGATCGTCGGTGCGGGCCGCGTGAAGCGCTTTGAGTCGTGCGAGTCGATCATCGCAAGCCGCCTCTCGCTGCGGCACCTGCGCGCAATCCAGATTGTCGCCCGAGACTTTACGGCGCGAGTGGGGGCCGGCCTGTGTCCGGCAGACCTGGACGCCGCGCTGCGGCCGTTCGGGCTGGTCTGGCCGCTACAGCGCCTGGAGGCGCCAGGCACGGTGGCCGGCCTGATTGCGTCCGGGCGAGCAACCACGATCGGCCTGCAGGACGTCCCCGCGCGGCGGTGGGTGCTGGGCGCGCGGCTGGTGGACGGTACCGGCGCGGTCCTTACGGTTGGCGGCGCGACGGTGAAGAACTCCGTGGGCTACGGCCTCACCCACGCGTTGTGGGCTTCGAAAGGGCGCCTGGGCGCGATCGTGGAACTCACGCTGCGATTGCGCCGGCGCCGGCCAGATGACGCCCCTGGCCCCATGCTAAGCCCGGCGGCCCTTGGCGGCGCCGCCGCCCTGGTGCGCTGCGACGACCTGGCACCCGGCTCGGTCGGGATGGTGCGGGACGGCCTGCCCGGGGCCAGCGAAGTAGCTGTCGCCTCGGACGGCTGGCGCGTGGTTGGATGTTACGCCCGTCGGCAAGCCGCCGAGACCGATGCCGCCGCGTTACGCGCCCGCGGCATCGAAGTACTGGTTGAACCGAGCGACCCCGAGGAGAGACGCCCGACGGCCACGCCAGCGGCTCGCACGGCTTTGGACCCGAATGAGGTCTTCGTCTAGGCGTAGGAATGCGAACGTCAGAAGAAGGCGCTCTCGCCCTCTCGTGAGGAGCGAGCGCCCGAGTCGCAGGCCCTTTGGGGCGCCAACAGCGACGCCCCTTTGAGAGTTTGAGAACCCTGAACGTCCCAAGCCATGAGAGGGTCCAGAATCAGCGGGCCAACTCCTGCGTGCGAGCCGTGGAAACAGCCCCGCCTGCACGACAGCCCCACGACCTCTTCTTATGCGTTAGACCGCATATTCCTCTAACCGCACCGTCCGTGCCTCATCACTGCTCCGCACCCCCGCCGCCGCAATCCGGATCGTGTCCAGGTTGTCTCGGCTCGACGTCAGCGGCTCCCGGCCCTCGTTCAGCGCCGTCATCAACTCACCCATGCTCCCCCCGAACGCCTCCGGAAACCACGCCCCCTCGATCGGAAACCGCACGCGTCGCTCCGGCTCGTCTCGCCGCGTCACGTCCACATACTCCCGCGACGCACTGATAGAGCCCTCCGCCCCGTCGATATGCCAGAACTCCGATTGCCCGGCCTTGCTTTGCACAATGTTGTTGAAATGATCGATCGCCGTCAGGTCGCCGCTGTCGAAATGCAGCGCCAGCGTGTGACTCAGTGGCGAAACCGCGTTCTGGCCCTGCATCCTCGCCGTCGTCGCGCTCACCGCGTCCGGCGTCCGCCCGCTGAAGTGACGGATCAGGTCCAGGAAATGCACCCCATGGTCCACGATGTTGAAGTTCACCACGTCCCGCCACCACCTGTCCGGCTGGTCCTGGTAACTCCGCCGCACGTGCGCCACGCTGAACAGGGGGCCGCAGATCCCCGAGTCGATCAGCAGCTTGATTGCCGCGTGCGCCGGCGCCCACCGCGCCTGCTGGTTGATCATCAGCGTCACCCCGGCGTCTCGCGCCGAGTTCGACATCCACGCCGCGTCCTCCCAAGTCATGGCGAAGGGCTTCTGCGACAGGATCGGCTTGCCTGCTGCCAGCAGCCCCGGCCACAACTCCAGCCGCGCATGCGGGTGCACCGCCAGGTCGATCACTTCTACTTGATCGTTCTCCAGCACCACCCGCGGATCGGTTCCCGCCGCCTCGATCCCCCAGCGCGCCTGCGTCGACTCCACCGCTGCCGGATCGATATCGCTGCACGCCACCACCTCATAGCCGAAGTCCCGGTACGCCAGCAGGTGCGCCGCGTTCGCAACCCCGCCACACCCGATCAACCCAATCCGGTAGTGACGCCCGCTCGGCGGCTTCGGCCGGTAGTCGTCGGGAGTCAGTCTCAACTCGTCCAGGTTCATGCCCGCTACCCCAACGGCGATTCACGAGAGAATGCCACGCCCCAGAGACACCCTTGCATAACCCCGCCTCGACCTCGAAGACGGGGCCGCTCTTTCTCCCTCTCCCTCTGGGAGAGGGTCTTTCGGGCACCCACCCCCAGGGTTTCGCAAAGGTCTCTTCAGAGCCTCGCGGCCGGGGTGCATTCACCTTGCCCGGCCCAACCCGGCATCATTGGCCCTGCCGACCACCTACGTCGCACCTCGAGGTGACCGCTTGATCACGAACCCGCTCGATCCACGCACCACCGACACCGGCTACCAGGGTTCGCACCGCGCCTACGACTCCGTCGTCCTGCCCGATATCTCCATCCCCGCCCGCGACGGCGTGCAGCTGGCCGCCGACCTCTACCTGCCCGCCCTCAACGGCCGCCAGGTTGAAGGACAGTTCCCCGCCCTCATCGAGCGCACCCCTTATCTCAAGGACTCCGGCCGCTACGCCCGCAAGGCCCACTGGTACGCACGTCGCGGCTACGCCGTCGTCATGAACGATGTCCGCGGCCGCGGACGCTCCGGCGGCGAGTGGTATCCGTTCGCGAAGGAAGCCCCCGACGGCTACGACGCCGTCGAGTGGATCGCGGTCCAGCCCTGGTGCAGCGGCCGCATCGGCACCATGGGCGCCTCCTACGCGGGGTCTGATCAAAGCGCCCTCGCCACCCTCAACCCGCCGCATCTGCGCGCCCAGGTCGTCGGCCAGGGCACCAGCAACTACCTCATCTCGTCCATGCGCCAGGGCGGCGCCCTCGAACAGCGTTTCATCAGCTACGCCTACCGCATGGCCCTCACCAGCCAGGAGGCCGGCGCCGACCCCGACCTCGAGCGCGTCCTCCGAGCCGAGTTCGAACGCGTACCTGAGATCCTCGGCCCGCCCCTGCGCTTCCGCCCCGGCCGCACCGCCCTTCGGTTTCTGCCGCTCTACGAGCAATGGGCCTGGGACATCCTCATCCACGGCGGCAGCGGCCCCTACTGGTCCCAGCGCGGCTACACCATCGACGAGTACTGGCACGAACACGCCGATGTCCCGGTCCTCTTCCAGAGCGGCTGGTACGACACCTACCCCCGCGGCGCCATCGCCAACTTCCACGCCCTGCGTCGCCTCAAGTCCAGCCCCATGTCACTGCTTCTTGGCCACTGGCGCCACGGCGAGCCAACGACCGAAGAGACCTCTGCCGGCGACGTCGACCTCGGCCTCGAATCCGCCCTCCCTCTCTACGACGACCTCCGCCTGCGCTTCTTCGATCACCACCTTAAAGAAATGGAGACCGGCCTCGACCGCGACCCGCCCGTCCGCTACTTCGTTATGGGCGGACAGCTCGGTCGCCCACCCGCCGATCTGGAAGGCCGCCTTTGGCACGGCGGCCGCTGGGAATCGGCCGACCAGTGGCCCCCGCCCGACACAGCCGAGACCGCCCTCTACCTCAGGGACGACGGCACCCTTGCGGACACGCCGCCCGACAAGCCAACCCACCCCACCCGCTTCACCTTCGACCCGCGCAACCCCGTCCCCACCACCGGCGGCTCCATCAGCGCCGCCGAGGAGGCCCTGCCCTCCGGCGGCTTCGACCAGCGCGGCCAGCCCGGCCGCTTCCACGGCCACCACGACACCCTGTCACTGGCCAGCCGCCCCGACGTCCTCAGCTTCGAGACCGATCCCTTCGACCAATCCTTCGAGATCGCCGGCCCTGTCCAGGTCGTGCTCTTCGCCTCCAGCAGCGCCGTCGACACCGACTTCACCGCCAAGCTGCTCGACGTCTATCCCCACAGCCCCGACACCCCGGGCGGCTACGAGCTCAACCTCGCCGACAGCATCCTCCGCGCCCGCTACCGCAACGGCTTCGACCGCGAAGAGTTCCTCAAGCCGGGCGAGGTCTGTGAATTCCGCATCGTCCTCTACCCCACCGCCAACCGCTTCGCCCCCGGCCACCGGCTGCGCGTCGACATCTCCTCATCCAACTACCCCCGCTTCGACGCCAATCCCAACACCGGCGAGCCCCTGGGCCTATCCCGTCGCGTCCAGACCGCCCACCAGTCCATCCACCACGACCCCACTCACCCCAGCCGCCTACTCGTCCACGTCCGGCAGGCGGTCTCGCCACGCCGAACCTAGCGAGATGAGGTATTCGTATGTCGGAGATGATGGTTCTGAAGACCCGGCTGACGCTGACGCTGGGCGACATCACGGTCCAGCGCGTCGACGCCATTGTGAACGCCGCCAACGCGGCCCTTCGGGGCGGCGGTGGCGTGGATGGCGCCATCCACCGCGCCGGCGGCCCAGTCATTATGGCCGAGTGTCGTCGGATCGGCGGCTGCCCCACCGGCCAGGCCGTCCGCACAACGGCTGGCCGTCTTCCAGCCGAGCACGTCATTCACACGGTGGGACCGGTGTGGTCTGGTGGGGCAAGCGGCGAGCCGCAGATGCTCGCGTCGGCCTATCAGCGCTCGCTTGAGGTCGCTGCCGCCCACGGCGCGCGCAGCGTCGCCTTTCCATCCATCAGCACGGGCGTCTATCGCTACCCCAAGCGTCTGGCGGCCGAAGTCGCCTTGGACGCCGTCGGTGCCTCGCTGGCGCAATTGGATCTTGACGAAGTTCGCTTTGTAGTGTTTGACAACGACGATCTTGCGATCTACTTGCAAGTCATGCATGTCAGGGCAAGCGCCTGGGCCAAGGCTGCCGCGGAACAGTTGGTCCAGACTATTCATCGGCAATCCACGCGCGGCTATCTCGCCGAGTGACCGCCGACGCCGAACAGCGTGCCGCCCGCCGCACCCGCGAGCACTGGGAAGCCAGGTACCAGGAAGGTCAAACTCCCTGGGACGACGGCCACCCCTGGCGTCCCCTGCCCGACCTGCTGGCCCGCTACGCCCGACCCGGTGGACGCATAGTCGACATCGGCTGCGGCCTCGGCGGCAAGGCCGCCCAAATGGCCTCCCTCGGCTACGGCGTCCTCGGAATCGACATCTCCCAGGCCGCAGTCGACGCCGCCAGCCGCCTCACCGCCGGCTCGGACGGTTCGCTTGAGTTTCGTCGTGCCAACTTCCTGACGGAGTCCCCCGACGCCCAATTCGACCTGGCCTTCGACCGCAGCGTCTGGTCCACCTTGGACGAATCGGGCCGCGCCGCCTTCGCTCGCCGCGTCGCCCACTGGCTCGTGCCCGGCGGCCATTGGATCAGCCTCACCGGCTGCGCCGACAACCGCGATCCCGCCACCGGCGAACCCGACCCGCGCGGCTACCCCCGCCACGCCCTGCACACCATCGTCGCCTGCTGCGAACCCTACTTCGAAGTCCTCGAAGTCACCCGCCAACCCTTTGGCGCCACCCCCGACACCGACTTCACCGCTTGGGTCACCATCCTCCGCGCCCGCCCCGAATCCCGCTTGCCGTCTGAACCCAGATAGTGTACAACGGCTCAGCCGCCGCGGCTACATGTCCGGCCTCGGCTCCACGCCTTGGTTCATCGCCCAGGCCGGGTAATAGTTCACCATCCGCGCTCCGGGATACGGCCGCCCCAGCGGCTGCGCCGGCATCGGAAACGCCCCGTCAAACGCGTCGAACGCCATCATCTGGGTATACGAGTACCGCAGACCCGCCGAACGCAACGTGCGCGCCGAGGGCACATTCCACGGCGACGTGGTCGCCAGCGCCAGGTTTCCGCGCTCAATAATCGCCGTACCCGCCGCCCCAACGACAGCGCGACCCAATCCGCGCCCTCGCGCCTCGGGCATCACGTCCATCCCGATCTCCTCGATACCCACCGCGTGGTGCATTACCGCAGCCAGTGCCACCAGCTCGCCATCCTGGATAAGCCCGTACCCGTCGTGCCCATCGCCGTAGAAGCAGTGCCAGAAGCGCTTATAGTCGACCGCACCGAGGTCGTCCTGGCTTAGGCGCACGACGCGCGGATCCCCCGGGTCGTTCCACGTCGACGCGTCGCCAAAAAAGAAGAACACCGGTCCCCAGGCGCTAAAGCCGTCCGGTTGCGTCACCCGCGCCAGTTCATAGGCACCGAAAACCGAAAACAGCATGTCGGCGTGCATATGCGTCACTACGGGACGCAGCGCCTCCAGCCAATCGTTCCGCGCGCTCACCAGCGCTCCCCGATCTAGCCGAATTGCCGCGAGCGGCAACCCGCTGAACCCGGGTGCCTGCCCAATCACGGGAGTCGGGTCGGTGCCGAACGCGTCCAGTCCCGCGCCCAACGTGGATTCGATCAGGGCAACAGCCCCCGACGGAAGAAACTGCCATCCATTCGCCTGGATCGTTGCGCTCATTGGCTCCCGGCTCCCTTCGCGTTTCGCGCCAACCGCAGACGACTCAACTGGCCCGCTGCAATTGGGCCGGCAGATACGGCGCCCATGCAGGGTCCAACCTACCGTTGAAAAACCTGCCGATCAGGTGCGAATACGGTGACCGCGGGTGTGTCGGCCGCCGCAGCAAGCGCATGTTGGCGCCAAGCGGCGTCCGCCCGGCCTTGCGCAGATTGCAGGGACGGCACGCCGTCACCAGGTTGTCCCACCGCCGCCGCCCGCCCAGCCGCCGCGGCTTCACGTGGTCAATGGTCATGTCAGTGCCGCGCGTTCCGCAGTACTGACAGGTATGCGCGTCTCGTACCAGCACCTCGCGGCGGCTCAGCTTGATTGTGGGCCGTGGTCGTCGCACGTAGTACCGCAGCCGAATGACACTGGGCCGGGGCACTTCCCGAGCGGGGGTGCGCAGCGGACGGTCGTGGTGCGCCAGCGGCTCGGCCTTGCCCTTGGCCAGCAGCACGATGGCGCGTCGCACGCGGCAGACGTTCAGCGGCTCGTAGTTCTGATTCAGCAGCAGAACCGGCGTATCCACAGGCCCCCGACGCGTCGCGGCTAGCCGCGGCCATGGTACAGGTCAGCCGCCAATCCGCATCGCGGCCGCGCGGCTGCCAGCGCCAGTCCATCCATCGCCTTATCCTTGCGCGTGACTTCGGAACCCGAACTGCCGGACTGCTGGTATCTGATCCGGTTCACCAAAACGGGCGCTTCGCGCTTTCTGTCGCAGCACGACGTGCGACGGGCCTGGGAGCGCGTGACTCGCCGCGCCGGGCTGCCCCTCGCATACAGCCGCGGCTTCAGCCCCAAACCGCGCCTCAGCTTCGGTCCGCCGCTTCCCGTCGGCGCGGAAGGCTGCCGCGAGTACATGACCATGGCGCTGCGCGAAGTCCTGGATGCTCCACAGGTTCAAGAGCGTCTGGCCGCCGCCGCCATCCCCGGCATGGGGGTCGTTGAGGTCGCCCGCGCGCCCGGCCGCCGCGTTCGCACCACCTGGGCCGACTACGAAATCACCGTCAACCCGCAGCCGCCCGACCTGGCCGCCAGGGTCAGCCGCCTACTGGCGCGCGATGCGGTGGAAATCCAGCGGGCGCGTGACCCTGAAGGCGCGACACGCAACATCCGGCCTGGAGTGGGAAGTCTGCGTGCGGAACGCGGTCGGCTGGTCGCCCGTCTTCGACTCGCCCCGGACCAGATCGTCACGTCGCGCGACCTGGCTCTAGCCCTGGGAATCGAACCCGCCAGAACCGTACGCACCGACATTGAACTCGACCCCGTCGGCTGAGACCAAGGCCCGGATCAAGGCGGTCCTGCTTGCAGCCGACCAGCCAACCAACGGACGGTTACGAACCGTTCGTCAGAGCCTCTGGCGGTGGACGCGTGACGATGCCGATCTGGCGCTCAAACTCTTCGACGGACCCAACGCGCACGAGCGACTGCGAACCGAAGTCGCGCTCTACAGGGAACTCTGGCAGGCCGGCGCCCCGGTGCCTGAAGTCGTCGCCGAAGCAGCCGACGCACGAGCGCTCGCGCGGGTCTGGATTCCAGGTCGGACGGTGTTCCAGCAACTGCTCGCTGCTGATTCGGCGGATGCATCTGAAGTGGAGACCGTTCGCCGCGCCTGGCTGCGGCTATTGCAAGCGCTGGCTCCATGGAACGCGCGCATCACCGAATCTCGGCGCCGGGACGCCCTGCGCAAGCGCCAGATGGAACTCGCCGCTGTGGCGCAGGGCGTGGCCCAGGCCGTTCCCAGCATTCCGTCCGACGCCATCGACGACCTGCGACAGACCCTGGCCTCGGACGACCTGGCCCTTCTGCCCCTCGACGCCTCGCCGTCAAACATTGTCGTTGATGGGGACCGGGCTACGTTCATCGATCTTGAGATTCTGGGCCTGGACTTCGCCGACTGGACCTACGCCAAATACGTAACCACGGCCACCGAGGCAGGAACCGTGCTTAGCCTCGCTGCTGACCTTTCGGACGAGCCGGGGCCGGACCGCTTGGACGCAGCCGTCACGCTCCTGGCCCTAGCCCATGCGGCCGGTCTGTGGAGTAAGCCCCGAAACCTGCCCGCGGACATGGCGAACCACATCCCCGGCCGATCGCGCGCGGCACAACAGATTCGCGCGGGACTTCGTCTAGAATCAGGTGTCACGTCCAATTGCGGATAGCGGAAACGAGCAAGCCATGGCTGCTAACAACGACTCCGGGACGAACCAACCCTTCCAGCCGCGGGGACGCGATCTGGTGATCGGCGGGATTCCGTGGATCGCCCGCATGTCGGACAAGGCCCGCGCCAAGGCAGACGGAACCATTGACGACTACATCTATCCGTGCCCCATCGACCGGCGGGTCCTGGGTGAACTCGGGATGAGCGCGGACGAATTCATGGAAATCTCGGTCTCGTCGGACACGGACGCCGAGCTCGTTCGCCAGGTACGCGAACGCCGCAAGGCGCCCGAGCCGGCAGCCGGTGGCTGAGCCCCGCGACGATGTCGTCACTCACCTAAACCGGGTTCTCGAGCTTCAGGCCTTTCCCGACTACGGCCCGATGGGCCTACAGGTCCACGGGCGCGAAGTAGTCGACACAGTAGTCACAGCCGTGTCGGCCAGCCGCGCGCTGTTTGAAGTTGCGGCTGAGCGGGACGTCGGCCTGGTGGTTGTGCATCACGGCTTGTTCTGGGACAAGGACTCGCGCGTGATTGACCCAATGTTGCGCGAGCGCCTGCGAATCCTCTTTGACTACGAAATCAATCTCGCCGCCTATCACCTGGCGCTGGACGGTCACCCCACCCTGGGCAACAACGCCCGCATTATTGAAGCGCTTGGGTTCCGGAGAGAGCGTGTCGGATTCGCACACGTAGGCGACCGGCCCGTCGGCTGGTTCGGTTCGGCGTCAGACCCCGTGCCGGCGGACCAATTCGCCGAGCGCGTCAGTCGGGCCGTAGGCCCGCTCCACGCCAACTATGCCAACGGCCCGCCAGAAGTCCGTCGAATCGCCGTCTGCAGCGGCGGCGGTCCTCGCTACTTTCCGGAGGTCGCGGCCAGCGGCTGCGACGCGTTTCTGACTGGCGACTTGTTTGAACCGGCGGAAATGTGGAGCCGCGAATTGGGAGTCCACTTCCTGGCGGCCGGCCACTACGCGACCGAGGTTTTCGGCGTCCAGGCACTGGCCGAACTGATCTCCGCCGAGCTTGACTGCAGCGCCAAATTCGTCGACCTGCCCACGAACGCTTAGCTACCGTCGGCGTAACCGGCTTCGACAACGGCGGCGGCCTGCCGCGCGGCCGGGACCGCCAGCGCGCGAGTGAGCAGGCTCGCCGCCGCGAAGACCAGCAGCGAGGCACCCAGGGCCAGAAGCGAAGCGGTCGTTGCTTCTCCAGCTATCGCAGTTCGCAACAGCTCAACCAGGGCCGCTGTGCCAGCAAGGCCTGAGGCAAGCCAGGCTCCCCGTACCGCGATGTAGACGAAGGTCAGCGGCGCCACGGCGAGAATGCTGCTCCCGAGTGTCCGCAGTCGCCGATACCGCAGGGCGCCGATCGCTCCGTCGCGTTCATTCGCCGCGGTGTGCAACACGCTGCCGTTGCCGGCTTCGGTCACCATTGCCTCGAACGCGCGCAGGCGCCCGGGAATCCTCCAAAACGCCTCAAAGTCGACGGCCAGGCTGGTCGTCGTCCATCCAAAGAAATAGCCGATCAACACAATGGCCAACGAGTAGACGACCGGCGAACTGGCGCCCCAGCTACTCGGATCTTCGGGGTTCAGAAAGCCATCGGCAACCGCCCCGAGGGCGTACAGCGGCCCCATCCCGACGGCGGTGAAGATCCCAATGATGACCAGCGACTCGACGAGATCGTGCCGAAAGGTACGCATTCCACGGTCACCTGGCCGGGCCCGCCGGCACCTGCACGACTACTCTACCTGCGCGGTGCCGGCGTCCAGGCCGGCTGGACGGCTTCAGGAAGCCGAGCGCGAACGGGCGCGCATGCCCTCCAGCATCTCCGAGAGTCGAACGTCAAGCAGGTCCATCGACCGGGCAACGTAGCCGTCTCCATCACGCTCGGCGATCACGATTGCCGCCGCGCCCACCTCCGGCTTGATGCCTGTCTCGAGCTGGCTGAGATCAATGGTCACCTCGTTGCCCAGCATGGTGAACATCTCGATGACGCCGTCGCGCACGGCCGTGACCTCGCCTACCGCAATCACCATGCCGCCTGCTCGTACGGCTTGTCGCTCGGGCCTATCGCGCTCGAATCGGCGCATGAATGGAGAGTCGCCACGGAAGAACTCGCGCGGAGACACCTCAATCCGCGGCACGACAATTACGCGACGGGAGCCCCACCAATCGTGGGAGCGACCACGACTGTCCTTGCTCCGCTCGTACCGATCGCCTGAGCGTTGTCGCTCGGTGCGCGAATTGCGATCGTGGTCCCACTTGTCGTAGCGCCGCTGGGAAACCCGCGAATCGGCCTTGGTTTTGGACCGCTCGTTCTCCATGTGCGCAACTACTCGTTCCGAGGAGTCGGCCGATCCCCCACGTGCCAGCGCAAGACCAAGCGCTGCCCCGCCGACGGCCAACGAGATCACCGCCAATACGATCAACGACGTTAGACGAGCCGAGAATTGCCACTGCATGAGGGCACCCGTGGGAAGGACCGCTGCAACACCATAGTCTCACCATCGAGGCGGACGAATCGTGAAGCGCCTCACGTTTCACTCCGGAGACTCTCGGAGCCGTCCGTCGGTGTTGCTACCATCGTGAGCGTCGCTCGCGGGCTCCGGCTCCGCGAACGCGCGAGCCTCCGTAGCTCAATTGGAAGAGCAGCTGACTCTTAATCAGTTGGTTGTAGGTTCGAGTCCTACCGGGGGTACCACGACCCGTTACACCGCTGACCGCGCGAACCAAGGATCGACCGGTTTCTCCCATGCGTTCATCTGACAGCTCTGCGACCCGATCAGAGGTCTGGGCCGACCGCGCCGCGGAACGCGAGGCGAACCTGGCCAACTGGAATGACCGCGTAGCCGCGCATTTGGCGTCGCCCGGATACGACGTCGAAGGCTTTGTCTCCGACAGTCAGCGGATCGCCAAGGCCGTCAAGTTGGATCGGGAGGATCTGGGCGACGTCCGCGGCCAGTCCCTCTTGCATCTGCAATGCCACATCGGCCTGGATACGCTCTCCTGGGCCCGGCTCGGTGCCCAAGTCACCGGACTGGACTTTTCGGGTCCCGCCATTCACGCCGCTCGTGAAATCAGCAGCCGATGCCAGACGCCGGCCACGTTTGTCGAATCCGACGTATACGAAGCGCTGAAGGCACTGAACGAGACGTTCGACATCGTCTATGCCAGCGAAGGTGTCCTGTGCTGGCTTCCTGACGTGGCTGCGTGGGCGCAAGTGCTGAGCCAGCTCACCCGCCCCGGTGGAACGGCCTACATTCGCGACGGGCACCCGGTCGTTCATTCCCTTGATCTGGATTCACCCGACGGCCGTCTCGAATTCGTTGGCCCCTACTTCGAAGGTCAGGCTCTGCGCTATGACGAGCCGGGAACCTATGTCGAATCGGACGTGTCGATAGACCACACGGTTAACTTCGAGTGGAATCACGCATTAGGCGAGATTGTCAACGCGTTCATCGACGCCGGTTTCCGGATCGACTCTCTGCGGGAATACCCGTTCTCCGCTTACCGTGCCATTCCCGACCTGGTCGAAGGCCCGGATGGCTGGTGGCGCCTGCGCGATCACCCCGGCCGTGTTCCATTCATGTTCTCAGTTCGCGCAACACTGCCTGAGTGAACCGGCTTCGCACGTAACCGACGGTCCTCCTCCGCACTCTCAGATCGGCGGTTGCCCAACGTTCGGCCCAGCTTCCGATAGACTTACCTGACAACGGCTTAGCAAGCGTTGGTTCGGCGGTCGTACCCGCTGCGCCGGGCACGCCCTGCGGGCCATCGCGAGGGACAAGTGCGATGGCGCAAGACTTCACGATGTTTGTGGGCACGGTTGGCGGCGGCCTGAACGTGAGTTCCGATGGTGGCGCTACCTGGACTCAGATTCGCAGCCCGGTCCCGACCGAGGGCAACGTCCGAGCTGTCACGGTCTATCCCAACGACCCTGGCCGTGTGATTGCCGGCACCGACGAGGGCGTCTTCCGCAGCGAAGACCAGGGTGAGACCTGGGAACAGCTCGACACGCCCATTGACGGCATCCACGTCTGGACCATCACGGTCGATCCGGTTGATCCGAGCATCCTCTTTGCCGGAACACGCCCCGGCGTCTACCGGTCCACGGACGACGGTGACACCTGGGAAGAGCTGCCAGTCAACGTCAACCTGAACGGCCCGATCGTCCCGCCCCGCACGACCACAGTCCTCGTTGACCCACGTGACCATCAGACCGTCTGGGCCGGAGTCGAAGTCGCTGGACTCTATCGAAGCAAGGACGGCGGCGACTCCTGGACGGCTCTCGCCAACGTCGGCCCGCAGTTGATGTATGACGACATTCACGGGCTGGCCATCCGCCCTGGCGACCCCACACTCGTCTATTCCACCAGTCCGTTCGGTCTGGCGGTCAGCACGGACGAAGGTGAAAGCTGGGACCACCACAAGTTCCCGACCTTCGATGCCGGCGGCTCATCGTACTGTCGCAATATCCTCGTGCGACCGGACAACCCCGACGTCATGTTCGTCGGGAACGGCAACGGCATTCCAGGCGTCACCGGCGCGATCCGCCGCACCGTCGATGGCGGCGCCACGTGGGACACGCCCGAGCTGCCCGTTACGCCAAACTCGGTCGTCTACTGCTTCAGCGCGCACGCGGACGTCCCCGACTGCGTCGCGGCGGCCAGCATTTACGGCTACATCTACCTCAGCGATGACGGCGGCGAGACCTGGCGCAAGTTGGATCGAGAGTTCGGCGAGATCAGGACGGTGGCGATTAGTCCCAACTAGCGCCACAGCGCCAGAACTGGTGGGGCCCAAACTGACCGGTCTTCTTGGCGGTCAGTTTCAATGCCGCCGTCGCGGCCTGCCGCAGTCACGCAGGGAGTCGCCACGTGCGCGACCCTGACGAGATCCGTTCACTGCTCAGCGGCCCCGTCAATCCGCTGCCCACCAAGTTTCACAGCGACGGGACCATCGACTATTCCGGCATGCACGCCGTCATCGACTGTTCCCTGGAGGCTGGCTGCCAGGTCATCATGCTTACCTGGGGCGAGACTCTCGTCTCATTGCTGAGCGACGCCGAACTGGCCGAGATTCACCGCTCCGTCATTGCGCACGTCGGCGACCGCGCCCTTTCCATTGCCTGCGACAACATGTGGGGTCTCCATCAGACGCTGGAGTTCGGCGACCTGGTGCGCGATCTGGGCTTCGACCTCTATATGGTCCGGCCGGCCGACTGGGCCCGCGGAACACCCCAATCCCTGGCGGACTTCTATCGCGCCGTGGCCGAACAGAATCGCGTAATGCTGGTGGGTGACGTGCCAATTGAATCCTGCGAACTCATCGAGGACGAAGCCGGAATCCTCGCGTTCAAGGAGGACAGGCAGCTCGACTACGCACACGAAGTGCTGATGCGCTGGGGCGACCGCTGGCCCATGGTTGGGGGAGGCGGCATGAAGCGCCACCTCCTGCTCTGGCCACATGGCTGCCGCGCCTGGCTGGAGCCTTTCGTGCGCTGCTATCCGGAGCCGGCCATGCGTTACTGGCAAGCACTGCAGCGCGGTGACACCGACAAAGCCTGGGAAATCGTCATGCGCATCGAAACGCCGGTACGAGCGGCGGGGCACCGCTTCCCGGCCGGCTATAACGGATTCGCCCAGGCCATGATCGAGGTCTACGGCATAGCTCCCCGCTGGCGCCGCTCGCCAGCCCCGAACGCGACGGAAGCTGAGATGGAGGATGTGCGCGGCGTACTACGTCGCGTTGGCATCTGGCCATGACACGCAACGTCACTCACTGATGATCCGGCCGGCAGCCGGCTTCTTCGGCGACCGCGGCTTCAGCCAGCCCCCGATCTACCTGACCGACCTTGACCGCTGCACCCCCTCTGGCGCGCTGTCCCCTGAACCACGTCGACACTCCTGGCGCGCACTGCCGTACTCAACCGACGCGTTCAGCGGCGTGATGCTGCTGGCCGGTCCCGAGACCGCCGCACCGGCAATCACCTGTCACCTGAATGCCAGGGGCTGGCATGCCGTGTCTATCGGGGTCTATCCCTTCTGGTCCGAGCCCGAAGGCCGGCAACTCGAACTGCAACTCAAGCTCACCGGGCCTGGTCCGTTTACCGTCCTGTCCCACCCGCGCGTTGCCTTTGCGGGCCATGCCGAGTGCCTTCACGAAATGTTCTGGGACGTGGCCGACCTCACCGGCCGGGATCTGGTCATCGCACAGCCGACCGCGCGCTCAGCCCCTGGCGACGGCTCCGGCTCGTTTCTCGGCCAACCCGCGAGACTTGCTTATGTCAAGTTAGTGCCATTGACGCCCGCCGAGGTGCGCGCAGCACAGACTGACCGCACCGACAACCAAACTCGGCGACTCTTCGCCCATCAGGACGCCCACGGACCGCACTCCGCCTGGCGCCTAACCAGCGCGGCCGAAATCCAGCGCGAGGTTGAGCCATACCGATACACCGACTTTTCGCGCCTGTACTGGGAGTGCGGATCCGGCGACCTGATGAACTACTTCACCCAAATCGGCCGCATCCCCGCATACGACGGGCTGGAGGACTTCGCACGGCAGGCCGACCGCTTCAACGCGGAGAGCTGGAGGATCCTGCGTAACCGTGGCATCGACCCGCTGCGCGTGGCTGCCGAGCACGCACGCGACGTGGGCATCGAGTTTCACGCCAGCTACCGTGTCGCCGGCTTCCACTACCCACCGCCGCTGGACCACTTCAACCATGGCGACGCCGTGTACAACCGGCGGCCGGAGTGGCGCGGTGTCGACCGCAAGGGCCGCCGCACGCCCCGCTTTGCCTACACCTATCCCGAGGTCCGCGCCTACGTCATTTCGCTCCTGCGCGAGGTCGCCCAATATCCGGTGGACGGGATCTGCATGCTCTATAACCGGCGGCTTCCGCTGGTGGAATACGAGCCGCAACTGGTTGAGGGTTTTCGTGCCGAGCACGGCGTCGATCCACGAACGCTCGACTCGTTCGACCCCGCCTGGCTCCGCTACCGATCGGGCGTGCTCACCCAGTTTCACCGCGAAATGCGAACCGCGATGGACGAGGAAACGCGACGACAGGGCCGCAGCCGTCGCCTGCAGATTTCGGCGGTCGTCGCGAGCAGCGAAGCCGAAAACCTGAAATTCGGGATCGATCCCAGGCCATGGGTGGACGAGGGCCTGGTCGACACCCTGATTCCATACTCATCCGCGCCGAACTTCAATAGCAGCGTCGACGCCTGGGCCGACCCGCGGGCGATTGACTACTTTGTGAGTCTCGCGCGCGCCAGCAACACGATCATTGCGCCGAACATGATGCCCCGCCAGGTTTCACCCGAACATTTGCGCCGACGCGCCTCCGGTCTCTATCGAGCCGGCGTCCAGCACCTCTTCTTCTGGGACTGCGCCGGCGGCTCCGGGCGCGCGAACTACGCCGACATGTGGAGCGCCCTGCGGCGACTCGGGCACAAGGAGGAGATTCAAGACTGGCGAGCGGCCGGCGAGCCTGATCTTGCTTCGGCCCGCCACGAACTACGCTCACTCGGCGACTGGAATCTCCACTACCAGACGCCGGGCTAAAAGAGCCCACCGGCCCTCGGCCCGCGTCAGGCCACGCGATACTTCAGCGGCTGACCGGCCTCCATCCGCTCGATGTTTCCGCGAACGACCTCAGTCGTGCCCCGCAAGAAAATGTCGCAGGCCGAGGCCCCATGCGGGGTGGCAAACACCTCGCGTTCGAAGACCGGATCGGCGGGATCGACCGGTTCTTCCCAGAACACGTCCAAACCAGCAGCCCGCAGTCGACCGCCGTCGAGCGCATCGATCAGTGGCTCCCGCTCGACCACGGGGCCGCGCGCAACGTTGACCAGTACTGATCCGTCCGGCATGGCGTCAAGCACCGACTGATTGACGAGCCCGTGCGTCTCGTCGGTAAGCGGCACCGACAGCACAACAAACCCGCAATCGCGCACCGCTTCGGTCAAACGGTCGGCGGTGTGGAGCTCGGCCAGCCCCAACTCGTGAGCCAACTCGGGATCCGGCGTGCGCTTGACGCCGATCAGTGTGGCCCCGAACGGCTTCAGCAACCGGGCGATCTCACTGCCGACGCCACCAACGCCGACAATGCACACCCGCGCCCCGAAGAGGGACGCGCCAAATGGAACGGCGATCGAGCGGGCCGCCAGCGTTCGAAAGTGGGTTGGCAACTGCCGACCGGCCGCGATGAGGTGCATCAGGGCAAATTCGGCCACGGCCTTGCCGATGCCTGAAGGTCCGGCCGGCGCGTTCGCAACTGGAACTCTTCGGGCGCGCGCGGCCTCGAGATCAACGTGATCGACCCCGATTCCGAACTGCTGAATCAGGCGCAGTTTCGAAGCCGACGCAATCGTGGCGGCATCGATGGGCGTACGCGCCGGAATGATCACCTCCGCGTTCGGCGCCTCCCCGGCGAGCTCGTCAGGTTCGGTCGGAACGATTGCGTGCTCGGGCAGCGCGTCTCGCAGCACATCCGTGATCGCCGCCAGGTCCGGGCTGCACATCAGTACCCGCATCGGATGTTCCCTTCTTGCGATGCCTCGCCGTTAGCCCGCCTTCGCCTTACAGGCCCCCAGCGCCTCGTCCACGATGTCCAGCGTCCGATCCACGTCGTCCTCGCTGTGCGCAATCGAGATATAGAACTTCTCGTTCGGCACGATCAGGATCCCCCGCTTCACGCACTCGATGGCGAACTGTGTGCCCATATCGCGGTCGTTGTCCAGCAGGTCCACCCACTGGGTCGGGTTCGCGTTCTCCATGAAGCGCACGCCGAAGACCATGTCCTCGCCCAGCGCTTGCACGGGGATCCCGTGGCGGCGACCCGCCGCTTCGATCCCCGAGCGCAGCCGCCCGCCGATGCGGTGTAGCTGGTCGTACACGCCGGGCTCGCGCAGGATGTCCATCGCGGCCAGCGCCGCCGTCGCCGCCACCGGGTTTCCGTTGAACGTTCCGCTAGCCCAGGCAATCGTGTTCGGCGCCCGACCGACGTTGCCATATAGCTCCATGATGTCGCGGCGTCCGGCGATCACGGCCAGCGGAAACCCACCCGCCATCGCCTTGCCGTAGCAGGCCATGTCGGGGACGACCCCGTAAGCCTCCTGCGCGCCGCCCCATGCCAGCCGAAACCCGGTCACGATCTCGTCGTAAATCATCACGATCCCGTGCCGGTCACACGCCTCGCGAACGGCTTCCAGGAATCCGGGCACCGGCCGCAGCACACGCTGCAGCGGCTCAATGATGATGCCTGCCAGCTCGTCTGCGTACTCCTCGATGACCTGGAGAGCAAACTCAGTGTCGTTGTAGGGAGCGACCAACACTTCTTCCGCCAGCACGCCCGGAACACCCAGCGAGTCGGGGTCGGCGTGGGGGTAGTCACTGGCCTCACCGGGCACCGTGCCGAACATCGCGAAGTCGCCGGTCCCATGCCAGCCGCCCTCGAACTTCAGGATCTTTGGTCGCCCCGTGAACGCCCGCGCCGCGCGCAGCGACAGGAACGTCGCGTCAGACCCGGTCGTCACATAACGAACCTGCTCGGCACACGGGACAGCCTCGATTACTTGCTCCGCCAACCGGATGGCCGGTTCGTTGAGGAAATAGAACGTCGTGCCCTGCCGAATCTGGTGCTCAACAGCTGCCAGGATTCGCGGATGGCAATGACCGACCAACATCGGGCCCGAGCCCATCAGGTAGTCGATGTACTGCCGGCCGTCAACGCTGAACAGGTGGCTACCTCGCCCCTCGCGAATGACCACATCCTCAGAACGCGGGAGCATGAGGAATCCGAGGGCGCCGCCGCTCATCACGTGCCCGGCGAGTTCGAGGAGCTCGCCGTTTGAGGCCGACGTCTGGCCCGGTTGTGTCGAGGCTGCCACCGCTCACCTGGCCTTCTGGAAATCGCCGCAACCGCCGGCGGCGCTGGGTCGCGCATACTACACGCGGCATCGAGCCGACCAATTGCCGAGTCCGAGACGCGGAGGAATTGAAATGGCGGACCTCAGGCTGTGAGCGGCAGCGTTCCCGACTCTTCTCGCCTTCGGATCGCGCTGGTAGGCGCCGGGGGCTTCGGCACCTACACCTGCGAGCTGATCGATCGGCAGCCCGAGATCTATCTGGTCGGCGTGGCCGATACCGATGCCGGGAAGGCCCGGCGCCTCGCGCGCGATCGCGACGTGCCGTTCTGGACGGACCACCGAGCGCTGCTGGACGAGTGCGATTGCGACGCCGTGGCCATCGTGACCACGCATTCCACGCATCGCGATATCGCGGTGGACGCCGCGGCGGCCGGTCGCCACATCTTCTGCGAGAAGACCATGGCCATTACCGTGGCCGACTGTCACGACATGGTGGAAGCCGCCGACGTGCACGGCGTCAAGCTGATGGTTGGCCACAAGCGCCGCTTTCGCCCGGCCTCGGGTGCGATCAGGCGCGCGCTGGCTACCGTTGGAATGGGGCGCCCCCTCGCCGTCAACGTGCGCGGCTTCTTTGGCCGGCGCATCACTGGGTTCTGGCGCGAGCGGTCCCTGTGCGGTGGACTGCTCTACTGGGCCGGGGTTCACGACGTGGACACGCTGCGCTACCTCTTTGGCGAGGTCGCCTCCGTTTACGCCGAACTTGGACCCAAGCAGCGTCCCGAGGTTTCCGACCAGGAAGACGCAATCTCGGTCGTCCTGACGTTTCGAAGCGGCATGGTCGGCTCGCTGCAGGTATCCACCTTTTATCCGATGGCCACCTATCAGACCGCCTTCGGCTTCGACATCGTCTGTGAGCGCGGCGGCGTCAGCTACAACCCGCACGACCTTACCGTCACAACCCAAATTGAGGATCAGCCGCCGGGCGTGGTTCGCCTCAAGCACAATTCGCCCGACGGCGCCTACGACAAGGAGTGGTCCAGCTTCGCCGCCTGGGTTCTGCGTGACGAAGCCCCCGTCCTCACTGGCGAGGACGGTCTCCGCTGCGTGGAAATCCTCCAGGCGGCGTACTTGAGCGCCGCGACGAGAACGCGAGTCGACCTCCCGCTTGACCGAAACGAGCGGCGGCCGTTTGACGAATAGACGTTAGCGCCGTGCGCATTGCCTGCGTGCAGGTCGCCACCGTTGACGGTGAAATCAACGCCAACCGCGCACGTGCCCTGCGCCTCACGGAGCAGGCCCTGGGGGATAGCCCAGACCTCGTCGTCCTTCCCGAACTGGTCACCACCGGCTATTGCACGGACGACTACTCAACCGTCGCGGAGCCCAATGACGGCCCGACGGTTCGGGCTTTTTCCGCACTGGCTGCCTCGTCCGGCGCCGGTATCGCCGTAGGCCTCGTAACCCTGACGGCCGGCGGCCGTCCGCAGAACGGCAGCGTGTTCATCGGCCCAGGCGGCGTCATCGGTACGTACGCCAAGTCCCACATGTGCGTGAACGACGATCCGCGCGTCGACGAATCCACGGCGTTCGCCCGCGGCGAGGCGCTGGGGCTGTTCGACCTCGCCGGGATCAGGATTGGAGTGATGATCTGCTACGACGGCCAGCACGGCGAACTGCCCGTGGCGCTCGTGGCGCGCGGCGCGGACCTGCTGATCTGGCTGAACAACCGCACGTCAATGCCGCTCTGGGAGGCCGCCGCCGTTGCCACGTTCAATCGAGTGCCCGTCGCGGCCGTCAACCGGGTCGGCCAGGCCGGCTGGCAACCGGCGGGCGCGCCGCCGAGGTTCTTCACCGGGGTCTCGGCAGTCGTCGATCACGAGGGCGAAACCCTCGCTGCCGCTCAAGGAGGGGAAGAGACCGTGGTCGTCGGCGACGTCGATATCGAGGCCGGACGCCGCCGCCGAAACAGTCACGTGCTGAACACTCAGCAGAGTCGCAGGCCCGACCTCTACGCTCAGGCCTAACGAGCGAAGTCAACATTTCCGCCCGTAGCGGCGTTCGATGCGGCTATGATGCGCGCCGGTATTCGTGGGCAATCATTTGAATCGGGGCCAAGGCGTGGCAGCAGTCGGGCAATTCCTGGGCCAATCCGCGTCGGAAGCGCCCGTCCGCAGCGAATGGAGCCTGGCCTGGAGCCGTCTGCGACGCAACAAGGCGGCGATGGCTGGTCTCGTCGCACTGATCCTGATCTCGCTCGCCGCGATCTTTGCCGACGTGATTGCCACCGAGACCGAGAACCACTTCGATATTGCGTCCGAGGGCTTGCCGCCACTCGCTGAGCGCCTTGATCCACTCGACGATTGGCGTCCCTGGGGCCAACGGCATCTGCTGGGAACGGACGACATTGGACGGGATGTCTTTAGCCGCATCGTGCGTGGCGCGCGCATTTCGCTCCGAATCGGCTTTTCGGCCGTGACCATCTCGCTGATCGCGGGCAGCATCCTGGGACTGGTGGCGGGTTACTTCCGTCGCTGGCCGGACATGCTGATCAGCCGCATTCTCGACGTGATGCTGGCTTTTCCCGGAATTCTCCTGGCGATGACCGTGGTCGCGTCGCTCGGGCCGGGCCTCAACAACGCCATGCTTGCCCTGGGTGTCGCTGGCATTCCCTTCTACGGTCGAGTCGTGCGAGGCACCACCCTCGCTGCCAGAGACCTCACCTATGTCCGTGCCGCGCGTGCCGTGGGAATGTCCGACGTACGCATCATGCTGCGTCACATTCTTCCCAACGTCGTCAGTCCCGTCCTCATCATGGCGACTCTCGGATTGGGTGGAGCAATCCTTGCGTCGGCCACCCTCAGTTTCTTGGGCCTCGGCGCTGAGTCGCCCGCGCCGGAATGGGGCTATGAGCTCTCCAAGAGCCGCAATCTGTTGCGCGCCTATTGGTGGATCGCCACTTTCAACGGCTTGGCCATCGCCATTACGGTTCTCTCGATCAATCTCCTGGGCGACGGGCTACGTGAAGCGCTCGATCCCCAGGCAAGTTCGTGGTCGGATTAGCTGGCCCACGAGTCCATAGCACCGCGCGCCGGTATTAGGTACGCTGGCGCATTCGTCGAGGCGCCGTAGTTTCGCGCCTCAAGGGGAGGATGCACATGATCAAGACGCCGAGCGTAAGTCGGCGGGCCGTCATCCGTACTGGTCTGGCCGGCCTGGCCGGTGGCGTCGGCGCGGCGGCCTTGGCCGCCTGCGGTGAGACGCAGGTCGTCACGAAGGAAGTCCCGGTCGAGAAGACCGTGGTCAAGGAAGTCCCGGTCGAGAAGATCGTCCGCGAGACCGAAGTCAAGGAAGTCCCGGTCGAGAGGATCGTGACCCAAGAGGTCGAGAAGCTCGTCACCAGGACGGTTGAGGTCAAGCAGGTCGTCGAGGTACCGGTCGAAGTCGAGGTCGAAAAGGTCGTCGAGGTCGAGAAGATCGTCGAAAGGGTCGTGGAGAAGATCGTCCAGCAGGCCGCCGAGCGCGCGCCCGGCATCGACATCTACAACCTTGACGAGTCCGTAGCCATCGGCGCCAAGCCGTGGGACCCCAAGCCGGGTGGCGAAGTCAGCTACATGACGTTCGGCAACCCCACCGGCTTTGACCCGGCCACCTGGGGCGGTCGCAGTGCCGAGCCGGCAGCGGTGATGTACGACCTGCTCTACACCTACGGCTCAGGCAACCTGATTTACCCGCACCTGGCATCCGACCTTCCAGAGCCTGCGGACGACAAGCTCTCCTGGGTGATCCCGCTCCGCAACGATGTGGTCTTCCACGACGGCGAACCGTTCAATGCTGATGCGGCCGTCTTCAACTTCCACCGGTTCCTGGATCCGGAACTGGCCCGCGGCCACGTCATTCGCGACGTTGCGTCCATGGGCAGCGTGGAAAAAGTGGACGACTTCAAGATTCGGATCCACACCCCGCAGCCGCAGTCGCCCCCGTCATTCCTCCATTCCATCGCGCACCAGCACACCGGCATGGCATCGCCCAAGGCGGTCACGGAGCGCGGCGAGGCCTTCAGCCGCGACCCGGTCGGAACCGGCCCCTTCAAGTGGTCGGGCGTGTGGGAAGACGACGTCAAGGTCGTCTTCGACCGCAACGAGGACTACAACTGGGGTCCGTCGTTCCTCGCGCACCAGGGCGCGCCGTATCCGGACCGGATGCGTATCCAAATCCTTGGGTACAACATGACGGACAACGCGGCGGCCTTTGAGGCCGGCGAGGTGGACATCTGTCTGAACTGGTCGTTCGCGGACTACAAGCGAGTGTCCGAGAACGCCAAGTACCACGTCATCGGTTACGCCGCTCCTGGCATGGGGCAGTACATGCCGCTGCACACGCAGCTCTGGCCGCTCGATGACCTGAACGTGCGCAAGGCGTTGCTCTTCGGCGTCGACCGCCGGACCGTGACGGTGCGCGCCAACGGCGGCACCGCTCCGCTCAACATCAGCAACCTGCTGGTTCCGGGCACGATCGGCCGCAGCGCCGAGGCCGGCAACCTCTACGCGTATGACGTGGGCAAGGCCAATCAGATCCTGGACGAGGGTGGCTACGCCGAGAAGGACTCGGACGGCTTCCGGCTTGCCCCGGATGGCCGGCGGCTGGAAATCAGCTACCCGGACCGCGGCGACCCCGTCGTCGAGCTGTTCAAGCTGGATGTAGAGAAGAACCTCGGCATCTTCGTGGACATCCCGAAGATGGACGGCGCCACGCACCGCGAAGGCGCCTCCAAGGGCCTCTATCACACCACCTGGATCGGCGTTGCGGCGCCCAGCGGCGACGTGATGTACGACCGCTTCCACACCGCCTCGTACGGCGGAGCCAACCGCTCCTACTCATTCTTCGAGTACGACGGTGTTCCCGAGTCGGCCACGCCGAACGCGAAGATCGACGGGCTGCTGGAGGCGGCGCGCGCGAGCTTCGACGCGGAAGAGGCCAAGGCTCTCTGGGAAGAGGCCGAGCTCTACCTGATGGAGAACGCGGTTGCGATCCCGTTGGTCCACGACTACCTGCCGTGGCTGACGAACCCCGACCGCATCGGCGGCGAGTTGTTCCTCGGAATCGACTACCTGCCGTTCTTCGGCCAGTTCTACAGCACCCAGGAGTAGATTCGAACGTAGTGCGAAAGACGCCCGGCCGGCTGATGCCGGCCGGGCGTCTTCTTACAGCGCACTGATCGGGAGACGTCTGAGCGATGGGCTCATACATTCTGCGCCGCGGCCTCTACACCATCCCCGTGCTCTTCGGGGTGCTGTTGACCGTGTTTGTCCTGATGCGCCTCGTTCCCGGCGATCCCATTGCCCTCTTTTACGCGACGGGCGGCGTCGGCGACTCGGGTGCCACCGCCGGTAGCGGTGGTGAAGTCAGCCGCGCGGCGCTCGAAAAGCTGCGCGAGAGCTACAATCTCGACAAGTCCGTGCCGCACCAGTTTGTGCTGTACGTGCGGGATGTGTTTCGTGCCGACTTTGGCGACTCGATCCAGTACCGCCGCCCGGTCACCGACATTATTAAGGACCACGCCCCCGCCACGCTTCAGCTAACCATCGCGGGCATGGCCGTGGCTCTTGCCATTGGATTTGGGGCCGGCATCATCTCGGCGATTCGCCGCCACTCGATGGCCGACTACGGCGCCCAGGTCTTCGCCATCCTAGGCGTGTCGTTCCCCAGCTTCTTCCTGGCCACAATCCTCATCTTGATCTTTGCTATCAACCTCAATTGGCTGCCCGTGATCTCCAACGGTGTCGGCCCCCAGCTCCTCATGCCGGCCATTACCCTCGGAGCCGCCGCGGCGGCCATTCTGGCCCGCCTCACCCGCTCATCAATGCTCGACGTGCTATCCCGCGACTACATTCGCACGGCCCGAGCCAAGGGACTGGTTGAATCGAGGGTTATCTGGATTCATGCCCTGCGAAATGCTCTCATTCCAGTCATTACGGTCGTCGGCCTCGAGTTCGGCTCCCTGCTGGGCGGTGCCGTCGCAATCGAAGCCGTCTTCTTCCGCCAAGGCTTAGGAATGCGACTTGTAGAGGCTATCGAAGCCCGCGACTACCCCGTCATTCAGGCCCTCGTCTTGCTTGCCGCAGTCGTCTACGCCGTCGTGAATCTCCTGGTGGATATCCTGTACACCTACGTTGACCCGCGCGTTCGCCTGACAGATCAAACCGCAAAATAGATTGCCCGGGACCTATCGGCCCGTGCACGCCAGCATCGTCGAATGAAACTCTGCATCTCCACCGCCTGCTACCGCTGGATGCTCGATCCGCATCGGCGTCGTGATCGTCCCGAGCACCGAAACTTCGGCTGGCCGCCGGCCTTCCTGCAAACCGATCCTCCGCCACAATCGGGCATCCGGCGCCACGACTGGATGCTGGCAAAGACGCGCGACCTGGGGCTGGAAGGCTTCTACATGCACGCCGCCGACGTAGGCGACCTCGCCACGGTCGAGGAATTCGGCGCTCGCATGCGCGCCGCCGGTCTCATCTTCAACGGCGGCCTCACCGCCAACTGGGCGGCCACCGCCGAGGAGTGGGATCGCGAGTACCGCGAACGAGCAATCGCCCACGTCGAACTCAATGCCCGCAGCGGCGCCACCATCGCCACGGTCACCCACCTTTTGGCCGGCGTTCACAACCATTTCAGCACCGATCCCCCAATCGGCGACCAGATCGAGCGCGCCATCCGCAACTTCAGCACCATCCTGCCGGCCTGCCGGGAGCATGGCGTAACGCTCGCCTTCGAGAACCACATGGACTATCGCCTCAGCGAGGTCGTGGCCGTTGTCGAAGCCCTCGACACCGATTTCGCCCGCATCACCCTCGACACCGCGAACCCCTTCCTGGTTCTGGAAGACCCCCTCCAAGGCGCCTGTCTGGCGGCGCCGTATACCGTCGCGGTTCACCTCAAGGACTTCACGGTCCATCCGCTCACCGAGACCTGGGAACCCGAACTCCACTGGGCCCCCGTCGGTCGCGGCGACTCGCCGATTGCCGAAATCCTGGACGTGCTGCAGGCCAAGGCGCCTGATCCGGACAGGCTCCTCGCGCATATCGAAATCGCCGGTCTTCCTCAGACCGATCCCGACCGCTGGGTCCGCTCAAGCGCGGCACACCTTCGCCGGCACGCCGCCGACCACTTCCCGAACCAGGCCGCCTCGTGAGGCTGGGACTCTCCGCCGACACCTACCGCTGGATCGCCTATCCCTGGATGCGCGCCGATCGGCCCGCCTTTCGCGCCTCGAGCCACTACGCGCCGCACATTCTCTCGGTTGATCCACCGAACGCGGAAGCCGATGTGCCGAACTGGCTCCTGGACCGCGTTGTCGCGCACGGGCTGAATGCGCTCACCATGGACCTCGGCTTGCTGGGAAGCGGGGACCGAGCGGCGGCATTCGGCGCCCGCTGTGCGGACGCCGGCGTTCGTCTCCTGGGAAGCGTGTCGGTTGACCTGGTCGCCGGCTCTGATCGCTGGGGCCGACCGTCGGCCGCCGCGCCCAGGGCTCGTTTCGACCCCACCAAAGCCGGCGTCTTGACGTCCGGCTGGATCGGCGACAGCGAATCCTCGATAGCCGTCACAGCGATAGATCTGGCCGCGGAGGCCGGTGCGCCCATCCTCAGCCTCGTCCACGGGCAGCCTGACCGGCCCAACCGCTATTCGCCCCGGCCGGTCCTCGACGACCAGCTGCAACGGATCGAGTCCAATGTGCGAACGCTCCTCCCCCTCGCAGCCGAAACGCGCGTCACGCTGGCCCTCGAACCGCATATGGACTACCGCTGCGCCGAGCTCGTCCCAATCGTCGAGGCCATCGCGTCGCCCCATCTCCGTCTCGTCCTGGACGTCGCCAGCCCGCTGGCAGTCACCGAAGACCCCCTCGACGCCGCCCGACTCTCGGCGCCGTATGTCGTGGCCACCCATCTCCGCGATATGCGTGTGCAGGCCCTGACCGAAATCGCCACCGGCGCCCTCTTCCACACCCCAATCGGCGAGGGCCACGTTCCAGTGGATCAGATCATGGCCACCCTCAACGACCTATCACCAGACCCGACCGCGATCACCCACTGCCTTAAGATCGTCACCCGTCCGGAACACGACGTCGAAACCTGGCTGGGCGCCTCGCTCGCAACGATTCGGGACTATGCCTCGCTCAATGCGTCTCGCGGCGCGGCGTGAAGTACACCGTTGGGAGGAATGAATGAACGACCACGACCGCTACCTGTTCGACCTGCAGGGCTACGTCACCATTCCCAACGCCATTGACGCCGACACCGTCGCCGCGCTGAACGCCATCCTCGACAGAAAGATCGCCGAGGAAACGCCTTCCGAGGCCACCACCCATCGATTCGTCGGTCTGCTGGACTGGGGTCAGCCCTACATCGATCTGCTAGACCCGCCGAAAATCGTGCCGTACCTCGACGCCATCCTGGGGCCCAGGTTCCGCCTGGATCACACGTATCTGGACATCATTCGCGGGGGGCTGAGCCCCATTGGCGCCACGCTTCACGGCGGCGCCATGCCCTTCAACCCGGTGCAGTACTTCCACTACAGCAACGGCGAGTTTCACAACGGCTTGTCCGTCGTCGCCTTCAACCTCGCCGACGTCAACCCCGGCGACGGCGGCTTTGCCTGCGTTCCGGGCAGCCACAAGAGCAACCTGCCCTTCCCTGACGAGTGGAAGGACCTCACGAACGAGCACGACACCGTCAAGCGCGTCACTGGTCCGGCCGGCACAGCCATCATCTTTACCGAGGCGCTAACCCACGGCCCCTTGCCGTGGACCGCCCACCACGAGCGCCGCACCATCTTTTACAAGTACAGCCCAAACCCCTTGGCCTGGTGGGGTGAGTACCCGACACCCGAAGGACTGCAAGGCCTCACCCAGCGCCAGCAAGCCATCCTGGAAGGTCCCAACGCCCGCTATCCCCAGCGCGGGATCCGCTGACGCCAGCCGTCAGTTGATGGGTTGGAAGTAAGCCAGCCCCGCACCCAGGTCGTCCATCGCAACCACGGCATCGCCGCGCAAGCGTGCTCCGATCTCGTGGTGCTGGTGGTGAATCGTCAGGTCGCGCTCGGCCAGCGGCAATTCGAGCTCAATTGCTCGTCCGACTGGCGGAGCGGGCAGCGTAATTCGACCGTCCACGAGGAACCGTCCGGCCTCGGCGCCGTCGACCGCTATTGTTCCTACAACGGCCCACGAAGGCACGCGCACGGCAATGTCGCCGGCGACTTTCGGCGTAATCCGCAGCGCGCCGCATGTGTACGGCGACTCGACCCGCACCGCATGGTTCTCAAAGTCGAACAGCATGTTGATCCGCGTCACGCCCCCGCTCGTCGTCGCAACCGCGCGGTGCGCCACGCATAGCGAGGCGGTGGCGCCGCCCACGATGTCAATGCTCGGGGTGACTTCGTTCTTGCCCAGCGGCAGGTGTCCGTACACCGCATTGAATCCGAACAGCCCTAGCAGGCGCGTGCGCAGATCGCGCCGCTCGTCGCCGCCAGGAGTCTCATCCATAAAGCTCAGATCTCGGACTTGTGATGGCAGCAACTGTGACCGCAGGTATCGTTCGGCGTCCTCGAAATACAAGTCACCGAAGCACTCTCCCAGGATCAGCGCCGTCTCAATCACGTCCCCCACATTGTTCATCTCACCCTGTTCCGGATGAAAGTTTGGATGGTGACGCTCCCTCACCCATCCCACCTCGTCGCGAATCACGCGCAGCCCGTTGTCGTAGAACGTGCGAACCCGCCGCAGCAACCCCGTGTCGTCCAATACGCTGCCAAGCAGGGCCATCCCCGAAAGCGTGCACGTCGTCGAATGGGTGTGCGCTCCCAACCGGTCCGCGTCGTACGAGCCGTCGGATAGGAAAAACCGGTCACTCGCGTGAGCAGCGAGTTCCTGAGCCAATGCCAGCGCCGAAGCGGATCCAGTCGTGCTGTAGAGCTTCGTCAACGGCCCGATTGCCCGACCAACGCCCTCGACAAACGTCGGCCGCGCCGTCATCGGCAACTGGTAGGCCGCCTGCAGGCCGTCCTGATCCCAATCGCTCGCGGCGCGCCAGAAGCGCCGAACGTCGGCTATCAGGCCCTCGGCCGCATCCACGGCCCGGTCGGACTTCCGGTACCGAGCCAGCGCATGCAAGCCGTGAACGGCCTCCCGAATCGAATGCTCGTCTACCGACGTCAGCGGTCCACCCGGCGTGCTGTGGTTGCACGGCAGCGGCCCCGCGCTCAACGAAAAGAACGTCCCCTCGGCATGTTGCGCAATTACGTCTTCGTCCAGTTCCACACCCAGCGCATCCTCGGCCGCCAGCAGCGCGTCTAGGTGCCGCCCCGACAGTTGAATCGCACCGTGGTACGGACTGAACCCAAGCCAACCGTCCGGCCAGATCCTCGTGTACATGTATGGGTAGCCGTTGTCCGCCGGGTTGAACACCCGCCCCATTGCCTGGCAGGCCAGTTCGATAGCCGCCGGAATGCTGGTCGTGTTGACGTTTGCCACACGGGCCGGCGGGATGCGCGACTGGTCGAACGGCGGGCCTGGAATAAACGCGTGAGCCGTCGGTGACGTTGGTTTGCGCAGCGGCTCCTCGCTCATGCACGGAAGCTCCATACTTCGCCGCGCCCAAGCGCGGCAAAAATCGTTCGTCGGCCTGTGTCCGTCACCGCAATGCGCACCCGCTCCACGGCCTGTCCGGCCAGCGGCCCGTCCAGGCGTGACCACTCAAGACCTTCGGTGGTCGAGACGTACACGCCGTCACTGGTGGCCGCCGCCGCCAGACCGTCGCGCTCGAAATCTGGCGACAGCGTGACCTGTCGCATCGCCACGCCGCCTTCGGCCACCCGAATGCCGGGCCATGGTCCGCGGCCCGACGACGGCGGCATAACGATGCGATCCTGAGCGGCCAGCAGCAACGGCCCGACGTCGGGCTTGAAGGAGGGGAGTAACGCCAGCGAAGCCCAATTCAGCGTCGTGTCGTACTCAACCCAGGGCGTCCACGTCTCGCCCGCGTCGCTGGTCCGAATCACGACCAGGCGCTGCTCGTCGCCCGCGGCGGCAACCATGGCGTGGTCTTGCCGAAAGTGGGGCGAATAAGCCAGAGCCAGGAACTCGCTGCCATCGAGGCCGCTCCAGACCGATCGCCACGTCTCACCGCGGTCCTGGGATAGGTACAACATGCCGTCCTGACCGCCGACCGATACGTGTTCGTCGGACGCGAAGCCCGGCGAGAACTCCAGCACGTTTGCCGCCGAGTCATCCGTCAGGCCACTCATCTGCACCCATGACCGTGCCCCGTCGACGCTCCAAACAATCTGGCCGCCGGCAATAGCGCCGGCGATCCCCCGGCGCCCAAAGTCCGGCGAAAGCCTGACGGCCGTCACGGGTCCTAGACCAGGATCATCGAGGCTGGAAGCCCACGTCGCCCCGCAGTCGCGCGAGACCACCACGCCGTCCTGAAGCGTCCCCAGCAGCAAGGTCCCGTCCTCGGTACGCGCTGCCGAGGCGGCAAGGTCCAGGATCGGTCGATTGGTCAGTCCGGCGTTGGCCGCAACGGGTAGCCCATTCGCTGCTTGTCGATAGATGCCGCCACGGTCGGTGCCAACCAGCGCACAGCCATCGGACACTGCGACACACAGCGCGGATATGTCGTCCTCGGGCGCCAGGGGCTGCACCTCCCAGCTCAGCCCGTCGTCGTTTGAGCTCACCAGCTGTCCGGCGCCCGTCACGGCGACGACCTGCCGGCCTGGATCGACGGCAACTCCGTTGACCGTGTCTCCGTCCGCTGCCCAGGACGGTTCCCAGTGTTCGCCGCCGTCGGTCGAGCGCAGCAGCCGCCCGGAAACCGTTCCCGCAATCGCCGTAGTCCCGTCTACCCACGCGCAACACTCCAGCGGATCGGCATCGTCGCGCGCCACGCGCTGCCACGTGCGGCCAACGTCCGTCGATCGCAGCAGAATCCCCGTCGCGGTGGCGGCCAGGATTGCTCCGCCGTCCAGAGCGCCCGGAGCAATGGCCACCGCCGAGATCTCGGTGTCTTCCAGTCCGCCGGCGAAGCCATTCCAGCTCCGGCCCCGATTTCGGGAGACGTAAACCCCCTCGTGTTGCGTCCCGGCCACGACCACCTCGTCGCGACCGAAGTCTGGAGAGATGGCAACCCGAGTTACCGTCGGCCGGACGCCCCAGAACTCCTGCCGGAACCAGCTTGCGCCCCCGTCGAACGACATATGCAGGCCCGATACCGCCGTCGCGGCGGCCACAACGCCATCGCGCTCAAAGTCCGGCGAGACGGCCACGTCCTGCACGAATGGACTGATCAGCCCCTTACCGATCCACTCCCATCGGGCGCCCCGGTCCCTGGACCTGAACACTCCGGTCAGCGTCGCGGCAAAGGCCGTCCCCACCCGGTCGCGCGCACAGGCAATCGACCCGACCGTCCCGCCTTCCAGCGCGAGCAAGCGCTCCCAGCTCATGCGCAAACAGCGAGCGATCGGCCGGCGTCTTTCATCGCCGGTCTCAGTCGCTGCGGGCCTCGCCGCCGCGCAAGGCCTCCGTGACGGTCACGGGCGGCACGCCGCCGGAATCCTCGATCTCGCGCCAGAAGTGACACGCCACGGCGTGGCCGTCGCCGGTTTCAGTCAGCAGCGGCTCTTCGGTCTTGCAACGTTCCTGCGCCCAGGGGCAACGGGGATGGAAGCGACAGGCGGACGGCGGATTGACCGGACTCGGCACGTCTCCCGGCAGGATGATCCGCTTCCGCTTCGCCTCGATCACCGGGTCGGCCACCGGTACCGCGGACAGCAGCGCTCGCGTATAGGGATGCAGCGGGCGCTCGTACAGCGTGTCGCTGTTCGTGACTTCGACCAGCTTGCCCAGATACATCACCGCGACCCGGTGGCTGATGTGGCGCACGACCTTGAGATCGTGCGCGATGAAGAGGTAGGCCACCCCCAGCCGCTGCTGCAGATCTTGCAGCAGGTTGATGATCTGGGCCTGGATTGAGACATCCAACGCCGACACCGGCTCATCGCAGACGATGAACGACGGCTCCACCGCTAGTGACCGCGCCGCAGCGATGCGCTGCCGCTGCCCACCCGAGAACTCGTGCGGATACCGCGCTGCCTGCGTGCGGCTTAATCCGACCAATTCAAGAATTTCCTGCACGCGACTGCGCCGGTCCTGGCGGCTCTCGTAGAGCCTGTGGACCATCATCGGCTCTTCGATGATCTTGCCCACCGACATTCGCGGATTCAGCGAGCCATACGGATCCTGAAATATCATCTGCATCCGGCGTCGCGCGCGGCGCTGGGCGCCTGTCTTGAGACGCGTCAGGTTCTGCCCTTCAAACACCACCTCGCCCGAGGTGGGCACTTCAAGCTGCATCACAGCGTTGCCCGTCGTCGTCTTGCCGCAGCCGGACTCGCCAACCAGCCCCAGCGTCTCGCCCGCCTCGATACTGAACGACACGTCGTCCACTGCCCGCACCCAGCCGGCGTGTCGGCGAATCAGCGCGCCGCGCGTGACCGGAAAGTGCTTGACGAGGTGCTTGACATCAAGCAGCGCGCCGTTGGACCCGGCGGCCGTCTCGGGCGCTGGTTGGGCCTCTACGCTCACCGCATCGCTCCTGTCGCTGGGTCGACGATACAGCGCACCGGGTGACCGGCGCCCCGATCCTCAAGCGCCGGCACCATGGCATGGCATGCATCACGAACGAATGGACAGCGGGGCGCATAGGGGCAGCCCTGCGGCAAACCAATCAAGTCCGGCGGCGACCCGGGAATGTTGGAGAGCTTCTCCGACCGATCGCCGGTAATCGTGGGTACCGCCTGCATCAGACCAAGCGTGTATGGATGCTGCGGCCGCGCAAACAACTCATGCACCGGCGCGTATTCGACAATGAATCCGGCGTACATCACCGCTACCCGGTCGCAGAAACCGGCGACCAGGGCCAGTTCATGCGTGATCAGGATCACTGCCATGCCCAGCTCGCGCCGCAGCTCCGCCAGCAACTCGATCACCTGGGCTTGAATCGTCACATCCAGCGCGGTCGTCGGCTCGTCGGCGATCAAGAGGTCTGGCTGGCAGGAAATGGCCATCGCAATCATGGCCCGCTGCTGCATGCCGCCCGAAAGTTGGTGCGGATAGTCCTTTACCCGTTCCTCCGGCGCTGGTATGCCCACGGTGTCCAGGAGCTCTACCGCCTTGGCGCGAGCTTGGCTCTTGTCCAGCCCCAGGTGTAGCCGCACCGACTCCTCGATCTGCCGGCCAACCGGAAACACAGGGTTCAGGGAACTCATGGGATCCTGGAAGATCATGGAGATCTGCTTGCCGCGAATCTGGCGCATCGCGTCCGCGTCGACGTCAAGCAAGTTCTGTCCGCGAAACTCGATGGAGCCACGCGAGACTTTGCCGGCTGGGCGCGCAACCAGGCCCATGATCGCCAGCGAACTTACGCTCTTGCCGCATCCGGACTCGCCCACGATTCCAAGCGAATCACCCGGGTTCAACTCGTACGAGATGCCGTTCACGGCGTGGACCACGCCCTCGTCCGTGTCGAACTCAACGGCCAGATCGTCAACGCGCAGCAGCGTGCCGTTCTCCGTCATTGAACCCTCATGTCGGCTCGCTGCCCGTATCTCGGCAGCCAGAATGTGCGGTAGCGCTCGTCGCAGTCCGGCGAGCAAAACTGGTGACCGTCGCCGGCTCGCCAAATGTCGCTCGGAATGACCTGACCGCAGAACTCACAATTGGTCACGTCGGTTTGCCACCATTCGCCCGCCAGGCGTTCCCATTGCCCGCCCGCCGGCGGCCGCACATCAGATGTCCCTGCCGTCGGTTGGCCGGCGGCTCGCTCCTGGGGTTGCTCTGGAAACCCACCGGCGCGCAGTGCTGACGTCGCCGCCTGATCGACGATATGCCGGCCGTCGGATTCCTCGATGGCCACGCAATAGACGTCGCGTGCCGCCGCAATCGAAACAAACCCCTCGCTCACGTCGCGCCGCACCTGGTCGGGTTCCCGAAGTTCCGGCGCACCGTAACCTCCCCCGCCGGGACTGCCAATCAAGACCTCGTCACCTTCGTGGAGCTCGATGTTCGCGATGCGCGAGTTGCTGGTCGTCCCAAACGCTTCGCCAAAGGTCTGAAACGTCGGCGTTCCCGCCCTGCGGACGAGCAGCCGCGACGAGTCGCCCGTGTGTCCTCCGTACAGGCCCCAAGGGCGAGACACCATGCGGTCGAAGAGCGCGGAGACGGTAATCGAGGGCGCACGAACTTCCAGGATGCGGTCCGATCCAAGCCCTCCACGTTGGGCGCCGGCACCGCCGGAGTCGGTGCGCAGCCGATAGGCGCGCGCCATGAACGGATAGCGTGTCTCAAATATCTCCACCGGTGTGGCTGGGCAATTGCCGTTGGGGACGACCTGGTGGCTATTGCCGTCGGCCGCGGCCCGACCGCCCCAGCCTACCCCGTCGAAGTGGTAGTGCACGTAGTAGTGCCCCGTGTGGGGGTGGGTCCCGCCGAACAGGAAGTTGCACGACGTGCCCCCCGTTGCGGCCGACACCCGGCCCGGCACCGCCTGCGCCAACGCCCCCATGACAATGCCCCAGATGCGCGGGTGGGTCTCCGTGTTGCCGCCCACAGAGGCTCCCGGATGAATCACATTGACGATTGATCCGGGCCGTGCGATTACCGTGATCGGTCGATACGCCCCGTCGTTGTGCGGCACGTCGTTGTCGGCGAAATGGAAGATTGCGTTGTACACCCCGGATGCCGTGACTCCATACGTGCAATTGAGCACGTGCGCCGCCTGGGGATCGCTTTCCGTGAAGTCCGCCACAATCTCGCCTTCGCTCACGATCAGCCGCAGCCGAATCCAGTCCCGCGCCGGCGGATCCCGCGCATCCTCCATGTGGTCGGCAAACTCGTATTCACCGTCCGGAATCGAACGGATTTCATTCCGCATCCAGCGTTCGGCATGGTCCATGAGCGCGCTGCTCACCTGCCGAACGGTGTCCAGGCCAAACTCGTCCAGCAGCTCGTGGCAGCGTCGCTCGGCTACGGTCAAAGATGCGATCATCGCGTGCAGGTCGCCCCAGGAGTACCGGGGCGCCCGGTGGTTCGACATGATCACGCGCCACACGTCATGGTTGTACTCGCCCTCGCGCATCAGCCAGACCGGCGGCAGCCGCAACCCTTCCTGGTAGACCTCGGTCGCGGTGGCGGCAAATCCGCCGACGGCCATGCCTCCAATCTCCACCAGGTGCGCAATGTTGGCCACGTAACCGAATAGCTCGCCATCGTGATACACCGGCTTGATGACCACGTGCTCTGGCATGTGCACGCCCCCGCGGTACGGGTCGTTGTGCACGATCACGTCACCCGGCTTCACCGCGTCGTCGCCCAGTTCCGCGATTAACCACTTCACCACGAAGCGGATCGCCCCCACTTGTGCCGGACAGAACTCCGTCTGCGCCAGCATCCGGCCTTCGCGATCGAAGAGCACGCACGAAAAGTCCCGGCTCTCGCTGAATATCGGCGAGTACGCCGTCCGCATCATCGTCGTGCCCATCTCGCGGCATACGCCCACGAGCCGGTTGTACAGCACGGTCTGCGTCACCAGGTCGCGCGCCGGGTCGGTACCCACGACCACCTGCGAAACGCTCACGCCCACACCAGGCTGGCCAGCCCGCGAGATCCGACGGTCAGCGTCTGGCCCGGATGCACCAGCGTTGTCGAATCCAATTCCTCGATCACGGCCGGACCCAGGATCACGTCAACCGGCGACAGATCGCCCCGCTCGTAGATTGGGCAGGCCACCGGTTCGCGCGGATTGAAATACACCCGCCGCTGCGCGCGCGGCGGGGCCGGCGGTTGTTCAGGTAGCGTCGATAGCTGCGGCTTCGAAGCCGCTCCCACCGCGCTCACATTCAATTGCACGATTTCAATGACCTCATTCGCGATGCGATAGCCGTACTCCGCCTCGTAGTGCTGCTCGAAGCCGCCGATCAGCTGCCGCCATGCGTCGTGCGTCAGCGGTCCCTCCGGAATCGGGATCTCCTCTTCGTAATTCTGCCCCAGGTACCGCACATTGGCCGACCGGTGAATCGCCGGCGCGCCGGCGAATCCTTCGCGTCCAAGGTCCTCCACCGCCTCCTGCACCAGCCCGTTCAGGCGGGCATCCAGGTCCGCCAGGTCGGGAGCGTCGGAGCGAACGAGATGCGTCCATGTTTTGTCGACGCGAATATCGGCCAGCAGCGTGCCGAACGCTGAACACAATCCGGGGTGCGGTGGGATCAGGGTCGCCCGGGTCCCAATGACCCGGGCAATGGCAGCCGCATGCAGCGGCCCGGCGCCACCAAACGCCACCAGGCTGAACACGCGCGGATCCAGTCCGCGCTGCACTGTTAGCAACCGCATAGCTTCGGCAATGTTCTCCACCGCGATCTCGACCACGGCATGCGCGGTGTCGACGGGCGGGAGCCCGACCTCCCGGGCCGTACGTTCAATCGCCCTGAAAGCAAGGTCCGCGTCCAGTGGCAGATCGCCCCCCAGGAAGTTGTCCGGATTCAAACGGCCCAGGACTACGTTGGCGTCTGTAACCGTCGCCTCCTCGCCGCCCTGGCTGTAACACGCCGGACCCGGAACTGCGCCGGCACTCTGCGGTCCGACTTGCAACAGGCCGCCCTTGTTCACCCACGCAATGGAACCGCCGCCGGCCCCCATCGTCGTCATCTCGATGAAAGGTGCCGCCACAGGCAGCCCGAACTCGATTTCCCAGGCTGTCGTGTACCTGATCCGATCGTCGGCAACCACCCCGACGTCGGTGCTCGTCCCGCCCATGTCGAACGTAATCACATTTGACGCGCCGGCCTCCGCGCCGAACGCCTGCCCCGCGATGATTCCCCCCGACAGGCCCGACAAGACCGTTTGCACCGGACGCTCGCCGGCCGTCTCGGCCAGCATCTGCCCGCCGTTCGACTTCATCACCGACCAGGACCGAGTGAATCCGCGCTCGCGCAACCCTGCATCCAGCGATCCGATGAATCGGCTCAACAGCGGCTTCACAGCCGCGTCCGCGATCGTGGTGCTGGCGCGTTCGTACTCCCGCCAGATAGGCGCCACCTCGTGCGACGCCGAGATCGGTATCCCCGGGAACGCCTCCGACAGTGCCTCCCGAACGCTCGCCTCGTGGTCCGGCCGCACGTAAGAGAAGAGAAAGTTCAACGCAAACGCCAGGTCCGCCGGTTCGCCATCCACGTCGGCCAGCCGCTCGCGAATCGCGGCGATCAGGTCCTCGATTTCCTCGGCGGTTAGCGCGGTCACTGTCTCGCCTTTGTAATCGACCCGCTCCCGGATCCCCAGGCAGTCCCGTCGAGCCACCAGCGGCAACGGACGCTCCCAATCCAGGTCATAGTGGAACTTGCGATCAACCCGCTGAAGGAACGGCACGTCCTCAAACCCCTCGGTCGTTATGTAAAGCACTCGTGCCCCGCGCCGCTGCAACAGCGCGTTCACCGCGACCGTGGTTCCCAGCACCAGGTAGGTCGCGTTGGCTGTATCGATGCCGGCCTGTTCCAGCGCCGCCAGGATCGCCCGGCTCGGTTCGTCCGGCGTGGACGGCAACTTGACGACATCCACCTGGCCCGTGGGCTCGTCCATCACCACCAGGTCGGTGAACGTGCCTCCCGTATCAATCCCGATCCGTACACCCAAGGCTGCGCCGTCCCGTGTCTAGTTCGCTCGGCGCCTGGTCCAACCAGGTTTCAAACCGCCGAATCTCGGCAACAACATGCCGCGCCCCATCTCCGGCGTAGCCGTGCGGACGGCGCGGCGGGGCAACCTATCGACTAAGCCGCCGAAGCGTCAACCGGTCGGCCATTCGGTTCATCCGCGCGCGGCGCGTAGCATACGCAGCGACGCAAACGACATCGGTGCAGCCACGATCCAACACAACGCCAGCGCACCACTGCGGGCCGCCGTCATAGGCCCCGGCACCATCGGGCGCATCCACGTCGACGCCCTCCGGCGCAACGGCGTGGAGGTTGTTAGCGTCGTCGCCTCAACAGTCGAGCGTGCTCGGGCGGCGGCCGACACCCTGCGCGTACCCCATGCCGACGAGAGCCTGGACGCCGCTCTGCACCGCGGGCTCGACGCCGTCCACATCTGCGCGCCCAACGCCCTGCATCGCGACCTCGTGCTCCAGGCCCTGCAGCACAACGTCCATGTCATATGCGAAAAGCCCCTGGGCATCAATGTTGTCGAGGCCGCTGAGCTCTCAACCGCAGCTCGCGAGGCCGGTGTTGTCCACGCCGTCTGCTTCAACAACCGCTTCTACCCGCTGGTCCAGGAAATCGCCGCCCGTCGCCGCGAAGGCCTGCTCGGCCGTACGTTCCTCGTCCGCGCCTCCATCGCCGACGACACCCTCTGGCACCGCCAGGACTGGGACTGGCGGCTCGACCCGACCGTCGGCGGGCCCACCGTGGTTACGTCCACCACCGGCAGTCACCTGCTGGACCTCGTGATGTTCCTCCTCGGCCCTCGACCCACGGCCATCTGCGCCACCTTCGGCACGGCTCACGCCGAGCGCCGACCGCCAGGCTCGGAGGACACCGAGCCGCTGGTCCCCACAGGCTCCGCCAGGGACGATCTCGCTGGGCTTCTCGTTCACTTCTCGGATGGAACGCAGGCTGTCCTCTCCCTTTCGCACGTCGCGGCCGGCCATCCCTACCGCGTCCAGGTCGAAATTGACGCGGAACTGGCCGGCGTCAGCTGGGACTCCGAGCGACCCAACGAGCTCTGGATCGGTCACCGCGACGAACCCAACGAGTTGCTGCATGCCGACGCCCGCCACATGCGCCCGGACGCGCAACGCTTCGTGGCAAAGGCCGGCGCCTACCGCGAAGGCTTCGACGAGACCTTCCGCGTTCTTTTTCGCGACGTCTACGCCCACATCGCCGCCGGCCACGGCGCTTCGGCCCCCTATCCCACGTTCACCGACGGCCACCGCCAGCTCGTCGTGCACGAGGCCATCCAGACCAGCGTCTCCGAACGCCGCTGGGTCGACCTCGACTGGTCCGCCTTCGACAGTCTTGGCTAGCCGTTGCCGGCACTAACGTCGGACCTCACCAGCTGACCGCTTCGCATCACGAACGCCACCCGCTGCAGCACCGACAAGTCCTTCCGTGGATCCTCCGGAACGGCAATCAGATCGGCACACTTGCCCACCGCCAGAGTCCCGGTCTCCCCGTCCACGCCGAGCATTCGCGCGGCCTCCCGCGTACCCGCCGCCAGCGCCGCGTCCGGTGACAGCACCCGGCCCATCAACTCCACCTCCAGCGCATTGCCCGGGCCGTGCAACGTGAACGCGTCCCCAACCGAGTCCGTGCCGGCGGCATAGCGAATCCCCGCCGCCTCGCCCCGCCGGAGCGTGTCCATCTGCTCCCGTGCCGTAGCCCTCGCCTCAGGCGAGGCTCGCACGGCGCGGGTCCGCAGTGTAGGGACGATCCAGGCATCGCTGGCCGCCACCAGCTCGCACACGTCATTGCTTAGCCCATACCCGTGCTCGATCGTGTCTACGCCCCCAACCACGCACCGTCGCACGGCCTCCGAGCCAATGGCATGCGCCGCGACCGGCAGGCCCAACCCATGCGCGGCATCGCAGACCGCGCGAATCTCCCTGACGGTCAGGGTTGGAATGTCGCCAAAGCCTTCCGCCCCCGGTCCTGTCGACGCGCCGATCTTTACGACGTCCACCCCTTCGTCATGCAGCCGCCGCACGGCTTCACCCGCCGACGCAGCCCCACGCACCACCCGCGCCTCCCACCACGACGGCTGCGGAATCAGCCACGGTCCCCGCGCCCCGGTCAGCCCCACGTGCGCCGCCAGGACCCGGGGCGCCGTGGGTGGATTGTCCCGGGCCGAGTCTCGGATCCACGGCGTTATCGGCGACCCAAGGTCCCGAACCGTCGCAAACCCCGCGTGCAATAGGGCCGTGGCCTGCTGCTGAGCGCTCGCAAGGCGAGACTCGAAGTCGGCGGGCACTACCTCGCCCGGAGTCAGTCCCCACAGGTGCATGTGCGCGTCAATCAGTCCCGGCATCACCCACCACTTGCGCAGGTCGACCATGTGGGAAGCGTGGTCCGGTGGCGACGCATCCGCGCTCTCGATCGATTCGATCCGCCCGCCCGCAATCCGAATCGCGACATCTGCCTGCGGCTGCACGCCCGTGCCATCCAACAGACGTCCCGCCAGCACTGTCGTTCGTGCCGCGCCGTCAGCCATGGTCTTCACAGCCCTCCGATTCCACCTGCCTCGCGTAAACGGCGAACTGCCGTTGGCCCTTCATATTGATACCCTTTCGCGGCTGGCGACTCACCGCCTTGCCCGCCGGCAAGTGCGCACAGAAACGAGCGGCACCGTGGCGCGGATCGATTGTCTTTCCATGATCCTGGACGACGACATCGCCGAGCGCGACAACTTCGGCTGGCGCGTCGAGCCCGCCACGCCCGACCCTGCTAACCCCCTCATCGAGCCGGAAATGCCCTGGGACAAGGGCGCCGTCTTCGCCCACGGCACGTTTCTGAAGGACCCCATTGATGGGCTCTGGAAGGGCTGGCACGTCTGCACCCCGTCGGAGGGTCGCAATTTCGAAGCCTATCGTCGCCTCTGCTATTCGGTATCCGAGGACGGCGTCAACTGGACGCGCCCCGAACTCGATCTCAACTCGTATGAGGGGCACCCCAAGACCAACATCATCTTCGACTTCGACTCCGGTGGCTCCTCGCAGTACGCCTCGGTTCTCATTCATCCCGACGCCGAAGCCGACCAGCGCTACGAGATGTTCATCATCCGCGCCCCGTCCCGCCGCCCCCGGAACCTGGGCTCAGGCTGGATCCCCGGTCTCCCCCGCGAACCCGGCGCCGACTCGCACCCCTACGCGACTTACCGCTACCGCTCGCCCGACGGCATTCACTGGACCGCCGTCGAGGGCCCACTGCTTCGAATCATGGCCGTCGGCGATCGGCTGATCATGCCCTACACCACCCCCATGGGCGGCGCCGACCAGGCCTCCTACTACCTGCTGGAGGACGGCACCTACGAACTGATGCAAAAGGTCGGGACCGAGATGCATCCCGGCGGCTACGTTCCATACGACTGCTTCTTCCCTTACGGTCGTCGCGTCCTGGCCCGTCGAACCAGTCCCGACGGCTCCAACTGGACCCCACCGGAGGTCATCGTCGAACCCGACTGGAAAGACCCCCACGACCAGCAGTTCATGGAGCTCATGCCCCACACGGTTCGTGGCGGCTACATCGGCCTGCTCTGCTGCTACAACGTCCGCGAGCAGACCATCGACTGGCAGTGGGCCGGCAGCCAGGACCGGCGAATCTGGAATCGTCCGTCCCGCCGGCCCACCCTGCCCAACGCCCCGCTGGGCGACTACGGCGGCGGAATGCTCTGGCCCACCCACCAGCTCATCGAGGACGACGACCGGATCTACATGTACTACAGCGGCCTCGAAGGCGTGCACGGCGATGTCTACAGCATCGAGCCCTCCCTCAAGACCTTCTACGGCGCCATCTGCCGCGCCAGCTGGGAGAAAGACCGCTACTGGGCCGCCGTCTCAGCCACTGGTGGACCCGAAGCCGCTGTCTTTACCACCCACGTCCTGCCGGTCGGCGGCAAGCGCCTCGTGCTCAACGCCGCCACGTCCACCGTCAGGGAAGGCGAATTAACCGCCGAACTCGTTGACGCCTCAGGCCGGGCAATTGAGAACTTCAGCGCCGCCGACTACCAGCCCTGGCACGGCGACTCCAAGTCACAGCCCGCGCGATGGTCCGGCGGCGACGTCTGCCCAGTCGAAAATGCCGCCGTCCGATTCAGCCTCCAGCGCTCCCGCCTTTACGGATTCGCATTCGAGTGAGCGTCCGCGTCGCGCTGCCCGAAGGCGTTCGCTGCGCGGTCGCTCTCAGCTACGACCTCGAAATGTGCGCCGGCTACTCGCCCACGCTGGTCAACCACGGCCGCATCATGCCGCCGCTGCGCGAGTACACGCTCAGCCTCTGCGCCACCGCCGAAGCCTTCGACGTCAGTCTTCAGTTCTTCTACGTCGGCAACGGCCTCGAGGAACAAGACATCGACTACCTCCACGAAATCCTGCGCCGCGGCCACGTCATCGACAACCACACCTATAACCACGTGCACCTGTCGATGCCTGACACCGAACTCCTCCGCCAGGAACTCGAACTCACCAACCGCCGCCTGCGCGAGCGCCTCGGCGTTAAATCCACCGTCCTCCGCGGCCCCGGTGGACTCCCTGGCGGCCTCAACATGCTCTACGCCAATCAGCAGGCCGTCCTTGAGAGTGGGTTTCGCTGGGTCAGCAGCCACATGGACAGCACCATGGGCCTATATGGCCCTGAGCACGACGCCGCCGCGCCCGCACGCCTCCAGGCCTACGCCTATCCCAACGGCCTGATTGAGCTGCCCATCCAGGGCTGGATGGACCGGATCTTCTTCGACTTCCATCGCTGCCGCGACCTCAACGCCCAGGACGCCTGGCGCCGCCGCGACGGCCACCAGCCCATCCCCGACAACTGGACGTGCCCCTGGACAAGACCTACGGACTTAGACAACTGGATCGCCTATAACCTGGACGCCCTCGACTACGCCTACGAGCACAGGCTCCTTTGGACCCCCGTGTGGCATCCCTACACCCACTACCTGCACGACCCCGAAAACCGCGCCTTACCCGCGCTCCTTGAGCATGCGCGCTCCAGGCCCGACCCCGTCCTCATCTGCACCGTCCGGCAGGCAGTCGGCTTCCTGGAGAATGCCGCTTAAGCCCGCGCCTCTTGTTTAGCTCTGCCCCGGCGGCAACCCAATCGTCGGCCGGCCTCGCGACGTGTAGCCGTAGTCGGCCATCAACACCGACTCATCCCTCCACGGCTCCGTCTCAAACTCGATCCGCTTGGTGCGCGCCGCCAGGCCCGAGCAGTGCTGCGCCAGCACCTTGAAAATCTCGTTCGCCACAACCCGGTGCCCCAGGTCGTTCGCATGCACCCCGTCGTGATGCACCAGCCAATCCGCCCCGCCATACGCGTTGTACACGTCGACAAAGAGACAGCCCGCGGCCTCGGCCGCCTGCGCCGTCACGAAGTTGAACGACTCGAACACCGCATGGTTGGCGAAGCCAAAGTGATCGTACGAGGTGAAGTCCGTCATGTAATACGGCCCCGGCAGCACGATCAGCGGATCGCACCCTTGCCGTATGGCATCGACGACGTTCGTCAATTCCTCCCGGAACATCTCCACCGGCGTCCCGCCCCGCGCGTCGTTCAGCCCGTACGAGATCACCAGCAGGTCCGGGTCATGCTCAATGACGTGCTTCCCAACCCGCTCGTTGGCCGCCGGCTTGCCCGAGTACTCGTACAGCGGGGCCCGCGTCGATATCACGTTCGCCCCAATCCCGCTGTTCACCAGCTTGACCGGTTCGTCCTGGAAGTCACTGATCAGGTCGGCCAGCACATTCGCCCAGCAGCGCTCGCGCGACGAGCTCCATCCTCCTGCCGTCGTGCTCTCGCCCAAGGTCACCAACACCCGGAACGGCTCCGAGCGCCAGTCGCGCACCTTCGAACTGGATTCCACGCTTAACGCTCCCGTCGTGTTGTTAGCCCGGCCGCGCAATCGACGGCTTTCGCGTGTGATGGTCAACCCGCGGCAGATAGTCCCGCTCAGACATCTCGCGCCCGAACTCCACCAGGTTGTTCACGGCCTCCTCGAACAGCAACTTGCCCTTCGCCGCCGTGGCTACCGTCGGCGTGCCCTGCGTGCCGTCGGGCGTGTACGTGCTCGTGTAGCCGTCCATCTTCACCGGTCCCGATCCAAAGAGATCGACCCAGTGGTACTTCGACTCCTGCTGATTCGTGTCCGTCACCTGGTCCACCGCCAGGTCCATGCGCACCGCGTCGGCATCCAGGTGCAAGGCAATCGCCGTCTCGGCCTCGCCGGCATGAGCCGCGCCTCCCGGAAACTCCGAGTCGCGCCACGTCTCCATGAATCCAGAGTTCGCCTGCGTCAGGTTCCACCAACTCGCCATCGCCGCCCATGCGTCCGACTCCAGCATGATCCGCCGTACCGCAAGCTCCGTCGGCTGCTGGTTTGAGCCGTGCCCGTTGATGAAGATCATCTTCTTGAACCCGTGGTAGACCAGGCTCAACCCGATATCCACCAGGTACCGGATGAACGTCTCATGGTGAATCGTCATCGATCCGGGAAAGTCCATCACGTGCGATGTGTACCCGTACGACACCGGCGGCATCGCCAACAGCAGTCCGTTCGAGCGCCGCGCCGCTTCGTCCACGATCGAGGTTGACGTCCACCGGTCGATCTTCAATGGCAGATGCGGCCCGTGTTGCTCGATCGTGCCGACCGGCAGCACCGGAATCCGCCCGGCCTCGACCGCGTCGTTGACTTCGGGCCACGTCAGATCTTCGAAGCGAAAGTCCTCAAGCATGGAGCGGGTTCCTGGTAGCGCTATCCGCGTAGGATACGCACCGCGACGGACACCTTGCCTGCCGTCTGGAGGAACGCCGGATGCCCCCCACCCGCATCGTCCCCAGCCCCTATGGCGACGTGACACTCGGCGTCTTCCGCGAAGTCCTCTCCATCCCCGGCCGCTACCTCAACGACCACTGCCTCATCCGGCGCCACGGCCTCTGGCACATGTTCGGCATCACCGGATCGGTGGAAGACCCGACCAAGCGAGAGGACACCTTTGCCCACGCCACCAGCCCCGACCTGGAGCACTGGGAAGTCCAGCCTGATTCCCTCAAGGCCACCGGCGCCTGGCCCGAAAACATGGGCATCATCGCCCCCTACGTCATCGAGCATCGCGGCCGCTTCTTCATGTACTACAGCGGGGTCGACCAGTGGACGATCCAGCGCCTCTGCCTGGCCACCTCGCACGATCTCTACACCTGGGATCGGTACCCCGGCAATCCGATCATCGTCCCCTCGCTCGCCTGGTCCAGGTGGCCCGGCTACGGCCTGCCAACGCCGGAGGACCTTGGCTTATCGGAACCTGACATGGGCGGTCCCGGCCGCCGCAACTACGCGCGGCAGTTCGGCGGCACCTACGGCGGCTGCCGCGACCCCCACGTGCTCCAACTCGACGACGGCACCTTCGCCATCTACTGGGTCTCCCGGCTTCAGGAAAAGCTAGGCCAAAACCGCGTCTGCGTCGCCGCCTCCATCTCGCCCGACCTCATCCACTGGCAGGAAGTCGGCCCAATCTTCTCAACCGTGGCCTGGCCGTTCGACGAGGAGCCAACCCTCGAAGTCGAGTCCCCTTGCGTCATCCGCAAAGACGGCCGCTTCTGGCTCTTTTTCAAACACGGCTGGTGGACCCACTACGTCTCGTCGCCGTCGCCGCTCGACTTCACAAATCGGCCCGTGGCTCGCCTCGGTTTTGTTCACGCCGCCGAGGTCTTCCACTGGCGAAACACCTGGTGGATCACCCACTGCTCCGGCGATCCGGCCGAGTTCAGATACCGCAAGTCCAATCGCACGCGCGGCCTCTACCTCGGTCGGCTCGACTGGCCCACCGGCGGCCCGCCACGGTTGGCAAACGACTAAAGCGGCGGGGCCGAGCCGCCATCCGTGAGACCTGTCAGTTCCCCCAGCTGATCCCGCTGCGCGGCTGGAACGACCCGCTCTTTTCGCCCCCATATCGGCTGTCGTCTCCGCCGCAGGCGGCAACTAGAACAGCCGCGGCAATCAAAAAGCCAGCCAGGACCGCCCGAAGGCATGTGCTGCGTGAAGAAACCAGCATGCTGAGCTTGGCAACCTGAACTGGCGAATTCAGCCTAGCAGAGCCACAAGAATGCCCGTGCACGAATCCCGCATGGTCCTGGCCGGTAGGATTCGCACGCGCCCGCTACGGCGCTGCTTGACAGAATCTGCAAACTGTCGTGGACTATCCTCAAGAATCCATCGATCCGATAGCTGGCTCTGGGTGATCCAATGGCCGTGAAATGCGTAACCTGCGGCACGAGGCAGCCCCTCGTACAGGACGCGTTTCGTGCCGGCTGGCTGCGGGTCACCGCTGGAGATGGCAAGACCGTGACCTGGTATTGCCAGATGCATCACCCAAAACCCGCGCCCCGACCGCCCCGCGCCCCCTTCCAAACCCCCCTCTCCAGCAACGCCCAGCGGTCGTCCAAGCGTTAGCCCTGCGGGTCGTTCAACTCAGCCACCGACTGGCTTGTTTCGGTTCCCTGGTCCGAGACGCTGTGGCCATTGCCGCGTCCCGCTGGCAGGGCGCTTCAGGACACGTGCGTAGTTGATCGAAGCCCGAGCCACGCTACGCAGCGTCTTGCGATCCCGCTGGTTGCCCGGGGTATTGATGGCTACGGCCCTGGTCCCGCTGTACTGGCTCAGTGCCGTCACGCGAGTGGGCGGTGGCGACTGGGGCCAGTTCCAAACCTTCGGCTACATGGGCGGATTAGCGCATGCGCCCGGCTATCCGCTTGTTATCGGCAGCATCAATCTGGCCACGCGCGTCATTCGTGTCGGCGACCCGGCGCACGTCGCCAACCTTGTCAACGCCTCCTTCGCCGCCGCGGCGGGCATTGCGCTCCTTTACGCGGGCTGGCTGCTCACCCGCTCCAGACTGGCGGCCGTTGTCGCCACCATCGTCTTTGCCACGGGCTACAGCGTCTGGGCCCAGGCAACGCAGGCGGCGCACATCAGCGTGCAGACGATGTTGGTTTTTCTTCTATTCCTCGCGCTCGTTGCCTACGACAGGCGTCCCGGTCCGCTTCGCCTGGCCGCGGTCGCGCTCGCGACCGGGCTCTCGCTGACCAACCACGGCCTCAGCCTGTTCATGCTGCCAGCCACAGCGCTCGTCGTCGCTACCAGGCGGTTTCCCGGCATCGCACGCCCGCGCACGCTGCTTACCGCGGTCGCCGCCGGGCTGCTGGGCCTGACGCCTTGGTTGTACGTTCTGCGCGGGCTATTCGTCCCGGTGCCAGCCAATCGCCCCGAGACAATTCAGCGCCTTGATCTCGGGGACGTGGGCCACCTTGTTATCGGCAAGCCGCTCGAAGGGATAGGCGAGAGCGGCGCAGTTGAGTCGCCTCTCGAGAACGGGCGCCTGGCGATCCTCACCGAGTGGCCAGCCTTCGCGCACGACGTACTACGGGAATTTGGCTGGTTCTGGATCGTCCTCACCGTCCTCGGCTGGCTGGCGGTGGCTCGCGAGCGTCCACGGCTGGCTGGCTGGATTGCCTGGACTGGCCTCTCCACCTTGTGGTTCGCTCTAGCAACGCCGCCATTTCTCGACAGCGATCGATACTTCGCAATCGTTTTTGCGGTCATGGCGATTTGTCTCGCGGCGGGAATCGGCGCGGTGGTCCATCACGCCTCTCGGCTTGCTGACAGGTGGACGCCAGCCGGGCGCCGGAACGCGGTTCTTGCAATCGGCCTTCTGTTCGTATTCGCCTCTGGACTCCGCCTGCATCAGCAATTCACCGGCCCGCCCCGCGTAAACGTGGTCCGTTTACGAGAAAACGCCGCCGAGCAGGCCGAAATTGGCCTGCGCATTGTCACCACCATGGAGCCGCGTGGCGTCTACTTTACAAATTGGACGTCCTCCTGGTATCCGCGGTACGCCCGACACGTCTTGGGCTACGACCGTGACCTGCGTATTGAGACCGTGGACTTCTGGACCATGGGTATTGATGGGGCCGAGGCGATCCTCGCCAGCGGCCGCCGCCTCTACCTGCAGCGGTCAACGCCGGAGTACGAGGAGGCCTTCACTCTCGTCAAGCGCGCCGGCGTCTTCTACGAGGTTCTGCCAAAGACCTGAGCCTCAGGCTGCCAGACCCGCCGCGTCCTATCCGTGCCAGCGGATATCCTGCCAGCGTCAGCCAGCGCAGCCGCGCCGAGAAGGGCCAACACCGCATGCCTGAAACGATCGACCAGATCACGGTAGCCCCCATCCCCGCGCGCCACTGGACCGAGCTTGGGCGCAACGCCTACACGCCCGAGGGACTGGGCGAGACCCGCACCGAATGGCTCGTCCGCGCCCGCACCACCGCCGGTGTGGAGGGCTTCGCCAACGCCCGTCAGAGCGTCTCCGCCGAGGGCGGCAGCGTCGCGCGGCTCATCGCCGATCTGCGGGAGGTCTTCCTCGGCCGATCGGTCGACTCACTGCTTGCACTTCGCAATGGTCAGGCGGTGGCTGCCGGCTCGGAAGTCCTCCAGGCACTGACGGCCTGGGGCTGGATGGACACCTTGGCCACGGACCTCGTGTCTCGCACCCGCGGCGAGTCGATCGCCACGCTGCTTGGCGGACGTCGCCGAAACCGCATCCCGGCCTACGAATCCACCACCTACTTTCAGGACCTGCTCCATCCTCACCGCGGCCTCCACCAGGTAATCGCGCACGCCTCCCGCGGCTTCGCGGACGGTTTCCGCCAATTCAAGATCAAGGTCGGACGCGGCGGCCGTGCCATGACACCAAGGGACGGTCTTCGGCGCGACATCGACGTCGTCCTTGGCATTCGCGACGCCCTCGGACCCGACGTCGACCTCATGGTCGACGCCAACTTCGGCTACGACGGCCAGCCTGAGAACCTCGCTGAGTTCATCCGCGCCACCAGTCCCGCGCGGCTCACCTGGCTTGAGGAAATGGTCACCGCCTCCGTCGAGGCGTACCGAGCCCTCCGCGACCTGCAAGCCACCCTCTGTCCGGAAACCCTTCTGGTAGCCGGCGAAGTGGATAGCAACCCACCCTCCGGCGCCTTCGTGGACCTCATCGATCAGCGCTTGATCGACGGTTACCAGCCCGACATCGTCCGTATCGGGCACCTGCGCTGGAAGCAGTTGGAGTCGCGCCTGGCGGAAGAATCCATCCTCCCCATCCCCCACAACTTCGGCAACGGCCGCTTCGGTCTGATCGCCGGGCTCGCCCTGGCGACCAGCCTGGACACCTGGGTCACCCTAGAAGACGAGCGCATTCGGCCAAACGTCTACGCCGACGACGAATTGACGGTGATCAACGGCGTCTATCGGGCTCCCGACGGTCCGGGCATCGGAGTTGACGTCGACAATGACGCCTACGCTCGAATTGGCGCACCAAACGAGGTGGTGATCCGCGCATGAGGATCCTGATGACCGGCGCTACCGGCCGCATCGGCGCCAACGTCGGCCGCCGCATGATCGACAACGGCCACCGCCTGCTCGGCTTCACCGTCCCAAACGACCCGCAGGCTCCCAAGCTTGAAGCAATCGGCGCCGACGTAATCCAGGGAAACCTCGAATCCCTCGACGATACACGGCGCGCCATGGCCGGCGTCGACGCCGTTTTTCATCTCGGCGCGGCCTTCCAGGCCGGCGGGCCGTTCACGCCTCGGCAATACATGCAGATCAACGTGCAGGGCACCTTCAACGTGTTTGAGGCCGCCCGCGAGCGCGCCGGTGCCATTCGGCACATCGTCTTCTCCAGCACCGACGCCACCCTCGACAAGTACCCACCCGAGGGCAACCCCGAGATCCTCAACGAGCAATCGCTTACCCAGACCCAGACCGACTGGTACGGCTTTACCAAGATCCTCGGCGAGCGCCTGGCCGACCGCTACGTTCGTGCCGACGGCCTGCCAATCACCGTCTTCCGGTTCCCCTGGGTCTGGGGCGCCGGCGAGTTCCTGGACTTCCCCCACTTCCGGCTCGCTTTCTTTCTCGAGAGCTTCCGCGGCCGCAGCGACTCGGCCTCGCGACGGACGCTCGCCACCCTCGAATCCCTTGACGATGGGACCGATCCCCTGGTGATCGCCCTCGACGCGAACGGCCGCACCTGGAAGAAACACACCCTCGACGTCCGCGACATCGTCCAGGCGTTCGAGCGAGTTCTCGGTGTGGAACAAGCCTTCGGTGGCGTCTACCAACTCGGCGGCCCGGAAGCGTTCACCTGGCGCGAAGCCGTGCCGGTGGTGGCGGACGTCCTCGATCGTCGCGTGGTCAAAGCCCGCATGGCCGGCATGCCCCCCACCTTCTACGAATTTGATCTCTCGGCCGCCCGCCGTGACTTTGGGTTCGATCCCCAATTCCATTGGCGGTCCACCCTCGCCGAGGCTGTGCGCTATGCCCGATCGGGCGACAGCGACATCATTCCCACGACAGTCCCCGCTTCCGATGACTCGCCTGGACGACTGGCCAAGTGAACCGAAGGACCTGGCGGGAAGCTTGTCGGGTTGACATCACCACCACGGAAGCGCAATCGCCTCCGTCTCAACCGCCCGCGGAACCTCGCGCCGATCCGCGGTGCCGTGCGTGACCTGCTCGCGGTCACTAGAGCCCCCGCCGCCTGACTGACGCCTGCAATGAGCACGCCCCGGTTTCGTAACCCCTGCGTCATCCTCAATCCGAGGGCCGCCAGCGGAAAAGCGTTACGCCTCTGGTCAAACGTGCGACCGATAGTCGAGAGCACACTGGGGATAGTTGACGTTCGGTTTACGGAAGCACCAAATCATGCCGCTGCCCTTGCCGAGCAGGCTCTTCACGGCGGCGCCGACCTCATCGTCGTCGTGGGCGGCGACGGCACGTTCAACGAGGTCGTCAACGGCTATCTGTCCAATGGACGTCCGATCAATCCCGATGCGTCGCTGGCGTTTTGCCCCGCTGGCACCGGCAGCGACTTCAGGCGTTCCGCTGGCATTCCCAGGTCTCCGCACGACGCCGTCAGGGCAATTGCCGAGGTGCCCGTGCGCAAGATTGATGCCTGCGGCTCTCGCGTGACAACCCCCGCTGGGGACGCCATCACTCGCTACTTTGCCAACGTCGCAAGTTTCGGCATCGGCGGCCAGGTTAGTGTGGCAGCCAAGCAGAACTTCCTCACGCCGCTGCACGGACGTGCCGCGTTTCTGTGGGCGACTGCAAGAACGCTGCTGCGGTACCGGGCAAGGGACGTTTGCCTGACCCTCAACGACCAGGAACACGGCAAGTCGCTGCGAGTCATGCAGGTCGCACTGGGCAACGGCGCCTATCACGGCGGCGGCATGAACGTTTGCCCGCTGGCGTCACTCGAGTCAGGCAGCATCGACGTGACGGTGATTCTGGAGACGGGATTCCTTGACTTTCTGCGCTCAATCCGGCTCCTCTACTCGGGCGACATCCACTCGCATCCCAACTGCGCCCACCACCGCGTACAGTCCCTTACGGCTGCGTCTGACGACCAGGTCTCCGTCGAAGTCGACGGCGAAGCCGTCGGATGCCTGCCATTCGCCGCGTGGGTGCTGCCGCGCGCTCTTTCAATCGCTGGTGCGCGCCTCGCAGGCTAGGCGCGAGTCAAGCAGCCACCGACCGCTTGCGGCATCCGGTCCCGTCTAGCCCCGCCGCGCCTGCGCCGCCGCCTCCCGTCCCGCGATCCGCCCGTACGCGACACCCACGCACAGCCCGCCGGTGTATCCGCGGGTGTACAGGCCACCCACGTCCGCACCCGCCGCAAATAGCCCGGCGATTGGCTGACCGGCGAGATCCAGAATCTGCGCCCGCTCGTTCGCGCGCGCGCCACCATACGTAAATGTCGCACCCGGCAAGCACCGAATTGCCCGAAACGGCGGCGAGTCCAGGGGCTGCAAACCGCCCGTGCGTGGAACGCTAAGCATGGTCAGGTCGTTCGCCGCCGCAGCCGCGTTGTGCTCGTTCAACGTCGCCATCAGCGGCCCCGGCGTCACGCCCCAGCGCCGCGCCATTTCGGCCGCCAACGACTCCAGATCCGGCGCCTCCAGGATCTCCCCGCCGGCGTTTCGAATGTTCTCCATTCGTCGGTCGACCGCGCCCGGACTCTCGCCCATACCTGTGGCTCGCAGCTTCCGAACGCGTTCGTCGAAGATGATGAAGCACAACGCTTCAGGCTGGTGCACCACCGCGTGTACCGTGACCTCGTCCCCCAGGAATTCGTCGTCGAACCGCTGCCCGTGCAGGTTCACGAACACCGAATACTGGCTGAAGTCCGGCTTCACGCTCGCAAAGTTGTGCACCCCCGTCTCCGCTGGCGGCGCCGGAATCATGTGCCCGTAGAAGCGCCCGAACGGCCCCGCCGTCCCCGCTCCCGCCTCCAGCGCCGCCAGGAACCCGTCGCCCGTGCTGTAGGCGTTGCCGCGCACGATCACGTGATGCGCCCAGCGGCCAAAGTAGCGGGCGCGCAGGTCGGGACTCGCCTGGAACCCACCCGTCGCCAGCACCACCGCCCCGGCCGAGACGTGCACCGTCCGCCCGCCGCCGCGCGCTTCCACGCCGGCCACCCCGCCGTCGCGCCCGAGGTGAAGCGACCGTAGCCCCGTGCTCGTCAGGATCGTCCCGCCGGCCGCCTCCACGCTCGCGGCCAGTTCGTTCATGAACGTCCGTGAGTCCGGTCGGAACGCGTGCACGTACCGGGCGAACTTGTACGGCGTCGGATCCAGTTGCTCTTCGACCTGCAGACCCAACCACTCGTACCACGCCACCCCGTCCAGGTAGTTCTCAACCAGGGCCTGGCCCATGGCTGCGTCGCCGCCGGGCTGAACGCTCAACCATGCGTCCACGTTCGCCGCCGTCCAGGCCGAGCCCCCGGAGACCGCCGCCGATCCCCCGATTTCAGGCGCCTTCTCGATCACGAGCACCGACGCGCCCTGCTCCAACGCCGTGCGGGCCGCCGTCAACCCGCCGATACCAGCGCCGGCCACGACCACGTCCGCCTGCAGGTGATCGAATCCGTCCTTCATAGCCGCAATCTCTTGTACGCGCACCACTGGCCCAGCCTACCCATCGCCGTCACGTTGGCGTCAGGCCTCAGCCGGGTATCGTGCCCGTACGCTGACCACCACCTGCGGTGAATCCCAATGACCGACGCAGCTGCCTCGCCCGCCGAACCGCGCATTGTCCAGCTCGGCCAGGGCATTGCCGAGAGCTCCGACTGGGGAACCATCGAGTGGCTGGCCAATCGCCGGCTAACCCCGGGCGCTGAGCTGACCTTCGGCCACGTCCGCCTCGAACCCGGCGCGTCCAACCCGCGCCACCTGCACCCCAATTGCCACGAGCTCCTCTTCGTTCTTGAAGGGGCCATCGACCACGAACTGGACGGCGTGACCGTCCGCCTCCAGGCCGGCGACCTGCTCCACATCCCCATCGGCGCTCCCCACCAGGCCCACAATCGCGACGACCGGCCGTGTGTGGTCGTGGTTACCTATTCGACCGAAGACCGCCAGACCCTGCCGGCCTGATCACCGTCCTTGGATCCCGCGCCGCCTATCGCCACACGCCCGTGTCGCGATACCAGGCAACCGCGTCGACCAGCGTCTCCCGCGCCGAGCGGGCCCGAAACCCCAGTTCCGTCACGGCCCGCGTGTTCGAGAAGTACAGGTACCGTGCGCCCACCGCCACTTCGTCCGGCGTCGCCGGTGGCTTCCACCTCAACCAAAGTCCCGGCCGCTCCAGCACAGCCGCCAGCACGCGTAATCCGCTGGATGGCAGCCCAACGCGCGGTCGTCGCGATCCAATCACGTCGGCGCCTAGATCCGAGATCTCGGCATACGTCAGGTTGTGCCCCGTAAGCAAGTAGCGCCGCCCGGGCCTCCCGACCTCCGCCATCCGCGCCAATCCGTCGGCAACATCCCGCACATCCACCACGTTCACGCCACCGGCCGGCGCCAGGCGGATAGGCCCGGTGATCAGCGGCCGCAACAGCTGCTCGGCGTGTCGCCCGTGGTCCCACGGACCTAGCACCGTGCCTGGACACGCAATCGTCACCGGCAGGCCCCGCTGGGCTGCCTCCAGCGCCAGCCGTTCCCCCGCACGCTTGTGCTCTGCGTACATCAGTCGCTGAGACGCCGGCTGCACCACGGCTCCCTCGTCCATTACCTGGTCCGGTCGATCCGCCAGGCCCACCGCCGTCAGCGAGCTCGCCTGCACCACGCGCGTCGCACCTCTGGCCGCCGACCAATCCAGCACGTGGCGCGTACCGTCCACGTTCACCGCCCGCTGCTTCGCTTCGTCCCCGCGCCAGAACGACTGATCCGCGGCGAGGTGAAAGACCCAGTCGAATCCAGCGGCCGGAAGAGTCGCTGGCTCGGTGATGTCACCAACCACCCGGGCCACGCGCACGCCGTCGAATGCGGCATCGGCCCAGGTATCGCCCGGGACGACCAGCGCCGTGACCTCGTGCCCATCGCCCACCAGGCGCCGCACCAGCCCGGAGCCGACCTGACCTGAGGCGCCCGTCACGAAGCAGCGCACGCCGTTAGTCGCTCGCCGGCGTGTCCTTCACGCTGAAGGACAACTCCCCCAGCCCCTGCACCTCAAAGCCGATCGTCACCTCAACCACGCCGTCGGGCAGGCTGACACCCTCGCCTCCCAGCACCGACGTCCGGTTCAGCGCCAGGCTGAACGGCGACGCCGGCGTCACGTCCGCAAACGCATGACGCACGCCGTCCACCGCAAAGAAACAGCTCTCCAGCGCAATCTCGGCCCCGTTGACTTTCAGCGGCAGCAGCCGCCGCGCGTAGCCCGAACCCAGCGCGTTTTTCAGTTCCAGCTGAAATCCGTCATTGGTCCGGCGCAGGCTTCCCCGGACGTACAGCCGTCGCAGCAGAAACCCGGGAACCTGTAGTGGCATCACACGCCCCCTTCGTTCTGCAACATCCTATAGAGTTCAGTTTCCGCCTCCACAATGCCACGCGGAAGGCGCTGTGCGCCGGCACGCGCCGAGGCCAGCAGCCAGATCTGCGCCAGGCGCTCCGTCAGGCGCGTGATTTCCAGAGCGTCCGCCGGATCCCGGCCGACGGCCAACGTGCCGTGATTCGCCAGCAGCACCGCCCGCCGCTCGCCCAGCGCCGCCACCGCGTTCTGGGCCAGGGCCTCCGATGCCGCCGGCGCATACAGGCTCACCTCCACGGCGCCGCCCAGGTAGAGCACCTGCTCGTCTACAAACGCCGGTATCGCCTCGTGCCGAACCGCCATCGCGCTGGCATGAACCGGGTGCGCGTGAACAACCGCTCGCGCGTCTGGCCGCGCGGCATACACCGCCCCGTGCATCAGTGACTCTGAGGACGGCAGGCCCTCCCCCTCAACCGGATCGCCCTCGAAAGTAACCGTCACGATGTCGTCGGGCATCAACTCCGGATACGGGACTCGCGTCGGCGTGATATGCATGGCGTCCCGACCCTCGGACCGGGCGCTCACGTTGCCCGCCAATCCAATCACCAGCCCCTCGCGGTACATCGCGCGCGCCGCGTCGACGACCGCCGACTTCACGTCCCAGTCCATCTAGAGCGCGTCCTGCACAAAGGACTCCAGTCGCTCCCGCAAGTCGAGCCACCGCTCGTAATGATCCGCAAAGGCGAAGCCGCTCGTCCTATCGGGTTCATACCAATCGCCATCCGGTGCCAGCGCGTGCGCCGCGTTCGCCATGCCGTCATGGTCCTCTGCCGCCGCGGCCAGCGCCGCGCCCCACGCCGGCGCTGCCAGCGTCGGATACGAGCACACGCTGGATCCGGTCACATTCGCCAGGATTTGTCCGGCTGCGGGCGCCCGCGCGTACCCGCCCGTCAGCCGCACCGGCCCTGCGGCCGCCTGCACCGCATCCAGCGCCAGCCGGTTTCCATGAATCGCGAATGCCAGGTCCTCCAGCACCGCCGTCCCCAGCATGGACGCAGTCGGCGCTCCTACTACAAACGGCGCCGGACTCAACATCCCGGTCACGCTCAGCCCGGGAGCGCTCCAGTCCATCAGCCGCAGCCCTGACAGCACGAACACACCAAGCTCGGCCGCCGACTCATCGCTCAGCGCCTCCATCGTCGGTTCGCCCGGCGGATGCTGCGCTCGCAGCCACCCATAGCCGGTGCCCCCATCACCCGCATTCGCCTCCGCCACCAACCCACCGCCCATCCGCTGTCCACGCCAAACCGGTGCGTCGCAATGCTGAGCCGCAACGGGCCGCAAGATCGTGGTGCTCCAACCCGCCGCCGCGCAGTCTCCGTTCGCGCTAACGCCACGCGTCGCGAACTCCGCCGCGTGCGAATCCGGCCAGCCGGCCGCAACCACGCAGTCTGGGCTCAAGCCAATCTCCGCTCGAACTCTTGTCGGCATCGGATCGCGCTCAACTGCCGCGAGCAACGGCTGCGCCCAACTCGGAATCAACGCCATCGCCCACTCGTCAGCCGCCAGGTCCCACGCCCCCGTCTCCACCGCCGAGACATCCGTCAGCGCCGGTGCCGCACCCAACCGGGACGCAACCCACCCCTCCAGCGTCGTGAGCCGCGCGGCGGCGTCGCACACGTCCGGCCGCTCTTCCGCCAGCCAGCGCAGCTTCCCCGGCCAGTGAATCATCGCCGGCGTGTGCCCCGTCACGGCCAGCACCGGGCGGTGGCTCTCCGATTCCACACTCGCCCCGGCCAGCGACGCCCGCATGTCATCATTGCCCGACGAAAAGAGCACGCTGTCCGTCGCGTCCGTCACGATCAGGCTATGCCGGCACGCCGCCACACCAACCGCTGCGACTTGTTGCCCCGCGCTTACCTCGCCCAGCACATCCAGGCATGCACGCCAGATGCTCTCCACGTCCAGCTGGCGTTCAAAGTCCATTAGCGACATCGGCGCCCTCGCTCGTCGGCGCCTCGCCGCACCCGCCGGCCGGCCATCCGCGGTCACGGCCACCGCCCGGATCCCCGACGACCCGATATCCAACCCCACGTACACCCGCTCAGCCACGCCGCTCCAAGACCTTGGGATTCACGATCCGCTCCGGCCGCCGCCCAGCCAGGAATGCCAGGTAGTCGTCCACCACCATCGCCGAATACCGCTGAACCGTGGCGTCCGTCGCCCCCCCGATGTGGGGTAGCAGCAGGGCGTTTGGCGCATCCAGCAAGGGGTTGTCTGGTCGAATCGGGTTCGTTTCGAACACGTCGAACGCCGCCCCGGACAGGTGGCCGCGCCGCAGCGCCTCGGCCACAGCGCCTTCAACCACCACCCCTTCACCCGTCGTCACTACCAGCCATGCGCCCCGCGGCATCAGCGACAGCGCTTCGGCGTCGATCAAGCCGCGTGTCGACTCCAGCGAAGGACAATGCACGGCCAACATCGTCGATGCTGTCAGCAGGTCGCGAAGCCCCACCGGCACGCAGCCGGCTGCTCTGATCTGTTCATCGCTCAGCGACGGTTCCGTCGCCAGAACTCGTGCGCCAAAGGCGCCGGCCAGCCGCGCCGTCTGTCGACCAATCCGTCCCAGGCCAATGATCCCCACCACCTGTCGGCCGAGTTCCGAGCCCCGCATCCCCACGTAGGCCGTCACCGGATCTTGCCAGCGGCGCTCCTGCACATAGGCGCTCGCGTTTGGAATCCCCCGCAGCACCGCCAGCATCATCGCGATCGTCAGCTCGGCTACCGCCTCGGCGTTTCGACCCGGCGCGTGGGTCACCGCTACGCCGGCTCGAGTGGCGGCGGCAATATCCACGTGGCCTGAATCCCCCCGGCAGATCCCCACGAACCGCAGCCCCGGCGCCGCGGCGAACGTCTCGGCCACCACGAAGTCCGCCTCGACAAAGAGCGCCATCGCCTGCCTCGCCGTTAGTTCCTCGGACAGCTCGCCGGGATCCGCCAACACCAGCGTCTCCGTCCATGGCCGAACCTTCACCTCCGCCACTGCCTCCAGGCGCGCCAGCTCGTCCGCGTCCAGCTCGACCAGGCTCAGGACACGCGGCCGGGCCGCAGCCGCCGGCGTCATGCCAACCCGCGTTCCGGCATGTGGGCGCTAGGGCACATATCCCCAGCGAGCCTCGGCCTCGTCAGCGGCTCCCACGGCCTCGGCCAGGGCCTTCGCGCTGGCCAGCGCCGCGTCGGGAGGTGCCGTGCCCACCAGCACGTGCACCTCGGTCGCTTCAAGGCTCAACGCTCGGATTCGGCCAACCCAGGAGGCCAGATCATCGTGCGCGTAGCTATAGGCCACCGGCTCCGCCGGCGACTGCAACGTCCGCGGCCATCCCTCCGCGTTTTGCCCGTGCAACCGCACCAGCGCCAGGTCGTCCACCGTCGTCGTGTCGAAGGGTGGATACCACTCATCCGTCTCCGACGGCAGGTCCGCCACCACCGTGCCGATCTCCAGCTCAATCAGCGTCTCCAGCGTTGACTCGTAATTCACCGGAACCTGCCAGGTCGGATGCCGGAACTCGGCCGCCAGCGGCAGGTCCGGCAGGGCCTCGCGCACTCGACTCAGATACTCGCGGCCAGCAGTCCCGGATTCGAACCACGGCGGAAACTGCAGGATCACCGCCCCCAGTCGTCCAGCCGCGCGTAGTGGCTCCACCGACTCCCGCAGGTCGTCAAACAGCACCCCCGGCGGCTCCACTGAGATTTCGGTCCAGGACATCTTGCGTCGCGGATCGGCCCCCGGCCGACGCTGGTACAGCGTCAGCCCACCAAACGCCACAACGTCGAACTTGAACCCCTCCGGTGACTGATCCACCCACGCCTGCACCCGCTCCGGCTTTGGAATCCCGCTGAATACGTTCTCGGCCTCCACAACCGTCGAGTTTTCCGCGTAAATCCCCAGCATTTCGTTCGGACGCGTGCGCGGCGGGTAGATCTCCTTCAGCCGCTGCCAGCCTCGCGTACCGAACCGCCGGACTGCGGTCACCCGGACGTCCCGGCGTCGCCGCTATCGTTCCCGCGCCGCGCCGTCAGCCGCGCAATCTCACGCTCGTACTCGCGGTCCCGCCAGCCCTCGACCAGCCGCATTCCAGGTCCGAACAGCACCGCCACGTGCGCCGCCAGCGCAATCAGCCAGAACAGCATCGGCCAGAAGAACCAAAGGCTCTCCGGCGTCGTTACCAGATTAAGGACGAGCAGCAACAACCCGATGGCCAGGTAAACCCCAACGTGCGCCGCCAGGCCAACGCGCGCACGCACCCGCTCCGTCGCGCGACGAAAGGCGACGTCTTCGTCAGCGGTCGAGAGATCGGCCATGTCCGCAACCCTTCCGCGCGCGCGCTCGGATTCTAGCCTTCGGCGCCCCCGGACATTGCGGCCATACCCCCTACAGCGCCTGCAGTGCCTCCCGCAGCGGGCCTTCGTCCCTCGGCAACACCGTTCGCATGTCCAGCCGCAGACGGTCCGCGCGAATGCGCCCGACAACCGGACGCGCGAACCTTCGCAGCCGCCGGGCCGCGTCCTCCGCGCCAGCCTCCGCGTCCGCGATCTCGATCGCCACGCTCGGCAACACCTGGCCCGGTAGCGACCCACCACCAACGGCTGCCGACGAGTCCACCACCCGCAAGCCCGTCCCGCCGTCCATCACCCGCTCAGCGCGCGACCGCAGTTCGTCCAACCCGCAGGCGATCATCTGCCAGACCGGCACCTCCTCCACGGCCTCGCCCCGCAGGTAGTGCCCCAGCGTCGCCCGCAATCCCGCAATCGTCATCTTGTCCGGACGTAGCGCCCGCGCCATCGGCCGCCGCGCTATCCGCTCCACAACGTCTGCCGACCCCACGATCACCCCGGCCTGGGGCCCGCCCAGCAGTTTGTCGCCGGAAAACGTCACCAGGTCCGCCCCGTCCTCCAGCGCCTCCCCGATCAGCGGCTCCCGCGCCAGGCCGTACGCCGCCGTGTCCAGCAGCGCTCCTGAACCTAGGTCAGTGATCAGCAAGAGTCCGCATTCCCGCGCCAGGCCGGCCAGCGCGCGCGCGTCCGGCGACTCCGTAAACCCCACCTGCGCAAAGTTGCTCGGATGCACCCGCATGATCGCGGCCGTTGCATCGGTCACCGCCCGCGCATAGTCCTCCACCCGTGTCCGGTTCGTCGTTCCCACGTCCCGCAGTCGCGCTCCGCTGGCCTGCAGGATGTCCGGAATCCGAAACCCACCCCCGATCTCGATCGACTCTCCCCGCGCCACCAGCACCTCGCGACCCCGCGCGTGCGCCTCCAGCGCCAGGAACACCGCGGCCGCGTTGTTGTTGAGAACCAGCGCCGCCCCGGCTCCCGTGACTTCACGCACCACGTCCGAAATGTGGCTCGATCGCGAGCCGCGGCGGCCAGTCGTCAGGTCGAACTCGAGATCGCTGTATCCGCCAGCCGCCGCTCGAACCGCGGCCAGCGCCCGCTCGCTCAGCGGCGCCCGACCCAGATTCGTGTGAATAATCACGCCCGTCGCATTGATCACCGGCCCCGGCGCGTCCGCCAGCACCAGCCGCGCCCGCAGCGCCCCGGCCTCGGCAATGGCGTCCGGCGCGGCGGCCGCGTCACCGCGGCTAACCGCGGCCCGCACCGTCTCGATCTCCGCCTGCGCGGCCCGCACCGCCATCCGCGCCGGCACCTCCGGCGCCAGCCGCGCAATGGTCTGCGCCACCACGTCCACTGATGGAATCGCTCGGAATCCGCGCCCTGCGTCGCTCACCTCACGCACCAAACTTCTGCAGCCGTCCGCCATGCGCCAGCATCAGCGGCATGATCGACTGCGCCGGAAACACACCCAGCGATCCCTGTCCGCACGCTCGTTCACCAAAGCTCTCCACGGTGTCCGGCAGCACGCTGCCAGCCCGGAACAGACACGGCACCGGATGCCACGAATGCTGCCGTAACGTGGACGGCGTCGAATGGTCGCCGGTCACTGCCAGCACGTCCGGCCCTAGCGCCATCAGATCCGGCACCCGCCGGTCCATCTCCTCGATCGCCGCCGCCTTCGCGTCAAAGCCGCCGTCTTCGCCCCGGGCGTCCGGTGCCTTGTGGTGAATGAAGAAGTAGTCGTGCTCGTCCCACACCGTCGCCAGCGTCGTCATCTGGTTGTCCACCGAATGCAACCCGTCAACAACCGCCATGCCCGCCACGCGGGCTAATCCCTTGTACATCGGATACGTCGCCAGGCAGACCGCCTGCAACCCATAAAGCGAGTTCAGGCTTTCCAGCTCCGGCAGTCCGGCGTATCCCCGCATCAGCACAAAGTTCGCCGGCGATTCTCCGCCGATGCAATCCCGCACGGCCTCCGTAACCAACCGCAGCACCGCACTCGTGTGTTGAGCCGTCGCCGTCAGCGGCTCCGGTTCGAGCGGCGGAACGCCCACCGCCTGTGGGTCGGTCTCCTGCACCGCCGGCGACAAATACGCGCCGCGCATTATCAGCACCGCCCGGTGTTGCGACTCCGTGGCGAACGCCAGTTCCACCCCCGGAACCTCAATCCCATTCAGCCTCGCAACCAGCGCCTGGTTGATTTGCGTATCGATCCGCCCCGCCCGCCGGTCAACCACGACTCCCTGGTCGTCCAGGGTGCAAAAGTTCAGCCGCACCCCCAGGTCTCCCGCCTCAAGCCGCAGTCCCAGGCCCAGCGCCGACAGTGCGCCGCGCCCAATGTTCGAAGCCACGGGGTCATATCCAAACAGCGCCAGGTGTCCCGGCCCGCTCCCCGGCGTGATCCCCAGGCCAACCGGCTGGCTCAGCCCCACCTGCCCTTCCGCCGCCAGCCGGTCGAGATTTGGCGTCTCGGCGGCCTCCAGTTCAGTCGGCCCGCCCGGCTCGCGCGGCAAGCCGCCCAGGCCGTCCAGCACCAGCAACACCAGCTTCGTCGCTGCCGGCTGGACCAGCGACTGGGGCAGGCAGGAATCAACCAAGTGAGAACTCGCTGGGCAATCCGTTTTCCACATTATCTGGCTGCCCAGTCCCCATCGCGACCCTTCAAGGCGCGCCAATCCGGTCCGCACGCGCCCTAAGACCTCACACCCTGGCGCCATCGCGGAGTCCCCACGCCCTTCCCCGCCCCTCGGTGCTAGCCTCAACAGAACCGGTCCACCGCCCAATCCAGCCATGCCCTCTCGCGTCCTCGTGGCCATGAGCGGCGGCGTCGACAGCTCCGTCGCCGCCGCCCTGTTGGCTCGCGACGGCTACGACGTCATCGGCGTCACCTTCAACCAGTGGCCGGCCGAGCTTATGGCTCGCGCCACCGGCAACGGCTGCTGCACGCCCGACACCATCGACGACGCCCGTCGCGTCTGCGCCATCCTCGGCGTGCCTCACTACGTCATCGACTACCGACGCGAGTTCGAAGCCGCCGTCATCGATCCCTGGATCACGTCCTACCTCAACGGTCAGACCCCCAACCCCTGCGTCATGTGCAATCGCACCGTCCGCTTCGGCTCATTCCTCACCAGGGCCAACGAACTCGGCGCCGACTTCATCGCCACCGGCCACTACGCGCGCATCAAGACTGACGAAACCAGTGGACGAAGGCGACTCTTCACCGCCCGAGACCCGGGCAAGGACCAGTCCTACGTCCTTCACGTGCTCGGCCAGCGCCAGCTCGCCCGCACCCTCTTCCCGCTGGGCGATCTCACCAAGCGTCAAGTCCGCCGGCTGGCCGCTGAGTTCGGCCTGCCCGTCGCCCTCAAGGCCGACAGCCAGGAAATCTGCTTTGTGCCGGATAACGACCACGCCGGCTACGTTCGCGCCCATGGGACCACCGGCCCTGGCGACATTGTCGACACCGCAGGTCGCCTCGTCGGACATCACGACGGCCTTGAGGCCTTCACCCCCGGCCAGCGTCGCGGACTCAATCTCGGCGGTGGATCCGCTCGCCGCTACGTCGTCGAACTGGACCCTGAAACCAATCGGCTGACTGTCGGTTCGCGCGACGAAAGCGGCGCACGCCAGATCGTAGTGCGCGACGTCCACTGGGTGGCCGACGCCCCGCCAGTCGCGCCCTGTTCGGTCGGCGTAAGAACCCGCTACCGAATGCCGCTTGAGGATGCGACGCTCGTCATTGCCCCCGACGGGGTAACCCTGGAATTCGGTGATCCGACCTGGGCGCCCGCTCCCGGCCAGTCCGCCGTCTTCTATGCTGGCGACGAGGTCCTGGGCGGCGGCACCATCGCCGCGGTGACAGCCCGATGAGCGCCAGTCCATTCACTCACGAAGACCCCTATTGCCCCCGCTGTTTCCGTCTCGTCCTCAACGACTACGTCTTTTGCCAGTACTGTGGCCAGTTCATCCACCAGAACGCCCCGGCCGATTCCCGCGCGTGGGACTCGCGTCCGCCCCAGATTCCCGCTGCGACGCCGGTGGTTGCGCCCGCGGCGCCCAACATTGACCTCCCCGAAGATGCGCTGCCCTACGCCAGTGTGGGCGATGCCGCAGGCGCTGAGGCGCCCTCCGAAGCTGCCGCTGCCCCGCCGCCAGCGTCTAACGAAGAAACCGATACCGAATCAGCTTGATCACGGCCTCCGGCCCGTCCACCCACCAGCGCAGCTTCTTTTTCTCCTCGCGAGCCTGGTAGCTGATCGGAACCTGGGCAATCTCCTCACCCGCCGACACGAACGCGGCGGTGAGCTCGACTTCAAGATCGAACGAGTCGGCCCGTAGCGTCACGCCCTCCAGCACGTCGCGCCGCCACATCTTGTAGCAGGTCTCCATGTCCCGGATGCCGACGCCGTACAGCACATTCGTCAGCAACGTCAGCGCCTGGTTCCCGGCTCGCAGCAGGAACCGCTGGCTGCTGAAGTCGCGGTAGCCGTACACCACCCGTGCCTCGCCCGACTCAATCAGCTTGAGCATCGGAACAAAGTCGTTCGGGTGGTATTCCAGGTCGGCGTCCTGGATCACAATCACGTCGCCGCTGGCCTCGGTCAGGCCCGTGCGAACGGCCGCGCCCTTCCCCTGGTTCACGGGATGCCGCACGACACGGACCCCGGATACTTCGGCTTCCGTGATGGCATCGAGCGTCCGGTCGGTTGAGCTGTCATCCACCACGATGATCTCGGTATCGAGATTCAGGGCAGACACCCGCTCCAGCACCAACGCAATCGTCTCCGCTTCGTTAAACGCGGGAACGATCACGCTTAGCTTGATCGGAGACCTCGCCATAGGTGAATGATGTCAAGAAACGAGTTCAGAATCACCCTGGGACTGTTCCCCGACTGCACGCCCGCCTGCCGCGGGTAATGCGTCACCCCGACCTGCGTGAAGCTGTAACCGCCCCGCAACGCGCGCGCAATCAGCTCGGCCGAAATCGCCGCGCCGCGCCCGGAAATAAAATCCTCCACGGGCACGGCCTCCCGCCGATACAGCTTGAACCCGCAGTCCAAATCGCGGACCCGAAAACCGAGCAGAAACCGCACGGACAGCCCCCACAGCCACGCATTCAGCCGCCGATAGAAGGGGTCCGCTCGATTGATCCGGAATCCCAGGACAAACCCGTGGTCGTCCAGCGCATTCACAACCTGCGGCAGGTCCGCCAGCGAAAACTGCCCGTCGCCGTCTGCACAGAAGATCAGGTCGCCCTTCGCCGCCTCAAACCCTGTCCGCAGCGCGCGGCCGTACCCCATGTTGGTCGAATGCGACACCACCCGGACCCGCGCATCGTTCTCCGCGATCGCCCCGGCACGCGCCGCCGTGTCGTCGCTCGACCCGTCATTGACGATGATGATCTCGAAGTCGTCGCTCACCCCCGGCAGATGCGCCAGTGCGTTGCCGATGACGCGCTCGACGTTCTCCTCCTCGTTGTGGCAGGGAAAGAACACGCTGATTGACGTCCACGACCCGGTCGTGCCAGAAGCTTGCCGCAAATCCGACCCCCACTCAGAAACCGGCTGGGCGCGAATCGACGTCCCACGGTGACTATGGCACACGCCCGCCCGCAACTGGTACGCGGCATAATCCCACGTTATGTACGCACGGGATCGGGCCGATGCGCGTTTCCTACACAACCTATTCCGCGCCCGCCTGGTCGCTTGAGCGACACGTCGCCGTCGCCGCCCAGTTGGGCTGCGAGGGCCTCGAGCTCCGCAACCTCGACGGCCAACCCATCGATCCTGTAATGCCCGAGGATCGGCGCACCGCGGTGTTTGAAACGATCGCTGATGCCGGGCTCGAAATCTGCGTCGTCGGCAGTGGTGCTCGCTTCGCCCTGCCCTCCGCCCCTGATCGGAAAGAGGCTGTGGATCAAGCGATCGCGTTCGTCGAGCTTGCCGATGCCTGGGACGCCCCGATCGTCCGCGTCTTTGGTGGCAGCTATGAGCCCGGCCCTCCCGACGACGAGGTCAACGGCTGGGTCGCCGAGGCGCTGCGCGAAGTTGCCGTCGCGGCCGATGCGTATGGCATCCGCCTGGCCCTCGAAACCCACGACGCCTTCTCGACCGGCCAGCGGGTCCGGCATGTGCTCGACCTTGCCGACCACACCGGCATCGGCGTGGTCTGGGACTTCGCCCATCCCGTCCGCCACGGTGAGACGGTCGAACAGACGTGGGACCTCATCCATCGCGACGTCATCCACACGCATTTCAAGGACATGAAGCTCACCGGCGGCGGCCGCGACGGCTGGGAGTCCGTGGGCCCCGGCGAAGGCGATCTCCCATTGGCCGACATGCTCGAGCGGCTCGTCCACGCACACTACGACGGCTACGTGTCCACCGAGTGGGAGGGCCGCGATCCCGACGGCGCCGACGACCCCACCGGCATGCTCCGTGCCCACACCGCAGCCATCCGCAACCTGATCGCCCATGCGCGCGGGAGCTGACACCGCCGCGCCTCGTCCGGTTGCCTTGAACCAGCAACATCCGAAATAACCGTTGACTCGCCCGCATACCGCGCCTACGCTTGCCACCGGAAAGGCGTTGATCGGGACGAGTACGCGCGAATCCCCACGCCAGAGAGCCGGGCCAGGTGCTGAAAGCCCGGTCGTGGAGACAGCGTCGAATGGCCCCGGGAGCCGCGGACCGAACGGCATCGCCCAGTAGGCTCCGACGGAAGCCCACCGTGATCCGGGCAGGGTATCGAGCCGTTGGCTCCGTACCTGTGAGGAGCGTCCTCGGCGCTTGAATCAGGGGTGGCACCGCGAAGGCCACAAACCTCTCGCCCCCTTTGCTGGCGAGAGGCTTTTGATTTAAGGCACCGGAAGGAGGGGCCACATGCTGTCCACTGCACCGTCACGCACGGACACATGCGCTTGGACGCTCCAGCAACTGCGTGCCGGGCGTGGCGTCCCCGTCTTCCGGGACCTCCCCGCCGACCTCGACACCCCCGTCGCCGCCTACCTCAAGCTGCGCGGCGACGGTCCCTCGTTTCTCTTGGAGAGCGTCGAGCGCGGCGAGTCGGTCGGCCGCTACTCCTTTGTGGGAGGCAGCCCCCGTACCGTCGCCCGCCTGCGCGACGGCCAGGCCACCGTGGTCAGCGGCGGCGCCCAACCCGTGTCGCGGACCTACGACGATCCGCTGGACTTCATCGCCGGACTCCGGCACCCGTTCCCTATTGCCACGCACCCCGATCTTCCACCCTTCCAGGGCGGTGCCGTGGGCTACCTCACCTACGACGTTGCGGCCGACTTCGAACGCCTGCCGGTCCCCGAGCGGGACACCCTTGGCGTGCCCGACGCCGTATTCATGTACTGCGACGACCTGGTCGTCTTTGACCATGTCACACAGGTCCTGCGACTCGTGACCCTCGTGCATCCCGTTGGCGATGCCGACGCCGCCCTGGCCGCTGCCGAGACCCGTCTCGATCGCCAGGCCAGGCGACTTGACGGTCCCTATGCCGCGCCGCCCCCGCTTCCTGCCGCGAACGGCGACGGCGCTTCCCAGAGCATGAGCCAGGCCGAATTCGAGGACTGCGTGCGCAGGGCCAAGGAATACGTCGCCGCCGGTGACATCATTCAGGTCGTGCCCTCCATCCGGTTCAGCCGCCCCCTCAATGTCGACGCCTTCCAGGTTTACCGCCACCTGCGGCGCGTTAATCCGTCCCCCTACATGTTCTTCCTGGACTGCGGCAGTCTGCAGTTGGCCGGCGCCTCGCCCGAAATGCTCCTCCAGGCGGTGGCCGGACATGCCCGCACTCGACCGATCGCAGGCACGCGCCCCCGCGGCTCAACGCCGGACCAGGAAGCCGAACTCGAACGCGACCTCCTGGCCGACCCCAAGGAGCTCGCCGAGCACGTCATGCTCGTTGACCTCGGCCGCAACGATCTCGGCCGCGTCTCCCGGCCCGGCACCGTCAACGTCGATGACCTCATGACCGTCGAGAAGTTCTCCCACGTCATGCACATCGTGAGCGACGTGAGCGGCCGGCTCGATCCGCGCTTCAGCGGCGTCGACGCCCTCCGCGCCTGCTTCCCCGCCGGCACCCTCAGCGGCGCCCCCAAGATCCGCGCCATGGAGATCATCGCCGAACTGGAAGACCTGCGCCGCGGCCCCTACGGCGGCGCCGTCGGCTACATCAGCCACTCCGGCGATATGGACACCGCCATCACCATTCGCACCCTGCTGGCCCACAACGGCCAGGCTCACGTTCAGGCCGGTGCCGGCATCGTCGCTGACTCGGTCCCGGCCACCGAATACCAGGAGTGCGTCAACAAGGCTCGCGCCGTGCTGCAGGCCATCCAGCTCGCGGAGGAGGCGGCCCGTGCTGCTCGTCTTGGATAACTACGACTCGTTCACCTTCAACCTCGTGCAGTACCTCCAGGTCCTGCAACCGGACGTCGCCGTCTATCGCAACGATGTGGTCTCCGTGGACGACGTCAAGGCCATGGCCCCCGACGCCATCGTCATCTCACCCGGCCCCTGCACCCCGCACGAGGCGGGAATCTCTGTCGATCTCATCCGCACGCTCGGCCCAACCGTCCCCACTCTCGGCGTCTGCCTCGGCCACCAGTCTATCGGCGCCGCCTTCGGCGGCCGCGTCGTCCGCGCCCCCGTGCTCATGCACGGCAAAACCTCGCCCATTGCTCATGACGGCCGCCGCCTCTTTAAGAATCTGCCGAATCCCTTCGACGCGACCCGCTACCACTCGCTGATCGTGCAGCGGGACGGCCTGCCGCACGAACTCGAGGTCACGGCCCAGAGCCCCGACGGGCTTATCATGGGAATGCAGCATCGTTCGCACCCCATCTACGGCGTGCAGTTCCACCCGGAATCCATCTTGACCGCCGCCGGACCCGCCCTCCTGCGGAATTTCCTCCGGTTGGCCGAAATACCGGTAGCCGCGTGATTACCGACGCCATCCGTACCGTTGTCGATGGCGACAACCTCGACACTGCGACGGCAACCGCCCTGATGGACGCAATCCTCGAGGACGCGATGACGCCCGCCCAGTTCGGCGCGCTCGTCACCGCCTTGCGGCTCAAGGGTGAAACCGCCGCCGAAATCGCCGGCTTCGCCGCCAGCATGACCCGCCACGCCCTGCGCGTCGACGTCGACAGTGCCGCGCTCGTCGACACCTGCGGCACCGGTGGCGGCCGCACCCGCTGGGTGGGAGTTTCAACCGCCGCTGCCTTCGTCGCCGCGGGCGCTGGCGCTCTGGTCGCCAAGCACGGCAACCGCGGCGTCACTCGTCCGGCCGGCAGCGGCGACGTCCTTGAGGCGCTCGGCGTCAACCTCATGGCTGGGCCCGACCTCGCGGCCGTGGCCCTTGCCGAAGCCCGCGTGGCCTTCATGTTCGCGCTGGCCTTTCATCCCGCCATGCGCTTCGCCGGCCCGCTCCGACGCGAAATCGGCATTCGCACCGTCTTCAACATCCTCGGTCCGCTTACCAACCCCGCCGGCGCCCAGCGGCGTCTGCTCGGCGTCGGCGATCCCCACCTCCCGTCCACCATCGCCGAGGCCCTGCGTCTACTCGGGATTGGCCGCGCCCTCGTCGTTCACGGCCACGGCGGCGTGGATGAGATCTCGCTCACCGGCCCAACCCGCGTCTTTGATGTCAGCGACAGCGCCGTGACCCAGTACGAAATCACGCCGGCCGACTTCGGCCTCCCCGTCGTGGACGCCTCGGAACTCGAAACCCGCGATGCCGGCGCCGTGGCCCACGTCACCCGCGATCTCCTGGCCGGTCGGCACACCGGCCCCCGACGCGACGTAGTCCTGGCCAACGCCTCCGGCGCCCTCGTCGCCGCTGGCATTGCCGACGATTGGCGTGATGGCGTGCGGCGCGCGTCAACCGCCATCGAGAGCGGTGCCGCCCTCGCCTGCCTCGACCGTCTCGTCGACGTCTCGAACAGGAGCGACGGAGCGTAGGTCGTGATCCTCGACGACATTGTCAACCGCAAGCGCCTCGACGTGGCGGCCCGTGCCGAGCGCGCACAGCTTGCCGATCTCCAGGCCCGTCTGGCCCAGCGCGGCCCCACCCGCTCCCTCTGGCACGCCCTGGATGAGGAAGGCGTCGGGGTAATGGCCGAGATCAAGCGCCGCTCGCCCTCTGCCGGCGTCTTTGCCAAAGACGTCGATCCCGCCGCCTGGGCGGCCCGCTATCAGGCCGGCGGCGCCATCGCCATCTCGGTCCTCACCGACCAACCCTTCTTCGGCGGCACCCATACCGACCTGGCAGCGGCGCGCGCCGCTACTGACCTCCCCATCCTTCAGAAGGACTTCGTCATCACCGACTACCAGGTCTTCGAGGCCGCCGCCTACGGCGCCGATGCGGTTCTGCTCATCACCGGCCTCACGCTCGATCAAGACCTTGCCGCACGGATCGGCCTGGTCCATCGGCTCGGAATGGAGGCCCTCGTCGAAGTCCACACCGAGGAAGAGCTCGACGAAGCCCTCCTGGCCGGCGCCCGCATCCTCGGCATCAACAACCGCAACCTGCGCGAATTCACAACCGATCTCGCCGTCACCGAAGAACTCTGCAAGCTGATTCCCGAGGAAATCACCGTGGTCAGCGAGAGCGGCGTCCACACCGCCCATGATGTCGAGCGGCTTGCCGCCGCCGGCGTCAGTGGCGTCCTCGTCGGCGAGTCGATCATGAAGGCCGACGATCCCCTCCAGCAACTCCGCATGCTCGTCGAGGCCGGAGAGTAGCCGCCCCATGCTCATCAAGATCTGCGGCCTTCTGGAACCGACTGACGCCGATGTCGCCGTGGCCAGCGGCGCCGACATGGTGAGCGTGATCTTTGCTCGCGCTCGTCGCCGCCGCACCCTCGCCCAGGCCCGCGCCATATTCGACACGGCCCCACCCCACGTGGAACGCGTCGGCGTCTTCGTTAATGCGCCCTGCGCGGAAGTCAACGAGATCATCGACATTTGCCGGCTCGACCGCGTGCAACTCTCCGGTGCCGAGACCCCCGCCTACTGCCGGGCTCTCGGCCAGCGCGCCATCAAGACCCTCCGGCTCCCCAACGACCACGCCCAGTTTCCCAACTTCTCTGTCCCGCTCTTCCACCTCGACGCCCTCGTGGAAGGCCAGGCCGGCGGTACCGGCGAGCAGTGGGACTACTCGCTCGCCCGCGACGCGGCCAATGCATACCGAGTCCTCCTCTCTGGCGGCCTGTCGCCGGACAACGTGGGCGCCGCCATTGCCGCCACGCGTCCCTACGGCGTCGATGTCAGCAGCGGCGTGGAAACCAACCAGCGCAAGGACCACGACAAGATCGAACGCTTCATCCGCAACGCCCGCCAGGCCTTTGCGGCGCCCGCCCGCGCATGAGCCGCCTCCGCCTCACCGCGCTCGGTCTGGGGCTGTTCGCCCTAGCCGCCTGTTCCCACGGGCTCCAGCTCGAAAACGGCGAGCCTCCAATCCAACCCATTACGCGCATCAGTTTCCTGTTCAGCGAGGGCCAGAACGACATCGTCGTGAGCGCGCCGGTCGCCCCCGCTCAACCCGAAACCGCCGCCGCTCCAGCCGCATTGACCTCGCCCACCGCGGCGCCGAACGGCGATCCAACGCCTGCGCCCGCGCCCTCGCCCACCCAGCCCGCGCCAACGCCGCCTGACCGTCCCGCCACGCCCCCACAGACGACAACAACCCCGCCATCGTCGACCGGCGACGCCACACCCACCGCCGAACCGACCCCGCTTCCCGAGGTCGACATCGCGGCCATCACCGCCAACGAAACTGCCAGGTCTCTTGCGATCCCCGCGTCCGAGGTGGATCCGGGACTCGAAACCATCGACGAGTCATCGGACCCAACCGACTTCCTGTCCGAAGAACTCATGGCCCAATCCGCCCTGGAGAGCTTCTTTGTCAGTGGCAGTAGCCGCCAGCCCGGCGGCGGCGCCGGCCGTCCGGTGCAGCTTGTCCAGCGCCTGTTCGTCCACGCCAACGCCGAGGGCGCCTCCCGGATGTTTGAAGAACTCGTCGACAGCGCGGCGCCAACCTATGCCATCGCGGCGTTGGGCTTTTTCCGACAGTTTTATCCCGACCTTGAGCCTGGAACCCGTACCTCCGACCAGTTCACCCTGGCTGACCAAAACCGCCTGATCGAGGTGCGCATCGACCCCAAAATCGAGCCGGAGGAACGCGAGCTGGGTCCCGGAGATCCCCACATCTACTACTTGATCCTGCGGGAGGGGCGCGTGTCCGCCATTTTCGAGCTTGTTTACCTGAGCGCCCAGGATCCGGGCGTCGTCACGGTCCTGGGCGAACGCCTGATTAACCGCATTCCAAGCGACCTCGCCGATTCGCCAGGCTAGCGATGCTTGTAACCCGCGCACTCCCCGACGCCGCCGGCTACTACGGACCCTTCGGCGGCCGCTACGTCCCCGAAACGCTGGTAGCCGCCCTCGACGAGCTCGAAGCCTCATTCCAGCGCCACCATCGCGACCCCGCGTTCGTGAAGGAACTCGAAAGCCTTCTCCACCTCTACGCCGGCCGTCCCACCCCCACCTACCACGCCGCCCGCCTCAGCCGCGAACTCGGCGGCGCGCAGATTTATCTCAAGCGCGAAGACCTCGCCCACACCGGCGCCCACAAGATCAACAACGCCCTCGGCCAGGGCCTGCTCGCCCGCGTCAGCGGCAAGCGACGGGTCATTGCCGAAACCGGCGCCGGGCAACACGGCGTCGCCTCGGCCACCGTCTGCGCCATGCTCGGTCTCGACTGCGTGGTCTACATGGGCGAGGAAGACGTCCATCGCCAGGCCCTCAACGTCGCCCGCATGCGCGTGCTCGGCGCCGACGTGATTTCGGTCACCTCCGGCACCCGCACCCTCAAGGACGCCATCAACGAGGCCCTCCGCGACTGGGTCACCAACGTCGAAACCACCTTCTACCTCTTCGGCTCCGCCACTGGTCCACACCCCTACCCCAGGATCGTCCGCGAGTTCCAGCGCGTCATCGGCCGCGAAGCCCGCGCCCAGATCCAGGACCTCGCCGGCCGCCTGCCCGACACCGTGATCGCCTGCGTCAACGGCGGCAGCAACGCCATCGGCATCTTCTCCGCCTTCATCGAAGACCCTGACGTCGCGCTCATCGGCGTCGAAGCCGGGGGACGTGGAGGTGACCAGGGCGAGCATGCGGCCACCGTGGAATGCGGAACCCTCGGAATCCTTCACGGGGCCCGCAGCCTGCTCCTGCAGGACGAAGGCGGGCAGATCATTGGCACGCACAGCATCGCCGCGGGTCTTGACTATCCGGGCGTGGGGCCGGAACTCGCCTACCTGCATCATGTCGGCAGGGCCGACTTCGCCACGTTTGGTGACGCTGACGCCATGGATGCCCTTCAGTTGCTGGCCCAAACCGAGGGCATAATCCCCGCCCTCGAAAGCGCCCACGCCATTGCCGGCGCCCTTCGCATCGCACCCGAAGTCAGCCGCGACCACATCATCCTGGTCAATCTCTCCGGACGCGGCGACAAGGACATGGAAACCATCGCCGCCAGACTCGGTACCCGCGCGTGAACCGCATCGACGCGTCCTTTCAATCGGCCAAAGCCGAGTCGCGCCTGGTCCTGGCCCCCTACGTCACCGTTGGGTACCCCACGCGCGAGTCCGCCGTCGAACTGGCGCTCGCCTACGTTGAAGCCGGCGCCGACATGCTCGAGATCGGCATGCCCTTCAGCGACCCCATCGCCGATGGCCCTACCGTGCAATTGGCCTCGCAGATCGCGCTGGAGGGAGGCGTCTGGCTTGAGGACGCCTTTCACCTGGTCGAGCGCATTCGGTCGCACACCGACATTCCCTTGGCCTTGATGGGCTACGCCAACCCGTTCATGCAATTCGGCCTGGGCGCGCTGGCGCGCGAATCCTCGGCGGCCGGCGCCGATGGCTTGATTGTTCCGGACGTCCTGCCTGAGCACGCCCACGACATCGAGTCCGCCAATGCCCGGCACGGTCTGCACGTCATCCGCTTTGCGGCCCCCACCACGCCGCTCGCACGCCTGCGGCAAATCGGCCAGGGAGCCAGGGGCTTTATCTACTGCGTCAGCGTCACCGGCGTCACCGGCAGCCGCGCCCAGCTCTCCGAAAGTCTCCCCGCCTATCTGGCGCGAGTTGGCAAAGCCACCACCATCCCCCGCGTCGTCGGCTTCGGCATCTCCAAACCCGAGCACCTGCGGTCCCTGCACGGCCGCGCCGAAGGCGCCATCGTCGCCAGCGCGCTCATCGACATCGTCCAGGCCAGCCCGCCCGGTCGGGGCATTGAGGCGGCGGCGGCGCACGTCCGCAGCCTGGCGGCCGCCGCATGACCCGCCTCATCCTCCTCGGACTCGGTCTCACCGCGGCCGCCTACGCCCTCATCGTCCTGCGCACCGCTTGGGTCATCGTCCACCCAAACCGCCGCTGGCGTCCGATTGACTGGGAACCCCTGCCCCTCAACCCGGCGCGCGTGCGTTTCAAATCGGTCGACGGCACCCGCCTCGCCGGCTGGATCAAGCCTCACGACAATCCCATCGCCACCGTCATCCTCGTCCACGGACTCGGCGTCAATCACACCGTGCTGGCCAACCGTGCCTTCCGCCTCTGGCAGCGCCGCTTTTCGGTCATGCTGCTCGACTTCCGCGCCTGCGGCGAATCTGATGGCTCAACCAGCACTTGCGGCGTCCGCGAAGTCGAAGACCTGTCGGCCGCCGTCGACCTCTGCCTCCGCCAGCCGGAATTCGGCAACGCCCCCATCGTCGCCCTGGCCGACTCTCTCGGCGGCACCGTCGCCCTCGCCGCCGCCGCCCAACGCGCGGAAATCAAGGCTGTATGTACTGACTGCGCGCCCATGTCGCTGCGGTCCGCCATCGACAAGGGCTTCGGGGCCTACACCGGCCTGCCCGCGCTCCCCTTCCGACGCGCCGTGGTATGGGCGGCGGAACGCATGACCGGCGAAAACGTCGACGACTTTTCCGTTGCAGACGCCATCGCCCGCATCGCGCCCCGCGCCGTCTGCCTCGCCCACGGCCACCTGGATCCCCTCGTGGACGTGGCCGACGCCCATCGCATGTACCAGCGCGCCGGCGAACCCAGGGAACTCTGGCTCGAGCCCGACGTCGGCCACGTTCTCGCCAGCCAGATCGACCCCGAGGACTACGCCGACCGCGTCACCGGCTTCTTCAAGCGGTCCGTCGCACCTGACCCACGCACTTCACGCCACAACCTCGGCGGGGATCAATCGAATACCGCGGCCACCAGGCCCCCGACCACCAACGGCGCCGACTCCTCCGTCTCGGCCCAAACCGCCTCGCGTCCCTAAGCGCCGTCGTCCCAGCGTGAGGTCCGCTCGTCGGTCTCGAACTCCGGTGTGCTGTACGCCTCCGCCTCCAGCAGTTCCTTCAGCTTTTCCAGCGACACCGTCATCACCAGGTCCGCGTCCCGCTTGGCCTTGCCGCCGATTCCGAAGAAGCTGAAGCCCTCGTCGTCCAGCTTCAGCACCCAGTCCACCTCGGTCCCGGTCAGCGAATGCTTGACTTGCACGCTCGCCCGGTGCGGCTGGAACTCCGCATACCGCGTCGGCAGCCGGTACGTGAACACCCGGTGTTCGGGATCGAACTCCAGGAGCTCGATCTCCGCCTCGGCCGCGCCCTTCACGGCCACCTTGGTCCCCACGCCCAGCGGCCCATCCCCGGTCTTGCGAACTTCGCTCACGCCGGGGAACCACCGCACGAGCTCCGAGCCGTCGGTCCACGCCCGCCATGCCACGTCCGGGTCCGTATGGATGAATTGCTCGACCTTCTGGCCGATCACGATCCGCTGCGACTCCATGCTGGCTCCTCACAGGCCGCCGATTGTGTGCCCGCCCCTATGGTACGCGCCGCGCGCCTCCTCGGCCCGTCACTACGGCGGTAGACTCGCGGTGGAGGGGTGCCCGAGTGGTTTAAGGGGCTCGTCTCGAAAACGAGTAGGCGTGATGAGCGCCACGTGGGTTCGAATCCCACCCTCTCCGCCCAACCCCAGGCCAGACCCCTCCATCCCGCCCGCACCTCGCCCATCGCGGGAATAAGCTGCCGCACTTGCTAGCATCCACCCTCAGGAGAGGTCGCCTAGAGGCTTAGGGCGCACGCCTGGAAAGCGTGTAGGGGGCAACCCCACGTGGGTTCGAATCCCACCCTCTCCGCCAGCCACCCTGGCCTGCGCCATCGCCACTCGCCAGGATCCCGGCGCGCCCCTTCCCCAATCAGTTGCGGGCCCGGCCGAAAAACCCTTGACTTAGCCAATGCTAATGCCTAGCCTTCGCCATGGCTAAAGTTAGCCATAGCTAAGACGGAGTGTTAGTCAATGCTTCACGACGGGCCAACCCCGCAAAACCAGCCTGCGGACACAGGCCGCCTTAGCCGCCGGCGCCTCCTGCGAATCGGCGCCGTCGGCGCCGCGGTTTCCGTCGCCGCGGCCGCCCTTGCCGCCTGCGGCGAATCCCAGGTCGTGACCGTTGAGAAAGTCGTCACCCAGACGGTCGTTAAGGAAGTCCCGGTCCAGAAGATCGTCCCGCAAACCGTCGTCAAGGAAATTCCCGTCGAGCGCGTCGTCGAGAAGGTCGTCACCGTCGAAAAGCTGATGGCCCCCGGGCAACAGACGGTCACCGTCTACTCCGGCCGCAGCGAATCCCTCGTCGCTCCAGTGCTCGCCCAGTTCGGTGAGATCTCCGGTGTCGACGTCCGGATCAAGTACGCCGGCACCCCGGCCCTCGCCGCCACCCTCCTTGAGGAAGGCGCCAACTCACCCGCCGACCTCTTCTACGCGCAAGACCCCGGCGGCCTCGGCGCCGTCGAACCGCTCTTCGCCCCACTGCCCCAGGACATCCTCGAGCGATCGCCCGCCTGGGGTCGGCACGCCGATGGCCTCTGGACCGGCGTCACCGGTCGCGCCCGCACCGTCGTCTACAACAACCGGAAGTTCACCGAAGCCGACTTGCCCGACGACATGTTCGGCTTCCACGACCCCGCCTGGAAAGGCCGCATCGGCTGGGCCCCCACCAACGGCTCCTTCCAGGCCATGGTCACCGGCATGCGCGCCGTCTGGGGCGAGGACCGCACAGCCGAGTGGCTCGAGGGCATCAAGGCCAACGAGCCCATTGAGTTCCCCAAGAACACGCCGCAGGTGGCCGCCGCCGCCGCCGGCGAGATCGACGTCGGCTTCGTCAACCACTACTACCTGCACCGCTTCATGTCCGAGCAGGGCGAGTCCTTCAACGCCCGCAACTACCACCTACGCGGCGGTGGACCGGGAGCGCTTATCATGGTGTCCGGCGCCGGAGTCCTGGCCTCGGCGGCCAACCCTGAACCGGCGCAGGCCCTCATTCGCTTCCTGCTCTCCGACGTGGGACAGAGCTACTTCGTGTCCAACACCTTTGAGTACCCCATGGCGCCCGGCGTCAAGACGCATCCCGGTGTAACGCCGCTGGACAACATCAAAAGGCCTGATATCGCTCCCTCGCAGCTGACCGACCTCAAGGGGACCCAGGCGCTCTTGCGCCAACTCGAAGTCCTGCCCTAGAACCGCGACTGATGGCCTCGGTCCCCGCAGTCGAGCGCCTCCCCGGGTCCTTTGCGACCCGCCGGTCCCCGCCAATGGGGCTGACCCTCCTGGCCCTGGCGGTCACTGCGCTCCTCCTGTTGCCGGTCATCTACCTGGGAATCCGGTCCTTCGACGCCGGGACCGAGACGTGGCAGCTACTGGCGCGCCCGCGCATCGCCGCCGTCATCGGCCGTAGCCTCCTGCTCGTCGTCTCGGTCACCGTTGTCGCCATCGCGCTGGCCGTACCCATCGCCTGGCTGCTGACCCGCACCGACCTTCCCGGCCGCCGCGTGTGGACCGTCGTCATGGTCCTGCCCCTCGTTGTTCCCAGCTTCGTTTACGCCCTCGTGGCCGGCACCGCCCTCGGCCCCCGCGGCCTCCTGCAGAAGGCGCTCGAAGCGCTGTTTGGTGTCACCGAGCTTCCCTCCATCTACGGGTTTCCTGGCGCCCTGCTTGCCCTTGCCCTCCTGACCTATCCGTACGTCCTCCTACCTACCACCGCCGCCTTCCGCCGCCTTGACCCGGCGCTGGAAGAAGTCAGCCGTTGCCTCGGCCGCGGCCCCCTCCGCACCTTCGCCACCGTCACCCTCCCGGCCCTGCGTCCCGCCATTGCGGCCGGCGCTTTACTCGCCGCGCTCTACACACTCTCAGACTTCGGCGCTGTCTCACTGCTGCGCTACGAGACGTTCACCGCCGCCATCTTCGTGCAGTACCAATCCGCCTTCGACCGCGCCGCCGCGGCTGCCCTCTCGCTCGTTCTGGTCGTCGCCGCCATTGCCATCGTCGCCCTTGAGGCCCGCAGCCGCGGCCGTTCCCGCTACCACCCCCTTGGCCCCGGCACAACGCGCGAGTACCGCCCCACGCCGCTGCGCCGCTGGCGCTGGCCGGCACTCGCCGGAATGGGCCTTGTGGCATTCGCCACTACGGTGGGGCCCGGCGCCGTGCTGCTGTACTGGCTTGTTCGCGGCCTCGCCGCCGGCGAGGAACTCCTCGAACTGGTCCAGCCCCTCGTCAACTCGGTCAGCCTATCCGCGCTGGCCGCCGCCATGCTGGTTGTCGTGGCCATTCCGCTTGGGGTCCTGCTGGTGCGCTGCCCCAGCCGTATAGCGGCCCTGCTGGAACGTGTCGCCTATGTCGGCTTCGCCCTGCCCGGCATCACCGTGGCCATCGCCTTCATCTTCTTCGGCATCAATGTAGCCCGGCCGATCTACCAGACCCTTGTGTTGCTCCTGGCTGCCTACGTGGTGCTCTTTCTGCCCACCACCCTCGGCGCGGCCAGAGCCGGCCTGTTGCAGGTCCATCCACGCACCGAGGAAGCCGCCCGCACCCTTGGCAAGAGCCCTCGCCAGGTCCTCTGGCGAGTCACCATCCCCGCTGTGCGGGGCAGCCTGGCCGCCGGTGCCGCCATGGCCTTTCTGCTTGTCATGAAAGAGCTCCCGGCCGCCCTTCTGCTTGGCCCCATCGGCTTCCGCACCCTCGCCACCGTCACCTGGGCCGCCGCCGACGAAGCCTTCTTCGCCCAGGCCGCCTCGTCGTCCCTCCTGCTGATCGTCGTCGCCGCGCTCCCCATCGCCTTCATCCTCGTCCGCCGAGGCCCCACCGGCATCCTCCGCGCCTCTGGCTAGACATCCCGCGTATCATGCGGGTCCCGCTCCACTCGCGGACGCGCCATGTACGACCCACACCTGCATCTCCTGATCGACGACCACCAGGTCCTCTACCGCTCCGGCCTCACCCGCTTCGTCGAACAGCCCCAGCGCGTCTCCCTTGAACCGGTCCTCAAGGCTGAAATGCCCTGGGAGCACGGCCACGTCTCCCTCTGGGGCTCCGTATTGCACAGCGACTCTGAGTTCCAGATGTGGTACCTGGCCATCCCCCCCGAACGCCGCCGGGGCTACGACCTCATCTGCTACGCCACCTCGGCCGACGGCGTCAGCTGGACGCGCGGCGACTTCGATCGATACCCCCTCCCCGAAGCCCCCCGCAACAACCTCGTATACCGGGACGAGCAACGGCCCCGGATTCGCCGCAGTCACCCGTTCACCGTCATTCGCGACCTCCTCGAACCCGACCCGCAACGCCGTTACAAGTTCATCGGCTATATGAACGATGCCGACCACAACCGCGGCTACTCCGTCGGCTTCAGCCCGGACGGGATCGACTGGACCTGCGCCCCCCGCGTCCTTCTGCCCCGCGGCGACCGCACCGCCGTCGGCCAGGACTTCGTCAACGGCGGCTTCGTCATGACCTCCCGCGGCGACAACCGGGGCCGCGACCGGCAAGCCGGTCACATGACCCGGCGGGACATCGCCGTCTCGCGTTCACCGGACCTCTTGAACTGGACCCCCGGCGTCCGCGTGTTCGAGGGCGACGACGACGACCCGCCCGGCACCGAGTTCTACGGCATGCCCCTCTTCATGTGGGGCAATCAGTGGATTGGATTCCTGGAGTACTACGATCCCCAAAACGAAGTCCTCAACGTGCAACTCACCACCAGCCGTGATGGCGACCGTTGGGAACGCGCCTGCTCCCGACGCACCTACTTCGATGTCGGGTCCTCCGACTCGTGGGAAAGCACCTGGGTCGTCTTCCCGCCATCCCCGCCCATCGTCGTCGGCGACGAAATGCTGCTCTGGTACACCGGCCGTCCCCTCGCCCACCGCCGGCCCGAGGAACTCACCTTCGCATCCGCCATCGGACTGGCCAGGGCCCCGCGCGATCGCTTCGCCGGCCTGCGCGCCGGACCGGACGGCGGCGAACTCACCACCGACTGGGTTGAAGTCGGCGGCCCGCGCCTGCTCCTCAACATTGGAGCTGCCACCGGCCCGCTCTCGGTCGCCGTCACCGGCGACGACGCGCAGCCCATTCCCGGATTCGACCACGACGACTGCGATCTCGGCATCCAGGGCGGGGTCGACGTCGAGACCACCTGGAACGGCCGCAACCTCGCCCCCCTCGTCGGCCGCCGCGTTCGCCTCCACATCAAGATCACCTACGCCACCCTCTACGCCTACCGCTTCGCCGGCCCCTGAAAGCAGTAACAGCCATGAGTGACCTCGCCCTCCTCGGCGGCCAGCCCGTCCGTTCCGAACCCTTTCCCGCCTGGCCCATCGTCGAGGAGTCCGACGTCCAGGCCGTCGCCGAAGTCGTTCGCAGCGGTGCCTGGGGACGCCTCGGCGCCAACCAGGTCCACGATTTCGAAAAGGCCTTCGCCGCCTACCAGGGCGCCGACTACGGCCTCAGCGTCAACAGCGGCGGCGTCGCCCTTGAGCTTGCCCTGATGTGCCTCCATTTGCCGCGCGGCGCCGAGGTCCTCGTCCCCGCCTACACCTACATGGCCACCGCCACCTGCATCCTCCGCGCCGGCCTCACCCCCGTCTTCGTCGACATCCACGAGGACACCTACAACATCGACCCCGCCCGGCTCGAGTCGGCCGTCACCGACCAGACCGCCGCCATCCTCGTCGTCCACTTCGGCGGCCTCGCCTGCGACATGGACGCCATCCTCGCGATTGCTCGCAGACACGACCTTCGTGTCGTCGAGGACTCCGCCCACGCCCACGGCGCAACCTGGAACCACCGCGGCCTCGGCGCCCTCGGCGACGTCGGCTGCTTCAGCTTCCAGGCCAGCAAGAACCTCAACGCCGGCGAAGGCGGCATGCTCCTCACCAACGACAGCGAGATCTACACCCGCGCCATCGAGTACCACGATCTCTGGGCCGGCGGCATGCTCGAACGCGAAGGCCAGCTCGGCCAGGGCAGCATGCGCTCAGGCGCCACCTGGGATTACCCGGTCGCCGCCTCCAGCAACCGCATGCCCACCTACCAGGCCGTCCTCCTCCACCGCCAGCTCGAACGCCTCGAGGAACAGACCGAGCGCCGCGCCGCCAACGCCGCCTATCTCGACGACCTGCTCGACGACCTCGAAGGCATCCAACCCCGCCGCCAGGACGACTGGGTCACCCGCGATTCCCGGCACCTCTACATCTGCCGCTACGACGCCAACGCCTTCGACGGCCTGCCCCGCGAAACCTTCATCAAGGCCCTCAACGCCGAAGGCATCCCCGCCGCCCCCGGCTATGGCCGCGCCCTTCATCGCACCGGCCTCTTCCAGGACCGCAATGGCGAACTCGCCCGCTTCTGGAACCGCAACGGCGGCGTCCCTGACATCGACTACCAGTCCGCCCCCTGCCCCGTCACCGAACGCCTCTGCGCCGGCGAAACACTCTGGCTCAGCCAGAACGTCTTCCTCGACACCCCCGAAGGCATGATCCAAATCGCCTCCGCCATAGAAAAAATCCGAGCCTCCGCCGCCGACCTGGTCCAGTAGGGGCACAGTCCACCCGTAGGGGCGCTTCGCGAAGCGCCCTCTCTTCGGCTCAAGGCGCCTCAACTACCACTCGACGCCGCGTCCCTACGCCCACTCCCCCGTCGGCTCCGGCCACGGCAACTCCTCCCGCGCCCCGCCGTTCGGCCCCCAGCCAAAGTCCGCCCACCCGCGCGAGACGTACAGCCTTGGCGCCGGAAATCCGTCGTACAGGTGCACGTGCAGCGGCGCGCCGTCTCTACCGTCGCGACCCCGAAACAGCACGTAGCTCCCCCGGTAATCCTCGAACCGCCCAATCTGCACGCACGCCGCGAACCGTGCCGGATCCTCGCCAAACACCCGCGCCGCATGCTCCAGCGCCGCCCTCGCGTCCGGCCCTCGGTCCTCCGGCGCCGGCGGCCAGATCACGTCGCACCAAAGCGGCAAGTCCCCCGCGTCGGCCGCGCCTTCGGCCGTCGTCACCCACGTCGGCGTCGACCACGCAAACCCGCCGTTCGCCTGCGTCACCCGCACGTAATACCAGGTCTCCCCCGCCAACGGTGCGGGATCGCTCCAGTCCACGCTCGCATCCAGGCTGCCCGGCATCTCCGTGTGCGCCAGCCGATCTCCACGAATTATGTCAATTCGATCGATCGCAGCCGTCCCATGCACCGCCACCCGCAGGTCAACGGACCCGCCGCTCGCAACTTCCGACCCCGCCGGCTCCCCGTTCACCTGCACGTCCAGCAAAATCCGGTCCCCCGTCGTCGCATATGTCCGCCGCCCGAAAAACGCGTCCCGCACACCCTCCCGCGTCAGTTCCGGCGCAAACACCGCCGTCAACGCGCTCCGCACCGCAAACGGACGTCGTGGCGTCTGGCCCTGGCCGAATCTCGGCCACACGTCGTACCCCGGATGCCCCGCGTGCTCGTCCGCCATCCCCACGCTTGTGAACTTGTACCCCCGCTGCAGCCCCTCGAACACGTACCACTCGGCGTGCTGGTGCATCGCCGAGATCTCGATCGTCGGCATTACGTCTTCCACGCCGACCCCATACCGTTCCCAGTCCGATCGCTGCGCCGCATGCGACCCGATAAACACCTTCCCGTTCGTTGCCCGCACCGCCTCAATCGTCCCCGCGATCGTGTCCTCGATCACCAGGTCCGCGTCGTCATCCATGAACCACACCGTCAGGTCCCCGGCCGCCCTTCGGCGCTCCCACGGCGTGCGCTCGTATCCGAGAAACGTCACGAACCGCCCCGGCTCATGCCAGTCGCGAGCCGTCCGCTGCAACTCCTCCCACATCTTCCGCACGTCCAGCACAGGCGGTCGGTTGAACGCCCCCGTCGCCCACCCCGGCGTCGAGTAGATGTGGTCCGTCAGGCTGTAGAAATCCAGCCGCGCCTTGTTCCGTGCGTAATCGTGATTCCACGCCGCCGTCCCCGTCGCGTCCGCGTAGTCCGCATGACAGTGCATGTCGCCCCAGTAGATCCGCTCGCCCGGTTCGACTTGGCAACGAGTCGGGTTCGACGTCCCCGACAGCGACCCATCCCCGCTGGTCACCGTCAGCCGATGCACACCCAACCGGTCGAGCCGCAGCCCATCGACCTCGACAATGCCATCGTCGTCATCCGTCACTGAAACGGACGCCAGCTCAACCCCTTCCAGGCTTACCCGCAGGTCGCCCACGAACGGCGCGCCTGGATTCGAACTCACGTCCTCCGCTCGCACGTGCAGCGCAAACGCCTCGTCCAGGCCCACCACCGAGGGCGCCGTAACCCCCAGCTTCGCCGGCGGACCCGGCACGATCGACGCCGTTACGCAATACGGCAGGTACGTCCAGGTCCCGTCCCCCGCGTGATCCACCGCCACGTAGTAGTTGATCCGCTCGATGCTGTACGCCGGCGCCGCCGTCGGCTCGCCGGCCCCCACCCGCAGCACGACCTCGTCCCCGTGCCGCAGCTCCCCCTGGTGCACCCGCACCTCGCAGAACCGGTTGTCCTTGTACGTTTGCGCCAGGTGAACCAATTCCAGCTCCGCGTCCCCATCCGTCGCCACCGTCACGTAGTCCCAGCCGTCTGGATCCTCCGTCTGCGGCAAATACGCACAGGGCACATTCGTCTGATCGTTCCAGAAACTGATCGACCCGCCGTCTCTAACCGGCTGATCCCCGCACCGATACCTGAACGTCCACGTCCCTAGACTCCCCGCCTCAATCTCAATCGCATGCCCCTCATCCCCGCCAAACCCAACCGTCAAATCCTCCTGGTACCCGTCATCTCTCGGCAGCTCACCCACAACACTCTCCCTCTCCGCTGTGTCCACCCGTGAGTCTCACCTCACCCAGCCCAAAGACTCACGCCGCATCCGCCAGTGTCAGGCAGGTCACCCACACCTGATCAGCGGAATGACGCCTCCTCCGGGCACGAGATCTTCTCCCTCTCCCGCTGGGAGAGGGTTGGGGTGAGGGTCTTCCGCGCTCCGATGCAACCCTAACCGTCCAGCCCTCTCTCTCCCTCTCCCTGGCAGGGAGAGGGTTGGGGTGAGGGTTGAGTCCCTCGGTCAAGCACCCGAGCCCAGACTCAAGCCCCCGTCCCCAACAGTCCTCAAAGACCTCCGAGAGTCAGACCCACCCGTGCTCGATATTCACCGGCGACCCTGTCGTCTGCGTCGTCCAGTCGTAGCCGGAGTCCAGCACTACTTCTTCATTGGTGATCGCCGATTGCTCCGCCGCAAACAGGATCTCCATGATGTGCCGGCCGTACGGACCGTGCGTTGGGGGCTCGATGTTCTGCTCGATGCTGTCCACAAACCCCTTCCACTCGTACTTCATCTCCGCGGGCGGGTCGTCGAACGGTCGGTCTTCCCACTCGTCGCCCTTGCCCACGCGCACGTACTTTTCGCCGTGCTGGCTGAACCGCAGCGTCCCGTTCGCGCAGATCACCTGGCACGAATAGTCCGGCGCCCCGTCCGCGAACCCAACGGACACCGCAACACCCGCCAGCCCGTTCTTGTAGCGGATGAACGCCGTCGCCGAGTCGTCGCCCGCCTGGTAGTGCGCGCGCGTCCCGATCGACGCCGATACCGACATCGCCTGCGAGCCCATCACCCAGGTCAGCCGATCCACCACGTGCACGCCGTTCGCCAGCCACATGCCCCCGCCGTGATACCGGCTGCGGTACTGCGGACGCCGCCCCGCGTGCCCCCAGTTCTTCGACATGTAGCAAACCGCCGTGATCAACGGTCCCAGCTCCCCGGAGTCCAGGATCGCCTTCGCCGCCAGGCTCGTCCCGTAGAAGTGCTGGCTCAGCCCCACCATCAGCTTCCGGTCGTTCGCGTCCGCCGCCTCGATCATCTCGTCGCACTGCTGCAGGCTGATCGCCATCGGCTTCTCCACCAGCACGTGCTTGCCGGCGTTCAGCGAATCGATCGTCAGCCGGTGATGCAACTGGTGCCCCAGCACCACCGCCACCGCGTCAATCTCGTCGTCCTTCAGCAGCTCCGTGTGCGATGTGTAGCCCCTCGGAATGTCATACGTCTCCATGTACCGCTGCCGCGGCTCCTCGAACAAATCCGCCACGGCCAGCACCTGCACGTTGTCCAGCGACTTGATGGCCTCACAGTGCGAGCGGGCAATCCCGCCCAACCCAATGATCCCCACGTTCAACATAGGACCCCGACTCCCTTGGAATGCAGCCCCAACCACAAAGCGCAGCCTAGGCCATTTCACCCCCATCCCGAAACCGGCCGCCGCGCTCCTCGTTAGGAGCGAGCTCAGACTCCTCCACAGCGCCAGGTGCTCCGGTCCCATCCCATTCGTGGTGAGCCGGCCTGAAGTCTTGGGAGAGCCTGTCCTGAGCCCGTCAACGGGCCTGACCTGAGCTTGTCGAATGGAAATCGTGTCGAACCACATCACCTGCACATGGCACGATGTTCCACAGACCACGATTGGATGTGGAGGTCTCCCACGTGATCCCCGCGGTGAGCGAGCAGGCCCACGAGCTCCAGCGGCTTTGTGTCCGTTTTCACGTCCTGCGCCTCGGCCTCTTCGGCTCGGCGGCCACCGCGCGCGACTTCGACGAAGCGAGCGACCTCGACTTCATCGTCGAGTTCCAGCAGATCCCCATCGCCGACTACGCCAACGCCTACTTCGGCCTCCACGAGTCCCTTCAGGAGCTCTTCGGCCGCCCCGTAGATCTCGTCGTCGAGTCCGCCATCACGAACCCCTACTTCCGCGAGGCCGTCGAAGAAACTCGAACCTCACTCTATGCGGCGTGAGACCGCCAATTACCTCCGCGAGACTTGTGACGCCGCGCAATTGACGAGGCTACCCAGTTAGGTCATATCTAGCAGGCGGCGCAGACGCGGAATCAACTTCGGAATATCAGTCCGAATGATGTCCCAAACGACATCGTCGTCGATGCCGAGGTAGGCATGGGCCAGGCGGTTCCGGGCCCCTTGTATGTTGCAGGACCCTCGGATCGTCCGGGGGAAATCGTAGGGCCGGGA
>JAPOWQ010000027.1 GCA_026707585.1 Chloroflexota bacterium | reverse complement strand
GCGGGAACCGTTGAGGTCCGCGTCCACAACTTGCGCGACTGGGCCGCCCCGCCGCATCGAGTCACGGACGACTACGCCTACGGCGGCGGTCCGGGGATGGTGTTGAAGCCCGAACCGATTGTCGCAGCGGTGGAGGACCTGCGGGGGCCGGACGGCTGGGTTGGCCTGCTGACCCCGCACGGGCGGCCGCTGACGCAGCCGAGGGTCGCGGCCCTGGCAGCGCGGCCGCACCTGATCCTGATTTGCGGACGCTACGAGGGCGTGGACGAGCGGGTGCGGACGCTGGTGGTCGATGAGGAGATCAGCGTGGGCGACTACGTGCTGAGCGGGGGCGAAGTGGCGGCCATGGTGGTGATCGACGCAGCGGCCCGGCTGGTACCCGGCGTGGTGGGCGACGCCGGTTCGCTGGAGGGCGAGTCGCATTCCGACGGGCGGCTCTCGCACCCGCAATTCACGCGGCCTGAGGAGTTTCGAGGGCTGCGCGTGCCGCCGGTGTTGCGCAGCGGGCACCACGGGCGAATCGAACGCTGGCGTCGCGCGCAGGCGCTGCACCGCACGCTACGTCGACGTCCGGATCTGCTGGAGGGCCGGGCACTTTCGGCCGAGGAGCGCCGGCTTATGGACGAGGTTTCCCCTTGCGACAACTGAGCGGGCGGGTCCGGGTGTTCCGGCGTCGCGGCCACGCTCCCACACATGCCGCGTCGGCGCTCAGCTTCGTTCGACCTTGAGCACCGCGCCGTAGACGGCCCTGACCCGGACCTGTTCGCCGCGGTTGATCGATACGCCCGGGTCGGCCGTCGCGACCCAGTCCCTGTCGTCGATCCGTACGCGGCCCGACGGTCGCAGGTCGGACAGCGTGACGCCCCTGCGCCCCACCAGCGCCGTATCCGCCGCCGTCTGAAAGCCGGCGGTCTCCCCGCCGCCGGCGTGTGCGAGGCGAACGAACAACAGCCACGTCCCCACCGCGATACCGCCAATCACGGCGATGACGATCGGGTTCACCGCGAAGCTCGGCTCGGGCAGCTCGGATGGGCGGAAGAAGTCGCCGAACAGGAAGATCCCGCCAAGGACCAGAAACAGGACGCCGCCAGCCCCGAAAAACCCAAAGCCCGGCACGGTGGTCTCCCCATAGAACAGCGCGGCGGCGAAGACAATGAACACGACCCCCAGCCAACTGCCCGGGAGGTTCAGAAACCCCAGGACGGCCAAGGCCAGCGTGACCACGCCCAAGAGGCTGGGGATGATCAAGCCTGGAAAAAGCACTTCCACCAAGAAGGCGAGGCAGGCGGTTACGAATAGGACGAACACCACCTCGGGCATCGTGAGGATTCCAAGGAGATGCTCCAGGATGGTGGGTCCGAGATAACGCACGATTGCGTTGCGGGACGTCGCCGTGATCGGACCGGCGGCGGTCGTGGTCTGGCGCCCGTCGAGTTGATCGAGCATGGCGGGCAGGTCGGCGGCGACCAGGTCAATCACGCCAAGGCGCTGGGCTTCGTGCGCCGAATACGCGGTGGCCTTCCATACGGTGTCTTCCAGGGCATCGGCGTTTCGTCCCCGCACTTCGGCAATGCCGCGGATGTAGGCCCGCATGTCCTGGCTGACTTTGTGCGCCTGGGATCCGGGAACTTTGTCGCCGGCGGCTTCCAGCGGCGAGACGGCGCCGACGTTGGCGGCGGGCGCCATGACCGCGAAATGGGCGGCGGCGACGATGAAGGTCCCCGCGGACCCGGAGTAAGCGCCGGCCGGGGAGACATACACGGCGACCGGCACCTCCGAATCCAGCAGGTCCTGCACGATCAGGCGCGTCGGGTCGAACAGCCCGCCGGGCGAGTTCAGGCGGATGATGACCAACTCCACGCCGTCCGCGTGCGCCGTATCCAAACCGCGCGCGATTTGGTCGGCCGTCAGCTGCTTGATGGGGCCGTCGACGTCCATGACCAGCACGATTGGAGTGTCAGCCGCGACGGGAGTCACAATCAGCCAGCCCGTCAGGCACGTCAGGGCAAGTGCGGCGGCGGCAACGATCCTCCGGCGCATCGGCAGACCCTGCTTCAGGAACGAGGCGGCCCGCGAAGCGAGGCTGCCGCCCGCTCCGATTCTATCCGCCAGGGCGGTTAGCCTCCGCGGCGAAGGAGTCCTTGTCGGGCGGCGAGGCGTAGCGGACAATGGTTCACCCGCGCGGCCTGTGACGCCGCGCTTTTTTGACCATCTTCTCAGCCTGACCGAGGAGGCTTCGCGTGGTTCTTGATCGCGCCGTGGTGTTTGACCTTGAAGCCCGGCTCGCCCTCCGGGAGGGCGTGGACATGGTGGCCAACGCCGTGAAAGTAACCATGGGGCCGAAGGGTCGTAACGTCGCCTATAAGCCCAGCCTCGGTCCGCCCACGGTTACCAATGACGGCGTGACGGTGGCGCGGGACGTCAAGGTCGAAAACACGTTTCTGCACACCGGCGGGCAGATCGTCTACGAGGCCTGTCGCCAGACCAACACGGTGGCGGGCGACGGCACGACGACGGCGGCGGTGCTGACGCAGGCCATGTACAGCGAGGCGTTCAAGGCCATCGTGGCCGGCGCCAACCCCATGATGATCCGGCGCGGCATGGACCCGGCGCTGGCCGAGGCGGAGTCCGCGCTCTATCAGCAGGCGGTGCGCGCCGAGTCGCGGCAAGAAGTCGCCTGGATGGCGGGCATGTCCGCCAACGACCCGTTCGTTGGCGAACTGATTGCGGACGTGTTTGAGCGCCAGGGTGTCGAGGGCGCGATCACGGTGGACGACGGCAAGGGACTCAAAACCGAAGTCACCTACGTGGACGGCATGCGCTTCGATATGGGATTCCTGTCGTCGCACTTCGCTACCGACAAGGCCGAAACCGAGGCGGTGATCGACGAGCCGGACATTCTCATCACCGACCGTGAAGTCGAGCATCTGCGGGACTTCCTGCCATTCCTGGAGCAATACGCGGCCAGCGGGCGCAAGAAGCTGGTAATCGTGGCCGGGAAGCTCATTGGCGAAGTGGTGACGATGCTGGCGACCAACAAGCAGGCCGGCAACCTGGAAGTCATCTGCGTCAACGCGCCGGTGTTCGGGCAGCGGCAGCGCTGGATGCTGGAAGACCTGGCGATCTTTACCGGCGGGACGCTGGTCGGGCACGAGACCGGCGAGCCCTGGCGGGCGATTGGCCTGGACGTATTGGGCAAGGCCGAGCGCGTGCGCTGCACCAAGGATCAGACGTTCTTTGTGAAGGGTCACGGCGACCCCATGGCCATCCGCGAGCGGGTGGAGTACATCTGGATGCAGCACGGACGGATGAAGAACCACTTCGACCGCGAGAAGCACCAGGAGCGCGCGAACAATCTGACCGGCTCATTTGCGGAGATCTGGGTTGGCGCCGCCAGCAAGGTGGAGCAGTTTGAGCTGAAGCACCGGATCGAAGACGCCATCTCTGCGACCCGCGCCGGCCTGGAGGAGGGCATCGTGCCCGGCGGCGGCACGGCGCTCGCCCGGGCCTCGGAAGCGATCGAGGACGACCCGTCGCTGTCGCCCGACGAGGCCATTGGCCGTGCGCTTGTGCGCGATGCGTTGCGCGTGCCGCTGGAAGTGATTGCCGATAATGCCGGCTACGACGGGGCCGTGGCGGTTGACGAAGTCCTGCAGCTGGACGGACAGATGGGCTTCAATGCCGCCACCGGCGAATACGAGGATCTGGTGGCCATCGGCGTCATCGATCCGCTCAAGGTGACGCGCTCCGCCCTGCGCAATGCGGGCAGCGCCGCCGCCATGCTGATCACGTCCGAAGCGGTGGTTGGCGACACGCCCTCATTCCATCGTTGGAACGACTACTACCGCGAGCGCGTGGCCAAGAAGCACGGCTTCTTCATTGACGAGCCGCGGCACGGGCGCGTCGACGACTAGATCAGTCGAACTTCAAGCGGTCCAGCACGCCGCGATTGCCCTTGAAGTTCTGATCCGGCGCCGGGAAGACGCCGTGCCGTACGTCGCGGGCGTACGTGGCGAGCGCGGATTCGGCCAGTCCGGCAACCTCCGCGAACACGCGCGTGTGGCGGTGGGTGGTCTCGGCGAAGCCGAACAGGTCGTGGAGCACTTGAATCTGGCCGTCGCAATGCGGGCCGGCGCCGATTCCGATGGTGGGAATGTCCAGGTGCCCGGTGATCGCGCGGGCCAGCCCGGCGGGGACCAGTTCCAGGACAATCGCGAAGGCGCCGGCCTGGGCCTGGGCGCGCGCGCCGTCCACGATGGCCTGCGCCGCCGAGAGCCTGACACCCTGCACCCGGTAGCCGCCCAGGGCGTGGGCGGTCTGCGGTGTCAGGCCCACGTGCGCCATCACGGGGAATCCGCGGCTGGTGAGCTCGTTGGTGATTGCGGCGGTTTCCTCGCCGCCCTCCAGCTTGACGGCGGCTGCCCCACCGGCCTGCAGCAGGCGGGCGGCGTTGCGCAGGGCGGTATCGCGCGTGGGATAGGACATGTAGGGCAGGTCCGCGATGACCAGCGTGGAGGTGACCGCCCGGGTCACGGCGGCGGCGTGGTGGATGATGTCGTCCACGCGCACCGGCAATTCGTTCTCGTACCCGAGCACGGTGCGGCCCACGCTATCGCCAACCAGCAGGGCGTCCACGCCGGCGCGTTCGGCCAGCCGGGCGAAGGGGGCGTCGTAGGCCGTCACGCAGACCAGCGGGTCGCCGACGCCCTTGCACGCGCGGAACTCGGGAAGCATCACGGGTGAGACTCAGCGGCGCGGCGTGGCCGGATGGTAGCGCGGCCCCGATGTCGTGGACGCCAGGCGCACGGCCCAGCGCCACGGGCTAGTACATGTGGCGGTCGTCGCGCGACCAGTCGACCGGGGCCATGCGCGGACGGTCGGGAATCCGCTCAAGCAGTTCGGGGTCAAGGTCGGACTCGTCGTATAGGCCTTTGATCTGATTGTTGGGCAGATCCAGCTCGGAACTCATGTCTTCATAAAACGTTTCAATCGCCTTGTAGCGGTAATACCACTCCACGGGATCGCCGAAGTCGTCGCAATGCTCGGCGAAATACAGGACCACTTCGCGCTGGCCGATGTTGGCGGGATTAATGCGTTGCGGAAACGACTCGCCGAATTCCCGCAGCCACTTCAGGTGGCGTTTGACTTCTGCGGGCGGGAACCGCCGGTCTTCCGTGAGTCGGCCCGAATACCAGGAAAGCGCCGAATGAAACGTTGAGCAGTCCGATGCCATGCCGTGCCTCCCCGCCGTGCATGTGATCCCTGCGTAGCGCCAGGCAGACGGTTCGGCCCCTTGACACAACAACGCTCGCCCCGAGGGGCGAGCGTTTGTCTCGGTCAATCGCGACGACGGTGGCAACGCCTCACGATCAAACCGTCCTCCCTGTACCCAATAATGCAGCAACGTCCGATCCGCCGCCGCACTTCCGCCAGTGTAAGTCTCGGTACGACTACGTCAACTCTGAATCTGATAGCGTGCGGAATCGGCCGACGGCCGGTCAGCCGCAATGCTTGGGGGCTGGACAGTTTGTTGCTGCAAAAGTCTTACAAAGCGTCCGTAGATCGTTCGTCCTTTCGTGCCCGCGAGGGGGGACCACTTGATATTCCAGGCGCGAGTTGTCATAACCGTTTGTCGCTGCGATTAACGCTCGGTCAACAGGTGGTTTCAACCTGAACGCCGCGGAGCCGGCTTGGGCGCATGATCCCCGCGCGTTGCGCGGACGGCGCGTGGTGGTTATGGGACTGGGCGTACAGAGCGGTGGTCTGGGGGTGGCGACCTTTATGCGCGACCATGGCGCCGACCTGGTGGTCACGGACCTGCGCTCGGAAGCGCAGCTGGCGAGCAGCGTGGCTGCGCTGGGCTCGGCCGGCGTGCGCTATGTGCTGGGCCGGCATGAAGTTGACGACTTCCGGCACGCCGAGATGGTGGTGCGCAACCCGGCGGTGCGGGAGGCCTCGCCGTACCTTCGCGCCGCCCGCGCCGCCGGCGCCCACATCGAGATGGAGTTCACGCTGTTTCTGCGCTGGTGCCGGCAGGCGCGCGTGATCGGCGTGACCGGCACGCGCGGCAAGACGACCACCGCCACGGCGCTGCATGCCATGCTGGTGGCAGGAGGCGAGCGCGCCCTGCTGGCCGGCAACATGCGCGTATCGGCGCTGGCGCAGCTGCACGAGATCGAGCCGGGATCCACCGTGGTGCTGGAGTTGTCCAGCGCCCAGCTGGAGGGGCTGGCCGGTACAGGGCTGCGCACGCGCGGCGCCATCGTGACCAACCTCTTGGCCGACCACCTGGACCGTTACCGGGATATGCAGGCCTACGCGGAGGCCAAGCTGTCGCTCGTGGCCAACCAGCGTGCGGGCGACTGGGCCGTGATTCCGGCGGGGAATGGCTGGCCGGACTGGTTCGCGGCCCGGGCCGGAGGAAGCGTGGTGCGCCCGGACCTTGAGGACGCGCCGCCGGGCTGGGGGGACGCCCTACTCTCGGGTCGGCACAACCGCGCCAACCTGGCCCTGGCGGCGGCGGCGGCTCGCCGGGCGGGAGTGGACGACGACGCACTTGAACGCGCCGTGCGTGGCTTTGGCGGCGTTCCGGCTCGCCAGGAACTGGTGGGAAGCATCACCGGTGTGCGCGCCTACAACGACACGACGGCGACTACGCCGGAGGCCGCGCTGGCCGCGCTGGCCACCGTGCCGGGGCCGTGGATCTTGATAGCCGGCGGCTCCGACAAGCGCCTCGACTTCGCGCCCCTGGCCAAACGGCTCCGTGCCACCAAAGGGTTGCGCGGCGTGGTGCTGCTACCCGGCAATGGCACGGACCGGCTGCGACCGTTGCTGGAGGGGTGCCGGATCGAAGCCGCCGCCGACATGGCCCAGGCGGTGGACCGCGCCTTGGCCCTGGCTCGGCCGGGCGACGCGGTGTTGCTTTCGCCGGCCTGCGCCTCCTTTGGCCTCTTCAGCAACGAATTCGACCGGGGCGATCAGTTCGTGGCTCGATTGCGGGACCATGGCCTGCGGCCGGCTCCCGCGTCCAACCGCGGTTAACGGCCGCATAATGAGACGCACCGGCGCGCCGGCCGGCCCACAACCAGCGGAGGCCCGCCAGTGCGCGTGCTGATCATTGCCGACGTGCATGGCAATCTGCCCGCCCTGGAGGCCGTGCTGGCGGACGCAGGGCCGGTGGACGAAATCTGGTCGCTGGGCGACCTGGTGGGGTACGGGCCCCATCCCAACGAGGTCGTGCAGGTGCTGCGCGCCCTGCCGTTTCGATCGCTGGCCGGCAATCACGACTGGGGCGCCACCGGCCAGGCGGACCTGTCAGTCTTCAACGCCGACGCCCGCGCGGCCTGTCAGTGGACCGACGGCGTGTTGACTCACGAGACGCGGGAATACCTGATGAGTCTGGAAGTCTCGTCGGTCTTTGGCTCGGTGCACGTGGCGCACGGCAGCCCGCGTGAGCCGCTCTGGGAATACTTGACGAACGTGCGGCTGGCGGAGATCAACTTCGGCTACTTCGGCACGCAAGTCTGCCTGGTGGGCCACACGCACGTGCCCATCATGTTTCGCTGGCGCCGGGGCGTGCACGGCGCCGGGGCGTTTTCCACGACCGTGCCCAACGCGGGCGATGCGATCGACCCGGAGGACGACCGCCTGATCTTCAATCCGGGCAGTGTGGGGCAGCCGCGGGACGGCGATCCGCGCGCGGCGTACGCAAGCTACGAGCCGGCTACCGGCCGGTTTACCTTCCACCGCGTCGCTTACGACATTGCCGCCACCCAGGCTGCCATGCACGCCGCGGGGCTCCCGGACCGGCTGGCCTTCCGGCTGCTCTACGGCTCCTAGGCCGGCGGTCCATGGGAGTCGGCGGGGCTATACTCGGGACATGAACCGAGGGTCGGCGCTGTGAGGGGGGCGGCCGTCGGTTCGCGTGGCGTGATGCGCCCGGCCTGTTCGGCCGGGCGTTTTTGGTTGCGGCGCGGCCGTGCCGCGGAGGAGGTTCCAGGGTGCAATCCAGCCTGATCAGCAAGGTACAGAAGGCGCATCAATACGCCAGCGAGCCGGAGCGCGTGCACGTGGAGTCATTGCGCGTGAGGTTCGACGGCGACAACAGTAGTCACGTCATTACCTACGCTGACGGATCCTGGACCTGCGACTGCGAGTTCTTTCAGGGCTGGCGTACCTGTAGCCACACGATGGCGCTGCCCAAGCTGATGAGCGACATGGTGGAGGCACCGGCCGCGCGGGGGTTCGCGACGGTCTGATCGGCCTCTAGCGCCGGAGGCCAGGGCACAATGCGCCTGCCGGGCGATTGGGGCTTCGGCACGCGTGAAGCGCGCAGTAGGACACCGTGGCACGAAAGCGGCGCAGACGCCGGGCAAAGCCGAAGCCGAGCCCGTCGGGCCAGCGCACGGTGGCCGTCAATCGCCGGGCGCGCCGCGACTACGAGGTGCTGGACACCCTGACGGCTGGCATTGAGCTGCGCGGGTCCGAGATCAAGAGCATCCGCAACGGCTCGGTCAGCCTGGCGCAGGGATTCGTAACCGTCGAGGAGGGCGAAGCATTCCTGCGCGACGTGCACATCGCGCGCTACAAGCCGGCGGCGCAGGCCAACCACGATCCCGACCGACCGCGCCGCCTGCTCTTGCATCGGGCGGAGATCGACTCGCTGGCCGGTCACGTCAACGCCAAGGGTCGTACCGCCATACCGCTGCGGCTGTTCCTGGCGCGTGGCTGGGCGAAGCTGGAAATTGGGCTGGTGCGCGGCCTGCGACGGTACGATAATCGGGAGAAGATTCGAGCGCGCGAAGCGCAGCGTCAGATCGCCCGCTACGTTCGCTAGCATCTTCGCCTCGGGGATGACGGGTTTTGACAGAGCCCCGAAGTCCGATGCTGCAGGTCGAGCCTGCCGGGGAGCTCGTAAATCCCCCTGGCAATCAAGTAACTGGCGAAGAGCAAGCGCTCCCGCTCGCGGCCTAAGCCCCGCGACGTCCAGCCGGCCCGTCCCTAGCGGGGCGTCCTGGGCGCAAGGAATCTAGGGTGCGTCGGTCAAGGCGCTCGCGTAGACCGACTAAGACACGCGAGCTGGTCGTGCGCCGTTGCGGCCGGATAGTGACGCCACGGCGAGACTTTTAGCGTCCGGCTAAACCTGTAGATGCATCGGGGTGACCGGCTCTGGACGGGGCGTTCAACTCGCCCCCATCTCCACCAATGCGGCGGCGTGTCCGCAGCGGCCCGCGGGTTTCGTCCGTACAATTCGCGCACGAACGCGGCAATCAGTTGGGTGGCGGCCGTCGACAGACATTTCACCAGCACGGGCTTCCTGGTGCGTGACGGCAAGGTCCTGCTGGTTAACCACCGCAAGCTCCGAATGTGGCTCCCCTTCGGCGGGCACATCGAGCCGGGCGAGGATCCGGTGGAGGCCCTGCACCGCGAGGCGCGCGAAGAGACCGGGTTCGAGATTCAGATCGTGGCCGAGCGACCCGAGATCGACCAGCGGTGGCTGCACGTGTTGCCGGCGCCGGAGACCATCCTGCTGGAGGACATCGAGCCGGACCACGTCCACATCGACCTGATCTACTTCGTCCGTCCGATCGGAGGCGCGCAGCGGCTGGCGGCGTCCGAGCACAGCGAGATGCGCTGGTTTGACCGCCACGCGCTCGGCGACCCTGCCATTACCGACGACGTGCGCCTGCTGGGTGCCCGGGCGATCGACCGCATGGCACAGCCGCGACCGCTGTCGTCCGTCCAATCCGCGCGCGAACGCGGGAATCAGATGGTGACGGCCGACGACAAGCGATTCACCAGTTCGGGCTACCTGGTGCGTGACGGCAAGGTTCTGCTGCTCAACCACCGCAGGTTCCGCCTGTGGCTCCCCTTCGGCGGGCACATCGAGCCGAACGAAGACCCGGTCGAGGCCCTGCACCGCGAGGCGCGCGAGGAAACCGGGTTAGAGATTGAGATCGTGGCGGAGCGTCCCGAGATCGACCAGCAGGGCGTTCACGTCCTGCCTGCGCCTGAGACCCTCCTCCTGCACGACATTGGGGAGGGCCGCGCGCTCGTCGACCTCGTCTACTTCGTCCGCCCGGTCAACGGGGCCGTTCGACCTTTGAACGGCGAACACCGTGAGGTGGGCTGGTTTGACCGCGAGGCGCTATGCCGCCCCGACATTCGCGACAACGTGCGTTTGTTGGGCACTCAGGCGATTGACCGCATGGAGGGCCCGTATGGCTCCTGAGCCGGCTCCGCTGGAGGCCAGTGGCCGCCGTTGGCGGCTGAGCACCGGGGTGGACCGCAACGCGCTCTACCTGTTGGCGGGCGGCGTGGCGCTGTTGGGCGTTTTTGCCCTGATGCGCGCCGTGGGCAATCCGGCCGACTCGCCGGGCCGGTCGGTCAACCTGGCCACGGCGCTCGCGCTGTTTGCGGTGGTGCCCTTTATCGTGGCGATCTACCGGGCGGCGAGCGATGGCTATGTGGAGTTGCGCCCGTCCGATCTCCATTTGCGGGTCGGATTCCTGGTGGACACGGCAATACCCTACGCCGACATCGACCTAGTGGGCGGACCGATCCAGAGGCCCCGATCCAGCTATGGCGTCTCACCGTCGTACCGACGGCATGAATTCAGCCTGGGCCGCCTGGAACGCGCGGTGGAGGTTGCGCTGCGGCGGCGCGTGCGCATGGGGACGCCCTGGCTGTTCCCCTTCCTGCGGGTGGACCGCGTCTGGCTGGGCGTGGCCGAGCCCGAGCAGTTGATCAGCGAACTGCGCCGCCGTACGCAGGCGGCCCTGCGTTGAGGCGGAGACTGGGCCAAGCCCTGGCCGCCGCGCTGGCCGTTGGCCTGCTGGCGGCCGGCGCCGTGCTTGCGTTGACCGACGCGCAGGTGGCTCGGGGCGCCACCGTCTTCGAGCAATCCTGCGCCACTTGCCACGGACTGACTGGCAACGACGGCTTTGCCACGCCGCTCAAGGGCCCCGGCACGTTGGTCCGCTTCGCCTCCACGCGTGAGTTGTACGACTACACCAGCGCCACCATGCCGCTGGCCGCCGAGGGGTCGCTGACCGAGCGGCAGTACCTGGACGTGATCGCCTGGCTGCTGGCTGAACGGGGCCAGGCCACCGGCGCCACCGAACTGTCGCTGGCCACGCTGGACGATACCCCGCTGCATGCCGGAGCCATGGCCACGCCAACGACCGCGCCCAGTCCGTCGGCTGCGCCGACCACGTCGCCCACGCCAGCGGCCACGCCAACCGCGACGCCGGCGCCGCAGCAGTGGCCGACGACCTGCGTCGATCTGAACGACATTGTTGAGGCCCATCTGGGCAACGATGCCAACGTCGGCATTTATCAACGGGTCTTTGGCGACCAGGCCGAACCGGGCTGCCAGAACGACCACCGGGACGACGTGCGCGCGGTGTTTAGCTGGGCCTTTGATGAAACAGCGCAATCCGCGGACGTAGGAACGCAGGACTTGGCGTGGCCGACAGATTGCGTGGATCTCAACGACATCGTAGAGAACCACCTTGGCAATCACGGCAACGTGGGCATCTATCAACGCACGTTCGGCACGCAGGCCGAGACCGCCTGCCGGAACGATCACCGGGAGGATGTGCGCGGGGTATTCGGCTGGGCGTTTGGCGGCGCGACCTCCAGCGCGGGTGGGCTGCCGCTGTCCGCGGACGAAGTCGCCGCGCGCTATTAGGGCTGTTCGTGGGTCAGACGTACACGCCTGAGTGGATCTACTTCGGCGGATCGCTGTGAGCCCGGCGGCCGTAGCCAGCAGCGACGCACCCTGCCTGCTGTGCGTCGGCAGCACGGTTGTCGACATCAACATCCAGGGCCTCGAGCGCTTTCCCGTGCCGGACGTTGAGTTCACCCAGGCCAGCGACGTGGCACACGAGGATCCCGCCCGCCTGCTGCTGGGAGGCACAGCCGCCAACACGGCGATGGTCTACGCGGCGCTGACGGGCGCCTGCCATTTGGGCGGGGTGCTGGGTTCGGACCCGTTCGGCGACTTCCTGGCCGCCGGGCTCGCTCACCACGGCGTCGAAGTGCTGGGCGAGCGCGCGGGCAGCACGGCCACGCACACCATTGCCCTGGGCGCGGACGGCCGCCGGCAGGCCTACTGGTATGCGGGACCGTCGCTTGACCCCGAGCCGCTGCTGGCCGCCTGGGATCCGGGGCACGTGTACCTGTCCGGGATAAACCTCTGCTTCCAGCGACCTCTGACGGATGCGGCGTGCGCATTTGGTCGCGCCGCGGGAGCGGCTGGCGCGAAAGCAGTCCTCGACATCGGCCAGGGTGGCCCGGGTGCGCTGGATTTCGACGAACTCACGGCGATTGGCGCCGAGATGGACCTGCTCGTCGGCAGCCGGGCCGAGTTTGCCGCGGCGCTGGGCTGCGAGTACGCGGACGGGCGCAAGCGGCTGCGCGAGCGATTCGGCGGTCCGGTGGTGGTCAAGCAGGGCGCCGACGGGAGCCTGCTGGATCCAGGACCGGATCAGACGCTGCGGCGCGTGCCCGGCTTTGCGGTGCAGGCCATCAATCCCATAGGCGCCGGCGACGCGTTTGCCGGCGGGCTGCTGAGCGCCTGGCTGGCCGGGGCCGATCTGGAGGCGGCCTGCCGGCGGGGCAACGCCGCCGGGGCAGTCTCGGTAAGATCAGCGGGCGGCCCGCAGGACGTCACCAAGGCCGCCGTGGACCGGCTTGAGCGGGAAGGCTAGGAACCCTATGGCGATGGCCCTGGAACTCAAGACCTACGACACCGTCGCGGAACTGGCCGAGGCCGTCCGCCGGGACGGATTCGCCTTCATGCCCGGCGTGCTGAGCGCCGAGGAAGTCGCGCACATGCGGAAGGCGATTGAGGACATCGAACCGAATCCTCGGGCCAATGATCGGCGACACCTGCGCCCGCGCGCCCCTGACGGCTCCGATAGCGAGGGCTTCTTCTACGAAGTCCACACCAAGCTGCTGTTCAACCGGAACGCGTGGTTCCTGCAGTTCCTGGACCGAGCGCCCGTGGCGGAGGTGGCCGACGCGGTGATGGGCGACGACTGCCACAGCATCGGCATGACGGGCTGGATTACCGGTCCTGGCCGGGTGGACCAGAGCTTTCACTCGGACTACCAGCCGATCGAACTGCCCACCGAGGTCATGGCCGACCCGCGCGTGGAGATCCCGGTCTTCACCGCCACCGCCCACTACTACCTCAGCGACTTGGACGAAGCGCTGGGACCGACCCAGTTCATACCCGGCAGCCACCGCGCCGGGCGCCCGCCGGGCGCGGGCGAGACCAGCTTTGAGGGCGTGGAGGGGCAGAACATCCTCTGCAACGCGGGCGACGTGGTGCTGTTTCGCTCCGATGTCTGGCACCGCGGCACGGCCAACACCAGTTCCCGGACCCGCTACCTGCTGCAGGTCCACTACGGGCGCCGGATGGTGGTGCAGAAGTTTCCACCGTACCTGGACTTCCACTTCGACCCGGACATCCTGGCCCAGGCCACCCCGCGGCAGCGGCGGTACCTGGGCGAGCATCCGTTCTCGAACTACGACTAGGCGCCGCCGATAGCTAAACGGATCCGACAGTCACGGCCTGAACAGGAAGGTGACCACCATGCCCGGTCTTGAACTCGTCGCCTACGAGACCCTGGAGGAACTGGCCGAGGCGGTGCGCCGCGACGGCTTTGCCTACATGCCGGGTGTCTTGAGCGCGACCGAGGTGGCCGAACTACGGCAGCGGATCGATGGCGTCGAACCCAATCCGCGCACCAACGACCGGCGGGAACAAAGCCCCCGGCGCGGCATCGATCCGTCCAGCGGCGACGCCACGACGTTCTATCAGCAGGTTGTCAACATGCTCTTCAACCGCTCGGCCTACTTCCTTCAGTTCCTGGACCGCTCGCCGGTGGCCGAGGTGGCCGACGCGGTGATGGGCGGCGACTGCCACTGCATCAGCATGACGGGCTGGGTGACGGGTCCCGGCCGGCTGGACCAGGACTTTCACTCGGACTATCAACCGATCGAGCTCCCCAGCGACGTCATGGCCGACCCGCGCGTGCAGATTCCGGTGTTCACGGCCACCGCCCATTACTACCTGGACGACCTGGACGACGCACTGGGGCCGACCAACTTCATACCGGGCAGCCATCGCGCCGGGCGCAGGCCGCGTGACGGGGAGACGAGCTGGCAAGGCGTGGAAGGCCAGAACATCCTCTGCAATGCCGGCGACGTGGTGCTGTTCCGGTCCGACGTCTGGCATCGGGGCACAGCCAACACCAGCTCACGAATCCGCTACCTGCTCCAAGTCCACTACGGCCGGCGGATGGTGGTGCAGAAGTTCCCGCCGTACCTGGATTTCCGATTCGACCCGGACATCCTGGCTCAGGCCACGTCCCGGCAGCGGCGCTACCTGGGCGAGCATCCCTTTTCGAACTACGGCTAGCGGCCGTCAGGTTTGCGAGCGTGGATCGCTCACTTGTCCACGATGGGCGTGGCGGCGATATACCAGTAGCGGCAGCGCTGGCCGTCGTGCTCGAGGTCCATCAGGCCGATGAGTTCCTGCAGCACGAAGCGTCCGCGCAGCGCCTTTGACACCTCGGCGCCCGTCAGGCTCCGGTCCGGCCGCTCGATTCCGCGAAAGTCGGCCAGCGTCCCCATGACGGCGACCCCGGACGAGTCGATGACGCGCTGTAACTCTTCCATCAGGATGCGGGTCGGCGCGTCGCTGGTCTGACCGAGCGCCTGCAACAGGCCAAAGCTGTAGGCGGCCTGTGCGGCGCTGTCCGCCAGCGGCAGGCGGGTGGCGTCGGCTTTCACGTAGAGCACGTTGGCGTCTGGGGGTGCGGCGGCTAACGCTGCCCGATCGATGTCGATGGCCACGACGCGCACACCAGGCAACGCCGCCAGGGCCAGAGTCTCGCGGCCAGCGCCGCATCCCAAGTCGAGCACAACCTTAGGACCGAGCGCCCAGAGCACGGTCAGGGCGCGCTGCATGACTTCGGTCAGCGGCGGTTCAGCGTCGCGCAAGCCAGGCATCGCAGGCGTACCGTGTCCGTATCAACTGATCGCGGCTCCGGCGCTCGGTTGGGGTGAGGCCGCCGGGCACCAGGATCACGCGCAGCGCCTCGGCGAATCCAGTGGCCAGGATCTCGATCAGCGCGCCTACCGTAGGGGCCGGTGTTCGCAGGTCTCGCAGCCCGCGCAGCGCCGCCGGCCGCGGCAGCCGCAGGACGTCGTGGATGCGCGGATCGTGCGCGAACGGGATGCTCCCATGCTGCAACAAGCCGCCGCCCAGCCGGGTCTGCGCACTGCCCATGATTTTAACGCCATTAGCTGACAGTTCGTGAGTGCTGGGCGAGGCAAAACAAAGCAGGCCTCCCCCGTCAGACGCCCCGGGCCGCCAGTCGTCCTGCCGCGCGTCCAGCTGCAGGGCGGCAAAGCCGCGCTGGAAGCCGGCGCTCAGCCGCTTGTACGAACGCAGCACGCCCCCGGCGGCCAGCGCGTGCGCTCGCGGCAGCATGACGGCGTAGGTCAACTCGTCGTTGTGCAGGATGGCCTGTCCGCCGGTGGGGCGTCGCACCAAGTCGATCCCGGCCTGGCGGGCCAGATCGGCGTCGACCGCCGCCAGCGGCTGACCGTAGCCCAGGCTGAGGGCCGCCGGTCGCCAGGTGTAGAAGCGCAGGGTCGGCGGCGAGGCGCCGTCGCGCACGTGTTCCGCCACGGCCTGATCGGTGGCCAAGTTTCGCGCCCCGCTGTCGGCCGGCGAGACCAGCAGCCGCCAGGATTCCATGCCGGGCAGCTTATTAGAATGCCCGTCCACTTCAGCCCCCGTAGCTCAGTGGATAGAGCGCCGGCCTCCGGAGCCGGGTGCGCGCGTTCGAATCGCGCCGGGGGTACCGATGGCTTGGCCGGCTTCGCCTGAGGGTTCTCCGAGCCTTGGTGAGAGGCACACATGACGAAGGGCTTGTCCGTGCGTGCGCGCCCATGGGTTGCGGTAGTCGCGGCCGGGATGCTCGCACTGCTGGGCCTCACCGCCGCACCGGTCTTGGGAACGGAGGCTTCGCAGGTTCAAAGCGGCGCGGAGACGTATGCGGCGCATTGCGCGATCTGTCATGGCGCCAACCTTGAAGGAGGAGCCGGTCCGACCCTTAGCGAGCCGGGGCTCCATAACCGCTACGCCACCGCGCTTGACCTGTATGAGAACGTCAAGATCACGATGCCGCTTGGTGGAGACGGTCCGGGCAGCTTGTCGGACGCCGCGTACCTTGCGGTGGTCGCGTTCATTCTTGACGCACGCGACATCGCCTATTCCGGTGCTCTTTCCTCAGCGACAGCGGCGGGTGTTTCGCTCGCTCCCGAGAACCCACGGGTCCCGCCGCTGCAACCATCGGTGATCGCACCCGTGCGGACACCCCCGCCCACACCCACGCCGGCGGCCAGTGGGAACACGCCGCCCCATGCTCCGTACATCATCGAGCCCGCGCCGGCTCTGCTCGCGCGTGAACTCTCGCCATACTTCATGGCGCTGCAGACCGCGCCATTTATCGACTCGGACTCGGACGACCGGCGCACGGCGACCGAGTTCGAGATTCGAGAACTTCGCAGTGGGACCCTCGTTTGGTCGGCCTTCGTCCCGTCGTGGCAGCCTGATCTCGCGGTGCTGGAGCGGGGCGTGTTCCAGGGGCCGCGCGCGGGGCGCATGGGCCTGGAGCACAAGACGGTATATGCAATTCGCGCACGCCATCGCGATTCCAGCCTGGACCCGCTGAGCGAATGGTCCGCCTGGTCGGCGCCTCGCGTGGTGCTGACGGCCCAGCAAGGGGTGCTTAATCCCAATGCAATGCGCCTGCGCGACATTCGGCGCTATTCCCTGCGCTGGACGGCGGATGACGGTTCGCCCGTGGTCTTGCAGCCCGGCAGTTCGCTGCTGATCACAGGGTCCGCCAGCCCGCTGCACCAGATCAAGGGCGGCGTGGTTCAGAACAGCGTGAGCGATTTCGGTCGCGCGCCCCGCTTCGAGAGCACCTTTTTCAGGTTTGATGCTGGTCCAGAGGGTCTGGAAGTTCCGCCGTCGCGCCTTTCGTTCCGGGATAGCGCTGGGGTGCAGCGTTCGGTCTGGCTTCCGTACATGAAACTCGATCCCGGACGGTTCCTCATCGGCGCTCCGTCGGCTGCGGGCGGCTTCTTCTTCGAGCCGGACGACACGCCGCTGGGCGTTGCCGATACCGAGCCCATATTGATCTCGCGGTTCCGCTCGCCGCAGGTTCCCTGGCGGGTGCCGCGAGGATTCCGCGTGGAACTGGCTGCCGATTCACTCACGCTGCCGGTACAGATTGCGCCGGTACCCGCGCCCGCTGAAGGGCCCGACGTTCCCGTGGCCTACATCACCGAACTCTACGGATCGGTCCGGGCGCTGGGCGCTGATGGCTCGGTTTGGTTGTACGCGTCGGACGTGCTGAACGAGCGGCCTTCCGACCCGCCGCCGCGGCTCAGCGGGCAGACCGGAACCTCGGGCATCGCGGTGGATCGCGTATCGGGCGATGTTTTCGTCTCCACCACCTATCGCGGAGACGATGGGGAGCTTCACAACAAGATTGTTCGCCTGGCGAGCGACGACGGCGGCCGCACCGCGGCGCGTGCGACAGACGCGCTGCGCATGGACGATGAAGCGACCAGCCCGTCACACCAGATTCACGGGCTGCTCTTTGGCCATGATGGCCTGCTGTACGCGGCGGTAGGAAACGGCCTGCAGAAACTGCGTGGCTTGGACGATGAGTTCTTCGGCGGCAAGCTGATCCGCTTGAATCGGGACGGTAGCGCACCCGCCGATAACCCCTACTTTGACCCGACCCAGCCCGATGCGCCGATCTCGTACCAGTGGGCTAAAGGACTGCGCAACGACTTCGCCCTCGCCCAGCGTCCGGGCGACGACGCGATCTACACCGCTGAGAACGGTCCGGCGATCGACCGTCTCCTCAGGCTGGAAGCCGGGCGGAATTATGGCTTCGACGGGACCGACGCCAGCATGGTTCGGTATGGCATCTGGTTCTTCGGTCCTCCGGCCATCTCACCCGTGGGCATCGCCTTTGCCACCGGCGGCACGTTCCCGGCCGAGCGCCAGGGCAACCTTTACATGGGAGCCTATGGCTTCAACTACGTGGAAGGCACGGCCGACAACGGCAAGGAGATCTGGGAAATCGAGTTGGACGCGAACGGCGAGGTCGCGCGCCCGCCCTCCGTCTTCGTGAAATACACCGGCGACGGCTTCGCCACGATTACCGGGGTCGCATACTTGGCTGACGGGCTGTATTTCCTCGATTTCTATAACGATCATCCGCCCGGGGGTGACCCGACAGCCCCGGGGGCGCGGCTCTGGCGCGTGGTCCCTGATAGTGGCTGAGCCCGGGCGGTCCCGCGACCTGGAACCGAACATGCGTCGCATTGAAGAGCAGTTCAACCAGTCGTTCAGCTATTGGCGCATACAATTACCGCGCGAGGATGTCGAAAACCGCCAACGCGGAACGATCGTTGAGGCCGGCTGGACGATCTGGTTTCTGTTCGGGTCCGACGAGAGCGGCGAGTATCTGGACTACTATTCCTCGCACCGAATGACGAACGACAGTCACGTGCGGATATACGAGGACGGGCGGGTGGAATTGCTCGAAAGCCTGTGGGAGTTGCGTCCGACTTCGGACGATCCCGAGGAGAATGCGCGGCTGGAGGACGAGTTTTGGGAGCACAACGAGCGCGTGGCGCGAGTGCTGGAGGAGAAGGGGTTCGGACTGCAGGGCGACGAGCATGCTTCCGCGATCGTGCGCCGGGGCTTCCTCGAATCGAGAGAATCGAACCGACGCCTCTCAGGGCTCACCGAGAGTGCCGACGACTGACGACGCGCGGCGCGGCCTCGGCGGACCTGGTCTAGACGGACTCGCGGCGAAGCATGGCGTCCAGGAGTAGCAGGATCACCCCGGCCCCGATGGCCAGATCCGCCAGGTTCAGGTAGCCCACGAAGGGCGTGATGTTCAGGTAGTCGAACACGGCGCCCAGACGAAAGCGGTCGATCAGGTTGCCGAAGCCGCCGCCGAGCAAGAGCGCGAATCCGCCGATGGTCGTCAAGCGCTGGGGCGGGCGCATCAGGGCGTACGTGGCGAAGCCCACGCCGATCACCAGCGTGGCCACGATCACCACCTGTGGAAAATCGGACAGCAGTCCGAAGTTGACGCCGGGGTTGTAGACGCGCTGAAAGTCGAATAGGGGCCCCACGGTGGCGCCCCAGGGCGGCAGGACGTTATCGACAACGGCCTTTACCACCTGGTCGAGCGCCGCCACCAATCCGGCGAGTCCAAAGGTGAGCAGGCGACGCGTGGTCGGCGACAGCGCAGCGCTGGACACCGGCTGACCAGGGACGGGTGCGTTGGGATCTGTCATGTCGATTCCACCGCGAGCCGCGCCCGCACGTGTTCTGCGGTCACCCACCGCTGGCACCAGAAGGCCAGGGCCCGCCAGCGGCCAAAGCGCGTGTAGTGGCGTGCCAGTCGTTTCGGGTCGGCCGCGGCCTCGCCGAAGGTACGGACGGCGAAGGCGCGCGTGCTGCTGTCCAACGTGAGAGTGTCGTAGGAGCCCAGCAGCATGGCCAGGTATCCCGCGGTCACGGGTCCAATGCCGGGTAGCGCTTCCAGGGCGGCCAGTCGTTGGGCCGAGGTTGCGTCCGGCCGGTCAGGATTGGCGAGGTCGATCGTGCCGTCGGCTACGCCCTCAGCCAGCTTGAGCATGGAGCGCGCCCGGTATCCCGCGCCGGCCTCCTTCAGCAGGAACTCGGATCCGGCCTCCAGGACTTCGGTCGGGGTCGGAAACGCGCGTGCGCTTCCGTCGGCTGACGTTGGCCCCAGCAAGGTCAGGGCCGCCACCATGCGCCTGGTCCGCTCCCAGGTGACGTTGGTCGTGCAGATGCCCTTCATCGCGTCTTCCCAGAGGTCCGGACTTCGCAGCAGCCGACCGGCGCCGGCCTCGGCCACCGGGCGCAGCGCGCGGGAGCGGCGGCAGCGGGCGTGAAAGTCCGACAGGTCCTCGTCCAGTCGCAACATGCGCCGGGCTCGGGTCAAGAGCTCTCGAGCATCCGCGGCAGACGGTGTAGGGCACGCTCTAAGTTCGAGCCCGCGACGCCCGTCCTCAAAGTCGGGTGCGGCCCGCAGGCGCACGGTGTAAACGGCCCCCGACGGCAGCCGGTCCACGCGCTCCAGCGTGTCGCACTCTGGCAGCCAGCGGAACGGCGCCAGCGCGTACCAGCCGTGCAGCAGCGCGGCCGTCCACAGGCTGAACGGGGGATCGACCGCCAGGCGCAGCGCTGGCGCGGCGCCAACGGTCACCGGCTAGCGCTCGATGATCTCGATCATAGAGATGCGGACCTCTTCGAGCGGCTGTGAGCGCTCGCCGCTGGGCTTGGCCGTCACCGGTACGCTTTCCAACGCCTGCAGCGCCGCTTCGCCGCCCGACATCTGCCCGAAGAGCGAGTAGTCGGGGCTCAGACGGCCCTGCTCCGTCAGGTTGTCGAACACGATGAAGAACTGCGACCCGTTGGTGCCAGGACCTGCGTTTGCCATGGCGAGCGAACCGCGAATGTACGGTCCGCTGGGCGTCTCGATGTCGTACTTGTAGCCCGGGCCGCCGCCGCCGGTTCCGGTGGGATCGCCGCTCTGGCCCATGAAGCCGGGGATGATGCGGTGGAAGATGACGCCGTCGAAATAACCCTCGCGGGCAAGGAACACGAAGCTGTTGACCGCCAGCGGCGCTTCGTCCGCCAGCAGGTCGAACGTCATGTCGCCCAGGTTGGTCTTGATGACGGCCGAGTAGCTCTTGCCGGCCTCGATGACCGTGCCGGGATGAGCCGAATACTGTTTCACACCACCCTCCGCGGGTTCCGAAGCCTCGGCGGCCGGTTCGGCTTCACCGCACGCCGCCAGCGCGATGAGCAGCAGTCCAATTGCCAGGATCCGTCGCATGCGAGCACCCTCAGGAGCCGTTGCCGGGCATTGTAGGCGGCAGGATCAGGCTGATTCCGCGCCCGACCAGCGTTCGACCTGGCTGAGGCCCCGCTGGTAGGCGAGGTACTCGTCCTTGCGCATGCGCGGCTGGAAGTTGTCGAGGACGCGCCGCGCTTCCTGCGCGCCATTGCCCAGCAGGTCGGCGGCCATCCAGGCCAGGGCCTTCGCCGGCTCCAGATAGGCCATTTGCGGGTCGTCGATCAACCAGTCCACCGCGTGGTTGCTGCCCACGGCGCCGGCCATGGACGGATGCAGCGCCGGCATGATGTGCGAGACGTCGCCCATGTCCGTCGAGCCGGTACGGTGCCCCTGCCGCCGCGCTTGGGGCTCGCCGTGCACGACGCGCTGGTTGGCCAGGAAGAGCTCGGCCAGGTCCTGATCATTGATTAGCGGCAGGTAGCCGGGCAGCGTGATGATTTCGACCTCGGCGCCCAGCGCCAGGGCGCCGGCCTTGAGCGCGCGGTCCACCTTGGCCGCCGCCGCGTCAATCGCGTCAGTCGTCTTGCCGCGCACGTAGGTTTCCAACGTCACGTTAGACGGGATTACGTTCACCAGGTCGCCGCCGCGGGTGATGATCGGATGGACGCGGATCGCGTCGTCGTCGCGGAAGGTCTCGCGCACGGCGTTGATGGCCGCCAGCCCTATGTGGGCGGCGTAAAGCGCGTTGACACCCATATGGGGCGCCCCGCCGGCGTGCGCGGCCTTGCCGATGTAGCGGATCTGCTTGACCACGCAGCCGTTGTTGGAGGCGGTGACGGAGGCCATACCGTTCTCGTCCGGCCGCGAGTGGGTGTGGATCATCATGGCCAGGTCCACGTCGTCGAATTCGCCGCGCGCGATGAGTTCGGGCTTGCCGCCCAGGAACTCCAGTTCGCCCTCCTGCACAAGGCCGTGGCGGTATTCGACCTCCACGTACTCCTCGGCGGGAACGGCAAACAGCACGATTGAGCCACAGAGGTCTCGAAGGATGGTGGGATTACTCAGCGCGGCCGCCGCGCCCATCAGGCCGGCGATCTGCGCGTTGTGGCCGCAGGCGTGAGCGGCGTGGGTTTCGGGGTTTTCCATCGGATGGCCGGCCACCACCAGCGCGTCCAGTTCGCCGATCAATGCCAGCGTGGGCCCCGGCCTGCCCGTGTCAATACGGGCCTTGACGCCGGTTCGCGCCAGTCCCGCCCGGTAGTCCAGTTCCAACTCGTCGAACTTCTGCTGGACCAGCGCCGCGGTCTCGAACTCCTTAAAGCCCAGTTCAGGGTTGCGCATGATGGTTTCGCCGACTTCGACGATGTCGTCGCGATGGGACTCAACGACGGCGGCGATGCGCTCTTTCAAATCGGCGCTGGCGGACATACCCGTATTCCCCGGGGACTCGGTGCGGGCAGTCTGCCACGGGGCGGTTAGCCGGGCCTGAGCGCCGGTTCGCTCAGGCGCTGTCCGACACGATCTCCGCCAGCTCGAACAGCCGCGCCAGGGCGTTGGCGAGGTGCATTTGGCGGGGGGTGCGGCAGCGGACGGCCAGGAGGCCGGGGCTGGCCACCACGACGGCCAGGCACCTGGCGCGGCTGGTGGCGACGTTAAGGCGGTTGAGGCTGTAGAGGAATTCCATGCCTCGCGGGGCGTCGTCGGCGGAGCTGGTGGCCATGGAGTAGATGGAGATGGGCGCTTCCTGACCCTGGAACTTGTCGACGGTGCCGATGCGGAATCCCTTGAGTTCGGGCCGTGAGCCAAGTTCGCGGATCTGGCGGTTGTAGGGCGTGATGATGAGCACGTCCTGGTCGGTCAATCCCTGAGTCGCGCCCTCGGCGTCCGTCCAGGTTGGGTGCGCGCCTAGCAGCCGTTGGACCTGGTCCGCGATCGCCTCGGCTTCTTCCTTCGAGTCGCTGACCCGGCGCTCGTGCGGCACTGACACGAAGCGCAGCCCCGTTCCATCAAACGGCATCGCGCCGTCCAGGTCCAGGTTCTCTCGGCCCGGGTGCGAACGCAGGCTGTCCTCGTAGAAGACCTCCGACGTGAATTCGCAGATGCTCGGATGCAGGCGCCAGGTGCCGTCCAGGAAGAGGCCGAGGTCATTCGGCATGACCCGCGCGCCGTCGAGCAAGTGCGCCAACACCGACCGGTCGGCGCCGGGTGGGTGTACGCCCTGCAGCGGCTGGTCCAACTGCTGCGGGTCACCCAGGAGTAGCAGGTTGGTGGCGCAGGGCGCCGCGGCCAGGGCGTCAGCGAGCGACATCTGGCCGGCCTCGTCGATGCAGAGCACGTCAACCGCGCCGTGCGCCTTTTCGCTCGACCAGAGCCAAGTGGTACCGCCAACAACGTCCAGGAATCCGGCGGCCAGGCCGTCGCAGGCGTCGTCGGTGCTCTCCAGGTGCTGAAAGCTCTCGGAGGCGGGCTCCTCGTTGGTGCGTTGGCCGATCCTGACGTGGATTCCCCGGTCCTCAGCGACCCGCGCCGTCTTCTCCAGCAGTTCGCCGATGACCTTGTGGCTGTTGGCCGTGACGCCGACGCGCTTTCCGGCCTCCACCAGGTCCACGATCATCTCCGCGCCCACCGTGCTCTTGCCTGAGCCGGGCGGTCCCTGGACGGCGAGGTAGCTGTCCTCCAGTTCCTGAACCAGCCGGCGCGCCGCGTCCTGTGCGTTGTCGGCCTCTGCGGCCAGCGGCGCGCCCTCGGACTGGCCAACGCGCGGCGGCCGGCGCATTAGCAGATCGCGCGCCGCCTGGTTCGGCCCGGCGGCGTCGATTCCGTTTTCAACAACCCACTGGGTGAGCCACTTGAGGCTGCTCGGTTTTGGTTTCGGATTGACGTAGTTGAATTGGATTAGCGACGTCGGCTGCGGCGGCGGGCGCCGCGATCCGAGCCGCAACTCCACTTCGCAAGCCTCGTCGTCCAGACGCACGATCCGCCCGGCGTCTTTGCCGTCCTGCGTCCGAACCGAGTCGCCGACCGAGAGCTTGTGGTCCTGTTCCTCGAACCGGAAGCGGTAGATCGTGGACCGGGCCCGTGGGTTGGGATCCGGCCGCGCATCAACGAACGTGAGCCGCCCCAGGACGTCCGTCTCTTCGGCGCGCTCGTCCTCAGTCAGCTCGTCCTTCAGGTGGAAGTAGCGCCACCACACGGCCTTGTGCTCGCGGCGGTGCCAGTCGACGAGTTGCGCCAGCAGCCAGCGCCCGCGCTGGGCCGGATTCTCGAGCGACGTGCCGTCGGTCAGGTCCTTCTCCAGGTCGTCGGTCAGCCGGTCTACAAGCTCCTTGATTTCTTGCTGCTCTTCCGAGTCTTCCGTTTCCTCGGGTTCGATGACCGTTGGCCGCGGCAGCGATTCGGCGCCCAACTCGCTCACCAGCGCCGCCCGTTGCGTCTCCAGCCATTCGCGCAGGTACCGGGTGGAGACGCAGTCGTCGCGGTTGTAGGCCTTGATCTGCTCCAGCAGCGCGTCCCGGTCGGTGTCCGGTCCGGGCTCCAGCCAGTGCTCGAACTCGACGATGCTCTCGCCCGCGTCGCGCAGGTCGATCTCCCGCTTGAAGCCGTAGAGCGGCTCCAGCCGCTTGATGGAATAGCTCTCCACCGAGGCGCGGATGCCCTGCCGCACCACCCGGTAGAGATCCACGAACACCTGCCCGCGTAGCAGCTGATCCACCTCGGACTCGCGCGTGGCGTAGCGCCCGGCCAGCCGCTTCATGGCGCCCGTTTCGTAGGGGGCGTAGTGGTAGACGTGCATGCCTGGGTACGTGGTCCAGCGGTCCATGATGAGGTCGATGCAGTCCTCGAACGCCTGGCGCTCGGCCGCCGTCGATACCGTTCCGTCCTCGATCGACCAGAAGGCGTGAAACGTGGGCTCGCCCGCGGCGTCGGGCAGGCCGGGCTCGATGGCGCCAAACAGGTAGTCGATGCCATCGACCTCATCCGAGCCGTAAAAGGGGTCGCCTTCCAGGTCCAGGAACAGGTCGCCCGGCGACGGCTCCGGCAGCGCCCAGAGCCCGCG
>JAPOWQ010000074.1 GCA_026707585.1 Chloroflexota bacterium | reverse complement strand
CCACACCCACCAGAACACGGCGAAGTAGATGATGGCGTAGTAGAGGTAGTAGGGAACGATGTAGATGGCGAATTCGGATTCCAGGAGGCGCGAGTGATCGAGGCTGAACGCCAGACTGGCCAGCATCATCACGAGAAGCAGCACGCAGAGATCGAGCAGATTCGCGTCAAAGCGGGTTCGGATTCGAGCCAGGGGATAGCCACCGATCAATGGCTCGTTGGTCGCGCCGGCTTCGCCGCCTCCCGATTCTGCTGACGGCCGGTCTGCTTGCGTAGCCACGGGTCGCCTCCGGTCAGGGTGCGCGCCGCTACGGCGGGATCGAATTATACCGCCCGGCGCCCCGGACGGCCGCGCCCGGTGTCGGCTCGAACCCGGCGCCCGATCCCGGCCGGAATTCACGAAGTCGAAACGCCTGTCGAGCCGCAGCCAAGTGCTGCTCGCCAGGCCGTGGCCGCCGATGTCCGCACTCGGGACCGCGGCTACTCAGTAGGCCAATCGTCTCGGCGCCGCCCCTTGCCCGTGGTTCGCGGGCGCCGCGCCTTGCCCTGGTCGCTGACGCGGCCGGCGCCGGTGTAGGTGACGTACGTGCCGGCAAGCTTGTCGTGCCAGCCCTGGGAAGAGTCGTCGAACAACACTGATATGAAACCCATCAGCAATAGCGGGGCGGATACGAGGTAACAGAGGTGCCTGGTGAGCAGCCGTGACAGACCCACGTTTTGGCCGGCGACATCGACGACTTGCAAATGCATGATTCGCTTGCCCACCGTGGACTTAAACATCCAGTTCGAAATCACGGGATAAACGAGATAACCAAAGACCAGGGCGAGGATTACGGAAAGCCTGATGGCGTCCTGTCTGGCGGTGTCTTCACCGACGAGTCCATCCGGCGTTTGCGGAATCCAAATGGACAGGACGAACAGCGCCGCGAGCGATGCGACCAGCGATGCGAATGCGTCAAGTCCAAAGGCAATCGATCGTCGTCCGAATTCGGCAGCCGGATAATCGCCAATGACCGGTCGATCTGCGCTGGCCTGCCTGGCATCGTCCACTTCTATAACTCGAACGTGACGTTTCGCAGGTTCCCGACCACCGGCTACCGACGTTCCGTCACCAGTCCTGACCGGGGCCGGATCTGAGAAGTCGCGCTTCCGGGGTGGTCCACCCATAAGGTCTTGATAAAGGTCGCCCGCCATGTCGCGGGATCGAGTCTTCTCGGGACCCAGGTAGACGACGTACGTGCCGGCAATATGGTCATGCCAACCACGACCGAAGCGACTGACGAAGATCCAGACGAATCCAAGACCGACGAACAGCGTGGATAACCCGTAGCCAAAAAGACGACCAATGGACTGCACAATCCCGATTCGCCAGCCGTTGCGATCGACGATCTGCAACTTCAGCATCATCTTGCCCGGCGTTGCGCTGAACGCGGTCCACGCAAGGATGTGATAGAAGACCAGAAAAGCGACGGTGAGCAGGCCGGCCGACTCCGGCGGCATCTGCCGGTCTTCCCCCACGACCGCTCCGACGAACAGCATCAAGACAATCAGACCGATGATCGCGACGTCGATTGCCAGCGCCCCCAGGCGACGGCTGCGGCTCGCGAGTTCCTGACCGTGGAGGGCGTAGACGGTCTTCTCGGGATCCTCCGATATTTCATGGGACTCGGAGGCTCTCTGCTCGGCCGTAGCGGCGGCTTTCCGGTGGCCTCTTGCGGGAAGGCAAGGGCAGGTCAATCAATTCTACGACCGCGCTTCACTTGAAGCCGACGCCGGGGTTGTTCACACTGCGGCCACCCCATTCCGCAGAGCGTCCCGCCCACGCGAACCGCGGCGTGACGACGCGGGACTCGAGCCGAAGGAGGCCCGCATGGCGTCGATGAAGGGCCCTGCCATCCTGCTGGCGCAGTTTCTGCGCGACGAGCCGCCCTACGACAACCTGGAGAACATCGGTCGCTGGGTAGCCGGCCTTGGCTACAAGGGCGTGCAGATCCCCACCTGGGATCCGCGCGTGATCGATCTGGACAGGGTGGCCGAGTCACAGGTGTACGCCGACGACTACCTGGGCGGATTGGCCGACCTGGGGCTTGAGGTCACTGAGCTCGCGTCGCACCTGCAGGGCCAGGTGCTGGCCATGCACCCGGCCTATGCCGACGGGTTCTCGGTCTTCCACCCGCCCGGCCTCTCTGGCTCGGAAGTCACGGAGTGGGCCACGGATCAGCTCGGCAAGTCGATCAAGGCCTCGGCCAACCTGGGCGTTAACGCCCTGCCCGTGATGTCCGGCGGCTTCGCCTGGCACATGATCTACCCGTGGCCCCAGCGTCCCCCCGGCGTGATTGAGACCGCCTTCGAGGAGCTGGCCCGCCGCTGGCGCCCGATCCTCGACATGGCCAGCGATCACGGCGTCACCATCGCCTACGAGCTGCATCCCGGATCGGACCTCTACGACGGAGCCACCTTCGAGATGTTCCTGGATGCCGCCGACAACCACGAGGCCGCCTGCATCAACTACGACCCCAGCCACTTCGTCCTCCAGCAGCTGGACTACCTGGACTTCATCCGCCGCTACGCCGACCGCATCACCGCCTTCCACGTCAAGGACGCCGAATTCCGGCCCGACGGCCGCGTGGGCGCCTATGGCGGCTACCAGGGCTGGACCGGTCGCGCCGGTCGCTTCCGTTCATTGGGCGACGGCCAGGTGGACTTCACGCAGGTCTTCACCCTGCTCACCGAGGCCGGCTATCGCAGCTGGGCGGTGCTGGAGTGGGAGTGCTGCATCAAGAGCCCTGAGCAGGGCGCCGCCGAAGGAGCGCCCTTCATCGCGCAGCACCTGATCGACGCCGCCGACGTGGCCTTTGACGACTTTGCCGGCGGCGAGATGGACGCCGACGCCAACCGCCGATTGCTGGGCCTGGACTAGCCGCCAGGGCCTGATCGAAAGGAATCTCGCAATGGACTCGTGGAACCGAAAGCTGCGAATGGGCATGGTCGGCGGTGGCCCCGGTTCCTTCATCGGTCCGGTTCACCGCATGGTCGTTGCCATGGAGCAGCAGGCCGAAATGGTCGCCGGCGTGTTCTCGCGCGACCCCGACCTCAACCGGGAAACGGGCGCCGAGCTCTACCTGGACGCGGGCCGGGTCTACGACTCGTACCAGGAGATGGCCGCCGCCGAGGCGGCCCTGCCGGCCGACGAGCGCATCGACTTCGTCAGCATCGTCACGCCCAACGTCTCCCACTTCGACATCTGCCGCGCGTTCCTGGAGGCCGGCATCCACGTCGTCTGCGACAAGCCGATGACCTACACGCTGGAGCAGTCCGAGCAGCTCGTAAAGATCGTCGAGGAGTCCGGCCTGGTCTTCGCCCTTACCCACAACTACACCGGCCACCCGATGGTCCGGCAGGCGCGCGCGCTATTCCGTTCCGGTCAGATGGGCAAGGTACGCAAGGTCATCGTCGAGTACCTGCAGGACTTCCTCGCCACGCCGCACGAAAAACTCGGCATGCGCCAGGCCGAGTGGCGGCTCGACCCTGCGCGGTCCGGCATCGGCGCCACCATCGGCGACATCGGCACCCACGCCTTCAACCTGCTTGAGTACGTCACCGGCGAACGCGTCAGCGAAATGTGCGTGGACCTCAGCACCTTCCTGCCCGACCGCACCCTGGACGAGGACGTCAACGCCCTGCTGCGCCTGGAAGGCGGCGGCAAGGGCCTCTTGACCGCCAGCCAGATCGCCACCGGCGAGGAAAACGGCATCACCCTGCGCGTCTACGCCGAACACGGCGCCATTCGCTGGGGCCAGGAAAACCCGAATTACCTGGACGTCTGGCGGCTCGGCGAACCGCGCCAGACATTCAGCCGCGCCCAGGGCTACCTGGACGAGCACGCCTCCGCCGCCGGCCGCATCCCGCCCGGCCATCCCGAGGGCTACCTGGAAGCCTTCGCCCAGATCTACGTCGGCGCCCTGGCCGCCATCCGCCGCCACCTCGACGGCGACCCCATGCCAACAGCGGACTACGACTTCCCCACCGCCTACGACGGCCTCCGCGGCATGCAATTCATCTACCGCGCCGTCGAATCCTCCCAGAACGGTGCGGCCTGGGTCTCACTGTGATTGCTTTGCGCGTTTGGAGGTCTTGAGTGGCTGCGACGGATCTTGCTCGTTTGAAGCCGGTCGATCTGAGGCAGGTCTGGCAAAGCGAGGCAGAGAATTTTACGCCGTGGCTGGCCCAGCCTGACAACATCACGCTGCTTGGTGAAACGCTCGGTCTCGAGTTGGATGTCGAATCGACAGAGGCGAGTGTTGGCCCGTATCGCGCCGACATCGTTTGCCGAGATACTGCCAGCGGCTCCTCAGAAGGCGCGCTGGTCCTCATCGAGAATCAGCTCGAGCGGACGAATCACAATCACCTTGGTCAGTTGCTGACGTATGCAGCGGGGCTTGATGCGGTGACGGTGGTTTGGATTGCGGCACCCTTCACAGACGAACACCGGTCGGCGCTGGACTGGCTAAACGAGAAAACAGATCAAAGCGTCAACTTTTTTGGGCTGGAGATCGAGCTCTGGCGTATCGGCGATTCGCCGATCGCGCCGAAGTTCAACGTCGTCGCTCAGCCGAATGACTGGACTAGGACGATACGAGTCGCGACAAGCCAAGGCCGTGAGATTTCTGAAACACAGCGCCAGCAGCTTGAATTCTGGATTGAGTTTGACGAGTTCGTAAGGTCGCGTGGCGATGACATCCGATGTCAGAGCCCAGGACCTCGACATTCGCTGTACAGTTCGCTTGGCAGGACTTGGATGACTTTCGCGTGCACAATCTCAACTCTCCCTCCATCTCCGTTTGTGCGGGTCGAATTGGCACTAGATGGCGATGATGCGAAGGCTTGGTTCTCATTGCTCAAGAGCGACAGTAGGACCATTGAACAAGAAATCGGTGAAGACCTGATCTGGCATAGTCTTCCAAATAGAAAGGGCGCTCGAGTCCAGGTCAAGAACGATCTAGACTTTCGCAATCAATCTCAGCGCGAGGAAGCCAAGGAGTGGATATATGAGCGTCTAAAGAGATTTCACGAGGTTTTGAAACCTCGCGCACTTGCGCTGAATGCCGCCGATGCGACCATTGACATGGATGAAGCAGGCGAGTCCGACGAATAGCCTCTGGCTGCATTGGTTTCGTGGAACTTGAGCTGTGCGCTGCCTAAACGGCTAGAGATTGTTCGAAGGCTACGGATATTCATCACAGATTCGTCAAAATGTCCCCCTCGATCCGCTGAAACTTCCCGTCCACCGCCGCCTCATCCAGCTCAATCCCCAACCCCGGCCGCTCCGGCACCGTCACGTAGCCATCCACCGGCAACACCGGATCGACCACCAGGTTGTCCATCAGCCGGTTCTTGATCAGCTGGTGCTCCAGGGTGTAGCGGTTGGGGATGGCGGCGACGAAGTGGGCGGTGGCGGCGAAGGAGATGGCCGTCGTCCAGCTGTGGGGGATGCACAGCTTCCCGCGCGCCTCCAGCCAGCGGGCAAAGCGCCGCGCCTGGTCCAACCCGACCCAGGTGACGTCCAGGTTCACGATGTCCAGCGCGTCGCTGTCGATCAGTCGACGCACCACCCGCGGGTCAAACGTCGTCTCGCCCCCGGAAATCGGCATGCCGGACGCTTCCCGTAGTCGCCGGTAGACCGTGACGCTGTCCGCGTCCGTGGCCTCCGCCGTAATCCCGCGGTACGAGGCGTCGTCCTCCGCGCGCATGATCGGGTCCTCGAACCAGCGGAAGTTCAGGTCGCGGAGTCCGCGGGCGAGTTCGAGAACCTGGTCCGCCTCGTCCGGACTGAATCGCATGTTGGCGTCCAGCATCAACTCGAAGTCGGGACCCACCGCGTCCCGCAGGCGCCCCAACAACTCCAGGAACCGCACTGCCGTCACGCCCGACCGCGCCCACGAGGTCCCAATCCGCAGCTTCATCGCCGTATAGCCATTCGCCTGGTGCTCCAACGCTTCCTCGATCAACTGCTCGGGCCGGTCGAACCACGCCCAGCCCACCCCGCCGCTGGCATAGCAGCGCAGGCGCGGCTCGGCCAGTCCTTCGGAATCCAGCAGCCGGTAGACCGGCGTCTCGGTGGCCTTGCCCACGATGTCCCAGCACGCCACGTTGGCCGCGGCCAGCGCCAGGTTCACGTCCAGGTCCGCGCCAAAGACCGTCAGCTTGTCCGAGTCGAATGGACTCCGCCCCACCAGCCGCGGACGCACCACGTCGTGTACGGCGCGAATCCGCGAATCGATGTCGGACCAGGGCATGACTTCGCCCAGGCCGCTGATGCCCTCGTCGGTGTGCACCCGCAGCACGATGGCGTTGAAGTGCACGGCCAACGGCTCGCGCTGGCCGCGACCACCGGCGTACCAGCGGTCGGCTTCGGGAAAGGCGTAGCTGCAGACGAAGGTCTCGATGTCGGTAATGCGCATGTCGGTCGGCGCCTTCCTAGAGCCGGAACTCGCGTCCGAGCGGGTCGCGACCCTGCGCCCGCTGCCATGCCTCGAACTCCGCCAGCACCTCGGCGTTAGGCGGATAGTGCGTATGCAGGCTGCCGCGTCCCGCGCTGATCTCTTCCCGAATCCAGACTTCCAACTCCTCGTGCGTCGAGGCCTCCGCGATTACTTCCTCCACCGCATACGGCGGAATCACCACCACGCCGTCCCCGTCCCCCAGCACGATGTCACCCGGCATCACGGCCACTTCCGCAATCTGCACCGGCTCCTGGCTGCCCACCGACATCAGGCGCCGGTCGATGCCCTGCCCGTGCACGCCGCGGGCGTAGAGCGGCAACCCGACTTCGCGTATCGCCGTAATGTCGCGGCAGACGCCGTCAATCACGATGCCGAGGCCACCGCGCGCCTGCACCCGGCGCGTGAAGATATCGCCCACCACGGCGGCTTCCAGGCATCCGCGCGCGTCGATCACCATGACTTCGCCCGGCTCGACCGACTCCAGGGCGCTGCGGTGCGGCGAACGCTCGAGGTCCGCGTACTGCGCCTTCACCAGGTCCTCGCGCTTCTGGATAAACCGCACGGTTCGTGCCCGCCCCACCATGCGCCCGCCCTCCGGTGGTGCAAGCGGATTGACTCCCGTGGCATACGCAAAGTCGAACCCCAGCTTGCCCAGGGCCGCCGTGACGGTGGGTGTCGCCAGTTCGGCCAGAGTGTCCAGAGCGGCCTGGTCTACGGATGCGTCGCTCGAACCTGCAAAGTCAGCCATGCGCGGGAGATCCACATCGCGTACGGCCCCGATTGTGCGCCTTCGGCGGACCAAACGCACGAACCGCGGTGTGCGCCCTGGCACGCGCAAGAGTTGCGTGGCGCGTAGGATGCGAGCAGCACAGCCTTCACCGAGCACTTCGGGAGCGCCTTCTATGGCAGACCCCATCCGCATAACCGTCTGGAACGAATTCCGGCACGAGAAACGCAACCCCGAGATCGCCGCGATCTATCCCGATGGCATCCACGGTGCCATCGCGGGGCCCCTGGCGCAGCACGACGACCTGGAGGTCCGCACGGCCACGCTGGACGAGCCCGAACACGGCCTCACGGACGACGTGCTGGCCGCCACCGACGTCCTCACCTGGTGGGGTCACACGGCCCACGGCGAGGTGGATGACATCATCGTCGAGCGCCTTCGCAAGCGTGTCTGGGAGGGTATGGGCCTGGTGGTGCTGCACTCCGGGCACCTGTCAAAGATCTTTTCGTCCCTCATGGGCACCAGTTGCTGGCTCAAGTGGCGCGAGGCCGACGAGCGCGAGCGCATCTGGGTCGTTGACCCGTCGCACCCCATCGCGGCCGGACTGGGCGAGTATTTCGAAATCCCGCAGTGCGAGATGTACGGCGAGCACTTCGACATCCCGCCGCCCGACGAGCTGGTCTTCGTCAGCTGGTTCCAGGGCGGCGAGGTCTTCCGCAGCGGCTGCACCTTCCGCCGCGGCAACGGCAAGATCTTCTACTTCCGGCCCGGCCACGAAACCCTGCCCATCTACCACCAGGCCGAAGTCCAGCACGTCATTGCCAACGCCGTGCGTTGGTGCGCGCAGCCACGCGGGGTCTATCACGGCTACGGCAACTACCTGCCGCGGGAGACACTCGAGGGCTACACCGGCCCCGACTTCAGCGGACACCCCGACGACGTGGCCGCCAGGGGCTAGGCCTCGTCCGGCCTCCAGCCCGGGACGCCACCAGAACCCTTCCGCCCGGGCTGCTCTTGCCGCGCGCCCTGGACCTTTCGGCGTAGGATGCGGCGTGGCTGATGCGCGGAGGTCAATCCAATGGTGCAGGGCTATCCGGGACAGGCGGGCATCTGGTTTCAGGGCGATCCCGAGGTCATCAAGGACTATCTCGAATTCAACCCCGTGGGAATCGTGACCAACACGCTGGTCCTGGATGGCCTGGTCGACACCTACGGCCCCATGCTGGGCGTGATCGATCGCTATCTCGAACTCGACAACGACGGCCCGGTGGTGGTGGAGGTGGACGGCGACACCACCGAGGACATCGTCAACGCATCCGCGCCGTTTCAGGCGCTGTCCGAGCGCGTGGTGATGAAGATTCCCAGCACCTCCAAGGGCTTTCGCGCCATCGTCCGCATGAAAGCCAAAGGCCGCGAGTCCATGGTGACCACCCTGTTCTCGGCCAGCCAGGCGGTGGCGGCGGTGCAAGTCGGCGCCACCTACATCGCCCCATTTGTCGGCCCGCTGATCGACTCCGGCGCCGATGCCCGCGCGATCGTGAGCGACATCGTGCAGGTGGTCCGCGGTCGCGCCAACCAGCCCTACGTGCTGGGCGGCATCATCCGCAACTGGATCGCCGCCGACGTGGCTTTGCGTGCCGGCTGCGACGGCGTCGTGGTGTTTCCCCACCACTTTGAAGAGATGATGCTGCACGCGGGCACGTCGGAATGGAATGCCACCTTCCGCGGTCACTGGGACAGCATGGTCGACAAGGGCGCGCTGGCCGCCGTGATCGACGGCTGACCTTCCGCGCTCCCGCCTGCACGTGGCGGCTGCGACCAGGCAGGCGCCAAACCTGATCGGGTCCGAAAAGATTGCCCCTGGCACCAGCTTCGGGCACACTCGCCAATCGTGTGCCGGTGTCAGCCGCACGGCTGAGTGGGAGGAATGTGTATGGGGCGGTATAGAGCACTTCTGCGGCTGGGGCTGATCGTAGTAGCCCTGGCCCTAGCAATCGCCGCAATCGCGGCCTGTGGAGAAGAAGAGGTTGAAGTCGTCAGCCGCCTCGAGACCGTTAAGGAGCGCGGCCACCTCATCTGTGCCAGCCGTAACGACGTGCCGGGCTACGGAGCACTGGACGCAGCCGGCCGCAACGTCGGCTTTGACATCGATCTGTGCCGCGCCGTCGCGACCGCCGTCTTGGGTAACCCCGAGGCCATCGAGGTCGAGTTCATTACCGCGGCCGAGCGTGGTCCCACCATCCAGTCCGGCGACGTAGACCTCCTGGTCCGCACCGTCACGTGGACAACCTCCCGTGACGCGCAGTGGGGCAACTACGTCCACACCACCTTCTACGACGGTCAGGGCTTCATGGTTCCCAGGTCGCTGGGCGTTGACTCGGCCTACGACCTTGGCGGCGCCTCGGTCTGCGTGACCGCCGGTACGACTACCGAGCTGAACATGGCCGACTTCTTCCGTCAGAACAACCTGGAGTACAACCCGCAGGTGTTCGAAGACACGGACGTTGTGCTTGGGGCGTACCAGGAAGGCCAGTGCGACGTCTTTACCAATGACCGCTCGCAGTTGGCCGCGCTCCGCAGCGGCCTGTCGAATCCGCAGGACCACGTGATCCTCCCGGAGACTATCTCCGAGGAGCCGCTGGGCCCGGTCGTTCCGCACGGTGACGAGCAGTGGTTCGACATCGTCAAGACCGTTATTGCCGGTCTGATCTACGCCGAGGCCTACGGAATCACCAGCGCGAACTACGCGCAAGTGGCCGCTGGTGACAACGTCAAGGCCAAGCGCCTGCTCGGAACCGAGGGCAGCTTCGGTCAGGAGGACCTCGGGTTGAGCGAGACCTTCATGCAGGACGTGATCAGGTCCGTGGGCAACTACGGCGAGATCTACGACCGCAACCTGGGTCCGGGCGGCATTGACCTGCCGCGCGAGGGTGGTCGCAACGCGCTCTGGGCCAACGCCCCGTGCACGGACTGCCCGAAGGGTGGCCAGATCTACGCACCGCCGCTGCGCTAATCGCGGCAACCGGCGAGCGTGCTCGCCGCGGTTTCGGGGGGACGTGAAAGCGTCCCCCCGAAACATTTAAGGGCGTTTCTTGTACGCTGGCGCGAACCGACGCCGCTGAAGGTGACTGCACACCGCTGTGACGCGACTGCCCTACGTTCAGGGCGTCCCCATCTGGCGCAACGTTGTTGCCTTGCGCTGGGCTGTGCAGATTGTTTCCGCAGTCGTGGTGCTTTCCACGATTGCCCTGTTTCTACTCAATGTCGCTCGCGAGATCGAGGCGCGTGACATCCCATTCGGCTTCACCTTCTTACAGCGGGCCGCCCAAATCCCCATCGGCGAAGCCGTCATTCCCTATGACCCGTCCGACTCCTATCTGTACGGATTGATCGTTGCCGGATTGAACACTGTCAGGGCCTCGGTGCTCGGTGTCATCCTGGCTACCGCGATCGGCATCCTCGTCGGCGTGGCCCGCCTGTCGCCCAACTGGCTGCTCAGTCGAATAGCCCTCGTCTACATCGAGGTCTTTCGCAACATCCCCCTGATCGTGCAACTGCTCTTCTGGCTGACCATCGTGCTCACGCTGCCCAAGGTCGTTGAGGGTTACGTCATCGGCGACGCGATCTTCATCAACAACAGCGGCCTTTACCTGCCCTGGTTTGAGGCCCAGGCCGGATTCTGGCCGTGGGCGCTCATCACCGCGATTGGCGTTGCGCTGGCCGTCTATGCCTTCAGGTGGCTGAGTCGGCGCGAAACCGAGACCGGCCAGCAGAGCTATCCGCTGCTCGCGGCTCTCGTGATCGCCCTCGGACTCAGCCTCGTGGCCTTGCTGATCTTCGGGCCGCTGGCGATCGATATCCCGCAAATCGAGGGGCGCTTCGGACGGCTGCAGGGCGGCGCCCAACTCAGCGGCAGCTTCATGGCGCTGCTGGTCGGGCTGGTGATCTACACCTCCGCCTTCATCGCCGAAATCGTCCGCGCCGGCATTCAGTCCGTCGGCAAGGGCCAGACCGAGGCTGCCCGTTCGGTTGGACTCTCCGGAATGCTCACGCTTCGGCACGTCACGTTCCCCCAGGCCCTGCGCGTCATCATCCCGCCGCTCATCAGCCAGTTCCTCAACCTCACCAAGAACTCCAGCCTGGCCGCCGCCATCGGCTACCCGGACCTGGTCAGCGTCGCCAACACCATGACGCAGATCGCCCCCGCCATCTCGCTCTTCATGATCGTGATGGTCAGCTATCTCTCCATGAGCCTGCTCTACTCCCTTATCGGCAACCTCTACAACCGCATGATCCGGTTCAAGGCCGTCTAAGGGCTTTGAGATGACCGCCCGCGCCGCCCCCGCACCGCTTCCGCCGGCCACGACCGTCGGTCTCCAGGGCTGGCTGCGGCAGAACCTCTTCGGCTCCTGGGGTAACAGCGTGGTCACGGTTGTCGTGGCGGTCGTGTTGGCCTGGTTTCTCGTCAATCTGGGCAGTTGGGTCCTGGTGGAGGCCGACTGGACGGTCATCATCAGCCGCGCACCCCTCTACATCGTGGGTCTCTATCCCTACGAGGGCTATTGGCGGTTGTGCGTATGCCTTCTGCTGATCAGCGTGCTGCTCGGCATGTCCTGGCGAGCCTGGCCTGGACCGGCGCGCCGTTTCGCCTTTGCTTTTGGCGCGGTCATGCTGTTCGTGGGCGTGTTCCCGCATGAAATGGCACCGGAACACCGAGCCCTCCTGCTGCTCAATCTGCCGTTCATCGGACTCGGCTACGTCCTGACTCCTCGCCCGGCGGAAGCCCATTCAGGTCGCCTGGAAGCGATGGCTGGCGGTGCGCTGCCTCCCGCGCTCGAGCGCGTCGCGATCTTCTCAACGCCCAGGCGCATGGTCATCGCGGCCTTCGTTGCCCTGGTGCTCATCATGATCCTCATCCTGGGAATCGCCGGCGTGCCGGGCCTCGATCCGGTCAATCCGCAGGACCTCGGTGGTCTCATGATCAACCTGCTGCTGGCCTTCTTCGGCATCGTCTGTTCGCTGCCCATTGGCATCGGACTGGCGCTGGGGCGTCGCAGCAGCCTGCCGATTCTCAAGGTCGCCTGCGTGATCTTCATCGAAGTGATTCGCGGCGTACCCCTCATCACCCTGCTCTTCATGTCCCGCCACATCCTGCCGCTCACGTTTCCCGAAGAACTGAACATCGACCGCGTCTACCTGGCGGGCATCACCATCACAATCTTCTCGTCGGCCTATATGGCGGAAAACGTGCGCGGCGGCATGGCGGCTGTGCAGACGGGTCAGACCGAGGCGGCCCAGGCGCTCGGCCTCCGCGGCTGGCAGACCACCCTGCTCATCACGCTGCCGCAGGGCCTCCGCAACATCATCCCCGCCATCGTCGGCCAGTTCATCAGCCTCTTCAAAGACACCAGTCTCGTCTACTTCATCGGCATGCTGGACCTGGTGGAGATGGGCCGCGTCAGCGTGCAGGGCAACCAGGAGTTCATCGACAACGGACGCGAGGTCTACCTGTTCATCGCCCTGGTCTTCTGGGTCTTCTGCTTCAGCATGTCGTTCATCAGCCGGCGCATCGAGGGCGCCCTCGGCGTCGGTCGGCGCTAACCCGAACCGCGGAGGAGATCAGCCATGGCGGAATCCAACGGAGTTCAAGCGGCCGTCGATATCCCCGCGGACAAGGCGGAAATCCTCGCCCGTCCGCTTGAAGAGCGGGACGACATCGTCGTCTGCGAAAACGTTCATAAGTGGTTCGGCGACTTCTGCGCCGTGCGCGACGTCAGCATGCGCGTCAAACGCGGCGAAGTAGTCGTCATTTTCGGGCCCTCAGGCTCCGGGAAATCCACCTTCATCCGCATGATCAACCGCCTGGAAGAGCATCAGCAAGGTCGCATCGTCATCGACGGCATCGAGATGACCAACGACGTCCGCAACCTGGACGCCATCCGCCGCGAGGTCGGCATGGTGTTCCAGCAGTTCAACCTCTTCCCCCACATCACCGTGCTCGGCAACATCACCCTGGCGCCGCAGCGCGTCCGGCATCTGCCCCGGAGCGACGCGGAAGCGCTGGCTATGCGGCTCCTGGAACGGGTCGGCATTCCGGAGCAGGCGCAGAAGTACCCCGCCGAACTCTCCGGCGGTCAGCAGCAGCGCGTCGCCATCGCCCGCGCCCTCGCCATGCAGCCGCAAATCATGCTCTTCGACGAGCCAACCTCGGCGCTCGACCCCGAGATGATCAAGGAAGTCCTGGACGCCATGCGCGAGCTGGCCGCCACCGGCATGACCATGCTCTGCGTCACCCACGAGATGGGCTTCGCCCGCGAGGTCGCCGACCGCATGGCCTTCTTCGACGAGGGCGCCCTCGTCGAGCTCGGCCCTCCCGACCAGATCTTCAACAACCCCCAGGAAGATCGAACCAAGCTGTTCCTGGACCAGATCCTCTAGCCGGCCGAGCGGCCCGGCACCTCTGCGGCTGCCCAGCCCGCGCCAGGCCGGGCCTCTAGACGACCGCTTCCAGGCTCCGTCGCAGGAGAGTCGCGTAACGCGCGCGCTCTGCGCTCTCCGCCAGCTCATGCCGGTATTCCGGATTCGGCCTGTCGTTGTGCCTCGGCACCACATGCGTGTGCAGGTGCCACACGTCCTGTCCTCCGGCCGGCTCATTGTTCTGGCGGATGGCCACACCATCACAGGGATATCCGCGCCGCATGGCTGTGGCGACCAGCCGCACCATTCGGGCGACTTCGCCAGCCACATCGTCGGGCAGCGCGTAGATGTTCTCGTAGTGAATCGTCGGGATCACCAGCGCCCGCCCCGGCCCGCCCGGATCCCAGTGCTTCGCAATCTGCACAAACACCCGATCCTCGTGCCACGCCGTAAACTCCGGCTCCGCTCCACCCGCAATCGCGCAGAACGGGCAGGTGTAGCCAGGCGGCTCGTGCGAAACGGCCGACAGATCCATCGCGCCAGGTCTCATTGAGCCGGGTTAGGTTCAGGGTACTGAGCGCCAGCTGAATCACGTCGTTCGACCTCACCCTGGCGCTCTGGAGGTGCTGGCCAGCCGTCTTTTGTCATAGCATCTGGACTTTCCGCGGCGACAGGAGCGACTCCCTCGAACGGCGTAACGCGTCACTCAATCTGGGCCGCGCGGCTGGTCGTCTTCGCGGCGTTCTTCGATCTCTTCGTGCAGTTTCCGACCATGGCGCCGCATGCTCGAAACCTCGGGGCCTCCGCGGCGCTTGTCGGCATCGTCGTGGCCGCCTACTCCATCACGAACCTCTTCGGCAACCTGGGCGCCGGGTTCGTCCTTGACCGGTGGGGTCGTCGCGGCCCCATCATTCTTGGTCTGGCCACCACGGCGCTCGCGGTCCTCAGCTACGCGTTCGTGCAGTCGCCGGAACAACTCCTGGTCGCGCGCGCGATCCACGGCCTCGGGGCGGCCGCGCTCACGCCGGGTGCCTTCTCCATCATCGGCGACTGGGTGGCGTCGGATCAGCGCGGCCGTGCCATGGGCCTCGCCGGCGCCATGATTGCCATACCGGCCATGATCGGCCCGCCGGCCGCGGGAGTCCTCCGGGACGCCTGGGGCGCCGATTCGGTCTTTTTCCTCGATGCCGTGGTGCTCGCGGTCACCTTGCTTGCCTTTGCGGCCGTCACACGCCAACTGCCATCCAAGGCTTCCCGCAGCGGCGCGCCTGGCGACGCACGCGAGGTGGCACTGCCGATGGGGCGACTCATGCTCTCGGCGAATGCCACCCTCTTCGCCGTCACGGTCGGCGTCGGTGTGCTCGTGGCGCACCTGCCGCTCGTTCTGGAAAGCCAGGGAGAGTCCGCGGCTCGCTCCGGCTATAGCTTCGCCGTCTTCGCGCTGGTGGCCATCCTCGTCATGGCCAGTCCAGTTGGTGGCGCCAGCGACCGATTCGGTCGCTTCGTCCCCCTGCTCGTTGGTCTGGTCGGAGTAGCTGGGGGCCTGGCCGTGCTAGGCGTTGCCGAAAGCTATGGCGCGATTGCGGCCGGAATGGCGGTGTTCGGCCTCGGCTATGGGCTGGTGTTCCCCGCGGCGACCGCGTTGGTCACCGAGGCCGCGGGCCCCGGGCGCCGTGGCAGGGCGTTCGGCATCTTCTATGCCGTGTATTCCCTGGGCGTCGCCATCGGGTCGGCCGGCAGCGGGCGCCTGTCCGGGCTCTACGAGGACTCACTGGGGCCGCCCTTCTTCGTGGCCGCCGCCGTCGTCCTGGTCGCCGTTCCAATCGTCGGGGTGATCAGGCGCCTGCCGGGCGCCCGCTAGCCCGTCGGATCTTCTCCGAGCCTCGGCAGATCCAACTCCTACGTATACCAGGGAAGCATCGGCTCAACGGCCAGGATCAGGAACGTCAGCGCCAGGTACAGCAGCGAGAACTTGTAGGCCGCGAGCGTCTGGCTGGAACTCGCGCCGCCCTCCAGCGGCCACGAGGCGCGCAGCCAGTACCCCGTCAGCAGCGTTCCCGCAAGCGCGAATGTAAGCCCGCCGTAGCTCGCCGCCAGCGGAAGCCAGGTCAGGGCCGCCAGCAGCAGGATGTACAGCTTGATCTGAATCGCGGTGTCACGCGTGCTGGCGATGGCCCCCAGCATCGGGACCTTTGCGGCGGCATAGTCCTCGCGCAGCAGCAGCGAGAGCGTCCAGAAGTGCGGCGGCGTCCAGAAGAACACGAAGGCGAACATGTATAGGCCCAGGGCATCAACCTGGCCCGATACGGCCGCCGCGCCGATCAGCGGCGGAAAGGCCCCGGCCGCACCGCCGATCACGATGTTGTTCCAGGAGCGCCGTTTCAAGACCACGGTGTAGACGAGCACATAAGTGGCGGCCGCGGCCAGAGTGAGCAACCCCGCCAGGAGATTGGCAGTGACCGCCAGCGCCGCGACGGCCGCCGCAACCAGGACCAGACCCACCGCGACGACGGCGAGCGCGCTGACTTGCCGGGACGCCACCGCGCGCCCGCGCGTGCGGCGCATCACCGCGTCAATGTCGGCTTCCAGCCCCTGGTTGACGAGGTTGGATCCCGCGGCCGCCACCGCCACCGCCAGGATCACCGCAAGCATCGTCACCGCATCGGGCTGTCCGCCGGCGGCCTTCCACGCGCCGGCCGCCGCGATGAAGACGACCAGGAGGACGATTCGCGGTTTCGCCAGCGGAAGCAGGTGTCGGACCAGCGCTGGCATCAACCGCTTCGGTGCTTCAGCGCCAGGCTGAACTTGATGACCAGCACCCACAGCAACAGCGCGGCCAGCGTCAGGTGCAGGACGCGAAGCTCTGGATACAAGCCGATGGATTTGGAGAGCACGCCCACGGCCCCCTGCGCCGTCACAAGGACGACAGCGCTGAGGCTCAACAGAATCGCCGTCCGCGTTCCGCCGCGCGACCAGACCTGCCATGCCATGACGAAGATGTCGATTGCAATCAGCGACGCGGCAATGCGGTGCAGCATGTGAAGCCCCAGGGCTTCGGCGCCCACGCTGCCGTCGCAAAACGGCAGGGTCGGGCAGCTCGCGCTCGCGTTTCGTCCCACGATGGTGCCGCCAAGCAGGATCACCAATCCCGCCGCCACCAGCAGCGCACGTGTACGTTTCACGCCCGGCAGTTCCACCCCCGGCACGTTCAGGGCTCGCAGCGCTCCCGCGGTCAGCAGCGCCAGCGTCAGCATGGAGAACGTCAGGTGCGCCAGCCGGACCATGCCGTGCAGATGGGTTAGCACCGTGATGCCGCCCAGCACCGCCTGCACCAGGATGGCCGCCAGCGCGCCGACAATCAGCCTGGTCGCCTGGCGGTCGGCGGTGCGCCCGAGGACTGCGCACCACGAAGCCGCCACAGCCGCAAGCATCGTGACGCCCGCAAACAGGCGATGGCCAAACTCAATGCCGGTGGCGCCTTCCAGGTCTGGGACAACCACGCCCTCACAGAGCGGCCAGTCCGGGCAACCCAGGCCGGAACCCGACACGCGAACCCACGACCCGTACCCGATCAGGCCAATGGTCAGGATTGACGCGGCGCCGGCCCACACTCCGGCGCGGCGCAACCAGATCTCGGGACGTGATGTGTTCACGGGAGACTGACCGGCGTTGTCTACTGCGGCTGCAAGGAGAGCAAGACGAGCGCGACAAGCAACAGCGCCGGTAGCAACGTCCAACCGATCTCGGCCGGCCGTCGACCGACCAGGGTGAGGGGCCCGGTGGTCCCAACGCGCATGCGAAGCGCGGTCGTAACGATGGCGATTTCCACCAGCGCCAGCGCGCCTATGACGAGCCAGGTGCCTGGATTGGACATGGATACGAGGATAGCGAGCCACCAGCCGTTCCGATAGCACAGCACCGTGTTTTGGCGCTTGTCAGACGGTCTCACTCGCGGCGCCCGATCGCCTGCAGACGGCGCACACCCTAATCGCTATGGATTCGTGATGCTGAGTCCGCCGCGTAGGCTCGATTCGCCTAACCCGTCGCCTTCCAGATCTCCTGCAGCTCGCGGTATTCAATGATCTGGATGCCTTCGTCCTCCACGATTCGCGCTGCCTCGTCCGACACCGCGAAATCAAAGTCCGACTGCCGGCCGTCCGGGGTGCCCGTCACGCCTGGGACCCTCGGATCGGCCATAACCGCTCGCAGCTCATCTGTCGCGATCCCGGGATGCAGCGCCCACTCGCTCAGCCCCGCTGGCAGCTCGCGCAGTTTGGTCGCCAGCACCTTGGCTTTCGCTTCCGGCGGAATCCGGCCGGAGTCCAGCACGCCGTGTTCGGCGGCCGGCAAGCCCTCCGCCAGCAGACTCCGCACCAGGTCCGGCGACCCCGCTCGGACGGCCAGCCCGAACTCGCGCGCCAGGCTCACGACCAGGTCGAAGATGTCCTGTCGCTGCTCGTGCGGCCCGTAGTGACTGTCCAGGTGCGTCGGCTTCAGCCCCTGCCCCAACACCGCCTCAATCTGCGCGCGAAACTCCGTATCCAGCTCGCCGATGTCCGCCGCTTTCAGAATGTGACCGAACCGGTCGTCGCCGAAGAAGTACCCGGATTCATCGATCAACGACTGCACGTCAGCCGGCGCCGCCAGCGGACCCCACCGATAGTGTCGATACTCCGACACGACCGTCAGGTGAACGGCAAATGAAACCTCGGGATGCGTCCGCAGAAACTCCGTCGCGTGCAGGAACCATGGCGTCGGCGCCATCAGCGAGCACGAACTGACCAGTCCCTGGGTGATCGACTGAATAGCGCCGAGGTTTTGGCCGTGGCACATGCCGAAATCGTCGGCATTGACGATCAGCAGCCGCGCGTCGGCGGGATGGCCCAATAGCTCGTTGGCTTGTGAAGCGGCGGCCATTGCGGTCCTCCTGGGTTAAACGTTGGTCTCAGGCGATTCTCGTATGATTCCCTGCGGCCTCACCGAAAGTTGCTTGCGACCTATTCTGTGACCTGGCAACTGAAGGCCCGACGCGTCGATACCGTGCCAGACGACTGCTAACCAAAGCCAAGGGGCATTCCACATGAAGAAGACGATGGCGCAGGCGCTCGTTGAGTTCCTCAAGGTCCAGCACGTGGCGCGCGACGGTCGGCAGCAGCCCTTCTTTGCTGGCTGTTTCGCCATCTTTGGCCACGGCAACGTGGCCGGCGTGGGCGAGGCGCTGCAGGAGAACCCGGACTTTCGCTACTACCAGGCCCGCAACGAGCAATCGATGGTTCACAGCGCTATCGGCTACGCCAAGATGAAGAACCGCCTGGGCGCCCTGGCCTGCACCTCGTCCATCGGTCCCGGCGCCACTAACATGGTCACCGGCGCCGCCACCGCCACCATCAACCGCCTGCCCGTTTTGCTGCTGCCCGGCGACATCTTTTCCAACCGCAAGGTCGCCCCGGTCCTGCAGCAACTGGAAGCCCCCTGGTCCCACGACGTCTCGGTCAACGACTGCTTTCGGCCAGTGTCGACCTACTGGGACCGCATCAACCGGCCCGACCAATTGGTTCCGGCCCTGATGGAGACGATGCGCGTCCTCACCTCACCCGCCTCCACCGGCGCCGTCACGCTCTGCCTGCCCCAGGACGTGCAGACCGAGGCCTACGACTATCCCGACAACTTTTTTGAGCCCCGTGTCTGGGACATCCCCCGCGCCCGCCCCGACGCTGGTTTGGTCCAGCGAGCGGCCGCCTGGATCCGGGCCAGCCAGCGCCCGCTCATCATCGCCGGCGGCGGCGTCCTCTACAGCGAAGCGTCGGCCACCCTGCGGGCGTTCGTCGAAGCCACCGGTATCCCGGTTTCCGAGACCAAGGCCGGCAAGGGCGCCCTGCCGCACGACCATCCCCAGGTCCTGGGCGCCGTCGGGTTCTCCGGCGGCACGGCCGCCAACCTGGTGGCCAGCGACGCCGACCTGATCATCGGCATCGGCACCCGCTACACCGACTTCACCACCGCCTCCAAGACCCAGTTCCAGAACCCCAACGTCCGCTTCATCAACATCAACGTGGCCGAACTCGACGCCTACAAGCACGCCGCCCTGCCCCTACAAGGCGACGCCAGGGTCGTGCTGGAGGAACTGGCCGAGGCCGTCGCCGGATTTCGGGTCCCGGCAGCCTTTAGCGCCCAGGTCGACGCTTGGCGAGCCGCATGGATCGCCGAGACCAACAGCCAGCGAGCCGCCACGGATGCCAATCCGCTGCGGCAAGGCCACGTTATCGGCGTCGTCAACGACTTCGCCCGGCCTGAAGACGTTGTGGTCTGCGCCGCCGGCAGCCTGCCCGGTGACCTGCACAAGCTCTGGCGCACCGCGCAGCCGGGCGGCTTCCACCTGGAGTACGGCTACTCCTGCATGGGCTACGAGATCGCCGGCGGCATCGGCGCAAAAATGGCCGCGCCCGAGCGCGAGGTCTACGTCATGGTCGGCGACGGCTCCTACCTGATGATGGCCCAGGAGCTCGTCACCGCCCTGCAGGAAGGCATCAAGATCAACGTGGTGCTCCTTGATAACCACGGCTGGGGAAGCATCCGGGCGCTTTCCACCGACGTCGGCGCGGATGGCTGGGGCACGCAATACCGCTACCGGAACGGATCGTCGGGCCAGCTCGACGGCGACACGATTCCTCTCGATCTGGCCGCCAACGCCGAGGGCCTCGGCATGAACGTCATCCGCGCCGACACCGCGGACGACCTGCAGGAGGCCCTGGAAGATGCGCGCGACGCTGACAGCTCAACGCTCATCGCCGTGGATGTCAGCGCCGACGACGGCGTCCCCACCTACGAATCCTGGTGGGACGTTCCCGTTTCCGAGGTATCCACGCTCGCGGGCGTGCAGGCCTCGCGCGAGCGCTACGCCGAAGCTGTCAAGAACGAGCGCCCGCTCATCTAGCCCGCTGATGCGCTTGCTGCAAGCCGACGTCAGACCGTCACCGTCACGACACCCGGTCGAGCGGAGGAGATAAGCCATGAAACTTGGCCTCTACATGGACATCCTCAACGACATGTCATTCACCGAGGCGCTCGAATACGCCGCGAGCCTCGGTCTTGACGCCGTCGAAATCGGCACCGGCAATTTCTCGGCGGCTCCACACTGTGAGCTCGACCAACTGGTCCAGAGCCAGGCGGCCCGCGAGGAGTTCCTGGGCGCAATCACCGAGCGTGGACTGACGCTCTCGGCGCTCAACTGCTCCGGCAACCTGCTCGACCCGCATCCCGAACGCCGCCGGCGCTGCCAGCAGGTCTACTACGACACCGTCCGGGTGGCGAGTGACCTCGGGCTGAACATCGTCATCACCCAGAGCGGCTGCCCCGGCGCGCCCGACGGCGGCACCTATCCGAATTGGGTCACGGCCACCTGGCCCGCCGAGTACGTGGAATGCGGCCTCCGGCAGTGGGCCGAGGAAGTCACCCCGTTCTGGACCGAAGCCGGACGCTTCGCCGCCGACCACGGAATGAAGATCGCCATCGAAATGCACCACGGCATGGTCGCCTACAACCCTCGCTCCCTCCTGCAGCTACGCGACATCGCCGGCGACCTGCTCGGCGCCAATCTCGACCCCAGCCACCTCTGGCCGCAGGGCATGGAACCCACTGTCGTGGTCCAGGGCCTGGCCGGCTGCATCTGGCACGTCCACGCCAAGGACACCGGGATCGACCCCAACGAGGCCGCGCTCAACGGCCTGCTCGAGATTCGCCCCTGGGACCAGTCCTTCCAGCGCTCCTGGGCCTTCCGCACCGTCGGCTACGGCCACGGCGAACTCTGGTGGCGCCAGTTTTTCAGCGCCCTCCGCAAGACCGGGTTCGACGGCGTGGTGAGCATGGAGCACGAAGACCGCTGGATGGGCCGTCTCGAAGGACTGGAAAAGAGTGTCGACTTCCTGCGGCCACTACTACTCCAGGACCGGCAGGACACAATCGCTCCGCGCGCCTAGTCGGCTTCAGCCTCCGCGGCAAGGGCCGTAACGCCCTCGCGGTAAACCGGATCGCCGCGGTCCAGCGGCAAGGCAACCGGGCAGCGCCGTGCCGCCGAGGCATAGCTCGCCAGCACCGTGTCCACGGCTCGGGCGCCGTCCTCGCCGGCACTCCGCGGCTGACGTCCCGAATCCACGGCCTCGACGATGTCGCTGACCAGGTTCAGGTACGAGTTCTGCATGTTATACCCGTCAAACGCCCAGGCCAGTCGCTCGTCCTCGCTCGAGTGCGCGGAATCGGCGTCGGCGATTACGCCCTCCACCTCCAGCGGTTGCGTCGTCATCCCGTCCGAAGAAAACGCCGAGTGGAACCGGTCGAATGGCGTGGTCCCGTTGTTTATGTAGCGGAGCCACAGACGACCCTCGCTGCCGCCCACGCCAATCCCGCCGGGCCCCAGCCCCCAGCCCAGATTCAGGCTGGCATACACGTCGCCCAGTCGCAGATGGCACATCGCCAGGTCGTCCACCGGCAGTGGGCCCTCACCGGTTCGGCGGATCATCGCCGAGACTTCGCTCACCGGCGCGTCTGCCAGCCAGCTCATCACGTACAGCGGATGCAGCATGTCCATCAGGATTCCGCCGCCCGCGCGCCCCAGGTCGCGCCGCCAGCCGGGCTGAAACGTTGCGGCGCCCGGGTTATCCGGAACGCACAGCAGGTTGGCGCTAATGGTCTGAACTTCGCCGATCGTCCCCGCGTCGATGGCCGCCTTCGCCGCCTCGAACTCGGGAAAGAACAGGTAGTTGTGCATCATGGCCAGCACGCGCTCGGCGCCCTCTGCCGCCCGAACCATCTCCCAGGCGTCTCGCGGAACAGCCGCCAGTGGCTTCTCCGCCAGCACGTGCTTGCCCGCGCTGAGCGCGTCCAGCACCGGCGCTTTGCGTAGCCATGGCGGTGTCGCCACCACCACGAGGTCAAGATCCGGCAGCGTCGCCAAATCCTCCGCGTCGGCGAACCGCCGCTCGGCTGGGATTCCCTGCTCGTCGCCAACCCGCTCCAGGTTCGCCGGCGTAACGTCCGCGATCGCGCTGAACTCAATCCGTGGATGACTGGCCAGCCCGGGCGCATGCACGCCGCCGCCCATGCTCCCGCAGCCAACCAGGCCCGTGCGCAGCTTCGTCATCGCAGATTCCCTTTGAGCGAATGCCGCTGACGCGCCGACCCTGCTATTCGATGGCCTCCTGGCTTTCCCCGTCGAACAGCCGGATTCGGTCGGGCTTCGGTCGTATCCAGATGTCCTCGCCCGGCTGACCGGCAAACGTCGTTTCCGCCCGCGCCTTGATTCGCGTGTCCTCATCCAGCAGCACGTCCACCAGGACTTCGCTGCCCATCGGCTCAACTGCAAAAATCTCGGCCTTCGCGTAGCCCGTTTCCTCCATGAATGAGAGCTCCATGGCCTCTGGGCGCGCGCCGGCGATTGCAGGCCTGTCGACCCGCGGTCGGCGCAGCACGGCCGTGGCGGCGTCACCGGCGACATCCCACGAGAAGCCGTTCCCGTTCACGCGAACCCAGCCGTTCGTGCTCGTCAAGGTTCCTGAAACCAGGCTCATTCCCGGGCTGCCCACGAAGTGCCCAACGAACGCGTTCGCCGGCCGGTCGTAAATGTCCATCGGCGAACCCACTTGCAGCACCTCGGCGTCGCGCATGACCGTAATGCGGTCGGCCATGGCTAGCGCTTCAGCCTGATCGTGTGTTACGTAGATTGCAGTCGTGCCAAGTTGCTGTTGCAGGTGCTTCAACTCGCCGCGCATTTCCTGGCGCAGTTCGGCATCCAGGTTGGACAGCGGTTCGTCGAACAGGAACACGTTCGGCTCGCGAATGATGGCTCGCGCCAGCGCCACGCGCTGCCGCTGGCCGCCACTCAGTTCGCGCGGCTTCCGATCCATGAGTTCTGGGATCCGCAACAGCTCCGCGACTTCCTTCACGCGCTCGCCGATGCGCGCCTTGGATGTCTTCCGAATCTTCAGCGGGTAGCCGATGTTGTCGGACACCTTCATGTGCGGGTACAGCGCGTAGCTCTGGAACACCATGGCCACGTTCCGCGCCCGCGGCGGTACCTTGTTGACGATCGTGTCGCCAATCTTGATCGTCCCCTCCGTGGCCATTTCGAGTCCCGCGATCATTCGCAGGGAGGTGGTCTTACCGCAGCCCGACGGTCCCAGCAGGACCATGAACTCGCCTTCCTGCACGTGCAGGTCCACTTTGTCCACCGCAATCACGCTGCCGAAGTGCTTGGACACCTTCTCGAACGTGACAGGCAGCGAAGGCATTCGAGTTGTTGAGTCGCTCATGCTCCCGAAACTCCACCGAGGGTCAGGCCCCGGATCAGGTTGCGCTGGACCAGCAGCGTGAAGATCAAGACCGGGACGATCGAGATGGCTGAGGCCGCCATCATGCGTCCGTAGAGAATGTCGAACTGGGTGATCTGATTCGCCACCGCGATCGGCAGCGTCTGCGCTTCCGTGCGCGTCAGGATCAGCGCGAACAGGAACTCATTCCACGACGCAATCAGGATCAGGATGGAGGTTGCCGCCAGCCCGGGCCGGACCAGCGGAATAATCACCTTGCGGAACGCCCCCAGCCAATGGTCGCCGTCCACCATCGCGGCTTCCTCCAGATCGCGTGGAATGTCGCGGAAGAATCCCAGCATCATCCACACCGCCAGCGGCAACTCAAGCATCGAGTGCACCAGCCCCATGCCGATGTGCGTGTCGATCAGGCCGATCTGGGTAAAAAAGATGAATAGCGGGACCACCGTAACCGTCTGCGGAAACATTCGAACCGTCAGGATGAAAAACAGGATGTGGTAGTTCAGGCCCCACGGCAGTTGAAATCGCGAGAGCCCATACGCCGCCAGGCTGCCCACCGTGATCGCGATCGACGTCGCGATCGCCGCGATGATGATGCTGTTCATGATCTGTTCGCCGAATCCACGCTTGCCGAGGACCGCCTCAAACCACTCCAGCGTGAACTCCTGCGGCCAGATCGTCGGCGGTATCTCCGAGAACTCCGCCTCGGTCTTCAGGCCGATCATCAGCATCCAGTAGACCGGCGCCAGCACGATCAGCACCACCCCGAGCATCAGCACGTGGCGGCTCAGGACGAGTGGGGCGCTGCGTTCACCAACCATGGTTAGCTCATTCCTAAGTCCGCAGGATCCGGCGGATGTAGAACGTGGCCAGAATGATCAAGACGACTTGAAACATGACGGACAAGGCGGAGGCATAACCGAAATTGAAGTGGATAAACGCATATTTGTAGATCGACAGCGTCACGGTTTCGGTCGACGATCCCGGGCCGCCCCGCGTCATCGCCAGCATCCGGTCCGCGATCCGCGCCGCATCCAACGTTCGCAGCAGCAACACCACCACAAAGGTGGGCCTCAACAGCGGAATCGTGACGTCCTTGAATATCTGCCATGGCGACGCTCCATCGATCGCCGCGGCCTCATACGGATCCTGCGGCAGCGAGAGAATCCCCGCATACATCAAGATGAACACGAACATGCTCGACTGCCAGATGTCGATCAGCATGATCGACGGCAGTGCCGTTCGGTCGTCCGCCAGCCACAGCTGCGGCTCGATCCCCACCAGGCTCAGCAGGTAATTCAGCACGCCAAAGTTCACGTCCATCATCACCAGCCAGCCCGCGCCCACGCTCACCGGCGGCAGTACCAGCGGAATGATCAAAGCGGCCGTGAAGACCATCCGCGCGCGCGAGTGCAGCTTGCTCATCAGGAACGCAATAAACAGGCCAACCACGATCTCCGCGGAGACCACAACCAGCACCCAGACCGCCGTTCGCACGGTCGACCCGATGATCAGGTTGTCGCTGAACGCCTTCGTGAAATTGGTGAAGCCGATCGGCTCGATCTCAAGCTCTCCGAGCTTGAAGGTCACGCGCGAGAAGGCCATGCGCCAACTCATGATGGCCGGGAAAACCGCCAGCACGGCCAGCAAGACCATTGACGGAGCTATGAAGAAGAACCTGAGGTGCGTCTCCCACCAGGGGGTCTTGGCAATCGCCTGCACGTCGCCGCCGCGCTGCCGACGCAGGACGTTAAGCACGGATACCTCCGCCAAATGCCGGCTGCTCGGTCGGATAGCACGCAAAAGGCCTGGCGGCGCTCACTTCAGCGAGCGCCGCCAGGCCCGTGCCTGGTCGCGTAACCAGTTCCACGATCACCCGGCGATCAGGCAGCGCTAGGCCGGCGTGATCCCTGTGATCGTGGTTAGTTGCGTCCCTATGAGTACGCGCCCTTCTCTTCCAGCGCCACTCGGACTTCCTCGTCCGCCAGCCGTGCGGCGTCGCCCACCGACTCCTGCTCGGCAATCACGGCCGACACGTGCCGGCCAACAATCTCCTCGACGATGGAGTAGTGCTCCGTCCGCGGGCGCGGCACGGCCACCGAGGCCGCGTTCTTGATGCCCGCCAGGAACGGGAAGTCCGCCAGCAGTCCGGGGTCGTCCATCAAGCTGAACCGAACCGGCGGCCAGTTGTTGGCGTACATGTTCTCCTTCTGGTTGTCCGCCTGGGTGAGCCAGTGGATCGCCTCCGCCGCCGCTTCATGGTTCTCGCTGCCCTGCGGAACGCCGAACAGCCACACGCCGGTCATGTTGGCGTGGTCTGCGCCCGGCTGGGCCGGCTCCGGCAGCACTTCGATCTTGCCGACCACAGACGACAAGTCCGGCGTGTACATCTTCAGCAACTGGTCAGGCCATACGTCGCCCGACATGGCTGCCAGACCGGTGTACATCAGCTTGCCCAGCTCGTGGTGGCCGATGTTCTCAACGCCCGGGGGCGCCAGGTTCTTCAGCGTCACCACCATGTCCAGCGCGGCCAGGCCCTCTTCCGTGTTCACCTGCGGGTTCAGGTCGCCGTCGATCACGTCGCGCCCGAAGCCGCGCATGATCGGCAGGAAGCTGGTCATCGCCGGGTTCCCCGGCTGCCCGCGGATGGTGTATCCGTAGAGGTCGGGGGCCATGTCGCCCGTGATCTTGGTCGAGTACTCGGCTACGTCGTCCCAGGTCTTCGGCGGCTCAACGCCGAGGTCCTCCATGACGTCGGCCCGGTACGCAAAGCTCTGGATGTTGCCGATGTTGGGAACCGCGCGCGGGCCGTACTTGCCCGGCGGCCAGTCGCCCAGGTTCACGATCGCCGGGATCATGTCCGGGTCCGGCCATACCCAGCCGAAGCCCTGGTACAGCGGCGTGATGTCGGCCAGGAATTCCGTGAACTGCGGCATCCACGGGTCGTCCATCGACGCGATGTCATAGGCCGATCCGCCCTGGCTCAGGTTGATCAGCAGACTCTGGTAAGTAGCCGCGTACGGCTGCTCAACGTGGTCGAGCTCGATCTGCGTCTCGGACAGCAGCTTGTCGAAGATGCCGGTTTCCGCGGTTCCGAGCGGCCCCGTGCCTCGCAAGCGCACGCGCGGCTTCCCAATCGGCTGCTCGATCACGACGGTCACCACGCGCTCGACCTGCTGCGTCACGACCTTCTCGACCGCGACTTCCTTGACGACTTCCTTGGTGACGACAGTCTCGACCGGAACTTCCTTCTCGACGATCTTCTCGACCGGAACTTCCTTCTCGACGACCCTTTCGACCTCGACGACCTGCGTCTCGCCGCAGGCGGCCAGGATGGCCGCGCCGCCAACGCCAAGCGCGACTCCGCCGCCGGCGCGAAGCAACTGCCGTCGGCTCACTGAACGTGGAAGCATTTGTCCCCCCTCTTCCATGCGCCTCGAATTCAACACAAACAAGTGTGGCGAAGCGCGCCATTCGCGCGACGCACCCTCGGTCAACGACGCGCGACCGTTACCGACGCGAGGATACCAGCGTCGAAGGCCCCAACCAACCCCGCCAGGCCACCCCGATGCGGTTGCCGCCCGGGCGGCGGCCTGGCGAGCAGGCGCGGCGCCCGCTACGGAGTCGAGGCTGCCTCGGCCGACATCTCTCGCACCTGGTTCGATCCCCGCCGCCGGAGCGGAATCACTCGCTCAACAGAAGCCGACTCGTTCTCCGGCAGCGGAGACTCGCCGTTCCCCGCGCCTTTGTCGGCCACGCTCGCGATCCCCCGCAGCTTCTCGGTCTCCGCAAGCGCTGTGAGATCCCCGCCGAAATAGTCGAACCACGGCAGTCCTGCGGACGCATATGCGCGCGCCGTCGGCGCCTCCGTCGGCGGACGCTCGCCGGTTAGCGTCATCCATTGCACCGAGTTGGCGATCGTCACGAAGCAGCGGCTGGCATGCCGCTGATCCCATGCGTCCAGCCCGTATTCGTCCTCATAGATCTCCTGCCGCATTCGCCCACCCGGCGCCAGGCCCATCGGCGCGCTCTTCACGACGGAATAGGCCTCCGCCTCCGGCAACGGGGCACCGGCCGACTCGCTCGAGATCATCTCCTCGTACCGCTCCGCTTTCATTGGATACGCAATCACTTGCAGGCCCCCATGCTCGGCCTCGCCGGTTAGCTGCTCCTCCACCGTGTAGCCCTGCCCCAGCGGCATCGCCACGAACTGGCGCACGATGCCCTTGGCCACGCAATAGCCGTCCAGCCACGGCTGCTCCGGCAGCACCGCGTAGTCCTGCGGCTCCGTATTCAGGTGGTTCATCCACCCTTCGCCCGTCAGCGCGCAGGTCTTGCCCGTCGCGATCTTCACGGCGAACGGGTAGCCGCGGCAGTCAAAGTTGATCCACATCGCCTCCGCCTGGTGCATCGGCATCAGCACCCCGCCGCGCCGCAGCCACTCCTCAGGGACGCGCCGGGCGTAGTCGTCCAGGTGCCGCAGCGGAAACCTGCCCATCCCCGGCGGCAGCGGGTAGTCCAGCCCGTCGTCCGGTATCCGCAGCGTCCGCTGAAACTCGATGCCGCAGCGCGCGTCCTTATGCACCTCCGGAAACCTGAATACCAGGCGGTCGTGTTCGAGCGTAATCATTCCCCACTGCTCTCCTCGGCATGTAGCCGTTCAAATGTGTTGCGTCGGAAATCTCCGAATCGCAGAGCTCGTTGAATCCCGTTGATCTCTTGCCTCACCAATCCCCGTCACGCACCTCGCGCACGAGGCGCAGCACCGCCTGGTCGGGCGCATCCCGCAACTCGCGGATCAGCTGCGCAAACAGCCGCGGCCGCTTGCGAATGACCTCCTGCAGGTCGCTGGAAACCTTGCCGCCCAGCGCCAGCAGCACGTCCGGATCCTGATCCAGTTCCTTCGCCAGCCGAACCGTCGCGGCCTCGGACGGCGGCGCCACCTGCCCGCGCTCGATCTTGCTCAGGTACCCCGGCTCAACCCCGATTCGCTTCGCCACCTGCCGCAGCGAATAGCGCCGGTCAGCCTCTTGCAGGCTTCGCCGCGCCGTGTGTACGAATGTGCCGAATTGCGTCATGTTTCCTAAACACTACACACTCGCACCGCACCTGTCAAGTCGACGCGGTTAGCGGTCATGGCTCAACTTGACTGTCTTACGGCAGCGGTCGCCGGGAGCGGCCCTCAATGCGCCGTCAGCCGTGGGCGGCTACGCGCAACCCGGCCATCGCAGGCTCCCTGACTCCGGTGGATGGAGTTCCCGGTTCACACCCGGGGCCGCCGGTCGCTCAAACGTGGAGCGTACGCACGGATGGCTGGACAACCGGCGCCGGCTGGTCGTTCGGCATGAACGACGTCTCGACGTCTACATCGCCTCTCTGACTAACGCCTGCTTCATGACCGCTCGCTCAATAACTCTGGGGTAGGTTTCTGGCTATGTTGTTAAGTTCTTTATTGTAGATGGCAATTCCCTAAGCGTAGCGACCTTGGCAGTTGCTTTGGAAAAATCGTGAGATGCAGTGAAGTCGTTGGCAACCACGATGCAGTCGATACCCGCCGCTACTGCCGACGTCAACCCTCTCGCCGAGTCTTCGACAACCACCGTTTCAGCGGCAGTGGCACCAAAACGCTGGAGTCCTTTCAGATAGGGCTCCGGATGTGGTTTAGCTCGCTCGTAATCATCCCTGGCCAGATAGAATTCCATATAGTCCAGGATGGATCGATTCTTGTGAATTAAGGCGAAGTCTTCTGGTTTTGAGGTAGTAATGATGCCCATCCGGTACTCATCTGCGAGTACGTCTAGCGTTTCCAGGACACCATCGATCTCAATGTCTTCTGATCTAAGATACTCCTGATAGTAAACATTACGGACCTCACGCTGCCTGCTGATAGTCGCTTCATCAACACCTGCCGCTACGGCTTGGGCCCAGGTGGCCATTCCCTGGGTCATGTCTCGGAGGTATTGGTCTCTGTCCAAGGTGAATCCAATGTCAGCCAGGGCGCGCGCTCCGGCTTTGTAAAACCAGTATTCGGTATCCACCAGGACCCCATCATGGTCAAAGAGGATGTATTTCTTCACCGTTGGTTCCCACTACCCTCCGTACACCGTCATGTGACTCCTTGAACGTTGCTGGCCAAGCGCGTTTCGATGGGTTGGTCCGCCCCTGGAAACTCGAACGAGCGACCGGTGATCTTCTCGTAGAGGTAGATGTAGCGTCGCGAGAGCTCGATTACAAGGTCGTCCGGCGCCGCTGGCAGGACCTCATCCTCATAAGGATCGCAGTTCGCCGTGAACCAGAGCCGCAGGAATTCCTTGTCGACGTTGTCGGGTTCCTGTCCCTCCCGCATGCGCTGTTGATACGTGTCGGCGATCCAGTAGCGGCTGGAATCAGGGGTGTGAATCTCGTCGATCAGCAGGATCTCACCGTTCTCGTCACGGCCCATCTCATACTTGGTATCGACGAGAATCAGGCCACGCTCCGCGGCCTCGGCTTGACCGAACGCAAAAAGCTCCTGCGCGATGCGACTGCAACGCTTCCATTCATCGGCCGTCATCCAGCCTTCAGACACGACCTCGTCAGGGCTGATCGGACGGTCGTGATCCTCGGCCTTGGTAGTCGGCGTGAGGTAATTCGTCGGCAGCTTCTGGTTCTTCACCAGCCCGTCGGGCAAATCGATGCCACAGTAGTGACGCTGGCCGCTCTGGTAGACCGTCCAGAGGGCGGTGCTCGTGGTGCCGGTGATGTATCCACGAACCACGAATTCGATAGGGAAGACGGTGCATTTCTTGGCAATCGTGACGTTTGGATCGGGGATGGATAGGACCTGATTCGGCACAATATGGCGGGTCCTTTCAAACCACCATGCGCTCGTCATATTGAGGACCTGCCCCTTGAAGGGGATCGCGGCCAGCACCCGGTCGAAGGCGCTCTGCCGGTCGGTGGTAATCAGCACCATCCGGTCCCCAAGATCGTATCGGTCCCGTACTTTGGCTTCGAACTTCTCACCGTGGCAAAGATTCGTCTCAATGAGGCAGTTCCCGAGCACTTGTCGAATTCGATCCGTGTATCCCTCTGGGGTGTAGATGGCGTTCTCCATTGTCTCGAGCCCCACAAGGGCACGCTGAGACAGCTCGGTGACGCGCCTTTTGAGGTCAGACCAACGCTCGAAGCCGTACTCCCGAGCGATCGCGGCTTGAGCGTCGCGCAGGGATAGCTTGGCCGTGGCGATTTCGGTGTCGGATGCCTGGGCCAACGCGGGGCGTGCTGCTCGGAATTTCAGCGCGGCGTCTCGATCGCCCTCATTCACAGCCTTAAGTAGAGCCTTGGCCTGTTTCTGAAGGTGTTCCAGGCTCGGACGCCGAGGGAGACTGCCGGGGCACATACGCACTCCTCTCAAGTGGCCTGCTGTCCGCGTGATCAGGCCGAAAAGAGTGGTGCCGAGAAGCCGTGAGATTGCGGGGGCGGGTTAAACCCTTGTCGCGGACTCGGGGGCTCCCACTAGAGCGCCTACCCAACGTATACGCAACGAACCGCCGTGCTGTCAAGACTGGGCTCGGGATTGGGGTGGGGGGGCCGGCCAACCATCGTCGTGTTCGGTAACGATCGCCACCAAGGGCGCGCATGCCGGGAAGTCACACACCATGAACGAGAGAGGTCGCGCCGCGCAGGGGCGGTCCGCGTGCCGCCCCTGCCGTGGACTGCGAGGGGTGGCTCAGAACCCGGCTGTACGTTAGCGATCCGCCAAAATCTGCAGGTCAGTCGCCGCGTCCAGCAGCGCCTCCTGCGCCGATATGCCTTCAAGCACGATTCCCGCGTCAATGGCATTGGTCAACACGCCGCGCTCCTGTCGTGAGAGTCGGACGTATGAGGCGCTAGCCATCAGATCGACCAGCATCTGCAGTTCTTCGTCCAGCAGCGCCGGCGCAATCGCGCGCAGTTGTTCAGGCGTGGACTTGACCGCCGGCACGAACGCCACATCGCGCAGGGAGCGCTCCAGGGCGCGCATGGCGTCGTACGCCACCTTGGGTTCCGCGGTCTTGGACGAGATACCGATCATCGTCCAGACATCCGCTGGATTACCCCCGCCACCGAACGACGGGAACGGCAGCAACACCTGGGTTGGAGAATGGTCAGTGCGCAGCCAGCCGTAGCCCGGGCCTTCGATCAGCCCGCCGAACATGCCGATGCTTCCCTCGTAATAGGAAATCCACACGCGGTCGCCCGACCGCTCGGGTTTCGGCGCGAACCCGTAAACGTGGGCCATGTCGTGGAAGAACTGCGCCACCTCCAGCGCCTCCGCGCTGCGCAGGGTCTCAAACGTCCCGCTCGCGCCGCGCAGATCGCCCAGCGCCGCCTGCATGAACACGTAGGCGGGCGGCCAGCTGGCGTAATCGCCGCCTGGTCCTGGCCGCGGGTCGACATCGAGAAAGAACCCCAGCCCTTCCTCTCGCCCCTCGATCGAGGGACCGCCCTGCATCGCCAGTCCCGCCTGCAGAAACGCGGCTTCGTCAAAGCCCAGGCGCTCCGGTACCTCAATCCCGGACTCCTTGGCGAGATCGCGATTGAACACGATGGTCCACGGAGACACCGCAACCGGCAGGGTGTACTGGACGCCTTCGTGAAATCCGGTCTCCAGCGTCCCTGGCCAGTAATTCGCGCGATCGAAGTCGGCGTCGGATTGGAGATGGTCGTCAAGCGGCAGCAACTGCTCGGCCGCCAGCAGATCCGGCAGATCGTGGGCATGGAACATCACCAGCTCGGCCCCGCCGCCCGGCAGCGAATCCAGCTGCGCTGAAAGGCTGTAATCGCTCTTGAAATGGTCGGTGATAGTGCGCCCCTCGTAGCGATACCGCCGCTCGCTCGCCGCCGACGCCGCCAGTCCCGCCGACAGGAGCATCGGCTCGATCCCGAAGCCCCAGACGCTCCACGTCGGCGCGGTAAACGCCACGCTCACCGGCCGCTGAGCGCCTGGTGCGGGGATGCCCCGCGTGTCGTGAGGGGCGGCTTCGGTCACCGTCGCCGCAACGGCTCGCGCCCGCACCGTCTCCTGGCTCGCCGTCGGTGTTGCCGGGAGCCGAGTGGCTGGCGCTGACTCCTCTTCGCCGCAAGCGGCCAGCAGCACCGCCGCGAAGCCGGCTGTGCCGGCGGCCAGCAACCGTCGGCGTGTAATCACTGGCCCGCTGCCTGTCGCGGCGCGCGGGCTCGGATGATCGGGGTCTTGGATCTGCTTGGCTTTCGTGCGCATCAAACCGCTCCTCGGATGAGGGGCGCCACGCTGGCCGGGACGCCGCGAGCGGCCCAGACCGCTCGCCCCGGCGGCGCGTCGGACCCGCTGTCTTCAGCGTCTGGCAGACCCGACGGCTTGTACCTCCATGGTAGCCGCCCCATCCCGGCCATTGGGACCACGCGGCTCTACGCGACTGTTGCCGACCCTGATCCCCAATCCACCACCCGCCTAGAGCGTCAGCACCCCAATGTTCTGCATCCCCGGACTGCCCTCGTCCTCCTCAGACTCAGTCGTCTCCGAGAAGGCGCCCGCGTCAATCTCCAGCCGCGCCCGCAGCGCCGCCTCCTGATCCGGCGTGCATCTGATGGCGCCGAAGTTATGCACCGCGTCCAGTCGCTCATACAACGTCGCCGGCTCAACCTCGGGATCCACCTGCAGGGCGCCCGTAACCACCAGGGTGGCCGTCCCCGTCAGGAAGTCGAAGCGGCTCTGGCGCAGCGTCTCCACCGTGCCAATCAGCCACAACTCACCCTCATGGAAGATCGGCTTGGTATCCGCCAACTTGCAGACGGCCCCTATCGGCGCCTGCAGCCGGGCCGGGCAAATCAACAGATCCTCGGCCACCAGCGCTTCCAGCGTCCCCTGCAAGGCCTCTGCCTCGATGTCGTCGCACACGATCACCGTCTCCGCGCAATACACCCGCCGGCCCGGCAACATCCCCAGTGTCATGCGATTGAGTCGCAGCCGGCGCACGGGGATGAACCCTACCGGCGCCGCCCGCACCGACGCGCCCATCGATCGATCCAGAACCGCCTCGATGGCCTCGGCATTCTCCCCGCGACAGCGCACCGTCCCGCCCATCACCTCCAGCGACTCGATCTTCTCGGAAATCAGGTCGTTCGGAAGAATCTCCCGCGCCTCCACCGAACTCACCACCACGATCTGACTCGCGTCGGGCAGCGACCGCAGTAACGCTTCATCAAGAACCAGCTTGCCGTTGATGAGGCGCAAGCGATCTCCGCCGCGATAGGTCTTCACCGCCCCCGTGTGATGCGCCAGCTTGGACTGCACCATCCCGCCCAGTCGCTCGGGACAGATCACAACGCCAATGGCGGCTAATTCGCCTAGTCCTTCGGCCAGTGCCTCCGCGGTGACATCTGCATCTACGATTACTTGGCCCACTACCACAAGGTTGAGCGGCGTCGACCGACCCTCCAGCGAGGCGGCTGAGATGGACGCCTCGCCCTGGACCAGTTGCGCGTCGGTCGACGCCTCCAGCGTGAGGCCCACGTCTCCCATCGCCGCCTGCGCCAGCAGGGGTCGCGACTCTGGCGAATACACCAGCATCCCCACGTCATCGAACCGGGTGGGTCGGCTGAACGACTCCGCGCTCGCCTTTCGCATGTCCAGCACGCCAACGTTCTTGATCGTCAGCGGCTGCTGCTCGCCGCTAGTCTCGCCCGCCATCTGCCTGCTCCCTTCTCGCGTCACTCCTATTCGGGCGACGCGCAGTGCTTCCCGGTTCTCGGCTTTCGAAAGTCATCGCCGCCGTCGCGTTCCCGTTCCCGTATCTGCTTCGTCGCCTGGTGCAACCGCGATCGAACCGTCGCCGCCGGCACCCGTAGCTGACGGCCAATCTCCTGGCTGCTCATCCCCACCACATACCGCTGCACCACCAGGGCTCGATGCTGCGGCGGCACCAGGTCCAGAAGCGCAAAGTCGTCAAGCTGGTACGAATCCTCGGCCGCCGTCTCGTTCCAGCGACCAAGCCGTGCGCTCAGCGCCTCGCGCCGCTGCCGCGCCGCGGCCTCGTCCAGGTGAATCCGCTTCAGCGTCGTGAACAACCACGCCCGGCGCTGATGCCGCCGCAGCCGCGCCAGCAACAGCAGGTGTGCCATCGCTCGCAGAAAGGTCTCATGAACCAGGTCCTCGGCTACGTCCCGGCTCCCGCTGAGGCTCGTCCCGAAGCGCAACATGTCCTGCTCAAACTCCTCGTAGAGCTCGCCTAGCTCCAGCTCAGGCATCCCCGGTCACCCAGCCCGCGTACCCACGGCATCCCGGAATCCCCCTCCGCCGTGGCCCGCGTCTTGCCTATACAACGGCCAGGCGCCGCCAGGTGTTTGATTGAAATCGGCTAGCTCTATTCAAGGTGGCGGCTTGTAGTCCCTCTTCTGGGAGACCTTCGCAAACCGCCCCTCGTCCTCAAGGGTCCGCCCGCCTTAATCCCTCTTCCTGGGGGAGAGCAACCGTGTTCGGTGTCAATCTATTCAACGGGACGTTGCTCTCCACCCTCTCCAAGGGGAGAGGCAGAACCTGTCCTGAGCCTGCCGAAAGATTCGGGCGTCTTCGGCCGAAATCGGTGAGGGGTCTTTCGGGCAACCAGTCTCGGGTTACGCAGAGGTCTCCCGTGGGGAAGGGTTGAGGTGAGCGTCGTCCGGGCACCCCCCGGCTTACGCAGAGGCCTCGCGTGGCAGGATGCGGGTACCGTGAGCGGCCGAAGCGCAACGCCAGCGCTGACCAGCAAAAGGGAACCCCAATGCCCACGATGAGCGGCGCGCGCTTCCTCGCCGAAACCCTCCACGGCTACGGCGTCACGCACTACTTCTTCATGCCCGTCAGCGTGCCCGAGACCATGCCCGAGCTCGAACGCGTCGGCGTCGAGCCCGTCATGGCCCACACCGAGAAGGGCGCGGCCTACATGGCCGACGGCTACGCCCGCATTAGCGGCGGTGCCGGCGTCTGCGGCGCCCAGTCGGTCGGAGCGCTCAACCTGGCCGCCGGCCTCCAGGACGCCTACCTGGCCTGCTCGCCCGTCATCGCCCTCACCGGCCGCCTGCGCCAGATCATGCAGAACCGCCACGCCTACCAGGAAGTCGACCATGCGGCCCCCTTCGAGGCCGTGACCAAGTTCAGCACCCCGGTGACCTCCCTCGAAGAGTTCCCCATCTTCCTGCGCCAGGCCCTGCGCGAAGTCGTCTCCGGCACCCCGGGCCCCGCCCACCTCGATCTCTGGGGAATCACCGGCGGCGACATCATGACGGCCGAAGGCGACCTCGACGTCGTCGTCGAGGAACCCTTCCGCCGCACGCCCCCATTCCGCCCCGAACCCGATCAGGCCAGCGTCCGCGCCGCTTTGGCCGAACTGGTGCAGGCCTCGCGCCCCGTCATCGTCGCCGGCGGCGGCGTCCGCGCCTCCGGCGCCCGCGACGAGCTGATCAAGCTCTCCGAAGCCCTCAACATCCCCGTCATCACCTCCCTCAACGCCAAGGACACCTTCCCCGCCGACCATCCGCTCGCGGTCGGCGTCTCCGGAACCTACTCCCGCGAATGCGCCAACCGAGTCTTCGCCGAAGTAGATCTCGCCTTTTTCATCGGCAGTCACAAGGGCGAACAGGTCACCAACATCTGGAAGCTTCCGCGACCCGGCGCTCGTATCGTCCAACTTGACATTAACGCCGCCGAGCTCGGCCGCTCGTTCCCCATCAACGTCGGCCTCCTCGCCGACGCCCGCGCCGGCCTCCGCAGGCTCCTGGGTCAGGTCGAGTCCGACTCGACGCCTCCCCCGGCGTCACGCGAATCCTGGATCCAGCGCGTCCAGTCCCTCGTCCGTACCTGGCAAGCAGGGGTCGAACCGCTTCTGACCTCCGACCAGGTCCCCATGCGCCCTGAGCGTCTCTGCGGCGAGCTCACCCGCCTGTTGCCATCTGACGCCATCCTGCTATCCGACACCGGCCACGCCGGCATCTGGACCGGAACCCTGATCGACCTCACCTCGCCCGGCCAGAGCTTCATCCGCTGCGCCGGATCCCTGGGCTGGGGCCTGCCCGCCGCCATCGGCGCCAAGTGCGCCGCCCCCGACCGCCCGGTCGTCTGCTTCACCGGCGATGGCGGCATGTGGTACCACCTCACCGAGCTCGACACCGCCGCCCGCTACGGCATCCGCACCGTCACCGTCGTCAACAACAACGCCTCCCTCAACCAGGAACAGGCGCTCAACGAACGCATCTACGGCGGCGCCACCCCCGGCTCTGACCGCCTCTGGAAGCTCAACGACGCCGACTGGGCCGCCGCCGCCGAAACCATGGGCTGCGAAGGCATCACCGTCACCCGCCCCTCCGAAATGGAAGGCGCCCTCGACCGCGCCCTCTCATCCGACCGCCCCGCCGTCATCGACGCAAAAACCGACATCGCCGGCATCGCCCCCCGCGCCTGGGACGGCTAGCTGCGGCTCGAATCCCCAAGGAGAAACCGCCAATGGCTGATGGCATCCACGTCGTCCTGGTCGTCAACGACGAAGCCGCCCACTGGCAGGGCTACCGCGACCGTCTCGCCGCCAACGACGGCGCCGCCTCGGTCTCCGTCGCCGTCCCCGCCGGCGAGCGCCGCGACTCCATCCTGTCCGTTCTTGGCGACAAGGTCCGCACCGTCGCCGAAGACCCCGCCGAACTCCTCGCCGCCGAATCACCCCAACTGGCGGTCATCACTGTCCCACCGCTCGATTCACCGCCAATCATCGACGCCGCGCTCGACGCCGGCGCCCACGTCCTCACTGAAAAACCGGCCGCCGTCTCCGACTCCCTGCTGGAACCCCTCGCCCGCAAAGCCCTCGCTTGCGACCGCCACCTCCTGCTCGCCTTCGCCGGCAGCCAGCAACCCGCCGTTCGCGATGCTGCCCGCATCGTTCGCGACGAGGGCCGCCTGGGAACGCTCTACGGCGTCACCGCCCACTACATCGCCGACCAGGCCCGCATCCGCGACGTCGAGCAACTCCAGCGCCGCACCGGCTCTTCCAACACTTGGTTTTTCGAAAAGCGCGGCGGCGGCGGCGGCCACCTCTCCTGGCTCGGCATCCACTTCGTCGACATGCTGCACGTCGTGACTGGCCACGACATCGTCGAAGTCACCGCCATGACCAACGTGGCCGGCGGCCAGCCCATCGACGTCGAGGACTCCGCCGTCCTCACCCTCCGCTACGACAACGGCATGCTGGCCTCGCTCACTTCGGCCTACTACCTGGACCAGCACGACGTCGCCGACGACAAGCAGGCCCTCTTCAAGGTCTGGGGCGAGAACGGCTGGCTCCAGATCGACCCCCACGAGGGCACCCCGCTCACCTGCTACAGCAACCTGCCCGCCCACGCCGACCGGCCCCGCGAACGCATCGACTACGACTCCGACTTCATTACCGGCTACGACACCCTCATGCACGAGGCGCTGCTGGCGGCGGCGGGCCGTGGCGATCCGCCAACCTCGACCCTCGATGCCCTCCAGGCCCTCCGAGTCGTTCACGCCGCCTACCGATCCGCCGCCAGCGGCCGTGCCGAGCCTGTCCCGACCCGCGGTGAATGGACGCTCCCATGACCGGCCTCCCCAGCGTGGAAACAGACGTCCTGGTCTGCGGCGCCGGCATCGCCGGCCTCACCGCCGCTCGCACGGCCCAGGAAGCCGGCGCCCGGGTAATCGTCCTCGAGAAAGGTCCTGAAACCGGCGGCTCCTCCGCCGTCTCCGCCGGCATCGTCTGGACAGCCCGCGACCTCGCAGGCTGGCTCTCCGTCCAACCCGGCGGCGACCCAACCCTCGGCAAGGCTCTGGTCACCACCTATCCGGAAGCCATCCAGTGGCTTCGCACCCAGGACGTTCGCCTGGATCCCTTTGAGTTCGGCGAAAGCGGCTGGAACCCGCCATTCCCCTATGTGGCCTTCCAGCTCGAGCGCCGCGATGACGGCCGTTCCAATCCGCGAGCTGCCATGGATCGACTCACGGCCAACATCGCGGCAGCGGGCGGGCATATTTTCACCGAAACCTCCATCCGCGCATTCCTTCAGGACGCCGCCGGACGCGTCGTCGGCGCCGAAGCGCGAGGCCCCAACGGACGCGTCCGCATCAACGCTAGGGCCACGGTCATGGCCACCGGCGGCTTCCAGGGCAGCTCCGAGCTTCGCGCCCGCTACTTCGGCCCCAACAGCGACCGCATGATCCTGCGCGCCAATCCCTACAGCACTGGCGAGGCCTTCCAGGCCGCCCTGGCCGCCGGCGCCGGATCCGCCGGTCCATTCGGCCGCTTTTACGGCCATCGTGTCGTGGCTCCGCCTGCCGTCGTTGACTTCCCGTCATTCCCGCGCGTGCACCTTGGCGGGGCACTGCCCGGCGCGATTCTCGTCAACCTCCGCGGCGAACGCTACGTCGACGAGTCCGAGAGCGACGAAGTCAGCGTCCACGCTCTCCCCCACCAGCCCGAGGCGCTGGGCTTCATGATCTACAGCGAGGCCGACGCTGCCAGCCAGATTGGCTCGGCCGCGCTTGAAACGGTCAGGTCCGTGGGGACTGAAATCCTGGAGGGACCCTCACTCGATGCGATTGCGCAGCAGATGTCCACGGCCTGGGGCGTCGCGCGTGCCCCGTTGCTGGCCACCATCGCCGCCTACAACGCCGCGGCCGACGCCGGCGACCCAACCATGCTCCCCATTCCCCGCGCCAGCGATCTGCAACCCCTGACCCAGCCGCCCTTCTACGCCATCCGCTTCCTGCCCGGCATCACCGTTACCTACGGCGGCGTGCGCATCGACGCCTTGACCCAGGTGCTCGACTCAACCGGCCGCCCGCTCGGCGGCCTCTACGCCGCAGGAGCCGACGCCGGCGGTATCTACACCCGCGGCTACACCGGCGGCCTCTCCATGGCCCTCGCCTTCGGCCGCATCGCCGGCCGCGAAGCCGCCGCCAGCGCCCTGTCTCCCTAGTCGATCACCTCCGCCATCACCCGCATAAAGTTCTCGCCGGCGATCGCGTCCACCTGCCGCCCGCTATAGCCCCGCGCCTCCAGCGCGTCCAGCAACTGCGGCGTCTCGTGCGCGCCGGAAAAGCCCTCGATTACATCTTCCAGGAACTCGAAATCCGTTCCAATCCCCACGTGCTCATAGCCCGCCACGTTCACCATGTAATCCACCACGTCCACCAGCGCATCCAACCCCACCGTGGGAAATCTCTGGTACAGCGGCTTTGCTGCGCCCTTACGAGCACCGGCCTCCGCCGCGAACGGATCCAGCCGGCCCGACCTCACGTCGTCCAGCAGCTGCATCCCGCGCTCACGTTCCGAGGCGCTTATGCCCGGCCCCTCCCCGCGCCCGCGCTGGCACTCGATGTCCACAAACGCCGACGAGCAATGGATGCCCACCACGCCCCCGCCGTCCGCAATCCTGCGAATGTGGTCATCCGTCAGGTTGCGCTGAATCGGGCTAATCGCCTTCGGATTCGAGTGCGAGGCCACAATCGGATCCCGGCTCTCCTCCAGCACGTGATCGATAGCGCTCATCGACGCGTGCGACACGTCCATCAGGATCCCTAGGCGGTTCAGCTCGCGAACCACCTCGCGGCCAAAGTCCGTCAACCCACTCGGCACGTGCTGCTCGCAGTCGCAGTCGATCCAGCTCTGCGGCGCCCCATGCACCAGCCCCGTCACCCGCAGACCAAGCTCGTGATAGGCCCGCAGCATCGACAGATCCTCGGCCATCAGCAGATTCTCGGTATGGATCAGCACGGCGGTCTTTCCCGCGGCCGCCGCCGCGCGAATCTCAGGCGTCGACGTCACGAACTCCAGGTCCTCCGACCCCGCGCACAACCGCCGCACCGCGTCGAATCCTCGCAGCAACCGCTGCACGCCCGATGCTCCCTCGAAAAACGTCCGCCGGAACATCTGAGTACTCGGCTGCACGGTGGCGTGCAGGGCGCGCATGGGATCCACCGTGAACTCGCCCGGCGCCCCCTCGGACAGCCAGATGCAACCCACCCCGCCGCGTTTCAGCTTCGGAATATCCACCTGCCGCCCCGGAAAATCCGCCATCGGCTCCCGGTACTCAAGCCGCTCCGCTGTAATGTCCCGCTGCATATGCAAGTGCGCGAGCAGGGTCAGGCGCCTGTCTGTTGCGCCAGGGCTAGCTACGTGGGCACTCGTCACGGTTTCGACTTTGCACGAACGAACCTCCAGAGCGGAGTCTACGTTCACTGGACCAACCGCCGCCAGAGCCTACGAGGGAGTGGTCGGTCAGTTAAATCTCGAAGAGTATCCGTGGTACCAGCGAGTGATGAACTCCTCGGCCGTGGCTGCGGCTTCAGGTGTTGTGTCTTGAGTAAAGGCATACCGCAAATAGCATAGGCCAATCTCTATCCCCTCACAGCTTTCCGGTCCCTCGCGGCCTTGCGTGGCGTGATACAGTCGCTGCAATCCGACTTGAAATAGATCTTCACCCAGAATGAAGTAGAGATCTTGAAGCATCCGTGCGCCCAGAAAGTACTGGCAGTTTGTACTGTGGTCTAAGGTAATATCCTGCACACTCGTTTCTGAACACTTATGTGCAAGATCTCGCAGCCTTCCGGAGCCCAGGACGCCAGTTCTAATTTCCACAAAAACCGCACCACCCTCGCAGAGCCAGCTGGGGCAGGAGTGCCAGTAGTAATGGGCAACCTCATGTGTCAGAAGTCCTTCGAGATAGTCGGTGAAATAGTGCGAAGGCGTTTCGTATCCGGGTTGCATCGTGATATGTGTCCCATGATAGTACCAGCCGCCGTGTGGCTTGACCGTGTCGGATACTAGCAACGCAATATAGTTCGCTGGATACGGCTCGTTCATGACCTCCTCTACCTGCCGTATAGATCGCTCAAGCAGCTCCATGGTCTGCGACCGCCCCCGCTTGAGACGGACGATTCCGATGTGCATGGTGCCGGAGCGCGGCAGGGTGATCGTTCGATTCTCAAGCGATACGCCGTCCTCGTTCAGGAACTTGTGCAGCAGGGAGTTGTCTCGATTGACGATTTCATCGAGAACGGCGATAATCTGGGTGTCTCGATCATTGATGCCGCCTCGATTCTGGTAGTGGAAGACAATATGTGGAAAATAGTTATAGTCCCAGAATCTAATGTGCATCAAACTTCGCAGCGCGACTGGATCATGCCCCTCGATTGACTGCAAGAACGGCATGTCGATGATGGCTTGCGCGACGCCTGCTACGTGATCGTCTTCAGGCCCCTCGTCTTGAACGGTCGCTATCGTGCGTAGATGGCGAATGACCTGTTCCTCAGGTCTCACCAGGCCATCCTGGGCCCAGGGCTTTGCAAGCAGGCGTCGAAATTGCGTGGCCCAGCCGTTGCCAAGGTCGAAGTAGAGCAAGAACTGGGCGTGGTCGCCTGCTTGTAACTTGCTGCTAATCCACGGTATCTCGGCGATTGCCGCGAGCAACTCGAGATTTGCCATATTCTGTTCTGTGGGCTGAGTATGTATGCCATCAACCCAAACATTCCGAACTATGTGTACGAGCAGTTCGCTGGAGTGATCCAGGAGCCTCTCCAAATGCCCAATAGCGGTCGCTTCGATGTCACTGACTTCATCCTGTACCCAATCAAGTCCGTTTATTACCCGGATGCCCTCGGTTCGAAGATCGAACTCAGCCTGGATGGCTTCGTGCTCATTGTCCACGATGCCATCTTGAATCCAGGGCAAGCCCGCAATCTCTACGAGGATTCGTAGGACTCGAATGTCGCGCTCGCTGGGTGGGCTGTGGATTCCTCCAACCCATATAAACTGAAAGATATGAAGCAAGAGATCTTGCGAGACGATCCCCAGCGCATTCAGTTCGTCCAGGGCTCGCTGTTCAGGTGGCGTTACTCCGTCTTGGACCCAATCCAATCCGGCAATCGCCTGCGCAGCGCGCGGCGAAAGGGTGCCGCTTGGTTGCGCTTCATCGGTAGTCGTAATCTCAGGCGGCGGCACATAGGTGGCAGCCGGATCCTTCGCCGCATTGGGGATAATCACATTGTCGAGCTTCTTAACCTTGTCGGGAACGTTCTGAAACTGCACGTTTCCCGGAGTCGTTCCTGGCGCCGGCACGTTCCAGATCTCGAACACCGTCCGTTGTGTACGCAGGACCTGCAGGCCATTCGGATTCCCGTCAACCTCGCGGTTCTCATATCGAATGGGCAATCCGTAGAGGTTCAGCCAGTCCGGCTCCGCCAGAAACCGCGCCTTGATCTTGGCGTTCGCCTCAAGAAGTGCCAGGTGGTTCCTGGTAACGGTGGCAAAGTCCTGCCCGGCGTCCTCGGCCAGCACTTGGTGGCGCGGCACATTGGGCAGTTCAAACTGCGGAAAGCGATTCGCCAACACGTCCAGCGTGTTGTAGAAGTTCATCCGCTCCCGGCCCGGATCCCATTGCAGGATCACCTTCTGAAATGCCTGCAGCGTGAACGGTCCGCTCGTCCAGCGCTGACTGATCGGGTAGCCGATCGCCTGCAGGTCTCTGGCCTGCACGAAGTCCCAGAGCGGCACATCGTCCACGTTGGTCACCGCAAACCCGTCAGCTGGGTCAGGCGTGTCGCTGCCCGTGATAGTGAACATGCAGCCGTCGGACAGGACAACGCCGACCTCGGACCCGCACGCCAATGCCCGAATCGGGGCGGTAAACCCGGCAAACAGGAGGCACGCGATCGCTGCGATGGCAAACAGCCGACTCTTGGGCACGCCCCTCACCAACCGATACGCGCTACGTTCCCCATCCGCCGGCATGGTACCGCCAGTCCTATCGGATCTGCGCCTCGGCTGGCTCTCCCCGGAGCCGTGCTCCCGCCATTGACTCGGCCTCAGCCTGCGATCGGCACCAGTTCCGCCAGCGAAACGTAGGCGCCGGACCCGAAGGTCTCCGCGATCCTCACGGTAAGCATTGCCACGGCAGCGTCGGGCATGTCGACCACGTTTTCGAGATCTGGTCGCAGTGGCTGCCGCCGTACCCACATGGTCGTGCCGCTTCCTTGCTCTATCGCAATCTCAACCCAACGCGGCCAGCTCTCCAGCGGCTCCTCATCGGAGTTGTAGAACACGATGCGCTCCAGCGCCCGCGGCGGGTTCAACCGAATCGTGAGGTCTTGTGGAAGACTGGAATCCGCTGACCGCCATGCTGGCGTCGTCCCATCCACCACGCTGTCGATAAGCAGCGATGCTGGATGTCCTTCCGCCTCGCTTGTCACCGATTCGATGCGCCCGCCCATCGACCCAAAGCCAAAGATCTTGTTCACCGACGGGTTCTCGATGATCAGCGGCTCATGCTCCGCGCCCACGAATCGCTGCTCCACGAATCCGTAGCCAATCACCGCCACCGGCAAGGCCAGCATGAGAGCCAGCGTCAGAAACGGAATCGGCGCCGTACCCCGCTCACGCGTATGCACCACCACGAGCACCAGCGGCGTCAGCAAGAGCACCAGTATCAAAACAGCCGGCGTGTCCAGAATGCTGTCCACGCCTCGAGCCCTCAGCAGCACATACGTCGTCGGCAACGCCAGCGCGGCCGGCAGCAGGATCAGCCGACGACCCAGGTGCCCAAACGCGATGCGCTCGTGCGGAAAGATCACCAGGATCACAAAGCCCAGCACGAACCCCGCGAATGCCGGAATCGGATTCCGCACGTCAATCGACCAGACGACCAGCCACGCCAGGATCAGCACGAACGAAGCAAGTGGCGTGGAGCTTCCAGGCGGCCGCTCGTGGTCGAGCGTTACCGGCTCTTCCTCCATCGAGCGCCCGGCCGCGTAGCGCCGCGGCCGGTACAGGCCCGCGCGCGGCGGACGAGTTACCGGCGGCCGCTCGGTCTCACCCGTCACCTGCACCGCCGCCCCTCGGCTCGACAGCTACATTGAGTCGGCAAGCGTAGCGAAGCCGGCTCGGCGGCTTCGCACGTCGGGTTTGTCCCATGAGCGAACAGAGCAACCAGTCCACGGCTCCCGGTCGCCGGGAACTACCTGTCGACCTGCCCGGCCTCAGGGCCGGCGGCATTCCGCTCCCCGCCGACTTCGGCCTCGACGCGTTCATCGACGCCATCGCAGCTGCCGCATCCGACGCCGCGCGCACCAATCCCCACACCGCCGCCGAGCGCGTCCGCTCGGCGCTTCGAAGCTGGATCCTCGGCTTCGAAACCGATGCTGCCACTATCCGTCAGCGGCAGGACGTCGTTCGCACCTTCCGGGACCGACCGGCGCTTAGTGAAGTGGTGCAGGATCTCGACATCGCGCCGTACGACCCCAATCAGGAATCGCGCGGCGGCTACCAGTACCACCTCGAAAGATTTGAGTCCTACGCCGAAGCTCTCACCAGCCTGCGAGCCGCGCTCGACGACTCGCTCCCCGACTGGCTCATCGGCGTCCGCAGTGCCCTGGACGACGCCGCGGCCGAAGCGTCCGGCGCGGCGGGCAAGCTCAATCCCCGCCTGGCTCTCGAAGTCAGCCTGTCCGGGCGCGTGCACATCTCCAAGCGCGAAAGCCTGCTGGGCGGGACCACCCAGCAGGGTCGGCTCAGCTACACCTATGCGCTGATCAACGAATCAACCGGCGAGTCCCTCGAGCGCGGCACGCCCGGCGGCTTCGGCGTCGGCGACGTGCTCAATCCCTGGGATCCGGCGCCTCAGCGCCGCTCGGCCTTCGAGTATCAGGTGGACAGCGAGATCTTTCGCCAGCTGACCCGCGTCGTGAAAGAGTCGATCTTCACCCGCGTATTCCACCTGTCCGGCGTCATCGGGGTGGACGAAGCCGCCGGCGTCGCCAAAAGCACCGTCTTCTTTCGCCGCACCTCGCGCGAGCCGCTGCTCAAGGTCATCGCCAACAACGCCGTCGGCTTCATACCCGGGGCGGCGAGACTTGGGTATGCGTGGGAGAGCCTCAAGCCGTCGGTCGTGGAGGGAACGCTCTACGTCGAAATCTCGGCCGAGCCCACCGGCGCCATGCAGGACGAGAACACCCTCTTCCGCATCCTCGAAAAGGTCCGCTCCGATCACAACCTCTTCTACCTCCGCCAGTTCCCGCCCGCCATCCGCCGTTTCGAGCGCCTGCTGGTCACGCTCAAGGCCGTCGCGGCCGCCGTGCGCTTCTTTCGCGGCCTCCAGGCCCGCGGCACCCCCGTCACCTTTCCCACGGTCGTCCATCCGGCCTCTGATGCGCCCACCCACATCCACGGCCTCGTCCCTCCTGAACTCGCCGTCCTGCCCGCTCACGACTGCGTCCCGAGCGACGTCCAGTTCTCCCCTCGGCAGCCCACCGTCCTCATCACCGGCGCCAACAACAACGGCAAGACCACCTACCTGGATTCCATCGGGATCACCCAGGCGCTCTTCCAGGCCGGCCTCCCCATCCTCGCGTCCGAGGCCGCCCTCGAGCCGCGCGACAAGATCCTTTCTCACTTCATCCGCCCCGGCGACGTGCAAGCCGGCGAATCCACCTTCGCCCACGAGTGCTCCCGCGCGGTCCGTTTCGTCGAGCAGCTCACCCACCGCAGCTTGGCCCTCTGCGACGAGCTCTTCCGCGGCACGTCGCCCCAGGACGGATTAGTCGTTTCCGAGTTGGCCCTGCGCTGCTTCATGCGCTCCGGCGCCGCCGTCTTCTTTGTCACCCACTACCACGGCCTCGTGCAGCGCCTCAACGGCGAGGACCGGCTGCGCTTCCTCGCCTGCAAGCTCGACCACTCCGTGGAACCCGCCCGCTACACCTACCGCATGCAACCCGGCGTTTCGACCGAGTCCGACGGTCTCCTCGTTGCCGCCCAGCACGGCTTCAGCGCCGAGAGTCTCGACCGGATCCTGGCCTTCAAAGCCTCCAGGGGCGAGATCCCCGAGTCCATCTGACCGTCCGTTCCGATCAGGCTCGCCGCAGCCTCGGCGCCACGCTCAGCACCAGCAGCCCCGTCAGCACCACCACCAGCCCCGCGCCCCCAATCGCCCAGCGCACGCCCACCGCCTCGCCCACGGCCCCCATCGCCAGGTGCCCCACCCAGCCGAATCCGATCGCGAATATCCACCCCCCGATCACCCGCCCGCGCATGTCGTCCGGCACCGTCGCCTGCAGCAGCGTCCACTCCATCGCGTCAAACCCCGCCGCCATCGCCCCCACCAGCGTCACCAGCAAAATGGCCACCGCCAGGTTCGGACTCAGCGCCACGCCAACCAGGCCCAGGCCGTATCCCAGCGTAATCGCCAGCAGCAGCGGCCCCTTCCGCCGAAAATCTCCCAGGAACGACAGCGCGGCAACGCCCGCCACCGCGCCGATCCCCGTGGCAAAGCGCAGCGTGCCCAGCCCTGATTCCGCCACGTGCAGTTCGTCCCGCGCCATCGCTGGCATCACCGCCTGGTAGGCAAAGCCAAAGATCTCCACCACGATCGCCATCCCCAGCAACGTCGACACCGTCGGCATCCCCACCATCGACCGCAACCCCGCCAGCGCGTCCCGGAAGATCCGGCTGATCGGCTCCTGGACGTCGCGCACCGTGCGCGGCACGGTCGGCACGAGCAGCACGATCGCCCCGCCCACCAGCACCGCCCCCGTCGCCGCCAGCAACGCCGTCGGGATGCCCACCAGCTCCGCCATCACTCCGCTCGCCAGCGCCCCCAGCGCTCCCACCGCGCGACCGCCCACCGAATGCACCGAAATCGCGTTCATCCGTGCGTGCCTTGGCACGATGTCGGTAATCAGCCCCTGCGTGGCCGGCGTCTCGAAGGAATTCACAACACCCTCGATCGCAATCAGCACGAAGATCGGCCAGGGGTTCGAGAACCCCCGCAGCGCCACCACCGTCATCAGCGCGATCACGCACGCCCTGATCAGCGCCGCGACCGGCAGCACCCGGTTGCGCGGAAACCGGTCCGCCACCGCCCCGCCGATCGGCGCCGCGATGATCCCCGGCGCGCTCCGTGCCCCGAACGTCGCTGCCGACAGCAACACCGACTCCGTCTGCACCAGCACCAGCCAGCCCACCGCCAGCCGTTCCGCCCACGAGCCCAGCGCAATACAGTTCGAACCCAGCCACAACACCCGATACGCCGGATTCGCCAACGCGTCGAACGCCCGCAAAGTCCTCACCCGGATCCGGCGGCGCCGGTTGGCCGCCGCTCAGTATCCGGCTATCGTCACGTCGGGACGCGCTTGACAACAGCTCCGCCAAGCCACGAGAGGCGTACGTCACCTTCGATGTCTGAATCAACGCAGGCTGCCTGGCATCTCGACACGGATGAACTGGACGCCGGACTCCCCCACGTCCGCCGGTCCCCCGCCGACGCCGGACCCCTCCGCATGATCGTCCGCCGTCCCGGCGTCGAACAGCGCGAAGTCGTCGCCGAAGGCGTGCTTGACGTCGACGCTGGCCTGCTCGGCGACAGCTGGCTCAACCGCGGCAGCCCCCGCACCCCGGGTGGCGGCCCCAACCCCGCCGCCCAGGTCACCGTCATCAACGCCCGCCTCATCGCCCTGCTTGCCCAGACCGAGGACCACTGGCCCCTCGCCGGCGACCAGCTCGTCATCGACATCGACCTCAGCGAGGACAACCTCCCGCCGGGTGCTCAACTTGCCATCGGTGACGCCGTGCTCGAAATCTCCGCCGAACCCCACACCGGCTGCGCCAAGTTCGCCCAGCGCTTCGGCCACGATGCCCTTCGCTTCATCAGCACCCCAACCGGCCAGGCCCTCCGCCTCCGCGGCGTCAACACCCGCGTCATTCAATCCGGCCCCATCCGCGTCGGCGACCACGCAACCAAACTCCAGCCCTAGAACATCCGCCGATCTTTCCTACCGCTCACGTCAGCAAACTGGCTGGGGCGAGTGTGTCGGATCTACCAACTGACCGGCGCCACTCTTCACCCTCTCCTGGGACAGAGGCAGAACCTGTCCTGAGCTTGCCGAAGGATTCCACCGTCCCCGGCCGAAACCGGTGAGGCGTCTTCCGGGCAGCCATGCCAAAGCCACTCCCTACACAGGCGCTCACTCGTCCCCAAGCAGATGCCGCAAGTCCACCGGCACCGGCACCCCCTCGCTCCACACAATCCCGCCCAGGCACAGCCCCTGCAGCGGCCCGATCATCGGACGCAGCCGTGTCGACGGCTGCCCAAATGGCCGCAGCGCGTGCGTGATGAACCAGCGATCCTGCTCGTCGCTGAACACGCTCGCCCCGTGCCACGGCCCCAGCACCGTCCACTCGCCAAAGTGGAACGGGTCGTCCCCGCTTGCGTACTGCGTACCCCAGAAATTCATCACGAAGATCCAGTACCGGCCCTCCCGCTCGAACACCCGCGGCACCTCGAACCCCGAGGGACCTTGAAACTTGTTCTCGATCCGCTGAAACGTCATCAGCGGCCCCCGGTCCTCCCAGTGCACCAGGTCCGCCGACTCCGCCAGCGCCAGGCACGAATCCCCCCAGCGGTTCTGGCACACGAAATACATCAGGAACCGGCCTTCGTACGCAATCACCCACGGGTCCTTGCACTCCAGCACCCCGTCCTCCGTCCACCCCGACCACTCCCGCAGCGGAATGAACACCGGCGAGCCGTCCCCCGGAATCTTCTCCCAGTGCCACAGGTCGTCCGAGACCGCGACCGAGAATCTCCGGCTCGCCTCCGGCCGCGGCCGGCACGCGTACACCATGTACCAGCGCCCGTCGTGCTCGATCACGCTCGCCTCGCTGACCTCCGCGTGATCGCAGTCCCCCGGCTTACCCCGCAGCAACACCGGCGCCTGCTTCGTCCATACCACCAGGTCGTCCGACGTCGCATGCCGCTTCTCAAGGTTCTGACCGCCCGGCCACGCCCCATAGAACAGGTGCCAGCAATCCGGCCCCCGCACGATCGTGTGCGGATTCACCGTGTCCTGCCCCGCCCCATACACCTCTTTCATCGCACTGCGCTGCGCCAAAATCGCCCGCCGCCGCTCCCCAACCGTCGTGTTCACGGTGCCTCCTCCTGCGTGGGCGCCCAGGGTCCGGAGCCACGCTGCAGTCGCGCGAGCTTATCCCCACACGCCGGCCCGACGCGCCAGACGTTCCCGCGCTTGCTACGGCAGAAGCTTCTATATAGGATTCTTCGGGATAAGAACTACACGGGTTCCGAATCAGTGAGGTTGCCATGAGACCAATGATGTCGCGTCGTCGGCTGCTTTCGGGCACCGCTGGAGTGGCAGGGTTCATCACCCTGGCAGCCTGCGGTGAAGCGCAGGTCGAAGAAAAAACCGTCCCCACGGCAGCGCCGGCCGAGACAGCCGTCGCGGTCGAGAAGGTCGTCACGGCTGAGACGCCAGCCGCGGCCAGGGTCGAAACGGCTGCCCCGGCCGAAAAGGTCGTCGCCGTCGAGCCTGCCCCACCGCGGGCCGAGCACGTGGAGATTCGATTCGCAACGGATCACGTGTCGGGGCCCCGTGGGAGAGCCACGCAGTGGGGATTGGAGAAGTTCGCCCAAAAGAGTCCGAACACTTTTGTGAAGGTCGAGCCAATCGGCGGCGATTACTGGGACGCGCTGTCCATTCAGGCTGCGGCCGGCTCGCTCGCCGAGTTGGTGCTGTGGGATGGCTGGCTGTTTAACCAGTGGCGCGGCGAGGGAATCACGATCCCCATCAACGACACCGTGGACAAAATGCCGGGCTGGGATCCGGACGAGTACTACTGGATGCCCAACATCTACACCGAAAACGGCGAAGCAGCCGACCACCAGTGGCCGCCGCCAACCAGGTTGGAGGGACCCCAGCACGGCTTCAGCTACCAGGGGTGGACGGCCGGGTTCCTCTACAACATCACCATGGTCGAGCGGCTGGGCCTGGGCGCGCCCACCGAGGACTGGACCTGGAACGACCTGCTCGAGAACTCCATGAAGGCCCGCGATCCCGAGGCGGACCTCTATGGAATCGACGCCATCGACCGCGAGAAAATGTGGATGCCCTTGTGCTTCTCCGCCGGCGCCACCCTGCTGCGCGGCGAAGGCGACGTTGACTTCACCATGTTCGACGATGGCGGAGACGAGGGCTTCCAGTTCACCTGGGACTTGATCCACACCCACGACGTGGCGCCGCCGCCCGAGGTGCGCAAGCAACTGTCCGGCGAGTTCGGCACCGTCTTCGAGGCCGGCAAGCAGGCCTACTGGATGTCCGGCCGCGTGTATACGGTCGGCTTCGGCGTCCCGCGCATCCAGGATCGATTTGAGTGGTCCCTCGGCCCGGTGCCCAAGAACCCCCGCACCAACTATCACGGCAACATCTGGGGCGAGCAGTACCACGCCGTAACCAACGGGGCGCACGCGCGTGGAACGCTCGAACCGACCGCCGAGTTGGGCCACTTCATGGGCACCGACGTACAGCGGCGCGTGGCCGAGGTTGACCGCGGCCACCTGCCAATGTGGAAGCCCGCGTTCGACACCGCCAACGCCACCGCTCCGCCGCCGCAGGGCATGGAATGGCTCCAGAAATACGTGGACCGCCCGGACATGCGCCACTATCAGGCCCGTCTGCCGTTCTGGGTCGAGTGGTGGATCATCTGGGGGCCGCCGCTCGACAAGGCCATGCTTGGCGAGACCGGCGCCGAGGAAGGCATGCGCGAGGCCAAGCGTCTGGCCGAGCTGAACCAAGCCGAACAGATCCAGGAAATGCGGAACCGCGGCTGGATCTAGCCGCCCGCGTCCCCTGGGCGGCTCCGGCCGACAAACCGAACGGGTCCCGGCCGCCAATACCCCGGCGGCCGGGCCCCCGTGCCTACTCCGGTGTAGGGGCCGGTCTCTGACCGGCCTCTTCCGCTCGCCGTGCCCGCGCACTCGTAGTCAGCCGGACCGCCCATCTTCACCCTCTCCTGGGGGAGAGGCAGAGCCTGCCCCTGCCTGCCCCGGACCCGATCCGGGGAACTCGATCCGGGGTTCGGCGTACCCGTCGAAACTGGTGATGGACGTCCGCGCACCCACCCCGGCTACCACGCGGCTCGGGCCAGGGTCGAACTCCTTATGTGAGACGCCGCTCTTTCTCCCTCTCCATTGAGGGAGAGGGCTGGGGTGAGGGTGGCTGCCTCGGTGAGACAACCAAGCCGAAGTCAAGCACCTTCCGCTGGGGCCGCCGTTCTTCACCATCTTCAAGGGGAGAGGCAGACTCGGCCGTCTTCGGCCGAATTCCGTGAGGGGTCTTCCGGGCACCCAAACCCATTAGGAAACACCCTCCTCTGCGGCCGCCGCTCTTCACCCTCTCCAAGTGGAGAGGCAGAAGCCGTCCGCGGCATTCGGTGAGCGGTCCTTGGCTCATGCGCCCCCATTCGTGCTGAGCAGGGCCAAAGTCTCTCGGTCTTGCGGCCCAGGCGGCGCGCAACGCCGGCCACCGGCGAAAGCTGTGGCCTGAGAATCCGTGCTTAGGCCGGGTCGCCCGTCAGTTCGTGGCTGCCCGCCACGCTGAACCTTCCATCGCCCACGAGTTCAACGCGACCCGGAGCCGGCCATTTTGTCCGTGTTGGGGAATTTGAACCTTTCGGGCGGCCCTTCGTCCCCACAGCTCCCGAACAGCGAACCGCAGACACCACCGGCCAGCAGCAGCGTCAATACCCGTCGTCGGGATGCTCGCTTCGCCCGTGGTCGACTGTACCCACCGTCGACGCCCACGGTTCTGCCTCACCCTCCTGGTTCACGCGCCATGGCCCAGCTTAGTCCGACCTAGGGAGACCAGTCGCCCATGCCCCTGTGGCCCAGGCTGCGCGCAGCCTGGGACTCTTCCCCCCGAAACCACCCCGCCCTCGCCGAAAATCCGCCCCGACCCTGCCAATGCGACGCCAAGTCCGTTCGTGGCGAGCCGGGCCGTTGTACCCACCGAATGGTGTCGAACCACACCCCCACGCACAGCAACCACCCCGTCATCCCGGCAACCTCGGCCGGAACCCGGCACCCCGATCAATCCCAGCGCACCTTTCACGCGGGCGCCGAAGCCGCCTGCCAGCCTGATGTCAGGTAGCCATGTTCGCTCTGATTTGGACGTCTGCCGAATACTTGAAGAGATATGCGATTGCGCCAGCTCCGATTGCCGTCCGTGGGCATCCCGCATACCGCCATCTCGGTTGAACCGGTATAAAGCTATCTGGATAGCTTGTGCTCGCCCTACAGGCATCCCACCGGTACATTGTTCATAGCCTTCTGGGTAGCCGCCGGACCGACAGTCTGAGCTCATGCGCCATATCCGCGTCCTGATCGTCGCGCTCGCCGCTGCCCTTGCCTTCGCCTCCCCCGCCCTCGCTCAATGGCCCACCGCCTGCGTCGCTCTCAACGACATCGTCGAAGCCCATCTCGGCAACCACGGCAACGTCGGTATCTACCAGCGCGCATTCGGTGACGGTGCCGAAGCCGCCTGCCAATCCGACCACCGCGACGACGTCCGCGCTGTCTTCGCCTGGGCCTTCGACGGTGAAGCCGCCGACCCCGTCGCCCCCACCCCCTGGCCCTCCACCTGCGTCGTCCTCAACGACATTGTCGAAGCCCACCTCGGCAAAGATTTCAATGTCCAGATCTACCAGCGCACCTTCGGCGCCGGCCCCGCCGCCGAATCCGCCTGCCAGCGCGACCACCGGGAGGATGTCCGCGACCTCTTCGCCTGGGCATTCGGTGGCGCCCCCGCCAGCCGTTGGCTGTCCGTCAGCGCCGGCGGCGACCACAGCTGCGGTATCCGCGTTGACGGAACCGTCGCCTGCTGGGGCAATAGCGACAACGGCCAGGCCGCACCGCCGCCCGGCACATTCACCTCCGTCACCACCGGCTACGCCTACTCCTGCGGCATCCGCACTGACGGTTTGGTCGCCTGCTGGGGATCCAACTACGACGGCCGGGCCACGCCCCCGCCAGGCCAGTTCGTCCGCATCAGTGCCGGCTTCGGCCACACCTGCGGAATCCGCACTGACGGATCGCTCGCGTGCTGGGGCGTCAACACCACCGGCCAGACCCGGTCTCCATCCGGCGTCTTCACCGCCGTCAGTTCCGGAACCAACCACGGCTGTGCGCTCCGCCGTGACGGGCGGATTGCCTGCTGGGGCGACAACTCCAGTGGCGCGGCCACCCCGCCATCCGGCACGTTTGTAGACATTAGCGTCGGATTGGACCACGGTTGCGGCGTTCGCCAGAGCGGCGCCCTTGCCTGCTGGGGATCCAACGAGAACGACAGGGCCACGCCGCCGCACGGCCGCTTCACCTCTGTCACTTCCCGCAACCGCCACACCTGCGGCCTGCGCCCGGACGGCTCGGTCGCATGCTGGGGTTCCCCGGCCGAAAGCCTGGTCACACCTCCCGCAGGCGCCTTCCGATCACTCAGCGCCGGCTGGGGCCACACCTGCGGCGTCCGTACCGACGGACGCCTGGCTTGCTGGAGGTTCGACGATGGTCGAGCCACGCCGCCGTCCGGCGCATTCACCGCCGTTAGCGCCGGTCGATCCCACGCCTGCGGCATCCGCGTCAACGGCGCCGTCGCCTGCTGGGGATCGAACGCCAACGGCCAGGCCGCCCCGCCGCCTGGTGCCTTCACCTCCATCAGCGCCGGACGCGGCCACACCTGCGGCATCCGGCCTGACAGCACCATCGACTGCTGGGGTCTGAACAAGGATGGTCAGGCCACCCCGCCGCCGGGCGCCTTCACCAGCGTCAACGCCGGCCGCAACTTCACCTGCGGCATCCGGCCCGATGGCACCGTCACCTGCTGGGGCCGGGACTGGGGCGGCGCCTTCCTGCCCAGGCCTCCCATCGGAGCCTTTGCGGCCCTCAGCGCCGGCCGAACCGCCACCTGCGGCGCGCGTCCCGACGGCGCCGTCGAATGCTGGGGCAGTGACTCCTACGGCCAATCCACGGTGCCCGACGGCGTCAATCTGGTTTCCTTGAGCATTGGCTGGCGGCACGTCTGCGGCATCCGACTCGACGGAACCGTCGCCTGCTGGGGAACCGATTACTTCGGCGAATCCTCGCCCCCGCCCGGCGCCTTTCGCTCCGTCAGTGCTGGCTGGTTCCACTCCTGCGGGGTGCGCTCCGGCGGCGAACTCGCCTGCTGGGGTCGCAACGATCGCGGCGAGTCCACCCCGCCGCCCGGCGCCTTCACCTCCGTCAGCTCTGGAGTCGAGTTCGCCTGCGGCGTCCGCGCGGACGCCGCCCTGCGCTGCTGGGGCTTCGACAACGGCAGCGCCACCCCGCCGCCCTAGCTTGCCGTCCGCCATGCGCGCGCCGCTTTACAACGATCCGTATCCTGAGAGGCATGGGGCGGTGTCTCGGTCAGGGCCAGCCGCAAGGGATGTCCAGGTGAGTCCTCCACGCCGCCAGTCCAGGTCACGTCACAACCCAGACCAGCCGCCCCGGCACGCCAGGCCATTGCCGGGTCCGCGCTCGCCGGCCGCAGCTCCCCCCGACCCATCTGTCGGAACGCGCGCTGCAGCCAGCCGCTGGCGTCTCCTTACCCGCTACGCAGTCATCGTCTTTGTGGCAGTCGCTGCAGCGCTCCTTCCCGCTGAACCGGCCGCGGCCCAATGGCCCCGAAGCTGCGTCGAACTCAACGACATCGTCGAAACCCACCTCGGCTACTACGGCAACGTCGGCATCTACCAGCGCGCCTACCACACCGACGCCGAGGAGGCCTGCCGGTCCGACCACCGCGAAGACGTGCGCGGCGTCTTCTCCTGGGCCTTCGATATCGCACCGGGCGCCATTCGCCAGCCTGCTCCCTGGCCCGCCACCTGCGTGGATCTCAACGACATCGTCGAGAGCCACCTGGGCAACAACACCAACGTCGGCATCTATCAGCGCGCGTTTGGCGGGGGTCCTTCGGCCGAGGCCGCCTGCCGCTCGGATCACCGCGACGACGTGCGCCTGCTCTTCGGCTGGGCCTTTGGCATCCAGCCGCCCGACGAGTGGATCGACGTCGCCGCCGGCGAAAGCCACACCTGCGCCATCCGCGCCAACGGCCTGGTTGGCTGCTGGGGTGGCAACTGGGACGGCCAGGCCGAACCGCCGCTCGGCGCCTTCACCGCGATTTCCGCTGGCCGCAGCTCCAACTGCGGCCTCCGCCCCAATGGCTCACTGGAGTGTTGGGGCGCGACCGGAGATCTGCCGGAAGGCAGATTCGCGTCGCTCAGCGTCGGCGACCGGCACGCCTGCGCGATCCGCGCCGATGGCTCGATCGAGTGCTGGGGCGTTCGCGTTGACCATCTCACCAATGCTCCACCGGGAAGATTCGTTGCCGTAAGCGCTGGAAGCGATCACGCCTGTGCGCTCCGGCCCGACGGCGCCGCCGTCTGCTGGGGCGAAAGCGCCTACGCCAGCTTCGAGCCTCCGCCAGGCGTCTTCACGTCAATTGACTCAGGCTCCAGTGTCAGCTGCGGCCTGCGAACCGACGGCTCGGTCGACTGCTGGGGCTGGGCCTTCAGCGGCATGACCACGCCGCCGCCTGGCCCCTTCACGTCCGTCAGCGTCGGCTACCGGACCGCCTGCGGCATTCGCGCCGACGGAACCATCGCCTGCTGGGGCTCCAACGAAGACGGTCAGGCCACGCCGCCGGCCGGCCCGTTCAGCACGGTCAGCGTGGGCCGGGATCACACCTGCGGCGTGCGCCAAAGTGGCGCGGTTGTCTGTTGGGGCGGCAACGCCTATGGGGAGGCCGCACCCTGGCCCAGCCAGTTCGCCTCCATCAGCGCCGGTCACCAGCACACCTGCGGCATTCGGGCCGATGGTCAAGTCGCCTGCTGGGGCCGGAACAGCTCCGGCCAGTCCGCCCCGCCACCCGGCGCCTTCGCCTCCGTCAGCGCCGGCTTCTGGCACACCTGCGGTGTGCGACCCGACGGTGCGCTCGCTTGCTGGGGCCTCAACGATCACGGCCAGGCCGCGCCGCCGGCCGGTGCCTTCACCGCGGTGAGCGCCGGCCAGTACCACACCTGCGCCGTCCGTTCCAACGGGTCCGTCGCTTGCTGGGGCTACGGTGGCGAGGGGCAGACGGCCGCCGCGTCCGGCGCATTCACTGCCGTCAGCGCCGGACTTCGCCACACCTGCGCCTTGCGCTCCAATGGCCAGATCGCCTGCTGGGGAGCCAACGACGAGGGCCAATCCACACCGCCCCTCGGTCCGTTTGTATCGGTCGCCGTTGGCGACTCCCACACCTGCGGCGTCCGCGCCAGCGGCAGCCTGGCCTGCTGGGGATCCAACACCGAAGGCCAGGCCACCCCTCCACCGGGCACATTCACCTCCGTAGAGGCCGGCGACTTCGACACCTGCGCCCTTCGTGCCGATGGCTCCCCCGCCTGTTGGGGCCACAAGAGCTACTTCGGGCGCTACCCGTCCTCGGACACGTTCGTGTCGCTCAGCGTCGGCACAAGCCACCTCTGCGGCGCCCGGTCCGACGGCAGCCCCTACTGCCTGGGCTCTGGCCATACCGGCGTCAACGCCCCGGCGAAACCCAACCCGCCCGGCCGCTACCGCTTTTAGGTAGCCGTGTTCGCTCTGATTTGGACGTCTGCCCAAACTTGAAGCGCTACGCGATCGCCCCAGCTCCAATTGCCGGCCGTGGGCATCGCGCACACCCATCGTTTCGCGCGAACCGATACAACAGTACCTACATATTGGGCCCTCGCCCGACTATCCTTCCACCGGGTACATTGTTCATAGCTTCCCGGCTAGCCACCGGGTCCCACGGTCTGAGTCCATGCGCCATTTCCGCGTCCTGATCGTCGCCCTCGCCGCCGCCTTCGCCTTCGGCTCCCCCGTCTTGGCTGAATGGCCCACCGCCTGCGTCACCCTCAACGACATCGTCGAAGCGCACCTCGGCAATCACGGCAACGTCGGCATCTACCAGCGGGTCTTCGGCGAGCAAGCCGAGCAGGCCTGCCAGTCCGACCATCGCGACGACGTCCGCGCCGTCTTTGCCTGGGCCTTCGACGAAGGCTCCGCCGGTCCCATCGCCCCCACCCCCTGGCCCTCCACCTGCGTCGCCCTCAACGACATCGTCGAAGCCCACCTCGGCAACACCGGCAACGTCCAGATCTACCAGCGCACCTTCGGCACTGGCCCCGCCGCTGAAGCCGCCTGCCAGCGCGACCACCGTCAGGATGTCCGCGGCCTCTTCGCCTGGGCCTTCGGCGGCCCCCAGCCCGCCGCCCGTTGGCTTGCTGTCGACGCCGGCGAACGTCACACCTGTGGCATCCGCACCAATGGCACCGTCGCCTGCTGGGGCAGCAACACCGACGGCTACGGAACGGTACGGGGCCAGGCCGACCCTCCGGCTGGGACCTTCACCGCCATCAGCGCCAGTGACCTCTATACCTGCGGCGTGCGCACGGACGGATCGATCTCCTGCTGGGGCCTCGACCACCTGGACCGCCTGAATGCCCCGGCGGGCCCCTTCACGTCCGTCAGCGCCGGCAATGCGCACGCCTGCGGCATCCGCACCAACGGCACCGTCGCCTGCTGGGGCCACAATGACGATGGACAGGCCACGCCGCCTCCGGGCACGTTTACCGCGGTCAGTGCAGGGGCCGGCTTCACCTGCGGCCTGCGACCGGACGGCGCGATTTCCTGCTGGGGGCGTGAAGGCTACGAGGGCAGCCTGGCATCACCGCCCGACGGCGCCTTCGTCGCGGTTGACGCCGGCTTCTCCAGTGTCTGCGGCATCCGCGCAAATGGAGAAGTCGCCTGCTGGGGAAGCCTGCTTGGCATCGCGGCGCCGTCGGGCACGTTTCAGTCCATCAACCTGCATCGCTACCGCCTGTGCGGGGTGCGCACGGACGGCAGCGCGCATTGCCCTGGATCGGACTTGTCCGGCGTAGCGTCGCCGCCCTCCGGCCCGTTCCGGTCCGTCGCGGTTGGCGAGGATCACGCCTGCGGCCTCCGCACCAACGGCCAACTGGCCTGCTGGGGCTACGACGACGGCCGGGCCACGCCGCTACCGGGTGCCTTTGTCTCCCTCACCGCTGGAGATGCGCGCGTCTGCGGTATCCGGGCCGACGGCAGTGCTGACTGCTGGGGTCGGGGACTCCGCAACGAGCTATTCACGCCCCCCGGCAACTTCACGTCAGTCACCGGCCGGTACAACCACGTCTGCGGACTTCGTTCCGACGGAATCGTCCAGTGCTGGGGATCTGACCACAACAACCAGTCCTCGCCGCCGGCTGGAACATTCGCCGCGGTCAGCGCCGGAGCCCGGCACACCTGCGGCGTGCGCCCGGACGGCGCCGTCGAGTGCTGGGGCGACAACGACTATGGGCAGATCAACGCGCCGTCAGGCGCCTTCACCGCCGTCAGCTCCGGCGGCTCCTTCTGGGGGCACTCCTGCGGCCTTCGCAGCGACGGCGCCGTCGAGTGCTGGGGCCGGGACGGCCGCGGGCAAGCCACGCCGCCATCTGGTCGCTTCACGTCTGTCAGCGCCGGGAGCTGGCACACCTGTGGCCTGCGGCCGGACGGCGCCATCGCCTGCTGGGGCGACAACGACGCCGGGCAGACCAACGCGCCCGCGGGTGCCTTCGTGTCCGTCAGTGCAGGCGGCGGGCACACATGCGCCGTGCGGACCGATGGCGCCGGCGTCTGCTGGGGCTCCAACCGGGACGGTCGCACGTCGGTGCCGTCCGGCGCCTTCACCTCCATCAGCGCGGGATTCGTCCACAGTTGCGGCGTGCGTCCCAATGGCTCGGTGGATTGCTGGGGATCCAACGACCGCGCCCAATCCAGCCCCCCGCCTGGAAACTTCACCGCCGTCACCGCCGCCGACGGCCAGTCCTGCGGACTCCGCGCCGATGGCTCCGTTGCGTGCTGGGGACGCGGTCCCTATGGCGTCACCTCCCCGCCGCCGTTTGCCTACGCATCGCTCAGCATTACGTACGACTACAGTTGCGGAATCAGAATCGACGGTTCCCTCGTCTGTTGGGAGGGCACCACCGTCTACGGCGCGGATGCGAACCCGCCGTCCGGGTCCACGCTGTTGGCGTCTGGGCCGCTGCCGTCACCCGTCGCCGGCAGCGCGGACCTGAACCTGCCCTCCGGGTTCACGCGCTTGTCGTATTCGCCGGCGCAATCACCCGTCGTCACCCCTCCGGACATGAACCCGCCGTCCGGGACATTCAGCGTGGTCAGCGCTAGCGGCTGGGGGCAGGGCTACGCCTGCGGCGTGCGCACCAACGGCGCCGTCGAGTGTTGGGGCGACTTACTTGGCGAGTCGTCGACGCCGCCCGGCGCATTCGCGTCAGTCGGGACGGGCTGGGACCACGCCTGTGGCCTTCGCACCAATGGTGCCGTCGTCTGCTGGGGCGACAGCGATGATGGAAAGACCCAACCGCCGCCCGGCCGCTTCACCGCGCTGGGCGTCGGCGACAACCACACCTGCGCGGTGCGAGCGGATGGAACCGTGGCCTGCTGGGGATCGGACTCCTACGGCCTCACCCAGCCTCCCTCCGGATCCTTCACGGCCCTCAGCGCCGGCTCCGGCCACACCTGCGGCCTGCGCACCGATGGTGCCGTCGCCTGCTGGGGATTGAACGACCAGGGCGAATCGTCGCCCCCACCCGGCGCCTTCGCCTCCGTCACCGTCGGCGACGACTTCAGCTGCGGCCTCCGCCCCAACGGCGCCGCCGAATGCTGGGGCTACAACGACGGCCGCACCACCCCACCGGCCTAATCGCCGCAAATCGGGGCATTCCCACGCCCCTGGCCGCACGGTTCGATAGACCCGATTCCGAAGTAGACCAATGCGCCTGACCGCCGTGCTGGCCGCGGCGCTCCTGGCCGCCCTCGCCTTCGCCTCCCCCGCCCTCGCCCAGTGGCCCACCGCCTGCGTCACCCTCAACGACATCGTCGAGGCTCACCTCGGCAACCACGGCAACGTCGGCATCTACCAGCGCACCTTTGACGCGGGCGCCGAAGCCGCCTGCCAGTCCGACCATCGCGACGACGTCCGCGCCGTCTTCGCCTGGGCCTTCGACGGCGAATCCGCCGGCCCCATCGCTCCCACCCCCTGGCCCTCCACCTGCGTCGCCCTCAACGACATCGTCGAAGCCCACCTCGGCAACCCCGGCAACGTCCAGATCTACCAAGGCGCCTTCGGCCCCGGCCCCGCCGCCGAGTCCGCCTGCCAGCGCGACCACCGCGCCGACGTCCGCAACCTCTTCGCCTGGGCCTTCGGCGGCCCCCAACCCGCCACCCGCTGGCTCGCCGTCGACGCCGGCGAACGCCACACCTGCGGCATCCGCGCCAACCACACCGTCGCCTGTTGGGGTAGCAACACCAATTGGGCCCTCACGCAGACAAACCAGGCAATACCGCCATCCGGCACATTCACCTCCATCAGTGCTGGCCAACGCCACACCTGCGGCGTGCGCACCGACGGCACCGTTTCCTGTTGGGGTTCCAATCGGTTCGGAGAATCCGATGCACCCGCCGGCCCGTTTCAGTCCGTGAGCGCCGGAAGCTGGCACTCGTGCGGGGTCCGCGCCGACGGGACGGCGGCCTGCTGGGGAAGCATCGACGACGGCGAATCCACTCCTCCGCCGGGGCAATTTGCGGTCGTGAGCCCCGGCTTTGGCTTCAGCTGTGGGCTGCGTCCTGACGGCGCCGTTAGTTGCTGGGGCGATACCCGCCGCGGCCTCGCTACGCCGCCTGAAGGCTCGTTTGTCACCGTTGAGTCGAATACGAGCCATGCGTGCGGGATCCGAACCAACGGATCAATGGCGTGCTGGGGCAACCGGCATGGAATGCACTTCATTCCAGGAGGCCTTCAGTCAATCAGTATTGGCCTTTCTCACACCTGCGGCGTCCGCACCGATGGAACTGTCACCTGTCGGGGTTCGAATCGATCGGGTCAGCTCGAAGTACCTTCCGGTGCGTTCCAGTCTGTGACGTCCGGCGATCTGCACAGCTGCGGACTGCGGGTCAGCGGCGAGATCGAGTGTTGGGGCAACGACGATGGCGCCACGACACCGCCTCCGGGCGTGTTTGTCTCGCTGAGCGCGGGCCTCAGCCACACCTGCGGGATTCGCCCCGATTCCACAGTTGATTGTTGGGGCGGTGGCCTGGATCGAAAGCCGTTCTCGCCGTCAGGGAGTTTCGTCGCGGTCGGTGACGGGGACGGGTTTAGCTGTGGAATCCGAACCGACGGAACGATCGACTGCTGGGGATCAAACTACAAGGGCCTCGCGACGCCCCCGGCCGGCAAGTTCTCCTCCATCGGCGTCGGGCGCTGGCACAGCTGTGGCGTGCGTTCCGGCGGGAGTTTGGCTTGCTGGGGGCTGCAAGATTACGGTCAAACCGCGCCGCCCTCGGGGGCCTTTCGATCAGTCAGCACCGGCGACAATCGGTCGTGTGGCATTCGCACGGACCACACGATTGCCTGCTGGGGAGTGGACTTCTCGCCGCCGCCCGGAGCCTTCACGTCGGTCAGCGTCGGCGGTTCGCATGGTTGCGGCCTGCGTGCGGACGCAACTCTCGCCTGCTGGGGATCTAACGAGCATTTTCGAGAGGACACGGGTCAGGCCCGACCACCGATAGGAGGGTTTTCTTCGGTCAGCGCAGGCACGGCGTTCACCTGTGGGATTCGACTTGGTGGCGAACTCGAATGCTGGGGCTACAACGGCGATGGCCGAGCCTCGCCCCCCGATGGTCTGTTTGACTCGATAAGCGCCGGTCGAGACCACGCGTGTGGCGTGCGCACGGACGCACAGGTGTTTTGCTGGGGGGCAAATGCCTTCGGACAAACCGATTCACCATCAGGCTCGTTCATCTCCGTGAGTGCCGGTGAGGGCCATGCCTGCGGCCTTCGTTCAGACGCGTCGGTCGTCTGCTGGGGTCGGAGGCTCGGCGGCTTGGAGTCGCCCCCAACTGGTCGATTCGCGTTACTCAGCATTGGTTCGGGTCAGAGCTGCGGCATCCGGTCGGATCAGAGCATCGCCTGCTGGCGGCGAGGTCTGTTCGGTGCGGTCAGGCCACCAACCGGCGAATTTCTGGCCCTGAGCGCTGGTTCGAGGCAGGTCTGCGGCGTGCGCGCCGACGGTGCGATCGAATGCCAGACTTCCGAACCGGATAGTGTGGCCTTTTCATTGCCTGGGAAGTTTGTGACAGTCGGCCTTGGATCCAGCCACGTTTGCGGCATCCGCACCAACGGGGTTGTGGCCTGCACGGGCGAGAGTCGCGACGGGAGCACGCAGGCCCCGCCAGGTACTTTCGCGTCACTCAGCGTTGGCGGCGACTACGCCTGCGGCCTTCGCGACGACGAATCCGCTGTCTGCTGGGGATCCAACCGCTACGGCGAGGCCACGCCGCCGTCAGGCCAGTTTGCCTCGGTCAGCGCCGGCTCTGGCCACACGTGCGGCGTTCGACGTGATGGCGCTGCCGCTTGCTGGGGGCGAAACGATCAGGGCCAGTCAACACCGCCGCCCGGACTCCTCTCTGCTGTCGCTGCCGGATTCGACTTTAGTTGTGGCCTGCGCCCTGACGGCACCGCCGTCTGCTGGGGCAACGACGACGGCCGCACCACCCCACCGGCATGACCACCAAGGACCGGGGCAATGCGACGTCCTCGCAGCACAGCTCGATCAACCGGAATCCGAGCTAGGCCAATGCGTCTAATCGCCTTGCTGGCTGTCGGGCTCTTGACCGCCCTCGCCTTCGCCTCCCCTGCCCTGGCCCAATGGCCCACCGCCTGCGTCACCCTCAACGACATCGTCGAAGCCCACCTCGGCAATCACGGCAACGTCGGCATCTACCAGCGCACCTTCGGTGACGGCGCCGAAGCCGCCTGCCAGTCCGACCATCGCGATGACGTCCGCGCCGTCTTCGCCTGGGCCTTCGACGAAGGCTCCGCCGGTCCCATCGCCCCCACCCCCTGGCCCTCCACCTGCGTCGCCCTCAACGACATCGTCGAAGCCCACCTCGGCAACCCCGGCAACGTCCAGATCTACCAGCGCGCATTCGGCGCCGCCGCCGCCGCCGAGTCCGCCTGCCAGCGCGACCACCGCGACGACGTCCGCAACCTCTTCGGCTGGGCCTTTGATGGGCGGCCTTCGGACGCTCCGCGGGAATCGCCGACGCCGGAAGCGGTCAGTCAGGCACCGGTCACGGCGGGGTCGCAGCCTATACCCACGCCTTGCGGAGGGCCGTTTCGGTTCGGCCAGCGGACGGCCAGCTACGCGCAGTGGAGTCCCAACGGCACGGAGGTCGTATTCAGCCATGGCGCCGACATCTTCGCGGTTGCGGCTGATGGAAGCCGCCTGCGACACATCGCTGACACGCGGCGGATTCACGCCGGTCAGACTCCCTTCCATCTCGCTCCCGATGGCGCCCGCCTCGTATACGCCACCTGCGAATACCCACGGCCAGGGTGGGGAACGCGCCGCTCGAGCTTTGACCTGCAGCAGGATCTGGTAATCGAGAGCCTTGACCGCAGCCACCGCCACCGGCTCACGGTAAGCGCACGCTTCGAGAACTACGCGGCTTGGTCGCCTGACGGTGCCAACATCGCCTACGTGGAAATCGAACCGAGGTCGTCCGTATGGCAACCAACGGCGCGTCTGCATGTCGTACAGGCCGACGGCGCCAATGCTCGGATGCTTCCCGGCGGATTCGATTTCGTGGCCGCCCAGACGCCCGCCTGGTCTCCCGACGGTCGCTGGCTGGCCGTCACGGGAATCGCGAACCAGCAGGCGTGGTCGGCGGCCAGCTCGTTTGGAGCCAGCCTGCGGGGTTTGGGGGAGCTCCACGTCATTTCTACGTCAGGTAATGGTGACTACATCCGGCTCTCGGAGGCCGTCAGCAGCGCCTCATGGTCGCCGGACGGCAGGCGTCTGGCGTTCGCCCGGCCGGACCCTGACGGCGTGGCGCTCTACACCATTGCGGCGGACGGCACGGACGCGCGCCGCTTGACCGGGATCGATGGCTGGCGATCGCATCTTCCGCCGCGGCAACTCGAGCTGGGCCCTGCGCACGCCTGGATTCCAACCGTGTCGTGGTCGCCGGACGGCTCCAGGATTCTCTATGCCTGTGGCGGGTCGGTGTGCGTGATTGACGTGGACGGATCGGCGGTTGGCCGTTCACCCTTGCGACTGTCGGATCTGCCGATGGCGGCGACTTGGTCGCCGGACGGCTCGCGGGTCGCCGTCGTCCGTCTCGGAAGCCCCGATCCCAACCGACCGCAACGAGTGGCCCTCTACACGATGGCCCCGGATGGCAGCGACGTTCGAGTCCTCCTCCGGCACGACCTCGTGGCCCCTCATCGAGACGACTTTCTTCGATTCCTCGACCGAACCTTCACCCCGCGCGGGCTCTACTTAAGAGGCGCCCGCCAGTCGACGGCGACTGTCGATGTCGCTGGCTGTCGCGCCGGAGTCGTCGTCCCGGATCCTGGCTCTAACCCCGGCCTCGTCGCCGACTGCGAGGCCCTGCTGGTGGCACAGGCAACCCTTGCAGGTGTGGGGAAGCTCGGTTGGACGTCGGATCAGCCCCTAACCGCCTGGAACGGCGTCGAGCTTGGCGGCGCACCGCTTCGAGTCCATGGCGTGGCGCTCCCGGGCCGCGGCTTGTGGAGCGTGCTGCCGCCAGAGTTGGGTCAACTTTCGCAACTGCGGACGCTGGATCTTCGTCGCAACTTTCTGGGCGGACCCATCCCGTCCCAGTTCGGCCGGCTCGCGCACTTGACCGGGCTCCATCTCAGCGACAACGAACTGGATGGCTCGATCCCGCCCCAGCTAGGGCTGCTGTCGAATCTCACCGTGCTCCACCTCGCCTCCAACCAGTTGACAGACGTCATCCCATTCCAGTTGGGGAGCCTCTCCAGCCTCCAGGCCCTGCGCCTCGGGGATAACCGGCTAACTGGCGAAATCCCGTCGGCGCTGCGCCATCTGGCAGGCCTGGAGTGGCTTCAACTTCACGGCAACCGGCTGGTCGGCCCGATTCCACCCTGGCTCGTGGACCTTTCGAGCCTGCAAGCGCTCAGTCTTGGCGACAACCAGCTGACCGGCCAGATTCCTGCCTGGCTGGGGACTATGACGACTCTGAGGTTGCTAAACCTCAGCCAAAACCTATTGACCGGCCCGATCCCGCCCGAATTCACGCAGCTCGCGGACCTCGGGAACCTGCAACTCAACGGCAACAGGCTCGCCGGCGCCATTCCTTCCGGCTTCGGTCGGCTGTCGAGGCTGGGCTATCTCGACCTAAGCGGCAACCAGTTCACGGGACCGATCCCTGCGGAGTTGGGTCGATTGACCGACCTGTACTACCTCGATCTCGGCGCGAATCAGCTATCTGGCCCGATTCCGTCCGAACTTGGCCAGTCGGCGGGCATGCGCGAGCTTTACCTCGGCTCCAATCGACTGACCGGGCCTATCCCCTCGCAGCTTGGCAATCTGACCAACCTTGACCAGTTGGACCTCAGCGCCAACCAATTGACCGGTGCCATTCCTGTCGAATTCGCCCAACTCGTCGGCATCTGGCGCCTGGACCTTCGCGCCAACCAACTCACCGGCCCGATCCCGCCGGAACTCGCCCAACGGCGATCAAACCTGTCCTCCTTTCACCTGGCCGGCAATCCGCTCACCGGCTGCATCCCATCCGGGGTGCGCATTGCCGATCGCGAGGAACTCAGCATTCCCGACTGCCGGCAAACCTGACGCCCGTCCCCCTCGTCGACCGCGGACGGGCACCTGGCTTGCCTATCGTTCACCATTAGTGTACACTATCCCCGATGTCACCGCAACCCCAATCTCGAATGCCTCTCTCCAACCCCCCGCTCAACGCCGCCGCCCCCTCGCCCGGCCGCGTCCCACGGCGCCCTCGCCCCCAGGCCCGCGCCCCGTCACCGCGCACCGTCCAACCCTCGCCCCCCAGCGCCCTGCCAACCGCCCTCGCCGGACCCATCGATGCTTGGGCCCGGACCCGGCTCCGCGCACCCCAAAAGCCGGCCGAAATGCGCCCCGCCGCAACTGAAGAGTTTTTTAGAAAAAACTCTTACGCGCACGAACCCGCCACATTTCCCGCCCCAACCGGACCCTCCCACCCACCGTCCGCAGCCACCCACCTTGCGGGGCCTGCGGCTAATCTGGCGGCTCTACGAGACCGAGGCGCAGGGCATCCTGACGGACCCCACGGCGCTTGAATTGGATGACTTCCGTGCCTGAACAGCGGCCGAGGACCGAATCGCTCGACCACGCGACCCTGGTTCGAGACCTCGTTCGCCTCGGCGTCCCTCGCGGCGGCCTGCTCATGGTGCATAGCTCCCTGCGCAGCCTCGGCCACGTCACCGGCGGCGCCCCCACCGTGCTCGACGCCCTGCTGGAAACCCTCGGGCCCGACGGAACCCTGGTGCTTCCCGCCTTCACCTACCCGCTCTCTCGTGATCCCAACTTTGTCTTCGATCCACGGCACACTCCATCGCTCATGGGCGCAATCTCCGATGCCGGCCGCCGGCATCCCGATGCTCGCCGCAGCCTTCACCTCTGGCACAGCATTTCCGCCATCGGCCCGCTCGCCGAGACCATCGTGACCGCCGGCGGCGAGTCCGCCTGGGACGCCGGCAGCCCCATGTGCCAGATCCGCGACCACGACGGCCTGTACCTCCTGCTCGGTGTCCCCTACCAGAACCTCACCGCCGTCCACCTCAGCGAAATCGAGTTACAGGTGCCCTATCGCAAACCCGTCCGGAATCGGAGGACCATGCGCCGCGCCGACGGCACGCTGGCGCCGCTCGTCAGCGTCGGCTGCCCACCACAGCCCGGTCACCCCGGCAGCGACTTCAACCGCCTCGGCCAGCGCATGGAAGACGCCGGTCTGGTACGAGTGGGCGAAGTGGGCAACGCCATCGCTCGCCTACTCGGTGGCCACGATCTCCGCCGCGCCGCGCGCGAGCTCTACGAACGGGACGCCAACGGATTCCTCCGGCAGGACGGCCTGGTTACCCCGCTGGCCTACGGTCACACCCTCGAATCGGCCCGCGGCGAACACTGCGTCGCCGACCCGACCCGCATGTTTGGTGCGGAGTGACCATATGAACATGTCCCAAACCCGGCAGGACCTGAACGTCAACGCCGAATCGGCGAGCCGAACGCACCTCAAAGGCGGGGGCACGCGATGCCCCCCGCCCCGCGGCTACCTCCGACGGTCGGCTACTTTTCCTCGTCCGACGCCGAGTCCTCCGCCTCGACGGCGCCATTCTGCGCCGATTCGTCGGACACGATGCCCGGCAGGTTCTTGAGCGAACTGATGAGATCAACGCCCGTAAGCGACTGCACCAGGGCCGGCAACTGGGCAATGGTGGACGAAACATCTTGCGTCACCTTGCTGGCTCCGGCGCCCGAGTTGCTGTCGCCGCCATTGCTGATCACCACGATGCTGTCGGTCTTGGCCAGCGGCTCCGCAACCGCACCCGCGACATCCGGAAGCGAGTCGAACAGCTGCTGGATCATGGCCGCCTGGCCGTACTCTTTCCAGGCGTCGGCCTTCTTGTTCATTGCCTGGGCTTCGGCGAGACCCTGGGCTCGAATGGCGTCGGCTTCAGCCTCACCACGCGCCCTGATGGCGTCGGCGTCGGCTCGGCCGCGCAGCCTGATGGACTCAGCACCGGCCTGAGCCTCGGCGATGATCCGGGATCGTTCGCCTTCCGCGACCGTCTCTAGCTTGTACCGCTCGGCTTCAGACTCGACCCTGATGCGCCGCCGATTACCTTCGGCGATCAGCTCCAACTGGTCGCGCTCGGCTTCGGCCGGTCGACGCACCGTGGCGTCCAGCTCACGCTCGCGTCGAATGATTTCCTGCTGCTGGACTTCGATCTGCTTTTGTCGCTCGACAACCTCGATCTGCAGCTCCTCCCCACGGATCTGCTGGCGAGTCTTGGCTTCCTGGAGTGCGTACGCCAGCTCGGCTTCGGCGGTTCGGGCGTTGACCTGCTGGTCGTAGGCAGCCTTCTGCGTCTGGAAGTCGCGCTCGGATTCAGCGATCGCCGTGTCGGCCTCGAAACGAGCGGCCTGGCGTTGCTGGTCAGCTGAGGCTTCCTTTATGCCGGCATCCCGCTCAGCCTGCGCCTCGCCGATCGCCGCATCCCGCTTGACCTCAGCCGTCCTGCGTACACCAAGGGCCTCCAAGTAGCCCTGCTCGTCCTGAATGTCGCGGATCGAAAAGCTGACGATCTCCAACCCCATGTTGGTCATGTCGGTGGCCGCCACGTCCCGCACTTGCTCCGCAAACGCCACACGGTCACGGTAGATGTCCTCGACCGTCATCGTTCCCAGGATGGCGCGCTGCTGACCCTCGAGCGTCTGCAGGGCAACCTCGGCGATCTGCATGGCGCTCTTGCCCAGAAACTGCTCGGCCGCGGTACGAATGGCGTCTTCGCTACGGCCAACCTTCACCTGCGCCACGCCGTCGACGGAAACCGACACGCCTTCCTTGGTGTAGACCCTGGCCGTGTTGACCTGGAGAGTCATTACCTCCAGCGAGATTATTTGCGCTTTCTGCAGGACTGGCAGCACGAACATTCGGCCGCCGACTTTCAGCCTCGGTTGCGCACTTCCGCCCGATACGATCAGCGCGTGATTCGGTCCTACTGTGTGGAAGCCTGCCATGGGTTGCCTCGGGGTCTGCCACTATGGACTTCAAGTATGCCTGACTCAGCGCTTGCGCTCCTGATACAGCCGCTCGACTTTGAGCACCTGCCCATAGACGCCGACGACTCGAATCTCCTCACCCTTACGGATTGAGACTCCCGGGTCCGCCGACGCTGCCCACTCCTGGCTCGCCACTCGAACACTTCCGGACGGCTCGAGATCGGAAAGGGCCACACCCCACGCACCTTCCAGTTCGGCCTCATCGTCAGTTTGGAATCCGGTGGAAGTTCCTCCCTCGGATCTAACGAAGCGAATAAAGATCACCCACACTGCAGCTACTAGCGCGGCTGTTGCTCCAGTTACGATTGGACTTACCATATATGTTGGCTCGGGCAGATCTGATGATCCATTGCTGCTTCCGAACAGGAAGACCGATCCAAGGACAAGGGCTACGATTCCCCCAGCACCGAAGACACTGAATCCGGGAGCCGTCGTCTCGGCATAGAATAGCCCCATCGCGACCGCCAGGAGAACCAAGCCGCCCCAACTTCCGGGTAACTTGAGGAAGCCGACGAAAGCAAGCGTTAGCAGAATGGCACCCACTATGCCAGGCCCAAGCATGCCTGGCGCCGAGAGTTCCACAAGCAGAGCGATGCCACCGACGACGAAGAGCACAAGCACGATGTTTGGGTTTGCAAGCAGTCCAATCGCACTTTCCAAGAAGTTTCGATCAATGCTGGTGATGGGAACGTCTTGCGTGGCGATCACGACAGGTCCGGCTGCTGTCGCGGCAGTTCGTCCGTGAAGCTGCCTGAGCATAGATTGCGTGTCGGGGGCAATAAGATCGATGATGCCGAGCTCCAGGGCTTCATGAGCCGAGTAGGCTGACGCCTTCGATACAGTCTCTTCGAGCGCGGAGGGATTGCGGCCGCGAACCTGCGCGATGCTGCGTATAAACGCCTGCGTCCCCTCACTCACCTTTCGGGAAAGCGTGGTGGGTAGTTCGGCCCCACCCGAGCCTACGGGGGTTGCGGCTCCGATGCTTGTACCAGGAGCCATCACGGCAAAGTTCGCCGCAGCCGCTACGAATGTCCCTGCGGAAGCTGCCCGGGCTCCGGGAGGAGATACGAACACCGCAATTGGTATGGACGATTGGAGCATTAGCTCGACGATCTGCCGCGTGGAGTCGAGCAGACCGCCAGGCGTGTCGAGCCGAATTACGACGAGTGAAGAGCCTTTGCTTTGGGCCTCATCGAGGCTTCGTGAGATATAGTCAACGGTGAGTGAATCGATGATTCCATCGACGTCCGCTACCAAAACGCTTGATGTGTTTGAACGAACCGTATCTGACGACGATATCCCGATAAGAAGTGCCGCGAAGATCAAAGCCAAAGCTGAAATAAGGCGGAAAGTAGGACGACCTGTTAACGGCCGTCGGGATTCTGCCTTTGTGTGGCCTGTGCCAGACATTGCTGTAACTGATTTCAGGAGACCGACGTCAGAGGATTGATTGCCGGTAGTCCCGCCGGGCAAGTAAGTGTAGCGTATTGGGCAAACCGCTCTAGGCGTCGCATTATGGCGTTCAGACCTTCGATTTGAGGCTGGTGCAGCTCTTTGCTGTTGAAGTAGCGGACGGCTGGCTCGTCCTCCGTGGGCCGCCAAAACGACCTCGTGGACCGCGCATTACCCCAACATCGCCGAATCGTTGCTAATTCAGGTGACGTGGTTGTCCTTAGGATCGTCCGTCCATCCGTGGTCCACTCCAGCTGTGGAAATCGTTCCGTGCTGAAGAGCATCACCAAGCTTGCGTGGCCATTCGCCGAACGCAAGGGGATCACGACGTGCTTCAGGCGTGACAGCTCCCATTGGCTACGTCTCCCCGAGCTTTCGGCGGATTCGATACTGGAAGCGCCGGACTGGTTCGCGCAGATTCACCCACCACAGTGCAAACTAGTCGGGCCGTGCGCGGTCGACGACCACGGCGGACCGTTGCCGAGCGTCTTGCAACCGCCTGATGATCGAAGAATCGGCTGTCGAGTTACCTGGAGGTCGGATTTGGCGAGCCCCCGGCGGGAACAAGGAATCCGGTACGAGCCGGACGACGCCTGTACGCCACTGCTGGCTGTGGGCGTCGGCGTGCAGGGTGTGCTGCTGGTGCTGGCGCCGATCGTGTTGGTCGTGGCGGTGAGCGCGCTGGCGTCAGGGCAAGACGAGCGGTACCTGACGTGGGCCGTGTTCGCGGCGCTGGTTCTCAGCGGTTTAGTCACAATCCTGCAGGCAGCGCGGCTTGGACGCGTGGGTCTGGGGCACGTGCTGGTCACGGGGGTTACTCCGAACTTCATCGCAATCTCCGTCATCGCGCTAGCCGAGGGCGGTCCGGCCGCGCTGGCGAGCCTGATTGTGCTCTCATCGTTCTTCTACCTGGCGGTGGGGACGTGGCTGCCGCTGTTGCGACGAATCATTACGCCAGCCGTCTCGGGCACCGTCTTGATGCTCATCGCGATTCTGCTCTTGCACATCTCGTTCGATCGGCTGCAGGAAGTGCCGTCGAGTGCGCCGGCGTTCGCTGGTCCGGTCGTAGCCGCGGTGACGCTGGCGGTCACGGTGGCCCTGGCCCTGCGTGGGCCCTCGTTATGGCGAATCTGGTCGCCGCTGATTGGCATCGGCGCGGGCTGTGCGGCAGCGGCGGCTCTCGGTCTCTACGAACTCGAGCTCCTTGGCCGGGCGGCATGGATAGGGATTCCGGAGTTCGATTTTCCGGGCCTGGACCTGTCGGCAACGCCGGGGGTATTGGCGCTCTTGCCGATGTTCCTAGTGGTGACTCTCGTCCAGGCAATCAAGGCCATCGGCGATGGAGTGGTCGTTCAACAAGTCGGTCGGCGGCGGCCGCGGGCCACGGATTTTCGACTCATCCAGGGGACGTTGTACGCGGGGGGCCTGGGCATGCTGCTCTCTGGTCTTGCGGGGACTCCGCCTACAACCGCCTACTCGTCGTCCAGCGTGTCGCTCATCTCGCTCACGGGCGTAGCTGCGCGGCGTGTTGGCTACGCCATGGGGGGCATTCTGATCGTGCTGGCCGTTTTCCCGAAGCTCGGAGGCCTACTGCTCACCATTCCCAAACCGGTGATGGGCGCTTTCCTGCTGCTTGCCATCGGGATGCTCTTTGTGGAGGGTCTACGAACGGTATCGCGGGGTGGGCTAGACGCTCAGACAGCCCTCGTCGTCGGGCTTGGCTTCGCAATTGGCGTCGGATTCGATCAATACGACGTGTTCGACGGGATCGTAGGCCCGCCGTGGAGTCTTCTGTTAGGCAACGGAATAACCGCCGGCGCCGCTACCGCGATCGGCCTCACCGCGTTTCTGAACCTCACGAGGCCTAAGCGGCGACGGCTCGTGGCCCGACTGGATACCTCGGACCTGCCGCGAATCGACGCTTTCCTGCAAGCCGTTGCCGTATCGATGAATTGGAGTGACTCCTCAACCGAACGCCTGCGCTCGGCGGGCGAGGAGACAGTTTCCAGTTTGCTTCGACCAGTCAAGGAGGAGTCGACGACTCGGGCATCGCGTCTGGTGCTAAGCGCGAGCCCCGGGGCCAGGTCTGTCGAGTTGGAGTTCGTGGCGGCTACCGACGAAGCAAACCTGGCAGACCGGCTGGCTTACCTGGCCGAGCAGGACCAACTGCCAACTGAAGAGGAATTGTCGTTCCGGCTGTTACGGCACTATGCCTCGTCAGTGCGCCACCAGAAGTATCACGGCCTGGACATCGTGACGGTCACGGTTGACGAATCGCCGTAAGCTGCTCACGAAGGTCGGGAGGATCCAACCTGGTCTAGGAACTCACGCACAGACTCGGCGCACGCTTCGGGCTGTTCGAGTTGGAGGAAATGCGTGGTTTCCGGGAGAAAGTCGTAGTCGACCGTCAATACGTGGCTCAGATCGAAGGTTGGCAGGTATGAGTAGGGCAAGGTCGGGTCGGCTCCGACAACCTTGATCGGGCAGCGAAAAGCGTCGAAGTCCACTAGCACGGCAAAGGCGCTTGCGTAGTCAACGATCTGCGCTTCGTAATCGCGCGGACAGCGCAGTTCGTAGCCGTCGCGCTGTTTGCGCTCTCGAAGCGTCGTGCGGGCGGCAAGATCGAAGGTGCCGGGAACCGAACGGTAAAAGGTCGGCACGAAGCTCAGGAGGTCAGCGAACTGGTCGACCGACTGAAACAGCTCGGTGCGCCGCCTGGTCATAGCTGCGGTTCGCATGGCGGCGGCATCGAATTCCTCATAGCTGGCGCCGGGTCTGCACAGCGGAGGATCAAACAGGACAAGCGCTGAAAGACCACTACCCTTCGCCGGCGAGAGCAGCGTTGTCAACGCCGACACCGAATGAAAGACGCCGGTCTTAGGCTTGTCCCCGAAATGCGTGTCAATTGCCTCGAGGATCCGGTCATGGTCGCGGACGAGGGTGGGAACATTGTGATCTTCGAGCGGACTGAGGGCATTCCAGCCGTGATTCCGGAGGTCGTAGACGACGAGGTCGAAGTCGTCGGCCAGAAGTGACCAAAACGGGTAGTAAAGGTCGATCGCGAGGCCATTCCCGTGGCTGAGGACAAGGCGCGGGCCCGATGGATTGCCGTGTCGCCGCAGGATCACGACCGTGTCGTCGTCAACGTCTACCTGGCAGATTGCAAGTGGCTCGGGGACTTTCCACAAGGGTAGCGAGTCGGCGGTCACAGCCTGGAGTTCTCTCGGCCGGAGACCTGTGAACGAGCGTAAGCGCGCGGATGCATGACGACTGGTCCACGAAACGTCAATGACGGGCGCCAAGAGTCTAGTTCGCGTCTACTCACTCGACATCAGGCTGCGCGGCGGGCTCGCTTCAATTGCGACGGCTGCCGCGAAATCACCGGTTCCCAGGTCGTCGACGCGCCATTCGGTTCGTGGGAGGCTGGGAAACCTCAGCGTTCCAGTTTTGGCGCCCCGCCGAACTGCCAATGGCAGCTCAAACTTCGCCGGGTCCTGCGAAAAACCCACGCCGAGTGCCTTAATGAGGGCTTCCTTCAGCGTCCACATCCGGAAGAAGAAGTGGGTTCGTCGCTTCCCGCAAAGCCGCGCGAATTCGCGTTCTTCGCTCGGACCCAACACGGCGTCCGTGAGACACCGGAGGTCGTCGCGTGAGATGCGTTCCTCAACGTCCACGCCGAGGCGCCCGTGCGGGGCGACGGCGATCAAGCCGTGGCTGCCGCTGTGGCTGACGTTGAAACTGATTGGATTCGGCATCTCATCGACCTGGGCGAACGGTTTGCCATAGCTGGACGTGCCGAACGTGAGCTGTTGGCCATCACAGGCGAGCCGATCGCAGAGGATGGCTCGCAGAGCCGCGCGGCACAAGGTAAACCGGCGTCGGGATCCGGCATGCAGATAGCGACCCGAACGCACCCGTTCTTCGGGACTCAGCCACTCCAAGGCCCTGGCCTCATGCGCGGCATGGGGCGCAAGGTCAACGTGAAACACCGTAGCCTCCGCGACTGTGTTAAACGGCCGCCACCAGCACCCGGCTGCGAGGGAGCACATGGTGTTCGTTCGCGCTCCTTCGCCGGCTCGACATTAGCGAGAGTCGAAGGCCCTCGCAGGATTATGTGGCTAGGCGGCTTGCGAGTCGATGTACGCGGTCAAGTCCTTCAGGGTGCTGAAGTCCGCGCATTCGTCCGGGGTCAGCGGGACGTCAAACTCCCGCACGATCACCTTCGCGAACGCAACGAAGTCCATGGAGGGAACACCGGCGTCGGTGAGGCTGACGTTCAAGTCGGCCGGCACGTTCACGGGCTGACCGTCCACTTCAAGGTTTTCGGCAACGAGAGTTCTGAGGCGGTCTTCAGTCGAGGCCATGAGGGCAATTCCATCCTGCAGGGGCCTTAGGGCCGGAGAATCGGCAAGTGTAGCAGCGGGGGCGCGTCGTCATCTGCGAGAAAACACGCGCTGTGGATTGCAGCGTTCGTCTCGAGGCCGCGACGCCTCCTGGCACCGATCAATAGCGTCAAGGCGAGAAGGTGGCGGGCAGGAACGGGTGCGGCCCGTGAAGCGAGTTACCCGGCCGGGTCTGCGGCCGTCGCAGGGGAGGGTCTCGGCGACGACGATGCCCTACGCCGGCAGTACGAATCCCCGCGGTGCGCATGATGAGCCCAATGCGCCTGGTGCTTCGAGGCCTAGACCCAGTGGTGCCGGCGCTGGAAGGGGTACATGGGCAGTGCGACCCGTCGTCTCGCTTCGCCAGCGAACAGGCTGGAGAACGTGGGCGTGAGTCCCGCCTGATACGCGGCCGCAATGGCGTCGACGAATCCGAGTTTGGGCGATGCACCGTTGGTGGGAGGCCGATGCAGCGACGATAGCGCGACGGGGGCACGGACCGGCTCGGCGGCTGCGGATATGTCAGGCCAGCATTCGCTCACCAGCGGTTTGAGCGCGACATCCGGACCTATCTCCACGACGACCGCGCTGGCGAGGGCGGCGAGCGTCTCAACGCAGCGCGCGAAGTCAACCGGCTCGCGAATTTGCCGATGCCAGTAGGTGGCATCAAGCGCCTGATCGGGTGCAACGACACGTCCGGTCACGCTGCTGACCAAGTTCAGCGTGGGGGAGGCGATCGCGACATCGCGCAGGGCGGCTTCGAGGCTGCCTTCCAGGGCGAGTCCCGCACCAGGAAGCGCCGCCAATAGCGCGCCTCGGGCCGACGCAAAGCGGAGGCCGTCTTCCAGGCTGATGACTCCTGCCGCCTGGGCGGCGGCGACCTCACCCACACCCTCGCCAGCGACCGCCGTTGGGCGGATTCCAATGCTTGCCCAGAGCGCTGTCAGCGCGCACTCGAGCGCATAGACTGCCGGCTGAGCCCAGCTCGGGTCATCCAGGCTGCTGGCGGCGGTTTCCCGACCAAACATGATGTCCAGCAAGGAAGCGCCGCGCTCATCGCGCAGGACCGCGTCGCAGTGATCAAGTGCCGCCCGTGCCACGGGCTCGGTCCGGTAGACATCTTCGCCCATACCAAGCCACTGGCTGCCATGTCCGGAATACACGAAGGCCACTCTGGGGGGCGACTGAGGTACGGGTTCCACCGTGGACTGAGCCAGCGTGCGCAGCCCTTCGCGCATGGAGTCGGTGTCGCCGAAGACCAGCCCCGCCCGGAAGTCGAAGTGACTGCGCCCCACGCTCGCCGTCCATGCCAAGTCCGCGAGGTCGGCTTGAGCCGCGGTGCCCGCAGGCTGACCGTCGAGCCACGACAGATAGCGCTTTGCAAGTTGGCGCAGCGCGCGGTCTGATTTCGCGGACAAGGGCAACAGTCGCGTCTCGCGCTCGCTTAGTTGTGATGTTGGCTGGGGAATCCGGGCAACGATTTCTGGCATCGACACCTCGACCCGACGGGACGTGCCGGCCGGAATGCGTAGGTCACCCTGTCGAACCGCCGAATCCTCCTGAGAGTCGTAGCCCTGCACCACGACGTTCGCATTCGTTCCCGACATGCCGAAGGCGCTTACCGACGCCACGGGTGGCCGGTCAGGCGCGGTCGGCCACGGGGTGTCGCTCGACGCCACCCGTACGGGCAACTGATCCCAGTCGAGTTGTGGGCTCGGGGTGCTGTAATGCAACTGCCTGGGGATCATCCGCTGGTGCATCGCCAGCACGGTCTTGATCAGACTGGCAATACCGGCCGCCCACTCCAGGTGGCCGATATTGGCTTTCACCGAGCCGATTAGCAGCGGCCGGTCGGGGTCGCGGCCCTGGCCGTAGACGGACGCCGCAGCCTGGACTTCGATGGGATCGCCGAGAGCCGAGCCGGCGCCGTGGGCTTCCAGATAGTCGATGTCGGCCGGATCGACACCGGCCCTCGACAGCGCGTCTCTGAGCACCTGCTCCTGGGCTGGACCGTTCGGCACGGTGAGGCCGGCGCTTGCGCCGTTCTGATTGATGGCGGAGCCGCGGATTACTGCCCAAATCCGGTCACCGTCGGCTTCCGCGTCGCTCAGTCGCTTCAGGACGACCATGCCGCAGCCGTCGCTTCGCACGAAGCCGTCGGCTTCGGCGTCGAACGTCCGGGAACATCCGCTGTCTGACAACATGCCCAGGTCATTGAGGAAACGTGTGATTCCGCGGGACAGGGGTACGTTGACCCCGCCAACCAGCGCCATGTCGGCTTCCCCACGGTGCAGGCCGGCAACGGCCTGGTGCACCGCGACCAGCGACGATGCGCAGACCATGTCCAGCGGCATGGCGGGTCCTTCCAGACCAAGGACATACGACAGACGCCCAACGGTCATGCTGCCGGCAGTCCCGACAAAACTGTCCTCCTCGCCGCTGGCGAGGATCAAGTCCCTGTACTCGTTGCCGCCAACGCCGATATAGACCCCGGTCTTGCTCCCTCGCAGCCCGTCGGGATCGATTCCAGCATCCTCGAGCGCATGCCACGTGGTCTCCAGCAGCAGCCGCTGGCGTGGATCCATCAGTCTCGCTTCGATTGGCGCGATGCGGAAGAAGCGTGAGTCGAACCGCTCAATGTCATCCAGAAAGGCACCGCGTCGAAAGACGGGATCCTCGCTGGCTGGGTCGCCAAAGGCGGTGTACCAAGTACCTGAGTCTTGCCGTCCGTTTCTTACCGAATCCACACCAGCCTTCAGCTGTCGCCAGAAGGCGAGCGGACTTTCCGCGCCCGGAAAGCGACATCCCATGCCGATGATTGCGATGCCATCGTCCGCAGGTGCAGCCCGCGGCCGGGGCTCCGGGGAGGCCACCGCGGGCAGGGCCGGGGTCTCATCCCCCTGGCCGAGTTCTTCGACCAGGTGCTCGGCAAGGGTCTCGATGTCCGGATAGTCGAATACCATGGTGTTGGACGCGGTGTATTCGCCGGCGAACGCGCGGTTGAGGCGGTTGCGAAGCTCGACCGCCATCAGAGAGTCCATCCCGAGATCGAAGAAGCCGACCGTGGGCGCCGGTGTTGTGGACAGACGCAGGACGGCCTGCACTTCTTGCTGGAGGAAGGACGAAAGCACCGTCTGGTGCTCGGCCGCAGGTGCACTTCGCAACCGGGTGAGCAGGTCTTCGGACGCGGCGGCGGTGTCGGCGCCGTCGTCGGCGGCGGACGACAGCAGATCTTCGAGGAAGGCCGGCCGCTCTTCGACGGCTTCTTCAAATACCGACCAGTCCATAGACATTACGACCGATGCTGTGGCGTCCTGGCGCACCAGCCGTTCAAGGGCCCTGATGCCTTGCTGCGGGGTGAACCAGCGGCCACCGAGTGCCGCCCGGCGTCGCTCGATTCGCTCCCGCTGTTCGGCGGCTTCACCGATCTCTGACCAGGCGCCCCAGGCAATGGCCTGGCCTGGAAGTCCGAGGGCACGCCGGTGCCCGGCAAGCTGATCGAGAAAGGCATTGGCGGCGGCGTGGTTGGCCTGGCCGGGATTGCCCATGACGCCGACGCGGCTGGAAAAGAGGATGAAGAGATCCAGGTCGCGGTTCTGCGTCGCACGGTGCAGGTGCCATGCCCCCAGGATCTTGGGCCAGAGCACCTGCTCGAAGCTTGCCCAGGTCTGATTGGTGAGCGCGGCGTCCGATAGCACGCCGACGCTGTGGATGACGCCACCGAGCGGTGGCAGCGTCGCGTCGATTCGCTCCAACATCCGATCGATCGCCGCGGAGTCGGTGGCATCCGCGAGCTCAACTTCAACCCGGACTCCGCGTCCGCGCAGCGCATCAATGGCCGCCTGAGCCTCAGCATCCGGGTCGCGGCGGCCGTTGAGCACGATGGCGCCGGCGCCGTGATCAGCCAGCCAGCCGGCCACCGCGCAGCCGATGCCGCCGAGGCCGCCGGTCACCAGGTAGGTTCGATCCTGCCGAAGGCGGCCGCTCACGATTGGCGGCGCCGTCAAGACGATCTTGCCCACGTGCCGAGCCGACCGCATGAAGTCCAGGGCAGCTCCAGCTTCGGCCAGAGGCCATCGACTATGGGTGATGGGCTTCAGGACGCCCGCCGAAAGTTGCGCCATCACCTCGCGCAGAACCTCGCCGACCCAGGCCGGATCGGTCTTTTTCAGGACGTCCAATTCCAGAATGTCGTAGGCGACATCCGGACGTACGGCCGCCATCTCGTCCTCGGTCAGGATGTCGCGTCTGGCCAGCTCGACGAATCGACCACCATGGGCAAGGCACGACAGGCTGGCCTCGATAAAGCCCTCGCTCGTGAGGCTGTTCAGCACCACGTGCACGCCCTCGCCGCCGGTGGCTTCGAGGATTTCCTGGCCAAAGCTGATCTGGCGGCTATCGAACACGTGCTCGACGCCGAGCGAGCGCAGATATGCCTGCTTGGGAGCGCTGGCCGTGGCATATACCTCCGCCCCAGCCGCCTGGGCCAACTGGATGGCCGCCAGGCCGACTCCGCCGGCGCCGGCGTGAATCAGCACCCGGTCGCCAGCTTCCAGCCCTGAGTACCGGTAGGAAAGCGCCGCCGAGACGAACGCGCTTGGGATGGTGGCGAGGTCCGAGACCGACATTCCTTTGGGAGCCGGCGCCACCAGTTCCTCGCGGGTGACCATCTCCGGGCCGAAGGCTCCAAAGCCCAGGCCAACCACGTGGTCGCCGACGTTGACGGTCGAGACCTCTGAGCCGACATCGAGAACGCGACCGCACATTTCTCGGCCGAGATCGCCCTCCTCGATAAACCCGAGCGATCGGAAGACATCCCAGAAGTTGAGGCCGGCTGCCTGGACGGTGACGCGAACTTCCTTCGACTCAAGGGTGCGTCCAGGAAGCTGCTTGACCTCCGGTTGATCGAACACGCCGCTGCGGTCCGGCGCGAGAACCCACGATGAATCGTCCGGCAGCGTTAGCCGCCGGGCCGCGGCCCCGGGCCGTACCAGGCGTGCTCCAAGGCGGCGCCCTGAGCGGTAGGCAATGTGGTTTTCCTGGTCGGGATACATCAGTTCGTTTGAGAGGTCAGCCAGCAGGGGGGTGGCATTGGGTTCCAGGTCGATCATGCGCGGCTGCAGCTGGGCGGCCTCAAGGGCGACGACCTTGCCCAGTCCCCAAAGGACGGCGCCGGAGATCTCTCCGATGCGCTCCCGCTCCAGAATCTGCGCTCCACGGGTTACGAACCAAAGGCCGTTGGCGGGAAGGACGTCAGCGTCGGCCACGCCTTGCACCAGGGCCAGGGCGCTGGCGCCGGCGTGGCGAACGTCCGCTCCTATTTCCACGGTGGTTGCCTGAGCGCCGTGGCCATCGAGCGCTTGAAGGTGTACGACGCCGTTGAAGGGGATGTCCCGAGGCAGACTCTCGATCAGCGACTGCCACTCGTCACGACTTTCGGTGTCGAGCGCGGGCCGGAGAATGGCGGGGCCGGCTATCGCAGGTTTGTCCGCGTCCGGCGTTTCGGCGTTCGCCAGAACCACCGTTTGATTGCGCGCGGACAGCTCCGCCGCGAGTTCCTCCGCCAGGCCGGCGTGGTCGCCTGTAAGCACCCAGACGCCCGGAGGCTCCGCCACCTGCGCCGGACCCTGCGCCACGATTACGCCCTTGTCCAGGGTCTGGGTCGCGTCAGATTCGTCAACCCCGAGGACTTCGACCGCCTCAAAACCCGCGTCTCCGAGCGCCTGGCGCCAGACCAGTGGACCGGCCAGCGCGTGGTGCGGGCGGTAGTCGTCGGCAAACCGCCACCAGCCGTCCAGCTGCCCGAAGGTCAGGTCCATCCATCCGACGCCGCTGAGGTTCTCAAGCGCGATCAGTTGCCCGGACGGCGCAAGCAGATCTCGGCAGTGTCCCAGCGTGTCCTCCAGGTAGCGCGTGGCGTGAAGCACGTTGGAGGCAATGAGTAGGTCGTAGCCGTGGCGATCGAAGCCCTGGGCGATGGGGTCTCGCTCGATGTCCAGCGGACGGTACTGAATGCATCCGTCGCCATCGCCGAAGCGCGCCTCGGCCTCAGCGAAGAAGCCCGCGGAAATGTCGGTGTAGGTGTAGTCGAACCGACCTTCGGGAAGCTCGGGAAGCACGGATGCGGTTGCGGACCCCGTACCGGCTCCGACTTCAAGCACTCGAAGCCGCCGTCCGTCGGGCAGCGCGGCGACCAGGGGCTGGACCGCGTCCGCCAGCATTCGGTTTGCGGCGCGCGCAACGGGCGCTTTCAAGTAGAGATCGGCCGCGGTTGGTTCGCCGCTGCTGAAGAGCAGTGTCAGCGGATCGGCGTTACCGCGGAGGACCTCGGCTAGCGCGCGGCCAGACCGTCGGAAGAGCCCGATTTCGGTCTGGCCGTCCGGGTACCGGTCCATCATCCCGTCAGCGAACTCTTCGAGATCGCCTGGCATGCGGTCCGGCAGCGGATCATCCGGTCCCACGAGTACCGTGAATCCGTCGTTCGTCTCCTCCACCACACCTGACCTGGCGAGCATTTCGAACATTCGGCGGAATACGCGTTGGTGCTCCGGAAGAACGTCGAGCTGAGTCCGCAGGGCTTGGGGATCCACGGTTTCGCCGACGATCCGCTGCCACCCCAGGTCCTCCAACGTGGCAAGCGCGCGTGAGCGCGACCATCGCTCCAGGTCGGCCAGCAGCGCGTTTCGACGTTGCGGGTCGACTCCGGCGTCGGTCAGGTAGCCGGTGAACAGCTGCGACCTGGCGGCAATTTCGGTCGGTCCTGGGAAGAAGTCTGCGGCCTCGATTCCGGGTGGCAGTTCGCGTTCGCGCCACGCCACTTCATACAGCAGATCATCAATGCCCTCGACCGCCGAGAGCAGGGCGGCCCGCGTGGCCCGCTTGACCGTGTAACCGGTCAGGCCACCGAGGAGCACGCCGTTGGGATCGTAGATGCGAAGTTCGCCGCTGAGGACTTCCGGCGGCTCACTCGACTCTGACTCCTGGGAAGCCTCGTCCATGGAAACGTGGCAAAAGACTCGATCTGGCAGGCGGCGCGTGAGCCACAGCCGGTCCCAGCCGAACGGCAGGTAGGTTGCCTCGCCGGGTGCGCCGGACATGTTGCGAGCCAGGCCCACCACCTGGAAGCAGCCGTCAAGCACGAGCGGATGAACGTCCAGGTCGTTTCGGCCAGCGGAATCGGGCAGGCGGACTTCAGCCAGGGCCTCACCCGGACCAGACCAGGCGTTCTCCAAGGTGCGGAAAAACGGACCCAGATCGATCCCGGTGCTTGTCTTGGCCTGGTAATACCCCGGCACATCGGCCGGCGAAAGACGCGACTTCAGCTCTTCGAGATCGACCCGATCGACGCCTTCGGGCAAAGGGGCGACCGCCGGCACTCGGCCCTCCACGTGCAGCGTCCACTCCTCGTCACTGCCCTGGCTGTAGATCTGGATTTCCCGCGACGACGATTGCTCGGCAGGGTCGAGAACGACCTGCATCGTGCGGCCTTCGTCGCCTGATCCGTCCTCGGAACCCTGGTCGGAAAAGACCATGGCGCTGTGCAGTTGCATGTCTTCCACGACAAGCGCGCCGCTGCCTTCGGCCTGCGAGGCGGCGGCCGCCATGGCCGCGTAGAGGGCGCCGGGAGCCACGAGGCGATTGAAAACCCGGTGGTCGTTCAGCCACTCGGGATCGGACGGCATTACTTCCGTCTCGAACGTGACTTCGCCGCGAGCGGATTCGTGACGGACGCCGAGCAAGGGGTGACCGGCGGTTGGCCCCCGTTGCCTGGACGGCTCGAGCCAATGGCGGCGGCGTTGGAATGGATAGCTCGGAAGCGAGATCCGACGACGAGTCTCGCCAGCAAAGAGTCCTTCGAATGAAATTTCCAACCCCACCTCATAGGCTTCCGCGACGGCGTCAACGAAGCTGCTCTCGGCTTCCGGAGTCGAGGCATCCCGTGGCGGTCGCCGCAGACTGGCGAGCACGCCTGGGGCCTCGGGCGCGTCCCGCCCAGACGCCGGATCGGGCCAGGCCAGCGTAGTCATGGGCCCAAGCACCGCGTGCGGACCAATCTCAATTGCCAGGTCAACGCCCAGGTCGGCCAGCGTTCTGACGCCGCCCGCGAACGCCACGGGCTGTCGAGCGTGGCGCCGCCAATAGGCGCTATCAAGCGTGGTGCCCGGCTCCACCTTCTGGCCGGTCAAGTTGCTGACGAGGGTCAGGGTCGGCGGCTCAAATGCCAGAGCGCGAAGGAAAGCTTCCAGCTTGACGAGGGCTGGCTCGACCAAGGCGCTGTGAAATGCGCGGGTTGTGTTCAGCCGTCGTACCCGGATGCCCTGTGATTCAAAGCGCGTTGAAATGGTCTCGATGTCGGCCGCGGTACCACTCACTACCTGGTGGGCGCCGTTGTCGGCCGAGACGCTCAAACCGACGTCATCGGAGGCCGCGTTGGCCTCCGCAACCGCTGACGCGACGAGTGCCGGAGGCGCGAAGATCGCGGCCATGGCGCCGCGTGGTGTTGCCGACAGCAGGGCGCCTCGGGCCGCCGCGAACCGCATTCCGTCTTCCAGGCTGAAGACGCCAGCCGCCTGCGCCGCTGCCAGCTCGCCGACGCTGTGCCCCATGACCACGTCGGGTTGGATGCCGACGCTGGACCAGAGGGCGGTCAGGGCGCATTCCAGCGCATAGAGGGCCGGCTGCTCCCACGCGGTGTCGCCCAGTTCGCCGGTTGCTCCCGGCCGGCCGAACATCACGTCCAGCAACGAGGCCCCACGCTCTTTTCGGAATACGGCCTCGCAGCGGTCCAGCACCGATCGCACTACCGGCTCGGTCTCATACAGGGTCTTGCCCATGCCGATCCACTGGCTGCCCTGCCCCGTGTAGGCGAAGGCCACCCTGGTCACTGTCCGAGGCCGTCCAACTGGACCGGCCTCGGCGACGGATCGGAGTTGCTCCCGCAACGACCTGGTGTCGCTAAACACGACGCCAGACCGATGATCGAAGTGGCTTCGACCGACGCCGGCGGTCCAGGACATATCCGACAGAAGCGGATTCGAGCCGGCATCCTCAGTAGCGAGTGTCGCGGTCCGATCGTCGAGCCATGTCAGGTAGCGCTGCGCAAGTGCGCGGAGGGCCTGATCTGACTTGCCCGACAGCGGCAGGAAGCGATCCCGTCGCTGATCGATCTGCTCGTCGGGATGCGCCTGACGGGGCGTCGATACGGCCACCGTCTGCGGGACGCCCGCCATCGGCGACTCTTGGTCTGGCGCGCCGTTAAGCCCGGGGTACTCCTCAACCAGGATGTGGGCGTTCGTCCCGGAGATGCCGAACGAGTTCACGCCGGCCAAACGTGGCCTTCGATAGCCGTCCGGCCAGTCCGACATTTCCGAGGTGATCTGGATCGGGAGGCGATCCCAGTCAAGCGCCGGGTTGGGATTGTGGAAGTGCAGGTGCTTCGGTATCACTCCGCGATTGACGACCATTGCTGCCTTAATGAGCCCGGCGACGCCTGCGGCGGACTCCAGATGCCCGATGTTGGTCTTTACAGAACCTATCAGTAGCGGATGGTCGGCCGGGCGTTCGCGGCCGTAGACGTTGGCCACGGCATCGATTTCGATGGGATCGCCGACCGCCGTTCCGGTTCCGTGCGCCTCCAGGTAGTCGACTTCCGAGGCGGCGACACCGGCTTGCGACAGTGCTGCTTCAATGACCTGTTCCAGCGCGGGCGTATGCGGAACGGTCAGACCCGTGCTCGCCCCGCCGTGGTTCACCGCCGAGCCGCGGATGACCGCCCAGATCCGATCGCCGTCGGCTTCGGCCTCGCTCAGCCGTTTGAGAACGACGACCCCGCATCCTTCGCCGCGGACGTAGCCGTTGGCAGAGGCGTCAAAGGTCTTGCACTGCCCGTCTGGGGACAACATCATCGAATCGGCCCGGAGCTCGTAGATGCGTCCGTTCAATATCGCTTGCACACCGGCGGCAATGGCAAGGTCGGCCTTCCCGTACTGGAGGTCTGATACGGCGTCGTGCACCGACACGAGGGACGACGCGCAGGCGGCGTCGACGGCCTTTGCGGGGCCCATGAGACCAAGGACGAAAGAGACCCGTCCGCTCGTGCCATTCAGGTTGGTGCCGCTCAGTGCGTAGAGGCAGCCAGCCGCTTCGGTTGGCCTCACCGAGTCCACGACCAGCATTCGGTATTCGTCGTTGCTGATCCCGGTGTAGACGCCGGTTCGACTGCCCTTGAGCCGATCGGGGTTGATCCCCGCGTCTTCAAGCGCCAGCCAGGTCGTCTCCAGCATCATGCGCTGCTGCGGATCCAGCAGTTGCGCCTCGACCGGGGAAATCCGGAAGAACTCCGCGTCGAATTGGTCCAGGTCCTCCACGAAGGCGCCGAATCTGCAGGCCTCACTCCGGACACGATCGTCCGGGAAAAGCTCGCCCATTCGTCCGACGCCGGAGCCAGGATCTCCCTCGCTGACCGCGTTCTCCCCGGCTTCCAACAGGCGCCAGAATTCGGCCACGCTCGACGCCCCAGGGAATCGGCAGGCCATGCCGACGATCGCGATGGGCTCCGCGGGTTGAGGAGGTGGTTGGCTGCCATTCGCCGCGGGAACGACGCTCTCAGCAGTCGAGGCGGGGTCTTGAACTCGCTCGGTCATGTTCTTCTCGCCGGTCTGAAGCCCATAACAGCATGTCTCCTCACTGGTAGCGCGTGGCTTTGACGTCGGTTCACGTCGCGCTCAGTGTCCGCCTAGGAATCAATGCACGCACCTCATATCTTAATGTCCGAACGCCCGCGACTGTTGACGGGCGCCAAGTCAGGCGACAGAGCCCCGCTGCCAGCGCACTTCAGCCACACGGGCGCCTTCAGATACCGACTCGATGACCGCCGTCCAGCATGTGGCGCAAAATGCGGTGGATCGAGTGCCGAGAGAGGGACTCGATTCTGCGCAGCCCGAAGGCCGCTAACCCCTCAAGTCTGCCGGCCCGGGCGATTGCCCCCAGCGTGATCGACTAATAAGTTCGGCGGACCCAACTGAGCACCGCCGACCGTCGAGTCGTCCCAAGCCTAGCAGCAACCCGCGAATAGCCACGTAGGCCGCAGCGTGGAATTACGGAGCTGAACCGCCCGGCATTCCGGCGGCTCTTTGAGACGAAACAGTCGCCGCCGGTCGATGCGCTGCTGGTGCTTGCGGCGCTCGGCGGACTGTGTCGCGGCGAACTCCGGGGCCTGCGCCGGGCGGATGTCGAATTTGACTGGGATAGCGTCATCGCGCGCCGGGGCTTGACGCACTTGCCTGGCCGCGGGCACGTTTTGGACCGACAACGCCCCAGCACGAGCGACGCGTGGACTTAGTCGTGCTCCGCCTGGAAGCCCTGTAACAACAGAGGATATGACAGGTTTCCCAGCAGCGTCGCGCTGCGGACGCTGCGTCCTGCCGGTGCCTCGATTTTGCCGACGCTGCTGGTCGGCCGCTGCACGTCAGCGGGGTACATAGGTGGGTCAATGCAGCATTCGAGCGGGCTCGTCTATCATCATCGATACGGCTCCACGATTTGCGCCCGACGTCTCGCTGCTGATTGCGCATGGGCACGCACTTCCCGTGATTAGCGCGCGCCTGGGCCATCGCACAAACACAACGACTGGGAATCTCTACGCCCACGCTCCGCCGACCTCTTAGCGGTCGGCGGCGCAGGACTTGGACGCCTACATGTCCGTACCGGGCGATCAGCAGGATGACATCGAGACCGGGAGATTCCGTAACTCGGGATGCGGAGCAGCCGGGGAGGACGATACGTGCTACTCGTGTCTAACTCAGGTCTTGCCCTCGGCGGTGACGCCACGACCAGTTGGCCCGCTTGGCTGCCGATCGGGCGGCGTTTGGCGCCGGCGCACGGTGCGAGTTCAAGGAGTGGCTCAGTGTTGACGTATACACCGACGAGAGCGGCGGGGATTGCACCAAGTTCCGAATCAGCGTGAGTGGCCGTTGCCAGGGGGATGCGCCTTCGCGTGGCAAAGCGACGGACCGCGGCGGATGCGTGCGGCGCATACGTCCACAGCAGCCATGACGAGCGCCCGGTTCTCAAGGCCGCCGTGGAGGCGGAGTTTCGTCGCGAGGACCTCGACTCCGGGCGATCGTGTCGCGGACTTGCCGGTGGCAACTGGGCGCTCAGGTACCTGAGCGCCGGCGCCCAATACGGTCGGTTGGACGTGGAAAACAGCTTCATGTGCCGCGTCTCGCTGCGGCCGACCACGACCTCCAACTCGACAGCCTTGGGCCCCAGGCCTGTTTCGGCGGCGCGCCGGCCGGTGGGTCAACGCCGTTTCGGATCGGCAGCCGGCGGCGCACCTCACCGTGCGGGGATCAGGTCCTCTGTCCAAGCGCGCAAGTCGAGCTTGTGGCCGGGCGAAATGATGTCAGTCGATTCAGATTGGTGGGTCCGGCGATCAGCTGACCTCATCGCTTGGCCCGGTTAGTGCACATTCCTCGTAGACGTGCTCGGCCAGAGAGCCGCGACGTTTACCGTTCGCTGCGAGTCTCGCAGACTTGGATGAGCCGGGGAGTCCTGGATTCCGCAATACTCACGTGTTGCGTCGTCTGAGCTGGACGCCTTGCACCGACCGATTCCAGCCGCAGTCACTCGGTGGTCGGGACTTGCGCTCAAGCCCTGAACCTCATCCGCCGGATCGTCACTGGCCGCAATGGACGGACAGCGTGGTTCTCCGCGACTAAGCGCAACAGTCGCCGGCCAATTGCTTCCAACTTTGGAGTGGGCTCGGTAGTCGGCTTGGAGTTGCGAAAGAAGAGCGTCGATTCCGGACGTGCGTATTCGGCCGAGGTCAACGCTCCAGTTGGCCCCAAGTCCAAGCAATCGCTTGTGGTGTGGGCATTGATCTACGTCGGAATGAAGCGACCGGCGTGGGCGATTGGAGAGTCTTCGAAAACCTCCCGAGACGCTGCAGTGGGAGTTGATCTCCGGGACGCCCGCTCCAGCAACGCCTGTACCGCCTGTGGACGCGCCGCCGGCAACCGGCGGACGTTGCTCCCAGGAGTACTGAGCAGTTCGCTGGGACCGGATGAATGGGACTCCCACGACATTGAAGGACTCTTGGCTATCGGCTTCGGCCGCGGACCACTGCCTTTAGCGGAGCCACTTGCGTGCCGGCGAGTCCCGCAAACCCTGCACGGCGTGCGGCCCGAGCGTCTGTTGACAGCACTGGGCTGCTGGCACCGTCTGCCCAAGCGTGACTCGACCGGGCAATCGACCCGAGACTCTCGCCACGCGTACGACCCATCCCAGAGTGCGCTGCGAACGTTATAAACGTTACAAGCTGGGTGCTACAGCTCGACTATGTTCAGGTGAGGTCGAGTAGGCATGTGGGTGGCTCGTCGAAGGGACGAGAGGCATTGAGTGCTACTTGCTTGCAGACAGGTTTGCTAGCTCTGCGATATACTTCTTGTGCATGCATGGTTTCTCAATACCATCGAGACTCAACGGACAAACTGTATTGGTCTCTTGGTACCCTCGGTGAGAGTATCACTGAACCCAGTTAGGGTTCCTATGGCATTGTGGGGGGTATAGATCAGGTGTCAGCATGATGATGGCACCGTTGGTACCCGGTGGTGTTAGGTTGCGATATAACTTGTCCCACAATATGGTCATGTCTATGCTCTCACCGCGTCGAGCCCGAGTAGGACATGAACTGCCGCTAGCGGCCAGGGTTCGGAGAGTGAACCAGCATGGTCGCTGCTAAGCGCTGGACCACGGCCATTTGGCAGTGGCTTGAAGGGAACGCGCGTACTCATCCCGACGAGATCCAGCACGCGGCTAAAGTTGCCGTTTGGGCGAGATGGATATTCTTATCGGGTTGCCTTTTCTTGCTTGCGTACCGGCCGGCGATCGATCTTTATTCATACACGGCTCTCTCATTGCTTGCCGTTGCATTTCTCACTCTGAATCTCGGTTTACACGTCCGACTGTTGCTGAAGAAGCCAATATCATGGAGTTGGATGCTTGTAGCAAGCGCGATCGAAGTGTTTATGATAGCCTCCGTTATCACAATCGGAAATGGCTTCGAGCACTTTTTCTTTGTAGCATTTTACCCGTCACTTGCTTTGATTGCCGTTGCATTCACGTCCATAGTGATGTGGGTCATGTGGACGACTCTTGTTGCTCTGATTTACACGGCAATTAGTGTATTCGTGGGCTCGGGAGTGGATATTGAGATGCGGGAAGAGAAGGTGCTTTTTGCAAGAATTCTGACAATGTATCTGGTGGTACTAGTAGTCAATCTGATTAGCCGGATTGAGCGGATTCGGAGACGCGCGGCTGTAAGGAGTGAACGATTGTTGCTCGAGGACCGGGTGCGCGTGTCTCGCACAATTCACGACACCTCCGCGCAGGCGGCATATATGGTGAACCTTGGAATCGAGTCTGCTATCGATCTAGCGGACAAGTCTAACGAGCAATTGATGTCGACACTGGAGGCGACGTCTAATCTTGCAAAGTCTGCAATGTGGGAACTGCGAAAACCTCTCAATATGGCCAGCATCTTCGAAGGCAAGACTATTGGTGATGTGCTTCGTAGCCATATCGGTACATTTACCGCGATCACATCCGTACCGGCGGAATTATCGATTTCGGGTGGTGAGGAGGAACTGGATGTGGAGACTCGAGCGGTTCTATATTCGGTTGCCCACAATGCGCTGACGAATGCATTTCGACATGCCGAGGCGACCTCGGTGGATGTGATTCTGGAGTTTGATTCGGCTAGGATTCGGCTCACGGTGCGTGATAACGGTATTGGCCTTCCAGATGATTTCGAGGTACGCGGCCATGGTATTCCTAACATGCGGTCGGACGCCGAGCGGATTGGCGGTAGGTTGTCGGTCCAGTCAGGCGAGGCGCTTGTAGGCACGGCAGTGGTCTGCGAGATTCCGTACGCACAGCTGCCGAAGGGGGATTAATTTGTCTGAAGCTACCGATATCAAAGTGTTGCTGGTGGACGACCACTCAATCGTGCGCGACGGTCTTCGCCGTATTCTTGAAGATACCGGCGACATTAGGGTCGTCGGGGAAGCCGACGACGGGCTGACTGCGGTGGAGGCGGCGATGTCGCTGTCTCCAGATGTCGTGGTTATGGATGTTCTGATGCCAAATAAAGACGGAGTGGAATCGTGTAGGGAGATTATGGGCAAACTGCCGGAGACTCGAGTGTTGATCCTGACGGCGTCGACTGAAGAGGACGCTGTGATCAACGCCGTTGCGGCGGGAGCAACCGGCTATCTGCAGAAGTTTACTGGCACAGATGAGTTTCTGAGCGCAGTACGCGAGGTTTCCGTCGGTGGAGCGAGACTGCCGATTGATGTCGTGCGTCGTGTGTTTTCCGGTATTCGAGCGCCGACACGTCAATCGCGCGCGAGTTCGACCGGGGGCCTAACGGTCAGGGAGCAAGAAATACTTACGTTGTTTGCACAGGGTAATTCCTACAGCGAGATTGCCGAGGCAAGAGGAAACAGCCCGTTAACCATAAGGAATGCCGTGTATCGAATCCAGGACAAACTTGGTTACTCAACGAAGCAGGAGATTGTCGTTTGGGCAGTTCGCAATGGTCTTTTGGATGATAGTAGCGAATTAAGTGATGATTTGAATTCGTCTGCTCAGTAATTAGAGGACAGTGTGTAATCGGACCGGCTATACGCTGAGTTGTGTTGGGGAGCGTGACAGCCTCCACATACGCAGATCTACTAGAGTGACTGACAATCAGGCGCGGCGTTGAGTTGCGTCCTTGGTCATCGACATTGGATTCGATTTGGACTTCTGCCGTAAATTGAACTTACGGCCAAATTTGGCTACGCAAATGAGCATGGCTGTATGCTGAGCAAGAGTGTGTCGGCGCCATGCGGCTTATCGGGCCCTACGATGGCCTTGGGAAGGTGAGCCTTGCTTTTAACTTGCGTAGTTGAAGGTACGGCGAAAGGCGACAGCGATGGCATTGGGACCCAGGTGCGTGCCAAGGACGGGGCCGAAGCGGGACTGTACAATAGCATCTGGAGTCACCACGTCAACCAACTCTCTTGTGAAGTTTGCCGCTACTTCCGCACCGGTCGTGTAGCTGATGTGTAGCAGATCAATTGGTGCTTGCTCTCTTACGATCTCAACCAAGCGAGCCAGAGCTCGTTTCCGGGTGCGCGGCCGTGCGACCGGACTTGTTTCGCCATTGCGAATGCAGACGATCGGTTTGAACCGAAGCATGCCACCAAGAAACGCCTGTGCCATTCCGATGCGGCCGCCCATTTGCAGATACTTGAGTGTATCGACCATAACAAAGCACTCGTGACGCGGAATAGCGAAGCGCACACGGTGCGCCAATCCTTCAAGGTCAGCGGTATGGGAAGCCCAGGTAGCGGCTCCGAGAGTAAGAAGAGCCAGCGCACCGCCGGCGAGTTGTGAATCGATTACGTCAACGGCGGCCGGATTGCTGCACAAATACCTCGCTTGGACGGCAGAGTTATATGTGCCGCTTAGTTTCGAGCTCACGTGAATTGAGAGAACCTGATGACCCTCGTCTAATATCTTCTGATACTCGCGCTTGAAGTCGGATATAGATGGCTGAGAGGTTCTTGGAAGATTGGTCGAACGAGCAAGGTGCGAGTAGAATTGATCAGCATTCAGTTCTACGCCGTCAAGGAATGTAGCTTCGCCAATATGGACGTAGAGAGGAACGACTGTGATGTTCGCCTCCTTAGCAACCGAAGGCGGCAAATCAGCAACACTGTCAGTTACAATACGAACAGCCATTTGATCGTCAGATCATTTCTTTCCGATGTATCCCATAACGGATCCGTGCTTTAGGCTTGGGACGCGGGGTGTCGTGCATCGGGATGGTCGGGAAGTCTCGCTTGTGTCGGCATTCGGTAGCCGACCCTAGGTACGGTGAATATGTAGCGGGGATCCCGGGCATCGTCACCGATCTTGTTTCGCAGATAGCGAATATAGGTGCGAAGCAACTGTGAGTTTCCGGCGTAGCCTTTGCCCCAGACTTTCTGGAGAAGGTAGTCGTGGGTCAACACGCGGCCAGCATTCATCGAGAGCTCAAGAAGAAGCTGGTATTCAGTTGCGGTCAATTGAATCGGACTCTGTGCCACAGCGACCGCCCGCGCGTGGTAGTCGATGGTCAGATCTCTGAGCACGAAATTGCGCGTGACTTCGCCGGCGGATAACTGGGATCGTCGTCGCAGGGCTACCTTAACCCGGGCCGTGACCTCGGTGGTGGAGAACGGCTTTTCAATGTAATCGACGGCTCCCATGTCAAATGCCGAGGCGATGTCCCACTGGGGTCCGCGCTCCGAGAGCAGAATCACTGGTGCGTCCAGGACTTCTGACACGTGCCGGCCCGGGCGGGCGGCGTCGATATGCAGGAGGGTGGCGTCCAACAGCACAAGGTCCGGCCGTTGCGCCTGGACAATCTCTGAGAGATCCGCGGTCGCCGTGGCGATTGAGGGTGAGAAGCCTTCCCGCAGGAGCGCGTCGCTAATCGATCGCAGGAGCCGGCGATCCCTGTCGACGGCAAGAATCTGCTCTTTCCGGCTTGGCCGGCTTTGCGCTGCACCTTTTGCCCTGGCAAGGCGATCGCCGTCGGCGGGTTGCTCATCTTCGGGCGCTGTCGTGGGAATTGTGAAAGTGAATTGCGAGCCATCCGTAGGTCCCTGACTCTCGGCCCAAATCCGGCCTCCGTGGGCTTCAACGAGGCCTTTGCAGATCGCAAGATTCAAGCCTGTGTTGCTCGATTGGTCATCTCCGGCCGCGAGCTGAAAAAACTTGCTGAACACGTGCGGCAGGCGGTCGCTTGAAATCCCGATGCCTTCGTTGGCGACCGAGACCGCCACATGCGCCGCCTCCTCGGAGGCTGAAACGGTGATCGTGGACGCAGGCGGAGAGAGGTACGCAGCGTTCTCGATCAGATTGCTCAGCACCTGACCGATTCTCGTTCGATCAGCGCCGATGCGTGGCAGATGGCCGGGAATATTCAGTTGGATCTGCTGGTGGGCTCTACCGTTCCGGAAGTCGGCGACGACGTCGGTTACCAGGGCCTCGAGATCGATGGGCCGCGGAGCAATCTGCAATTCTCCAGTCTCGATTCTCGAAACATCGAGTAGGTCGGCGGTCAATCCGCGCAGGTGATCCGCCTGCTCGTCGATGATTTGAAGGAAGTGAAGCATTTCGGCCGGGTCGGGCGTGGAAGCCGACGCCAACACCGAGGCGGTCGAGCCCTTGATGGTCGCGAGCGGTGTTCGCAGGCCGCGGCTCACGGTTCCCAGGAACTCTGACCGCTGTCGTTCGACCTCTTCCAGGGGCGTCATGTCCTGGATCGTGGCAACGACCGATACGATCGCGCCGTCGTCGGAGTAGATTGGCCGCGCATTGACCAGCGTGCTGACCGGAGGGCCGTGGGCATGCGAGATGACTATCTCTTCGGCGCGCACGGTGGTACCGGCGGTGATGGCGTGCGTGAGTGGTAGCTCGTCCAGGCCAATCTCACGCCCGTCCGGGCGCTGAAACGTGAGCGTCTCCAACAACATGGCCAGCGAATGGCCCTGACCTCGAAGGCCGACGATTCTGCGCGCCTCTTCGTTGACCGTGAGCAGATCTCCAGTCGTGGCATCGAACACGAGGACGCCGAGTGGGGAGTCGTTGATCAGGGCCTCCAATTCGCGCCGAGCCCGCTGTTCGTCCCGATACGACCGGGCGTTGGTGAGCACCACCGCCGCGTGGGACGCGAACATTTCGAGGATTCGCTCATTCTCCGGGGTAAATTCACCGCCATCGAGTCTTCCGCCCAAGAAGACGCATCCGATGCGTCGGCCCTGATGGCGCATCGGCGCGCCCAGAAAGCTCTCGGCCAGCATTGAGTCGGCAGGAATGCCAAGCGACGCGGTGTAGCTCTGGAGGTTCTGGACTCGCAGCGCGCCCGAGAGATGTCTCAGGTGGCCAAAGAGCTGCTGACCGGCGGGCAGCGTCGACAAACTTTGCCGCTCCTCGGGACTCATCCCCGACATCACCCAGTCATCCAAGCTCCCGTCGTGGTCAAACGTCACCAGTACGCCGTATCGGGCGTCGGTGATCGACCGCGCCTCGTCCACCAGGGCCTGTAACGCTTCGTCAACGTCGAGCATGCCGGTCACGCGGAAGCACGCTTCCGCCATCCGGGAAACGGGATCGCGCTTCTGGGAGCCCACCTTCACCTCACGGCGACCTGGCACGGCTGTCACGCCGACCGAACTTGGACGGTGGCGAGTCGCCGAACTCTACCAGAGAGTGATGAATCACACAATACTTTCATATCTCCACTAGGGATTCTCATGGTGCTCTCATAAATAGTTCTATTATATCGCATATCTCTCGAATGGGCCATAAATGTATCTCTCAATGGGTCCATCGAGGAGATCGGATAGGCGGAATGCTTTTGCACTGTACTTTGCAACTCTAATAATACTTCTATAGGGAATGTAGATACTCTCATACAATTCTCATAGGGGTTTATATAGACTAGTTCCCCAAGCATCGGTTGCAGCCGTGATGTGCTGTTCTCGGAGGCAGCAGACCTGCCTCAGGGTGACTCCGCAGAGGTAGTTGCCCGCCGATCCGGGGGGTTGTTTGGTCGCGTTCGCGAGCTCCGATAACAGCGCCCGAACAGGTTGGACGGATCGGCCGTGACGCGTCCGATCCCGGCACTCAGTCCTGTAGCTCGACTTTCCGCAACATTGGCGATTGGCCTGGCGTTGGCGCTCGTCGTCGGGATCGAGCGCACGGCCGAGGCGCAGTCCACAAGAGGCCCCTTGACCAACACGGTCACCATCGCCGCCGATCAGTTCGGGGTCCATGAGGGTGGGCTGGCCACATTCACCCTCACCCGGCGAAGCGGCAGTGGATACGCCAGGCATGTCGTTGTGAAGACCTGGGAACCGCATCGCGAAGATGCGCTGGGACAGAATGAAACCGAGCAAGTCCGCGTGGTCGTCCTCGACTCGTCGGTAAGGGTCGTCAGATTTGACGTAGGCGTCTCCGTGGATCCGGCGGTCAACACGGGCACGCTTGAGCTCAAGGCTCAGGTCCTCACGTCGTCCGACACCAGCGACTTCGGGAACTACGTGGTCGGCAGCCCCGGCGTCGCCACCATGTCGGTCTTCGATGTGCAGCAGGCGCCCGCCGGGTTCAGCCGCGTCACGATTAGCGCGGACCAGGCCTCGGTCACCGAGGGCGGCACGGCCGAATTCACCTTGACGCGCGACGGCGACACGGCCGATCCATTGACCGTGGGTATTCGCGTCAAGGACCCGGACAGTCGGCTGCGCGGCAACCACTGGGACCCGCGGCCCGAGCTTCCCACCCAAGTGGCGTTCGCGGCGAACGCGACTAGCGAAACGCTTTCCCTGGCCACCGCCGACGACCTGCGCGACCTGGCGGCCGGCGAATTCGCGGTTGCGCTACGGCACTCCAGTGACTACCTCGTCGGCGGCTCGGGCCTCGAACCCTCGGCCAGCGTCACGGTCACCGACAACGACACCGCGCAAGAGCTGGAGCTCAACTTCGGCAAGGACGGCGTCAACGACGCCGACGCGACCGAGGGCGACAAGATCGCGATCGTCGTGAAGCGGCGCTCGCAGGACGCGAACCAGACCGCGGTCTTCACCGTCAGGCTGGAGACGGATCGCAGCGGCGCGGACTACCGGCTCGCCGATTGGACCGAGGACTCCAACACCGGCCGGCTCTACAAGGACTTCCCCCTCGAGCTGTCGGGAACCGATCTGCAGGTGAAGGAGGAGCTGCGGGTCACCACCAACGGCGAGGCCGAGACCAACTGGGGCTACTGGGCCTCGATTCGACCGCTGCAAAACGCCAACGGCGCCGACCTCAGCGCGTCCGCCGAGGCTGAGTATTGGACCGTCAAGCAGGGATTGCGGGAAACCTCGATCGACGTCACCGACACCGGCGCCACCAACGGCCTAGTCACCATCGAGGCCGACCGAACCACGGTCACCGAGGGTGAGGCAGTGGTGTTCGATGTCGTCCGCGTCGACGGTCCGAGCAGCCAAGCAGTGACCGTCAGGGTCCAGACGTCCGAAGCGAACCGGCAGGAAGGCTTCGGCGTCAATCCCAGCACGCTCTACCACGATGTGAGGTTCGAGCCGTGGGAAACACTCAAGACCATTGAGGTCTACCCCTACGTGGACGGCGAGGTCGAGGCCACCGACATCTTGCTCGCCGACATCGTGACGATCAGCGGCAGTCGCTATGCCGAGGGAACTCCCAACCAGGTCGAAGTCGAGATCAACGACCCCCCCAGCGGCAGCACGATCGTCACCGTGGCCAGGGACCAGAACTCGATCGCGGAGGGGCAATCCGGCAGCTTCACGTTCACGCGCACCGGCGGAGACGCGGCCACGGAGCTGACCGTCAACATCCGCGTGGACGACCCGAACGACCATCTGCGGGGCAACCACTGGGATCCGGCGCCCGTCATTCCCACGCAAATCACCTTCGCGGCCAACGCCACGACCCACACGCTTACCCTCACCGCCCCCGACGACGAGCGCGACCTGCCCAGCGCCAGCCTGGTCACCGTCCGCGTGCTTCCCGGAACCGGCTATCTGCTTGGGCAATCGGGCCACGGGACCTTTGACAGCATCTCGGTCTCCGACACCGACACCGCCCAGGAGCTAACGCTCGAGTGGGGCTGGGTCGGCTACGACGAGTCTTCGTGGGAAGCAGGTGAGGCTTGGCTTCTCTGCCCTGGCACCGGCGACTGTACGCCCGGCCCCGCCGAGGGGTTCTTCTACTACGAAGACGGACGGAGTTTTCGCCACTGGGACGAAATCGAGGAGCGCTGGCCGCTGCACTTCATGGTCAGCCGCCGCGCGCAGGACATTGGCAAGCCGGTGTCCTTCGTGGTGCGGGTGGAGCACAACCGCGGGTGGGCGGGTCCACGGCACGCCCACTGGCCCATCGACCCGCTAACCGGCAACCGCTACCAGGAATTCCCCCTGACTCTCACCGGCAACCAGCGGAGCGTCGTCGGTCGGATCGAAGTTCTCCACAACGGGATTGACGACCCTAGCGATTGGGAGTATTCGGCGGAAATCATACGCATCGAGGCCGCCGACGGAACTGCCCTGACCGACGCCGAAGAGGCCCAATACTGGACCGTGAACGGAAGCAGATCGCGGACAGTTGATCGCCCCGGCGAGACGCCACTCGTGCAGATCCGCTTCACCTCGATTGCGCCGCAACCGGTGCCCGAGGGCCAGTCGATCACACTCTCCGTCGAGCGCGTTTACGGGTACCTCATAGAGCCGTTCACCGTGCGGGTGGACACGTGGGAACCCAATCAGCAGCGACCCGATGGAACCAATCCCACCGACCGGGTCTACGAGGTGACTTTCCCGGCGATTCCGTTGACGGACCGCTTCCTCCCATTCGTGGCGTCCGAGACCCAGTCGCAAACGCTCACCATCGCGACCGGGGACGACGTGGACTACGAACCCCGGGACACGCTCAAGCTCAGGGCTTCCTGGACTATCCACGGTCAAGACCGTCGCAGTCCGATAACGGAGGTGCTCATCCAGGACGACGACCTCCCGACCATCAGCCTCAGCGCCGACACCACCAGCATCACCGAAGGCGAGCCGGTCACCTTCACGCTGACCCGGGGCAACAACACGGCGGTCGAGTCGATTGTGGGCGTATCCGTCGACGACCCCGGCGGATTCCTCGACGGCGACTACCCGAGCGAAGCCGTGAGCAAACCGACCAACGTGGTCTTCGCCGCGGGTGAATCCGTCAAGGAGATAGTCCTCACGCCGCCGGACGACGTGCGGGACATCCCCGACAGCACGCTGACCTTCACGGTGAAGCCGGCGCAGGAGTACCAGATCACGGGCGCCGACTCGGTGACGGTGGACGTGGCCGACAACGACGTGGCGCCGCAGGTGCAAATCGTCTTCAACCACCCGGAGGTGGTCGAGGGCAACCCGCTGATCCTGATGCTGAAACGGATCGGCGACGACAGGAACCCGATCGAGTTCACCATCACGGGCGGGCCGGTCGGCGCGCAGCAATACATGGCGTTCGGGATGGGGCCCGGCGAGTCCCTGCTGCACCTGACCTTCGACGACGACGACGACTACAAGTCCCCGGACCGGCACTACGAGTTCACGCTGCACCCCGGGCCGCCGGAGTTTTGGACGCCAACGGGCCCGACCACGGTTCGGGGCACGATTCTGGACGACGATCCCTACACGGTTGGCGTGCGGGCCATCACTAGGGTGGTGGATGAAGGCGCCCTGCTCTACTACCGGATCGTCCACGACGGCCACACCGAGGCGCCGCTGCAGGTGACCGTCTCGCACGCCGAGATCGGCAGCGCGGTCCCGGACGGCCTGCTAAGCCCACGGACACACACGATTCTGACGGGAAATTCCGGGATCACGCGGGCGTACCTCACCGAGGCCAACGACGGCAATGAGGCGGACGCGTTCTTCGTGGTCACGCTGGAGCCCGGCGACGGCTACGTCATCGATCCCGCCCAGGCTTCGGCGACGATCGCGGTGCGCGACCGAGATCCGCTGCCCGTGCTCGGATTCCGGGACATCGCCGTCGAGGTAGGCGAAGCCGACGGCGCCGCGGAGTTCTGGGTGGACATGGTCAGCCCGCTGCCGTCGCTCCGCACCATCACCGTCGACTACGAGATCACGGACGGCGTTCCCGGCGCCAGCGACGACATCGTCGAATCCACGGGGACGCTCACCTTCGCTCCCGGCGCGACCAGCGCGGTGATCGAGGTGCCGGTGGTCGACGACCGGCTCGCCGAGCTCACCGAGGACTTCACGGTGGTGCTGAGCAATCCCGTCTACGCGACCCTGCAGGACGGGCAGGCCTCGCTGACCGCCCGGGGCGTCATCACCGACGACGAGTCCGAGGTCACGCTGGAAGCCCAGGCGCAGTCCGTTGACGAGGGCAGTGACGTGGTGCTGACCCTCACCCGAGACGGCGATCCGACCGACGAGCTGACCGTGTGGCTGGATGTGGACAAGACCGCCCCGCAGGCCCTGAGCCGCCGCGACACCGTGGTGTTTCCCGCGGGATCGGACACCGTGGCGCACACCATCACCACGACCGACGACGACGAACGGGCTGGCCCCCACACCGTCACCGTCTCCCTGGTGGCCCCGACGTCGATTGGCGAACCCAAGACCTACCGGCCGGGAAGCCCCGCGACCGCTTCGGTGACCGTGCGAGACGTCAACCTCGGCCTGGTGGACCTGTACACCTCGCAGCTGCGGATCGCCGAGGGCGAGACCATCGAGCTGGAGTTGATCCGGCGCTCGAGCAGGGGGCCGTCCTTAACGGTGACCCTCGACGTGACCGAATCCGGGCAGTACGCGAGCGGCTCACTGCCCCAGACCGCAACCTTCCCCAAGGGCGAAAAGTCGATCATCGTCACCATCCCCACCGAAGACGACGCCACGGCCGAGGACATCGGCAAGCTGACGGTCACCGTGAAAGACGGCACGGACTATCGGGCCGGCTGGCCCAACACCCACACCTTCACCATCTACGACGATGACGGGTTCAAGCCCTCGGTGACCGTCGCCCGCGACCAGAACTGGGTGACCGAGGGGGAATCGGTGTCCTTCACGGTCACCCGCACCAACCCCACGAACACTACGCTGGAGGCCCGGCTCGAGCTCACGCGGGTCAGGTACCGGGTGACCCAGGCGGACCTGGACGACCCCACCCTGGGCATCACCAGCCCGCGGAACCACATCCACTTCGGCGTGGAGGAGATCACGGTCGAATTCCCGATCGGAACGAAGTCCGTCACCGTCACCCGACCGACGACCGACGACAGCCTGCCGCACGGCAACAGCACCTACCACGCCACCGTCCTCAACGACGCGGACGACGACTACATCGCCCTGAGCAGCTCGTCCGCTCAGATATGGGTCCGGGACAACGACATTCCCACCGTGACCGGGACGTCGACCACGAGCGAGCTCTACGATGGGCTCTACAAGCCCCAGCTTCCCTTCAGCCGCACCGGCGACGCTTCCGGCTTGCTGTGGCTGAACTACGACTACACCCAGACCCGCTACCGACCATCTCCGCTCGGGAATGAGGTGTATTCCGACACTGAAACCCAGGGATTCGGGTTCGAGCCGGGGGACGCGCAAGGCGTCGGCATCCATACAATCGGTTACATCCATGCTCTCGGCATATCCGGGACCATGGAGCTGCAACCTCACTATTGCCCCAACAACCCGGCAAATTGCGGCTACTTTCCCCAGTACCAGGTGGGGACCCCGTCGAGCGTCGACTTTCGGTACTACAGCAACTTCATGGGGGTGCGCATCGATGCGGACCAGGCCTCCGTGAACGAGGGCGACGCCGCCACCTTCACCCTGCGCCGCCAGGGGGGCAAGCCCGACTCCATGACGCGGCCGCTCGAAGTCAGGGTAAATCTGACCCAGGAGGGCGACTACCTCTCCAGCGTCACTCAGCAGACGATCACCTTCGCCGCCAACGAGGCGACAGCCACCCTCACCATTCCGACCACCGACGACGCGGTGGACGAGGTTGATGGTTCGATCACCGTGGCCCTCGATTACGCGTCGAGAGCAGACTGCCCGGACGTCGAGCGCTGCTACGGCGTCGGTCAATACATAGGCACTGCGTGGGAGTCATGGCGGGTAACCACCGCCGTCACCGACAACGACTATGTGCAGCCGGGCGTGAGCATTGCCGACGCCGAGGGCCGGGAGGCGGACGGGAGCATCACCTTCACCGTCACCCTGGACGCGCCGAACTTGGAGCAGGTCAGCACGGTGGATTGGGCCACGTCGGACGACGGCTCCAGCAAGGCGGCGACGGCCGGCGTCGACTACACCGCCGCCAGCGGCTTGCTCACCTTCGCCGTGGGCGAAACCGAAAAGAGCTTCACCGTCACGCTGCTCGACGACTCGATGGACGAGGACCACGAGACCTTCAACGTGGTGCTGAGCAATCCCTCCGAGCTGGTCCTGAGCGACGACACCGCCAGCGGGACCATCCTCGACGACGAGCTGGCGATGGCCGTGATCTTCGACTCCGACTATGAGGGCTCGGTGGTGGAGGGACAGGACATCGTCCTGCGGATCAAGCGGCTGCCGCCGCTGGCGGACGGAGCGCCGCTGGACACCGACGACCCGTGCTACGACGCCCCGTCCACCCAGTGCTTCGACTTCGACGGCGACCCGGGCAACACGGCGCTGACCGTCAACGTGCGCGTGACCCATCAAGGCAACGTGATCGCGGGTGCCGCCCCGACGACGGTCACGTTCGCGCCCGGCTCGTCGTACGCCTCGCTGACGATTCCCACCGACGACGACGCGACCGTCGAGGCCAAGGGGGCCGTCAAGGCCGAGATTCTGAACGGCGCGGGCTACTCGCCCCTGGTCGTGGAGCCTGCCCAGATGCCGGGCGAGGACGTGCCCACGGCGCATCGCACGGTCCACGACAACGACTTGACGTTCTCGGTGCAGGACGCCCAGGCCGGCGAGTCGGCCGGCCAGCTGGACTTCACCGTGAGCCTGAACGCGGCGGCGCCCGCGGAGGTGACCGTCCATGCGATGACGGTGGACGGCGAGGCCACGTCGCACGCCAACGTGACCGCCACCAGCCTGGGCCAGGACTTTGAGGCGAAGTCGGAGACCCTCACCTTCGCGGTCGGGGAACAGCAGAAGACCTTTGCCGTGGTCGTGACGAACGACGCCATCCAGGAGAAGAGCGAGACCTTCGAGGTCCGGCTCAGGAGCCCGCCGCAGCATTCGAGCCTGGCGGACGACACCGCGGTCGGCACCATCATCGACGACGAACAGGCCATGGTGGCCTCGGTGAGCCGGGCGTACGCGGTCGTCGACGAAGACCAGAGCGGCCCGGTGCGATTCATGGTGGAGCTCAAGCATTCGAACACCGTGGCCAGCGAGCGGCGCCCGGCCGTGGGCTGGCAGGTGGTGGCCGGCACGGCGACCGAGGGCGCGGACTATCGGGCAGCCGGCGGCCAGTTCAACTTCCCCGTCGGGGCCACCTCCGGTTTCCTGGATGTCGATCTCGTAGACGACAACCTCTTCGAGCCAGCGTTGGAGACGTTCACCGTCGAGCTGATCCAGGCGGGATCCAGGCTGCTGTCAATCTCTCCCACCGCGGCGTCCTACGAGGTCAGCATCCGGGACAACGAAACGCTGGCGGCCGCCATCACGGCCGACGCCGAGACGGTGGCCGAAGGGCAGGACGCCCAATTCACCGTGACGCTGACGGGAGGCGTGGCCGCGGAAGCGGTGACGGTGCAATTCGAGACCAAGGGCGAGGTGAGCGCCGCGGACGACTACAGCACCCCAATCGGCAACCTCACGTTCCCGTCCGGTAACACGACCGGTAGCGAAGGAACGCTGACCATCCCCGCCGGAGAAGCCAAGGGAACCATCACCTATCCCATTCGCGCCGACGGAGTGGACGACGACGACGAGACGATGACTGTGGAGATCCTCAACGCGGTCACTGGCTTGCGGGCCGTGACGATCGCGTCGGGCGACAACAGGGCATCGACGACCATCCTGGACCAGGATTCGTTGACCGTGTCCATTCAGGGGACGCCGTCGGTCGCCGAGGGCTCGGCCGCCACCTTCACCGTCTTCCTGTCGGTGGCGAGCGATGAGGACGTGTCGGTGGATTGGTCGACGACGCAAGCGGGCGACACCCTTGCGGTCGGCGAGGCCGCCGAGCCCGACTCGGACTACCCGGCGTCGAGCGGCACCGTGGCCATTGCCGCGGGGAGCACCACCGCCACGTTCACCGTCGCCACCACCGACGACACCCTGGTGGAGGGCAATGAGACCTTCCGGGTGGTGCTGGACGAGGCCCGGATCACGTCCACGACGCCCAATGAAATGGTCCCGCTGGGCGTGACCGCGGCCATCGGCACCATCGAGGACAACGACACGGCGCCTACCGGGGTCACGGTCTCGGCCAACCCGCGGCGCTTGGCCGAGGACGATGGCGCGACCGCCATCAGCGTCACGGTCTCGCTGGACGGAACCACGCAATTCACGGTGGACACCCCGGTGACGGTGGAGATGATCGATCGACCGGGCGTGAACCGCAACGCGACGCTTGGCGTGGACTACGCGGCCACGACCTCCAACACGGTGATCCCGGCCGGCCAGTCGAGCGTCGTCACCACCATCACGCTCACCCCGGTGGACGACAACATCGCGGAAGACGACGAGGTTGCCCGGCTGTCCGCCAGGTCGTCGGCGCTGGCCGGCTCGGACGGGAAGGGCGTGGTCATCGAAGACAACGACGTCGAGCCCGTGGAGGTGGTCCTGTCGGTCGACCCCGATAACGTGGACGAGTCGGCATCGTCGTCGGCGCTGACCGTCACCGGGACGTTGAGCGGGCAAGCCACCCGGGTGGTCGACACGATTGTCACGCTCACTCAGAGCGACGGGACGGCGGTTGCGGGCGACGACTATTCGACCAGCACCGCCACGCTCACCATCCCGGCCGGCGAGATGTCCGCAACCGCCGTGCTGGTCCTCAACGTGTTGGACGACAACATCGCCGAGGGCAGCGAGACCTTGCAGATCACCGGGACAACGGCCGGGATCACCGTGATGCCGACCGACCTGACCATCCAGGACAACGACGCTGAGCCGACGAGCATTGGCCTGTCCGTGACCTCTGCGCCGATCGGCGAAGGCGGCGGCGCGGCCACGGTGCCGGTGCAGGCGACCCTGCTGGGCGCCGGGACCCGGTCCACGGACACCTTGGTCACCCTCACGGTTGTGGGCCTGACGGCAACCGAAACCGACGACTACACCGCGACCTTCGACTCGTCGACGCTGACCATTCCCGCGGGCCAGTTCAGCGGCACGGCCACGCTCACGCTGACTCCAAATGACGACACGCTCTACGAGGGCGACGAATTCCTCGCCGTGCGCGGCACGAATGCCACACCGGGCCTGCCGGTCAATGGCGTCCGGCTCACCATTGTGGATGACGATCCGGCGCCAACGACAGTCAAATTGGTCATTTACCAGGAAACGCTTTCCGAGGGCGCCGGAGTCTGGCTCCTGGACGTCCAAGCAGTCTTGGAGGGGAAGACCACGCTCACTGAAGACATCGAGATTGAAACCACACTGGTTCGCAACGGATCCGAAGTGCGCTCAGAGAACGTGATTCAGATTATTCCGCTGAATATTGACGCCGGTAAGTCGGTGGGTGAAACCATCTATTACCTCAGGGACTTGAACGATGACGTTCACGATGCGGATGAGACGCTCGAGCTGAGGGGCACCACCGACACGCCCGGCCTGCACGTGATTCCGGACCAGGTGATCGTCACCAATGACGACACGTCTGGAATACGCCTATCGACGCCGTCATTGACTGTGCGAGAAGGTCGCACGCAGCGATACACCGTGCGCCTGACCTCGGAACCGGTGGATCCGGTGACGGTGACGCTGGATGTGCCGCCAAATGCCGGATTCAGCGTCAACCCGGGAACCCTGACCTTCACGTCCCAGAGCTGGGGCAGGAAGTTCGTGACCGTCACCGGCCTGCAGGACGACGACGGCGCTGACGAGGCGGCGGCGACCATCAGCCACACGGTCTCGTCGACTGACGAGCACTACCGGTCGCACACCGTCCCCGACGTGTCGGTGACCGTGCGGGACGACGACACCCCGGGCGTGACGGTTTCCGAGACCGTGCTGCCCATCGACGAAGGCATGTCGGGCGCCTACACGGTGGTGCTGGATACGGAGCCGACGGCCAACGTGACCGTGACGGTTGAGGTGCCGCACGGGGCCGAACTCTCGCTGTCGTCGCAGAGCCTGACGTTCACCAACAGCAGCTGGAATATCGAGCAGACGGTGACCGTGACGGCCTTGCACGACGCCGATGTCGCCGACGAGGCGCCCGTGACGCTGACCCACGCCATTACCGGCGCGACGGAGTACGCCTCGCTGACGCTCGGCTCCGTGGACGTCAAGGTGACGGACGACGACGAGGCCGGCGTTACCATCACCCCCACGGCGCTTGATATTCCCGAGGGCCAAAGCCGGACGTACACGGTGGTGCTGGACACGAAGCCCACGGGCGACGTGACGGTGACGATTGGCGGGACGGCCGGCACCGATCTGACGCTCAACGCCAGCACGCTGACCTTCACGGCAGTGAGCTGGAGCGCGGCGCAGACCGTGACCGTGACGGCGGCGCCCGACGGCGATACCACGGACGATCCGGCCACCCTCACGCACGCCGTCGGCTCGGTGGCCGACAGCGACTACGCGAACGTCACCGCTGACAGCGTCGCCGTCACCGTTGAGGATGTGGTGGGCGCCGGGGTCACCATTTCCGAGACCTCGCTGCCCATCGACGAAGGCGACTCGGACACCTACACGGTGGTCCTCGATACGCGGCCGGTCGGCGACGTCACAGTGACGCTGGGTGGGCTGGGCGGTACCGATTTGTCGGTGGGTTCGAGCAGCCTCACCTTTAAGCCCGAGAATTGGAGCACGGCACAAACCGTGAACGTATCGGCCGCCCAGGACGCCGACGCCGTCGACGACACGGCCACGATCACGCATACCGTCAGCTCCAGCGCCGACAGCGACTACGACGGGCTGAGCGCGGACAGCCTCGGCATCGTCGTCAACGACGACGATGACCCAGGGATCACGGTCTCGGACAACACGTTAACTGTTAACGAAGGGGCCTCGACCACTTACACAGTGGTGCTGGACACCCAGCCAATCGCCGACGTCACCGTGGCCGTCACCGCGCCCGGCGGGTCGGATATCACCGCGGACCCGACGAGCCTAACGTTTACGGACAGCAACTGGGCGACCGCACAAACGGTGACCGTGTCGGCGGCGCAAGACGCGGACGCGCTGGACGATCCAGTCACCGTCACCCACGCGGCGAGCTCCACGGACGACGACTACAGCGGGATCAGCGTGAGCGACGTGAACGTGACGGTGATCGACGACGAGGACATCCCGGTGACGGTGAGCTTCGGGCAGGCCAGCTACACCGTGGCGGAGAGCGACGACCCGAGCACCACGAACGTGACGGAGAACGAAGTCACGGTGACGGTGACGCTCAGCGCGGACCCGGAGCGGGAGGTGGTGATCTCGCTGCTCCGGGTGAACCAGGGCGGCGCGACGAGCGGCGACTACTCCGGCGTGCCGGCCGCGGTGACCTTCCAGAGCGGCGACACGGAACAGACCTTCACCTTCGCGGCGGCCTACGACACGCTGGATGACGACGGCGAGTCGGTGCGGCTGAGCTTCGGCATCTTGCCCAACGCGGTGACCGCGGGGACCCACGCGGCAACCACGGTGGCCATCGCGGACGACGACGATCCATCGGTGACGGTGAGATTCGCCCAGGCCACATACAGCGTGGCGGAAAGCGACGACCCGAGCACCACGAACGTGACGGAGAACGACGTCACGGTAACGGTGGAGCTGAGCGCGGACCCGGAGCGGACCGTGGAGATTCCGATCATCACGACGAACCAGGGCGGGGCCGGCAATGGGGACTATGAAGGGGTGCCGGCCCGCGTGACGTTCGCGAGTGGGGAAACGACTCAGACGTTCACGTTCACGGCGCAGCCCGACGCCCTCGATGACGACGGGGAGTCCGTGGAGCTGACCTTCGGCAGCCTGCCCACGCGCGTGAGCGCCGGCGTCCCAGCAGCGACGACGGTGACGATTGCGGATGACGACGATCCGGCGGTAACGGTGAGCTTTGCGCGGTCGGCGTACACCGTGGCCGAGAGCGACGACCCGCTGACGTTGAGCACGACGGAGAACGAGGTCACGGTGACGGTGCGGCTGAGCGCGGATCCCGAGCGGGAAGTGGAGGTCGCGCTGCTCCGGGTGAACCAGGGTGGGGCGTCGAGCTCGGATTACTCCGGCGTGCCGAACCGTCTGACGTTCCAGAGTGGCGACACGGAACAGAACTTCACCTTCACCGCGGAGCCGGACAACGCCGACGACGACGGGGAGTCGGTGAAGCTGACCCTGGGAAGCCTGCCGGACCGGGTGAGCGCGGGAACGCACCCGTCGACGACGGTGGCGATCACGGATGACGACGATCCGGCCGTGACCGTGAGCTTTGGGAATTCGACCCACGCGGTGGCGGAAGGCCACGACGTCACGGTGACGGTGACGCTAAGCGCGGATCCGGAGCGGACGGTGGAGGTGCCGATCACCGTGACCAACGTGGATGGCGCGACGAGCGCCGACTACTCCGGCGTGCCACCCCGGTTGACATTCAATGCGGGGGACACGACGCAGACTTTCGACTTCAGCGCGACCGACGACGCCGTTGACGACGACGGGGAGCGGGTCCGGCTGACCTTCGGGACCCTGCCCAATCGGGTCAGCTCGGCGTCGCCGTCGCAGTTGGTGGTGAGCATCACGGACGACGACGATCCGGCGGTCACAGTGCACTTTGGGCAGGCGAGCTACAGCGTGGCAGAGAGCGACGACTTGAGCACCACGAACACGGCCGAGCACGCGGTCGAGGTGACGGTGTCATTGAGCGCGGACCCGGAGCGACAGGTCGTCATTCCGCTGACGACGACGCACCAGGGCGGGGCGAGCACGAGCGATTACTCCGGAGTGCCGGCCAACATCACGTTCACCAGCGGTGTGACGGCAAAGTCGTTCACGTTCCGGGCGACGCCGGACGCTGTTGACGACGACGGGGAATCGGTGAGGCTGGGCTTTGGCGGCACAATGCCGAGCGGTGTGAGTGCGGGCGCCCCCTCGATGGCGACGGTGTCCATCGCGGACGACGATGACCCAGCGGTGACCGTGCGCTTTGGGCAGCCGAGCTACAGCGCCACCGAGGGCAGCAGCGTCACGGTGACCCTGCGGCTGAGCGCGGATCCGGAGCGGGAGGTGGAGATCCCGCTGACGACCACGAACCAGGGTGGGACAACGAGCGCGGACTACGAAGGCGTGCCGGCAAGCGTCACATTCGCCAGCGGCGACACAGAGCAGAGTTTCACCTTCTCGGCGCTCCAGGACACGGCGAACGACGACGGGGAAACCGTGAAGCTGGCGTTCGGAAGCCTGCCCGCGCGCGTGAGTTCCAGCAGCCCCGCCACAACCACGGTGGCGATCACGGATGACGACGTGCCTGCGGTGACGGTGAGCTTTGGGCAGGCCAGCCACAGCGTGGCCGAAAGCGATGACACGAGCACCACGAACTCGACGGAAAACGAGGTCGTCGTGACGGTGACGCTGAGCGCGGATCCGGAGCGGGAGGTGGAGATTCCGCTGCTCAGGGTGAACCAGGGCGGCGCGACGAGCGCGGATTACTCCGGCGTGCCAGCCGCACTGACCTTCCAGAGTGGCGACACGGACAAGACCTTCACCTTCACGGCGATCCACGACACGCTGGACGACGACGGCGAGTCGGTGCGGTTGAGCTTTGGGGGGCTGCCCAACGCCGTGACTGTGGGCGCGCACGCGGCAACGACGGTGTCAATCGCTGACGACGACGATCCGGCGGTGCGTGTGAGCTTCGGCGCGGCGGCGTATCCGGTGGCGGAGGGCGACGATGTGACGGTGACGGTGACGCTGAGCGCCGATCCTGAGCGGACGGTGGAGATCCCGCTGACGACGACGAACCAGGGCGGGGCGAGCAACGGCGACTACGCGGGGGGTACCGCCCCGGCTGACATTCGTGAGCGGGGACACGACGGAAACCTTCACGTTTACGGCGGTCCAGGACACTGTGGACGATGACGACGAGTCGGTGAGGCTCGCCTTCGGGACCCTGCCGCCCCGGGTGAGCGCGGCGTCGCCGTCGCAGGCCGTGGTGAGCATCGCGGACGACGACGTGCCGGCGGTGACGGTGAGCTTCGGGCAATCGGCGTATCAGGTGGCGGAGGGGAGCGACGTCACCGTGACGGTGACGCTGAGCGCGGACCCGGAGCGGACGGTGGAGGTCCCGATCACCCTGACCGACATGGACGGCGCGACGAGCGCGGATTACTCCGGGGTGCCACCTCGGTTGACCTTCAACGCGGGGGATACGACGGAGACGTTCAACTTCAGTGCGACCGACGACGCCGTCGATGACGACGGGGAGCGCGTGCGGTTGACCTTCGGCATTCTTCCCACCAGGGTCACGTCCGTGTCGCCGTCCCAGACCGTGGTGTCCATCACCGACGATGACGACCCGGCCGTGACCGTGCGCTTTGGGCAGGCGAGCTACAGCGTGGCGGAGGGCGGCGACGTCACGGTGACGGTGGCGTTGAGTGCGGACCCGGAGCGGACGGTGGTGATCCCGCTGACGACGACGAACCTAGGCGGGGCCAGCAGCGGCGACTACTCGGGGGTGCCGGCCACAGTCACCTTCACGAGTGGCGAAACGGAAGAGACCTTCGACTTCGCGGCGATCCAGGACGCCGTTGACGACGACGGGGAGAGCGTCAAGGTGGGCTTCGGCTCCACGTTGCCCGCCGGGGTAACTGTAGACACGAGCATCCCGCCCGGGGACACGCAGGCGCGGGACACCGCGACGGTGGCGATTACGGACGACGACGGGGCCGGCGTCACCGTGACGCCAACCGCGTTGACAATCCCGGAGGGGAGCGACCGGACCTATTCGGTGAAGCTGGACAGCCAACCCACGTCGACGGTCACCGTCGCGGTCAATGCCCCCAGCGGCTCGGATGTCTCGGTCAATCAAACGAGCCTTACGTTCACGGCCTCCACCTGGAGCCAAGCGCAGACGGTGACCGTTTCGGCAGCCCAGGACGCCGACGCTGTCGATGACAGGGAATCGATCACCCACACGGCCGCCTCCGGCGATGGCGACTACGGCGGGATCAGCGTGCGTGCGGTGGCAGTGAGGGTGACGGACGACGAGGACGTGCCGGTGACCGTCGGCTTTGCGCAACCCACGTATGCGGTGGCCGAGGGGAACGACGTCACCGTGACGGTGACGCTGAGCGCCGATCCGGAGCGGACGGTTGAGATCCCGTTGACGGTGACCAACCAAGGCGGCGCGACGAGCGCGGACTACGACGGCGTCCCGGCCACGGTGACCTTCGACAGCGGGGACACCGAGCAGACGTTCGCGTTCACGGCGAAGCAGGACACGGTGGATGACGACGGCGAGAGCGTGAAGGTGGCCATCGGCGCCACGCTGCCGACGGCTGTGAGCGCCGGCGCCACGGCGGCCACGACGGTGGCGATCACGGACGACGACGTGCCGGCGGTGAGCGTGAGTTTCGGGCAGGCGACGTATCCGGTGGCGGAGGGGAACGACGTGACCGTGACAGTGACGCTGAGCGTGGACCCGGAGCGGACGGTGGCGATCCCGCTGGTGACGGCCAACCAGGGTGGTGCCAGCAACCTGGACTACTCCGGCGTTCCGACTGAGGTCACGTTCAACAGCGGCGAAACGGAGCAGACGTTCATGCTAAGTGCTACCGACGACACCGTGGACGATGACGGAGAGTCCGTAAAGCTGACGTTCGGGAATCTGCCGGCCCGGGTGAGCGCCGGGGCCCGCAGTGCGGCGACGGTGACGATATCGGATGACGACCACCCGGCAGTAAGCGTGAGCTTCGGCGCGGCGGCGTACACGGTGGCCGAGGGCGACGACGTGATGGTGCTGGTGAGGCTGAGCGCGGATCCGGAACGGGACGTGGAGATCTCGGTGCTGCGGCTGAACCAGGGTGGAGCAGGGAGCGCGGACTACTCCGGCGTGCCGACCAGCCTGACGTTTGCCAGCGGCGAAACGGCGCAGACGATTACGTTCAGCGCCACCGCCGATGATGTGGATGACGATGGCGAGTCGGTGAAGCTGACGCTGGGGAGCCTTCCGCACCGGGTGAGCGCGGGAGCCCATCGGTCGACCACGGTGGCGATCAACGACGACGACGTGCCGGCGGTGAGTGTGAGCTTCGGACAGGCGTCGTACTCGGCACCGGAGGGGAGCCACGTCACGGTGACCGTGAGGCTGAGCGCGGACCCGGAGCGGACAGTGGAGATTCCGCTGACGACGACGGAGCAGGGTGGCGCGACGAGCGCGGACTACGTGGGAGGGCTGTCCAGCGTCACCTTCAGCTCGGGCGAAACCGAGAAGGAGTTCAACTTCTCGGCGGTTCAGGACGCTGTAGACGACGATGGCGAGAGCGTCAGACTCGGATTTGGCAACCTGCCCGCGCGCGTGAGCGCCGGCGCCCCCGCGACCGCGACAGTGATGATCGCGGACGACGACGATCCGTCGGTGACGGTGAGCTTTGGGCAGGCGAGCTACAGCGTGGCGGAAAGCGATGAGACCTCGACCACGAGCGTGGCCGAGCACGAGGTCGAGGTGACGGTGTCCTTGAGCGCGGACCCGGAGCGGCAGGTGGTGATTCCGCTGACCACAACGAACCAGGGCGGGGCCAGCACCGGCGACTACTCGGGAGTCCCGGCCAACCTCACCTTCGCCAGCGGCGAGCCGTCGAAGTCGTTCACGTTCAGTGCCACGGCCGATACCGTGGACGACGACGGGGAGTCGGTGAAGCTGGGCTTTGGCGGCAGCCTGCCGGCGGGCGTGAGCGTCGGCACGCCGGCGACGACCACGGTGTCGATCGCGGATGACGACCATCCGGCGGTGACGGTGAGCTTTGGGCAGTCGAGCTACAGCGCGACCGAGGGCGGTGACGTGACGGTGACGGTGACGTTGAGCGCCGATCCCGAGCGGACGGTGGAGGTGCCGATCACCGTGACCGACATGGATGGCGCGACTAGCGCGGACTACTCCGGGGTGCCGGCGCGGGTGACGTTCGTGACCGGGGACACGACGGAGACGTTCGAATTTCGGGCGGAGCAGGACGCGATTGACGACGACGGGGAGCGGGTGCGACTGACCTTCGGGACCCTGCCGCCCAGGGTCAGCTCGGCGTCGCCGTCGCAGGCGGTGGTGAGCATCACGGACGACGACGATCCAACGGTGACGGTGAGCTTTGGACAGGCGAGGTACACCGTGGCGGAGAGCGACGACCCCTCGACCACGAACGCAACGGAAAACGAATTCGAGGTGACGGTGTCGCTGAGCGCGAATCCGGAGCGGCAGGTGGTGATCCCGCTGACGACGACGCACCAGGGCGGGGCAAGCTCCAGCGACTATTCGGGCGTGCCGGCCAACCTCACGTTCACCAGCGGCGTGACGGCGAAGTCGTTCGCATTCCGTGCGACGCCGGACGCCGTGGATGACGACGGTGAGTCCGTGATTCTGGGCTTTGGCGGGCTGCCCCCGCGCGTGAGCGCCGGCGCGCCGGCGACGACGACGGTATCCATCGCCGACGACGACGATCCGCCGGTGTCGGTGAGCTTTGGGCAGGCCAGCTACAGCGTGGCGGAGAGCGACGATCCGGACACCACGAATGCTACGGAGAACGAGATTGAGGTAACGGTGTCCCTGAGCGCGGACCCGGAGCGACAGGTCCTGATCCCGCTGACGACCGCGAACCTGGGCGGGGCCAGCGCCAGCGACTACTCGGGAGTGCCGACCAGCCTGACTTTCGCCAGCGGCGAGACGTCGAAGTCATTCACGTTTAGTGCCACGGCCGATGCCGTGGATGATGACGGAGAGTCGCTGCGGTTGACCTTCGGGACCCTGCCCCCCAGGGTCACCGCCGCTGCGCCGTCCCAGGCCGTGGTGTCCATCACGGACGACGACGATCCCGCGGTGACGGTGAGCTTTGGCCAGCCGACGTACACGGTCGGGGAGGGGAACACCGTCACGGTAATCGTGACGCTGAGCGCGGATCCGGAGCGGACGGTGGAGATTCCGCTGCTCAAAGTGAACCAGGGCGGGGCGACGAGCGGGGATTACTCGGGTGTGCCGACCAGCGTGACGTTCAATAGCGGCGAGACGACGGAGACTATTGCGTTCTCGGCGCTCCAGGACTCGGTGGACGACGACAGAGAGTCGGTAAGGCTGACCCTTGGAAACCTCCCCGCCCGGGTGAGCGCTGGGACTCACACCGCGGCGACGGTGGCGATCACCGACGACGACGACCCTGCAGTGACGGTGATGTTCGGCGCGGCGACCTACCCGGTGGCGGAGGGTGGTGAGGTCACGGTGACGGTGCGGCTGAGCGCGGATCCCGAACGGACGGTGGAGATTCCGCTGACGACGACGAACCAGGGAGCGGCGAGCAACGCCGACTACTCGGGCGTCCCGGCCGAGGTGACGTTCACGAGCGGGGAGACGGAGCAGACGTTCACGTTCAGCGCGACGAGCGACAGCGTGGACGACGACGGGGAGTCGGTGAAGCTGGGCTTTGGCGGGAGCCTGCCGACGGGCGTGAGCGCCGGTACCCCGGCGACAGCCATGGTGGCGATCACGGACGACGACGATCCCGTGGTGACGGTGAGCTTCGGGCAGGCCAGCTACAGCGTGGCGGAAGGCGACGACCTGACGGTGACGGTGACGCTGAGCGCGGATCCGGAGCGGACGGTGGAGATCCCAGTCTCTGTGACCACCATGGACGGCGCGACGGCCGCCGACTATTCGGGGGTGCCGGCCAGCGTGACGTTCCAGAGTGGCGACACGACGGAGACCTTTACCTTTACGGCGCTCCAGGACACGGTCGACGACGACGGGGAGTCGGTGAAGCTGGGCTTTGGCGGCAGCCTGCCCGCGGGCGTGAGCGCCGCCGCCCCTGACGCCACGACGGTGACGATTGCGGACGACGACGATCCAGCGGTGACGGTGAGCTTTGGGCAGGCCAGCTACAGCGCGACGGAGGGCGGCACCGCCACCGTGACGGTGACGCTGAGCGCGGACCCGGAGCGCACGGTGGAGGTCCCGATCACCGTGACGAACATGGACGGCGCGACGGCCGCCGACTATTCGGGGGTGCCGGCCAGCGTGACGTTCCAGAGTGGCGACACGACGGAGACATTCGAATTCCGCGCTACCCAGGACACGGTCGATGACGACGGTGAGTCGGTAAGGCTGACGTTCGGGACTCTGCCCTCGAGGGTGACCTCCACGTCGCCGTCGCAGGCGGCGGTGAGCATCACGGACGACGACGACCCGGCGGTGGCGGTGAGCTTTGGCGCGGCGACGTATCCGGTGGCGGAGGGTGGTGAGGTCACGGTGACGGTGCGGCTGAGCGCGGATCCCGAACGGACGGTGGAGATTCCGCTGACGACGACGAACCAGGGAGCGGCGAGCAACGCCGACTACTCGGGCGTCCCGGCCGAGGTGACGTTCACGACCGGGGAGACGGAGCAGACATTCAAGTTCAGTGCTGCGGCCGACGACGTGGACGATGACGGGGAGTCGGTCAAGCTGAGCTTTGGCGTCAGCCTGCCCACGGGCGTGAGCGCCGGAACCCCGGATGCCACGACGATCTCCATCATGGACAACGACGACCCTGTCGTGACGGTGAGCTTCGGGCAGTCCAGCTACAGCGTGGCTGAGAGTGACGACACGAGCACCTCGAACGTGACCGAAAACGAGGTCGTGGTGACGGTGCGGTTGAGCGCGGATCCCGAGCGGACGGTGGAGATTCCGCTGACGGTGACGCACGAGGGCGGGGCGAGCACCGGCGACTACTCAGGCGTCCCGGCCGAGGTGACATTCCCGAGCGGCGAGACGGAGCAGACGTTCACATTCAGTGCTACCGCCGACAGCGTGGACGACGATGGGGAGTCGGTGAAGCTGGGCTTCGGCAATCTGCCCACGGGCGTGAGCGCCGCAATCCCAGTTGCCACGACGGTCGCCATCGCGGACGACGACGACCCGGCGGTGAGCGTCCGATTCGGGCAGGTGGCGTACACGGTGCCGGAAGGCGCCGGCGTCACGGTGAGGGTGACGCTGAGCGCGGATCCGGAGCGCACGGTGGAGATCCCGCTGACGGCGACGAACCAGGGCGGCGCGAGCAACGCTGACTACTCCGGGGTGCCGGCCGGCGTCACGTTCCAGAGCGGAGAGACGGAAAAGACCTTCACGTTCGACGCGGAGTCGGACAGCGCCAACGACGACGGGGAGTCGGTGAAGCTGAGCTTCGGGAACCTCCCCACGCGTGTGAGCGCGGGCACCCCCTCCTCGACGACGGTGACGATCACGGATGACGATGTGCCCGTCGTGGCGGTGAGCTTTGGGCAGGCCAGCTACAGCGTGGCGGAGAGCGACGAGACGGGCACCACGAGCGTGATGGAAAACGAAGTCGTGGTGACGGTGGAGTTGAGCGTGGACCCGGAGCGGCAGGTCGTTATCCCGCTGACGAAGACCAACCAGGGCGGGGCGACGAGCTCCGACTACTCGGGCGTTCCGGCCGAGGTGACGTTCACGAGCGGGGAGACGGAGCAGACGTTCACGTTCAGCGCTACCGCCGACAACGTGGACGACGACGGGGAGTCGGTGAAGCTGGGCTTCGGTGGCAGCCTGCCCACGGGCGTGAATGCGGGCGCTACCCATGAAGCCGTGGTGAGCATCGCTGATGACGACGACCCGACCGTGACGGTGAGCTTTGACGCGTCGACGTACTCGGTGGCGGAGGGCGGTGAGGTCACCGTGACGGTGGAACTGAGCGCGGATCCCGAGCGGACGGTGGAGGTGCCGATCACGGTGACCACCCTGGACGGGGCGACGGCCGCCGATTATTCGGGCGTGCCGGCAAGCTTGACGTTCCAGAGTGGCGACACGACGGAGACGTTCGAGTTCCGCGCGGAGCAGGACGCAATCGACGACGACGGGGAACGGGTGCGGTTGACCTTCGGGACCCTGCCCGCCAGGGTCAGCTCCGCGTCGCCGTCGCAAGCTGTGGTGGCGATTGCCGACGACGACGACCCGACCGTGACGGTGAGCTTTGGCGCGGCTACCTACGCGGTGGCCGAGGGCGACGACGTGACCGTGACACTGACGCTCAGCGCGGATCCGGAGCGGCAGGTCGTCATCCCGCTGACGCGGACCAACCAGGACGGCGCCAGCAACGCGGACTACTCCGGCGTCCCCGCTGAGGTCACGTTCACGAGCGGGCAAGTGGAGCAGACGTTCACGTTCAGCGCGACGACCGACAACGTGGACGACGACGGGGAGTCGGTGAAGCTGGGCTTTGGCGGCAGCCTGCCCACGGGCGTGAGCGCCGGCACCCCCAACGAAGCCGTGGTGAGCATCGCCGATGACGACGACCCGGCGGTGACGGTGAGCTTTGGGCAGGCAAGCTACAGCGTGGCCGAGGGCGGCGAAGTGACGGTGTCGGTGACGCTAAGCGCGGACCCGGAGCGGACTGTGGAGGTTCCGCTGCTCAGGGTGAACCAGGGTGGGGCGACGAGCGCGGATTACTCGGGCGTGCCCGCCAGCGTGACCTTCCAGAGTGGCGACACGGAACAAACCTTCGCGTTCAGAGCGGAGTCGGACAGCGCCAACGACGACGGAGAGTCGGTGAAGCTGAGTTTCGGAACGCTGCCCGCCAGGGTCACATCCGCGGCACCGTCCCAGGCGGTGGTCACGATATCGGACGACGACGTGCCGGCGGTGACGGTGAGCTTTGGCGCGGCGACCTACACGGTGGCCGAGGGCGGCGACGTGACCGTGGCGGTGACGCTGAGCGCGGACCCGGAGCGGCAGGTCGTGATCCCGCTGACGAAGGCCAATCAGGGTGGGGCGACCAGCGGCGACTACTCGGGCGTGCCGGCCAACGTCACGTTCAGCAGCGGGGAGACGGCGCAGACATTCGAATTCAGGGCGGCGTCAGACAGCGCCAATGACGACGGAGAGTCGGTCAAGCTGAGCTTCGGGAACTTGCCCACGGGCGTAAGCGCAGGCGCTACCGACGAAGCTGTGGTGAGCATCACCGACGACGACGTACCGGCGGTGACGGTGAGCTTCGGCGCGGCGGCCTACACGGTGGACGAGTACGACGACCCCTCGACCACCAACGTGGCGGAAGACGAGGTCGAGGTGAGGGTGGTGTTGAGCGCCGATCCGGAGCGGGAAGTGGTGATCCCGCTGACGCGGACCAACCAGGACGGGGCCACGGATTCCGACTACACCGGAGTGCCGGCCAGCCTCACGTTCGCGAGCGGCGATACCGCAAAGACGCTCACGTTCACCGCGGTTGATGACTCCGAGGATGACGATAGCGAGAGCGTCAAGCTCGGCTTTGGCGGCAGCCTGCCCACGGGCGTGAGCGCCGGCGCCCAGGCGACGACCACGGTGACGATCACGGACGACGATCGGGAGGCGATTACGGACCCCAATGATCGACCGGGGCTGATCAAGGAGATTCCATATCCCGAGGGTTCCGTGCTCGTCACATTCGACGCGGAAAGGTACAGCGCCACGGAGGGCGGGCTAGACGCGATCGTGACCGTCAGGCTCGACTCGTCGCGTGAAGAGCCGGTGGAGGTCCCTCTGACGGCGGAGGGACATTCCGGGGCGACTCCGGACGACTGGACCGGAGTGCCGCCGGTTCTGACCTTTGGCGCCTGGGAAACCCAGAAGTCCTTCACGTTGGTGGCCGTGGACGACACCGTCGAGGATGACGGCGAGATGGTGCGCCTGGGCTTCGGCGCCCTGCCGGAGGGTTATGTGGCCGCCCATCCGTCAAGCGCCGACGTCACGCTCATGAATGACGACACGGACCAACCGGCCACATGCGATTCCGGCATCTGGTGCGCCGTGCTCAAGCTTGCCGACAGCTCTAACGACGACTTCGGACGTCTGCACCTCGGGTATCACGGGACCCAGGACCCTTACGCGGATCGGTCGAGCATCAGCAGCGACCACTTCACCTTCCGCGGCGAGACCTTCAAAGTGTGGAGTGTCCACACCTGGCCAAATATCGACCCAAGCCTTGACCCAAGGCCCATATTTGGGACACCCGAACGCTCGCGGTTCTCCATCCACATCCGACGGGTGGACGGGCCCAGCTGGGCCGCCGAGGTGAAGCGGGATCACTACGAGGATTGGACCCTGCACATCGATGACGTAACGGTTCGATTCACCGAGGTTGATGGCCAAAACGGGAACACGTTCGTCTGGCTAAGCGAAGAGTTCTACCAACTGTTCATGGACTGGATGCCGTCGACGACGCACCAGATTTGGATCGAGGAGACGCCGCTCGAGGATCAGCCCGTACCAACGTCGACTGTGCCCGCCGAACCGCGGTATCTCCGGGTCGCGCCGTTCGACAATCAGCTTGTCGCCAGCTGGAATGAACCGCGCAGCGACGGCAACTCCGCGATCACCGGCTATCGACTCCAGTGGAAGCCGGGCGCGGAAAGCTGGACCAATGCCAACGCGGTGTCCGAAGCCATTGTCGAGGAGTGGACTCCCGGAGCCACACAGATCCACCACCTCATCGGGGGGCTGACCAACGGCTCCGTCTACACCGTGCGAGTCATGGCGATCAACGCCGTTGGGGACAGCGCTCCCTCCGGCGAGCACTTCGGAATGCCGCAGAGTGCCGGACCCCAGCTTGTCGGCAACACCGTGAGCGGTGCGGAGCTGACGCTGACCTATGACCGGGACCTGGACGAATCCTCCGTGCCCGATGTCAGCCGCTTCGCGGTGATCGTGAACGGCGGCTTGCGGGACGTGATCCACGTGTCAATCTCCGGGCGTAGCTTCACGCTCTTCCTGGCCTCACCCGTTACCGCCGCCGACGAGGTCGAAATGCGCTACCTGATGCCGGCGACCGCGGGCGAACCGGCCATTCGCGACACCGACGGCAACTACGCCGCCTCGTGTGACTTCTCCGAGCCCGGTTCAGAGTCCGAGAACCTCACCGACCCTGCGGGACTCCAGCCGCTCACGGCCCAATTCGAGCAAGTGCCCGAGACTCACACGGGTTCGGATGACGAACTGCGGTTCCACATTCGCTTCAGTGAGCCGATCCGGATCGACGCCGGCCCCGCGTCCGCATTCCTGCTCACGGTCACCGGCGCCGACGTGACGAGCGCGTGGTGGGTGAACCGCGACGGGAGGCTGTGGGAGGTCGTGCTGGTGCCCGACTCCTACGACGACATCTTGATCACGCTTCCCGCGGACCGGGCATGCGACGCCCGAGGCGCCCCGTGCGCCAGCGGCGACCGGCGGCTAACCAACAGCCTCGAGCAAACCATCACCGGAGAGGGCGCGCCAAGCGAGGGCCGGTCGGTGAGCCCTAACCGCCAGGGCCAGGGCTCCGGCAAACAGTCGAAGAGCACGACGAGCGTCGGGAAGTCCGAGGAGCCCAGCGTCGGTAAGTCCGTAGAGCCGCCGGCCAGCCCACCGCAAGCGCCGCGGAACCTCACGGCATCAGTCAACGCGGATGGCTCCATAGCCCTCAGTTGGGATGCCCCGGTCGATTCGTCCGTCACCGGCTATCGGATTCTGCGGCGGCGCCCCAGCGAGGGTGAGACGGCATTGCAGATCTACGTCGAAGACACCGGCAGCACCGCCACGACCTACACGGACACCGCCACGACCGTCGATGTCCGGCACGTCTACCGCGTCAAGGCCATCGGCAAGTCCGGCGTGAGTGAGGCATCCGACCGGGCCGAGGCGACGCCGACGGCACCGGCGACCAACTCGCCCGCTTCCGGTGTGCCGCAAATCACGGGCACAGCCGAGGTGGGACAGACGCTGTCGGTGGACACGACGGGCATCGCGGATGCGGACGGCCTGACCAACGCGACGTTCAGCTATCAGTGGATTCTCGGCGACGCGGACATCGAGGGCGCCACCGGCGCGACCTACGTGCTAGCGGACGCCGACGCGGGCGCCACGATCACGGTGCGGGTGACGTTTGCGGACGACGCCGGCCACTCGGAGTCGCTCACCAGCGCGGCGACGGCCGAGGTCGCGGCTCGGCCCAACCGGTCCGCCACGGGCGCCCCGACGATCACCGGCACTGCCCAGGTCGGCCAAACGCTGACGGCGGACACGTCGGGCATCACGGACGCCGACGGCCTGGCCAACGCGACGTTCAGCTTCCAGTGGATCCGCGGTGACGCGGACATCGACGGCGCGACCCGCGCGACCTACGAGCTAGCGGATGCCGACGCGGGCGCCACGATCAAGGTGCGGGTCACGTTCACCGACGACGCCGGCCACGCCGAGTCGCTCACCAGCGCGGCGACCGCCGAGGTCGCGGCCCGGCCGAACCGACCGGCGACGGGCGCCCCCACGATTAGCGGCACGACTGAAATCGGCCAAACGCTGACGGCGGACACGTCGGGCATCGCGGATGCGGACGGCCTGGCCAACGCGACGTTCAGTTACCAGTGGATTCGCGGTGACGCCGACATCGATGGCGCCACCGGCGCGACCTACGAACTGCAAGACGGCGACGCGGGCAAGGCGATCCGAGTGCGGGTGACCTTCACCGACGACGCCGGGCACAGCGAGTCGCTCACGAGCGCGGCGACGGCCGAGGTCGCGGCTAGGCCCAACCGCACAGCTACGGGCGCGCCGACCGTCAGCGGCACGACTGAGGTCGGCCAAACGCTAACGGCGGACACGTCGGGCATCGCGGATGCGGACGGCCTGGCCAACGCGACGTTCAGTTACCAGTGGATTCGCGGTGACGCCGACATCGATGGCGCCACCGGCGCGACCTACGAACTGCAAGACGGCGACGCGGGCAAGGCGATCCGAGTGCGGGTGACCTTCACCGACGACGCCGGGCACAGCGAGTCGCTCACGAGCGCGGCGACGGCCGAGGTCGCGGCCGCACCTTCCGAGCCGCTGACGGTTGCCTTCGAAAGCGTGCCGGAAACCCATGACGGAGAGTCAACCTTCACCTTTGAGATTCGCTTCAATCAGGAAGTGAAGCTGAGCTTCCGAAGCCTCCGCGACCATGGACTCGACGTCACGGGCGGCACGGTGACCAAGGCTCAGCGGCTGGAGAAGCCCAGCAACATCCGCTGGCGAATCACTGTCCGACCGGACTCCGGCGCCGACGTGACCATCGTGCTCCCCGTCACCACGGACTGCGACGATCCGGGAGCCATCTGCACGGCCGACGGCATCATGCTCTCCAGCCGGCGAGAGACGATGGTTCGGGGACCCGAGGAATAGGATCGGGTCGTCTGTTGCCCCAGTAGTCACGGGAAACTGAGCCTCGACTCATCCGCGTGCCGCAATGACCCGGCATCGGGCCAGTCTCCCGGCCCAGTCCCGCTGCGGCGAAGGCGTCTGGGACTCGGCAAAAGAGGGCGCGTCCCAGCAGCCCGCGATTCCTGTCCCAATAGCTCGGGCCCAGGACGACGGCAGTGGCCCGACGAGCCAGAAAATCCCGCTCACGGCGTAGGCGCTCGGCGGCGGGCCGCAGGCGGATGTGGACGTCTCGCCGCGGCGCCGAGTCGGCCGCACCCGAGATTCCCGACGCTTCGCGCCGATCATGGCCGCGACCAGGCGTTGCCGATGCCGTCGCCGGTATCGGCGCCGTTTCCGGCCCACTGACCCTCCACGTCATCACCATGCCCCACACGGTGGCGCTGGAGGACGATGGCTGGTTCCTCATGGTGGGCTGGTTCCAGGGCATCCGGCATCCGCCTGGTTACCCGCTGCACACCCTGATTCCCAGCCTATTCCTCAAGCTGCCGTGGGGATCGCCTGCTCCCTTTGGCCATCTGCTCAGCGCGGTCCTGGGCGCTCTCGCCTGCGGGGCGGTGTATGCCTGCGCCAGGCTACGCGGCGTCTCGGCGGCAGTCGCACTGATCGGGGCCTGGCTGTTCGCCGCCTCGGAGCATCTCTGGGTCCAGGCCATCATCACCGAGGTCTACACCCTGAACGCGTAGTGCCTGTTCGGCATCTTCGCCCCGCTGCTGTACCTTCGGCGCCAATGCACCGACTGGCGGCGGTGATCGGCGGCGGCACTTCGCTCCGGCATCAATATCGCCAAGCACCGGCGGCCAAGAACTCTCGCAGTCGCCGCCGTTCGCTCGAAGCCGCGCCTACTTCGAGTGGTGCCGAGGGCGGGACTCGAACCCGCACAGCCCGAAGGCCACTAGCCCCTCAATTGAGCCTGGCCCACCGCTGGTCACCAGCATTGCGTCTCGATTCGGCTTGCCGCCCGCCGACGCCGGAACGTCCGCAGGCTAGTAGCCCCGATTCGCCAAGTGCGGTTTCCAACCACCGATAATCGGTGGCAACTGAATTTTAACGGATTGGCGTGGACATGCCTAGTCTCGGTATCGCGCCGGAACGGCACGGTACGACCAGGAGTCCCCGCCGTTGTACAGGAGTCAGCGCCGAGGCGCGAGGAGCGGCGCCGGTGCTCGGCGATCGCATTCGCAGGAAGCGTGAGGATTCCCTGGGCTACGTGAGTCGTACGGAAGTCATACAAGCGCTCGGCAAGCTGCGAGTCCGGTTGACAAATGAAGGAGCGGATGGTGCGGAAGGGCGGGCAGTAGTCGCTAGGCTGTGGACGGCACCATGCAGAAGGAAGTTCGCTCGGAAGCGTGACCAGTGCTGGCCCACCTCGTGGTCGACCTCCGTTCGACGCGAGCCTCCAGGCACATTTAACAGCGTGGCGAGTCCAGGTGGACGGCTCCGGATCGCGCTATTGGAACCACTGGACCGACGGGATCTACTCGGCATATCGCGATCTCGCCGCGGCGGCGATCCGCGCCGATCACGTGCGCCTTCACCGGCAGGTGGCGCACCTGCGCAGTTCACAGGCATTCGCCTTGAACCTGTTCTTGCCGTTTCGCGACGGGCCGCGGGCGCTCTTGTCCGAGGCCGTGAGCGACCTGGTTGGACGTCGGCTGAGGATCGATCGGGTGCAGTTCGAGTGGGTGCCGCCCGGCGGGCTGCTCGGGGAGATTGCGGGCGATCGGCCCGTCGGTGATGAACCGGCGACGGCCAGCGACGTGGTCCTGTGGGGTCGAATGCGATTTCGACGCCGGATTGCCGTCCTGCTGGAAGTCAAGCTGAGCGAGCGGGACTTCACGGCCTGTGGCGGACGCACCAGCCGGGGGAATCGGCGGACGGACGTTTGCCGATCGGCTCGGCTCTTCATGCGCGATCCGAACGCCTGTTATCTCCGCCGGCCGGTACGGCAGCGGCGTGATCGCCGCTATTGGGAGATCTTCGCCGGCAGCCACGGGAGCGTGCACAACGCCTTTCCGAACGCCGATCTCGATGGGCCGTGTCCTTTCGCCTACGACATGCAGCAGCCCATGCGCAACCTCGCCATCGCGCGGGGTCTCGAACAGGACGGCAGGGTACGTAGCGCGTGGTTCGGCCTCTGCACCCACGATGCGAATCTCAACATTGCGAGGCAATGGGCGGCGTGGCACCGCCTGTTGCCGGAGCCGTCGCATGCGCCGGTGCTCTCGGCGTCGGAGGTCGTTCGCATTGGTGAGGCGGAGGGCCTGACGGGATGGGCGACGTACATGCGCCAGCGCTACCAGCTGTAAGGGGAGACCGATGACGACTCCAGCACCGTATGACCGCGCGCCCTCGGCGCAATTGCTGCGACTCCTGCGGCCTACGGGCTTGCTTGCGCCCTTGGTGTCGCTGGGCGACGAGAACACCGGAGGTGTCGGGCTGGACGTGCACTTCCGGCGCAATGACGAGATGCACGTCTACTGCGGGATGACCCGGCTCATCACGGCCCAGGCACTGTGGGGCGGAGATGTGAAGCTGACGGCGCATCGGACCTACACCACACAGGCGTGTGCGCAGGGTCTCTTCAGAACATGGCGTGCTGGCGAGACAGGCCTCGGCTCGGCCCTGACCAGCTACGTGCGAGGTGTGAAGGTCGGCCCACGGTGGACCAAGGCCGAAGGGGCGATCCAGATGCAATGGTCACGGGTCCAGAAGCCCTGGCTGCCAATCGACCGCGAGGTCGTGCTGGCCCATCAGGTGGAGGCTGCGGCGCTACCGAAGGTCAGATCGGCGCACAAGGCCCTAACCGCCGTCGCGCACGGCAGCCGTTGGGCGGCGCCACCGGCTGGTGGCACAGAGCTCGACCAACTGGCGATTGACTCGCGCGGGCGTCTGGTGCTTATCGAACTCAAGGACGCGTCCAAGTCATCCGCCGACCTGTATTACGCGCCGCTCCAGCTTCTGCACTACGTCTGGATCTGGCATGACGCATTCGATGACGTACGCGACGGTGTGCAGGCGCTGATTGATGCGCGTGTCGATGCGGGTCTCATGCCACGCGTTCGCCGGCTCGGTGACGGAATGCGGGCCGTCGTTGGCTTTGGTCGCGACGTCCGAAGTCCAGAGGTGAAGCGGCGCTATGGCGGCGTGCTCCCGATCGTTAACAGGCACCTGCCACGCGGCGTCGGTGATGTCGAACTCTGGGAGCACACGGACCGCCGACTACGCCAGGTGAAGTGAACGGGAGCTCGCGAAGGCATCTGATCGGAGCCCCGCGCGAGTCAGCGTACGGCTCGGCGTCTGCCGGTACTCGCCTGGGTGCGATTCCTCGGCCGCCGGTGCCCGGCTGTTTAGTAGGAGAGCCGCCAGCCTGGGTGCGCATCGGAGGCGGTCCCAGAGTGATGCGCGTTGTATAGATGCATCACAACCCTGTGTGCATCGCGGCTGAGAATCGCCACGCAGATTGTTCCTTCGACCGACTCGCCAGCGGAAATCGTGGGCTGTCCAAGCGCGTCAGGACCACTACACCCTACGATTCGATAGACGCTTGTTCGCGAGCGCCCTTGGTCATCGATTCGTCGTGCATGGAAGCGAAACGTCGAATACGGTGCGAACTGTCCCTCGGCTCCGTTGTTTCCGGTGACGCGGAGCCGAGCGATGAGGGTCACCCATTGATCGGGATCAAGGTTGCTCGGAACACCAGTGCTGAAATAGACCGAAAGCACCGTGATCTCCCAGCCGTTTCGGAGCGAGTTAACGGGGGTTCCGATAGGGACGGGTGGCCCAGGTGACCAGCGAGTCCCTTCTGAAGCTGCCGTGTCTGGTGGTGGTTTGCCAGACTCTTGGACTTCGCGAGGGAAGAACGGCGGCGTCGACCGTCCGTCGAGATTCTCTCCCCAGCAGGCAACCGTCCCATCGGTGCGGATGCCACAGCTGTGGGCGGCGCCAGCGCTGACGGACTGAAACCTATCGCTGGGCGGGAAGGCCTGGCCAAAGTATCGGTCGCCCCAGCAGACGGCGGCACTGTCGGCTTTGATCCCGCACGTGTGATTGGCTCCGGCGGTGACGGACCGGAAGACTCCCCCGGGTGGATCGGCTTGACCGAAGGCATTGCGTCCCCAGCAGGACACGCGGCCATCGGCGCGAGTCCCGCACGTGTGGGCTTGACCGGCGCTTATGGACCAAAAGACTCCCGATGGCGGTTGGAGTTGGCCGAAATTGTCCAGGCCCCAGCACGTGACGGAGCCGTCGGTCCGAAGGCCGCAAGTGTGCGCAAGGCCGGCGCTCACTGATTGGAAAGTGCCCGCCGGCGGATCGGCCTGACCGATGTACGTCCCGTTTCGGGCTACGTTCGTGCCCCAACAGGCAACCGTGTCGTCAGACCGTATCGCGCAGGTGTGGGCTTGACTCGCGCTGATGGCCTTGAAGGTTTCTCGTGGTGGGTCGGCTTGGCCATAGCCGTTTTCGCCCCAGCAGAAAGGGACACCGTCGTTTCGTAGTCCGCAGGTGTGATAATCGCCGACACTGAGGTCGCGGAACACGCCTGGCGGAGGCGCCGCCTGGCCGGCATAGTTCCGTCCCCAGCAGGCAACACGTCCGTCGGTTCGTATTCCGCATGTATGGGCAAAGCCGGCACCGACGGACTGGAACGCGTCCGGAGGTGGTGCCGACTGCCAGTGCGCGTTGTTTCCCCAGCAGACGAGGCCTCCGTCCGGCCGCACTCCACAGGTAAATCCGCGACCGACACTGACCGACTGAAACGTGCCAGGAGGGACGAGTAATGCGTCATTCGAGTCCGGCTTGTCGTCGTTCCCCCAGCAGGTGATCGTGCCATTCGTTCGCACCCCGCAGGCGTGGTAGTCGCCGGTGCTGACTGAGCGAAAGGTGCCTGGCGGTGTCTTGATTCGGCCGCCCCAGCAAGTCAGGGTGTCGTCCGTCCGCACGCCACAGGCGTAGAAGCCACGATGACTGATGCTGACTGACCGGAAGGTGCCCTCCGGAGGCGTAAGAGCGTATTCTCCCCAACAGGATGCGGCGCCATCGGCTTGAATCCCACAGGTTCGCTTGCCGCCAGCGCTGATGGCGAGAAACCGGGCTTTCGATTGGCCATCTCGGACCCATGCCAGGCTGCCCGGTGGTCGGGCTTCCCCCGTATATGGATTTCCACCCCAGCAGGCGACGTATCCTTCGGATAATAGGCCGCATGTGTGATAGGCGCCAACGCTCACCGTCGTGAACGTGCCGTCGGGCGGTTCAGCTTGGCCTGACGAGTTCGATCCCCAGCAGGAAACCGTACCGTCTGTCAGCACGCCGCACGAGTGGTAGACGCCAACACTGATTGAGTCGAACTTGCTAGGTGGCGGAGTGGGTTGGGCCCGCGCTTGCCGTCCCCAGCAGACGATGCCACCGTTTGCTGTCACGGCACACGCGTGGTGCTCGCCGGCGCTTACCGATGTCCACCCGGCAGCAGACGGCGACGGCGATGCCGCGGCCCGCTCGAGATCGTCCGACGAAGAACTGGCGAAGGCCCAGGCGAACGCATCGCGTACGTCCTCGCGATGATCCCGACGGCAGGTGCCCTCGGCCCCGAAACCGAGGGTGCGCTGATAGATGCCGACGTTGCCCTGATTGCCAAGGTGGCCTTCGACGATGTCGTTGAGCTCCACACAATTGGACGGCCAGGCGGTGGATGCAATGCCCTCTTCGGACGAGCGCGCTGCGTCATTGAATGCCCAGGCGAATGTCGCCCGCACGTCTGCCCTGTGGTCGGCTTGGCATGCCGCTTCGGCGTGAACCCCGAAGACACGCTGGTAGATACCGACGTTTTCATGGTTGCCAAGATGGAGCTCAACAATGTCGTTGAGCCTGACGCAGCTTGTCGGCCACTGGGCCAGGGCTGGAGTGGTTGCCGCTTGCGCCGCAACGACCAGTATTGCGACAACCATGATCGCCCGCACACAGCGCATGATCTGTCAGCCTTGGCGGGGCGGCTGCCTGCCCTCGGTTGGCGTGCAGTCTAGCTACGCGTGCGACACGCGGCCGTTCGATGAGCAGCGGAGATCTCCGACCAAAATGCCGTCGCCTTTGGCGACGTCGTAAGGAAGGCTGTGTCTGTGACCCAACGTCGGCACTCCTCGGCATTCCGGCCGGCCACCGAAGATGCGCGCGAACTTGAGGTTGGTTTCAGTTCTCCAGACGTGACGCTGCGACCAGTCCTCAAGGTTGAACAGTTGCCGTCGGCCGACGGTTAGCTGTGGTGTTCTAGATCCTTCTCGAGAGTGATGCGGGCCAGGCAGAACTCAAGCCCCTCAATTGAGCCTGGCCCACCGCTGGTCACCAGCACGGCGCCTCGATTCGGCTTGCCACCCGCCGACGCCGGAACGTCCGCAGACTGGTAGCCCCGATCCGACTAATGCGGTTTCCAACCACCGTCCAGTCGGTGGTATTGGCACTCTAACGGATAGGGTAACCCCGCCCAGCCGCAACGTGACCCGATGGAATCACATGGCGATGCGGACAGTCTTCCGCAGCGTTCGGCCAAGATTCCAACCCAGGGGCTTTGCGCGCTTCGAGGCAGGTCCGCAAGGCTGCCCAGAGACAGCCGCTTCTTGGTCTAGTGAAATGCGCCATATCCGAGCAGCCGATTACATCGACGGCCGGTTCCTCCAGAGCCATGACCTTCAGGGCAAGCCCGAAAGGTGGCACGTGCTGAGTCGCGCGAGGCCTTCGAGCCTGAAAGCGCCAAGCTGGTTGGGAACTTTCGGATGCCTGCGTGGGGTGCTGGGCGTCGTGGATGAGTCAGGCCCTCGATCAACTCAACTACTGAGGAGTCCATTGCCGTAGTTATGCAGAGCCGATGTGAGAAGAACGGCGGATCCTTTAAGACAATGGCTTGCCATTTGCGGCTGCGGTCGGCGCCGACACTCTCAGGCGGGGTAAGGACGCGCTTCTGAATAGAGTTTTGGCGGCGATCGATCTAACGACACTTGTGCTGCTGGCGGCTATTGGCATCGCTGCCGTGGTTTTCGCGATGGCTCGGCCGCAGCTTGCGACACAGTTGATCAGCCAGATGCCGGCGCTTGGCTCGACTCCAACGCCAAGCCCGGCACCGGCCGCAATGCTGACCGCACAACCAACGCTCAGCCCAACGTTCAGAGCGCGCACCGACGCCGACCGTGATGTCCACCCATGCCACGACGCGCCCGCCGGTTCTATCCCCGACCCCAACGGGTGCTCGCACGTCAACGCCGCTCCGGACACCGACACCGACTCCAGCGCCGACCTTCACGCGCGTTCCGACACCAACACCGACGCGGGCACCACGGGCTACGCAGACGCCTTCCACTGCGCTGTCGATCACTGAGCTGGTGCAGCGGGCAGGGAACGCCGTTCGACTTATCCGCACGGCTGAAGGACGCATCGGCAGCGCGTTCGTGATGACGGCGGACGGATACGTCGTAACGAACAGCCACGTGCTTGGAGGGGCACGGGGCGCGCACATCGGAACGCGTTACGGATCGGAAGAATTTGCCCCGCACGAGACTGCGGGGTTGACATACCGAGACCAACTAGGCCCAACTCGGCAAGGACATCAATGAGAGAGACGTCCAGAGTCTGGTAGAAGCCCTCGATCATGGAGTATAAGTCGCCATCGGCATTGAGAACGAGGATTGGGCAATGGCCAACAGCGACATCATCGGGCCGGACCGCCTGCGGGCCGAGCACCTCGATGGCACTGGCATACTGTTGGACCGGTTGGTTACCGGGCACTCCGCAGCTTTCGTGGCCCAGGCCCTGAAAGACATGGGGTGCTCGAAGGAACGGCCACCGCCGCCGAAGAAGCGGTCTTGTCCTTTCCTCTGCAGGGATCGGAACAGCGGACTTGGGAAATACGGAAATGAACAAAGAACTGCTAAATTACTACCGGACACTGAGACAATATCGGTGGGTAGTTGTCGAGCCTATTCGCACACTCGCCTTCCAAAACATGGACCACTTGGAACGAGTGCACCAACAATTCTCAGAGGCGACCACTCGAAGTACCAATCTACATATCGAAGCCACGGAGAACAAGGTCCTAGAGGAACAGGGGTTGCCTCAAACTCCCCTAAACCGTTGGGCACTGAAGCTAACAACAGACGCGATCTGGGACACGTATGCTTGCTTGCTCAGTGCATTGTTGGAACGGTACGAGGAGTTCACTCAAGCTAACCCCAGCTCCAGGCATGAGCCGCTAGATAGCTATTGCCGAACGCACAGGGATCTTCTGGACGGCTTGAAAGCAATTCGCAACAAGCTGTTGCATCCACTGAACGCTACGCCGTTTCCTCCATATAGTGCTTTTGATCAATCCTTGACTTCCCTCGAACGGAGTCCCACTCACGCCCTGGTCGAGTTACAGGTGGCATTGGACAAATACCTGCTGAGGTTGAGAGAACAACTACGGCAGGAATGGACAAGTGAAGTTAAGGGTGCTCCATCTACTACCAGTCGGTCCAAACAGGGCCATTGGAGACTGGCAAGTGAGGAGTTATCGCTGACAGTGCCCGGGGCTTCTTACGTCAAAATTGAGGGAGCGATGCAGCTGCCAATAATGGAAGCGACAGCTCATCACATGCACCGCCTCTGCCCGGGCTCACGTCTAGGGCCTATCGCCTTACAACTTCCACCTTCCATATTCCGTCATCGTCAGGCAATCCTAAACATGCTTCTGCATTCAATGGTAATGGCCAATATGGCCAGTATCATTCTGATTGAGTTCATGAATGCGAAAGTAAAGGATAGGCACATTGATAAAGTAATCAACAGTCAAGACGAGCCCATGGAGGCAGCACTACAAAAGCTAGCAGAAGCCACCATCAAACGACCCGAAGTGACACTCGCAGAAATAGAAGAGTCCATGCAGGTAGGAACTCTGTTCGAAGTCCGAAACGCATTGCTGGCCGAGCCGATGCGAATATATCGGATGTTGGCCGGACAACAAGAGGAATGGCGTATACCTGTCCTAGAGAAGAAGTATGATGAAATGCGCCTTGACTTGAGCCGCAACACGATTTTCCATGTGCCGCGAAACGATGGCAAAATCACAGAAGCCTTGACAGTAGAAGCCGCCACAACGCCAAGGGAGAGTAACTACGTAGAAATGGTCGAAGGGCTAGGTGCCTTCTTCAGGTAGTAGGCGGATATGAACAATTATCGCAGAATCGCAGCCGGTTTCTTGGAGGAGTCCCTTGGGATGATCCGGCACGCGCTTTCGGGGGCGGACTTTGAAGAATCCTTCCCGGACATCTTCGGGGAGCCGGACGGTGACCCCGTGACAATGACTCGGAACCGCTGCGGGCTGTTCCTGAGAAAGGCGGAACTGCACCTGCCGGCCGTGTTGCGTGCTCATGAGGGCAACAACATCCACTCGCTAGGCGTGCACGCCAGAGTGATCCAAGAGTGTGTCGCCCATGTGCAAATGGCCGGCAGCGTGGTGCGCGAGGAAACCCCGAAGAGACTTGATTGGGTCATGAACGCCCTCGAATACGACTACCAGTACACCTTGCTTAGCTTGGAACACAGGAATTTCAGCATCGACGAAATCAGAGATAAGATAGCCGGTCTGCGGAAGAGTACAGGCCGCAAGGGCGATAGACCTCCGACCGTGGTCAGGATCACCGATAAGGTTGCGACTATGGAGAGGGGAAGGGATTGGTACGAGCATCTCAGTGAGTCGTTCAGCCATACGCCTGAGAACGCACTCACTGCACTGTCCTTCAACGGCGGCGTTGCATCGCGGGACCCGGAGGTAGACGACACATCCTTTGTTGCACTCCTGGATACCTTGACATGCCAAATCGTCTCCATGCTGTTAGACCAAGAACTTCTGGTGATCGCAGTTGGTGGTGATAGCGACCGAGCGTTGCTCGACTGGGTACATGACCTCATGGACCGTCTGTGTTCGGCGATGGATCCTTACTGGGATCAGGCCAACGAGATGCTGCGAGATCCAACCGTCCGTCAGGAGCCGACCGATGCTTAATCGGGAACTCACCCACGACGAAGCAGAAAGTATGCTGAAGTCAGGATGCCTGCGGTTTAGGGGCCGCTTACGATGGTTGAATGCGACGCACCGGGATGTCGACGACTTCGTGCGAGAGGCAAGGAGTCTGTCCGGAACCAAGCACGCTCTACGCCTTCGAAAGGTGTACCTCCACATACGTGCGATAGCATCATGCCCACTGGACGAATGGGCACTACACGTCATGGCCCCAGACATTCGTGCAGCCTCGGCACAGTTGGAGCCCGTAGTCCGGGACCACATCGATGGTTCTGACAATGCCGCTCTCACCGAGTTGCGGAGACGCTTTGCATGGAGAGAGAAGCAGTTGGCTCGCTTCTCACACCCAACGGAGACATTGTTGCGCTATCCCCGGTTTGCTGGCGGTCTTCATGGCGCCTCTCACGTGCTGTACCTGACTGTGTTGCACAAACTGGTGCAGGGACTAACGACGGACTATTTCGTGGGGCTGGAGGTGATTGCTAAGGAAACAGGTTACCCAGCCTGGCCGAAAGTGCGAGATGAGGCTAACCAATTCCTTTGGGAACCTTATCCACTTCGACCTGATGATTTCTCCCGACTCGTGAGGACGTCTAGATGAGGAACAGCCTTAGAGGTATCGACCCGTGTTTCAGCCGACCCGGATCATGCCGCCGCGATAAGAATCGGCGAACAACGGTACACTAAGACACCAATGGGGCGCTCGCCCAAGCCCTTTGGATATGGGCAAGTATAGATGTATCCACTTCGATGTGGCGAGCCATATCTGTTGGTAGAGTAGCTGCAGGTAAGGAAAGGCTCACAGTGCACCCAACCACATCTCAAAGACGGTGCCATCTACCGTCCCCTCAGGCCCATCAACGTATACGGTAGACAGAACCGTATTTGAACTGTGGCTGGGGGTCCTATGAGCCCCAGCATCATGTTCGTCACAGGGTGTCCTGCCCCCTTTGGGCTTACCGAAAGTGGCACTGACCGCTGAACCTCCAAGACTGTACTTCAAGCCTCAAACCACTAGGCCCGGCACTTAGGTAGGGATTTCAGCGATCCCACGGGACACCTACAGTGCTGCGTCGGGAGCTGTATACGCGATGGCTGTCGAGAAGTTAGAAAAGCACCGCGCCCTGCTCATGGCTGCCAGGCCCTCTGCCGCAGGGGAATCTTCAAGAGGCTGGACGAGGAACAAGAGCCCATCGGGAACGAGCTGATAATGCGTAACGTGTGGAAGGATGAATCTAAGAGGCAGAGACGGGTGGTACCGATGAAGCATGCACCAAGCCTCAACAGCATCGAAGAGCGGCTGGATCGTGCTCTCGCACAGTTTGGGACTTCCTTAGGAGACGGCGCCCCAATAGCCGGCATTCCGGTGACCAGCGGGCGGTTTGAAGAGGCAGTCAAGACCGTGCTCCAAAGAAAGGAGGAGTGGTTGGCTGCTGTCCTGGCATCCAGGACGTGCAGAACTGAGTCGAAGTTCACTGGGATACCGAACGTCCAACGCAGCCTCTAGTCGGCACAGTTTCTACCGTGGACGATTTCGGGAACCAGGGTGAAGTACAACTTGACCCTCTGACCGCCACTTGCAAACTGCTCCTGGCCGCCGGCGGGTACGGCTCCGAGACGGTGGCGAGGTGCGCCACGGAATTCGCGGCTCATGGCATGATCGAGGTCCGCAGATTCTATCTCCTGAAGGGAGCGTCGGTATCGGCAAAACCGCTGGACGACTACTGCGTTCTCCTCTCATACCCAGAGGCTCTGCGGAAGATAAGTGCAGAGCCATCGGCGCAGTATTGGGTGGAGGATTCTCATTGGCCTCCAGAGACAACCGACAACGTGTGCGCGCTCGAAGTAAAAAGCTTCGAACGTAGGGGTGCGGAGGCAAACGAATTCGAGCGGCATGAAAGCCGTCTACTGCAATGCGGGCCTGAATCGCTGGCGCTTATCCTCGGCCTGGTGTGGGGAAAGGGTCTTCGCGTGTTCGGAAGTTGGCAGAGCATTGCTAGGCCAATCGCGGAGACTCTCCCGTTCTTTCTTACAACGTCAGGGGCAAGCGGAATGAGTCAGCAAACCTTGCTCACTCTGCCCGGCTTCAGACGGTCGTCAAAGAACCGCCCTCTCAACAAAGCAGAATTTGTGGAGTTGGTGGACAAATATGCCGCCCTGCCCGGACAAACCCAGCGCGTCCTGAATCTAGCCCTGCGGAGACTTCGGGATAGCACCGAAAGGATCGAGTTCGATGACAAGGTCATCGACGTGTGCATCGCTTTGGAAGCTCTGTTTATGGAAGAGGGCGAGAAACATGACCACAAGAAATTGGTTTCAAGAAGGGCTTCCTGGCATTTTGCAGACTCACACTCGGAAAGAGAACAGGTGAGGACACTACTTAAGGAGTTCTACGGTTATCGCGAGCGTATCGTGCATGGTAGTGTCCCGGAAAATCCCACGCCGGAACAAAGCGATAGGCGTGTCACGCAGCTCGCCGAGGTCGAGAACGTGGTTCGGGCGAGCCTGCAGACCATGATCTCCGAAGGAAGACCGCCGGACTGGGCAAAGAGTAAGGATTTCAAAGCGATTCGGCACGACCCGCCTCGGGCGGAGACGGAGATCCCCTCCTTCAAGTCCGATTCTTTGAGCTGGTCGATGAAGGAACAGAAGGAAATCGATCAAGCATTGGAGGCCGCGTGGAAGCCAGGGTCGACAACGCCCCTCCACCACCGCCCGATGCGAGCCCTGTCTCTCACCAGGGCATTGATGCCGAAAGCATGGAATCCCCTACGTCATCAGTGTCCCCATCCGGCTCTACATGGCTCACCCCAAGTGGCCCAAGCAGGAGGGTGATCCGGTTGATGAACGCACCAAGTACTACTGCGGCAAGGATGTGGAGAGGCACCTGCGAAGGTGGCAGAAGGCTGCGTCAGACAAGAAGATCTACCAGTTCCAACTAGTCCCCGAAGACCCCGCCATGTATCTTCCCGAAGCCTTCGAAATGTGGCGCAAGATCATCCAACGTGGAGGGCTGTCACTGCCCTAGCAGGCGTCGTGAGTTCGTGAATGGCACTCGAACAGATAGCAGCCCAGCCGCATCCAGGGAGTCCGGGACGCTGTAGTTCGAGGAGACGACCAAGACGCGTAGGTAGAAGAAACGCAAGGACCGCCTCCGTCTACGATCCCGCTCCCTCCCCCTTCGGCATCCGGTAGCCGACGCGGAGCTGGGTGAAGATGTAGGTCGGGTCCTCGGCGTCGTCGCCCAGCTTGCGGCGCAGTCGCCGGATCACGGAGCGCATGGGACGCAAGGTCAGCGTCGCCCTCGAGCCGCCAGACCCGTCGCAGCAGGTGCTCGTAGGTCAGCACCCGGCCGGCATTGACCGAAGGCTCGGCCAGGGTCCGGTATTCGATGTCGGTCAGCTCCACCGCACGACCGGCCAGGCGCACCCGGCGCTCGGCATACTCGTTGGTCAGGTCGCCCAGGACGTAGGGCGCTGACGGCTCGGGCATCTCCCGCCGGCGCAGGGCCAGCCGGAGACGGGCGGCGAGCTTCAGCGGCGAGAAGGGCTTGACCAGGTAGTCGGCGGCCCCCTCATCCAGGGCCCGGGCCACGAGTTGCTCCTGGCCGTGGGCCGATAGGAAGATGACCGGCGCCTCCGATATCTGCGCGATGTCCTCCATCAGCTCCATCCCGTCGGCTCCCGGCAACACCCGGTCGAGCAGGACCAGGTGGGCCTCTCCTCTTCCACCAGACGAACCGCCTCCTCCGGGTCGGCCGTCATGATGGGCCGGTAGTCCGCCCTGACCAAGGCGTCCCGGATGTGCCGGAGGGCCTGGGGGTCGTCGTCCACCGCCAGCACCCGCGCCTGACCGCACGGCGGACTACACCCTGACCTTCTCCCTGGTGGTCAACGACGGGAACAGCGATTCAGAACCGGACAAGGTGGTAATCAGCGTGTCCCTGTCCGAAGAGGAAGAGCCTGACACGGAGCCCCAGCGTAAGCCCCGCGCTTTTGCCGGCATAGGGGCGCGGGGAGGCGAAGGACAGATTGTCGTGTCATGGGCAGCGCCCTCGGACCAGGACAACCCGCCCCTGACCGGCTACTCCGTCCAGTACCGGAAGAAAGGTGAGGGATCGTGGATCAGCGCCGGGCACAGTGGTTCGGGCACCTCCACCATGATCACTGGACTCGCCGCCGGCGAATACCAGTATCCTCCGGGACACTGGGATGGATGAAACGGACCGACGGCCATCGCCCGGTGCGATGCGATGTCAAGGTGGCGTCACATGTATCACGGACGGGGCGCTTTCGACGCTTACGCGGCTTGCCCGCTCGACCGACCGGTTTCGTCATATACCCGTCGTGCCACTGGTCAATAGGTCCATTGCACGACGTCGGCCCTTCGGACGATCGTGAACGTGCAATGAGGTTGTTGCCAGGCCGTGCCACCAATCGCGCGACGGGCCTTGGATCGACTCGATCTTCGAGCCTGTGCTCAAACCTGCGACCCAGGCGCAACAATCCTCGCGCCCGCCAGCGTGACCGGATGTGCGCGTCGTGGACGCCGCGGTGGCTTCGGTCGTCGAGTAGCGAAAAGAGACGCCCTCCCCGTGGGGAGGACGTCGACCCAGCGATGCTCTCGGCTGGGGTAGTGCCTTGACGATACGCGCGGCGACACCCTGCGTCAAACGCGTGCCGTCGTACGTTCTGGCCAGCTTCGAGGCGGTCGGCGAAGACTCAGTTGGCGCAGCACGGCGACGACAGCTGCCAGCCACCAAATTGACGCTTCGACGACCCACATCGCCTGGCGGAACTCCTGCGTCGGCGTAAGGGCTTCAATGGTCACGGCGTGCGTGGGTGCGATGACCGCGATGACGATCAGTGCGAGGCCGAGGACGATTCTCAGCATCTGGCGCGCGGTGAGAACGTCATCACCCGTCATACGTCGGTCTCCCGTCGCATGAGATGCGACTCAACGCCTAGCCGCATGACCTTCATTTCAGATCAGGACGCTTTCCTAGGCTAGGACCTTGATGCGTACGGTTCGGCAGTAGTCAACTCCGACATTACGTCCGAATGTGCTTGGGCTGGGGACCCGCTCACCTGGACGGACCAGCCCCGAACAACTCTAAGCCGAGACAGGCCAGTTCCTTCGAGTGGCGGGCTGCGTGAACGCGGTTGAGGCGCAACACGGGCGGGCCTCGCTCGAATGAGCGGAGAGCGGCTATTGTGCCAGCCGTCAGCCCGCCCGTGTGCCGTGCGCCTGGCCCGCTAGCAGGTCGTGGGTTCCTTCAGCATCATGGCTTATGGCCGTCAGGCCACGGTCGACCATCCGCACGGAAAATTATAGCGACCACGGGCTGCGGGAACGCGCTGGCGGCACAGCATTGATAAGCAGGTCGTGGCGGATTTGTCAAGTGATGCATAAATGACTCATGGCTCGACTGTCAACCGCTACCACCCCCAGTCGGATATACGGCGTAGGCAAGGTCTTTGATGTGTTTCGTGGCAACATCAAGCTCGTCAAACCCAACAATGACATCACCATAGTTGAAGGCTCGTGCAGCCGTGGCAAAAGCAAATGCGGCGTCCACGGCATACACTGAGGCGTCTTCATATTGCCGTTCACCGGTTTCCATGAGTTCATAGCTTATTCTGATGTACGTGTAAGCCGCCGTCTGGAGCGCCACGGCAATTTCATTGTCTGTGGCGTCCATTTTGCTCCGTATCAAGTCGTTGACATCATCAACCATGCCGCTGAGCGCCCGTATGCGCTCACTGGTGGTGGGCGTAGGGCAGCCGGGACGTACACATAGGTTGTTTTGGTTTCGGGCACATTGGCGCACCCGATCAAGAATGAACCAATGAGGGCAGCGACTAGAACTCTGTACCCAGACTGACTAGAAAGTGGGGACAGTTCGGTCAGGGCCGATACCACCCCCGGTCCTCAGCTCTCGTAGTGCATCAGGCAATATCTGCTGACGTCCCGTCGAATCACGCGCTCGCATGATGGATCGAGAGCGGAGTGCTCCAGACCCACACCAGAACGCCCAGAAAGGCCGTGACCTACCAGATGGTTGGCGACCACATCCTGAGTCACGGCGAGAATCCGCTCACCTCACGCATGCACCCATACCTCGTGGCGTCGGCTCCGAACGCTCCGCCGCAAAGCCACCTCGTGCCTGTCGGTCGTGTCAGCTCGGACAATCCTCTCCGGTACGCTCGCGGGTCCGCCTGCCGGTGCCGGTACACTCCCGCATTCGTAGCGCTTGTGGGCTGCGACGGGTGGTAGCCACCGGGATACAGTGAGCGATACGATCGCCGAGGCGCTCGCTCGCCGCACGGAGAGGTCGCGCAAGCACGTTGTGATGGAGAACCACGGGCCGCACAAGCACACGCGCATCCACGAGGCCACGTGCTCGTTCGCCAAGCCGAGGGGGCACACCACCAAGCACACACGGTGGTTTCCCTGACGCCCTGACGGCTACTTCTACTCCTACAAGGCTGCCCTCAGTTTGGCTCAAGGCCTCGGGCAACCCAATGGCGTGCACTTGTGTCGGTTCTGCCGACCCGCACCCCGGAAGCCCATCGTCACCGCAGCCGAGATCCAGGCCCGTATCAAGGACGCCCTTCGTATGATCGAGAGCTAGTTCTCGTCGGTGCCTGACCACCCCCGTGGTCCCTGGGCCAGCGTGATCGCGGAGGAACCTGAAGCCCAACCATGCACGCCCCTCCAAGATCGACCGGCGCGGCCGCCCCGCGCACGCGTGGGATTGAACCGATGCGTCCGTGCTTGACCAGCTCCTGACACCGGAGACTTCGGCCTTATCCAGCCGGCGATCGTGGGCTACGTTGGTGTCGCGCTCAGGAGTTCTCGGTGTCCCGGAGAAGCCCAGGACGCGATTGATGGTCCATCCACCGTCGCTGGCCGTGAATCGCCCATCGCGGGGGTTCTGGGTCAAGATCGGCTTCAGCATCGTGATCCGCCTCGGCGTTTGTTGGCTGGTGTGACGTTTGGCGGCGTCGGCACTTCGGCTCGTTGATGCCGCGTACCATCGGGGCCTGGCTCGATCTTCGGCTGATCTTGCACACGGAGTCGTGCATGACCGATGTCGCCAGTAATGAGGGCGAGCGCGGTGCCGCAGGTCAATGCGATCCACATCCAGGCGTGGCGCAGGCGTATGAGTGACCGGACAGCCCCAGAACACGATGCTGCAAGGATTGGTGGTCTATGCAGCGAGTAGCCGTGTACGTCGACGGCTTCAATCTCTACCACGGCCTTCGCGATCGAAGGTGGCGCCGCTACTACTGGCTTGACCTCTGCAAGCTGGCGACGAAGTTGTTGGCTCCAAACCAGCAGCTAGCCCTCGTCCGGTATTTCACCGCCCGCGTCATGGCTGAGCCTGCGGACCCGCGAAAGCCGGATCGTCAGGCGGCGTATCTCGAGGCCTT
>JAPOWQ010000022.1 GCA_026707585.1 Chloroflexota bacterium | reverse complement strand
CTGAGGTGTTCACCATGTCTCCGAACACCTGTCTACCATGTCTCCGGTCTGGACACCTCAAGGGAGAGGGTCAGAACGGCGCCCCCATGAGTGGAATCTACCGGAGCGTTGGGGGTGTGGGGCGTGGGGTGCGCGGAAGACCCCTCACCGGTTTCGGCCGAAGACGGCCGAACCTGCCTCTCCCCTTGGAGAGGGATTAAGACGGCGGCCTCCGAGGGTTTCGGTCCCTGGGGGGTTGGGTGCTCGGAAGACCCCTCACCGAATTCGGCCGAAGACGGCCGATTCTGCCTCTCCCCCTGGAGAGGGTGAAGAACCGCGCGGTCCGTATTCGACTGCATCCGAACGTGGCTGCTGGGGTATCGACCTTGAGCGGGGGACCCCTCACTGAGTTCGGCCGGGGACGGCCGAACTCCGGATCGAGTCCCCCGGATGGCGTCCGGGGCAGGCTGGGGCGGGTTCTGCCTCTGCCCTTGGAGAGGGTGAAGGATGGCGGCCTGGGCTGACGGGTGACAGCGCAGGGCGGTTCTGAGGGGTGGTGGGGCGCCCGGAAGACGGGCGGGCCGGAGACGCCGCCCCCATTCGGCAAGCTCAGGGCAGGCTCTACGCAAGATTGGGACTGGAAGCCCGCGGTGGCTGCTGAGTTCGGGGGTGTGGTTCGACTCGACGCTTCGAAAGACTCCGCGTCGGCTCACCACGAACGGGGCGGGCGGGCGCGGAAGGAAGACTGGGTCCCGGCTGAAGACGCCGGGATGACGGAGAGGACCGCCTGGGTGTCCCGGCTGCTACGGGATGTGGTTCGACTCGGCCCTCCGAGGACTCCGGGCCGGCTCACCACGAACGGGTGGGGCGGGGAGACGGGAAAATCGGGGTGTGGGACGACTGGACCGAGTAGGCTTCTGCGGCTTCCGAGGGCGGGTGTGGCGATGGGCCTGGAACGGGCGGCGGATGGTGGGCAGGTGATCAGGATTGATGTGCCTGTGACCGTGCGGGCCGCGCGAGTGGATGAGATGCGGCGGCTATGCGAGCTGTGGGGACCGAAGGGCATGGCCTCGCGATTGCGGCACTTGCGGCGTTATTTCCGGGAGCAGGCGGACGGGGTGCAGCGCGGGCTGGTGGCGGATTTCAACGGGAATCCGATCGGGCAGCTGTGGGTGCGGCTGCGGCATATCGACCCGGCGATCGAGGCCGGCCTGCCGGTGGTGTACGTGCATACGCTGGTGGTAATGCCGGAGTTCCGGCGGCTGGGGGTGGCGGAGGGGCTGGTGCGGAGCGCCTCGGCGCTGGCCGTGGAGCGGGGATGCACGCACGTTTCGATTGGGGTGGACCGGCCGAATGAGGCGGCGCGGCGGCTGTATGCGAAGTGGGGATTCGAGCGGTACTACGAGAGCTTCGATCTGCGGGGCGACCTGGTGTTCATGCGGCGGGAGGTGTTCGGCTGCGAATCACGTGAACAGCTGCGTCGAGAAGACCCTCGCTCCCGGATAGAGTCCGGGATGGACTCCGGCCGGCTGCCAGAGGAGACGTTTACGTAACTTGAGGCCGGTTGCCCGGAAGACCCCTCACCGATTTCGGCCGAAGACGCCCGAATCTGCCTCTCCCCCAGGAGAGGGGAAAGAACGGCGTCGCCTCCAAGAGATTGACGCCGCACACCGTTGCTCACCCGGGGCCGAAGACGCCGCTGGCCTCCCCCGCGGGGGAGGTAAGAGGCCGCGCCCCCAAAGGAGGGGGTTATGCAAGGGTCTCCAGCGGGAAAGGGAGAAGACTGCGACTCGCTCACTTCAAGTCTCGCCTCCAGGAGAGCAGGGAGAAGCCGATGCCACCGGGGGGCCGGTGATACCATGCGGCGCGTCCGCGCCTGCGCTATGAGCGTGGCGCGGTTGCGCGCGTTTTGCAGGTGTGCGCCGGTTGGCGGGAGTCCTGATGCAAGCGTTTCTTAACGGCGAATACATGGCTCTGGCGGATGCCAAGGTCAACGTGATGACGCATGCGCTGAATTACGGGACCGGGGTGTTTGAGGGGATTCGCGCCTACTGGGACGACGAAGAGGAGCAGTTGCTGCTGTTCCGGGTGCGCGAGCATTTCGAGCGCATGCACCAATCGGCCCGGATCCTGCGGATCGGGATCGACTACTCGGTGGACGAGTTGGTGGAGATCTGCGTGAACGTGCTGCGGGCGGGGAACTTCCGCGAGGACGTGTATGTGCGGCCGCTGGCGTTCAAGAGCGCACTGCAGGTTGGCCTGAACATGGTGGCGATGGGGCCGGACGGGCTGCGGCCGATCGAGAACGGATTCACGCTGTTTGCGTTGCCGTTCGGTAATTACCTGGACATTGAGAAGCCGATCCGCTGCACGATTTCAGCCTGGCGGCGGGTGAATGACAACATGATTCCGGCGCGCGGGAAGGTGACGGGGATTTACGTGAACTCGTCGCTGGCGAAGACGGAGGCGCTGGAATCCGGGTTTGACGAGGCGATCATGCTGACGCACGACGGGCACGTGAGCGAGGGTTCGGGCGAGAACCTGTTTATCGTGCGGCACGGGAAGCTGCTGACGCCGTCGTTGAGCGAGGACATCCTGGAAGGGGTGACGCGGGCGACGGTGATGCAGATTGCATTGGACGAGTTGGGGATCGAGACGATTGAGCGCCCGATCGACCGGACTGAGCTGTATATCGCGGACGAGTTGTTCCTGGTGGGAACCGGGGCGCAGATTTCGCCGGTGCGGGAAATCGACGGGCGGATCATCGGGGACGGGGAGATCGGTCCGGTGACGGGCGCGTTGCAGGACTTGTACTTTGACATCGTGCGCGGGCGCTCGGCGAAGTATGGTGGGTGGTGTCTGAGCGTGCAGGAACAGGCTGCCGCGCAGAGCGCATGACCGGGAGGCGAAAGGAGGCACGGCCGCGCTGACCGCGAGACGCCTCCGCCAGCCCACGCGCGTGGGCGCCCCCGACTCCCGCTCCCTAGCTGACCGACGCTTCCGACCCGGCCGACGGTTCCGGGGCTGAGCCGTGGCGAACCTGCACCTGGACGACGCGACGCTGGAGCGGCTGGAAGCGCGCCTGGGTTATCAGTTCAACGACCGATCGCTGCTGGCGCACGCGCTGGTGCACAGGTCGCTGGTGAATGAGGCGGACCTGGCCGACGAGGACTGCAACGAGCGGCTGGAGTTTTTGGGCGACGCGGCGCTGGGGCTGGTGGCGGCCGAACTGCTGTATCGGCGCTACCCGGACCGGGCCGAGGGCCGGCTGACGCACGCGCGCGCGTCGCTGGTGAACCTGGAAACGCTGGGCGAGATGGGCGGAGGGCTGGGCCTGGGCGAGTTCGTGCAACTGGGACGGGGCGAGGACCTGAGCGGCGGCCGAGAGCGCCGGAGCGTGGTGGGGCGGGCGCTGGAGGCGGTGCTGGGCGCGGTGTACCTGGACCAGGGCCTGGACGCGCTGCGAGAGCTGTTGAACCCGATCCTGATCCGCGAACTCGACCTCTACGGCTGGGAAGGACCGGCGAAGGATTTCAAGTCGCAGCTGCAGGAGCACATGCAGGCCAAGCAGGACCCGACCCCCGTGTATGAACTGGTGGCCACGCAGGGTCCCGACCACCACCGCCTGTTCACCATGGCGGTTCGATCCGGCGAGGCGGTGCTGGCGTCGGGCGAAGGCTCCAGCAAGCAGCGCGCGGAGCAGGCGGCGGCGCGCGCGGCGTTGACGGCGATGCTGGAGGCCGAGGGGAGACCGGATGTACCTGCGGCGGATTGACCTGCAGGGGTTCAAGACGTTTCCGCGTCGGACGACGCTGGAGTTCCAGCGGGGCGTGACGGCGATCGTGGGACCGAACGGCGCGGGCAAGAGCAATCTCTCGGACGCGATCCGCTGGGCGATGGGCGAGCAAGCGCCGAGCCTGCTGCGGATTCGGCGCGCGGACGACGTGATCTTCGGCGGCTCGGAGTCGCGGTCGCGCACGGGGATGGCGAACGTGCGGCTGACGTTCGACAACGCGGCCGACTGGCTGCCGACCGCGTTCAACGAGGTGGTGATCGGGCGGCGGTTGTTCCGGACGGGCGCCTCGGAGTACACGATCAACGGCGCACGGGTGCGCCTGCGGGACGTCCTGGATCTGATGAGCGCCGGCTCGGCAAGTCACGGCGGGCACTCGGTGATCAACCAGGGCCAGGTTGAGCAGATGCTGCGGCAACGACCGGAGGACCGCCGCGCATTCCTGGAAGAAGCGGCCGGGGTGGCGCGCTATTACGCGCGACGCGACCAGGCGTGGCGCCGGTTGACGGAAGCGCGACGCAATCTGCAGCGCCTGCGCGACCTGACGGCGGAGATCGAGTCTCGACTGGACACGCTGCGGGAGCAGGCCCAGGTCGCGGAGCGGGGGGCGGACCTGCAGCGGGAGTTGCGCGACGGCCAGCTGACGCTGGCTCGACACCGACTCTTCGTGGTGCAGCGGCAACTCGAGGCGGCGGAAGAACGCGAGCAGCAGGCCACGGAAGCGCTGGCGGCGCTGCTGGCCGAACCGGTGGAAGAACTGCGCCGACAGGCCGCGCAAGCGTCGCTGCAGAACTCGAACCTGGAGCAGGACCTGAGGCGGGCGCGGCGCCAGGTCGAGCAGGCCCGACGTGAGGCGGCAGAGCGGGCGGCGCAACGCGCGCGGCTGGCGGAACGCCAGCGGCATCTTGAGAGCCGGCTGACCGACCTGGGAACGCGGAGCGGGAGCCTGGCGGCGCGTGCCGAGGCGCTGGCGGAGGAGACTGGGGTTGCGGAGCAATCGCTGGCCGAACTGGACGCGCACGTGGCGCATGTGCAGCGCGAGCGGCAGCTGCTGCTGGAGACGCTGGCGCCGGAGCGCGAACGGCGGGGCCGGATTGAGACGCTGGCCAGCCAGCTGGCCAGCGCACGGGACCGGCGCACGTCGCTGCGGGAACGCCGGCGGCATCTGGCGGGCGAGGGCGAGCGGCTGGAAAACGTCCTCGCGCGGCTGTCGGACGAGATGACAGGCACACGCGACGAGGCCGCGGCCGCGCGCGCGGCCGCGGAGGCGGCGGAGGACAACGCGAAAGCAGCCGCAGCCAACGTTGAGCAGGCCGCGGAGGCGCAGCGGGAGGCCGTTGATGTGGCGCGCGCCGCACAGCAGGCCCAGGCGCGCGCGCATGCGGGCCAACGCGCGGGTTTCGAGGCCAACGCTTCGCTGAAGCGGGAGTTGGAGGCGCTGCGGGAAGCTCAGGCCCAGGCCGGAGGGAGCGACGAGGCGCTGCGCGCCCTGCGGGAAGCGACCCGCGACACGGTGATCGGCCGACTGCGGGATCGGATGCGTCCGCGCCGTCCCGAGGCCTCGCGGCTGCTGGAGGCGGCGTTCGCGCACGGGCTCGACACCCTGCTGGTCGCAAGCCCGGCGGACGGAAGCGCGCTGCGAGCGGCCGCGCGAGATCTGCGACTGCACCGGCTGCGCTGGCGTCCGGCCGCAGGGTTCCGCGGCTGGCCGTACGAAGGCGATGCGGCGGCGACGGCGCCGGCGGGCCTGCGGGGGACGCTGGGCGACATAGTGGAGGCTATTGGGCCCGACGCCGACCTGGTCCGGCGGTTGCTAAGCCGGGTGGTGGTGGCCGAGAACCTGGAGGCCGCGCTGCGGGCGCGCCAGGACCAGACGGACCTTGCCGCCTACCAGATCGTGACGCTGGACGGCGACGCCATTGACGTCGACGGCACGGTGCGGTTGAGCGCGGAGGACGCCGAGGGACGGGATATCCGCAAGCGGCTGGCCAAGGCTGAGGGGGCGTTGGCGGAGGCGCGACGGCGACAGCCCGAGCTGGACCGCGCCGCGCGGGCGGCCGACCAGGCGTTGGGCGCCGCGGACGAGGCTCTGCGTGGCGCCGAAGCGGACCGGGTCGCCGCCGCGGGCACGCATCAGCACGCGCACGACGCGGCGACGTCGGCCATCCGAAGGCATCAGCGCGTTGAGGCCGACGCCCATGCCCTGAGCGCGAGAACCGAAGAGGCCGAGGAACGCCTGGGCGGTATTACGGGGCGCCTGACGGCGCTGGCACCGCGCGTCGCGGAGTCCGAGCGGGACGTGACGCGGTTGAGCGAGGAGCTCGATCAATCCGGAGAAGCCGCGGCCGGCACCGCGGAAGCCGAGGCGCAGCTGGCGGCACTGGAAGCGACGCTGCGCGTCAACGAGCGCCGGGCGGTGGATTTGCGGACGCAGGCAGCCCAGCGGGGCATGGCGGCCGCACAGGCGCAGGCGGAAGCGAAGAGCCTGGAAGGCGAGCGGCTGGCCGCGGAGCGCTCTCGGACGGCCGTGACGGCCGAGCTGGCCGAGCTGGAGGCCGGCGCCGACCGCGTGGAGGCGCCCGAGGTGGAGGCCGTGCGCCGGCTGGAGTCGGAGGCGCTGGAAGCCCGGTTGGAACTGCAGCGACTGCAGATGCAGATCGAAGTGCGAGCGCAAGAGCAGGGCCGAGCGGCGGCCGACGTGGCGGCGGCGCAGCGCGAGACGGAGCGGCTGGTGGATCGACGCACCGAGATTCGGGCGCAGGCGCGCGACGATCTCGGAATGGAACGGCTCGAGGCGGTCAGAGCCACGGCACCGATGGGTCAAATCGAACGCCGGACGGCCGACCTGCGGCGGATGCTGGACCGGCTGGGACCGATTAACCCGCTGGCACCAGCGGAGTATGAGCGCGAACGCCACCGGGTTGAGGACGCGGGGCGGCAGATTGCCGACCTGGAGGGCGCGGAAGCGAACCTGCAGACGCTGGCGCGGGACCTGCAACAGCAGCTGCACACGGAGTTCATGGCGACGTTCGAGACGATGAACGCGGCGTTCGGCGAGACCTTCAGCGACCTATTCGGGGGCGGCGAGGCGCACATGACGCTGACATCGCCCAACGACATCGAGCAGACGGGGGTGGAGTTCTCGGTTCGGACGCCGGGCAAGCGACCGCAGCAACTGGCCGCGCTCTCGGGCGGCGAACGGGCGCTGGTGGCGGCGGCGCTGATCCTGGCGCTGCTGAAGATCCGGCCGCCGCCGTTCTGCATCCTGGACGAAGTGGACGCCGCACTGGACGATCAGAATGTGCTGCGGTTCTGCCGACAGGTGCTGAGCCTGAGCGAGCGCACGCAGATCCTGCTGATTACCCACAACGCCATTACGGTGGAAGCGGCGTCCACGGTTTATGGGGTGACGATGCGTGAAGACGGCGTTTCGGAGCTGTTGTCGCTGCGGCTGGATGGCGTTGCGACCGACGGAGAGCCAAGCAACGGCCACGCGCCCGAGCCGACGCGCGGGGCATCCAGGCGACGGAGTGCCGCCAGCCCCACGTGAGACCACCGGTCGCCCTTGCGCCGTAGGCTCGAGGCGCGCACGGCGGTAGGGGGCCCGCCCAACCCAGTGACATGAGCACCGCCGCCAAGCGACGCCGGCGTCGCGTCCGGCAATTTGACGCCCGGCATCGGCCCGGCCGGATGGCGCGACGGCGCGGCCAGCCGCCGGCGCGCCGGACCGCGGTGCCGGTGTGGGGCCTTGCCCTGGCGCTGGGGACGGCCGCGATTGCGTTCATGCTGGTGCTGGCGGCCGCGGCCAACCCACTCGCCGGGCTGCAGGACCTGGCCGACGACGCCGGCGCGCTGTTGCAGCCGGGGGCGCCGGCGCCAAGCAGCGATGAGCCGCTGGTGCCGCGCCGTGGCGACCCGAACGCGGACGTGGTGGAGGTGCCCTCGGTTGTGAACCTGGACGCCCAAGCGGCGACGGAACTGCTGGAGGCCGCGGGCCTGCAGCCACGGGCCGAAGAGGTCTTTGACGACCGGGTGGCGGCGGGCCTGGCGATCCGCCAGGACCCGGCGGCCGGCGCCTCGGTGCAGCGATTGACGCCGGTGCTTGTGACGATCAGCCGGGGACCGTCGCTGGCCCCGCTCCCCAATGTGGTTGGGCTCGCGGCGGAGGACGCGCGCGCCAGCCTGGACCGGCGGGGCTTCCAGGTGATTGAAGTTGCCGCCTTTAGCGAGGACGTGCCGGCCGGCACGGTGCTGGGCCAGGAACCGCTGGCCGGGGCGGTCGTGGATCGGCGCTCGGTGGTGGTCCTGCAGATCAGCCGCGGGGTTGAGATCGTGCCGATGCCGCTGGTGGTGGGACGGGCGGAGGACGACGCGCGGCGGGCTATCGAACTGGTTGGGCTTGCGGTGGGCGAGACGAGCTACGTGGAGGACGACGCGGCGCCGAACGGGGTGGTCGTTGCGCAGATACCGGCCAGCGGCCAGGGCGCACCGCGCGGCTCGGACGTGCAACTGACAGTGGTGCGCATTGGCGAAGTGGTGGTTCCGCAACTGGTGGGGCAGACGGTGGACGCGGCGGAACGGACGTTGTTCGACAACGGACTGCTGGTTGGATCGATTCGGCTCATCCCAACCCCGGGCGCGGCCGGCGAGATTGTGGTGGGCCAGGAGCCGGGCCCCGGGGCGAAGGTGGCCCGGGGCTACGGCGTGCGCCTGATCGTGGCGATCCCGGCCGCCGCGGCGAGCCCGGCGCCGGCGCCAACGGCTAGCGGCTGAGGTCCAGCGGCAGCGCGCGCACGGTTTCCAGGCCGGCCGCGAGCACGGGGTCTTCGTCGCCGCCGACCTGGCCCTCGGACATTTCGACGTGGAGGTCGGGCGTAAGGCCGCTGCCGGCGCCGGCGAGCGCGACGCCGGCAGGCGTGAACCAGATGCCGGTGGTGACACGCACGATGGACCCATCGGAGAGGCGGTGCAGTTCCTGCACGGAGCCCTTGCCGTGGGTCTGTTCGCCGATGAGGGTGGCGCGGCCGTGCGCCTGCAGGGCGCCCGCGAACACCTCGGAGCCGCTGGCCGACCCGGAGTTGACGAGGACGACCATGGGCGTTCGGAGGTCGCGAAAGCCGCCGACGGCGTTGTAGACGTGGGTGGGATCGTTGCGGCTCTCGCGGCGCAGAATCTGCTCGCCTTCGGGCAGGAAGCGGCTGGTGGCCGAGACGCTGGCGTCAAGCAGCCCGCCGGGGTTGTTGCGCAGGTCCACGATCAGCCGCTCAACGCCCGCAGTCCGAAAGCCGCTGAGGGCAAGGCGAACCTCGCCTGACGTTCGAGACGAGAAGTTGGCGATGCGCATGTAGCCGACATCGTCGATGACCCTGGTGGTTACCGACTGCACGATGATGCGGTCGCGGATGAGGGTGACGTCGCGCTCGGTCGTTTCGCCCTGGCGGCGTAGGGTGAGGGTGACCGGGGTTCCACGCTCGCCGCGCACGAGTTGTCCGAAGTCCGAAAGGGCCATGCCCTCGGTGGAGACGCCATCGACGGCCAGGACGTACTCGTGGATGCCGATGCCGGCGGCCTCGGCCGGCGATTGGGGCAGCGGTTGGATGACGAAGGGGAAGTCGTCGCGCAGCTCAATGCGAATGCCGACGCCGACGTACGAACCGGAGAGATGGGCACTGGAGCGCCGGGCCTGCTCGGGGTCCTGGTAGAGGGTGTAGGGATCCTCGGTGGCCTGGGCAAGCCCGCGAATGGCGCCCTCGCGCAAAGTTTCGGCGGGCAACGGACCGTCGTAGTAGTTGTCCTGGATGACGTTCCAGGCTTCCCAGAAGAGGCCAAAGTCGATTTCCTCGGTCTTATCCGCGACCTCCGGCGGCGGATCGCCCGCGACAACCTGCGGGGGCGGAACGCCAGGGCCCAGCGCGGTGGCGCCAGCGACGAACCCGACGGAGAACACGAAACAGAGCGCGATGACCGCGCCGGCGAGCATGAGGGTGGTGCGGAAGGGGCGTTGCATGGGACGTACGACCGGAAGAGGCTGATTCCACGGTAGCGCAGGACGGTACGCGGGGGATGAGAAGACGGAGGCCTGGGGCCGGCGGGGCCGGCGCTAGCCGGAGTTGAATACGCCGACGGGTTCGTCGGCGAGGATGGCGCCGGCGTCCATGCGGATGACGCGGCGGCGGAGGTTGTTGACGATTTCGCTGTCGTGGGTGGCGACGAGGGTGGTGACGCCGTCGCTGTTGATTTCGAGCAAGAGGCCCATGATCTCGCGCGCGTGCGTGGGGTTGATGCTGTCGGTGGGTTCGTCGCAGAGGAGGATGTCGGGCTTGGCGATGACGGCGCGGGCCAGGGCGACCTTGCGCTGTTCGCCGCCGGAGAGCTGGCGGGGAAAACGCTCGGACTTGTCGGCGAGAGCGACGCGTTCGAGGACCTGGGTCACGGCTGTGTCAATTTCGCGAGTGGCGCGCCCGCGGACCTGGAGGGGCAAGCCGACGTTCTCGCGGACGGTGGCGTTGGGCAGCAGCCGGGTGTCCTGGAAGACGACGCCGATGCGGCGGCGGAACTTGGTGAGGGCGGCGCCGCGAATCCTGGAGACATCGACACCGTTGACGAGAACGACCCCGGCGTCGAAGGGCTCCTCGCGGAGGAGAATACGGAGCAGGGTGGTCTTGCCCGCGCCGTTGGTGCCGATGAGGAAGGCGAACTCGCCGCGGGCGACGGCAATGGAGACGTCGGCGAGGGCGGGCTCGCCGTCGTAGCGCTTGGTGACTCCCTGGACGACGATCAGCGGGGCGCTCCTATACGAAGACCTTTGCAAAACCCAAGGGCAAGCGCTCGCAAGGCCCTCATCCCAACCCTCGCCCGGAGAAGACCTTTGCGAGACGCGAAGTTGGTTGCCCGGAAGACCCCTCACGGATTTCCGGCGAAGACGCCGGAATCTGCCTCTCCCCCAGGAGAGGGGAAAGACCAGCGTCCCCTCGAATAGATTGACGCCGAACAACGCTGCTTTCCCCCGGGGCGAGACCTTTGCGAAACCCGAGGCTGGTTGCCCGGAAGACCCTCACCCCAGCCCTCTCCCACGGGGAGAGGGAGCAGGAGCGGCCCCGCTTTCGAGGTCGAGGCGCGGTTACGCCAAGGTCTCCCCAGGAGAGGGGAAAGACCGGCGTCTCCTCGAATAGATTGACACCGGGCACCGTTGCTTTCCCCCGGGGGGAGGAAAAGCGGCCGCGAGTTCGAGGACCGACTGAGTCCTGCAACGAGCTCATACGGCGAGGTAGCGGCGGACGGAGACGTAGCTGCCGATGCTGCCGACGACCAATCCGACGAGGACGATGAAGACGGCCAGGTTGCGGACGAAGGACACGTCGGTGGCGATGGGCAGGAAGGAGATGATGCGAGTGACCGTGGGGGCGGCCTGCAGGTAGAGCACGACGAGGGCGATGGCGGCGAGCGTGGCGCCGACGAGACCGATGAAGGCGCCTTCGATGAGGAACGGGCCGCGGACGAACCAATCGGTGGCGCCGACCAGCTTCATGATTTCGATTTCCTGGCGGCGCGCGTAGACGGCGATGCGGATGGTGTTGGCGATGACGAACAAGGCGACGGCGGTGAGGGCGATGATCATGGCGGTGCCGGCGGCGCGCGAGACGTTGCTGATGGATATGAGGCGCTCGACGACATCCAGGGGGACGGCGACGCTTTCGAAGACTTCGGTCAGGCCGCGCAGTTCGTCCGCGAGTCCGGGTAGGACGGCCGGATCGTCCATGCGAAGTTCGACGCTGGCGGGCAGCGGGTTGGCCTGCAGGATGTCGATGACGTCGCGCTGGTCAAAGAAGCGTTCCTGGAAGACGCGCAGGGCGTCCTCCTTGGTGACGAAGACGACCTCGCCGACGCCTGGGCGCTGCTCCAGGTCCTGCATGATGGCGGTGACGCGGGACGGGCGGGCATCGTCGCGGACGTAGGCGATGAGATTACTCTTGCGGCCGAGCGCCGTGACCATCTCGTTGAGCGTGTCGTTGATGGCCAGGAAGGCGGCCAGGGTGACCAGCATGACGGCGGTGGTGACGACGGCGCCGAGGGTCATGGTGCGGTTGCGCCAGAGGCCCAGCATGGCGGCGCCGAGGATGTAGCGCAGGACGTTGAGCTTAGCCGTCATAGCCGCCGCCGAGTTCGTCGCGGACGACCTTGCCGTTGGCGATTTCGATGACGCGACGCCGAATGGTGTTCACGATCTCCCGGTTGTGGGTGGCCATCAGCACGGTGGCGCCGAGGGCGTTGATCCTTACCAATAGTTGAATCGTGTCCCAGCTGGCGGCGTGATCGAGATTGCCGGTGGGTTCGTCGGCGACCAGGATGGGGCAGCGCCGCACGATGGCGCGGGCGATGGCGGTGCGTTGCTGCTCGCCGCCGGAGAGTTCGTGGGGGTGGTGATCGGCACGGTCGCTGAGCTGGACGAGGGCGAGGGCTTCGTCCACCCACCTGGAGGTGCGGCCGTTGAACTCGCCGGTGGACTTGAGCACAAACTCCACGTTCTGGCGCACGTTGAGCCCCGGGAGGAGCTTGTAGTCCTGGTAGATCACGCCCACGCGCCGGCGGAGCTTGGGCACCTGGCGGCGCGAAATGCGGGTGACCTCGGTGTTTTCGACGAAGACGCTGCCGCTGTCGGGCCTGGTGTCACGGTTGATGAGGCGGATGAGGGTGGTCTTGCCGGCGCCGCTGGGGCCAACGAGAAAGACGAATTCGCGCTCTTCGATCTGGAGGCTGACGTCATCCAGCGCCCGCGTTCCGTTGGGGTAGACCTTGGTGACGTTTTGGAGAACGATCATGGCTGCGTGAGGGGCAGGGCGACGGCCGCGGCGGCGGTCAGGCCGGCGGCGCTGGGCGCGGGCGCGGCATCGGACTGGTCAAGCGTAGCGAGCCATTCGGCTTCGAGGGAATTGAGACTGAGGCCGATGGCCTGACGCAGGGCGCTGTCCTGGGAGGCGCCGTCGCGATAGGCGTGCAGGATGTCGGTGATTGCGGATTCGCCCCAGCGGTTGATGATGAATTTCACGAACGAGTTGCTCTGGGCGTAGGCCAGCAGCGCGCCACTGCTCTGAACGGGGAAGGACCCGGTAAGGCCGCGCAAGGAGATCAGGCGATTGGCTTCGAACGCGGCGTTCACGATGTCCTCGTACGAAAACCGCTCGGCGACGGCGCTCTCGACGACGGTGGCCAGACCTTCGTGCAACCAAGTGGGAATCGCACGCGGCGGTTCGCCAATGGCGTGCTCGATTGCGATGTGCGTCAGTTCGTGGGCGATGGTGGCAGCGAGCGTGCTGCGCCCCCACTCGAATTCAGAGGCATAGAGCACGATCAGATTGAACCGGGCGGCAGCAACGCCTCCCACCCAGGCACGGGTGCCGCGGCCCATGTCGGCGCGCATGCGGTCACCGTCGGCATAGAAGACGAGGCGGGTACGGCGCTGGAGTTCGAGACCGAAGTCCTCGTCAAGGGCGGCGAGGCCGCGGCGAATGCCGCTTACGGCATCGGTGGCCAGGCCGTCGTCGCCGGCATACCACCAGAATTCCACCAGGCCCTCGGATTGGGTCCGCCAGGGAAGCTGGACGTCGATATAGGTGACGGTGCTGGAGGTGGTGCGGGCGGTCGCGTCGGCGCCGTGAACTTCGAAGCGGTATTCGATCTCGGCGCCGGGCAGGAGCGTCCCGCGCGGCCGCCAGCGGTGGGAGGCGGTGAGGCGACCGTCGTCCAGTTCGAAGGCGGCGCGTCCGCGCCGAGTGACCGGAGCGTCCGGGAGGCCGAAGAGGATGGACACCCGGGAGGGGGGCGGTGCGGTCCAGGGCGCGTCGAGCCGGAAGGTGATGGCTGAGCGGACGTCGACTTCGGCTTCGAGCTCGGCCTGGATCGACGGGGCGGCGGCGACGGGCGCCGCCCCGAACGCGAACCAGGCGATTGCGGCGACGACGAGCCCGACGAGGGCCAGCACAGGGCGCCTGGGCAGCGGGCTGCCCGTGGGACCGCGGGGGCGAGCCGTGATCACGCGCCGGACTCGTTTCCAGCGGAGATCGAGGCGCGAAGCCAGGCTTCGATGAAGGGGTCGATCGCACCGTCCAGCACGGCATCGGCGTTGCCGACCTCGAACCCGGTGCGCAGGTCCTTGACCTGCCGGTAGGGGTGCAGGACGTAGGAGCGGATCTGGCTGCCGAAGTCGACGGCGGCCTGGTCGCCGCGGAGGCGGGCCTGCTCGGCCTCGCGCTCGGCGATCTGGCGCTCCAGCAGGCGCGCGCCGAGCATTTCCATGGCGACTTCGCGGTTCTGGTGCTGCGAGCGCTGGTTCTGGCAGGAGACGACGATGCCGGTGGGTTCGTGGCGGATGCGGACGGCGGAGTCGGTCTTGTTGACGTATTGGCCGCCGGCACCGCTGGCGCGGAAGGTCTCGACGCGGAGGTCCTCGGGGCTGATCGCCACTTCGCTGACGTCCTCCAACACGGGTACGACGTCCACGCGGGCGAAGGAGGTGTGGCGGCGGTTGCTGGCATCGAAGGGCGAAAGGCGGACGAGCCGGTGGACGCCGCGTTCGGCCTTGAGGTAGCCGTAGGCGTAGCGGCCGGAGGCGCGCAGGGTGGCGCTCTTGATGCCGGCCTCCTCGCCGTGGGAGATGTCGACGACATCGGGGGCGAACGCGTGGGCGTCGGCCCAGCGGGAATACATGCGCAGCAGCATTTCGGCCCAGTCCTGCGACTCGGTGCCGCCGGCGCCGGACTGGACGGTGAGGAAGGCGTCGTGTTGGTCGTACTCGTCGCCGAGCAGGAGTTGGAATTCCAGGGAGGCCAGACGATCTTCGAGAGCGCCGACTTCACCGGCGACTTCCTGCTGGAGATCGGGATCATCGGGGTCGAGGAGTTCGATGAGGCCGACCACGTCGTCGGCATGCGCGTCGAGCTCGTCCCAGAGGTCGACTTCGTCCTTGACGCGCCGGTAGCGGCGCATGACGTCGCGGGCGTGATCGGGGTCGTCCCAAAGGTCGGGGGCGGCGACCCGGCGGTCGAGGTGGCCTAGCGTCGCCCGCTTTGCCGGCAAGTCAAAGGTGCCTCCGAATCTCGGTGACACGCTGCCGGGCGCGGCGCGCGCGCCCTTCGAGATCGGCGGTGTCGATGGCTTCGGTCATGCGAGCAGAGGTCCGGCTAGTGGACGCGCTGGCGCGCCCGGCGGCGTTCGCGCTTCTTGCGGGCGCGTTCCTGGGCGCGGCGCTGGCGGCGGGAGAGGCGGGGGGCCTGGCCGGCGCCGTTGGCGGCGCGGACCGGCTGGGCTGCGGCCACGGGACGGTCCGAAGAGTCCGCCGGCAGGGCGGCCTGGCTGTCGCGGTGGCGGGTGAGCACGGTTTCTTCCTGAACCGGGTCCTGAATCTGGACGCGGAAGAAGCGGCGCACGATGTCAGCGCGGATTGAGGCGATGAGCTCGCTGAACATGTGGAAGGCTTCGCGCTTGAAGGCCACCAGCGGGTCCTGCTGCCCGTAGGCGCGAAGCCCGATGCCCTGGCGCACGTCTTCGATGGCGGTGAGGTGGCCGACCCAGAGGTAGTCGATGGTCTGGAGCATCATCCAGCGCAGGAGCCGTGGGGCGAGCTCAGGAGGGAAGTCGGCCAGGCGCCGGCGGTAGCGCTGTTCGGCATCCTCGGTCAACAGTTCGGCGACGTCGTCGCCCTTCAAGCCTTCCAGGTCAGCCGCCGGGGCGGGCTGCTGGCCGTCGACACCGACCGCGACGGCGTAGGCCTGGATGAGTTCCTCGAGTTCGGCGGCCTCGGTGTGCGGCTCGATGCCGTGGGCGTCCACCAGGTGCTCGACTTCCTGACCGAGCATCTCCAGGAAGAGCGATTCCAGATCGTCGGCGTTGAGCACGCGTTCGCGCTGGTCGTAGATCACACCGCGCTGCTGGTTGATGACGTTGTCGAATTCGAGGACGTATTTGCGGGTCTCGTAGTTGTGGGCCTCGACCTTGGTTTGGGCGGACTCGAGGGCGCGAGAGACCATGCCGCTTTCGATGGGCACGTGCTCTTCGACGCCGAGGTGCTGCATGACGCCCTTGATCTTGTCGGAACTGAACCGGCGCATCAGGTCGTCTTCCAGGGACAGGAAGAATTGGGAGCAGCCCGGGTCGCCCTGGCGGCCGGAGCGGCCGCGGAGCTGGTTGTCGATGCGGCGGGCTTCGTGGCGTTCGGTACCCAGAACATAGAGGCCGCCCAGGTCCACCACGCGGTCATGGGCGGCCTGCCAGTCGGCGGCGGCGCGACCCTGGGGCTTGCCGCCGAGGATGATGTCGGTCCCGCGGCCGGCCATGTTGGTGGCAATGGTGACGGCGCCCTCGCCGCCGGCATCGGCCACGATCACGGCTTCCTGGGCGTGGTACTTGGCGTTGAGGACGTTGTGGGCAATGCCGCGCCGCTGGATGCGCTGGCTCAGCGCCTCGGACTTCTCGATTGAGGTCGTCCCGACCAGGACCGGCTGGCCGGTGGCGTGAATCTCGGCGAGGGAGTCGATCAGGGCTTCGTCGCGCGCCCTGGCGGTGCGGTAGACGAGGTCCGCGCGGTCGTCGCGGACCATTTCCAGGTTGGTGGGCACGACCGTGACGTTCAGGTCGTAGATGGACTGGAACTCCTGCTCCTCGGTCTTGGCGGTGCCGGTCATGCCGGCGAGCTTGTCGTACATGCGGAAGTAGTTCTGGAAGGTGACGGTGGCGAGGGTCTGACTCTCGCGCTGGACCTCGACGCCTTCCTTGGCCTCAATGGCCTGGTGCAGGCCTTCGCTGTAACGGCGTCCGTGCATCAGGCGGCCGGTGAATTCGTCGACGATTACCACTTCGGCGCGACGGTCGCGTCCATCGACCACCCGGCCGTCGCGGAACAGCACGTAGTCGCGTCCGCGGGCGTAGATGGCGTGGGCGCGCAGGGCCTGCTCGACGTAGTGGACGAGCTGGAATGACGATTCGTCGTAGAGGTTGTCGACGTTGAGCATCCGCTCCAGCGTGGCGATGCCGGCCTCGGTGAGGCTGGCGGCGCGCAGCTTGAGATCCAGGGTGTAGTGGGTCTCGTCCTTGAGCCGCCGCACGACCTGGGCCATCTGGTAGTAGTGCTGGGTGGACTGCTCGGCCGCGCCGGAGATGATGAGCGGGGTGCGGGCTTCGTCGATGAGGATGTTGTCGACCTCGTCGACGATGGCGTAGTGCAAGCCGCGCTGCACGCGCTCGTCCAAGGCCTGCACCATGTTGTCGCGCAGGTAGTCGAAGCCGAACTCGTTGTTGGTGCCGTAGGTGAGGTCGGCGGCGTAGGCGGCGCGCCGGTCGTCGGGGGCCAGGCCGTGCTGGATGACGCCGACGGTCAGTCCCAGGCGTTCGACCAACGCACGGCCGTACCAGTTGGCGTCGCGGTTGGCGAGGTAGTCGTTGACGGTGACGATGTGGACGCCCCGGCCGGGCAGGGCGTTGAGGTAGGCGGCCAGGGTGGCGACGGAGGTTTTGCCTTCGCCGGTGCGCATCTCGGCGATGTCGCCGCCATGCAGGACGGCGCCTCCCATGAGTTGCACGTCGAACTGGCGCTCGCCGGTGTGGCGGCGCACGGCCTCGCGGACGGTGGCGAAGGCTTCGGGCAACAAGTTGTCGAGCCTTTCGCCGGCGTCGAGGCGCTGCCGAAACTCCGGCGTCTTGCCCAGCAGTTCCTGGTCCGAGCAAGACTGTAGGTCCGGCTCGAGCGCGTTGACGCGCTTGACCAGCGAGGCATAACGCCGCGCGGTGCGGCCGGCGTCGTCGCCGACAATCTTCTTGAGGAATCCCAGCGGCATGCCTGTCGCTTAAGTGCCGTAGCACCCGCGGCGGGCGCGGGGCGTTATTCGAGTATATCGAGAGGCCTAGTTGGGGGCTTGTGCCGTCGATGCCGACGGCAATCCGGCTGGTGCAAACGGGTCAGAGGTTGATGACGGCTTGGTAGAGGGATTCGATTTGTTTGGTGGTGGCGGGGCGGGGGTTGTTGGCGGGGCTGCCGCTGGCGAGGGCGTCGCGGGCCATGGCGGGGGTGACTTCGCGGAAACGAGCTTCGTCGACGCCCCAGGCGCGGAGGGTTGGGACTTGGAGGTCGGCTGCCATGTCGCGGACGATGGCGACGCCGGCTTCGGCGGCCGACTGATCGTCGCTCTGGGTGGCGCCGAGGACGCGGGCGATGTGGGCGTAGCGGGGGATGTCGCCGCCGAGGCTGAACTCCATGACGGTGGGCAGCAGCATGGCGTTGGAGAGGCCGTGGGGGACGTGGAAGTAGGCGCCGATGGGGCGCGACATGCCGTGCACCAAGGCAACGGAGGCGTTGTTGAAGGCGAGGCCGGCGTGCAGCGAGCCCACGAGCATCTCCTCGCGGGCCTCGGCGTCGTCGGGATGGTGGTAGGCGCGCGCCATGAACCGGCCGATTCGGTCAATGGCGTCGATGGCGAGGGCGTCGGTGATGGGGAAGCGGCGGCGCGAGACATAGGCCTCGATGCCGTGGGTGAGGGCGTCCAGTCCCGTAGAGGCGGTGACGCCCGGGGGCATGGTGTAGGTGGGTTCGGGGTCGACGATGGCGGCTGCGGGGACGAGGTGGGGGCTCATCAGGAGCATCTTCACGTCACGGTCCGTGTCGGTGATGGCGACGCCGCGGGTGACTTCGCTGCCGGTGCCGGCGGTGGTGGGAATGGCGATGACGGGAAGGCCAGGGTCGGGGATGCGCTCGTAGCCTTCGTAGTCGGGACCGCTGCCAGGGTTGGTGTGCAGGACGGCGGCCAGCTTGGCGGTGTCGAGGGCGCTGCCGCCGCCGAAGCCAATGACGACATCGGCGTCGGCGGCGCGGATGGCGGCCAGGGCGGCGTCGACGTCGCGGGTGGTGGGTTCGCCGGTGAGTTCGGCCAGGATGGTGGTGGTGACGTCGGCGTCGGCGGCCAGGGCTTCCAGCCGGGGCGCCCATTCGCTATTGCCCATGACGCGGTCGGTGATGATGGCGGCGCGTTCGGCGCCCAGCTCGCGCAGGGTGGCCGGCAACTGGTTGAGGGCGCCGCGCCCGACGTGAATTACGGGCGGTGCGCGGAAGTCTCGGCCTTGCGGTTGAGTCATGCCCGGCCCCTTAAGCCCGCTGGATGACGCCGCAGGCCGCGCGGTCGCCGGCGCCGGGCTCTTCGCCGTAGCTATCGGGCTTGGCGTGAATGATGATGGCGGACCCGTCGGCGTCGAACAGCGAGTGATCGGCGTTGGCGTCCAAGGTGACCGCGTCGGTAAAGACGTCGGCGCGCGCGGCACCGTCAGCGCCGGCGTAAATGTTTGGCAAGTCGCCGGGGTGGGGTGTGTCGTTGACCATGAGACCGTGGCCGGTCTCGTGGGGATCGAAGTGACCACCGGCCGCGGTGAAGTCCGGGGCGCAGGCGCCAACGCTGTGAATGTGGAATCCGTGGCCGCCGGCGGACAGTCCATGCACGTCAGCCGAGACCAGGACGCCCGACGGGACCTGCGTAAGCGTGACCGTACCCATGGACGCGCCGTCAGGCCCCATCATCACGGCGACGGCCCGGGCGCCTACGCCGGATGGTGTGGCCGGCTCGCTCTCGCCGCAGGCCGCCAACGTCAGAAGCGCAACAGCCGCAAGTCCAATCAACGCAATCACGTGTCTATGTCTCACGTCCAACTCCCTCGCGGCACAATCCGCGACCTCCGCTCTGCCGCCCTCGGCACATGGTATGCGGGTGCCAGCGGCTCAGTAGTCTCGACGTACGGTTTCCTCGAACCGGCCCTGTGGGCGGATGAAGCGCAGGTCTACGTTACCGACCGGGCCGTTGCGGTGCTTGGCGATGTCGAGCTTCAGATCGACGGGCCGCCCGATGGCCTCGTCGTCGCCGGCCTCGGGTTCGTGCAGGAAGGCCACGACGTCGGCGTCCTGCTCGATCGAGCCGCTTTCGCGCAGGTCGGAGAGGCGGGGCCGGGGGTTGGGGCGCTGCTCGACGGCGCGGGACAGCTGGGCGCACGCGATGATGGGGATGTTGAGTTCGCGGGCCAGGGCCTTGAGCGAGCGGGTGATCTCGGTGATTTCCTGGACGCGGTTTTCGCGGTGGCCGGAGGCCGTCATCAGCTGCAGGTAGTCGACGACCAGCAGGCCGATGTTGTGTTCCAGGTGCATGCGGCGGGCCTTGCCGCGCAGCTCGAGCACGCTGAGGGAGGGCGAGTCGTCGATGTAGATGGGGTACTCGGCCACTTCGCCCATGGTGCGGACGACGCGCTGAAGCTGATCGTCGTCGAGTTCGCCGTCGCGGATGCGCATGGAGTCCATGCGCGCTTCAGTCCCGATCAGGCGCTGCACGATCTGCTCGGCGGGCATTTCCAGGGCGAAGAAGGCCACGGGGACGTCGTTCTGCTTGGCGGCGTGCAGCCCGATGTTGAGCGAGAAGGCGGTTTTTCCGATGCCGGGGCGGGCGGCCAGGATGATGAGGTCGGAGCGCTGCAAGCCGCCGGTGAGGGCGTCGAGGCTGCGAAAGCCGGTGGAGACGCCGGTGGGCACGCCGCGGTGCTCGACCCGGAACATCAACTGGTCGTTGACCTCGTGGAGGATTTCGCGAATCGGGAGGATGTCGCGGGTGTGGACCTCGTTGGCGATGCTGAAGATCAGGCTTTCGGCCTCGTCCAGGACCTCTTCGGGCGCGGCCTCGGGGGCGTAGGCGGAGGCCACCATGCGGGTGGCGCTCTGGATGATCTGCCGGAGGACGGAGGTGCGGCGCACGATGGCGGCGTAGTGCTCCACGTGGAAGGGGGTTGGCACGGCGGAGGCCAACTCCACCACGCGGTCCTCGCCGCCCACGTCGGCCAGCGTGCCGTCACGCGCCAATTGGTCGCAGAGAGTGACGTAGTCGGTCTTCTCGTTGCGGGCGGCGAGGGTGGTGACCGCAGAAAAAATGGCCCGGTGGGCTTCGCGGTAGAAGTCGTCCGGTCCAATCTGGCCGGCGATGCGGGTAATGGCCTCGGGGTCGATAAGCAGGCTGCCGAGCAGGGAGCGTTCGGCGTCGATGTTCTGTGGTGGAAGTCGGTCGGTGGCCGACGCCATGGTGGCCAGGGTCAAGGCGGGCCACCCGACGAATAGTTCAGGATTGCAACTCGGGGAGTACTTGCCGACGGGAGGGAATGGTCGCGCAGCCCGGCCGGTGCAGGCCACGGACGGCTGGCAAACAACCGAACCCGTATGTCAAGCCGCCTTCCACGATGGAGTCCACCGAGGAAAACGTCCACACTTTCCACAGCGACGCGCATCCACCGCGGCTGTGGGCAGATTCAGGTTGCTGCGGCAGAAGCCGACGGGCCATGAGGGTGCATGAGCCACGGATACCCACAGCGCCCAGCCAACTGCCATACCCAATTATCCACAAGTAACCGCCAGGACCTGACCGTTACCCGTGGCGAATCCGCAGTTTCTCGGAATGTTCGCGCGTGGCGGCCGGCGCCGTCCCTACCGTCCGAGGCGGGAGACGCCGAGGTCGTCCTCGGGCTCATCCGCTTCGACGTCGGCCGCCGGTTCGGGCTCGTCTTCCTCTTCGACGACATCCAGCATGACCGAGGCTTCCAGTCCGGCGGCCAGGCGAATGGGGACGAGGTAACGCCCCAGCGAGCGGATGGGGCTGTCGATCTGGATGAGGTGACGATCGATCTCGGCGCCGTGCTGCTCGAGGAGGGCCGCCGCTACGTCGCGGTTGGTGATCTGGCCATGCATGCGCCCCTGACCGCCGACCTGCACGTGGATGGTCAGCGTGACGCCCTGAATCAAGTCCGCGAGATGCTGAGCTTCGCGACGCGCGTTCTCTTCGCGACGGTCCTGCAACTCGGCCTGGAATTGGGCGTCGCCCAGGCGCTGCCTTGTGGCCGGGACGGCCAGGCGTCGGGGCAGCAGGAAGTTGCGTGCGTAGCCGGCGGCGACTGAGTGCACTTCGCCGATGTCGCCCAGGTCGGGGACGGATTCAAGCAGTACCACCTGCACGTCAGCCATCGGTCATGGGCTCCCTATCCACACGCTCGCCGGGCGACGTCAGCGGGACGACTCGCTGAGCGATGCGAAGAATTCCTTGTTGGTTGCGGTCCGCTTCATGCGGTCGAACATGAGCTCGGTCGAATCGTAGGCGTCGTGGGGGTCGAGGGCGTTGAGCATACGGCGCAACGTCCAGAAGTACTTGAGACCGTCGGCGTTCAGCATCAGTTCCACGCGCCGGGTGCCGGAACTGAGGACGTTGACGGCGGGGAAGGTACCGCGCTCGGCCAGCCGACGGTCCAACATCAGTTCCCAGTTGCCGGTGCCCTTGAACTCCTCGTAGATCACCTCGTCCATGCGGCTGCCGGTTTCGATGAGGCAGGAAGCGATGATGGTCAGGCTGCCGCCACCGTCGATGTTGCGGGCCGCGCCGAAAAAGCCCTTGGGCGGGTAGAGCGCCTGCGGCTCGATACCACCGGAAAGGGTGCGGCCGCTGGACGGCTGGACGAGGTTGTAGGCGCGAACGAGGCGGGTGACGCTGTCCAGCAGGATCATCACGTCCTCGCCGCTCTCGACCATGCGCTTGGCGCGGGCGGAGGTAAGTTCGGCGACGCGGGTGTGGCTGCGGGGCTGCTCGTCGAAGGTGGAACTGATGACTTCGGCACCTTCAACGCTGCGCTGCCAGTCGGTGACTTCCTCCGGCCGCTCGCCGATCAGGGCCACGATGACGCGCACGTCGCTGTAGTTGTTCAAGACGGAGCGCGCCAGGCGCTTCATCAGCTCGGTCTTGCCGGCCTTGGGCGGCGACAACACCAGGCCGCGCTGGCCGCGCCCGATGGGCGCAATGATGTCGACGATGCGTGAGGTGAGTTCCGTGGCCGAGTACTCAAGCACGAGTTGCTCGTTGGGGAAGATGGGGATCATGCGCTCGAACTGCGGTCGGGCGCGGGCCTTGTCCGGCGCGAGACCGTTGACCGCCATGACCCTGACCAGGCCGTGATAGCGGTCGTGGTCGCGAGCCGGCCGCACGTGGCCGCTGACGTGGTCGCCGTTGCGCAGCGCAAAGCGGCGCACCTGGGCCTGGGAGACATAGACGTCGTCAGGCCCCGCAAGCCATCCCAATTCACGCCGCAGGAAGCCGTAGCCCTCGTCCATGAGTTCGAGGTTGCCCTCGAGGAACATGGACCCGTCTTTCTCGGACCGAGCCTGGAGGACCATGTTGACGAGGGCGTCCTTGGTCAGATCGGCGGAGCCGTTGACGTCCACTTCGAGCTCAGTCGCCAGGGCCCTCAGCTCTTCCATGGGCTTGGCTTCGAGTTCGGCCAGTTCGCGATCGGGATCGGGCTGCAACTGGCGGGGGCGACGCTGGTTACGACGGCCACGGCCGGAGCGACGCTGGCGGCGATAGCCGCCGGAGCGTCCGCTGTGGTCAGACATTCGAGCCTCCTACGCGTCGCGCCGGACGTTCAAGCTCGGCTGGAGGTCGCGGCCGGGACCGCAAGGTGTGCGAAATCACGGACTGGTTCTGGCGTGAAAGCCCGGGGACCGGGCATGCGAACCCACAGAAAGCGCATAAGAAAGTCTGTGGGGAGGGCACGGAACTCGGCGGCTCGGCTACATCCGAGCAGCCACCGCGCCTACCAGATAGACGCTAGCACCGGGGGAAATTGAGTGTCAAGCAATGCAGCAGCCAGGTAATGGGCCTCGAAGGCGCCGGGCTGACTTAGGTGAATTTGCCGCGGGCGGCGATGGGCCAGATGTCGACGACTTCGTCGTCCTGGATGACGTAGAGGGTGTCGTGCAGGTTGAAGGTGGTGCAGCCGTGCCAGGGGGTGACCTTGAGGCGGTCGCCGGGCTGCAGGTCGGGCGCCCCGTCGTGCAGGGCCAGGCTGCCGTGTTCTTCGGAGAGACTGAGCAGCTCAATCCCCGGCGGGTCTTCCACCAGCGGCAGGCCGCCGGTCTCGAAGGCCATGGACTTGCGGCCAATGTCCAGTATGGCGCGGCCGGGCGCGGGGGTGCTGACGACGCTGGACAGGATCCACATGGCCTGCTCGAACGCATGGCCAGCGTGCGGGCGAAACCAGACGTCCATCGTCACGTAGGTGCCGCACTGCAGTTCGGTCCAGCCGTCGATGGCGCTGGTGATGTCGAAGGTGTTGGTGCCGCCGCCGGTGACCTCGCGGATTTCCAGACCAATGGCTTCGCAGGCGGCCTTGGTTTCGATGACGGCGGCCAGGGAGCTTCGGGCCGCGGCTTCGCGCTCATCGCGATCGACGATGCCGACGGCGTGCCCCTCGTAGCCCATCAGGCCAACGAGGTCCAGGCCGGGAGCCGCGTCAATCTCTTTCGCGAGGGTCACGGCCGGTTCGCCGGGCAGGATGCCGCAGCGGTTCATGCCGACTTCGATCTCGATGACGATGCCGATGGTGACGCCGTTGGCGACGGCAGCCTTGGACAGCTCGCGGACGTTGCGCGCGTCGTCCACGGCGACCGTGACGGCGGCCTTTCGGGCAAGGCTGCAGAGCCGCGCGATCTTGAGTGGGCCGACGACCTGGTTGGCGATCAAGACGTCGCCGACGCCGCCTTGGACCATGGCTTCGGCCTCGCCCACCTTGGCGCAGGTGACGCCGGGCGCGCCGGCCTCGATCTGCATGAGGGCGATGCCGGGCGTCTTGTGGTGCTTGACGTGGGGCCGCACGTGGACGCCGGTGCCCTCCAGGTGGCGCTCCATGACCTGGATGTTGCGCCGCACCAGGTCGAGGTCGATCACGGCCGCCGGCGTATCGATGTCGGCTAGCGTGCGAGGGGTGGCGGACATGGATTGACTCCTTAGTTGGCGAACCGGGCGGCATTCGCCTGTCAGACTGGACCAGCCGCCGCCGGGCGGCAACCCATCTTGAGACGAAGGGCATGCACGTCGGGACGCTGGAGGTCGGACTGGCGGTTCACGCGGCCCAGTCGCTGAAGGACCGGCGGCGGTCGGTGGAGTCGCTGAAGCGCCGGATTCGCAATACCTTCAACGCCGCCGTGGCCGATCTGGAAGCGGATCCGGTTCCGGGACGGGCGCGCATCGGGGTGTCCTGCGTGTCGAATGATCCGCGGCGGCTGGACGCGCAGATGCGGGCGATCCTGGAGTTCATCGAACGCGTGCACCTGGACCTGGAGGTAACGGATGACGCGATTGAGATCATCCACCTATAACGCGCGCGACGCTGAGCCGCTAAACTAGTCGCGGATACAGGCGGTGGTTCGGAGGTGAAACGGCGGCAATAGCCGCTCTGCCGGGATAACCGGTGGGGCTTGGAGGTTTGCCGTTGCCGCTTGAAGCGCTGCTGGGAATCGTAGCTTTTGCTGGTCTCTTCATGATGTGGGCCGTGATTCCGGCCCGCCTTCGGAAGCGATAGCCCAGGGTTCTTCCCCGACGAAGGCACCGCAATGTTGCGAGTTGGGCACAGACAGCCCAAGCCTGCTCGATGACACCGAGCCTGGGACGCCGCCGGAGCACCCGAACCACCGCCTGCTCCGGAGCTCCCGAAGCGCGGCGGGCCGTTCCTGCAGGACAAAGACCGAAACGCCGTGCGTGCTCTGGGGCGTTTCGGATGAAGCGCCGCCGGGTCGTCGAACCTATAGGCCGGTGAGGTTGCGCAGGCCGGCGGGTATGCGGCCGGAAGTCATCATCTGCATCATCTGGCGGGCCTGCTTGAACTGGCTGAGCAGCTGGTTGACTTCCTGAACGGAGGTGCCGCTGCCGAGCGCGACGCGGCGTCGGCGGCTGCCGTTGAGGATGTCGGGGTTGGCGCGTTCGGCGGGGGTCATGGAGAGGATGATGGCCTCGAAGCGGCCGACCACGTTGCCATCCAGCGCGGCCTGGACCTCGGCCTTGTTGGCCATGGCGCCCATGCCGGGCAGCATGCCGAGCACCTGGCTGAGCGGGCCCATCTGGCGCACCTGGTTCAGCTGTTCCAGGAAGTCGTCCAACCCGAAGGTGGCCTTGCGGAGCTTGGTTTGCAGCTCCTCGGCGCGTTCGAGATCGACGACCTCTTCGGCGCGTTCGACCAGCGTGACCACGTCGCCCATGCCCAGGATGCGGGAGGCGATGCGGTCGGGGTGGAAGACCTCAAGCGGCTCAATTTGCTCGCCGGTGCCGACGTATTTGACCGGAATTCCGGTCACGGATCGGATGGATAGAGCGGCGCCGCCGCGGGCATCGCCGTCCATCTTGGTCAGGATCAGGCCGGTGAGCGGCGTGCGGGCGTGGAAGGCCTGGGCGACGTTGACGGCTTCCTGGCCGGTGGTGGCGTCGGCGACGAAGAGGGTCTCGACCGGCTTGACGGCACGGCTGATCTGCTCGATCTCGTCCATCATCCGGTCGTCCAGCTGGATTCGGCCGGCGGTGTCGACGATGACGTGCGAGTGGGCGTTGCTGACGCCGAGTTCGAGTCCTCGCCTCGCAATGTCGACCGGGCTGGGTTTGGTGCCCTTCTGGTGGACGGGGACGTCGATCTGCTTGCCCAGCGTCTGCAACTGGGCGATGGCCGCCGGGCGGTAGGTGTCCGCGGCGACCAAGATCGGGCGGCCGCCGTCCTTGCGGAACGCCAGCGCCAGCTTGGCCGCGGCGGTGGTTTTGCCCGAGCCCTGGAGTCCGACCATAAGAATTACCGACGGCGGACGCTGCGCGGTGGCCAGGCGGGCGGTTTCACCGCCGAGCAACTCCACCAGGTTGTCGTGGACGATCTTCGTGACCTGCTGGGCCGGGGTGACGCTCTGGGTGACCTCCCGGCCAACCGCTCGTTCGCGAACTGACGCCACGAATTGGCGCGCAACCCGGAAGTTGACGTCGGCTTCGAGCAGGGCCATGCGGACTTCGCGTAGGGCCGCGTCCACATCCTGTTCGCTCAGGCGGCCGCGGCGGCCGAGGTTGCCGAAGACGCCGGACAGGCGCTCGGTCAGGCTTTCAAACATTGGGTGTCACGGCGGTGCGCTGGTCTACCTCGATTGTACGGAGCGCCGGCGCCGGGTCAGGACGCCGCCGGGTTTCGTAGCATAGGCGGCGTCGGACTTTGGTCCGCGTGGGGCATTCGTCTAGCGGCCTAGGACACCGCCCTCTCAAGGCGGAGATCGCGGGTTCGAATCCCGCATGCCCTACCCCACTGCCTTGCAGGCTGTCGAGCTCAAGCGGGTGCCCAAGAGTCTGCACCGCACGCTGGTCGTGACCGTGAGATTCCGATTTGTCGGCAGGCAGCCCAGCGGGACAACGCTCCGTCGTTCTTCTGGTCAGCCCCGCGGAATCGAGAGCGCAGATCGCCGTCGCTACCGGGAAAACGCGCGTACCAGCGCTCCAGCTCGTCACGGGCGTTCTGCATTTCGGGCAGCGCGGATCTATTCAGGCTCTCGAACCGCGATTGGCCCCGCCAATGCTCGTGTGATGCGGAGTGCGTGAGCCGGTGGTCGAATAGCCGCCTATGTCCGCGTCGAGTCAAAGTTGAGGCATTCCTCGCAGACCGACTTCGGCACCAACCCCCAGCGAATCATGTAGTTGAAGACAAAGCATCCGGCGCAGAAGCCCAGCAACGACTCAAGCGCGGCAAACACGGTCAGCACGGCCAAAACGACGCCCGCTGCCACCGACAATCCTGCGGCGAAGTGCAGCACCAGCGCAGTCACCGAGAAGATAAGTCCCACCGTTTGCGCAAAGCGCTTGGGCGGCCCGGGCACGAGTTTCTCCTTAGCAATCCTCGGCGCGATCACCCTGGTCGCCAGCAGGCCCATTGGGCTCAGCGTAGGGCCGGTGGCGACTCTGGCCAGAAACCCATACGCAAGGAGAAACATCAACCACCACTGACCGGTTACCAATACAGCAATGGATAGGATGACTACCATTCCGGCTACGAGCCTTGCAGCCACCTCGTTTACCGGATGCGGAAAGCTAAAGATACGGCGAAGCCGAGGTGGAATCCGCCGGCCAATTGGCTGCGTAGACACTGGTCGAGCCTCGCCTCCTGCGCTTATAGGCCGAGATCATACTCGGCGCTGCGGCGGCACTCCGAACGGGCAACCGCTGGCGCGCCGCCAGCTGGTCGAGCAGTTGGGATTATCGGCGCGCTCCGGGATTGAACTCGCGGGATGGGGCGGCCCCGGCGTGATGCGCGCGAAGGAGGCCGCATCCGCCGCCGTGACGTTGCACCAAGAGGAGCCGAGCGCCTGAAGCGTGGCGATGTCCGGCACGCGGCGCCGCTGGCTCAAGGCGTCGGCGCAGCCACGCGCTGGACGAGAGCGCTTCGCGCCGGGTCTTCCGAACTCTTCTCCTTGAACTTCACGCTGGCGATCGTCGGCTGACAAAATCAGGGGCGCGCGGCGTTCCTGGAGGGCCGTCCCTCACGACCGCACCGGTTCACTTGCCACAGTGACTTGCGCAGACCCTCCCCGTGTGACAGGCTCCTTATTGAGACAAAGTCTCAATAGTACGGAGGGTGAGTAGGAGATGATTCGACGAACGGCGCTTACGCTCGTGGCGGCTTTGGCTTTGCCACTGGCCGTAGCCTGTGGAGAGAGCGACGCCAGCCCGGCAGCGGCTGCCACATCTGCGCCCGTGACTTCCGCGGCCACCTCGCCGACGGCAGCGCCGCCGCCCCCGGCAGTGACCACGACTCCGCGCCAGCCTTCTCGAGCGACCGAAACACCCAAGCAGCCGGCAGCTTCGACCGCCAAGGCCGAAGAGACTTCGGGGGCGGCCAGCGCCGAGGCTGCACGTCCCATTCTGAAGGCAGGCGTCATCTGGCTCGACAGCCCGCTGGACCCGGTGCAGGGCG
>JAPOWQ010000059.1 GCA_026707585.1 Chloroflexota bacterium | reverse complement strand
TACACGCACGCGGCGACCGCTCGGCGGCTGCCCGAACGCTACATCCGGGCGGGGGCCGACATCATCACCACCAATACCTTCAACAACCTGCGCCCCGCGCTGGAGGCTTCCGGCTACAGCGAGTTGGTGCGGGAAGTCAACGTGCGGGCCGTGGACGCGGCCCTTGAAGCAATCGACCGGGCCGCCGGCGACAAGCCCGTGTACATCGCCGGCTCCATCTCGTGCCGAATCCCCATCCGCGACCGCAGGACCGGAACGCTGTTGGGCGGCACCGGCTACGGCTATGGCGCCAGCCTTTCGGCGGAGGAATTGAGGGCTCACGCCGGAGAGCAGGCGAACATCCTCGCAGAGTCCGGCGTGGACTTTTTTCTGATCGAGAATCTGTGGGCCGACAACGAGTCCAGGGCGATAGCCGCCGAAGCGGCAAAGGCCACGGGCCTGCCCGTGTGGGTGGCGTTTACGGCCTCCGTTGCAGCCGACGGTCAGGCGGTCAGGATGAGTTTCGGTGACGACCGTGCCTACAGCACCGGCATCGGAATGCCCATGTGGACATCGACGTGGCGAACGGTCGACGACAACAAAAGCCTGGCCGACGGCGTCAAAGAGATCGCAGCGCTCGGTCCCGACGTGCTTGGCGTGTTTCACAGCCGGATTGGCGAAACCGCGGCGGCCCTTCAGGTCATGCTCGACCATTGGTCCGGGCCCGTCATCGTCTATCCCGACGCCGGCCGAGAAGACTATCTCGAGACCTGGCAGGACAGCAGCGTTGCCAACGAACAGACGGTGGCGGAGTTGACGCGGGAAGCGCTCACCTGGGTCGAAATGGGCGCCCAGATCATTGGCACCTGCTGCGGTTTCGGCGCCGACTACACCAAGGCCCTGAGGGGCGCCCTGCCGGACCGGATCGCATCGCCGCGAAACGGCGCGTAGGCCGGAGATTTCCGGGCACCTCTGAGGTAGAGCAGACCTCCGGATCGACGGGAGGGACTTCAGCTGGAAGCGAAACCGCTGGTGGTTGTCGGGGCGGGGGTGGCGGGCACGGCCGCCGCCATCGAGGCGGCCCGAGCCGGCGTGCGGGTCACGCTCGTCGACGAGAACCCCATTGGCGCTTCCATGATGGCGCTGGACGTGCCCCAGTTCTTCGGCCAACGGGCCATGGACCCGCTCCCCGCCAGGGACGTGTTGCTGGCGAGGGCGGCCGCGGCCAACGACGCGCTGGCTGAAGCCGAGGAAGCCGGCGTCGAGATTCAGTTGGGAACCTGCGTCTGGGGCGCCTTCCGCAATTCAGATACAAGCAGGGTCCTGGACGGCCCCCAGCTCGGGCTGGCCGACCACGAGCGGTCGTGGATGATCAAGTACGACCGGCTGATCGTGGCCGCCGGCGCCCGGGACCTGGCGCTGACCTTTCCCGGGTCGGGGTTGTCGGGCGTCATGGGCGCCAACGGCGCGCACGCGCTGATGCGTCGCTACCGGGCGTTGACCTCGCGGCGCATGGTGGTCCTGGGCTCCGGCGATCTGGGCCTCAACACCGCCCGGATGGCGCAGGACCACGGTGTTGAGGTGGCCGCCGTCGTGGACGTCTCCGCCTCCGTGCGCGGCGACGAGGCCCGCATGGCGCGGTTGCAGGACGCGGGCGTCGAGCTATACACCTCCCACACCGTCATGAAAGCCGTCGGCGGGGCCGACGAGATCGAGTCCGTCGTGCTGGTCGGGATCGACGAAAACTGCAAGCCGGTTGCCGGCACCGAGAAGGTCGTCTCCGCCGACATCGTTTGCCTTGCCATCGGCCTGGTTCCCAACGTGGAGCTCCTCGGTCTGCTGGGGTGCGACCTCAGCTTTACGTCCGAGCGCGGCGGGTGGGCGCCGGACCACGACGACCGAATGCGGACCAGTGAAGATTCCGTGTTCGTCGCGGGGGATGTCGCCGGCTGCCATGACGGAATGGTTGTGGACACCGAAATCGCACAATGCCAGGGCCGCCTGGCCGGACTTGCCGCCGCCGAGTCGCTCGGTGCGATCGACAAGCACGAAGCGCTCGCCCGAAGGAATGACCTCCAGCCGGTGGCGCTCGACGCGACGCCCGCCGACGTGACCTCGGGTTGGCGGGAATGGCATCGATCCCTCGTCAACGCCGGTGGGCTGGATATCTTTGCGTGCCGATGCGAGGAGGTCACGCGTGCCGAGATCATCGGCTTGCGGCCGCCGCGCTTTCTGGGGCGGGGGTCGGAGGCGGCGAGCCGTCGCAGCCTGCGGACCCAAGCGAGGGCTAACCCGGTCAACGCCGACCAGGTCAAGCGCCTGACACGGGCCGGCATGGGCCACTGCCAGGGCCGGCTGTGCCGGGAGCAGGTGTCGCTGCTGCTGGCCGAGGAATCCGGCGCCGACATCGCCGACATCCCCTGCATGTCCTACCGGCCGCCGGTGCGGCCGCTGCCGCTGCGGATCATGTGGCCCCACGACGAGCCGGAGCAGGTGCGCAGCGAGTGGCCCAAGTGGTTCAGCCCGACGAGCCGGGTGCTGGGGTAGAAGGCGGCCCATGGACAGCGCGGACGTAGTCGTCATCGGGGCCGGCGTTTCGGGCCTGAGCTCGGCCTATCGCCTGGCCAAGGCGGGCCGGGATGTCGTCGTCGTCGACAAGGGGATCGTCGGGGGCGAGGCGTCCGGGCGAAACGGCGGCATGGTCAGTGAGCGGGTCGACGAGCCGGCGCTGATTCCGCTCGCCGTGGAAGCCACCAGGACCTGGGAGACGCTGGCCGACGAGCTGGGCTATCCCACCGAGTTCGTCCAGCAGGGCCGGCTCCAAATCGCCGTGACGGAGGAGGAGATGGGCGCCCTCCACGCCGAACGGGACAACGCGCTGCGCCACGGCCTGCACGCGGAAATGGTCGATCCCTTGGAGATTCGGGACATGATTCCCGGCATCACCGAGCGGACGCTCGGTGGGCTCTTCTTCGCCAAGGGCGGTCACGCCAACACCCAGCTGGCGGTGCAGGCGTTCGCTTGGGCGTTTCAAGACCTGGGCGGCCGGCTCTATCAGAACACCGCCGTCACGGGCTTCCAGGTCGTTGGCGACCGGGTGACGTCGGTGGAGACGACCGCCGGCCCGATCGCCGCCGACATGGTCGTCGCCGCCGCCGGACCCCAGACCGGTCTGATGGCGGGGCTGGTGGGCGTGCACATCCCCGTGGCCCCGGCACGAGTGGAGATCCTGGCGACCGCCCCCATCGAGCCGCTCACCAGCATCGCCCTGGTGGGGAACGGCCTCTACGGGCACCAGGCCGTGCGGGGAAATCTGCTGTTTGGTGGAGGGGCCCACGAATGGGCCGACGTGGACCTCACCGCCACGCCGGGCAAGCCCAACACGCCGCTGATCAGGAATATCGCCAGGCGGCTCGCGGAGCTGCTGCCGGAAGTGGCGGATGTGCCGGTCATTCGAAGCTGGGCCGGGGTGGTGGAACAGGCCCCAGACTACATGCCGATCATCGACATCCTGGACTCCCCCAGCAACTACGTGGTCGTCACCGCCTCGGCCCACGGCTTCGGCATCTCCCCAGCCACGGGCAAGGTCGTCAGCGACCTGGTGCTCTACGGCGAAACCAATATCGACATCGGCGGCCTGGGACTAGGACGCTTCGCCAAAGTCACCCCCAACTGGCGCCACCAACGCGGCT
>JAPOWQ010000041.1 GCA_026707585.1 Chloroflexota bacterium | reverse complement strand
GCCGCCGCGTTCCGCGCCGTTCCGAAGAATGTCGTAGAGCCGAAACTGGCCGATCTCCACGTACGTCCGGCCGTCGGCAGCGGCCACGATGTCCCCGCCGCGCCGGTCGGCCGGGATTGGCGACCCATCGACGGTGACCGGCACGCGTATCGGCGCCTCACTACTTGCACCAAAGGAGGCGGAGACCTCCGTCGCCTGAAAGACAATGGTCAGACGCGAGGACTCGCTGGAATCGGGCTGCGCCAGCGCGGCGTTAGGTGACCAGGCCCAGCGCCCGTCCAGATAGATGCCCTCCTTGTTGTGGTCGACGTTATCGGTAAAAAGTCGGACACCGTCCCCAGGCGCCTCGGTGGGATTGCCGAGGTAGGAGCCGAAAGCAAATCCGCTTCCCGCAAAGAGTGACCGAGGACCGGTGGACGGCGAAGGGGTCGTCTTGCGAGGGATTGACGCGCTGGAAAGCGGGATGTGCGAGAGATCCGTTCCGCCTTCGGCCAGCAGCGCGCGAATTGCCTTTTCGGTTTCTTGATAGGCGCCTTCGCCGATGTGGTGATAGCGGATGCGCCCTTGCTGGTCGATCAGAAATTTATGGGGCCAGAAGCGGTTGTTGTAGGCGCGCCAGGTCTTGTAGTCGTTGTCCATGGCCACCGGCCAAATGACGCCGCGGGAGGGCAGCGACTCGCGCACGTTTTCTTCCTCGTACTCGTGCCGGAACTCCGGGGTATGCACGCCGACGACAACCAGTCCGTGCGGGCCGTAGGCGTCGTGCCAGGCGCGGACGTGGGGCAGGGTGCGGATGCAGTTGATGCAGCCGAACGTCCAGAAGTCGATCAAGACCGGACGACCTCGCAGGTCGTCCATCGTTAGCACTTCGCTGTTGAGCCAGGCGGTGATGCCCGCGAATTCCGGCGCGAAGCCAATGACCGGCAGCTCGGGGAGGTCTACGACGACCGCGGCTGGTGTGGTTGGGACCGGCGTGGGTGCGCTGGTGACAGGAGCAGGACCGCTGGTCGCCACTGTTGGCGCGCTCGTGGCCGGCGCGGGCGCGGCCGTTGGCTGGCCGGCGGCTCCACCGGCCGCAGCCGCGGCGGCAGTAGCCGCCACGGGAGGCGTGGTCGCGACGGTCGCCGCTACTACGGCCCGGGTAGAAGCGGGAGTCTCGCGAGCAGGAGCGGCCGTTTGGGTGTCGTTTGCGCCGGGCAGGCCGACGCCAACCGTGGGGTCGGGCGGCGATACGATGATCTCAATCAGCGCGATGGCGCCGATCACGGCCCCAACTACAAGGGCCAGCACCGCAAATCGCTGCCGGCCGGTCATCGCGCTGGCTCAGCAAGGGCAACGGGTCGCTGCGAGCCGCGAACGTACCCAAGGCAACGCATGCGTCAGGCCTTCCGATTTCTCTTCTGACCGCGCACCATCAGTCCGTCACGCCCCAGACCCTGGCCGGAAGTTTGGACGTTGTCCGGGTCGCGGTAGCCGAAGCGCACGAGACGGCGCCACTGATCCGTCCGATTGGGCGCGGAGCCGTGGATGGTGTAGTAGCTGAAGAACACCACGTCGCCGGCGCCGGCCGGAACTGACACGGCGTCTTCGAGTCGGTACTGGTCCGTGGGCAAGTGTGGGCTCGATTCGGGGCCTCGAATGTGCTGGAGCGGTCCCAGCTTGTGGCTCCCCTCAAGAAATTGTAGGCAGCCGTTCTGCTCGCTTGCCGTATCGATATGCACAATTGCGTCCACGTAGGCGGGGCCTTCGTGCTCGTAGAACGGGTGGTCCTGGTGCATGGGAAACGGGGTTCCCATGTCCGGGGCCTTGGCGTGCAAGGTGGTGTGATGCAGTTCCACATGGGGTCCGATCAGGTCGGCCACGGCGCCGGTGAGCCGGTCGTTTACCACCGCGCGAGCGAAAGCTTCGGAGTAGTTCTGGAGCTCGTGCATGGCCGTCAGCCGCGCGCGTTCGTCCTCTTCAGCGGTCATATAGGCCTTGCGCCAGGGCCCGCGCCAGCCCGGCGTCTGCTGGGCCCACTCCAGCATCAGGCGCTCGAGTTCAACTGACTGGAATTCGACCTCGTCGGGAGAGAAAACGTCTTGAAGCCGCAGGTACCCGCGCTCGTTGTAGAACGCGACCTGGTCCTCCGTTAGCGTGTGCAAGGCCATGCGCCCCACCCCATTCGGCCTGCCATCCAATTATATCGAGGCGGGGTTTCGGGCGGTCTCGGTACCATGAGCCGCGCGCTTCGCCGCAAGGGGACGGAATGTCGCCAGTTCGGCAGCAGATTCTGATCCTGCATCTCCAGTCGGGCGACCTGGGGTCGCCCACCGTCGCCTGGGCGCTCTATGACGGGGCGCTGCCGGCGAACGCCGTGCAGATGCAGACGGGCAGCGAGTACGAGGTTCCATACGAATCCGTCCTGGACGCCATGCGCCACGGCTGGCGCGTATTCCAGGCCAGCCCCCAACCCGAGCGCAGCGCGGGTACCGGAACGGGACAACTGGCGAACGAATTCTGGCTGGAACGCAACGTCGAAGTCGAGGGGTAGTCGTAGCCGGCGCCGCCCGCGCGCCGGAACGGAAGGGGCCGAGGGATGGCGATCGCAGAGACCGAAGTCGTACCGCAGACCGAACTCCTGGACGTGCACCAGATGGCGCGCTTCGTCATCGATGGCTTCATCGAGTTCGACGACCTCGTGCCGGACGAATTGAGCGAAGCCGTCTATGCCGATGAACTGGCATCGGTCAACGAGGACGGCCCGATTCCCGAGGTCCGCTGGCACATCACCGACAACCCACACGGCTTCTACGAACGATCCGCCGCCGTGCGTGCCGTGCACAACCTGCCGCGCGTGAAGGCGGTGCTGCAGAGCCTGCTGGGCCCTGGGCACGTGGCTAGCCACTCCGCCCTGCACTGCACCGGACCTTTGCAGGAGACGGCCCAGCAGTGGCACGTGGACGCCGGCGGACGGCGCCAGGTGCGGCTGCCGGGCGTGCATCCCTGGTCGTTCGACATCCTCACGGCCTACTTCGCCCACGACACCCCGCACGAGATGGGGCCCACGCTGGTGTTGCCCGGCTCGCACATGCGCTCGGTGCTCGGACCGGACGTGGCCCGCTACAAGAACATCGCGGGTCAGAAGCGCCTGTCAGGCAAGGCCGGGCGTATCGTGTTCATGCACGAGGCCCTCTGGCACTGCGCCCAGACCAACGAGATCGATCAGTGGCGTTTCATGTTCAAGATTCGCTACAACCCGCGGGTCCCGCAGCGCGGCATCTTCAACACCGAAGGCTGGGACAGCGAGGAAATCCGGCGCTTCTTCCGCATGAACAAGAACGCCCACAACCTGACCGGCGAATCCTCGGCCGTGGCCCAGGAACGCGCCGACTGGTGGCGCTACCTCTGCGGCGCCGACGAACTCGCCGATCCCAGCGGAACAGGGGCCCACGGGGATTACGCCTAAGCTGGAATCTCCCTAGCCGCTGACGTTCACGAAGATCGTGTGGCGACCCGTCGCACCGTCGGGGTCTGAGCGCTGGACAAAGGCCGTCTGCGGCTCGCCCGACGTGTCGGTGGCGCGGACGGCGATGGTGTGCCTGCCCGGCGTGGCGTCCCAGGGCAGGACCCACTGCCGCCAGGTGTCCTTTGAAATCGCTTCGCCCAGTTGAGCTTCCTGCCAACCGGAGTCGTTCACGTTAACCTCGACCTTGGTGATACCTCGGTTCTGCGCCCAGGCCACGCCGGCAATTGGCTGCATGCCCGGTTGCACCGTCTGGCCATGTCGCGGCACGTCGATCCGCGACTGGGTCTTGATCGGTCCTTCCTTGGACCAGCCGCGCGGAATCCAGTAGCCGTCAAAGTCCTCCCACCGGTTCACCACGATCGCGTCCAGCCATTTCGTGGCCGAGACGTAGCCATAGAGGCCCGCCACGACCAGCCGGGCCGGGAAGCCGTGCTTCGGCGGCAGCGGCTCGTCATTCATCCCCACGGCCACCAGCGCCTGGCGTCCGTCGTAGACGGTGTCCACCGGGAACCCTGCGGTGAAGCCATCCACGGACATACCGACAATCTGGCTGGCCTCGGCCTGCAAGCCAGCTCGGTCCAGCAACTCCGTCAGCGGCACACCCAGCCACTTGGCGTTATCCACCAGGTCGCCGCCGACCTCGTTGGAGACGCAGCAGAGGGTGACGTGGCGCTCGACCCGCGAGAGGTCCAGCAATTCGTCGTAGGTCAGTTGGTAGGGCCGGTCCACGAGGCCCTCGATCTTGAGCGTCCAGGTGGACAGATCGACCTGCGGAATGCTGAGGGCCGTGTCGATCCGATAGAAGTCCTCGTTGGGCGTCACGATCGGGCCGATGCCCGCGGCATCGACCATGGCGCCTGCGGGTACCGGCCGCGCGGCGTCGCGCGGCTTGGGCAGAATCACGTCCAGACGGCTGGACGCGATAGTGTGCGCCCGCTCCAGGAGCACGCGCCCGCCGGCCGCGGTTCCGACCGCCAGGACCGCAAATGCCCCGGCCATCCGCATGAAGGAGCGGCGGCCGAGCCCCATCAGCCGCGGGTCGCGCACGGGCTGCGGCATTTCCTGCGCTTGCACGAGCTTCAGCAGCATCGCCAGCGTCCACATGCCGGCCGAGGTCGCCAGGAGAGCCCCGATCAGGGCCAGCACGGGCGAGAGCTGCGGTTCGGCGATCCCGGCCACGGCGGCCACGATCCCGAACACCGCAAAGCCAAGTTGCGGGATCCAGAACTTCCGCATCCCGGCCACGCCGACCACCGCGCCCAGGCCCAGTCCGATGACAACGATGGAGATGAGCAGCGCCAGCTTGTCGTTGGTGCCGAATACGGCAATCGCGAAGTCCTTGGCGAACTTCGGCGAGAGGTCGATGACCCCCGAGCCCACCGCGATGATGAGCGATGGACCGCCGGAAATCAGCGCGGCGAAGATCTCGGTGATTCCAAACGACACGCCGGCGGCAATCAGGCCGGCCAGCGCCGGTCGCGCCTCGCGCTTCAACACGGAGCCTAAACCCTTACGAGCGTCGTACATGCTTGCGTTCCCCCTTGAGCCCTCACACTCAGGATACGCGCCCCGCACCCGGCGAGTTAGTGGGTTTTCCTGCGTTGAGAGGTCCTCAGCCTCGAAGTCGGCGCGCCAACGGCCCGGCCGTGCGGTACGCGCGTGATGCCGCGTCCAATTCGCGCAGGGCCTCGTCGTCGAGTTCGATCAGTGCGGCGTCGGCATTTGATTCCGCCTGCCCGGCCGTGCGCGCGCCCACGATGGGTAGCACGGCCGTGTCCCGCAGCGTCCAGGCCACGGCGACCTGGCCGGCCGTAGCCCCGACGGAATCGCCGATCCGTCGCAGGCTCTCCAGGAGTGGCATCACCGTTTCCGGCGTCTTGGCCCGCAGCAGGCGACGCATCGGCCGCTGGCGCGGCTGGCGGCCACCGGGCCCGTACTTGCCGCTGAGCAAGCCCTGGGCCAGGGGGCTGTAGGCGATCAGCGTGACATCCAGTTCGTGACAGGCGTCCAGCACGCCGTTCACCTCGGGCGCCCGGCGCAGGAGGCTGTACGACACCTGGTTCGAGACCAGTGGCACGCCCGCGTCGGCCAGCACGCCGTGCGCGCGCCGCATCTGCGGTTCGGTGAAGTTGCTGACGCCGACGTAGGCTAGCCGGCCGTCATGCACGGCTCGAGCCAGCTGGCTCAGCAGGCGGCGGTGCGGAATGAAACTGTACGGCCAATGCACCTGGTAGTGGTCGATCCGGTCGACGCCCAGACGCTTGAGGCTGCCGTTGATGGCGTGGTCCACCGAGCGCACGCGCCAGCGCGTGGGCGAGGGCATGTACTTGGTTGCGACCACAGCCGGCCGCGAGTCATCCGCTCGAAGCCTGCCGATTACCCGCTCGGACTTACCGAAACCGTAAAGCTCCGCGGTGTCCAGGAAGTCGGCGCCTCGATCCAGCGTCGCGTGGTATGTGGCGTCGATGTCGGTCGGTTCCTGGCCGTCGTGATCGTCCCAGTAGCGCCGGTCGCCCCACTGCCAGGTGCCGACGCCGACCGCGCCTGCTTCCAGGTCTGAAGCTCCTATGCGACGACGCGGGATTCGGTCGTCAGTCATGCGGGTTCCGCAGTGCCTTCAGGCTTCCGGTTGTTTGGCGACCCCGAGAGGACTCGAACCTCCGGCCTTGTGGTCCGCAACCACACGCTCTGTCCAACTGAGCTACGGGGTCAGGGAAATCAGTCTAGCAACGGGCCCGCGCGGCGGGACTACGACGCCTGATCTGCCGGTGCTGGCGCAGCAGGGGTCGGCGACGGCGGCTGCGGAAGCCGCAGACCCACGCCCAGGCCTTCCAGGATGGGTGCGGCGGCCACGAAGATCACGGCGTCGGCCGCGATGTGGAGGACGATGGCCGGGGCCACGGATTCGAAGTGCGCCGCCGCGATCCCGAACAGCAGGCCGCCCAGCGTGCCCAGCACCAGGAACGAGCGCGGAAACTGCCGGTCCAGCCCGTGGTGTAGGCCGAACACCAGCGACGTCACCACGATCGACCAGGGCATGCCGACCAGGTTGCCCAGGCCGAACAGCGCCGCGCCGCGGAAGAACAGTTCTTCAGCGACCGGATTCAGGACCAGGAAGAACGGCAGGTTCAGCAGCAGCGCCGAGCGGTCCCCCGCGACCCGCACCGGCCAGAGCCAGCGGCGATAGGTCAGCGTGACCAGCATCACGCCGATCGACCACAGGCCGATCAGCACCCAGTCCAACAACCCCAGGCCCAGTTGGAGTCCGATGGCCGACGGGTCGATGCCGGCAATCGCGATCCAGATCAGTGGGGCGCCGATCAGGAACGCGACCCGGGTCGGTACGTCCCAGCGCATCCAGCGCCAGGCCTCGCGCCAGGTGTAGCGCGGGAGCCGCACCCGATCGGGGTGAGCCGGGTGAATACCGCTAGCCGCGGAAGGCCTCCGCACCGGCCAGCCGTTCGCCGTATTGGCGCTCGTAGTAAGCCTGGAATTCACCGTCCAGGATCGGCGCCCACCAGTCCTGCGCCTCGAGATACCAGTCAACCGTCGCGTCCATGGCCGCCTCGAAGTCGTAGCGGCGCGACCAGCCCAGGGCCTGGAGCTTGCTGCTGTCCAGCGCATAGTTCCAGTCGTGCCCGGTCCGGTCCTCCACGAAGTGGATCAGGTCCCGCGGCGCCCCGACCCGTTCGCAGATGCGCCGCGCCACGGACAGGTTGTCGCGGTTGTTGCCGGCCGCCACGTTGTAGATCTCGCCGGGCTCGCCTCGCTCCAGCACCGCCAGGATCGCGCTGGCGTGGTCCTCCACGTACAGCCGGTCCCGTTGCTGTTCGCCGCGTCCGTAGAGGGGCAGGGGCTGACCGCGCATGGCGTTGATGGTGAACAGCGGCACGGCCTTCTCCGGGTGCTGCCAGGGGCCGATGGTGTTGACGCCGCGGGTTATGCAAACGGGGAACCGGTGGGTCTGCCAGGTGGCCAGCACCATCAGGTCGCCGGCGGCCTTGGTGGCCGAGTAGGGATTGCGCGGGGCTGGCGGGTCGGTTTCGAGAAAGGCCGCGCCGCGTGTTTCGCCGTAGACCTCGTCGGTGCTCACGTGCACGGCCTTGGCCACGCCGGCCTGCCGCGCCGCCTCGAACAGCCGGTAGGTGCCGGTGACGTTGGTGCGCAGGAACGGCTCGGCGTCGAGCAGCGAGCGGTCCACGTGAGTCTCGGCGGCGAAGTTGACCAGCCAGGTCGCACCGTCCAGCGCAGACTGCGCGGTCTCCGTCTCGGCGATGTCGCCCACGATCAGGTCACAGCCGGTGTCCTCGAGCCGCCGGCGGTCGCCGGCGTAGGTCAGCGCATCCAGCACCCGCACGTCCCAGTCGGGACGCACGGCCCGCACGTGGTGTACGAAATTGGCGCCAATAAACCCGGCGCCGCCGGTAACCAACAGGGTGGGACGCGCGGACATGCGGTACCTCGGGGGGCGAGATTTCAGTCTAGCAACGGCCCCTTCCAATCCGTCGTGACGGCCGCTGCATAGACTGGATGGTTTCACACCCGGCCGGGCTCGGAGGTCGCATGCACGTCCTACTGGTCATGGAAGCTGACGAGCAAGGCCACCGGGCGTTTTTTCTGCAGGCCCTGCGTGATCTGGACCTGGTGGCCTCGGTCACGGTCGTGGACGAATCCGGGGGCACGTTCGCGGAAGGGCGCGAGACGCTCGGCCCGAAGTTGCTGGGTACCCATCATGAGCTGTCGGAAGGGCTGGCCGAGGCCGCGCCGGACCTGGCCATCGTTTCGCTGATCGCGGCCAACGCGCCGACGGCGGTGCATCGCTGTCTCGACGCGGGCTGCCACGTGATGGTGGAGAAGCCCGCCTGCACGCATCCGGATCAGTTCGCGGAACTGGTCGACCTTGCCGAGGCGAACGACCGGCACCTGATCGTCCCGCTGGCTCGCCGCCTCAGTCCCTGGGTGCAGGACGCCCGCCGCATCTTCGCCAGCGGCGCGCTGGGCCGGGCCTATGCGCTGCGCGGGGCCGTGATCGCCGATCAGACGCGCATCTGGCCCGCGCACGGCCAACGCGACTGGACCTTCAAGCGCTCGCTGGCCGGCGGCGGGCACCTGGTCTGGCTGGGCATCCACTGGCTCGACATGATGACCTACATTACCGAGTCGCCGGTGGTGGGAGTCCAGGCCATGACCGGCGTCGTGGGCGGCGCGCCCATCGACGTCGAAGACCTGGCGCTGGTGAACCTGCGTTTCGCCAACGGCGCCTACGGCTCGCTGGTTTCCGGTTACCTGCTGGACAAGCCGTACCAGATGGACCTGAGCCTGTGGGGGTCCGAGGGCTGGCTGCGTTTCGGGTCGGCGCGCCGACATCTGCTGAAGTGGCATACGAACTTGCCGGACCCAGCCGGCGTGGCTGATCGCCAGATCACCTACAGCGGCCCATCCTTCCGGAACTACACCCCGTGGATCGATCGCACCCTGCGGGCCTGCCTGGGCGAGCCAGCCCCCATCGCCGGCAGCGAAGCCCTGGCGGCGCTGCGGGTGGTGCATGCGGCATACGAGTCGGCTGAAAGCGGGCGGACCGTAAGCCTTTAGGCGCTGTTCCAGCGGCGGGGGCTGATGCCGGGGGCGTTGGTTCGGGGATCGATGGGGGGCATGCCGGGCTGGTCGTGGGTGGCGCGCTGGTTGCGGTTGCCGCAGAGCTCGCGGACCTGTGGCGGCAGGCTCGCGAGTACTTCGTCCGGCCAGGGTTCGAGATCCTGGACGGTCGGGCCGCACCAGGCTGGACGGTAGGAAAGCGCAATCATTTCGCGGGCCCGCGTGCCGGTGTTGGGGCCGTTGGCGTGGAAGAGCGCCAGGTTGATGACGACCGCCGTACCGGCAGGCGCCGTTATCACCAACTCGTCCGGATGCGAGGGGTAGCGCTTGTACGGGTTGGCGTCCGGGTGCATGGACAGGTGCGACCGCGGGATTACCCGCAGCGGCGCAACGTCCGGCGTCAGGTCGTCCAGGTAATACAGCACCCGCACCTGCCGCGGCGCGCTGAAGGCGTAGCCCCAGTCGCTGGTGCCATAGGGATGCGAGTCGGTGTGCAGGTTCATGCCGGGGTGGCCGGGCGCCGAGGTTGCGTAGTGGGCGTGCATGAACACGAGGTCCGGACCCAGGGCGGCCCGCAGGAACTCGATCACCGGCGGATGGGCGATCAGCTCCGTCACCGCCCCGCCCGCGAACTGCACGTCGGATTGGGTGCGCTGGTGTGGGCTGTAATGCACCGGTGTGGGGTCCCACGCCGCCGCCTGCGCCTTGAGCCGCGCGACGGTCTCTGTGTCCAGCGTCGCCGGCAGCGCGACGTAGCCCTCGACCTCAAGGCTGCGGATTCGATTTCCGGTACTCAGCGCGGCCCAGTCGGGCTTGCTGGTTGGAGGTTCGGCGTTCATTGCACTTCTGCGCTACAGGCGGGCGGGGCTGCCCAGCGTAGGTGCTCCGAGGATCCCAGGCTGCGCGCAGCCTGGGTCACAAGGCAGCCTGGGCCACATGCGGAGCCGCTCTCAATTCACCGCGTCGTCAATCCGCTCCCGCCGTGGGTGTTGGCCAGCGTCTCCGACACCATTGCTTCCGCGTGGGGTAGTCAGCGAACCGCCCCTACTCTTCATGCAAGGGTGACAAGTCGCGGTGTCCTACATCGGGACGTTCTTCACCAAGCCAATCACCTGGCCCTCGGGGTCGGCGAAGATCCCGATGACTACGTCTTCCATTACCTCCATCTCCGGCATGATCACACTGCCGCCCATGCTCGCGGCTTTATCCAGGTACTCGGTCACGTCGTCCACGCCCACGTAGAACGTGACCCTGGTCGGCGGCTCGACATCCCCCATGCCCATGATGCCGCCGCCAATGCCCGGTCCTTCGCTGGGCGCGCTGACCACCCCGTAGCCCATGGGGTTGGCGACGCTGATCTCCCAATCGAAAAGATCGCCGTAGAACTTCTGCATCGCCGGCCCGTCCTTGGCGTTGATTTCCCAATGCACCACGCTATTCGCCATCTGCATGCTCCTATTCCGCGAGCTCACGGTCCGGTCCGATGCGGCCCGTGTGGCCGGCTTGCGCACGTGCGCCGGTCCGCGCGGAGACGCCCATCCTAAAGGGCCAACACTCGCCAGCGGTCGACACGACGAGCACCATGCGGGCCGCACATCGGTTGGCTGACCCGTTCAGCAGGTGAATCCGCAGCGTCTGTATGAGACGACCTCTGTGTCGCCGTTCATCGTGCCTGCCCCGTTCGTCACTACGGCGTCCCGGGGGCGGCCCGGCTTCCCTCTCTCTGGACGGAGACCCTTGCAAGTCGCCTCTGGTGCCCGAAGGTGCTGCGGCTCCTAGATCCTTGACTCGGTAGAGGAGCGCGTTGCCCGGCCGTACTGGCCGGGTTGGGCGAACAAGCCCTGGCAGCCTCGTGATGCACGTGATTCGGCCACGCCAGGGCTAGCAGGACGTTGACATCGAGCAACGCGCTCACGGTCAGTCCCGTAGCGCCCGGTACACGTCCTCGGTGGTGATGGGTTTGGCGTCGGGGGGCACGGCGAACAGGCTGCCGTCTCGGGCGTCCATGCCGGCTGGCTCGTTGCTGAAGCCGCGACGTGCCAACTCCGATAGGGCGCTGCCGAGACTGATTCGCTTGCGCGCAGCCAGCGCCCGCGTCACGGCCAGGACATCGTCGTCAATGGTCACGGTCGTTCGCATATCGGCATCATCGCATCAAAGATTCCAGCGGCAGGGTCGCCGGCGGCAGGGGCGTACCCCTCAGCCTCCAGGCCGCGGATGCGCTGACCGGCCAGAGGTTCGGCGCTCAATGCATATTCTTGCTACAGGCGTATGGGGCTGCCCAGCGTGGTTGCTCCGAGGATCCCAGGCTGCACGCAGCCTGGGCCACATGGCAGCCCGGTCCACATAGCCTCGCCGCGATTAGAATGCTGACGAAATAGCTTGACCGACGGGCCGCGGGGCCCGAGGGCAGACCGGGAAGAAGGGCGCCATGACGAGTAACCAGTACTGGTGGCCGGAGCAGTTGAGCCTGAAGGCGCTCCGCCAGAATTCTTCCCTTTCGGATCCGATGGGCGACGATTTCGACTACGGGAAGGCCGTCGAGTCGCTCGACGTCGAGGCGCTGAAGCGCGACATCGAAGCGGTTATGACGACCTCGCAGGATTGGTGGCCGGCGGACTACGGTCACTACGGCCCGCTCTTCATCCGCATGACCTGGCACGCCGCCGGCACCTACCGTATCAGCGACGGCCGCGGCGGCGGGGGATCCGGGCACCAGCGGTTTGCGCCGCTGAACAGCTGGCCAGACAACGCCAACCTGGACAAAGCGCGGCGCCTGCTCTGGCCGATCAAGCAGAAGTATGGCCGCAGCCTGTCATGGGCCGACCTGCTGATCTTCACCGGCAACTGCGCCCTGGAGTCGATGGGCTTCAAGACCTTCGGGTTCGCCTTCGGGCGACCGGACGTCTGGGAAGCCGACGACACCGACTGGGGGGCCGAAGGCGAGTGGCTGGGCGACGAGCGTCACGATGCCGAGGGTGAGATCGAGGGACCGTACGGCGCCGACCACATGGGCCTGATCTACGTGAACCCGGAGGGCCCGAACGGCAACCCGGATCCGGCGCTGGCGGCGCGCTACATCCGCCAGACTTTCAAGCGCATGGCCATGAACGACGAGGAAACCGTGGCGCTGATCGCCGGCGGCCACACCTTCGGCAAGGCGCACGGCGCGGGCGCCGAGTCGCACGTCGGCCCCGATCCCGAGGGCGCCGACATCCACGAGCAGGGCCTGGGCTGGACCAGCGACTACGCCAGCGGCAAGGCCAACGACACCATAACCAGCGGCCTCGAGGGCGCCTGGACCGACAACCCGGTGAAGTGGGACAACAACTTCCTCGAGAACCTGTACCAGCACGAGTGGGAGCTGACCAAGAGCCCCGCCGGCAAGTCGCAGTACCAGCCGGAGAACGCGGCCGCCGCGGCCACCGTGATCGACGCGCACGACCCGTCCAAGAAGCACGCGCCGATGATGCTGACGACGGATCTGTCGCTGCGGATGGACCCGGCCTACGCCGAGATTTCGACTCGCTTCCTGAACGATCCGGCGGAGCTGGAAGACGCCTTTGCCCGGGCCTGGTTCAAGCTGCTGCACCGCGACCTGGGACCGCGCAGCCGCTACCGCGGCCCGCTGGCGCCGGACGAGGCGTTGCTCTGGCAGGACCCCGTCCCCGCCGTCGACCACGATTTGATTGACGCGGCGGACATTGCCGACCTGAAGGCAAGGGTCCTCGCCTCCGGCCTGTCCGCATCCCAGCTGGTTTCGACGGCCTGGGCATCGGCGGCCTCGTTCCGCGGCACCGACAAGCGCGGCGGCGCCAACGGGGCGCGCGTGCGCCTGGCGCCGCAGAAGGACTGGGAGGTCAACGACCCGGCGCAACTCGCAGGCGTGCTGGAGACGCTGGAGGGCATCCGGGCCGAGTTCAACGGCTCGCAGTCCGGCGACACGCGGGTGTCGCTGGCCGACCTGATCGTGCTGGCCGGCTGCGCCGGCGTCGAACAGGCCGCCAAGGATGCCGGGCACGTCGTGGAGGTTCCGTTTGCCCCCGGGCGCACGGACGCCACGGAGGATTGGACCGACGCGGAGTCCTTCGCCGTTCTCGAACCCGCGGCGGACGGCTTCCGCAACTACCTGAAGAACGGCCAGGACGGCAATGCCGAAGAACTGCTGGTGGAGCGGGCCTACATGCTGACGCTGACGGCGCCCGAAATGACGGCGCTGGTGGGCGGCCTGCGCGCCCTCAACGCCAACAGCGGGCAGTCCCAGCACGGCGTGTTGACCGACCGGCCGGGCGCGCTGAGCAACGACTTCTTCGTGAACCTGCTGGACCCGAAGACCGTCTGGCAGGCGTCCGGCGACGCGTTCGAAGGCCGCGACCAGGCTACAGGCGACGTCAAGTGGACCGGTACGCGGGTGGACCTGGCCTTCGGTTCGAACTCCGAGCTCCGCGCCCTCGCGGAGGTCTACGGATCGGACGACGGGCAGGACGCGTTCGTGAGCGACTTCGTGGCCGCCTGGGACAAGGTGATGAACCTTGATCGCTTCGACCTGAAGTGATCGCCAGGTAGGCGTTGCCAGGGGTCTGGCCTAAGCCGGACCCCTGGCGCGCCGCTCCCATGTCAACGTCACCACCCGACTGGCTCAACGCGCACGGCGACGCCACGCCGGTCATCGACGCTGAGTCGCACGTCCGCGAGTACGCCGAGCGCCGCGGCCGCGATCCCAACGAAGACTGCCCGCCGCTGGTCATCGGCGGGTTCATCAACCTGATGGTCGAGCCCCTGGCCGAGGCCGTGGGCGCGGCGGAGTCCGACGTTCGTCTCGGGCTGCAAGGTCCGAAGACCATCGACCGCTCGAAAGGCGCCCCCGAGGAAGCCGATTCCCTGCGCCCCGGCCTGCGCATCGGCGAACTGGACGGCCACCCCATCGGCGTGGCGCGCATACCAGTCGGCGCCGCGCGCTCCGTGATGACCCTGGAAGAACTGATGGCGCTGGGCGCGCGCACCTTCCTCATCGCCGGCGCCACCGGCGCCCTTAAGCCCGGCATCCAGGTCGGCGACTACGTGATCGCCACCAGCGGTCTCCGCGAAGAAGGCGCCTCCTACCACTACCGGCCGCCGGAGCACCCGGCCCGCGCCGACGGACCGGCTTCCCGCGCGCTGATTGAGGCCGCCCAGACCAGCGAGCACGAATGCCACGCCGGCTGCGTCTGGAGCACCGACGCCCCCTACCGCGAGTTCACCGGCAAGGTCCAGCGCTACGGTCAGGACGGCGTGCTGAGCGTCGACATGGAGGCCTCCGCCCTCATGATCGTCACCGAGTTCCGCGGCGCCGATCTGGGCATGATCCTGACGGTCAGCGACCTCGTTTACCGCCGCGACTGGCCGAACATCTTCGGTACCGACGAGTACCGGGCGAACTGCATGGATATGGCCGACGTCATCATCCGGGCCGCCCGCGACCTGCTAGCCGGGACGGGCTAACCCGGATCGCCTGATGGCCGGGTCGCTATCCGACTGGCTCAACCACTACGGCGACGCGACGCCGGTCATCGATCCGGAATCGCACATGCGCGAGCTGGCCGGCCGCGGGGGCGGCGATGCCGGGGCGCTCTGCCCGGCGCTGGTGATGGGCGGGTTCATCGATCCGATGGTCGCCCCGATCGCGGAGGCCACGGGGGCCGTCGATTCCAACCTGAAACCGAACCTGCGTATCGGCCAGTTGGATGGTCACCGAGTGGGCGTGGCGAATGTCCCCGTCGGCGCGTCCCACGCCACAACATTGCTGGAAGAACTGATCGGCCTGGGCGCGCGGACGTTCCTGATTGCCGGCGCCGCCGGCGCCCTGCGGCCGGGAATCGACGTCGGCGACTACGTCATCGCCACCAACGCGCTCCGCGAAGAAGGCACCTCGTACCACTACCGGCCGCCCGACCATCCGGCCCGCGCCGACGGTCCGGCCACCCACGCCCTGATCGAGGCCGCGCAATCCAGCGAGCGCCCCGCCCACCCCGGCCGAGTCTGGACCACCGATGCCCCGTACCGCGAGTCCACCGGCAAGGTCCGCCGCTACGCCCGCGACGGCGTCCTGAGCGTGGACATGGAGGCCTCGGCCCTGATGATCGTGTCCGAATTCCGCGGCGCAGACCTGGGCCTGATCCTCACCGTCAGCGACCTCGTGTACCGCCGCGACTGGCCCAACATCTTCGGCACGGACGAATACCGGGCAAACTGTGCCGACATGGCGAGCATCGTCGTACGCGCCGCCCGCGCGCTGCTTGCCGGGAAGGACACGACCGATGGCTGACGCGCCCCGCATCAATCGCTGTATCGAGCTCCGCGAAGCCGGCGAGCCGCTGTACTACACCGGCATGTCCGAGCGCCTGACCTACGAGCGCGGCCGCGACATGGTCGACACCTTTGCCGACTTCATCCTGGTGGAGTTCGAGCACCACGGGTTGGATACTCGTGGGCTGGTCGACTTCATGCAGGGGCTGCGCGACGCGGGGCCTACCCCCAGCGGGCACCGCACGCCGACCGTCCTTTGCACGCTGCCGGTTAACGGCCTTTCCGAAGACGTCGTGCAGGCCAACGACTGGCAGATCCGGCACATCCTGGCGGCGGGCGTCCACGGGCTCGTGCTCTGCCACGCGCGAACTCCGGAGGCGGTCCGCGCCTTCGTGGAAGCGGTCCGGTATCCGCATGCCCGGGTAGGCGTCGGCGAGGGCCTGGGCGAGGGCACCCGCGGCATGGGCGGCCAGGGCGTCGCGGCTGACATCTGGGGCCTGGATCCGATGGACTACATCCGCAAGGCCGACCCCTGGCCACTGAACCCGGAGGGCGAGCTAATCCTGGGCCTCAAGATCGAGGACCGCCACGGTATGGAGCGAGCCTTCGAGATCGCCGCCGTTCCCGGCCTCTTCTTCAGCGAATGGGGTCCCGGCGACATGGGCGTTTCCCACGGCAACCCCGACTGGCACGACCCGCCTTACGGCCCGGAGATGGACCACGCCCGCAACACCATCCAGGCGGCCTGCGAAGCCGAGGGCCTGGCCTTCTTGTGTAGCTGGGCCGACCCGAACCTGGACGACGAAGGCCGCATCCGCCACCTGCTGCACAACGTCGGCGCGCACATCGTCAGCGGCGGCGAGGAGATGGCGCGCATCGGCCGCCAGATCACCGGCCGCCCGACACCCTGACCAGCCGCGCGGCTTCCGGACGATAGTGGCAAGCTGAATGCCTGACCACCACAACGAGGCACACGCTATGAGAGTCGGATTCATTGGCCTGGGCGCCATGGGCCTGCCGATGGCCCGCAACCTGCGATCGGCCGGATTTGACGTCGTCGTGCATAACCGCAGCCGCGGCAAGGTCGATGACTTCGTGGCCGCCGGCGGCGAAGCCGCCAGCAGCCCGGCCGAGATGGCAGCGAGCGTGGACGTCGTTTGCGCCTGCCTGCCGATCCCGCCGGTCTGCGAGGACGTCTTTCTCGGAGCCGACGGCGTCATCGAGGGCGCAACGGACGGCCAGCTCTGGATCGACTTCAGCACCAACGGCCCCGACACCTCGCAGCGCATCAGCGACGCGGCGGCGGGCAAGGGCTGCGGCTACCTGGACGCGCCGATCAGCGGCGGCGTCTGGGGCGCGGAGGCCGGCACGCTGGCCATCATGGTGGGCGGCGAGGCCAGCGACTTCGAGCGCGGCGGACCCGTCTTTGACGCCGTCGGCGCCAACATTCGCCACTTTGGCGCGTCCGGCAGCGGCAGCGTGGTCAAGCTCTGCAACAACCTGATCGGCGCCGCCACGAATGCCGTGATCTCCGAGGCCTACGTGGCCGCGGTCAAATACGGCATCGACCCGGCCGCCATGTACGAAACCCTACAGAGCGCCACCGCCGCCAGTCCCGGCCACGAGCGCATGGTCAAAGACAGCGTGCTGGCGCGGAACTTCGATGCCATGTTTGCGCTGGACCTGCACGCCAAGGACCAGCAGCTGGCGGCCGACCTGGGCAAGCTGACGGGGGTGCGCCTGGCGGTCACCAGCACCGTCAACGAGCTCTACAAGGAAGCCCAGGCGCGCGGCTACGGCGGCCAGAACACCTCCGCCATCATCCGCCCGCTGGAAGACCTGCACGGCGTCACGGTGGAGCCGGCGTCGTAGCGAACCCGCCTTGTCCGACATCGCGACCGAGGCCGGGAGCCTCGGTGCGCCCTCGCTTCAGCCAGTAAGGAGCCCCCGGTGGCCGACGTGATCAAAGTTCTGGGCATCTCAGGCAGCCTGCGACGCGCCTCATTCAATACCGGGCTGCTGCGCGCCGCCGCCACGGTGCTGCCGCCGGGCATGGAGATGAAGACCTTCCCTCTACACGACCTCCCGCTGTTCAACGCGGACGTCGAGGAGATGGGGACCCCCGAGCCGGTCATAGCGCTGCGCAGCGCCATCGAAAAAGCCGACGGGCTGCTGTTCGCGACGCCCGAGTACAACTACTCGATTACAGGCGTGCTGAAGAACGCCTTCGACTGGGCCTCGCGCGGTCCGTCGCCGCTGGACGGCAAGCCGGCCGCCATCATGGGCGTCGGCGGGCGCCAGGGGACGGTGCGCGCCCAGATGCACATGCGCCAGATCGCCTTGCACAACAGCATGCGGGTGATGATCGACCCCGAGTTGCAACTGGTCCGCTCGCGCCGGCGCCAGGATCCCGACGGCAACGTGACGGACGATGACCTACTAGAACGCTTGCGCGTGTTCATGGCGGCCTTTGACGAGTGGATCCGCCACTGCCGCACCGACCCCACGCTGCGCTTCGCCTGAGCGTCCGCACCGCGGACGGTACGTCTTCAGCGATCGAATCTGATCGCAGCGCGACCCTCAACCGAACATCGAACAGCGGTTATGCAGTGATGAAGGTACGTTATGCTTATGCATCATGCGGACTACGATTTCGCTGGATGACCAGCTGGCCAGGCAGGTGCGTCGGGCCGCCGCCGCGCGCGGACTGAGCGTGAGCGCATTCATTTCCAGAACGCTGGATGACGCGCTGAAGCGCCAAGAACCATCCGAGACGCCGCCATTCCGGTTGGTGACTGTACGCGGCGTTCGACCGCGTCCCGGCGTCGATCTCGATAGGCCGCGGGCGCTCGAAATCCAGGACGACGAGGCGCAATTCAGCCGCGGGCGCCGCTGATTCAAGGTGCTGCTTCCCGATGTCAATGTCCTCGTATACGCGCACGTCGAGGACTCGACGCCGGATCACCCCCAATACGCCGACTGGATCACCCGCCTGGCGACAGGACCTGAACCATTCGCGCTTTCCGTGCTCGTTCTTTCGGGATTCATCCGAGTTGTGACCAATCCCAGGATCTTCAAGCCGCCGTCCACGCTCGAGCAGTCGCTCTCATTCGTCTCGGCGCTCGTAGAACGTCCGACGGCGCGAATCGTCGGCCCCGGCCCCGATCACCTGGACATCTTCGAACGACTGTGCCGAGCCTCCGGCGCCCGCGGGAAGCTGGTCGCTGATGCCCAGCACGCGGCGGTCGCCCTGGAACATGGCTGCACAATGGTCACCACCGACTCCGACTTCAGCCGCTTTCCGGGCCTCCGCTGGCAGCATCCCTTAGGCCTGGACGGGATCTAGCGCCATTCCGGAGTCGGCGTGCCCCCCGTGGCCCCGCGAGCGGCGCTCACGCACCAGCCGAGTTGCGTATCCTTGCCGACGGAAATCGTTCCGGAGTTTCTGCGCATCCTGCCCACCGACCCACTAACCCATACGCTTCGAGGGTCCGGGCTGGAGCGCCGCTCGCCGTCCCACCGCGTCGGTCCACGACCTGCGTTCCTGGCAGCTTTCGTTGACCATTCGCAACGGACGCCCTCGTAGCCGCTGACATGTTCGCCGCCTCGTTCGATTCAACGCTGACGCGCTCTGTCAGCGCTCAGCCTGGAGTTCCTGGATGAATCAAGCCACCCCCATCACCGTCGCCCACGGCGACGGGATCGGCCCCGAGATCATGCCCATCGTCCTGGAGATCCTGGACAAGGCGGGCGCGCAGCTTGATATCGAGACCATCGACATCGGCGAGCAGGTCTACCTGCGCGGCAATCCGGCCGGCATCGACGACGCGGCCTGGGAGTCCATCTATCGCACGCGCGTCTTCCTGAAGGCCCCCATCACCACGCCGCAGGGCCGTGGCTACCAGAGCCTGAACGTCGCCACCCGCATTGCTCTTGGCCTCTACGCCAACGTCCGGCCGGCCTCAACGTTCCACCCCTACGTGGAGACCAAGCACCATCCCGACATGGACGTGGTGCTGGTCCGGGAGAACGAAGAAGACCTCTACGCCGGCATCGAGCACCGGCAGACGGCCGACGTCATGCAGTCGCTCAAGCTGATCACCCGTCCGGGAAGCGAGCGCGTCATCCGGTTCGCCTTCGAATACGCGCGCACGCACGGCCGGTCCAAGGTCACCGCCTTCGCCAAGGACAACATCATGAAGCTGTCGGACGGCCTCTTTCACGAGGTGTTCGACGAGGTGGCGGCCGACTACCCGGACCTGGAGAACGAGTACTGGATCGTGGACATCGGCGCGGCCAAGCTTGCCGACACGCCCGAGATGTTCGACGTGGTGGTGCTGCCCAATCTCTACGGCGACATCCTGTCGGATGTGGCCGCCCAGATTGCCGGGTCGGTGGGCCTGGGCGGGGCGGCCAACATCGGCGACAGCGCCGCCATGTTCGAGGCCGTGCACGGCTCGGCCCCGCGCCGCGCCGGCCAGAACCTGGCCAACCCGTCCGGGGTGCTGACCGCCGCCGTTCTCATGCTGGATCACATCGGCCAGCCCGACGTGGCCGCTCGCGTGTACAACGCCTGGCTGCGAACGCTGGAAGACGGCGTCCACACCTACGACATCCACAGCGAAGCCCACAGCACGGCCAAGGTCGGTACGCGCGAGTTCGGCCAGGCCGTGGCCGACCGCCTGGGCGAAATGCCCGGAACCCTGCGCCCCGCGGCTTTTGGCGTCGGCGGCCCGATGCCCGTCATCGAGGCCAGCGCACGCGAGACGCAACCCGTCAAGCAGACCGTGGGCGTGGATGTGTTCCTGGACTGGAATGACGGCACGGCGGCAGACCTGGCGCAGCGCCTGCAGGCGATTGCCGGCAACGGACTCGCACTGAAGATGATCAGCAACCGTGGCGCAATCGTCTGGCCGCAGGCCATGGCGGGAGGTTTGCTGGTGGACCACTGGCGCGCCCGCTTCATGGGCGCCAACGGCGCGGCCGTCGACCACGGTGAGATCGTCGACCTGCTTGGTCGCATCGGCGGCGCCGGCCTCGACTTCATCAAGACCGAAAACCTCTGCACGTTCGACGGCCGGCCGGCGTACTCGCAAGCCTGAAAGAGTGAGGCAGCCATGACCACTTCAGAGGAAACCCCGCGCGTCGGCATCGTGATGGGCAGCACAACCGACTGGGACGTGATGCAGCGCACCACCGCCGTCCTGCGCGACTTCGGCGTGCCCTACGAGGTTCGCGTGCTCTCCGCCCACCGCACACCCGACGAGACCGCCGAGTGGGCGCGCACCGCCGACGAGCGCGGAATGCGCGTTCTCATCGCCGCTGCCGGCGGCGCGGCCCACCTGGCCGGCGTGGTGGCCGCGCACACGGTGCTGCCCGTGCTGGGCGTGCCCATGCAGGCCTGGTCGCTGGACGGACTCGACTCGCTGCTGGCCATGGCCCAGATGCCCCGCGGCATCCCGGTCGCCACCCTCGCTATCGGCAGCGCCGGCGCCGTCAACGCCGCCCTGCTGGCCGTCGAGATCCTGGCCCTGGGCGACGCCGCCCTCCGCCAGAAGCTGATCGACTTCCGGGCGCAGCAAGCCGAAGAGATCCTGGGGTCGTCGCTGGAGTAAGCAACGCCGACACGAGGCGCCAATTCGACACCGGGTCAGCCGCTGAACATACTCAAGCGCCCGGCCGCCCTCGGGAGTTCAGAATGGACCGGCCTCTCGCCATCGAAGGCGGCCAGCCCGCCGTAACGGCGCCCATCGACGACCGCTGGGAGCCGGTCACCGAGCGCGAGCGCACCCTGGTCAACGGCGCGCTGGAAGCCGGCTCGGCCGTCTACGACGAGATCGAGAAGTTCGAGGCCGAGTTTCGCGAGTTCGTCGGCACCCGTTTCGCCCTGGCCGTCTGCAACGGCACCGCCGCCCTGCATTCGGCCATGTTCGCGGCCGGCGCTTCGCTCGGGCGCGAGGTCATCGTGCCGTCGGTTACCTGGCATGCCTCCATTTCGCCGGCCCTGCACTGCGGCGCCTCGCCGGTATTCGCCGACGCGGATCCCGAGACCTTCTGCATCGATCCGGCCGACGTCCGCCGCAAGCTGACCGACCGCACCTGCGCCATCGTCGCCACCCACGTCTACGGCAACCCCGCCGATCTGGACGAGTTGCTCGACATCGTGGACGGCACCGACATCACCCTGATCGAGGACGCCTCGCACGCCCACGGCGCCACCTGGCGCGGCCGGCAGGTCGGGTCCGTCGGCCACATTGGCTGCTTCAGCATGCAGGCCAGCAAACCGATCAGCGGCGTGGAAGCCGGGGTTGCGACGACGAACGATCCAAACCTGTACGACCGCATGGCGGCGCTGGGCCACTACGGCCGCGTGAACCAGCTGCTGCAGACCGACGCCCTGCGCGACCTCGGTCGCATCGGCCTGGGCGTCAAGTACCGTGCCAACCCGCTGGGCATGGCGCTGGCCCGCGCCGGTTTGGAACGGCTGCCGGACCTCAATGCGCGTCGGGCACGCTGGTTCGCCCGCCTCGACGCTCTGCTGGACGACGTCCCCGGCGTGTACCCGCAGCGCCCCTATTCCCAGGCCGAGCGCGGCGGCTTGCTGCTCTACGCCGCGCGCATCGATGCCGACGAAATCGGCGCGCCGATCCGGGCCATCCTGGACGCGCTGGCCGCCGAGGGCGTGGGGATCAACCCCGACCAGCCCTCGGCGCTATACGGGGCCATGCACCTGCAGCCACTGTTCGGCGACTTTCCGTTCGAAGGCCTTGGCGGTCCCTGGGGCGACCTGCCGGCCGACGTTCGGCCGCCCTTCGGCCCGGGATCCCTGTCGGTCAGCGAACGCCTCAATACCACCTGCGTCTGGCTGCCAACCCCGGTCGATCCCTCCGATGCCTGGGTGGAGCAGGTGGCCGCAGCCTTCGAGAAAGTGGCCGCCAGCGGCGAGCGCCTCAAGAAGCAGGCGCGAAAAGACTCTTGACGACCGCGGCTCCCCGGACACTGCCGTTTCGGTCGCGCGGCGGGAACGATCCGGGTCGCGTTGACGCCAGGTTTCAGCCGGCGAGCGGCCCGACCGTACGTGGCCGCGACCTGGGTCTCACCGCGGGCGCCGTGGGGACCTGGGAGTTCCGGATCATCGTCGAGGCCCCCGTGGCGGCCGGCGGCGGTTTCCTTTTCGAGCGCCACGGATTCCTGCTCTCCCACAGCGTGCAAAACACCCGCCCGCGCGGCCGCGACTACGTCGCGCTGCACGCCACTACCGCGGCCGGTGTGAGCCTGGAACTCAACGAGCTCAACCAGGCACATTGGCCTTCGTTTGCCCGCATCGTCGTCGATCGCGGAACCCTGGCCCCAGGCGACGAGTTGTGCCTCCTGATCGGCGACACCAGGCAGGGCGGCCCCGGCAGCGAGGCCTATGACGTGGTCTGCCAGGGCCGCATCGTCGTATCGGCGGACCGCAGCGGCGGTCTGGCCTACCGGCAACTTGCCGCGGGCGAGGTTCGCGTCCACGTGACGTCGGACCCCGAACCAGCGCTGCTGCGCCTGCTGGGACCATCCATCGCCAGACCCGGCGAGCCCTTCGCCCTGCACCTGGCCGTCTACGACCGCAACCACAACGTCTGCACGCAATACAAGGGGACGGTGGAGTTTCACTCCGACGCTTGGCCACTGGACGGCCTGCCGCCTGAGGTCACGCTCGGATCCGACAACCAGGGCCTCGCCATCATCGAGGGCGTTACGGCCCCGCAGCCAGGCCTGATCCGGATCGAGGCGCACGACCGCCAACACGGGCTGTCCACCCTTGGCAACCCGCTGCTCGTCCAGTCCAACCCCGAGTCGTTGCTCCTCTGGGGCGACCTGCACTCCCATAGCTGGGGCGACATCAGCATGAGCCTCATGGACGACCCCACGCCGGTCCTGCACCCCGCGGGGCGCCACGCCCAGGCGCGCGGCCAGGCCCGGCTGGACTTCGCGGCGCCCGGCCCCATGGCGCCCCCCGACCAGGCGCAGCGGCCGGCGGTATGGGAAGCCCACCAGGCCGCCTACCGCGCCAACGACGAACCGGGTACCTACGTCCCCTTCCTGGCCGCGGAGGCCCACCCCAACGTCGGCGGCGACCGCAACGTGGTCTTTCGAGACTGGGCGGAGCGCCACGCGCCCACCTGGTCGGACATGGACTACCTGGTGGAGACCTATGGGGACCGCGACGACGTGCTGCTGGAGGCGCACGTCGGCGGCGGCCCCGCCGACTGGGACGCCTATCCGACGGCCAGTGAGCCGGTCGTCGAAGTCGCCAGTGGGCACTGTTGCGCCGAGTGGCTGCTGCAACGCGCGTTGCGCCACGGCCACCGCCCCGCCGTGATCGCCTCCGGCGACACCCACCTGCCGCTGCTGGCCGCGCCCATGGCCGCGCACCACTACCGCGGACGCTTCGGCAATTACCTGAACATCCGCGACTGCGCCATCGGCTGCGGCCCCGTGGCCGCCGTGCGCGCCACCCGCTGCGAGCGCCGTGCCATTTGGGACGCGGTGCTGAAGCGGCGGACGTACGCGACCACCGGCGCCCGCATCATCCTGGACGTGCAGGCCAACGGCCACGAGTCGGGTATCGAGATTGATATCGACGACAATCCACGCCTGGTTATCAGCGCCCACGCCTGCGCTCCGATCGAGCGCATCGATCTGATCCGCAACGACCGCGCCCTGGCCGCGTGGCGCCCCAACACCCTGGACGCGACGCTCGAATTCGAGGATGCCTCGCCGCTCACGTCGGCCGCCTACTACGTGCGCCTGCGGCAGACCGACGGCGAGTACGCCTGGAGTACCCCCCTCTGGATCGCCTGCCGCGCCGGCAGCGCTGACGCCGACCGTGGTCTCCCAGCCTGGAACCAACACGAGTCCCTGGACCTGGCCGCTGTCCGGCCCAACGACGCCGAAGCCTTCGAGCAGCAAATTCTCGACTACCTGGCGGCCAACGAAGACCCGGGCCGATTCCACGACCTCACCCCAATCCGCCTCGTCCACGAGGTTCCCGGACGCGCCGCCCTCTTCCGCGCCTTCCTGGGCCAGGACCGCGAACCCATCACCATCCGCTGGTACGTCGATTTCCCCATGCCGCGTCTGCGCCTGGACTGGGGCTGGCGCGACTTCGGCACCAGGGACGGCGGCTAAGTTCCGGAGTCGCCGAGCCAGGCGGACCTGCGGCAACGGCGCCGGCCGCTCGCTTCCGGGTCTGGTGGCCTAGACTCGTTGAGGTTTCGTGGCGAGGAGTGAGACATGAGGCGTCTGGCATTAGGAATCGTTGGCGTCGTCTGGCTCCTCGCAATGACCACTGCGGCGGCGCTGGCCGAATGGCCGACCACCTGTGTGGAACTCAACGACCTCATCGAGGCCGGCCTGGGTAACGACCACAACGTCGGCATCTACCAGCGCGTCCACGGCGACGGGGCCGAGGCCGCCTGCCGGAGCGACCATCGGGACTCCGGCTTCCGGTTTGGCGCGCGTCCCTTCCAGCTTCCGTCCAAGTCCGATCCCGCCGCCTACACGCAGGCCTTCGTCGAGCGCGCCATCGACCGCTACCACACGCAGGGCCTCCTGGCCACCGTCGATTACTACAACTCCGCGGAGAGCGTCGACGGGCCGTGGTATGTGTTCATCTTCGACGAGAACGACGTGCTCGTCGGTCACGCGCCGACGCCTTCGATCGTGGATCTCCATGCGCGCGATGTCCTGGGACCGGACGGTTACCCCACCGGCCTGCAGGTGGTGGCCGACGCCACGCCCATGGGCGCCTGGACGTCCTATACGTGGGTGAACACCGCGACCGGCAAATCCCAGACCAAGCACTCCTGGGTCGTGCGGCACGACGGTCTGATTTTCGGCTCCGGCTGGTACGAACCCGGTCCGTCAAAGGCCGACCCGGCCGGCTACGCCCAGGCCCTCGTGCAGCGGGCTGTCAACCTGCACGCCTCGCTGGGCACCGAGGAGACCCTGGCCTTCTACAACACGCCGGCAAGCGCGGACGGCCCCTGGTACGTGTTCGTCCTCGAAGACCGCGCCGGCGTGCTCTACTCGATTGCCAACGCCAACCGCCCGGACATCGTCGGCAAGACCCGCGAACGCATTGACGCGGAAGGCTTCAACTACGGCGAGGCCTTCGCCGCCGTAACCGAGGAGAGTGGCGGCGCGTGGGTCAGCTATCTGTTCACGCACCCGCAAACGCGCCAGGACGCTCGCAAACACTCCTGGACGGTTCGAGTCGGCGATCTGATCTTCGGCGTCGGCTGGTATGAAGGGATTTAGTGAACCGCTTCATCTCGCCGCCGGCCTGGTCGTAGCAACGCAGGCCGGCGGCGTCGTTGGTAGCGGCGGCCCGCCGTGCCGGGCACCGCGGGCCGCGGCGTTTTCCGTGGCCGGGATGCCGTAGGGTAAGCACGACTTGGCTCACCCGGAGCGTGAACTCATGGCGAACCCCGAAGCGGTATTCCAACGACATTGGGACGCGGTCCAGTCCGGCGACATCGATGCCATCGCCGCCGACTACGCAGCCGATGCGCTGCTCATGCAACCCAACCAGGTACACATCGGTCACGAGGGCTGCCGCGCCTTCTTCGAGGCGCTCTTCGCCGACCTTGCCGGGTTCGCGGCACGGCAGGAATCCGTCACCGTGGAGGGCGACGTCGTTCTGCTCACCTGGTCCGGTACCGACGAGGACGGGCGAACCGCGCAGGGCGTGGACACCTTCGTCATCAGCGACGATCTGATCCACGTGCAGACGCTCGTCTACCAGATCAGCTAGGCACGGCCACGCTGCCGGGCCGAACGGCAGGAATACACTCAAACCCTGCCCACCCGTACCTGGAGAAGTGAATCGTGACCGTTGACGACACGCAACGCGCGCGAGTGCGGGCCGAGTTGCCCGAAATCGAGTGGATCGAAGACGCGGACCTGGCCGGCAAAGTCGTCGAGGCCTGGGCCCTGGCCCTTTCCCAGAGTTCCTTCTCGGCGATCGCTGACATCCGCGGCTCCGGCAACCCCGACACCCCGCCGCTCGAGGACGGCACCCAGACCGACCACATCCGAGGCGTCACCCGGCTCGCGGTGTCCATTGCCGACGAGCTAGGAAGTCTCTTCCCAGGTCTGGAATACGACCGCGATCTGCTGATCGCCGCCGCTCTCTGCCACGACGTCGGCAAGCCCTGGGAGTTCGATCCCGAAAACCAGGCGCGCTGGGCGGCTGAGCGCGGCCGCACGGGCTGGCCCTCCATCCGTCATCCCGGCTACGGCGTGCACATTTGCCTGACCGTTGGCCTGCCCGAGGAAGTCGCCCACGTCGCCGGCGGCCATTCCGGCGAAGGCGAACTGGTCCAGCGCAGCCTGATCAACCAGGTCGTCCACCAGGCCGACTATGCCTTCTGGCGCGTGTTGCAGGCCGGCGGACAGCTGGTGGAGGACTAGGCGGCTGGCGTCGCGGGCCGAATCTCCAGCCGCTCGTCGTCATTCCGCACGGCTTCGCCGGCCAGTCCGCCGATGTCGTCGCCGCTCAGGTCAAACGTAAAGCGTCCAGCCGCATCGTTGCCGGGATCGCGTGCCAGCGCGTCGAACACTCCGATACGCACGTCGGTTCCGCGCACCCGCAGCCCAGCGTCGCCGCCACCGCGCGTGTAGGTCACGGCGCCGTCTACCTGAATCTCGTTCTCAGCCGTCGCGTTGGGATCCAGCAGCAACACGTACCCATCGAAGGTGATTCGCAGGTCGACGTGTTCTCCTTCAATCACCCGCTGCACGGTGGCGGTGCCCCGGCTGCCGTCGACGACGCGCGTGCCCTCCACCTCGGCCACGCGCGGTCGCAATTCCTGCTCGATGACCCGCGAGACGAAGGTCCGCATCAGGCGCGCCGTCTTCTCTTCGGGCGTAGGCGTCGGCCCGGACTGCGTCGGCGCGAGCACGGCATCGTCCTCATCGATCGCAAGCACCACGATGGCCGCCGCGATCAGGGCCGAAGCAAGCCCCAGCAGTAGTTGGTTTCGGCTCACCCCGCCGTATCCGGCGCCAACTCCGCGACCAGCGCCTGTACGCGTTCCGCAAGGTCGTCCCGAACGCGCCGCACCATCTCGATCGGCTGACCGGACGGGTCGTCCACCGGCCAGTCCCGGTACTCCGTCCCTGGCACCAACGGGCAGGTATCGCCGCAACCCATGGTGATGCAGACATCGGCCGCGGCGACGTGGTCGGTCGTCAAACGCGACGGGGACGCGGCACTGATGTCAATGCCGATCTCGCGCATAGCCTGAACCGCCAAGGGATTGACGCGTTCGCCCGGGGCGGTGCCAGCCGAGCTGACCTCGATCCGGCCGCCGCCGGACGCTCGCAGAAGGCCGGCGGCCATCTTGCTACGCCCGGCGTTGTGCACGCAGACGAATATCACGGATGACGTGGGTGGGTTGCCCTGGCGGGATGCGGTCACGGATTCACCGATGGGTCGGACTTCCTGGTTCCGCCATCATAGGCGGGTCGCGACACCACTGATCCCGGACGTCGACCTCCAGCGTGATCGCCCGTACCTAGTAGTGAACGACTACCCGCGTCCCGTGGTCGCAGAAGTCCCACGCCCACTGCGAGTCGTGCAGTCGCAGATTCACGCAGCCCGCGCTCCGCGCCGTGCCGAACTCGCCGTGCCAGTAGGCGTAATGAAACCCGATCCAGTTCTCCGTGAAGTACTGGATGTGCAGCACGTCGTCCAGGTCGTAGACGGCGCTGGTACTACCGTTGGAGATCATGCGCGCCCGTGGCACGCGGACGAAAACCCGATAGCGTCCGGCCGGAGTGAAGTCTGGATAGATGCCGGTTGACGTGGCCGCCATCCGTACCGGCTGGTCCCCGTCGAAGAACGTCACGACCTGCCGCATCAGGTCTACCGTGGCGTGACGGTCGGCCAGCGGTCCGAATACCGGGTCCAGCGCGGCCAGGTCCACGATCGGCGCATGCCGTGCCCGATCCACCGCACCGGTCGGGAGCCGCAGTCGCTCTGCTTCCATCAGGCCCAACCGCAGGTCGGTCACGCGGCCGCCGCTCTCGGACAGCACCGCTCGTTCGAACACCTGCCAGAGCCCGCCGTCGCCGACCACCGCCGGTCCCAGGGGATATCCGAATCGGTAGACCCCGCCGTTCTCGCGGTGAAACGGCCACACCGCGGGGTGCACGCCATGACCAGTCTGTGGAAAGAAGTGGGCGAACGCCGCCTCGGGCTGTGGCGCGGACGAACGACTTACGTAGGGGCGCCCCAGGTTTACTGGCACGACCCCCAGCGGATCGCGCGAGGTCGGCGCCAGTGCCAGCGCGCCGCGCTCGAAGTATTGGATGAGGCGGTTACCGACCGTCAGCTGTTCGGTTATTGGCCAGCCAAGTCCCTCGTCACGACCGTACTGCAGCCACCAGGCCAGGAATGGCCCGCCCAGGTGATGGCCGGTCTCGCGCAGGTAGATTGCGGGAACCGGAACGTCGGGAGTCGCCGGATCGGCTCGCACCACGCCGGCCCCGGCGCCCACCGCCGCGCCAATGGCCACCGAGAGGCGACCAAGAAAGGCCCGTCGTGAACTACGGTTGTTGGCGTTAAGCGCTCGGCGTGATATGGCTGCACGCTCCCCGGCGGCCGAACCTCGCCCACCGGCCTACCCGGCGAGGTCGCAACGCCACTCGTCCCAATTCTAGGGCATCGACGCCGTTCGGCAATCCCCGGCTAGTCGAACCTGTAGCCGTACACGCTGGCCCGCGCCGCCGTGACGTGCAGCCGCACGCGACGGCCACGAAGAGACGACAGCGCGTTGCCCGATGTCCACCGAACCGGCGCCGCTATCGCATCGGATTCGATCGGGACAGCGTCGTCGTGGCCGAATCCCTCCAGCGCCCCGCGATACTCACCCAGCAGGGCCACCCGCACGTCGCCGAACTCCGCGTCCACGTTCAGGCACAAGTGGTCGCCGGTGACCTCCGCCGGCTCGGTGACGAACTCCCCGCCGTCCTGCCCCGCCGTCAGCGCCGCCCAGCGGTCGCGCCCGAACTCGAGCAGGCCAATGCTGCAGCGCGCCGGCCGCATCCGGTAGCGCCGTCCGGCGTGCGCCGTCCCGCGCCCGCCAAACGGCACCAGCATCCGGTCCCCCACCACCAGCGGGTCGTTGCTGGACGGGAACACCCACATGTCATCCCAGGCGCCCTCGGTGCCCCGGTCCAGCCACGGCGTCCGTTCCAGCCGCTGCCAATGGTCCCCGTCGCGGCTCACGACCAGCTCCGTGTGCAGGCGCTCCACGAACCGGTCGTAGAACTCCAGGTACCCCAGGTAGCCGTTCCCGGCCGTCATCTGGTACATGCTGTAGAACTCGGTGTCCAACGGGTCCGCGTCGTCCGGCCGCATGAGCATCTCGGGACCCGACCAGTCGCGCAGGTCCGGGCTGCGCCAGCGCTCCACGCTGCGGATTCGAGGGATCGGTGGGTCCGCCGCAAAGTCCTTGTCCAGGTCCGCGCGTCGCGAGGTCAACCAGTACTCGCCGCGCCGGTCGTCATAGATGCAGTGAAACCGGTCCCCCGTCTCGGTCAGAAACGGCTCGTCATGCCACGTCCAATGGATCCCGTCGGAACTCGTCAATACGAAGAACGCGTGCCGCCGAATGGCCGCCACCCGCGCATAAATCACCATCCGATAGCGCTCCGACTCCGGAGCCTGCGGATCGACGAGCACCTGCGGACTGTCCAGGTAGTCCCAGGGCGCGCTTTCTCGCATCATCCAACAGATGTTGTTCGCGCGGCTGCCCTCCCACTCGAAGAGCCCCAGGTCCGGCTTGTCCCAGGTCACGCCGTCGGTTGACGTCGCGTAGCAGACCAGCGAGACCAGCGGATGCGGACGCTCGGCATTCCAGGCCTCGTACCAGAGCTTGAAAAGCCCCGTTTCCGGGTCGCGGTGGGCTGTGCCCCAGGTCACGATCGACGTGCCTTCCCAGGGCTCGGTCGGCGCCAGCACCGGCGCCATTTGCACCCGCGCCGGACGGTTCCAGGTCCGGCGCATGTGCACCACCGTTTGCAGTTCCCACGGGTGACAGAACAGATGCAGCGAAGGGTCGTACGGCATGGCTGAACCTCGCGACCGCGAACCGCCCCGCCAGCATACGCAGCCGCGCTCGGCCGTCCGCGGACTAGCGCTGTCTCAGGCGTTTGCAAGTGGGCGGCTGGTCAATAGGCCCTCAGCCGAATCTGTACCCGTACACACTGGCCCGCGCCGCCGTGACATGGAGCCGCACGCGACGGCCACGCAACGCCGCCAGGGAGTCGCCCGTGTCCCACGAAACCCATGCCTCGATCGCGTCGCGTTCAATGGGCACGGCCTCGGCGTGGCCGAACCCCTCCAGCACCCCGCCATACTCGTCCAGCACCGCCACCCGCACGTCACCGAACTCCGCGTCCACGTTCAGGCACAGGCTGTCGCCTGTTACTTCCGCCGGCTCGGTCACGAACTCGCCACCGTCCTGCCCGGCCGTCAGCGCCGCCCAGCGATCGCGCTGGAACTCCAACAGCCCAATCCGGCACCGCGCCGGCTGCATCCGGTATCGCCGGCCGCCGTGCGCCGTGCCACGGCCGCAAAACGGCACCAGCATCCGGTCCCCCACCACCAGCGGGTCGTTGCTGGCCGGAAATATCCACATGTCATCCCAGGCGCCCTCGGTCCCGCGGTCCAGCCACGGCGTCCGCTCCAGCCGCTGCCAGTGGTCCCCGTCGCGGCTAACCACCAACTCCGTATGCAGGCGCTCCACGAACCGGTCATAGAACTCCAGGTAGCCTAGGTACCCGTTCCCGGCCGTCATCGGATACATGCTGTAGAACTCGGTGTCCGGCAGATCGGCGTCGTCCGGCCGCATCAGCATCTCCGGCCCGATCCACTCACGCAGGTCCGGGCTGCGCCAGCGCTCCACGCTGCGAATTCGCGGGACGGGCGGGTCCCAACGGATGTCCCGTTCGATGTGCGCGCGCCTTGACGTGACCCAATACTCGCCCCGCCGGTCATCGTAGATGCAGTGAAATCGGTCCCCGCTCTCGGTCAGGAACGGCTCGTCACGCCACGTCCAATGCATCCCGTCCGCACTGGTAAGCGTGAAGAATGCGTGCCGCCGAATGGCCTGAACCCGCGCGTAAATGACCATCCGGTAACGCTCCGCCTCCGGCGCGTCCGGATCGACGAACACCCTTGGACTATCCAGGTAGTCCCACGGCGCGCTCTCACGCCGCATCATCCAGCAGATGTTGTTCGCCCGGCTCCCGTCCCACTCAAACTCCCCTAGCTCCGGCTTGTCCCACGTGAGGACATCGGTCGACGTGGCATAGCAGACCGGCGTATCCAGCGGCTCCGGGCGATCCGGATTCCACGCCTCATACCAGAGCTTGAAGACCCCCGTCTCCTGGTCGTAGAACGCCGTACTCCAGGCCACCGACGTACCCTCCCACGGCTCGGTCGGCGCCAGCACCGGATCCATCTGCGCCCGCGCCGGCCGGTTCCAGGTCCGGCGCATATGCACCACCGTCTGCAGTTCCCAGGGGTGACAAAACAGGTGTAGCGAAGGGTCGTACGGCATGGCTGAACCTCTCGACCTCGGACCGCCCGGCCAGCATACGCAGCCCCGCTCGGCGGCCGCTCACGGACTAGCGCTGCTGGATCGCCGCCGGCAGCAAGACCAGCTCAGGCACGTAGGCCCGCGAGGGCAGCGACGTCACAAACAGCACCGCCTCCGCCACGTCTTCCGGTTGCAGCGCGTTCGCGATCATCTCCGGCGGCGTCGGGGCCGGCCGCCGGTCGATCATGGGCGTCTCGGTCAGCCCCGGGAAGATCATCGTCGCCCGGATCCCGTTCCCGGCTTCCTCGTGCATCATCCCGTACACGAACCCGGCTTCCCCGTGCTTCGTGCTCTGGTACGCCACCCCGGACATGTCGGGCATCTGCACCGCCGCCGAGGAAATCACCACCACCCGCGCCCGGGATTCCCGCAGCGCCGGCAGGGCCGCCTGCGTCACGTCATACAGCCCCCACAGGTTGGTCCGCTGCATCAGTTCCCAGTCCGATGAACTCAGCAACTCCAGCGCCCGCCCCGGGATATTCCAGCCCGTGGCGTACACCAGGATGTCAATTCCGCCCAGCGCCTCCACGACGCCATCGACGGACGCCCGCGCCGCCGCCGCGTCCTGGATATCGACGGGAATCGCCACACCCTTTTGCCCGATACCCCGAATCTCGCTCGCGACCTCGTCCAGCGCATCCTCGGTCCGCGCCAGCACCGCCACGTCCGCCCCGGCCCGCGCCAGCGCCAGGGCCGTAGCCCGGCCCATGCCGCTGCTGGCGCCGTACACCGCCGCACGCTTTCCGGCGTGACTCCCGCTCATCGGCGACCTCTGAACAACGCCCCTCGTGCTCGAAGGCGTGGCGGCTCTTCACCCTCTCCTAGGGGAGAGGCAGGTTCGGCCGTCCCCGGCCGAAACCGGTGAGGGGTCTTCCGGGCACCCATGCTGGGGTTATGCAAACGTCTCTCGTCGGCCCTCAGAAGCCGCGCTGCATGCCGTGACCTGGTCCGTACGCGCCCTCCAGCGTGGAGCGCTCGAAGCCCTCGCCCACGCGTCCGTCGGCCACGTAGCCGTACAGGGCAGCCTTGAAGATCGCCTCCAGCGTCGAAACCGTGGCAATCGCCAGTCCCACCGTCACCACACCAACCACCAGGCCTGCCATGGGCGACAGCGAGGCGATCAGGATTGCGGGTACCAGCCCGACCAGTGCGGCCAGGAATCCAACGATGCCGAAACCGAAGTTGGCCACCACCTGCTCGCCCCAGGTCCGCTTGAACAAGGAGCTCGAGCGCTTGATCGCCGTGATCGGCCCCGTCTCTTCGGCCACCAGCACCGGCACCACGAAGAACGTCAAATAGGCCCACACGCCGCCGACGATGGACAGCGCGATCTGCCCCAGGAAGTTATCGCGCGACTGATTGCGCAGGATCTGCAGGATCAAGCCCACGGTCGCCGAAATCAGCGCCCAGCCGGCGATCTGCGGCAGTCGCGAATTCGCCAGCCGGAATCCGTCGCCCAGCGTCGGCGTCCCGCCGGCCAGCCGTACCATCGCGGCCCCAATCAGCGCCGCGTTGAAGTAGATGATCACGAAGGCCAGCAGGAAGTACGTAATCCCCAGCAGCACGATGTCGGCCTCGGCCAGACCGGCTGTCTCCGCCGCGCCCAGCCGCTCGAACGTGCCGAATCCGGCCCCCACGCCCGTCAACAGCGCCGCCAGGATCACCAGCGCCACGCCCGACATGATCGGAAACGCGATCAGCTTCCGATCGCTCTGCAACACGCCCCAGCTCATCTTCGTGAGCTGCCACGTCCGTCCAAACGTCGCGAACATTCGTAGTAGTCCTCAGGGTGTCGGCATCGACCGCTCAAGAATAGACGCAGCAGGGGCGACACGCGATAGCTTCTTGGCCGCTGGCGAGCCCCAGGTTGATCTGTCTAGAGGCCGCTCAACTCCACCGTGCTGACGGTCTGGGCAGCCAACTCCACCCGCCGCACCACGTGATTGTTCGTATCCGCCACAAACAACACCCCGTCCGCCAGCGACACCCCGCCCGGCTCATGAAACCGCGCCTCTGCCAGCCCGCCGTCCGCATCCCCGTGCTCCGTATCCCCGGCAAACGACGTGATCAGCCGCTGGACCGGATCCACCACCTTGATCTTGTTGTTGTACGTATCCGCGATAAACACGCCCTCGGTCCCCGCCGCCACCCCCAACGGGTGCTGAAGTCGAATCGATGTCCCCTGCCCGTCCTCATCCCCGAAGTCGAACAATCCAACCCCCGCAATCGTCCGCGCGTCTCCGCGCCCGTCCAGCGGCAGCGTTCGAATCGCGCTCGTTTCGCTATCCGCCACCAGCAGCCGGTCGCCGTGCACCGCCAGCCCGCTCGGTTGCGCCAGCTGCGCCGTGTCCAGCGGCCCGTCCTGCAGGTTCTCGATCCCCGACCCCGCATACGGCCCAACCACCCCGTCCGGCGGATCCATCACCCACACCTGGTGCATCCCCGCCATCGCAATGAACAGCCGCCCCTCGTGCCACGCCAGGTCCCACGGCGAGGCCAGCTCCGCCGCCAGCGCCGGATGCGACCCCGGCGCCGGATACCCGCGCGCCCCCGTTCCCGCCACCGTCGACACCCCGCCCGACCCAAGGTCTATCCGCCGAATCCGATGGTTCTCCGTATCGGCCACATATAAGTCGTCGCCAACCACCGCCACCCCCTGCGGATACGTAAACCGCGCATCGGAGGCCGCTCCGTCTCGATGCCCCTCCTCCGACGACCCAAACACCCGCCGCACCGCGCCGTCGTGGTCCGTTTCGATAACCCGGTGATGCCCCGAATCCGCAATGAACAGGCGGTCCGCGGTCGCCAGCACCTTCCCTGGAAACGCCAGCCCCGTGTCCGAGTCCGGCGCCTGTTCCATCACGTCCAGCGGCGCGTCCGTCACCACGCCGTTCGGCCGATGCTCGTTCAGGATGCGCGTCACGGCCCGGTCCAGCGCCTCGAATGGCGCCTCGCCCGAATGAAACCCGATCACGTGCCCCAGCGGATCCACAAACACCATCGTCGGCCACGCCCGCACCCCGTACGTCTGCCAGATCTGGAAATCCCGGTCGTTCACGACCGGGTGCTCCAGGCGGTGCCGCCGCGCCGCGTAGCGCACGTTGAACGTCTCGCGCTCCGCCGGGAACTTCGGCGTGTGCACTCCCACCACCGCCAGCGCCGGACCGTGCTTTTCCTCGAGTTTCCGCAACTGCGGAAATAGCTGCAGGCAGTTAATTCAGCAGAACGTCCAGAAGTCCAGGATCACCAGCCGGCCCTGCAGGTCCGCCATGCGAACCGGCCGCCGCGTATTGGCCCATTCCAGTCCTGCGGGAAACTCCGGCGCGGGGATCGGTGGCTGCGTTGACATGTGCGCTCCAATCGCGGTTTGGCCAGTCTGGCACGGCGCGCCGGTGTGAGCAGGATCTAGGTTGAATTGCCGGAACTGCTTGTCATCGGGCGCGACGAGAGTTCGACCGGCAACTCCTCCGAGGGTCCAAGCACCTTGGGATCCAAGCGAACCCCAGCGCGGAAGGTGTGGGCGGCCCGCAACTGGCGGTCCCAGGTTCGTTTCTCGCCCGTGCAATCAACCAGCGTGACCGGACCTTCGTCAACCGCCAGTACCGCGATGTCAGCCTCAGCGCCGACGCGCAGGGTGCCGGCGTCGAGGCCGAGCTTGCTGGCCGGCGCGATGGTGCAGCGCGCGACGATCTCTTCCAGGGGCATCCCCAGCAGCCAGAACTTGGTCATCACATTGGGGAGGCTGAAGGCGGGGCCGTGCACGCAGCCGCGGTGCAGGTCCGAACTGATGTAGTCCGGGGGGAAGCCCGAGTCCAGGGCGGCCTGGGCCGTGTGCCAGCCAAAACTGCTCTTGCCGTGGCCGATGTCGAACTCGATGCCGGCGTCCCGTGCCGCGATCACGGCCGGCAGCATTTGTCGGGCGCTCAGGTCCACCAGCCCGCCGGCCAAGGGGGTGTAGCTGTGGGTGATGACATCGCCGGGCCGAAGGCGACCCAGGATGTCCGGGATGGGTTCCGGCGTGAAGCCGATATGCACCATCAGCCAGACGCCGGCCTGTGCCGCGGCCTCGATGGCCGCGTCGAGCGCGGCCCTGGCCTGGTCGCCCTGGCCGACGATCGTGTCGGAGTACCGAATCTTGACGCCCGGCGCGATGTCCCGATTCTGATCAATTGCACGGACGGTGCCATCAACGTCCAGGTAGCGCGGGTCGCGCAGTTCGCCCAGAGTTGTCACGAGTCCGGCGGTACAGATGTGCACAAGCGCGCGGATGCGGGTTTGTGAGGGCTCGATCACATAGCGGCGCAGTCCCGCCAGGGTGGTGGCGCCGGCGCTACCGGTGTCGAGGAACGCGGTGGTTCCGCCGGCGGCGCCGATCTTGTCAGCCTCCAGGCCCCAGATCGTCGCGCCCCAGTACACGTGAACGTGAAAGTCGACGAGGCCGGGCACGACGTAAGCGCCACGGGCGTCGACAATTTCGTCGGCGTCCCCGCGCAAGTCCGGGCCAACGGCCGCGATGCGGCCGTCCTTGACGCCAACGTCGGCCGTATGCGGAGGCCCCGCTTGCGGATCGATGACGGTGCCGCCGCGAATGAGCAGGTGGAAGGGGGTGGGCGGGGTGGTCGAGTCATGCGTAGCGATCACACCAACTCCCCGGGCACGCGTGGCTGGAAGGTACGCCGCATGCTACGCGAACCCGCTGCGGCAGGAGCGGCGGTAGGGTACTATCGGCCAGCCGAGCGTGCGCGTCCGATGCGGCGCTAGCGACGGCATCGGCTATCATGTCTTGTTGCTGCCCCTGACGACTCGGCAGCTACCACCTATCCTCGACGCAGACGTTCAGTCTCGCGTCGGACTGCCACGGAGGAGATTGCATGGCCACGGTTGCGACCAAGGTCAAGCCGCTGGGCGACCGCGTGCTGATTCAGCCGGAAGACCGAGAAACCACCACCGCGAGCGGATTGGTGTTGCCCGACACGGCGAAGGAAAAGCCGCAGGAAGGCACCGTGCTGGCTGTTGGGTCCGGTCGAGTGAACGACGAGGGCACGACGATTCCGCTGGAAATCAAGGAAGGCGACAAGGTTCTCTACGCCAAGTACGCCGGAACCGAGTTGCGCTTGGACGACGAGGACTACCTGATCGTCAGCGAGCGCGACGTCCTCGCCATCATCAGCTAGCGAGCCGCCTTGCCCCATATTCCGGGCACGATTGGGGACAAGCTTCCCCCGCCCGAGAAGAAGGAAGTTCGCTTCGGTCACGAGGCCCGCGAGACGCTGCGTGCCGGCATCGACATCGTTGCCAACACGGTAGGGTCGACGCTCGGGCCTCGTGGCCGGAATGTGGCGTTTGCGCGAACGCTCCGCCCCCCGCAGATCACGAATGACGGCGTCACGGTCGCGAACGAGATCGAGCGGGTAAACAACGTGCTTCTCGATCTGGGCATCCAGATCATGAAGGAGGCGGCCGCCAAAACCAACTCAATGACGGAGGACGGGACCACCACCGCCACCGTGCTGGCGCAGGCCATCGTGCACCGGGGCCTGTACAACATCGCGGCGGGCGCGAACGCGATGCTCTTGCGGGAGGGCATGTGGCAGGCCCAGGACGCCGCCATCAAGCGACTGCGAGACCTAGCCCGGCCGGTGGAGAGCACGGAGGAGATTCGCCACGTCGCCACGATCTCGGGCGACGACATCGAACTTGGCCGAATCGTCGGCGAAATCATGAGCCGGGTGGGGCGCGACGGCCTGGTCACGGTCGACTATCACCGCTGGGGCAAGCGCCTGGAACCGCGCTACGTCGAGGGTATGCAGATCGACAAGGGTTGGATCTCGCCCTACTTCGTCACCGATACGCACAAGATGCAGGGCTCGCTGGAGAATGCCAGGGTCCTGCTGACCGACCAGAATCTCACGACCGCCGATCAACTCACCAACATTCTGGACAAGGTCGCGACCAGCGATAACCGCAACCTGCTCCTGGTTTCCAACATCCTCAGGCACGACGCCCTGACGTTCGTGCTGCAGAACAAGCTGCGCGGCAACCTGAACGTGGTGGCCATTCAGTCGCCCTCCTTTGGCGACGAGATGCGCGAGCTCCTGGAGGACATGGCCGTGCTCACGGGCGCCACGGTGGTGTCGGAGAGCCTGGGAATCCGCTGGCAGGATGTCCCGCTGGAGTGGCTGGGTTTCTGTAAGCGAATCGTGGCCAACCGCGAAGCCACCATCGTCCTGGAGGGCGCCGGCCACGAGGCCGACATCCAGGACCGGCAGAACCAGTTGCGCGCGCAGCTGGAAGAAGAGACCAACCCGAATTTCGTCAAGAAACTCGAGCGCCGCATTGCCCGCCTTGGCGGGGCGGTGGGGATCGTGGCGGTGGGCGGCGTCACCGAGCAGGAAATCAACCACCTGAAGGACAAGGCCGACGACGCCGTGGGGGCCGTGAAGGTGGCCCTGCGCGAGGGCATCGTCCCGGGCGGCGGCACGTCGCTGCTGCGGGCGCAGGCGGCGGCGCAGGCGGTGGCGGACGAACTCACCGGCGACGCGGCGGTCGGCGCGCGCATTCTCGTCGACGCGCTGGAATCACCGATGCGGCGCATCGCCCGGAATTCCGGCGTGAACCCCTCGGTTACCGTCAACCGCGTCCGCAAGTTGCCCGACTGGCACGGCTGGGACGCCGTCCACGGCGACTACACCGACCTGTACGAGCGCGGCATCATCGATCCGACGGCCATCGAAATCGCGGCCATTCGGGCCGCGGTGAGCGTCGGCATCATGACGCTGACAACCGAAGCCATCGTGTGCGAAAACCGGCCAATTCCGGTGGCCACGAAACCCGAGGAAGACTATATGGAGGGGGGCGGCATCTATTAGCCGCCCCTCGCACTGCGACGGCGCCGTGGCTGACATTTTCGACTTCGAATGCTGCCTGAGTGACGAGGCTCGTCGGCGCGCCGCCCCGGGCACGATGGTCTCGGCTTCCGGCGCACCTGACGACATCGTGGCGGATCTGCTGGTCGGCCAGCCCGCCAACGAGGCCCTCCCGCTCGACTACATGGTTGAGGCCGCCCGCAACGCCCTGCCCGAGAACTATCCGGCCCTCCTTTATGGCCGGCGGAAGGGCAGCCTGGAACTGATTGACGTCGTTCGCGAAAAGCTGCGGGTCTTCGAGGGACTTGAGGTCGACCGCGACCAAATCGTGATTACCAACGGGTCCGGCCAGGCCATCGACATGGTGCTGCGCACGTTCGTCAACCGCGATCAGCTCATTGCCCTGGACCATGCCTCGTTCGGGGCGCTGTTCGTGCGGCGCGTCAGCGACCACGGCGCGCACGTGGCCTGGGACGCCCAGGGCCCGAAGCCGGAGGCGCTGGACGAACTCTTCGCGACGCAGCAACCGGCCATCTTCTACACGATTCCCACCTTCCAGAACCCAATGGGCAACACCATCACCCGCGAGCGGCGCCTGGAAGTGCTGGAAATCTGTCACCGGCACGGGGTACCGGTCTTTGAAGACGACGCCTACTACGAACTGCATTACGACGGCGACCGGCCAGCGTCCATGTACGAACTGGACGGCGGCAGCGGCCTGGTCACCCGCGCCGGCACGTTCTCCAAGATTCTCGGGGCGGGGATCCGGCTGGGCTGGATCCTCACCGCAGCCCCGCTGACGGACCGAATCCTCCCGCTCAAGACCGACGGCGGCACCAGTCCGTTTGCGTCCGCCCTGGCATCGGAGTTCATGCGCGAGCACATGGAAGAGCAGATTGCGCGCCTGCAGGACATCTATCGCGAACGGCGCGACATCATGCTCGCGGCGCTGGATGCGCAGGTGGGCGACCTGGCGACCTGGAAGCGGCCGAACGGCGGCTTCTTCGTCTGGCTCACGTTGCGACGACCCGAGTTGCTGAACGACGTGATGCAGCGCTGCGAGCAGTCACGCGTGCTCGTCCGCAGCGGGTCGGTATTCCGGGTCGATGGCGACGGCCTCGGCGCGATTCGACTGGCCTTCAGCCATGCCCCGCACGACGAGATTCGCACCGGCGTGAGAGTGCTGGGCGAATCGATCAGGGCGTCCATCGCGGCCAACCCATGAGCGCTGATTTCGCGCAGGCCGCCGTTGGTCAGCGGATTGCGGTGGACCGCATGCGCGCGTTCACGACGAGCGTGTTGCATGCGGCCGGGGTGCCGATGGACCGGGCCACCCTGATTGCCGAGGTGCTGGTGGAAGCCGACGCCCGCGGCGTGTTTTCCCACGGCGTCACCAGGGTCACGCCCTACACGGCTGAAATCCGCTCAGGACTTGTGTTGCCTGACGCGGAAATCAAGACGCTTCACGAGCGGCCGGCAACAGCCGCACTCGATGCCGGCGGCGCGCCCGGCGCCGTGTCGGCGCAGGCCGGGATGCAGCGAGCCATTGACCTGGCAGACGATGGCGCGGCCGGCATGGTCTGCGTTCACAACGGTCGTCACTTCGGGCCGGCGGCGCATTGGGCGTTGCAGGCCGTGGCGGCCGGCTGCGTTGCCTTCGTCACGAGCAGCGGCGGCGGCGCCTCCGGCGTCCTGGCGTTTGGGAGCCGCACCCCGGCGCTGACCAACGGGCCCATCGCCTGGGCGCTCCCGGCCGGCAGGAACTACCCGGTCGTGGCCGATATGGCGGTGGGGTTTTCGGCCCTGGGCAAAGTTCGTGTCGCGGCCGCCACCGGCCAGTCCATTCCGTCGGATGTTGGCGTGGACGCCGACGGCAACCCCACCACCGACCCAAACCAGCTCGTCTGGCTCAACCCCTTTGCAGGACCCAAGGGCTTCGGCCTCGGCATCGTTATGGAGACACTCTCGGGCATCCTGGGCGGGGCCACGGCCGCGGTGAATCGGACCCCCGACCACATGGGGACGGTTGGCCAGGTCTTCGTGGCCATTCGCGTCGAGGCCTTTCGTCCCCTGGCCGAATTCGTGGCGGACATGGATGAGACGATTGACGCGATTCACGCGCTGCGCCCGGCGGAGGGATTCGACCGGGTGCTGGTCCCCGGCGAACCCGAGTGGCTCAAGCGCGCCGACGCCTATGACCACGGCATCGGCTATCCCAGCGGACTGCTTGACGCCGTGGCCGAGACCGGTCGCGCCTACGACGTCGAGCCGGAGTGGGACGCATGAGCGACCGGCTGCGCTACGACATCGGTGACGTGCGGGTGCCCGCTGGCACGATGCGCGCCTTCGGAACGAACGCGCTCGCGGCAACTGGTGTGCCACGCGACGACGCGGCATTTGTGGTGGAGACGCTGGTTCACTGCGACCTGCGTGGGGTGTTTTCCCACGGGACGCGATTGCTCGCCGCCTACACGGAGGGCCTGCAAGCCGGGGCGATCAACCCGAAACCCAACATTCGCGTCGACCACTCGTACGGCGCCGCCCGTGTGACCGGCGACCGCTCCCTGGGACAGCTGGGCGCCCGGGCTGGCATGCAGGCTGCCATTGAGATCGCGCATGACCGCGGCGTGGGCGTGGCCGTCGCGTCGAATACCGGCCACTTTGGAGCCGCCGCCTACTGGGCGCTGCTGGCGGCGGCCGCCGGTCTGATTGGACATGCGGCCAGCAACATGGCCGGTCCCTGCATGCTCGCTACGGGCAGCCGGCAGCCCGCCACCGGCAACACGCCCCTGGCCTGGGCTTTCCCCACCCACGGGGAGCATCCCGTCGTGCTCGACATGGCGTCGGGCGCGTACGCCCTCAACAAGCTGCACATGGTGGGAGCGACCACCGGCGCCCTGCCCGAGGGCGTCGCGACCGATAGCGAAGGCAATCCAACCACCGACGCCTCCAAGCTTGCCTACGTGCTGCCTGCCGGCGGCCCGAAGGGCTACGGCATCGGGCTGGTTCATGACCTGATGGCCGGCGTGCTCTCCGGCGACGGGGCCACCCTGATAAAGGGCGCGCTCGATCCTGAGAGTCGGGTGCCGCGGGGGAGCCTGTTCTTCCTGACCATTGACGTCGGTGCGTTCCTGCCTCCGGACGACTTCCGTACGGCCATGGACGCGCAGAGCCGGGCCGTGAACGCGCTTCCGCCCGCGGCCGGCTTCGACATGGTGCAGATGCCCGGGCAGCCCGAGTGGGAGCTGTTCGATGATCGGGTCGCCAACGGCATCGCCTACCCGGCCAGCGTGATCGAGCCGCTGGCCGGAATGGCGGATCGGCTGGGATTGGACGCGCCCGCCGGCTTCTGACCGAAGCTCCGCTTCCCGCCTGACGCAGTCGCGATGCTACCCGGATCGTCGAGTGCCTTGCGCGCGCCGCCCGCCAGACTTGCGCGAACGACACGCAGATATTCTGCACTTAGAACTTGACATGAATAGACTCAAGTCTTATGATTCAAGCGTCAGCAATGGACTGAGCATTATGGAGGCTCACAGATGACCTTTGCCATTCGAAGTTGGCGGCCGCAGGCTCGCCGCCAGGCGTTCGCGCCCCGCTTCTTTGATGACGAGTGGTTTGCCCGGCCGTTCCGGCTGGCTTTCCAGGACAGCCCCGGCTGGCTGCCGCCGGTGGACATTGAGGAGACGGACGTGGCGGTTGTGGTGCGGGCGTCGGTGCCGGGGTTCCAGCCCGACGAGATTGAGGTGATGACCGCCGACGGCGACCTGATCATCCAGGGCGCGCAGGACGACGGTTCGCAGCCGAGCACGAGCGAGGGCAGCCGGTATCACGTGCGTGAGCGGCGCGCGGGCCGCTTCTACCGCCGCGTCCCCCTGCCGGTGCGCACCACGGCGGCCGGCGCGGACGCTCGTTACGAGCAAGGCGTTCTGACGGTGCGCATCCCGAAGGCCGAGGAGGCCCGGGCCGCCACGATTGCCATCGAGTCCGCCTAGGACTCGGCGACCGAGCGGGCGGGCCGCGCGATCGGCCCGCCCGCCCTCGGCCACACAGGTGTGTCCATGAGCGAAACACAAATCGACGGATTAGCCGATAGCGCGCACGAGGCATCCGCTCGCGACCTGCACATGGCCATCCAGGACGTGCTGGGAGCGTTGCCAAGCGGCGCGAGCCCAGGCCAGTGCCAGGACTGCGGCGGCCAGATTGAGCCGCTGCGCCTCGATCTCTTGCCGGGTACCAGCCAATGCGCCGCGTGCGCCCGCCGGCGTGCAGGGATTGTGACGCCCAGCCTGAACTAACCCGGGGCGCTCCCACGGGTTCCAACGCCTCGCCGGTCCCCTGGCGAGGCGTTGGACATATCCGGGGCGGTACCCTGACGCTTCTTGCACTTCATCGACCGGACCCGTGCGCTCCGAATCCGCCGCAACCAGCCTGCGCTGCGTCGACTGTGGGCAGTCCCACGCGCTGGAATACCGCCTGGGCTGTGCGGCCTGCGGCGGTCTGCTGGAGATCCAATACGACCTGCAGCGGCTGACCGAGGAGCCGCTGGTTCAGCCCCGGCGAACCGGCGTCTGGCGCTACGCGGCCTGGATGCCCGTGCAGGACGCCGCAGACTTCGTAACCCTGGGCGAACAGCCGTCGCCGCTGTTCCCGATTCCACGCCTGGGCGCCGAACTCGGCCTTCACCGTCTCTGGATCAAGTTCGACGGTTCCAACCCCACCGGAACCGTCAAGGACCGCTCCAGCCAGACGGCCGTGTCCTGCGCTCGCCAATACGGATTCAACACCATTGGCGTGGTGTCGACGGGCAATGCCGCGTCGTCCATTGCCACGTACGCCGCCCGGGCCGGCCTGCGCGGCCTGGTCTGCTGTTACACGCAGAGCACCGCCGCCAAAATGGCCCACATCGCGGGGGTCGCCAGCGACGTGATCTGGTACGAGGGCGTCTACGATGACATGATCCGGCACTTTGACACCGCCGTGGATCGTCGCTGGTTCTTCGACGGCGGCGCCACCCGCAACCCGTTCAAGCAGGAGGGCAAGAAGTCCATAGCCTTGGAGACGTATGAGCAGCTTGGGCGCGCGCCCGACCTGATGGTGTATCCGGTTGGGATGGGCGAAACGTTGCTGGCCGGGCAACGCGCGTGGGCGGCGCTGGCCGCCACGGGCCGCATCGAGAAGCCGCCGCGGCCGGTCTCCGCGCAGTCCAGCGAGGCCAACACCATCGCCGAAGCCTGGCGGACCGACGATGAGCTACGGGCGAAAACGATTGGCTACACCGTGGCCGAAGGCACCGCCGTGGGCGACATGGGCGCCAAGGGCCGGCTCACCCTGCGCCGCATCCGCGAACAGGACGGGCTCGCCGGGGACGTCTCTGACGAGGAGACCCTTGACATGCAGCGCCGGCTGGCGCAGGTCGAGGGCCTCTGGGTTGGTCCGACCGGCGCCGTTCCCCTGGCCGTCACGGCTCGATTGGCGCAGGAGGGTCTGATCGACCCTGACGCCGAAATCGTCTGCATCTCGTCCGAAACCGGCCTCAAGGGTGACTGGCCCCCACTCCAGGTGCGGGGCGAGGAACCCAGCTTGGCGTTGATTCGTCAGGCCGTCGGCCGCCCGCCAATCAATTGACGCACCGGAACCGCGCGGCTTGCGACAATGCGCCAGCTGTGACTGACAGGGAGACTGATCATGCCAATAGTCTCGAATGCCGACCGACCCTTTGCCGACATGATGCCGGGCGTGCGCCGGCGCACGCTGCTTTGGGGCGAGACGATGCTGGTGGCTGAGATTCTCCTCGAGGAAGGCGGCGTGGTGCCCTTGCACGACCACGTGTACGAACAGGTCGGCTACTGCATCGAGGGCACATTCGACCTCACAATTGGCGAGGGCGTGCATTCCATCAAACCCGGCGATTGCTGGTGTATTCCGTCCGGCGTACCCCACGAGGCAACCGCCACCAGCCGATGCTTTCTGATTGAGGCCTGGAGCCCGGCCCGGGACGACTACAAGGACTGAACACCAGCTTCGACACCTCTCGGGTTGACGCTTCGGCGTCGGCCCCGCGCATCGTTCGGACGATCCTGCGCGACAACGGCCAACTGGCGCCGTTTCTCCTGCTCGGGAGCGCCGCAACCTCTGCGTTTCAACTCATCATGGCCCGCGGACTTGAGCCGCGCGCCTACGCTGAGGCCTTTGCGGTGCTCGGCGCGCTGTCCCTGCTGGTAACCCCGGCCCAGGTCGTGCAGACGCTGGTGGCGCGCCGCGCTGCCGAACTTGTCGCGCTGGGCCGCCTGAACGAATTGCGTGCCGACACGCGAACGATCGTCCGCCGCACCGGCCTCGTTTCCCTCATCCTGATGCTCGGTATCGGGGCGCTGTCGCCGCTCATTCAGTCCGCGCTGCAACTGACATCGCCATGGCCGGTGGTGGTGGCCGGAGTCGCCGCGGGCGCCCTGACGTTCGAGCCGGTGGCGCGCGGCATAACCCAGGGCGCGCGTGAATTCGTCGGTCTCGGCTTCGCCCTGGCCGCGCACGGGCTGGGGCGGCTGGTCGTTGGCGCCGTCACCGTGCTGACCGGCGGAGGGGCCACCGGCGCCCTGCTGGCGAGCCCGGCGTCCGCGTTCGGTGGCATCGTCTTTGGCTGGCTGAGTGCCCGACGGGTCTTGAATCAGCCTGACGTTCCCGCCGAGAAGGAATCGTCGCCGCTGCGAATCTCGGATCATGTTCGTGTCGCACTGATCCTCTTTGCCCTGGCTGGCCTGCTGCATGTGGATGTGCTGGCCGTGAAGGCCTACTTCAGCCCGGCTGAAGCCGCCGCCTATGCGGCCCTCGCGCTAATCGGACGCATCGTCTTCTGGAGCGGCATGATGGTTGGGATCGTGCTCTTGCCGTTCGTCGTCTGGCGAGCTGCCGCCGGCGCGGGCGTCATCCGCGCCTACCTGGCGAGCCTCCTGCTGATGGCCACGGTTTCCGGCGCGTGCGCGCTCATCATCCTCGTCTGGCCGGAAGGCGTATACGGCCTGATCTTCGGCGACCGCTATCCGCCTTACGTCGAATTGCTTCCCCGCTACGTTGCGGCCGCCGCGCTTCTGGCCATCGCCGCGGTAACCGCCAGCCTGCACATTGGCGCTGGACACCTGCGCGTCTGGATCGGTCTGGCCGTCATCTTGGTCGCAACGGTCGCCGGCTACGCCTTCGCGCACGACTCGCCGCGCTCCGTCCTCACCGTACTGCTGGTCGGCACGGCCGTTGCCGCCGTCTACCTTGTGGCGGAGGCGATCGCACTAGCCCATCACAGGCGCGCGGCGGCAGCCCGCGCCGAACGTCAGGGCGCCGACGTACCCTCGCGCCCGTAGTCGTCGACCAGCCGCACCACGTCGTCAGGGTGGGGTGTGGAGACTTCCAGCACGCGCACGTCCCCGTGCGGCGCCTCGTATCGGTGCACCTTGCCCGTTTGCACGCGCACGCTGGCGCCCTCGTCCAGGTCGCGCGTTTCCAGCGCATCGGCCGAGTCGCCGATCACTAGCCGCAGCTGCCCGTCAAGCACGTAGATCGTCTCGTCCTTGGCTTCGTGGTACTGCAGGCTCAACCGCGCGCCGGCGTTGATCTCGATGATCTTGCCGATGTACAGCTCGGTGGACGCGTAGATGACCTCGCGGCCCCAGGGCTTTTTCACGATGGTCACGGCCTGATCGGTCATGCGTCGGGGACTTCGACTCCGGCGGCGCGCGCGCCAATATCCAGCAGCGTGGCCACGCGCTCCGGCGACGTGGTTTCCGTGTAGATCCGCAGCAATGGCTCGGTGCCTGAGAAGCGAATCAGTAGCCAGCTCTCATCCGCCAGGCAGTACTTGAAGCCGTCCATCTCGTTGCGCCGCAAGACGCGCGATCCGTCAATGGCGTCCGGCAGCCACGCCTGCACCCGGGCCTCGATTTCCGCTCGGGCCTCGGCGGGGAACTCCAGGTCGTGCCGGGCGTAGTGATATTCGCGTCCCAGCTTTTCAAATAGCAGCGCCACCAATTCGGCCGGTGTCTTGCCTTCGCGCGCCATCAGGTCCAGGAAATAGAGCCCGGCCACGACGCCGTCCCGCTCCGGCATGTGCGGCTGGAACACGTACCCGCCGCTCTCTTCGCCGCCCATCACGGCGTTGAACTCGCGCATTGCCGGCGCAACGAATTTCATGCCGACGCCGACTTCCTCGACGTGTACGTCGTATTGCTGGCCCAGGCGCTCCAGCATCGACGAAGTCGTCAGCGTCTTCACCAGCGGCTGCCGCGATCCTGTGTGCTCCAGGAAGTAGTAGGCCAGCAGGCCGATCGTGCGCAGTTGATCAACGAATTCGCCGTGTTCGTCCACGACGCCCAGCCGGTCGCCGTCGCCGTCGGTCACGATGCCCACCGCGGCCGACGTGTCGCAAACCGCGGAGGCGGCTTGGTCCGTCTGCGGGGGGATTGGTTCGGGGCGAGCAAGACCGGGGAAGCGTGGATTCCACTCGCTGTGGATTTCGGTGACGTCGAGGCGACCGCCCGCCAGGATGCGAGGCAGCCAGCCGGCAGCCGAGCCGTACATGGCGTCCACCACCACACGCATGTCGCGGGCGCGCAGGGCGTGCAGGTCCACCAGGTTGGCCACGTGGTCGAGATAAGCGGAATCCGGACTGAACTCGCGCAGCAGGCCGGCCCGCTCGGCCGTGGCCGAGTCCAGGTAGCCGACGGCATCGCCGTCGACGGCCGCCACGGCTTCCTCGATCTGGGCCAGGGCATCCGGGTCCACGGCCGCCCCCGTGGCCGTGCGGACCTTGAACCCGTTGTCCGCCGGCGGATTGTGGCTGGCGGTAATCATCACCGCACCGGCCGCTCGCAGGTCGGCGGTACTGAACGCCGCCACCGGCGTCGGGCATGGTGCGTCGACAAGATGCACGGGAATACTGTTCCCGGCCAGCACGGACGCCACGTGCGGAGCAAAGCGCTCGGAACCGAAGCGGCGGTCATAGCCGACCACGATCCCGTTTTCCCAGCGCCAGTTGCGGCGCACGAACGTGGCAAACCCCTGCGCTACGCGGCCGACGTTGCGGAATGTGTAGTCGCCGCCGATCACAGCGCGCCAGCCGTCAGTACCGAACTTGATGGGTGTTTCGGTCGGAGCCGGCATCCTAGGCCTCCGCCGCCGCTGCTTGGCGAGCGTGGGCCAATGCGTCGCGCAGAGATTGGTCCATGGTGATTCGCGGTTGCCAGCCAATGTCGGTTCGCAGCCGGGTGGCGTCGCCGGCCACAACGGCGCCTTGGCGTCCGGGCGGCAATTGGCGCTCTTCGTGGATCTCGGCGTGGATGCCGCCGATCGCAATCAAGCGCTCCACGATCTGTCGAAGCGGCCAGGCGCGTCCCGTCGCCACGTTATAGACGGCGCCGGTTCGTCCCCGCTCGGCCGCCGCCACGATGGCTTGCGCGACATCGCGCACGTCCACGTAGTCGCGGGCCCCCGCCAGGCTGAAGGTCGGCACAACCGGCTCGGCCCGTCCGTCCAGAATGGCCGCCACGGCATGCACCTGGCGGCCCGGAAAATAGTCGGCCGAACGTCCCGGCCCCACACTTCCGAACAAGCGCAACCTCACCACGTCCAATCCATCGGACAGATGGTATTGCAGCGCCTGCAGATCCGCCGCCGCCTTGGTGGCCGCATACACGGAGGCCGGCCGCAACGGCGCTTCCTCGTCGACGAGCTCGCCAGTCTCAATCCGGCCGTAGATTTCGGCGCTGCTCATGGCCACGAGGCGAGCCTCGGGCGCGTGCCGCAGCAGCGCCTGGATCAGTCGCAGCTGCCCAAGCACGTTCACGTCGTACGCCCGCGCCGGATCCGCCTGCGCTGCGCCCGGATTGGCCATGGCCGCCAGATGCACGACAACAGACGGACGAATGCGCGCCACCGCGCTCTCAACCTGCCCTGCATTTCGCAGATCGAGCGCCACGAGGCCTCGTTCGACGTCACCGCAGAACGAGGTCCCTACCACTTCGCGTCCGGCGTCTTGAAATGCCGCCACCGCGTACGAACCTATGAAGCCGGTCGCTCCGGTAACGAGGACCAAACCCGTCACCCTTCGCGCCGGACCTAACCCGCGCTGCGGCTGGCGGCTATTTCCGCATGCGCGATCTCGTTGGCCACGAGGTCCATGTCGGCGTCCACCATGATGCGGACCAGTTCCTCGAACGTGACTGACGGTTGCCAGCCCAGGTCCCGGCGGATCGCCGAGGGATCACCGATCAGCCGATGCACTTCCGCCGGCCGCAACAGGTCCTCGCTGACGGTGATGTGGTCCTGGGCGTTCAATCCAAGGTGACCGAACGCCAACTCGGCAAACTCGTGGCCCGAGTGGGTCTCGCCTGTGGCCAGCACATAGTCGCGCGGCTCGTCCTGCTGGAGCATCAACCACATGCCCCGCACGAAGTCCGGCGCGTATCCCCAGTCGCGGCGGGTCGACAAATCGCCAAACGGCACCGACTGCACCACCTCGTGATACACCCGCGCCGCCGAATAGCTGAGTTTCCGTGTTACGAACTCAAGCCCGCGCCGCGGGGACTCGTGGTTGAAGCAAATGCCCGAGCAGGCGAACATCCCGTAGCTTTCCCGATAGTTGACCGTAATCCAGTGAGCGTAGAGCTTGGCCACCCCATAGGGGCTGCGCGGGTAGAACGGCGTGGATTCGCTCTGCGGCCATTCCTGCACCTGGCCGAACATCTCGCTGCTTGAGGCCTGGTAAAACTTGATCGTCGGATCCACCGCACGAATGGCTTCCAGCACCCGGGTCGCGCCCAGCGCCGAGACCTCGCCGGTGAGCACGGGCTGCCGCCACGAGGCGGCCACGAACGACTGGGCCGCCAGGTTGTACACCTCGTCCGGCCGGTGCCGTTGCATGATCTCGATCAGCGAGTACTGATCGTGCAGATCGCCCGGTTCGAGCACCAGTTCGTCCTGCAGATGCTGGATTCGACCGTTGTTCTCGGTACTTGTGCGACGGACGACGCCGACGACTCTGTATCCCTTCTCCAGCAGGAACTCCGCTAGATATGAGCCATCCTGGCCGGTAATGCCCGTAATCAACGCGCAGGGCATGCACAACCCCTGTTCATGGAAACCCGCCCGCAGTGTACGCGCGGCGCTTGTACAACAGTCGCCCGGTGCTCGGCGTGACGCCGGGAGCATACTGATGAGATCGGGCTCGTGACCTCGCAGGGCGCCTCCAACTGCTCGCTGGCGGAAATCGCCGGGCCTGGCGACATCGTCGCCATCGTGGGCGCTGGCGGCAAAACCACAACCATGTTCGCCCTGGCCAACGCGTTGGCGGAGCGCGGCCTGCGAGTCGTCACAACCAAGTCCACCACCATCCACCGGCCCTCGATGGCCCGCGCGCCCCGGCTGCTGATCTCACCGCCCGACCGCTGGCGCGCCGAGCTGCCGCCAGCGCTGGACGCGCACCCCGTCATTACCGTTGTCACCGCCGCGCCTACGCCGCGGCGCTACAACGGCATCCCGCCTGATCTCGCGCCCGAACTGTTGGAATCGTCAGGCGCCGACGTCCTGATGGTGGAAGCCGACGGCGCCCGCCGCCGCCTGCTCAAAGCGCCGGCCAGTCACGAACCCGCCATGCCCCCCAGCGCAACCCTGGTCATCCCGGTCGCCTGCCTTGCCGCCGTCGGCCGTCCCCTCGCCGAGCGGCACGTGCATCGGTCAGAGCTCGTCGCCGCGATCCTGGGCGCTGCTCTCGATACCCCGCTGACCATCGATCACGTGCTGACCCTGCTCCTGGACCCGCGCGCCGGCCGCAAATCCGCGCCTCCGACCGCCTGCCTCTGGCCCGCACTCACCGCCACTGACAAGGCGGAGACCGAACAGCTCAATGCTCTTCGCGATGCGTTTAGCAGCCATCCCAACGTCAGCGGCTGGATTGAGGCCGATGCCGACTGGACCTACGCCGCCCACCGCGCGCACGTCGCGCCACGAGTTTGAACGGCGTCACGGACGTACCGGCAAGGGCCGGCATCATTGCTTCGCTTGTTCCGCAAACTTCGGCCCAAGTGCGCCACAATGCGCCCAACTCGCGTACCCGGAGACCAACTCGACGATGACCACCGCCACACCGCCAATCAAAATCAACTTTGACCGTCTCCTCGACACCTTCGTCGCCCTCCTCTCCGTCGACAGCTACTACGGGGACGAAGAGCGCGTGGTGGCGGTTATCAAGCCGCGGATGGAGGGGCTGGGGATTGCGTGGCGGTCGGATCCGCACGGGAACCTGATCGGCGAGTGGCCGGCGCGGGGGAGGGACGGCGAGCCGATCATCCTGAACGCGCACATGGACACGGTGCGGCCGACGCCGGAGATGACGCCGGTGGTGAAGGACGACGGGGTGTACTCGGACGGCTCGTCGGTCCTGGGCGCGGACGACAAGGCGGGGGTGGCCGCGATCATGGAAGCGGTGCGGGCCTACCACGAGTCGGGCGAGCCGCATGGGCCGGTGGAACTGCTGTTCACCACGGGCGAAGACGTCGGTCACATCGGTTCGAAGGCGTTTGACGCGAATGACGTGGTTGGGCGTCGCTGTTACGTGCTGGACGCGGGCGGGCCGGTGGGCAACGTGGTGATGCGGGCGCCGGGGCAGCGGCGCTTCAACTTCACGTTTCGAGGCAAGGCGGCGCACGCCGGGGTGGAGCCGGAGTTGGGCGTGAGCGCGATCGGGATGGCGGCGCGGGCGATCGATCGGATGCCACTGGGCCGGGTGGATGAGATCACCACGGCCAACGTGGGAATCATCTCCGGCGGCGAGGCGTACAACATCGTGGCGCCGGAGGCCGAGGTGACGGTGGAGACGCGCAGCCTCTCCGAGGAACGGCTGGAGCTGCAGGTGGCGGACATCGTGGGCGCGGCGGAGCAGGCGGCGGCGGACTTCGGCGGCGAGGTGGATATCGAGACGCACACGTTTTACACGGCGTACCAGCTGGACGAAGGAATTCCAGCGGTGGAACTGGCGGACGCCGCGATTGCAGCCGCCGGAATCGAGCCGCAACACGTGAGCACGGGCGGCGGCAGCGACGCGCACGAGTTCAACGAGAAGGGCATCACCTCGGTCTGCCTGGGCATGGGGTACATCGACGTGCACTCGGTGCGCGAGTACATGCCGCATGATCAGCTGCGGGCGATTACGCAGGTGACAACGGAGTTGATCCGGCTGGCCTAACGGCGGCCAGGTCGGACTAAAGAAGCGGAAGCGCGCTAGGCCGAATCGCCTGTGCCGTTCTCCAGCAGGGCGTACTCGTAGCTGTCCTTCAGGGCCAGCCAGGAGGCTTCGATGATGTTGGTGGAGCTGCCCACGGTGCCCCATTCGCGCGAGCCGTCGGTGGACTGGATGAGCACGCGCACGCTGGCGTCGGTGGCCGAGGCGGAGTCGAGGATGCGGACCTTGTAGTCGACCAGGTGCACTTCCTGCAGCGCCGGAAAGAAGCGTTCCAGGGCCTTGCGGGCGGCGTGGTCCAGTGCGCTGACGGGGCCGTTGCCTTCGGCGGCGGTGTGGAACATCTCTTCGCCGACGCGGATTTTGACCATGGCCTCGGAGAGCATCTCCCGGCCGCCGCGGGTTTCGGCCAGCACCAGGAAGTCCACGAACTCGAACGGCGAGCGGTAATTGGCGCGCAGGCGGCGCAGGAGAAGCTCGAAGGAAGCCTCGGCGCCCTCGAACTGGTAGCCGCGCTCCTCGAGGTCCTTGACCTTGGCCAGCGCCTCGCTGACGCCGGCGTCGTCGGTGCTCAAGCCCAGGCCGCGCGCCCGTTCGGCGATGTTGCTGCGGCCGGCCAGTTCGGAAATGAGGATGCGGCGCTCGTTGCCAACGGTGGCCGGGTCGATGTGCTGGTAGGCCTGGGCGTGCTTGCGCATACCGCTGCCGTGGTAGCCGGCCTTGTGGGCGAAGGCGCTGAGGCCGACATAGGGCATGAAGGCGCTGGGCGGGGTGTTGGCCAGTTCGCCGACGTAGCGGGAAAGCTCGGTGGTTTGCCGGAGTTGCTCTTCCGTCACGCACTGGTGGCCGAGCTTGAGTTGCAGGGTGGGAATGAGGGTGGTGAGGTTGGCATTGCCGCAGCGCTCGCCGAAGCCGTTGACGGTGCCCTGAATCTGAAGGGCGCCCGCCGCCACGCCGGCGAGCGTATTGGCGGCGGCCAGGTCGGCGTCGTTGTGCATGTGGACGCCGATGGGGACGGTCGTCCAGGCGCGGGCCGCTCGCGTCGCTTCACTGACCTCGGCCGGCAGGGCTCCGCCGTTGGTGTCGCAGCAGATGATCCAGTCGGCACCCGCCCCGGCAGCGGCCTCCACGCAGGCGTGCGAGTAGATCGGATCCTGTTTGAAACCGTCGTAGAAGTGCTCGGCGTCGACGATTACCTCGCGCCCGGCAGCCTTCAGGTGGGCGACCGTATCGCGGATCATGGCCAGGTTCTCGTCGGTACTGGTTTCCAGCACCGTCTCAACCTGGAAGCGCGAGAACTTGGCCACGATGGTGACGGCGGGGGTCTCGCAGGCCAGGAGCGCAGCCACGGTGGGATCGTCGGCCACGTCGCGGTCCTTGTAGCGCGTGGCGCCGAAGGCGGTGATGCGGGCCTGGCGCCAGGGGATTTCGGCGGCGCGACGGAAGAACTCGCGGTCCCTGGGGTTGGATCCCGGGAATCCACCCTCGATGTAGTGGACGCCATAGGCGTCCAGCCGCTGGGCGATGCGCAGCTTGTCCTCGGTCGAGAACGAGATGCCTTCGGTCTGCGCGCCGTCGCGCAGGGTCGTGTCGTACAGCGAAAGTTGCATGGGAATCGGCCAGGTGTCTGCGGGAACTGGTTCGGTTACGCGCGGGTCGGCTCGCCGGCCTCCCGCGAGACGATGAAAATGGCTGTCAGCCGGCGGCGGGGCCCTCGATGCGGGCAATGACCGCCGCGGTCATGGACGTTGTGTCCACGAGGCGCGCACCCTCCTCGCCGATATCGGGCGTTCGGAACCCGTCGTTGAGCGTGTGTTCGACGGCCGACTCGATTGCCGCGGCCGCCTGCGGCTGGTCGAACGTGTGGCGAAACAGCATCGCCACGCTGAGGATTGTACCCAACGGGTTGGCAATGCCCTGGCCCGCGATGTCCGGCGCGCTGCCGTGCACCGGTTCGTAGAGCGCGCGACCTTCGTCGCCAAGGCTGGCCGAAGGCAGCATGCCGAGCGAGCCGGTGAAGACGCCGGCCTCATCGCTGAGCAGGTCTCCGAAGGTGTTTTCGGTCACGATGACGTCGTATTCGGTCGGCTGGCGCACCAGGGCCGCGGCGAAGGCGTCGGCCAGCATGGTGTCGTACTCGATGTCCGGGTGCTGAGCCGCCACGTCGTTGGCAATCTCGCGCCAGAAGCGTCCGGTAACCAGTACGTTGAACTTGTCCACCGACAGCACCTTGCGTCGCCGGCCGGCCGCCCATTCGAAGGCGCGCTCGACGATGCGGCGGACTTCGCTCTCGCGATAGGCCAGGGTGTCCACGGCGCCGCGCTCGCCGCCGATAAAGCGCATCTCCTTGGGCTGGCCGAAGTACAGCCCACCGATGAGCTCGCGCAGGATGACCATGTCGGTCCCGCGAACCACCTCGGGGCGAAGGGGCGACTGGTCGACCAGCGCGTCGTACACCCGAATGGGTCGAACGTTGGCGTAGAGTTCCAGACCCTTGCGCAGCCGCAACACGCCTTCCTCCGGGGTGAACTCGGCGTGCGGGTCCTCCCACTTCGGACCTCCGACCGCCGCGAGCAACACGGCGTCCGCGTCAAGGGCGTCCTGAAACACCTCGTCGGTACAGGGCTCGCCGAAGCGGTCGATGCTGTTGCCGCCGAGCGGGCGCTCCAACTGCGTGACACCAACACCGAAGCGTGAGGCGGTGTGGTCCAGCACCTCGGCGCCGGCCGCCATCACCTCCGGCCCAATACCGTCGCCGGGAGTGACGACGATGCGCCAGTTCTTCACCGAGCGGGCCAGCCGCTGATGTAGGGCAGGCGGTCGTGGACGGCGGCGATTGCGTCGTCGGATTCGAGAAGTGACGAGAGCGCATCCCACTCCCCGCTGACAAAGGCCTCCCGGACCGAGGCTGGTAGCTCGGCCTGGTAGGTGGCCTGCCCGGCCGTGATCGCTCCGCTGCCAACGTCGATCTGAAGCGCCGTCTCGGGCGCTTCCTCGATCAGGCTCTGGAGCGACTCGATCTGGGTGGCGGGCAGGGTCAGGCAGGGAATGCCGATGGTGGTGCAGTTGCCGAAGAAGATCTCGGCAAAGCTCTCGCCGACGATGGCCTTGATGCCGCGACGCATGAGCGCCTGCGGCGCGTGCTCGCGGCTGGAGCCCGAACCGAAGTTGCGGTTGACCACCAGGACGCTGGCGCCGGTAAAGCGGGCGTCGTCGAACGGGTGCTTGCCGTTGAGTTGCTTGCGGTCGTCCTCGAAGGCGTGGGGACCGAGCGTCTCGAAGGTGATCTCGCGCAGGTAGCGGGCGGGAATGATCCGGTCGGTGTCGATGTCGTTGCCGCGCACGGGAACGCCGGTTCCGGCGACGTGGGTGATGCGTCCGTCGTCAGACATTGGTCGCCCCTTTGCCCGCGGCCAGCGCGCGCACGTCGGTCACCTCGCCGGCCACCGCGGCGGCGGCCACCATGGCCGGGCTCATCAGCAGGGTCCGGCCCAGGGGGCTGCCCTGGCGACCCTTGAAGTTGCGGTTGCTGGACGAGGCGCAAACCTGGTCGTTGACCAGCTTGTCCGGGTTCATGGCCAGGCACATGGAACAGCCGGCGTCGCGCCATTCGAACCCGGCGGAGCGGAAGATGTCGTCCAGGCCCTCGGCCTCGGCCTCTACCTTCACCTGCTGCGACCCCGGGACCACCAGTGCCTTCACGTGTGCGGGCACCTGACCACCCTCGGCGACCCGCGCGGCTTCGCGCAGGTCGGAGATGCGGCTGTTGGTGCAGGAGCCGACGAAAGCCACGTCGATCGGCGTGCCGGCAATCGGCGCGCCCGGCGTGAGCTTCATGTGGTCAAGCGCGTCCTCGATGGAACGGCGTTCCAGCCCCTCCACCGCCTCGGGCGATGGGATCAATTCGTCCACGCCCAGGACCTGGCCCGGGTTCACGCCCCAGGTGACCATCGGTGCGATGGACTCGCCTTCGATGTCGACCTTGTCGTCGAAGGCGGCGTCCGCGTCCGATGCCACGCCGCTCCACCACTGGCGGGCGCTGTCGAAGTCGTCGCCTTTCGGGGCGTATTCGCGGCCTTGCAGGTAGGCGTAGGCGGTCTCGTCGGGGTTGACGTAGCCCACGCGCGCGCCGCCCTCGATGGACATATTGCAGACGGTCATGCGCTCATCCATGGACATGGCGTCGAAGACGTCGCCGGCGTATTCGTAGGCATAGCCGACCCCGCCCTGTACGCCCAGCCGGCCGATGATGGCCAGGATCACGTCCTTGGCGAACACGCCGTCGGCGAGTTTCCCGTTAACCGTGATGCGCCGGCACTGAGGCTTGGCCACGGAAATGGTCTGGGTGGCCAGCACGTCGCGCACCTGCGACGTGCCGATGCCGAAGGCAATGGCCCCAAAGGCGCCGTGGGTGCTGGTGTGGCTGTCGCCGCAGGCAATCGTCATGCCCGGCTGGGTCAGCCCGAGTTCCGGCCCAATGACGTGCACGATGCCCTGGCGGCCGGTGGAGCGGTCGAAGAACGGGATTCCGGTCCGCTCAATGTTCTGTTCGATCGCCACGAACATCTGCTCGGCCATCCCGTCCACGTAGGGCCGGGTTGACCCGTCCGTGGGGATGATGTGGTCGACGGTGGCGAAGGTGAGGCCGGGGTAACGCACGGACAGGCCGCGCTCCGCGAGCATCTGGAACGCCTGCGGACTGGTGACCTCGTGCACCAGGTGGAGACCGATGAACAGCTGGGTCTGCCCATTCGGCAACTCGCGCACCGTGTGGGCGCCCCAGACCTTGTCGAGCAGCGTTTGGCCCATGTCGCCTCCTAGATTCCGGGAACGCCCGAAGCGTCGGCCAGCAAGGTGGCCTCGGGAGTCGTCGACCAGCCCTTGCCGAGTCCGGCCATCAGGCGGTTCAACGCGTTGACGTAGGCCTGGGCGCTGGCGACCAGGATGTCGGTGTCGGCGCCGTGCCCGCTGAAGGTCTTGCCGTTGCTCTCGATGCGGATCGTCACCTCGCCGATGGCGTCGATGCCTTCGGTCACGGAGTTGATCGAAAACTCGGTGAGCTGGTTCGGCACCTTCACCAGGCGGTTGATCGCCTGATAGATCGCATCCACGGGACCGGTGCCGATACCGGCATCAACGTGCTCCTCCCCGTCATCCGACCGCAACTGCACCGTCGCGGTCGGCATGGCGCCCGTGCCGGTGCTGACCTGCACGTGCAGCAGCTCGAACGTCTGGTGGAACGCGCGGCGCTGTTCGTTCTGCACGATCGCTTCGAGATCTCGATCCGTGATCGTCTTCTTGCGGTCGGCAATTTCCTTGAACGCCTGGAAGGCGGCCTGGAACTCGTCGTCGGCCAGCCGGTATCCCATCCGCTTCAAGCGGTCGCGGAACGCGTGGCGGCCCGAGGTCTTGCCCAGGACGATGCTGCTCTCGTCCAAGCCGACGTCGGACGGATCCATGATTTCGTAGGTGGTGCGTTCCTTCAGCATCCCGTCCTGGTGCAGGCCGGACGCATGCGCAAAGGCGTTGGCGCCGATGACGGCCTTGTTGGGCGGTACTACCATCCCCATGTAGTTGGACACCAGGCGGCTGCTGCGCGCCAGTTCGGTACTGACCAGTCGCGTGTCGGCCTCGAAGTAGTCGCCGCGGGTGCGCAGCGCCATTACGATTTCTTCCAGCGAGGCGTTGCCGGCGCGCTCGCCCACGCCGTTGATCGTGCATTCGACCTGTGCCGCGCCTTCCTTGACGGCCGCCAGCGAGTTGGCCACGGCCTGGCCCAGGTCGTCGTGGCAGTGGACGGACAGCACGACATCCTCGATGCCGCGCGTCTGGTCCATGACGTACCTGACCATTTCCGCGAACTCGGCGGGCTGGGCGTAGCCGACCGTGTCGGGGAAGTTCACGACCGTGGCACCCGATTCGATGGCGGCACTGAAGACTTCGCTCACGAAATCCAAGTCGGACCGGGTGGCGTCCATGGCCGAAAATTCGATGTGATCGGTCAGGGTGCGCGCGTGGCCCACGGAGTCGCGCGTCAGGTCCAGCACGACCTCGCGACGCTCATGCAGCTGATGTTGCAGGTGGATGTCGCTGGTGGAGATGACGATGTGCAGCAGGGGCCGCGCGGCGGCTTTCAGCGCGTCCCAGGTCGTGTCGATCTGCTCGCGCTTGAAACCGCTCAGCCCGGCGACTTCGACGTTGCGAAGTTCGCGGGCCAGCAGGTCGACGGCCCTGAAGTCGCCGGGCGAGGTGAACGGAAACCCGGCCTCGATGACGTCAACATTCAATCGGGCCAATTGACGCCCGATTTCCAGCTTCTCGTCGATGGTCAGCGCGCCGCCGGCAGCTTGCTCGCCGTCGCGCAGGGTGGTGTCGAAGATGCGGACGTTCCGCATGGTGACAGCTTCCTCAGCTAGGTCATGGGCGGCCGCGGATGCGGCCGCGGGATATCCCGGGATTCCCCTCCGCTAGTGGGAGGGGCCGGGAAGCGCGAGCCGGAATGTCACCAGGGAAATGCGCATCGGTCGTGCGTTACCTGCCGTTCATTCGCGCGTCTTGGGGAGCCAGTCCATCATGCTGCGGAGCTCGCGGCCCACCACTTCAACCGGGTGTTCGAGGTCGCGGTTCCGAAGCGCATTATACGCGGGACGCCCGGCCTGGTTCTCGAGAATCCAGCGGCGCGCGAACTCGCCGTTCTGGACATCCTCCAGGATGCCCTGCATGGCTTTCCGCGAGTTGTCGTCGACCACGCGCGGACCCGAGACCAGGTCGCCGAACTCGGCCGTGTCGCTGATCGAGTAGCGCATGTAGCTGATCCCACCCTGGTAGATGAGGTCGACGATCAGCTTGAGCTCGTGCAGGCACTCGAAGTAGGCGAGGCGCGGGTCGTACCCGGCGTCCACCAGGGTCTCGAAGGCAGTCTTGATGAGCGCGGTGGTGCCGCCGCACAACACGGCCTGTTCGCCGAACAGGTCGGTTTCGGTCTCGTCCTTGAAGGTGGTTTCAATCAGGCCGGCCTTGGCGCAGCCGATGCTCTTGGCGTAGGACAGCGCCACGTCACGCGCGCGGCCGGTGGCGTCCTGGTGGATCGCCACCAGGCCCGGAACCCCTACGCCCTCGACGAACAAGTCGCGCAGGACGTGCCCCGGACCCTTGGGCGCCACCATGGCCACGTCCACCTCGGCGGGCGGATTGATCTGTCCGTAGTGGATGTTGAATCCGTGCGCAAACAGAATCATGTGACCGGGGCGCAGGACTGGCACGATCTGCTCCTCGTAGACCTGCGGCTGATCCTGGTCCGGCAGCGCCAGCATCACGGCTTCGGACGCGTCCACGGCTTCGGATACGTCGAGGACCAGCAGGTCCTCCGACTCGGCGCGGGCGCGCGAGGGGCTGCCCGGGCGAAGGCCGACGACCACGTCGGCGTCGGAGTCGCGCAGGTTCAGCGCGTGCGCGTGACCCTGGCTGCCGTAGCCCAGGACCGCGACCCGCTTGCCCTGCAACTCGTCGGCCGTGATGTCGGCCTCGTAGAGAACCTTGCTATCCACGCGCACGTCCATTCCGGGGGCCGACGTCGTCGCGCGCGATGGCGATCACGCCGGTTCGGGAGATTTCCTCGATCGGATACTCGGTAATCACGTCCAGAAACCGGTCGATCTTGGACTGAGCGCCGGTCATTTGCACGATCATGGAGGTCTTGCTCACGTCCACGATCTCGCCGCGGAAGATATCGGTGATCTCGGCCAGACCCGGCCGCTCGGTGGCCCTGACGCGCACCTTGATCATGGCGAGTTCGCGACTGACGGCGGGAGCGCCGGTCAGATTCCGGACCGAGACGACCTCGACCAGCTTATAGAGCTGCTTCTCGCACTGCTTGACTTCTTCCGCCGAGCCTTCGACGGCGATCGTCATGCGCGAGTAACCCGGCTCCTCGGAGTGCCCAACGGCCAGGCTGGCGATGTTGAAGCCGCGCCGACGAAAGAGGCTGGCCACGCGGGTCAGGACACCCGGATGGTCGGCCACGGTGGCGACCAGCGTGTGGGTTTCGGTCCCGTTCATCGCGGGTCCTCGATCACGCTGTTGACGCCGGTGCCCGGCACGATCATCGGGTAGACGTTCTCCACCCGGTCCACGTGCAGGTCCAGCACGACCGGACCGTCGTACTCGTGGGCCATGGCGATGGCGTCCTTCATTTCGTCACGCGAACTCGTGCCCACGCCGTGCAGTCCGAACGCCTGGGCGACCTTGGCGAAGTCCGGGTTGTCCAGGAACGCGCCCATGTAGCGGCCTTCGTAGAAGAACTCCTGCCACTGGCGGATCATGCCCAGGTGCGCGTTGTTGAGCACCGCGACCTTTACGTTGATGCCCTCGGCCGCCAGCGTGTTGAACTCCTGGATGTTGATCAGCAAGCCGCCGTCGCCGGTGACGCACCAGACGTCTTGCGACTCGTCCGCCAGCTTGACGCCCATGGCGGCCGGCAGGGCATAGCCCATCGGCCCCAGTCCGCCGGCGCTGAAGAACATGCGCGGGCGCTCGTACCAGAAGTGCTGCGATGCCCACATCTGGTTCTGGCCCACGTCGGCGATGACGCGCGCTTCGCCGCCCGAGATGTCGTAGATCGCCCGCACGACTTCCTGCGGCAGCACGGAGTCGGGGCTGTCGGGAATCTTGAGGGAGGGGTGGTCGCGCCGCCAGCCGTTCATCTGGTCCAGCCAGGGCGTACGGTCGCGCGATTCGATCAGGGGCAACAGTTTCTGCAGGGTGAGTTTCAGGTCGCCGACGATCGGCACGTCGGTCTCCAGGACCTTGCCGATCTCGGCCGGGTCGATGTCGATGTGCACGACCTTGGCGCCCGGCCCGAACTCGTCCTCCTTGCCCACGGCCCGGTCGTCGAAGCGGGTGCCCAGGCCGATGATGCAGTCGGTCTGGCGCATCGAGAAGTTCGCGTAGGCCAGGCCGTGCATGCCCAGCATTCCGAAGGAGAGCGGATGGGTCTCGGGGAATGTGCCCACGCCGTGCAGCGTGCTGACGACGGGGATGCTGCCGCGCGTGGCCAGCTGCAACAGCTCCTCGGCGGCGCCGGAGATGTCGATGCCGTGGCCGGCCATGATGATTGGGCGCTCGGACGCGTTGATGACCTCGGCCGCCTTGCGGACCATGCGCGCGTTGCCGACCTTGGACGGCCGGTAGCCGCGCAGGTTCACCTGATCCGGCGCTGTCTCGGTGGTAGTTTCCAGGAATACGTCCTTGGGAATGTCCACGTGGACCGGACCCGGGCGGCCGGTGGAGGCCAGGTGGAAGGCTTCCGACATCACGCGCGGCAAGTCGTCCACGTCCATCACCAGGTAGCTGTGCTTGGTGATAGGGATGGAAATGCCGGTGACGTCGGCTTCCTGGAAGGCGTCGGAGCCGATGGCCGGACGGGCCACCTGGCCGGTGATGTAGACCACACCGACCGAATCCATGATGTCGTTGGCCATGCAGGTGACCATGTTGGTGGCGCCGGGCCCGGAGGTGCTGGTAGCCACGCCGACCTTCCCGGTGGCCCGCGCGTAGCCGTTGGCGGCGAAGCCGGCGGCCTGCTCGTGCCTGATCAGCACGTGGCGGATGCGGTCCTGGTAGTGGTAGAGGGAGTCGTAGAACGGCAGCGAGGCCCCGCCGGGCATCCCGAAGATGACGTCCACGCCCGCGGCGAGCATGGCGTCGCACACCACCTCGCCGCCGGTACGCGGTGTCTTGGGCGCGGCGGTGGAACCGTTGGTGGATTGGCCGTTGGTCGCGGACATGTCGTGGGTCTCCTGAAGAGTCGTGGAAGAAGGTGTCGTCGTATCTGCCGTGGAAACGCGGAGACGGCGGCTAGGCGGCGTCTCCGTCGGGTACCGCGACCGCGTAAGCCTGAGCGCGCGCAACCTCACGCCTGTGCGTGTTGCGTCTCATCGCTCCGTATCCTTCGCGTCGGCCGGCTCTCCGGCAACAAAAAACCCGTCCCTCACAGGGACGGGCTGTAACCCGCGGTACCACCCCGCTTGCCCGGCCGGTTGGCCGAACCGCTTCGTTACCCGATTACGGCCGGCACCGGACCGGCCTACCAGAAACTTCCTTCAACCGGTCGGCTCGGGGGCGACCTTCGGCTGCGAGAACCCGCCGGCTCACACCATTTCCGGCTCGCTCGGGGTTCTCGGGAGGCCTACTCCTCCCCGTCAACGCCTTTGCGTCGAGAGCATTGTGCCTCGGAGTCGCGACAGGCGTGACTGACCGAGCGCGCAATGCGCACACGGCAACCGTAACAACGGACCACGGTTGCGGCAAGGGAATTCCAGGTTCGGGTTTTCCTGTATGCCGACGGCGATTGGCGCGTAGCCGCGGCCGCCTGCGCATAATGCGCGATGCCCAGCCGACCCGATCAGTCTTCGCCCGACGGCCGCTATGTGGTCTTTGACCTGGAGACGCTGTATCTGAGCCATGAGGTGCGGGGCGGCTGGCGGAATATCAGGGACTTTGGGCTGGCCGTGGGGGTCACGATCGACGAACACGGCCGGCAGCACGTCTGGCAGGAGCCGGACGCGCAGGACCTGATTGACTACCTGGCATCGCATCCCCGCGTGGTCGGGTTTAACTCGCGGCGCTTCGATCTCACGGTGTTGTCGGCCTACGGCGACGTGTCGGTGCTGCGCGAGCGGTCGTTCGACGTGCTGCTGGAATTGCAGTCGGTGACGGGCCGTCGCAAGGGCATGCGGCTACAGGACATCGCCGGCGCGATGTTCGGCGAGGCCAAGTCGTTGAGCGATGGGACCGAGGCGGTGCATCTGTGGCGCACCGGGCGGCCGGATGATCGCCGGCGGGTTATCGACTACTGCGCGCGCGACGTGGAACTGACCAAGCGCATCCTGGAGTTCGGCGTCGACAACGGTTACGTGCTGGTGCCGGTGCCGAACTTGCGCCGCGGACGCTCGCAACTACCAGCAGAAGTGCCGGTGGACTGGGCCCGTGACGACGCGTTCACGCGCGGCCCTCGCTAGCCGCCCGACCAGCCTCTCAACCTCGAGCCGCGGGCGTCAGGCTCTACATGAACTCGAGGATCGCCTCGATTTCGACCGGCATGCCGCCGGGGAGTTGCGCCATGCCAACGGCCGAGCGGGCGTGGCGACCGTTTTCGCCCCAGAGCTCCACGAACAGCTCCGAATAGCCGTTGATTACGGCCGGCTGGTCGGTGTAGTCGTCGGTGCAGTTCACCATGCCGAGCACCTTGACGACCTGTAGCACGCGGTCCAGGTCGCCGAGCGCGTCCTTGAGCGCGCCGAGATGGGCGACCGCGATCGAGCGGGCGAACTCGGCGGCCTGGGCGGTGTCGAAATCGCGCCCGACTTTCCCGATCGGCGTCGCGCCCGAGGCGTCCACCGGCCCCGCCCCCGACAGGTACACAAGGTTGCCGCTGATGTTCCACGGCTTCAGCGGCGCCGTCGGCGGAATGCTCGGAGCCGGAAGCTCGATCCCCAGATCCGCCAGCTTGCCTTCGATCTTCATGCGTCAGGGTTCCCTTTCAGGCTCAGTCGCCGAACAAGCCTTCGGCGACCACGGCTCCGATGGCCGCGTCGAAGGCCGCCACCGTCTGCTCGATGTCGGCTTCAGTGTGCGTCGCGCTGGTAAACCCGCCGCCGGAGATAAGGTGCACGCCCTCGTTGATCAGAGCCTGGCCCAGCGCGTCGCCGGCGGCCCCGCCGACGCCGCTCCTGGCCGGCTGGCCGCTCAGACTGATGTGGAAGTACGAGGTTTCGCCGTAGACCAGCGCGCCGACGTCATGCCGGTCGAAGACGGCCTGTAGTCCCTGCCGTAGCGTCTCGCCCAGCGCGTCGATGTGCGCATGCACATGGCCGTCGGCCAGGAAGTCCAGCACCGCCGCCCCGGCCGCCGCCGAAACGGGATTGGCGTTATAGGTCCCGGGATGGGCGATGCGCTGGCCGCGGTCCCAGGCCGGGTCGCCGCGCTTTTCCAGCCGGTCCATGATGTCGGCGCGACCGCCCACGGCAGCGCCGGGGAGGCCACCGGCGACGATCTTGGCCATGGTGGTCAGGTCCGGGGCCACGCCGGCCATTACCTGGAAGCCGCCGGGTGACATGCGGAAGCCGGTAACGACCTCGTCCAGGATCAACACGGTGTCGTGCTCGGTTGTCAGGTCTCGCAGGCCGTGAATGAACGGCGGGTCGATGGGCAGGGCGCCCCAGCTGGCGCCGCTGGGCTCCACGATCACCGCCGCCACGTCGCCCTTCGCCAGTTCCTCGCGCACGCACTCCAGGTTCGTGGGCAGCGCCGTGATGGTTCCCTGGGTTGCGGCCGGAACGCCGGCGGAGGTCGGGATGTCGTAGGGATCTTCGACACCGACCGTCGCGTAGTCGTGCCAGCCGTGGAAGTGGCCCTGGAACTTGAGGATCCGGTCGCGGCCGGTGTGGGCGCGCGCCAGGCGCATGGCCATGTGCGTGGCCTCGGTGCCGGAGGAGTGGAAGCGCACGCGCTCAATGCTGGGCACGAGGCGCTTGATCTGCTCCGCCCAGCGAATCTCGAGCTCGTGGCCGGCCCCATAGTGGGTGCCGATTTCCAATTGCTCCCGCGCCGCGTCCACGGCCACCGGGTGCCCGTGCCCCAGGATCAAGGCGCCGTGACCCATGGTGTAGTCCACGAATTCGTTGCCGTCCACGTCCCACTTGCGAGCGCCCTTGGCGCGGGCGGTCATGATGGGGAAGGGCGCCTGGATGCGGGTGTCGTGCGCCACGCCGCCGGCCAGCGCCTCGCACGCCCGCGCGCGCAGCGCGCCCGAACCGGCGTGCTGTGACGTAAACGACTGCTCGATCGCGCCGTTGGCGGAGTCGCCGCCCATAGCGAACCTCCAGTTAGAAAAGACGGAACCCGCTGTCGCGGGCGCTCATGCTGGATAACAGGGTGAGTGTGCCAGTCCGCCGTGTCAACGCGTCGGCTTTCGGCTGGATTCGCGGCCGCACGGCGCCCCTCGTACGCTGACGCCATGCTTTCTATTTTCCTGGGCGGACGCGACCCGCGCTTGCGCAACGCCGTCGAAGCGGTCCTGGGCCATCCGGCTCCGGATGACCTGGCCTATACGTATCTGGACGGCGCGCGGGCGGGGCCGGACGAACTCAACGCCGCCTGCGGCGCCGTGTCCATGTTCGGCGAGCGGCGCAAGGTCTTCCTGGACGGCGCAGCGTCCAGCGGGCCGCCGGCTCGCAAGCTCATCCGATGGCTGGCCGCGTTCAGCGACGCCCAGCGCAACGATCCCAGCGCCGACACCGCCGACTTGGCCGTTGCGGTCTACCTGGACTTGGGCGACCGACGCACCGCCGCGCGGGTCAAGGCGTTCAACGCGCTGATCCAGCACGGCGCGCGGGTTCAGCAGTTTGGGCCGCTGCGGGACGCCGAAGCCGTCAGATTTGTGCGCGCCGAGGCCCGCCGCGCCGGCGTGACCATGTCCGAAGACGCCGCCGCGCGCCTCGTGGAACTCATGACCGCCGACGCCGGCCTGCTCGCCAGCGAGATTGAGAAACTGGCAGCGTACGTTGGTTTCAACGGCGAGATCACTGAGCGCGACGTGAACGCCGCCTGCGCCACGATTGGCGAACACGCGCGCTGGGACTACGTGAACGCACTGGCCGACCGGCGCGGCTCGGACGCGCTGGCCGTGCTTCACGACATGCTGGCGCTGCGCACGCCCCACGAGATGATCCTGGCCGACGTGACCCGGTCGCTGCGGCAACTGGCGGCAGCCCGCCAGGTCGTCGTGGAAGGCGGTAGCTACCAGGAGGTAGCTCGGGCCGCCGGCGCCCCGCCGGGCCGGGGTCGATACCTCGCCCAGCAGGCGCGTCGCCTGTCCGACCGCCTGATCGCCCGCATGTATTCCGAGGTCGTGCGCACCGACGGCGCCCTCAAGTCAACCGGCGGCGACAAGGACGCGCTGCTGGAGATCCTGACCGCCCGGCTGGCCACGCGGCCGGCCGACGCGCGCGCTTAAGCGGCGTTCACCGCCCGCAGTTGCCGGACCAGGCGCGCAACACTGCGCGCCGCCTTGCGGCGGTGGATGACGCCCTTGCGCGCGGCGCTATCCAGGCGGCTCTGCGCGTCGCGGATCGCCGCCTCGGCCGCTTCCGAATCGCCGGCCTCGATCGCCTCGCGGGCGCGCCTGACGAAGGTACGCACCGACGAGCGGGCGCTCACGTTGCGGGCGCGCAGAAGACGCTGTCGGCGCACTCCCTTGGCGCGGCGATGCTGACGGACGACTTCTTTTGGTGAAGGCACGGTTCAACGAGGTTCCGGTCGCGGGTAGACTTGAGCATAGCACCGGCGGCTCGCAACGGCCGGAGTTCGCCAGGGCAAGCCTCGCAATCCGCTGACCGCGACCGCACGCTCGCTGTTCGAGTCCGACCGACCTCGATTAAGCCCATAGGGCGGCTGGCGCAAGCCGGCCGCCCTCCACGGATTCGCTGCGTTAGCGAATGCGCGTCACCGTGATCTTTACCACGGGCGCGTCGGTGTCCCATCCGTGCGCCTCAATCGTGAGGTCGCTGGTCGGCAGGGCGCCGTCGATGCCCCTGTGATGCGCAACCACGCCGCCCTCGGCCAATTCGGGGTCGCTCATCCCCGTGCCGGCGTCGTTGGACGACACGCCGCGCAGCCCCTGGCAAGGCGGAACCAGGTCCGCAAAGTCCTCGGTGTTGCGCTCGGTGCCCGCGTCGTACGCGACCGCCGAAGGCGTGACGGCCTCACCGATCATCGTCGGCAACGCCAGGCTGGCCACGCCGCTAAACCCATCGTTGGTGCAGATCAACATCGCGGCCGCGGACAGATACGTGGCGCCAGGCCCGCCCGTCACCGTGGCGGTCACGGAGGCGCCCGGCATGATCGGAGGCGGACCGCCGGCCGCGGCCACTGCCACGTCAACCACGTCCGCGTCGTCGCTCAGCGCCGCGTGCAGACCGGGAACCCCGCCGTTCTCGGCCAGGTCCTGCAGTTCCGGGCTTACCGCTTCGCCGCGCCCGAAGAGCTTGAGCGAGCTTCCGTGCGTCGCCACAACCGCCGGAGTCAACGGTTGCGTGCCGGTCAGGTTCTCGATCGCGACTTCGTAGGTCGGAACCAGGCCAACCTGCGTCACCGTGATCTGCATCACCGGTGCGTCGATGTCCCAACCGTGGGCTTCCACCTTCAGGTCGCTCGTCGGCAGGTCACCATGCACACCGCCGTGGCGCGCAATCACCCCGTCCTCCGCCAGGTCCGGGTTGCTCATGCCCGTGCCCGCGTCGTCGGACGACACGCCGCCTAGCGGCTGACAGGGCGGAACCAGGTCCGCAAAGTCCTCGGTGTTCCGCTCCGTCCCGGCGTCGTAGGCGCGCGCCATATAGTTCGCAGTCTGACCAAACGCTTCCGGCAGTGCCAGCCCGGCCCCGCCGGTGAAGCCGTCATTCGTGCAGATCAACATCGAGGCCACCGACAGCTGGTCCGCGCCCCGATCCGCGACGATGGTGATCGTCGACGACGCCCCCGGCATGATGGGCGGATGTTCGCCCCCGCCAAACGCCACCGCCACGTGCGAGGCGTCGGGGTTGTCATGCCACCACTGAACGAGACCGGGGACGGCCCCGTTCTCGGCCACGTCTTGAATCTCGGGACTGGCTGGTTGGCCGGTCGCGAACAGCTGCACGTTTGACCGATGGGTGGCAATAACCGCCGGTGTGAACGGCTGCGCGCTGGTCAGGCTTTTAATGGTGACGTCGTAGGCCGTGGTCTTGGACCACATGCGAATGCCGTCATTCGTGAGTTCCCAGTGCCGCCAACCGTCCGTGAACGTGGGAATGCCCACGCTCGGCCGGAGAAAGGCCGTTCCGGTTGTGGTGTGCTGGATGATGTCGCCGTTTGCCGCATGCTCGCGGCAGTCCAGAGGCTCGCCCATCGCGTCGCCGAGCCTCGACGTGAGCTCGGCGAACTCCGCAGCGAACTGTAGATTCGCTCCATCGCAACGCTCGCGCGCGGACGCGCCGCCGACGAAAATGGCGAACAGTGCAATAGCCAGCGCAACGATGCGCAGACTCCTCGTCATCCTGGAACTCCTTTGTCCCGTGGGCCACTCCGCCCGTTCCGGAGTCACTTCGACCGTATGGCCGTTGCCAGGACGAATTGGCGCGAAACTTCGCCTTGCGGGCCTGCCACATGAGCGTCTGATGAGAGTGCCCCGGGGCGCCGCCTGACGTGCCCGACGTTGCGCTTGCCGGCGACTACGAAGCCGGCGTCGATACCGCCTTCGCCGCCGCCGTGGGCCGGCACGTCATCGGCTCGCCGCAGGGGCGTCTGGGCGTCGAGACCGGCGTCATGGCCCTGCCAGATTCGCGCCTTCCAGACCTGCGGCGGGTCTTTCGCGCGGCGCAGACGGTTCCGGCTTCTTTCACGCTCTGGCACGCGCCGGGCCACGCGCTGGCTGCCGGCGACGCGCCGAACGCCGAGTGGATCGGCCGCCTGCGCACCGCCGACGCACTCCTGCTGGTCGTCTCCGGTCAGGGTGGCCTCAAAGCCGCCGCCCAACGTGCCTCCGCTCTCCGGATCGAACTGGCCGTACTGGACCTGGCGATCCTCGAACCCGCGCAGCAGCGACTCGAAGCGCGGGTGACCAGCGGTCCGCGCGTCGAGCGCCGCGAGGCAGGCGAGCAGCTGGACGTTGTGACCCGCGCCCGCGAGTCCCTGGAAGCGGAACGCCCGCTCCTCGAGGGGCTCTCGACGCGCGAAGCGGCCAGCCTGCGCGGTTTCGGGCTGCTGGGCGCCAAACCCTGCGCCGTGGCCTGCAACGCCCCCGACGACGAAGCCGCCGCCACTGACGCACAGCGTGCCGCGGCGCACCAGGACGACTGGTGCGTGATCGCGGCCGCCACCGAAGCTGAACTTGACGATCTCTCAGTGGAAGACGCCGCCGAATTCAGGGCCGACCTGGATCTGCCGGGCGTGGCTTCGCAGCGCCTGGGCCGGGCGCTCAGGTGCGCGCTCGACCACGTAACCTTCTACACCGGCAACTCCCGCTCGGTGAATGCCTGGCTGCTCCCGCGCGGCGCAACCGCGCTGGACGCCGCGGCCGCCATCCACACGGACCTGGCCGCGGGCTTTATTCGGGCCGACGCCGTGGCGGCGGACGACCTCATCGCGGCTGGCTCAATGGCCGCCCTGCGCGAGCGCGGGCACCTGCGCCGCGTCGGTCGCGACTACGAGGTCTCAGACGCCGAGGTAATCCAGGTCCATTTCAGCCGCTGAACCGTTCCGGCCGCGCCAGCCCGACGACGTCGGAAACGGATGCAAAGCCGCGGTTCTCCAGGTATGCGCCCAGGCCATCAACGATGCGCTCCGCCGTGCGCGGTTCGCGAAACGTCATGGTGCCGACCTGCACCGCGGAGGCGCCGGCCATCAGGAACTGCAGCGCGTCGTCCGTGGTCGCCACCCCGCCCATGCCAATAACCGGAATCGAAACCATCCCCGCCACGTCATATACGCACCGCACCGCCAGCGGCCGGATGGCCGGGCCTGACAGCCCGCCAACACCCGCCCCCAGGAACGGCAGTGCCGCCTTCGTATCGATCACCATGCCCAGCAGGGTGTTGATCAGGGACAGGGCGTCGGCTCCGGCGTCCTCGGCGGCGCGGGCGATTGGCCGCAAGTCCGTCACGTTAGGCGAGAGCTTTGCAATGACCGGCAGGGAGACGCCCCGGCGCACAGCGTTGACCGTCGCGGCGGTCGTGGTCGGATCGGTGGAGTAGTCCAGCCCGCCGGCCACGTTGGGGCAGGACAGATTGGCCTCGATGGCCACCACGTTGTCCAGGCCATCGAATCGGGCCGCGAGCGAGGTCCAACGCTCGGGATCGTGGGCCGCGATGCTGACAACGACCGGGCACGGTAAATCCCGCCAGATCGGCGCCTTCTCCCGCACCGCGCCCGCACCGCCCGGGTTCGGCAGGCCGATTGAATTCAACATGCCGGAGGGCGTCTCAATCGTGCGCGGGGTCGGGTTGCCCTCGCGAGGCTCGGGCGTCACCGTTTTCGTGATGATGGCGCCAAGTGCGGCCAGGTTCACGATGTCCCGGTACTCGTCGCCGAAGCCAAACGTGCCAGAGGCGGTGAGCACGGGCGCCCGGAGCCACAGCCCGCGCGGATGGCCGGGGGCCAGATTCACAGCCAGCGATGGCACCGCCGTCGTGCCCATCGAAGCCATCGCCCTCACGCGTCCGGCCGCACGAAACCGAGGCTAGCATGAGGCATCGGCGTGTCAGCCGACCAAACTTATGTTGACTGCCAGGAACTGTCTGGCATAGCATCCGCTTCAGTTCGTCGCCGTGGGGGCCGGTGGGCGACGCTTCCGTGGAGGCTCCCCATGGCCGTGACTATCGCCATCGCCAACCAGAAGGGCGGCGTTGGCAAGACGACCACCACATCCAACCTGGCGTCCACCCTGGCGCGGGCCGGCTCTCGGCTGCTTGTCATCGACTGCGATCCGCAGTCCAATCTCACCGCCTCGTTCGGCGTTGAACGCGTGATGGACGCCACTCTGGCCGACGCCCTGCTGAATCGCGACGTTGAACTGCCCCGCTATCGAGTCAACGACCCGGCCGGGGGCATTGTGGATGTCGTACCGGCCTCACCAGAACTGGCCCGCGTTGAGACCACGTTGCAGACCAAGCTGGGACGCGAACTGCGCCTGCGCGAGCACGTGCTGCGCGTGGACACGGACTACGACTACATCCTCTTTGACACCCCGCCGTCGCTGGGTGTGCTGACCATCAACGCGCTCGTCGCGGCCGAATGGGTCATCATTCCTACGGAAGCCAGATTCTTCTCCTTGCAAGGGCTGCAGATGCTGAATGAGAGCATTGAGGAGGTGACCTTCCTCAACCCGCGTCTGAAGGTTCTCGGCATAGTCCTCAGCAAGTTCGACCGCCGGCTGCGCGAAGAGAAGACCGTAGCCGAATACCTGCGCGAGCGCTGGGGGGCCAGCGTCTTCGAGTCCGACATCCCGACCAACAGCAAGATCCTGGAAGCGGCCAGCACCGGTGTCTCAATCTTCGCCGCCGGCAGCGCCAATCGCGGCGCCCGCCGGGCGGTGAAGGCCTACGAGACCCTGGCGGCGGAGGTGCGGTCACGTGCCGCCTAGGGACCGCGGCGGGTTCGACCCCGACCGGCTGGACGACCTGCGGCGGCCGGACAACCTGGTACCGCGAATCCTGCACCACAACCTGGATCCCGAGTCGAGGGAGTCGGTACCCGGCCTCACGGACATACGCGTCATTGGCGTTGGCGGCGCGGGCAACAACGCGGTCAACCGCATGGTCGCCGCCGAGCTCGACGGCGTGGAGTTCATTGCCGTCAACACCGACGCCCAGGATCTGGCCTCATCCAACGCGCACCGCCGACTCCTGATCGGCAGCCGGGCCACGGACCACCTGGGCTCGGGCGGCGATCCCCGCCTCGGCGAGCGCGCGGCCAGCGAGAGCAGCGACGAGTTGGCCGACCTGGTCGATGGCGCCGACATGGTGTTCATCACCGCCGGCATGGGCGGCGGTACCGGCACCGGCGCCACCCCGATTCTGGCCGACCGCGCCATGCAGGCCGGGGCCCTGACCGTCGCCGTCGTCACGGTGCCCTTCGCCTTCGAAGGCACGCGCCGCGTCCAGGTCGCGCGGCAGGGCCTGGCCGAAATCGAAAGCCGGGTGGACGCCAGCATCGCGCTCCACAACGACAAGCTGCTGGAACACGCCAGCGCCGGCACCGCCTTCTCCGATGCCTTCGTGATGGCTGACGAGATGTTGCATCGCGGCGTGCAGGGCGTCACCGACCTGATCACCTCCACCGGCCTGGTCAACGTGGACTTTGCCGACGTTCGCTCGGTTATGCGCGACTCGGGCACCGCCATGATGGGCGTGGGCGAAGCCGCGGGCGAAGAGCGTGCGCTGCGAGCGGTCCGCCAGGCGATGGAGAGCCCGCTGCTCGACACTTCCATCGACGACGCCCGCGGCGTGCTGATCAACATCACCGCCTCGGACGACGTGGCGATTGCCGAGATCAACGCTGCGGCCGAGCACGTGACCGCGGTCGCCGCGGCGGATGCCAACATCATCTTCGGTACGGTGGTCGACCCGCGCATGGGCCAGGCGATCCGGGTCACGCTGATCGCGACGGGGTTCGAGGCCGCCGGTTCCCCGGACGTTGCCCGGCACGGGCGTGGCCGCGCCACGCGCGCGGCGCGACGCGAAGGCCTGGCGGACGATCAGGTCGACGTGCCGGCCTTTCTGCGGCGCCGTTCGCCGTCCTAAGCTCGTCAGGCAGGGGCGCCGCGGGCTGACCGCGGCTGACGGAAGGTCCGACGCGTGACCCAGGTTCGAGACGGGACTGACCAGGGCCGGCAGTTCGCCCGCTGGCTGGCCGACCAGGCCGATGCCGAGCTGGACGCCTCCATGGTGGACGCCGGCCGGCTGCTGTTGCAGCTGCGCGCGAACCGCGCCTTTCTGCGCCACATCGAGAATGCCGGCACTACGGTGGCCGAGCGCGGAGGCTCCCTCTCGGGCCTGCTGGCCACAGCCCTTGAACGCATGGGCGCCCTGGGCGCCGCAGTGCTGCGCACCGCAGCGCCGTCACAGCACGAGGCCATGGTCGACGAACTCGTCCAGTTGCAGACGGCCGCCGTGCAGGCGCTCGTGCGCGGGTATGACGCCATTGTCCCCATCAACGCCACACCGACCGAACGCGAGCGGCTGCTCGACAACACGGTCCGTGCCCTCGACCGGATCAACAGCGTGATCAACTCCTCCCTGGAGTTGAACGAGGTCCTGCTGGCCACCGTCGAGTCCGTCTCCGACCACCTGGGCGTCTCGGAGGTGACCATCTACCTCTACGACGAGGCCATCGGCCGCCTGATCCTCAGCGCTACCCGTGCCTTCAATCCGGAAGCCGTGGGCCAAACAACCCTGGCCCTGGGCGAAGGCATCATCGGCTGGGCGGCCCAGGTCGGCCAGCCCGTGGCCGTGCGTGACGCCTGGAGCGACCCCCGCTTCAAATACGTCCCCGGCCTGGGCGAGGAGGATCTGCGCAGTTTCCTCGTCGTCCCCATCGTGCTCTTCACGGTCGAGCGCCTGATCGGCGTCCTGAGCATGGCCAGCCCGGAGTTCCGCGACTTTACGGACGAGGAAGTCCGCTTCGCCGAGATCACGGCCGGCCAGTTGGCCATCGCCGTTGAGAACGCCCGCCTCCACGGGCAGACGGACGACGCTCTGCACGGCAAGATTGAGCAGCTCACCACCGTCCAGAATCTCGCCCGAACGCTTACCACGGACCTGGAACCGGAGTCCGTGTTGGCGCAGATCGCCCAATCCGCCGCGCAACTCATTGGGGTTGACAAGGCGGCGATCTGGCAGGTGGACGAGGACGGGCGGCGCATGCGCATCGTGGCCTCCTACAACCTGGGCGACGCCTACCGTCGGCACAGCCTGGGCATTGGCGACGGCGTGGTCGGACGGGCCGTTGCCACCCGCGCGCCGGTAGTCGTCAACGATGCCATGAACGACGCGCGCCTGGTCGCGACCCGCGAACTGATCGCCACCGAAGGCTACGGCGCCCTGTTCAGCGTGCCGCTGATCTTGCGGGACCGCGCGGTCGGCGCCATCAGCCTCTACAGCCCCGCGCCACACGAGTACACCCAGGAACAGGTGGACCTGGCCTTCACCTTCGCCAACCACGCGGCCATCGCAATCGAGAACGCTCGCCTCTTCGAGGAGGTGCGGCAGGGGCTTGAAACCAAGTCGATCCTGCTCCAGGAGATGCATCACCGCGTCAAGAACAACATGCAGACCATCGCGTCCCTGCTGGAAATGCAGGCCCGCCGCACCGAAACCCAGGAAGCCTCCACCCTGCTCAAGCTCAGCGCCGGCCGCATCGGCGGCATGGCCCGCGTTCACGACTTGCTGTCGCAGGACGCCATCGGGCAGACCACGGTGCACCAGATCATCGACTCGATGGCCGACATGCTGCGCGGCGACCTGAATGCCAGCGGACGCCGCATCGAAATCACGGTGGAGGCCCGACCCGGCCGCATCCAATCCGAAAAGGCCACGGTCTTTGCCCTGGTTATCAATGAATTGCTCTGGAACGCCGTGGAGCACGGCATGGCCGGACGAACCACCGGCCGCATTCACGTTGACGCCTCCGCGCACAACGGCCGGCTGGCCATTTCGATCGAGGATGACGGCATCGGGCTGCCCGAAGGCTTCAGCCTGATGCGCGATCAGGGGCTGGGCCTCACGATCGTTCGCAACCTGGTGGAGCGCAATCTGGATGGCGACTTCGACATCGCCCCGCGGCAGGACGCGCCCGGCGCGGTCGCAACCATGCGCTTTCGCCCCTAGGAACCCACCTCCACCTGGCGCTCGCCTCGCCCGAATACCACCACGGCGATCACCCCGGCCAGCGCCAGCAGCGCCCCCAGCACGGCGCTCGGCCCCGGAATTTCGCCGTAAAGCAGCGCTCCCAGGATCACGCCGCCGGTGACCTCCTGCGTGGTGATCACGTTGGGAATCGTCGCCCGAGCCCGCCGCAGCGCCGCGTTGAGCAGCGTATGCCCTAGCCCAAGCGGCACGACGCCCAGGATCACGAGAACGAGGATGCGCCCCCCGTCGTACGCCCCCGGGTCAAAAGAGAACGCCGCGTACGGCAGCGCCAGCAGCGCCGCCCATCCGTAGACCGCAAACACATAGGCCGATAGCGGCATTGCGCCGCGGTAGTAGCGCCCCGCCAGTACGTACGCCGCCAAAGCCGCGCCGGACCCGGCGGCCGCCAAGTCTCCACCCAGGGTCGCACCACTTTCGGCCGGCTCAAACCCAACCAGGACCGCGATTCCGGCCACCGCTGCCAGCACGCCGACGATCTGCATGCCCCGCGGCGGCTCTCGCAGGATCAGCGCCGAACCCAGCGCCACCAGCGCCGGCGAGCCGTACACCAGCGCCAGGGTATGCGCCGTCGTCGTCGTCTGCGCCGCCAGCGTGAACAGCAGAAAATGCGCGTAGAGCGTGGCGCCCAATAGCGCCGTTCGCCGCTCGCGAATGTGCGCCAGCGAGACGCCGGACATCCGGGCCAGCCCGTACGCCACCAGCGTCGCCAGCCCGAGCCGCCACAGCGTCACTTCCGCGGCGCTCACCGGTACGGCCAACCGCGACAGCGGCGCACCCAACGAGAACGCCGCCGCGGCCGCCGCGCTCAAGACCACGGCGGTACGGGTGCTGGACGTCAGTGCGTTGGCCCCTCGGCCAGCCAGCCCGCCGCCTCCGGCGCCCAGTAGGTGATGATGATGTCGGCGCCCGCCCGCGCCACCGCCGTTAGCGCCTCCAGCGCCGCCGCGCGTTCGTTGAGCCAGCCGCGCTCGGCGGCCGCCTTGATTGCCGCGAACTCGCCGCTCACCAGGTAGGCCGCCAGCGGCGTGTCATACTCGGCGCGAACCCGCGCCACCACGTCCAAATAGGTGAGCGCGGGCTTCACCATCACGATGTCCGCGCCTTCCTCAAGGTCCAGCCCAACCTCCCGCAGCGCCTCGCGCGCATTGGCGGGGTCCATCTGGTACCCGCGCCGATCCCCGAACGCCGGGGCCGAGCCGGAGGCTTCCCGGAACGGCCCATAGAACGCGCTCGCGTACTTGGCGGCGTACGCCATGATTGCGGTCTCGGTTAGACCCTCCGCGTCCAGCACCGACCGGATCGCGCCCACGCGCCCATCCATCATGTCCGAGGGCGCCACCACGTCCGCGCCGGCCCGCGCCTGCGAAAGCGCCACCTCCGCAATCCGCGCCACCGACGCGTCGTTATCGATGGTCCGGCCGTCCAGCACCCCACAATGCCCGTGATCCGTATAGGCGCACAGGCACACGTCCGTGAAGACCACCAGCTCCGGGCTCGCCTCCTTGATTGCCCCAATCGCCCGTTGCACCGCCCCATCGGGCGCGGACGCCTCATCACCCTCCGGCGACTTCACCGCCGCCTGACCGAACAGCAGCACGCCTTGAATCCCTGCGTCTGCCACCTCGCGAGCCGCCGCGCCAATCCGGTCCGCGGATCGCTGCATCTGCCCCGGTAGCGATCCGATCTCGGTCTCCAGGCCTTCGCCCGGCACCACGAACATTGGGTACAGCAACTGGTCCACCGACAGCCGCGTCTCCCGAACCAATCGCCGCAGGCCGGCTGTCCGCCGCAACCGTCGCGGCCGCAGCGCACCCACCTCGTCAGCCGCCGTTACCGGCCCAATCAGGTGCTCGCGCATTTCTTCAGATCTACCAGCCGCCGGGAGCAATTCTAAGGCCGCAATACCAATGCATGGCATCCGCGCACCCACGCGGGCGGACGCGCCATCCCCGTTGCTATAGGCCGCCGACTCCTCGGACTACACTCGCCGCTCACCAAGGGCCTGCGCCGTATCCTTCGTACGGTTATCGATGCTCGTGGGCTTGAGAGTCATCTGGTAGTGAAAGCCACCCACGTCTTCCAGCTTCGGCTCATCCTGCTCAGTCTCATTGCGGCGCTTTTGGCTGTCCCCGCGCCCGCCCTTGCGGACGACCCGCCCCCCACCTCCCAGTTCGCCGCCACCGTACTCCGTAACAGCTTCACCAAGCCTGACGACCGTCTCACCCACAACGTCCCCGACCTCCAGCTCACTATCGGGGACGACGTCGTGTCGTGTGGCTTCCTGACCCACTACGAGTCCACCGGCGCCCTGATCCGCTGGGGCTTCCCGACCTCCGAGGTCCTCGAAGAACGCCCCGGCGCCCTCACGCAGTACTACCAGCGCGGGGTGGTCGATTGTCACCAGCGCAACGGCGTCTGGCTACTCGAGCGCCGCCTCGCCTGGGACTATCTCGGCGGCGGCATTGCCGGCTCAGTCGATCTCGGCGTCGAACCGCACCTCCTGAGCCAGCAACCCGGCCTCGAACTCGGTCCCTGGGGACATCGCGTCTCGAACTTCGCCTTCGACGGCACCCCTATCGGCTTCTTGGACTTCTTTAACGCGCTCGGCAGCGTCACAGCCTTTGGTTTCCCCAAGACCGACGCCCGCCCCGACGACGATTCCCGCGCCGTCCTCCGCATCCCCGGCGCCACCCCAGGCTTCATCCGCCAGTACTTTCAGGCCGCCGTTCTCGAATACCACCCCGGCACCACCCAACCCGTGAAACTCCGTCTCCTCGGCGACGACGTCCGCAACATCGTCTACCCCGCCAACAGCCACCAGGCCTTCCCCAGCTTTGGTCCGGCCGGTCCGCTCACGCCCGGCCAGATCTTCAGACCTGGCGGAACTTCGGAACGCGCCGCCCTGACCGCGCTCTTTCACGCCACCGACGGCCCAAACTGGACGAACAACTCAAACTGGCTCACCGACGCCCCGCTGGGCCATTGGCACGGTGTGACGTCGGCCGCCGACGGCCGCGTGGTTGAGATCGACCTCGCCGACAACAGGCTGCGGGGCGAACTTCCAACTCAGCTCGGCGGCCTGTCACGCCTGGTGCACCTGTTTCTTCTGGGCAATGGCCTTCGCGGGCACATCCCCGACGAGTTCAGCCTGCTCCGAAGCCTCCAGTCCCTCTATATCGGCGGCAATCAACTCAGCGGTCAGATCCCCTCTAGACTTGGCGACCTCGCGGCTCTCATGTGGCTGGACCTCAGCGCCAATCTCCTCTATGGCTCCATTCCCGGCGACCTCGGTCGTCTCTCGAACCTCAGGGTGCTCAACCTCGGCTCCAACCGTCTGACGGATCCCATTCCCACCGAACTCAGTCGCCTCTCGCATCTCACCGTCCTCAACCTCGGCTCCAACCACCTCACCGGACGCATCCCCGCCGACCTCGGACGTCTGTCCCGTCTCAACACGTTGCATCTCAGCGGGAACCGGCTGCACGGCTCGATTCCCGCCACTCTCGGCGATCTCGCCGCCCTCACCTGGCTCGACCTCGGCGCCAACCAACTCAGCGGAGCGATTCCCGGCGAACTGCGCCGGCTTTCCAACCTCACCGTTCTCAACCTCAGCGCCAATCTGCTACAGGGGACAGTCCCGACGGGCCTTGGCGATCTGGTCAATCTGCAAGTGCTGCGGCTCGCCAACAATCAATTGGTTGGCTGCATCCCCGAATGGCTGCGCAACGTCGGCCAGAACGATGCGCTGGAACTGGGATTGTCGTTCTGCGACGCAGCCAGGACGCCGGCATCGGATCGAGAGGCCCTGGAGATTCTCTACAACGCCACGGGCGGGCCCAGCTGGCGCAACAACGCCAACTGGCTGAGCGATCGACCCTTGTCCGAATGGCATGGCGTTACCGCGAACCGCAATGACCGCGTAATCGTTCTCAGTCTTACTGCCAACAACCTGCGGGGGATACTCCCGCCCGCCATCGGTCATCTTGCCTCCCTGCAATACCTGCATATGAACCAAAACCAGCTGCAGGGAGAACTTCCGCAGTCGCTGGGCAGCCTCGAGTGGCTCACGATCATGGAGTTCTACAACAACAAGCTGCACGGCAAGATCCCGGCCTGGATTGGCGAGATGAGGCGTCTTCGAATCCTGGATCTGGGCGTAAATCAGTTTGGGGGATCCATTCCCGCCGAACTTGGCCGCCTATCCAATCTCACTTACCTGGACCTCACGTCCAACCAATTGACTGGAACGATCCCAGCCGCTCTGGGCGACCTCACACGCCTGAAGCAGCTCAACGCCCGCGGGAATCAAGTGCGGGGACCCATCCCCCCGGAGCTGGGCAGGATGTCAAGCCTCGAGGCGATCAGCCTCGCCGATAACAATCTTCAGGGCGCGATTCCACCCGAACTCGCCAATCTCGCCAACCTGCGAGACCTGGGGCTGGCTCGCAACCGGCTGGAGGGAGAGATTCCTTCCTTCCTGGGCAGGCTCACCAACCTGAACAGGATCAGCCTTCGACTCAACCGGCTGCGTGGCGACATTCCCCCAGAACTGGGCCAGCTGCCCAACCTCCTGCGGCTGGAAATCGCCGGCAACGCACTGACCGGCTGCTACCCGGCAAACTTTCGCAATCTCGTGCACCACGATCTCGCCGAACTTGGCTTGCCGTTCTGCCAATAACCAGGCGCGCCTGCGGGCCGTGGCCTTGGCCCCATGCACCTCAGTGCGCCGGGCCGTCGAAGCTGCCTGTCTTCGGCGGCATCGCTAATGTCCAGGCGCGCCGCAGCCCACTCAACCAGGTACGTTGCGGCGAAAGGCTCAATAGGCGAGCGGTTCGCTCGACCGGTTCTCCAGATACCGCACGACCGCCTCGCCCAACGCCGTCGCGTCTGACTCCTCCGCCACCACGTCCGGGGCCCGCCCGGCCCGTGCGCAGGCCGCCGCCGTCGTCGGCCCGATCGCCGCCACCGCGACGCTCTCTGGAATCGCCCCCAACCCACCCAGCGCCACCGCATAGCTCACCGCGCTGGAGGGACTCGCAAACGCCAGTGCGTCAACCTGGCCGTTCCGCACGGCGGCCACAATCTCACGCGGCACCGCCGCCGGACGCGTGCGGTACGCCGGAACACGGGTCACCGCCAGCCCCGACGCCTGCAAGCGCTCGGCCGCCTCCGCAAGTCCATCCTCGGCCTGGACCACGGCCACCCGCGCCCCCGCCGCGGCCGCGGTAGCCACGGCGTCCGCAAGGTCAACCCCGGTTCGACCGTTCGATCGAACGGTCACATCAATGCCCGCTCGTTCGGCCACGGCGCCGGTGGCCGATCCGACCACGCCGACCTGAGCGCCGGCTGGCACCGGCGGACCGCCGCGCCGAAAGCGACGCGCGCGCTGTACGTAGTAGCGCACGGCATTGCGGCTCATGAACAGCAGATAGTCGTACTGGCCCGGCGCGCGCACCAGGGTGTCCAAGGCTTCGTAGCTGCGCGGCGGGCCGATTCGGATGGCCGGCGCCGCGACGACCTCGCAACCCAACTCCTGCAGACGCTCTGTGAGCCGATCCCGGCCATCGGCCGGTCGCGTCACGACCACGCGAGGTTGCGTCACGTCGCCGCGCCCTGCTCCAACACGCCCACGACGGCGCCCACCACGATCACCGCCGGTGCCTCCACGTCGGATTCCTCAGCAATCGCGCCAATGGTCGCCAACGTCCCGGAGACCACCCGCTGCTCCGGCAAGGTGGCGCGTTCCACCACACGCACCGGCTCGTCGGGCCGGCGCCCGCCCTGGATCAGCTTGCGGGCAATCGTCTCCAGGTTCCCAACCCCCATCAGCACCACGATGGACCCCGGTGTCGCCGCAACGCGTTCCCAATCCACCCCGGCGCCCGCGGCCGATTGCGCGTCGTGACCGGTCACCACGGTGAAGCTTGACTCCACGCCCCGATGCGTCACAGGCACGCCCGCCGCGGCCGGTCCGGCCAGCGCCGACGAGATTCCAGGCACCACGACAACCGGGATTCCGGCCGCCCGCGCCGCCAGCACTTCCTCGCCGCCGCGGCCGAAGACGAAGGGGTCCCCGCCCTTGAGCCGGCACACCGAGAGCCGCTCTCGCGCCAGTTCAATGAGCAATTCATTGATCTCTGCCTGGCTCCGCGAAGCGCGACCCGGCGTCTTGCCGGCGTCCTCGATCCGCGCCTCGCGCCGCGCCAGCTTCAACAGCTCAGGCGAGATCAGCCGGTCGTGCACCACGGCGTCCGCCGTCTCCAGGACTTCGCGGCCGTGCACGGTAATCAGCTTCGGATCGCCCGGACCCGCACCGACCAGGTAGATGGTTCCGGCCCGCGCTGTCACTGCGTCGCCTGATCCCGCGCCGCCAGCACGCGGGCGGCCGCCTGCCGGCCCAGCGCATCGGCGTCGCTCACGCGCCCTCGAAGCGTCAGCGGCTGTGCTTCGCCATCACCGAACAGCCCCACCGTCAGTGTCAGATCAGACTTATTCACGGTCGCCAGCGCCCCCGCCGGCACAGTGCATCCGCCGCGCAAGTCGCGCAAAAAAGCCCGCTCGGCCGTCACCGCCGCCCGCGACGTCGCGTCGTCAATTCGCTCCAGCAACTGCTGCATGTCGGATCGATCCGCCCGCACTTCAACCGCCAGCGCGCCCTGGGCTGGGGCCGGCAGGAACTCCGGCGGTTCCAGGATCTCGGCGATGTCCCCGGCCAGACCTGCCCGTTCCAGTCCCGCTACCGCCAATATCGCGGCGTCGAGCTGTCCGGCTGTCACGCGTCCAACGCGCGTGCCCACGTTTCCCCGCAGCGGTTGCACCGCCACGTCAGGGCGCACGGTCAGCACCTGCGCGGACCGTCGCGCGCTGCCGGTGCCAATCGTGGCGCCCTCGGGAAGCTCCGCCAGGCCCTTGCCGCCCTGGCTGACCAGCGCATCCCGCGGATCGGCTCTCACCGGCACGGCCGCAATCCGCAGGCCAGCCAGCGGCTCCGTCGGCAAGTCCTTATAGCTATGCACCGCGATATCGGCGCGTCCGTCGAGCAGCGCTGCCTGCACACCGCGGCTAAACACGCCCCGCTCGCCCAGCGTCTCGATCGGCCGGCTGCGGTCCAGGTCGCCGGCCGTGTCCACCAATACGAACTCGACGCCCAGCCCGGGATTGGCCGCAATAAGCAGATCGGCCACCAGGGCCGCCTGTGCGCGAGCCAGCGGGGATCGGCGTGTCGCGATGCGAGCCTTCACCGCCGCACCTCGATCCCGCCGCTTGCGCCAGCCGCTAAAGCCTACGCCCCGTCGCTCAGCGCTGGGCGTAGGCCTCCGCCAGCACGGCTGCGACCTCCGGACGCGTGAACTCCGCCGGCGGTCGCTGCCCTTCGCTCAGCAGCCCCCGCAGCCGCGTCCCGCTCAGGAACACGTGGTTGGCCCCGTCGTGCGGACAGGTCTTCGCCGACCCCATCCCCGCGCATTCCGTGCACCAGAACGCGTGCTCGAAGAAGAGCGGCGTTATGCCCAGTTCACCGGCGTCAAACTCGTGAAAGATGTGCTGCGCGTCGTGCGGGCCGTAGTAATCCCCCACGCCCGCGTGGTCGCGGCCCACGATGAAGTGTGTGCAGCCATAGTTCCGCCGCACCAGCGCGTGAAACACCGCCTCGCGCGGCCCCGCGTAGCGCATGGCCGCCGGCAACGCCGCCAGCACCACCCGGTCGCGCGGGAAGTAGCCGTCCAGCAGCACCTCGTAGCAGCGCCAGCGCACGTCTGCCGGCACGTCGTCTTCCTTGGTCACGCCCACCAGCGGATGCACCAGCAGCCCGTCCACCATCTCCAGCGCGGCCTTCTGGATGTACTCGTGCGCCCGGTGAATCGGATTCCGAGTCTGAAATCCGACGACCGTCCGCCAACCCAGCGCATCAAACCGTTCACGCAGCTGCGCCGGCGTCAGGTGCCGCGGATCCTCCGCCCGGTCGGGCGAGTCGCCGAAACACGTCACCGGCCCGCCCAGCAGCACCTCGCCCTGGGCGTAGAGCGCGGCCACGCCGGGATGTTCGGCGTCGGTCGTTCGGTATACGGCTTGCGCCTCCGCCGTCTTGTCGTAGTGGAAGCGCTGTCGCACTTCCAGCGCAGCGCGACGGTGCCCGGCGCCGTCCAGCAGGTCCAGCCGGTCCCCCTCGCGCACCAGCGCCGCCGTCTCCGCATCCACGGCCAGCGTGATCGGCAGTGGCCAGGGCTGACCGTCCGGCAGGTGCATGTCCTTCAGAACAGCCGCGTACTCCGGCTGCGTCATAAACCCGGTGAGCGGGCGATAGCCGCCCACCCGAAACAGCTCCAGGTCAGCCAGTTGCCGCGGCGAGAGCCTGATCGCCGCGGGCGCTGCCACGGCCGCCATCAGGCCGCCGCCACGCAGTCGGTCACCGGCGCCAGGTGCCCCAGGCGTTCCAGGCCTTCCAGGATCTTGGCCGCGCTTTGCTCCACCGACTCCATGTCCGTTTCCACCACGATCTCCGGTCTCACCGGCGCTTCGTAGGGATCGCTAACCCCGGTGAAGTTCTCGATCTCACCGGCCAGGGCGCGTGCATAGAGCCCCTTGGGGTCGCGCTCGATCAACTCGTCAAGCGAGCACTTCACGTAGACCTCGACGAATTGGCCGATCTGCTCCCGCGCTTCGCGTCGACCCGCCGCATAAGGCGAGATTGCCGACACCAGCATCGTGGCGCCGTGTCGCGTTCCCAGCGCCGCCACCCACGCAATTCGCCGGATGTTCTCGTCGCGGTCTTCGCGCGTGAACCCCAGGCCCTTGCTCAGGTGTGTGCGCACCACGTCGCCGTCCAGCGACTCCACGCGGTGCCCTCGACACGCCAGCTCCGGCGTCAGCCGCTCCGCCAGCGTGGTCTTGCCCGCGCCCGACAGGCCCGTCAGCCAGATCGTGAGCCCGGCCGGCTCCGGCCGCCCGTAGGCGGCAAATCCATTGCAGTCCATCGACTTGACCATCCCTAGGTGTTTCCGTGCAGACCGCATTCGGTCTTGTCGAGGCCTCGCCAGCGACCGCTCCGCAGCGACTCGCCCGGCAGCGGGCGCGAGGTGCAGCGCGTATTGCAGCCCAGGCTCGGGTAGCCCTCGTCGTGCAGCCGGTTGTACGGCACGTCGTGGCGCCGGATGTAGTCCCAGATTTCGGTTTCGGTCCAGCCGCTCAGCGGCGCGACCTTGACCAGCCCGAACTTCGCGTTCCACTCGATCACCGGCGTCGCCGCCCGCCCCGCCGACTGGTCGCGCCGCACGCCCGTAATCCAGGCCCGCTTGTCGGCCAGCGCCCGCGCGTTCGGCCCGACCTTGCGGATCCCGCAACAGGTGTCGGGGTCGCGGTCCCACAGCGCGTCGCCGTATAGCTCCGCCTGTTCGGCCACCGACAAGTCCGGCAGATACGCCGCGGCCTCGAATCCGTAGCGCTGCTCGATCTCTTCGCGCACCTCGTGCGCGGCCTGAAAGAGCAGGCCGGTGTCCAGGTAATACACCTCGACGTCGTCCAGCAGGTCCTGCCGCGCCAGCATGTCCACCAGCACCATGCCGCTGGGGCCGCCGAAGGAGCACGACAGCGCCACGTCCGGCGCGTAGGCGCGCACGACTTCGCGCAGCACATTCTCGGCCGGCAGGCCCTGCAGCCGGGGGCCTTCGCGTCGCAGGTCGATTTCAGGTGCTCGACGCCGCTCTACGGCGTGGTCAGGTGGAGCCGATCACGCGGCCTGGGCGCGAACGCCCGGCCGGCGTCGAGACGTGCCTGGCATGACCAGGACTTGGCGGGCGTGAGAGGCCTAGACCACCACGCCCCGTATACAGGCGCAGGTGCAGTGGCAACAACAGGACGCGCTGCCACGCTCGAGAATAGTCGCGACAATAACCGCCGACGCATGCAGCCGCTGGCCGCGCTGCGTCGGCGATAGGTCGGACGGTATGTCTGGAGTCAGACCGCGCATTCGCCCTCGCCGCGTTCCAGCACGTACAGCCGGTCGCGGTCCCAGTCCACAAAGTGCTCGGGCTCGTCGTCGTATTCGGGCGGCAGCGCCAGGTCCTTCAGGAGACCGTCGAAGTAGAGCCGGTCGTAACGGTCCACGTACTCGTTGAAGGACTCGTCGTCGCTTTCGCGGTTTTCCTCGTAGTCCAGGATCAGCCGCTCGACCACCGTCGGCGCGCGCTTGGCGGGCACCCGGGTGCGCAGGAGCATGCCCAGCCGCATGGGGGATCCGTAGCGGCGGTTGCCGCCGATGAAGGTGTGGTAGGCCGGAACCTGGCGCCCGCCGGTCCTGATGGCCGCGCCGTGGAAGCCGATGTTGCCCACGTGGTGCATGCCGCAGGAGTTGGGGCAGCCGCTCATGTTGATCAGGATCTGTCGCGTCAGCGGATCCTGGATGTGCATTTCCTCGACCTTCGCCTGGATGGCCTTGTTGAGGCCCATCGAGGAAGTAATCCCCAGCTTGCAGCTGTCGGTGCCGGGGCAGGCCACCACGTCGTTGACCTCGTAGGCGCCCGGATTGCCGAGGCCCAGCGCGCGCAGTTCGCGCCAGACGGGGTACACGCTGTTGTCCGGAATCCACCGCAGCACAATGTTCTGCCAGTGGGTGGTGCGCGCGCGACTGGCGCCGTAGCGGCGCAGGATGTCGGCCAGACCACGGAACTGTTCGGGACTCAGGTCGCCCTGGTTGACCTTGACTTCCATGGTGGAGTAGCCGGCCTGCACCTGCCGCGCCACGTTCGTGGAGCAGAACCGCTCAAAGAGGTCGGCGTCTTCCTCGGCGATCACCGGCGCCTCGGCCGGCATCTCCGGCGCGTCCGCTTCCTCGTTGTCGATGAACACCAGGTCGTCCAGGTCGTAGTCGCGCTGCGCCCAGGCGCCGGTCAACTCGGCCTCGACCATCTCGCGGAATCTCTCGATACCGACCCGGTGCACCAGGAACTTGATCCGCGCCTTGGCCCGGTTGCGGCGCAATTCGTCGGACCGGTTGAAGATTCGCAGCACGGCCTCGGATACCCGCAGGTAGTCGCTGAGCGGCACGAAGTCGTACAGCTCGAAGGCGTGCTTGGGCATGATCGACAGCCCGCCGCCGGTCAGCATCCGGAACCCGCGCTCTTCCTTGCCGTCCACTTCGCGGATGGTCGAGAAGAACGCCAGGTCGTGAATCTCGCCGATCGTTCGGTCGGTATCGGATCCGCTGAACGAGACCTTGAATTTCCGCGGCAGCAACTGCGTCAATGGGTTGCGCACGAAGTAGCGCACGAAGGCCCCCGCGTACGGCGTCGCGTCGAATGTCTCGTCGTCGGCCACGCCCGCCCAGGGGTCGCCGGTCACGTTGCGCACGGTGTTGCCACAGGCTTCCCGGGTCGACAGCCCGGCGCGACCCAGCACCCGCAGCGCTTCCCACGCCAGCGGCAGCGGGATGTGGTGCAGCTGGATGTTCTCGCGCGTGGTGATGTGGCCCTTCTTCAGCGGAGCGAACCGCTCGGCCACCTCGGCAAAGGCGTCCAACTGGTCAGCCGTGACGCCGCCCATCGGCAGCTTTACGCGCAACATCTGCACGTTGGGCTGGCGCTGGCCGTAGACGCCCTGCTTCAGCCGGTAGCCGATGAACTTCTCTTCGACGCGCTGACCGGCCAGGTAGGCCCGGGCCTCGGTGGTGAAGTCCTCGAATTCCTCATCGAGGATCTCGATCACGTGCCCTGCCGTGTCTTTTCGCTCAGTAACTGCCATGCCTGGCCTCCACGCGCCGCCCTGGCGGCCGGGTTATGAGCCCACCTGGACTCCCCGCGCAGGTAGGTGCGCTGATTCTATGAAGAATCGGCAGCCGCGCGCCACCCGAATTAGACCCGATCGGCCGACCACTCATGAAACGCCAGCGGCAACCCCGGATCGCTCACGCCCGGCGGCCTCTCCGGTCCAAACAGCAGCTTCACGGCATCGTTTCGGTTCAAGCGCACGCGCTGGCCGCCCACGGTCATCGCAATCGTGTCGCCCTCGTCCGCCGGATCCAGGTCCTCGCGTCCGTAGGCCCGCACCAGACCCACCGGGTCCTCGATTCGGATCATTCCGATGTAGTCGGCCGACCGCATGACTCCAACCGCGTCCAGCGTGTCCGTCACGTCGTCGCCTCGCGCCGGCGCGGACAGCGTGGCGTGGACCGTTGGACTGCGCCCGGCCTGGCGCTCGGCCACCGACTGCGTCGATGTCTTCACCGCCGGGTCGTCCCACTCCGCCAGCAGGCGCGCGATCATCGGCACGACCAGGTCGGCCGGCCCGCCGTATTCCGGCATCGCCGTCCCGCGCGCAAACACATAGGCCCCCGCCCGGCCGTCGCGCTCCGCCACCCACACCGTCGAGTTGCGTCGCACCAGCATCGCCCGCATGTGATCCGGCGGCCGCACCGCGCCCCAGGCCCGGGCCTCGTTGATTTCCGAAAGGGCCTCGAAGTCATCGTCCGTCGCCTGCCGTATCTCAGGCACCGGCTCGCTCGGCAGAAACAGCCGGTTCCCCCGGTCGAACCGATACACCCGCACCGTCCCGCCGTATTCCCAGCCCTGCTTGCGGTACCAGCTGGGCACGCCCGTCGACAGCAGGCTGACGTGACTCCCCAATTCCCCCATGCGCTCGATGCAGGCATCCAGCACCCGCGTGGCGTAGCCGCGTCGGCGGTACGGCACGTCTGTCGAGACCCCGTTGATCCCGCCGATCCGCAACTCCACATCGCCCAGCCGCGTGTCGTGCGGATAGATCGCCGTGGACGCCACGATCTGGTCGTCTTCCCGGACCACGAAGATGTTCGGCACGTTCTCTGGCTGATGCACGTGCGGCCAGTCCTCGCCGTAGGTGGGATCGCTGCCCACCTCCTCGCGCATGACCCGGTTGACGTGGTCGATCAGGTCCTGCCGCTCGTCCAGCCGCATCACCCGCGGCCCCTCCACGCTCATGTCAGACCCTCGTCCCTCATCGTGGATTCCCCGCGCGACCTCTCACCCTAGCCTGAATCCCCGCCGCCAACTCGTCCAGCCACGCCGCGCAACCGGTCACAATGGACCGTCGCTTCCCATCCATCGCAATCCGAAAACCCCGTGAACAAGTACACCGCCGCCAACCGCGACGCCTGGGACGCCATTGCCGAACGGCGACACGACATCTGGCTGGTGGGGAATGGGTTGACGGGGTGTGTGCCGGTGGGGTTGGTGGTGGGGAACTGGGCTGAGCTGGGGTTGCCGGATTGTGGGGCGGGGGCGTGAGGCGGCTCCTGGTGGGCGTGGTGGTGGTGATGGCGGCGTTGGCGGGATGCGAGGCGCCGGTGGGGGTTGATGGGGAGGGGGCGCGTGCGGCGGGGGCTGGACCGGAGGTGACGCCCGGTCCGTCGCCGGTGACGATGGCCTCGGAGCCGACCGCTGCTTTGGCTCCGACTGCTTCCAGGCCGGTGGTGACCCCAGGCGTGGGCAGCCGAGTCGGCACACCCGAGACGAGGCCGGCGACGGGACCTCCACCAGGGGCGCGCGAGGCACCAGCTCCCGCGCGGGCTCTAACGACCCTGGCGGAAAGTGCGAGGCGCGACGTCGCGAGCCGGGTGGAGAGCTCACGAGCGTCCGGAGCGGACGACGCGGCGCGAGCGGCGGATCTGGCCACGTGCCGGGCCGGGACCCTGGTCCCCGAAGCGGAGACGAAGCCGGGGCTGGTGGAGGACTGCGCTGCTCTGCTGGAAGTTTGGGAGGATTCGATCGAGGGTTGGGCCCTGAATTGGAGCGCCGAACGCCCAATCAGCGAATGGGAGGGCGTGACGCTGGGCGGGTCGCCGCCGCGGGTTCACGAAATTGACCTGGCAAATCGCGATCTAGGTGGTGAGATTCCGCCAGCGCTGGGGCGGCTGACGGCACTCAGGCGCCTGAGCCTGTTCAACAACGAACTCAGCGGCCCTATACCGGCCGAACTGGGCGATCTCCAAACGCTGTTCCGCCTCAACCTGGCCGTCAACCGACTGAGCGGACCCATTCCACCGGAACTTGGGCGGTTGCCGCTCCTGACGTATCTCACCCTGGGCAGCAACCGGCTCAGCGGTTCGATTCCAGCCGAGCTGGGGCATCTGTCGAACCTGACGTTTCTCGACCTGACCGACAACCAGTTGACGGGACAGGTTCCGGTGGAGTTTGGCCGCCTGGTCCGCCTGCGAGGCTTGTTTCTCGCGAACAACCAATTGATCGGACGGATTCCGCACGAGTTGGGGTCGCTGCCCGGTCTGACCAAGCTGGAGCTCGATGGGAACGGTTTGACGGGGGAGAGCCCCAGGTTGCGTGAGGTCATCGACATCGAAATCTCTCACCCTGAGCGTCTCTGCAATCCGGGCCGGTCACTCGGGATCTGGTTGTGGTTCTGGGAGAACCAGGTGCGGTGGCATCCCGACGGCTCGACAGTGTTCTTCAGCCAGGGGCCGTTGGTGTACGCAGCGGCGGTTGACGGCTCGCGGGTGGAGCAGGTGGCCGACTCGATTGCGCCCGCCACGACGAGCTGGTCCTCGAATGACACCTTGATGACATCCTTTGACCTCTCCCCGACGGGTGATCGCCTGGTCTACGCCACTTGTGCCTACCGGCGGGAACCGATGGGACTCTACGGGTATGGCCACACATACGACATTGCCGTTGTGGATCTTGCGCGTGGAGGCGTCCAGCGGCTTTCTGACAACGAGACGTTTGAGAACTACCCGTCATGGTCGCCGGACGGAATGCGCATTGCGTTCCTGGACGACTCCGCTGCCAGCCGGGGCGGGGTGCGCAACACAAAGCTGGTGGTGGTGGGAGCCGACGGCGCGGGCCGTCAACCGGTGAGCACCGACGGGCGTTCGGCGGTTCTGCATCCCCCGCAGTGGTCGCCTCACGGCCGGCAGTTGGCCTTCGTAGGAACTGACAGGGACAGCCTTGATCTCACGGTGGACACGCTCGACGCGGACGGCGCGAACTTTCGACGGCTGGGTCGAGCAGCGAGCGGGCCGGCCTGGTCGCCCGACGGCACGCGCCTGGCCTTCGTGACGACAGACGAAGCCACGGGTGACGACCGGATCCTGGTGACGGTGGCGCCCGATGGGACGCAGATGCGGGAGGTGCCGCTTGCGGACGACTGGACGCCAGGGTACGAGGGAGTCCATTCCAGTCTCTCCTGGGCCAACTGGATCCCGACGCTGGAATGGTCGCCGACGGGCGATCAGCTGCTGTACACGTGCGGATGGCGGGTCTGCGTCGTGAGGTCGGACGGCACGCCGGTGGGCCAGTCGCCGATCGACTGGGGGTACGTAGGTGGTGTTGCGGCGTGGTCGCCGGACGGCGGGCGCATCGCCGTGGCTCCGGGCGCGCCCGAGGAGTTTGGGTCGGTGGTGAGCCGGGGTCCGCTGCTGTACACGATGGCGCCGGACGGAAGCGACATGCAGGTGCTGGTGGAGGCCGGTATCCAGGCGGTCGCCTCCAAAGCGTGGCGACTAAGCGTGGCGGAGAGTCGTGCGGCATGCGCCGCCGGCTATGTGGTGCCCGAGCCGGAGGCAAACCCAGGCCTGGTGCGGGACTGCGACGTGCTGCTGGGACTACGCGACTGGTTATTTGGTGAGGAAGTGTCGAACTGGCATTCGGGTACGCCGATCGCACATTGGGTCGGCGTGACCGTGGAGGGGGACGTACCGCGGGTGACGGCGTTGGAGTTGCCGCAAGACCGGTCGATTTCCTATCCACGAAGGTCGATTCCGTCGAACCTAAGCGCGCTGACGCACCTGCAATCGCTGGGTCTGGCGAACGGGGCGTTTGTGGGACCAATCCCTCGCCAGCTAATGGACCTGAGGCGATTGGCACACCTCGACCTGTCCGGCAACGCTTTGACCGGTCCAGCCCCTCCGGAACTGAGCCGCCTAGCGAACCTGAGCACGCTGGACCTGAGCCGGAACGCGCTGAGCGGACCGATACCAGCTGAGGTGAGCCAGCTAGCCAACTTGCGGCGACTCGACCTTGCCGGGAACGAGTTCGAGGGTCCGGTTCCGACCGGGCTGGGACAGCTCACCACGTTGGAGGAGCTCAGCCTTTCGTACAACCGATTGACGGGTTCGATCCCGCCAGCGCTGGGGCGGCTGGCGCAGTTGCGATTGCTGGGCCTATCCGGCAACCAGTTGACGGGATCCATCCCGCCGGAGCTTGGGCGGTTGGCAGCACTACGAGGGCTTGGCCTGCACACGAACCAGCTGACCGGACCGATTCCACCTGAACTCGACGGCCTGACGAGTCTCGAGTGGATACGTCTCACGGAGAACGATCTGACGGGCTGCATTTCACCGAGACTGAAGTTTCGTCTGGAGCAGGCGGGGTGTTTACGGGCGGGGGTGTGAGACGGGGAAGGGGAGAGTGGCGAGGGAAGAGCACCTGTGTTGGGGTGTCAAGGGTTTGGGCATGGTGGGGTTCCAGATGGTTTGCTTCTGGCAAAGGGCGTTGCAGAGGACGAGCAGCTTGCGCAGTCGGCGGTGAGCCCGCCTAGGTGTCCACCATGTCTCCGAACATCTGTCCACCATGTGTCCGGTCTGGACACTCCCATGGGGAGAGGAGGGAGAGAGCGGCCACAGCTTGGAGGACGCGGAACGTTATGCAAAGGTTTCACCCTAGCCTGAATCGCTGGCGTCAAGCCGTCCAGCCGTGGTGCACAAACGGTCACAATGGAGCGTCGCCGCCCATCCACCGCGACTCGAGAATCTCGTGAACAAGTACTCGGCCGCCAACCGCGACGCCTGGGACGCCATAGCCGAACGGCGACACGACATCTGGCCGGCGGCCGACTTCTTTGCGAGGGGCGGATCGCTGCTGCGGGAGCATGAGTTGGAGGCGGCCGGCGACGTTCGCGGCCTGCGCCTCTGCCACCTCCAGTGCGGCAGCGGCGAAGAAACGCTCTCCTGGGCCAACGCGGGCGCTCACGTCACGGGCGTCGACATCAGCCCCAGGCAGATCGGCCTGGCCAGGCGCAAGGCCCAGGCGGCCGGAATCCGGGCCGACTTCCTGGCCGCCGACGTCAGCACTCGCCCGGAGCGACTATCCCCCGGGACCTTCGACATCGTCTATACCGGCGGCGGCGCGCTCGTATGGCTACCCGATCTCGAAAGCTGGGCCGCGTCGATCCATGAGCTGCTTAAACCCTCCGGCCGCCTGATTCTCAATGAGGAGCACCCACAGCTCGGCAACCTCGAGGTTCACGACGGCTCCATCGCCATCGTCGGCGACTACTTCGACCGCCAGCCCCGCCGCACCTCCGGCTGGCGGCATTTCGCCGGCGCCGAAGACGCCCCGGAACCCAGGTGGGAGTTCAGCCGGACTCTCGGCGACATCGTGACCAGCGTCGCTGGCGCCGGCCTTCGCATCGAGAGCCTCCAGGAGTTCCCCAGCACCGCCACCTGGCGCTTTGGCGACGACCTCCCCACCATCCGCCGCCTCCTCGGTTCCTTCCTCCTCGTCGCCCGCAAGTCCGACGGCTAGAGGCATCGCCGCGGCGTGTTTGACGAGGTCGCGACTACGTCGCCACCAGCGGCTCGATCGAACTCAGGTCCGTCGTGGCCCGCGCAACCTCCAGGTCGTACATCCGCTGCAGATTCAGCCAGAACTCCGGCGTCATCCCCAACGCCTTACCCAGCCGCAGCGCCGTATCCGCCGTAACCGACCGCCGTCCGTGAACGATCTCGTTGATCCTCCGCGGCGGCACGCCCACCGTCCGCGCCAGGCGGTACTGCGAGACCTCAAGCTCCTCAAGCATCTCCGCCAGATGCGTTCCGGGATGTATCGATTCGATGCTGGCCATGACCTCGCCCTCCTCGTCGGCGGTGGGTTCATTCAACGTTTACCCGTCCGCCCCGGGGCGAGGGCCGCGCTCCCTCAGTCAGCAACCTAGCAGACGAGTTCGCGGTCCCTCCGGTGCCTACACCCGGTCCGCCAACCACACGTGAAACACGAACGGCAACCCCGCCACGTCCGGCTGGACCGGCCGCTCCGGGCCAAAGAACAGCTTCACCGCATCGGTGCGACTCAGCCGCAGCGTCCGGTCTCCCGTCTCCACCACGATCCGGTCGCCATCGGCCCGCGCGTTCAGGTCCGTGCGCCCGTACGCCCGCAGCAGCCCCTGCGGATCCTCGATCCGAATCATCCGCACGTAACCCGCTGACCGCAGGATCCCCATCGCGTCCAGGGCCTCGGTCACGTCGTCGGGTCGCCACGGCGCGTCCAGGCTGGCGTGCACCGTTGGCTTGGTGTTGACCTGCCGCTCCTCGATCGAGCGCGTGGAGGTAGGAACCGCGGGGTCGTCCCAAGACTCCAGCAGACGCGCCAGCATCGGCAGCACAAGCTTGGCGGGTCCCCCGTACTCCGTCACCGACGTTCCGCGCACCCGCAGGTAGGCCCCGACTTCCCCGTCACGAAGCGCAACCCATACCGCCGCTCGCGGCTTCGGTGACCACATCGACCGCAGCAAGTCCGCCGACCGCACGCCGCCCAGCGACCGCGCCGTGTGGATCGCCGCCAGCGTCTCGAAATCGCCATCCTCTACCGCTCGCATCACCAGGTCCCTATCCGTCGGCAGCAGGCGCCGGTTTCCCCGGCTGAACTGGTACCTCCGCTCCACCCCCGCGTACTCCCAGCCCAGCTTCCGGTACCAGCTCGGCACGCCGGACCCCAACAGGCTCAGCTGACACCCCAGCTCCCCCATGCGCTCGATACAGGCCTCCATAACCCGCGTCCCATATCCGCGTCGCCGGTAGGCCGAATCCGTCGCAACCCCGGTAATCCCACCTACCCGCAGCCGCGCATCGCCAAACCGGACCTCATGCGGATAGATGGCCGCCGACGACACGATCCGCCCGTCCGCGCGAATCACCCGGATGTTCTCCAGGTTCTCCAAGCAGTAAATCCGCGGCCACTCCTCGCCGTACGTAGGAGCGGCGCCCACCTCCTCGCGCATGACCCGATTGACCTGGGCCACGAGTTCATTGAATTCGTCAGCCCGGGGAGCGCGCGGTGCGTCCTCGTTCACACCGACCTCACGCATGAGCCGGCGCGTCTTCCCGCCTCAGAGAGACCCTTGCGAAACCCCGCCTCGGCTTTGAAAGCGGGGCCGCTCTTTCTCCCTCTCCCTCTGGGAGAGGGTTGGGGTGAGGGTCTTCCGGGCACCCGCCCCCAGGGTTTTGCAAAAGACTCCTCAGAGCGCGTACAGGTCCTCGAACTTCGCCGTCAGCCGACGCAGCAACGGCTGCGCGTCCAGCGGCCCGCCGCAGACTCGCTCGATCAGCTGATCCGGCGTCAGCCGCCGCCCCACCCGGTACACGTTGGTCGTCATCCACTCCAGCAGTGATGACGTGTCCCCGCTCGCGATCTGCTCTGGGATTTCCGACCGTTCACGCAGCGCCGCCTCGTACAGCTGCGCCCCGATGATGTTCCCCAGGGTGTAGCACTGGAAGGCTCCGCCGATGCTTCCGGCGTACCAGTGCACGTCCTGCAGCACACCGTCTCGGTCGTCCGGCGCTCGCACGCCCAGGTCCGCCTGGTAGCGCGCGTGCCAGGCCTCGGGCAGGTCGGCCACCGCCAGGTCGCCCTCCAGCAGTTGCAGCTCCAGGTCGAACCGGATCATCACGTGCAGGTTGTAGGTCACCTCGTCCGCGTCGGTCCGGATCAGCGACGGCTCCACCCGGTTGACGGCCGCGTAGAAGTCGCGCAGGTTCACGTTCCGCAGTTGCTCTGGAAACTCCGCCTGAAGAGTCGGATACCAGTGCGACCAGAACCCCAGGCTGCGGCCCACGATGTTCTCCCAGAGCCGCGACTGGCTCTCGTGCACCCCCGCCGACGTCCCGCCGCCCAGTGGCAACCCATCGTCCTCGGCCCGCGTGCCCTGCTCGTACAGCGCGTGTCCGGCTTCGTGGATGGTGCTGAAGAGCTGTTCGGCCAGGAAGTCTTCGTTCGTGCGCGTGGTGATCCGCGTATCCCCATGACCGAAGCGCGTCATGAACGGATGCGCCGTCGGGTCCAGCCGCCCACGCTCGTAGTCGAACCCAATTGACCGGATCACCTTCTCCGCGAACCTCGACTGCTGCGCCTGCGGAAAGTGCTTGCGCACCGGCCCATCGTCTACCTGGTCGGCGGCCGCAATCCGCGCCACCAGCGGCGTCAGCCCCGCCCGCAGTTCGTCGAACACGGGCCGGATGCGAGCCACGGTCATGCCCTCGTCCGCGTCGTCGATCAGCGGATCGGCAATGTGCTCGTAGCCCGGGAAGAAGCCGGCGTATTCGCGGCTGAGGTCCAGCGTCGTCTCCAGCATCGGACGCATCGTCGCGAAGTCGTTCTTCGGCCGCGCCTCCACCCAGGCCGCGTAGGTGGCGGACGCGTGTTTGGCCGCGCGCTCGCTGTACTCGGCGGGCACGCGCGTCACGCGCTCGTAGTCGTGGCGTGCCACTCGAATCAGCGCGGCGTCGTCGTGCTCCGACGGCAGGGACTCCGTGTACGGCGTGAGCCGGTCCAGCAACCGCCCGATTTCCGGATCCGTCGCACTCTCATGCGCCAGCCGGCTCAGCACCGCCAGTTGCCGCCCGCGCCCCGCCGCGCCGCCCGTGGGCATGTAGGTGGACTGGTCCCAATAGAGGACCGCCGCCGACGACGAAATATCACGCGCCTCGCGCAGTCGGGCCTTCAGGTCGCCCAGGTCGGATTGAACGCTCATTGGCTCCGTCACTCCCCTCGGCGGCCGCTCAGGCCCTGAATTCTCGGACGACGTCCGGCCACGGTTCCTCCATCAACACTTCGCTGGGACGAGGTCCCGTTACCGCTATCGACACCACGCCCTCCGCCAGCGCGTGTACTTCGTCGCCCGGTGTCGGCTCACGGTCGAAGTAGTGGCCGAACTCAAAGCGCAGGTCCACGCCATGCTCATCGGCCACGCACTCCTCCAGCCTGAATTCGCTGAACATCGTATTCAGGCTCGGGGTGGTCAGCCGCACCGGCGTGTCCTTGCCAAAGTCCTCCGGCACGTTCACGTTCACCAGCACGTTGGGCAGCGGATCGAACCCGGCGCGAATGGCCCCCAGCAGCCGCCGGGTCGCCACCGCAATTTCCCCGAATTGCCTGGCGGCGGCGAAGTACTCCGCCGAAACCGCCACGCCAAGCAAACCGCGCTCGACCGCCACCTGGGCCGCACCGGCGGTGCCTGACACCTTGTACGGCTCTTCGCCGGGATTCCATCCGAGGTTAATGCCCGACACCAGCGCGTCGACCTTCCCGCCAAAGGCGTGCACGGCGCCGACGGCAGCCAGCGAGGCCGGCGGCGCTTCCAGCGTGAACGCCGGAATGTCCGGGTCGACGCCCGGCGGGGGCGCGGCGCGGCTCAGCCGGGTCACTCGCTCCAGCAGGACGGACATCCCCGCTCCGCTGAAGTTTCGCGTCGGCGCGTACACCGCCACTTGTCCAAGCTTCGACAGCTCACGCGCCAGCGCCCAGATGCCCGGTACGTCGATCCCGTCGTCGTTAGCTACGACTAGATTCACTCAAGCACCCCGCCCGTTGCAGAGGCGCAGCGCGCCGTTAATCGCGCACCCAGGTGCCGTCGAGCGCGTGTCCGCCGTCCACCGGCAGCACGACTCCGCTGATCGCCGAGGCTGCGTCGGACGACAGGAACAGGACCGCCTGCGCGACTTCGTCCGGCGTGACGAAGCGGCCTGACGGCATGGCCGCCAGGCGGTCGTCGACGTCGTCGAATTCGCGATAAATGCGCGGTACGTCCACGAATCCCGGCGCGATGGCATTCACGCGGATGCCCCGGTGCGCCAGTTCCAGCGCCATTGTGCGGGTCAGCCCCACCAGGCCGACCTTGCTGGACCCGTAACCCACGCGCCCTCGAGCGTGGCGGATGACCTGGTTGGTGACGACGTTGATGATGGCGCCGCCGGGTTCGGGCCGCGCCAGCACGAAGCGGCGCGAGAGCTCGAAGGGCGCCTCCAGGTTGACCTGCGACATCCAGCGCCAGCGCTGAAGGTCCATCTCGGGAAACGGGAAGTTGCCTTGCGCCGCCGCGTTGTTCACCAGGATGTCGGGAGCGCCGAGATTCGCAACCACGTCCTCGAACAGCCGCCCCACGTCGTCCGGCTCGGCCAGGTCCGCCGTGGTGCCGTAAACCGCCCCCGAACCCAGTTCGTCCAGCGCCGCCACCGCCTCCGCCACGTCCGATTCGGTCCGGGCGCAAATGGCGACGTTCGCCCCGGCCCGCGCAAATGCCTCCGCCACCGCCAACCCAATACCCTGCGTGCCGCCGGTAATGAGGACCGACGAATCGCTGAAGTCGTAGCGGACGGGCGGCATCCGGGGCGTCCTCCGGGTCACGTAGGGCTCACCGCAATCCTAGCGGCGCCGCGGTTAGTGCTCCGTTGATGACTCAGCCACCATCGGCGCTCGCGTTGCCCAACCCCAGGCCGTGCGGAGCGCGCGACTCGACCACGGGCAGCACAGCCTCCAGCAGCTCGTCAACCGTCATCGCCCCCAGGTCCTCCTCGGTCCGCAGCCGCACCGAGACCTTGCCGGCCTTGATGTCGCGGTCTCCGGCGATGAGCATGTAGGGCGTCTTTTGGAGTTGCGCGTCGCGAATCTTGCGGTTCATGCGCTCGGCCCGCGCGTCCACCTGCACCCGCAGCCCGGCCTCTCGCAGCCGCTCGGCCACGCCCTCGCAGTATTCGGCGTGCCGGTCCGCAATCGGGATCACGGCCACCTGCACCGGCGACAGCCACACCGGGAACGCGCCCGCGAAGTGCTCGATCAGCACCGCCACGAACCGCTCCATCGCTCCGAATATCGCCCGATGCACCATCACCGGCCGCTGCCGCGTGCCGTCGGCGTCCTCGTAGGTGATGTCGAAGCGTTCCGGCAGGTTGAAGTCCACCTGCACCGTCGTCAGCTGCCAGCGGCGGCCGATGGCGTCGGCCACCTGGATGTCGATCTTGGGCCCGTAAAAGGCCGCCTCGCCCTCAACCCGCGTGTAGGCCATCTCGTGCCGCTCCAGTGCCTCCACCAGCCCTTGCTCGGCCAATTCCCACAAGTCGTCGTCACCGGCGTACTTCTCGGACCCCGAGGCGTCGCGCACGCTCAGTTCCACGATGTACTCGCTGAAGCCAAACGTCTGGTAGATGAACTTGGCCAGGTCCAGCGCCCCGGCCACCTCGTCCGTGAACTGGTCGCGCCGGCAGAAGATGTGGGCGTCGTCCTGCGTCAGCCCGCGCACCCGCAGCGCCCCGTGCAGCGTGCCCGAGCGCTCGAAGCGGTAGACCGTGCCCAGCTCCCCGTACCGCAGCGGCAGATCCCGGTAGCTGCGCGTCTGCGAGTCGAAAATCTTGACGTGGAAGGGGCAGTTCATCGGCTTGTTGATGAAGGTCTGGTGCTCCAGCTCCATCTCCGGGAACAGCCCCTCGGAGAACCACTGCGTGTGCCCGCTGGTTTCCCAGAGCTCGCGCCGCCCGATGTGCGGCGAATAGACCATGTCGTACCCGCGTCGCCGGTGCTCCTCCCGCCAAAACGTCTCCAGCAACTCCCGCACCAGTGAGCCCTTGGCATGCCACAGCACCAGCCCGGCGCCGATGGCCGGATTGATCGAAAACAGGTCCAGGTCGCGGGCCAGCGTCCGGTGGTCGCGGCGTTTTGCCTCCTCCAACCGCGCCAGGTGCGCGTCCAGCTCCGCCTTCGTTTCGAACGCCGTGCCGTACACCCGCTGCAGCTGCGCCCGGTTCTCGTCGCCGCGCCAGTACGCGCCGGCGATCGACAGCAGCTTGAACGCCCCGATCTCGCCCGTGCTGTCCACGTGCGGACCCCGGCACAGGTCCACGAATGGCCCGGACGTGTAGTAGCTGATCGTCTCGTCGTCCGGCAGGTCGTTGATCAGCTCGACCTTGAACGGCTGGTTGGTTTCCTCGAAGTAGGCCAGCGCCGCGTCGCGGTCGTGCTCCGAGTACTCGAACGGATAATTCGCCTTCTTGTGCTTCAGCATCAGCTTCTGCAGCGCCGTCAGGTCGTCCGGCGTCAGCGCCCGCGGCAGCTCGAAGTCGTAGTAGAAGCCGTCGTCGGTCGGCGGACCGATGCCCATCTGGGCATCCGGAAACAGGTCCAGCATCGCCGTGGCCAGCACGTGCGCGGCCGAGTGCCGCACCCGGTACAGGCGGTCGTACGTTTGATCAACATTCATGGAAGACGCTCCACGCGGAACGAGGAAACGAGGTAGTCATTCGAGGAATCCCGCGACATTGGCGCGGGCACGGCCCCCGCCGGCGCGCGGCAGGGGCTAGATAGTGGCGGTGCGTGTGGCGCGAGGCGTCTCGCAGCTTGGATGTCGCATGGTCGCTCGGGAAAAACCTATCACAGCCCCGGCGCCATCCACTCGAACTCCAACTCACCCACCACCACCGTATCGCCGGCCGTCGTTCCCGCCCGCTCCAGCCGTTCCGTAACCCCGCGGCGATCAAGCTGCCGCTGGAAGTAGTCCGCCGCGTCAGGCGTATCGAAGTTCAGCTTGCGCGCCAGGCCTTCCAGCCGCGCGTCCCGCACCACGTATGCGCCGTCCGATCGTCGAAACAGCTGCGCCGGCTCGTCCACCGGCGACGGCCGCAGGACCGCCGTCTCCTCGGGCTCTGGCCGCGGCGCCGGCGGCGCTTCCGCCAGCACTCCCACGGTCCGTCCCACCAGTTCGCGCAACCCCGTCCCGCTCGCTGCCGAGACCGCCACCGCCTCGTAGCCCTCCGCCAGCACCAGCGCCTCGAAGTCGGGCCACAGTTCGCGCGCTTCCAGCAGGTCCATCTTGTTGAAGGCAACGATCCGCGGACGCTCCAGCAGGTCCTCGCTAAACGCTCCCAACTCCGCGTCGATCGCCTGGAACGCCTCGAACGGATCACCTTCCAGCCCCGACCCGTCCACCACGTGCACCAGCACCCGCGCCCGCCGCACGTGACGCAGAAACGCCATGCCCAGTCCCGCCCCGCCGCTGGCCCCTTCGATCAGCCCCGGCAAATCGGCAAACACCACGCCCGAGTCGCCCGCTTGCACCACCCCCAGCACCGGCTCGAGCGTCGTGAATGGATACGGCGCAACCTTGGGCCTGGCCGCGCTCAGACGCGCCAGCAACGACGACTTCCCCGCGTTGGGCGCCCCCACCAGCCCGATGTCCGCCAGCAACTCCAGCTCCAGGCGCACCTGCCGCTCTTGCCCGCCGCCGCCGCGCGTGGCGAGTTCCGGCGTCTGGAAGCGCGCCGACTTGAAGTGCACGTTGCCCAGCCCGCCGCGGCCGCCTTCGGCAACCACCACGGTCTGGCCTTCCTCCACCAGGTCCGCCAGCACGGCCCCGGTCCGGTCGTCATACGCCACGGTGCCGCAGGGCACGTCCACGGTTACGCCCTCGCCGTTGGCCCCGTGCCGCTTCTTGCCCTCGCCCCTCCCGCCGTTCGCCGCAATAAACCGCCGCTTGTATCGGAACGCCGTCAGCGCGTGCAGGTTGGACCGGGCCCGCAGCACCACGTCGCCGCCGCGGCCGCCGTCCCCACCGTCCGGCCCGCCCCGCGGCACGTACTTCTCCCGCCGAAAGTGCGACACCCCGTCCCCGCCCGATCCGGCGCGGACGTAAATGCTCGCCTCATCGAAAAAGCCGCGCTCAGTGGTGCGGTCTGGCGACATCACACAATCCCTGCGTCATCCATCAACATTGTGGCGCAGCCTCGGGGGCTAGACCGCCCTCGCTACACTCGACGCCCGAACGGTCCATCCCAGGAGCTGACGTCCGTATGCGCGTCATCGCCATAGCCGCCCGTCCCGGCGACGCCGAGTTCGCCGCCGGCGGCACCATGGCGCGGTATCGCAAGCGCGGCGATGAGGTGACCATCGTCACCGTCGCTAACGGAAACTCCGCCCTGGAAGACGTTCCGCCCCGAGAGCTAGCGTCCCGCCGCCGCGCCGAAGCGGAGACCGCTGCGGAGCGCCTGGGCGTCGATCTGATCTGGATGGACCACTCCGACTTCGCAGTCCAGGCCGACGCCGTCACCCGCGTCAAGCTCGTGGAGACCCTCCGCGCCCGCAAGCCCGACCTCCTGCTGGCCCCTGCCCCCCTCGGCAACATCCTCGACGCGAGCGGCGCCTGGGACATTGCCCGCGCCGCCGCCGAAATGTCCGCCGCGCCCAACGTCCTTTGCGAAGGCGATCCCCTGCCCCAGCCGCCCGTTCTCCTCGCTTACGAGCGCACCTGGACCGCTGGTTTCATTCCCACCGAGTTGGTTGACATAACCAACACGCTCGAAGCCAAGCACCACGCCCTCGACGCCCACGTCTCGCTGGCCGCCTCCTTTCGCGAGTCCCACGGTTTTGAGCTTGGCGAAGCAGCCGAGACCGTCGCGGCCTACCGTGGCCTCCAGGCCGGCGTCGCCTTCGCCGAAGCCTTCCGCGCCGATTCGCGCCTCGGCCCCCTGCCAACCCGACGGCTCCTGCCATAGCTCCCGGCCCCGCACCGGCGCCCGACGCGCCGGCCAACCTGCGGGCGCTTTTCGGACCACGCGGTCCGCTCGCCAAACATCTCTCCGGCTACGAGCCCCGCGCCTGCCAGGTCCAAATGGCCGAGTTCGTCGATGGTGTCGTGGATGAGGGCGGGCGTGGCGTCGTCGAAGCCGACACTGGCACCGGCAAGACCCTCGCCTACCTCGTACCGGTCCTGCGCGGTAGGCACCGCGCCATCGTCAGCACGTCAACCAAGGCCCTCCAGGACCAGCTCTGGACCCACGACCTCCCGCTCGCGGCCCGCGTCGCTGGCGTCGCCCCGGCCACCGCTCTCCTCAAGGGCCGCGCCAACTACCTCTGCCTGCTCTCCCTCGAAGAACAGGCCCAATCTCCAGACCTCCTCCTCGGCGAACGCATCGCTAACGTTCGCGCCTGGGCCTCTACCACCGCAACCGGCGACATGGCCGAACTCGGGGCCGACGCAACCCCTGACGTGCTGTCCAACCTCACCCGTGGTGTCGACACCTGCGAGGGCAACCTCTGCCCCTTCCACGGCGACTGCTGGGCCGAGAAAGCCCGCGCCCGTGCCGGTCAGGCCGACGTCGTCGTCACCAACCACCACCTCGTCTTCGCCGACGCCAAGCTCCGCGGCGCCGGGGGCGAAGCCGCCGGCATGCCCCTTCCGCCTGACGGCGTCCTCATCCTCGACGAGGCCCACACCCTTGACGAAGCCGCCACCTCCGCCTTCTCCGCCCACCTCGACGACGGCCGCGCCGCCCGCATCATGAACGCCCCCCGCGTGCGCGATTCCCTCGGTCCCGACCACACCCGCGCCATGACCGCCGTCGTCGCTGCCAGTGCCCGCGCCTTCGCCGCCCTCAACCGCACCGTCGGCCTCAACCGCACCACCATCACCGACGAAATCGGCCCAGGCCTCACCCTGGCCGAATCGGCGCACTCCCTGCTCGAAGCCTGCGAAGCGATCGAGGATCAGGACACCCGCGCCTGGGTCTCCCGCCGCATCCACGAACTGGCCGCCGACGCCGATCGCGTCTTCCGCCTGGACGACCCCGCCTGGGTCCATTTCGCCGAGCGCGCCCGCGACGGCTCGCTCACCGCCCACGCCGCGCCGCTCGAAGTCGACCGACTCATCCACGGCGCCACCCGTCACCGTCCATCCGTGATCGCCTCGTCCGCCACCCTCACTGTCGACCGATCCTTTGCCTACCTCATCTCCCGCCTGGGTTTTGGCGGCGCCGCCGAGCTCATCACCGAGCCCGCCTTTGACTACCGCCGACAGGCCCTGATCTATGCCCCGGCCGACCTCCAGCCGCCACCAATCGCCGGCGCTGACGACGAGCCCTACCTCGCGGGTCTCGCCCACCGCCTCGTCCAACTCGTCAGAGCCTCCGGCGGCGGTGCCTTTCTTCTCTTCACCAGCCGCCGCGCCATGAACGACGCCTGGCGCCGCACCCGCAACGCCTTCCCCTATCCCCGCTTCCGCCAGGGCGACGCCGCGCCCGCCGACCTTCTCCAACGCTTTCGGAAAGCCAACAACGGCGTCCTCTTCGGCCTGCGTTCCTTCTGGGAAGGCGTGGATGTCCGCGGCGACGCCCTGCGCCTGGTGGTGATCGCCCGCCTGCCGTTTGCCGTGCCCGACGATCCCGTCGTCGCGGCGCGCACCGAGCACCTGCGCAGCCAGGGCGCCAACTGGTTCGGCGAGCTCGCCCTGCCCCGCGCCGCCCTGCTGCTCAAGCAGGGGTTCGGCCGCCTCATCCGCTCAACCAGCGACCGAGGCGTGGTGGCCGTCCTAGATAGCCGCCTGCGCCGCCGCCGCTACGGCTCCACCATCCTCCGCTCCCTACCCCCGGCCCCCGTCACCCACCGCCTCGACCACGTCCAGCACTTCTTCCAGTCCAGGAACCCCCACGGCGCGGCACACGTCGACCGCTACACTGCTCGTATCCGCCCAACGCACGACAGGTTGACGGGATGAGCCCGGAACTGATCGGAATCTTGAGCGTAGGCGCGGCGATGCTGATCGGCTTGGGCGGAGTCGTCAGCGTCAACGTCGCGCTCTACCGTGGTCTACGGTCCGACATGGCTGCCCTCCGAGGTGAGCTCAAAGCCGAGATCGCCGTGGTTCAGCAAGATACGAAGACGGGTATTTCTGACGTTCGAGAAGACGTCAAGGCCCTCGAAACTCGCGTTGCCGCCGTCGAACACGGCCAGGCACGGCTCACGGGCGTGGTCGAGGGTCTGTTCGCCGGGCTGGGCAGCGCACAACCCGACCGCGAGAGCGAATCCGCCGCGTAAATCAACTGAAAGTCGCGACTCGACGTCCAGCGCCTCTCTCAGTCCCGGAATCCCCACGGCCCAGTGCGGGACGACCTCTAGACTGCTCGTATCCGCCCAACGCACGACAGGTTGACGGGATGAGCCCGGAACTGATCGGAATCTTGAGCGTAGGCGCGGCGATGCTGATCGGCCTGGGCGGGGTCGTCAGCGTCAACGTCGCGCTCTACCGTGGTCTACAGTCCGACATGGCTGCCCTCCGAAGTGAGCTCAAGTCTGAAATTGCTGTGGTTCGCTTGGACGTAAAGGCCCTGGAATCTCGAGTAGCCGGAGTTGAACAGGGCCAGGCGCGGCTCACCGGCGCGGTTGAGGGTCTCTTTGCCGGCCTGGGTAGCGCACAACCCGGCCGCGAACGCGAACCCAGCACCTGACCCACCTGATAGCCGGGAAACCGCGTCCCACAGCGTGAGATGCGTTTCCGGCGGCTCAAGTTTGCGTGTTGTGTTCCGACATGACATATCCAGGAATCTCCACGAGGCGGCGCACGTCGACCGCTACACTGCTCGTATCCGCCCAACGCACGACAGGTTGACGGGATGAGCCCGGAACTGATCGGAATACTAAGCGTGGGCGCGGCGATGCTGATCGGCCTGGGCGGGGTCGTAAGCGTCAACGTCGCGCTCTACCGCGGTTTACGGTCCGACATGACGGCCCTGCGCACTGAATTGAGATCGGAGATCGCCGCTTCGCACAGCGAATTGAAAGCGGAGATCGCCTCGACTCGCAGTGAACTGAAGGCGGAGATCGACGCCGTCCGCGACGATACGAAGGCCCTCGAATCCCGCGTGGCGGGGATTCTTGAGGGTCAGGCGCGGCTCACGGGCGCCGTGGAGGTTCTCTTTGCCGGAATGGGCAAAGCACAAGCCGGCCGCGAGAGCGAATCCGCCGCCTAACCGACTCGAAGCCCGGGACACCACGTCACGCGGCGCGCGGTTAATTTCCGGCGTTACGACCTAGCTAGGTGTGTCCGCTAGTGACACCCGCAGGAGCTCCCACAGCCCCCGCCGCCGCCGTTCATGTACGCGTCGTTCGCCGCCTGCTCCCTGCTCGCCGAACCTGACGAGCTTCGACCCACCATCGCCGGCGCGTAATACACCTGCCGCACCCGGCTACCGGCGCACGTCGTACAAACCACCGGGCTCTCGTCCGTCATCGACCGCCGCACGTCGAACACGTCCTGGCAGGTCTCGCACTCATACGTATACGCCGGCATACGGAAGTCCTTCGCATCCCGATCTGTCTCGTTGAGATTCTATCCGCCGTCCCAGGCCCGCGTCCTACCATGACCCGGCCTCACCTCAGCCGAGCCTGTCCATGTCCCTCGACCTCACCACCTACATCCGCGATGTCGCCGACTTCCCCAAGCCAGGCATCCTCTTCAAGGACATCACCCCGCTGCTCGGCGACCCCGCTGCTCTCAAGGCCGCCGTCCAGGCCCTGGCCGCCCCCTATCGCCAGGCCAGCCTCACCGCCGTCGCCGCCGTGGAGTCACGCGGCTTCGTCTTCGCCTCCGCCGTCGCCTGCGAACTCGACTGCGGCTTCATCCCCCTCCGCAAACCCAACAAACTCCCCGCCGACACCACTTCCACCACCTACGAGCTCGAATACGGCACGGACACCATTGAAGTTCACACCGACGCCATTCGCCCCGGCGACCGCGTCGCCATCATCGACGATCTCATCGCCACCGGCGGCACCGCCGTCGCCGCCGTGGAATTGGTGGAACGCCTGGGGGGCAACCTCGTCGGCTGCTCGTTCCTGATCGATCTGGCATTCCTCAACGGTACCGCCCGCCTTGCCCCCCACCCCGTCCACACCGTCATCACCTACAACGGGGACTGACGGCGCGCAACGGCACACGCCGGGCAACCAGCGAAACGCCAGCTCTGCCCCTCAGTAGAACGGGCAACTGCCCGTGGCGCTAGAGAACCGGCAGCGGATCCGGCCGCGCCGCGTTCAGCTTCGTAATCTCCGACGCGACGCCCCGCGCCGCCTCGAAATACGGCCCCGCCACGGGGTCGTCCATCCCCCGCGACGCCACCGGCCGCCCGTTGTCCGAGGCAATCCTCACTTCCGGATCCAGTGGAATCTCGCCCAGGAACGGCACCCCCAACTCCTCGGCCGCCCGCCGCGCCCCGCCGTGATCGAAGATCTCAAATCGTGCTCCCGTATCCGGGCTCACGAAGTACGACATGTTCTCGATCACTCCGAGCACCGGCACGCGTAGCTTCTCGAACATGGCGATCCCACGGCGGACGTCCTGCAGCGCCACCTCCTGCGGCGTGCTTACGATGACCGCGCCCGAGAGCGGCAGCAGTTGCGATAGCGACAACGGCGCGTCGCCCGTCCCAGGCGGCAGGTCCACGATCAGGTAGTCCAGATCGCCCCAGGCCACGTCGTGCAGCAGTTGCCGCAGCGCCTGCGCCACCATCGGGCCGCGCCAGATCACCGCCTGGCCCGGATCCGTCAGAAACCCCATCGACATCACCGGCACGCCAAAAGCTGACAGCGGCTTGATCTTGTCGTTTTCCAGGATCGGCCGCCCATCGATCCCCAGCATCCCGGGCACGTTCGGACCGTAGATATCGCCGTCCAGCAATCCCACCTTGGCGCCAAGCTCTCGCAGCGCCACCGTCAGGTTCACCGCCACCGTCGACTTGCCCACCCCCCCCTTGCCGCTCGCCACCGCCAGCGTGTTCTTTACCCCGGCCAGAACGTCGCCTTCCTGGCCAAAACCAGTATTGGTCGAAACCTCGGCCGTCCAGGTAATCTCGACCGAGCTCGGCCAGCCAAGTCCGGCAATCGCTTTGTGCACCTCGCGCTCGATGGCCTCGCGGTGCGGCGACGCCGGCGAGGTCAACACCACGGTGAGTGATACCTCGTTGCCATCTACCCGCACATCGCGAACCAGACGCGCCGCCACCAGACCGCGTTGCAGGTCCGGCTCCACCACGCGTGCCAGCGCCTGCGTCACTTCGGCGGCCCGATCCGCGGGCGGTTGGGGAATGGAAGTCATGGAGTCACAAGGGCTGCGGCGCCCGGCGCCCTCGGCGCCGCGCCGCCATCAAGGCTAGCACCGCCGGCCGAGCGCATCCCGGGCCAGCCGCTGCCGCCACATCATGGCCCGCTCTCCTCCGCACGCGCAGAGCTCTGGAAACAAGCAAGGACGGGAGCGTGCCGAAGACCGCTCGGTGCTGGATGCGGGGGCCTTGATCTGGGGTGAGGTTCCGCCGCCGCTTAGCCACCCGGCCAGGAGAGGTATCCCGGCCGACCTCAGACATTCGCCCGCGTCTGGCCGCCGTCGACGTTTATACAGGCACCGGTAACCAGGCTGGCCTGATCCGAGGCCAGGAACGCCACCACGGCGGCAACCTCTTCGGGATATCCAAAGCGTCCGATGGGAAAGTCCTGTCGCAGAAACTCCGCCATGCCTTCCGGATCAGCTTGCACACGCTGTTCCCAGCCGCCGCCGGGAAAGATGATCGACCCGGGCGCCACCGCATTCACCGTGATTCCCTCCGGCGCCAGCTCGCGCGCCATGGTTTTGGACAGGCTATTCATGGCCGACTTGGCTGCGTTATAGGTCGGCGGACCGCCCTGCTCGCGTCCGTAGATCGACGTGATGTGGATGATCCGCCCCGCCCCTTGCGCCCGCATGTGCGGCAGCGCCGCGCGGCTGGCCCGGATGGCCGGCCACAGGTTCACGTCCAGCGTCGCCGCCCAATCGTCATCCGTCGCTTCCCCGAACGTCCCGCCGCCGGTCGATCCGCCCACGTTGTTCACCAGCACGTCCAGCCGTCCAAGCGCGTCAACGGTCTGCTCGACCGCCTGCGCGGACGCCGCCGCCTCGGCCATGTCCAGCTCAATCCCGGCTGCCCGCACCCCCGCCGCCTCAATCTCGCCAACCGTTTGCTCCAGCCGTTCTCGCCCGCGCGCCGTAATCGCCACATTGCAGCCCTCAGCCGCCAACGCCACCGCAATCGACCGCCCGATCCCCCGGCTGCCACCAGTCACCAACGCGGCCTTGCCGTTCAATCCGAGATCCATGGGACCACTCCCTACGTGATGGTCTATCCGGGCTTCCAGCGGCGTGGCTTCGGCTGCGCCAGCCAGGCCAGCAGCTCGTCCAGTGAAAGCGTGTTGATCACGTCCTCCGCCCGCAACCAGGCCCTTCGAGCCGTCAGCACGCCGTACCGCATGTAGCCCAGGCTGTCGGGATGGTGGGCGTCGCTGTTGATGGAGATTGGAGCCCCCAGTTCGGCGGCGCGACGGGCGCCGGTATCGTCCAGATCCAGCCGTTCGGGCGCGGCGTTGATCTCCAGCGCCGTACCGGTCGCGGCGGCGGCCTGAATCACGGCCTCCACGTCAAACGTGTATCCGTCCCGTAGCCCCAGCATGCGCCCGGTGGGGTGCCCAATGATATCCACATGCGGATTCTCGATGGCCGCGATCAGCCGCTCCGTCATCTGCGCCGGCGGCTGGTTGAAGTTGCTGTGAATCGAGGCCACCACCACGTCCAGCAACGCCAGGATTTCGTCGCTGAAGTCCAGGCCGCCGTCGGCCAGGATCTCCACCTCGCTCCCATGCAGCAGGCGCACGTCCGACGACGCCTCCCGCTCCCGTGCAATCTCCTCGGTCTGCTCCGCCAGCCGCTCCGGGCTCAGCCCGTTGGCCACCAGCAGGCTGCCCGAGTGGTCGGTCACCGCGAAGTACGCCAATCCCCGCCGCCTGGCAGCCTCCACCATTTGGCCGATCGACGCCGCCCCGTCGCTCCACAGCGAGTGCCCGTGCAACTCACCCTTGATGTCGCCAAGCTCAATTAGCTTCGGCAGCGTCGCCGCCTCGGCCGCTTCGATCTCGCCCCGATTCTCGCGCAGCGCCGGATCGATCCACGGCAGGTCCACCGCCGCGTAGACGTCCGCCTCGGTCGCCGCCGGTCGTCGCTGCCCGGTCTCGGAGTCGAGGAACCCGCGCTCGTTCAGCGACAGCCCGCGCTGCAACGCCCGCGCCCGAATTTCGATGTTGTGTTCCTTCGATCCCGTGAAATACGCCAGCGCCGCCCCGAACTCGTCCGGCGCCACCACCAGCAGGTCCACCTGGAACCCGCCGCCCACCAAAACGGCAGTCTTGGTCCCACCGGTACCGACCACCTCTTCGACATCCTCGGCGCCAATGAAGTGCTCCATCACCGGCCCCGGGTCCTCCGCGGCCGCCAGGATGTCCAGGTCGCCGATCGTCTCCCGGCCTCGCCGCAAGCTGCCCGCGTACTGCACGGTCTGAACCCCCGGCGCGGCCTCGACGTGCGCAATCAGCCGCTCGGCAATTGGCAGCACGTCCCCCAGCCGCCGCCGCGCAATGCGCTCTCGGAATCGTCCCAACTCCCGCAGCAGCCGCGCCTGGCGCTTGGCCCCAATCGTCCGGATTCCCGCCAGCTGCCCTTCGCGCGCGGCAACCTCCAGCGCGTCCACGCTGTCGATTCCGTGCTTGTTGTAAAGCGTAGCGGCGGTCTTTGGACCCAGACCCGGAATCAGCAGCATCTCAAAGACGCTGTCCGGAATCTCCGCCCGCATCTCCTCGTACTCGTCCACGCGGCCCTTCGCCACAAACTCGCCCAGCACTCCCGCGATGCCCTTGCCGATCCCCCGCACCTTGGAAATCTCGCCGCTCTCCACCAACTCCGCCACGTCCGTGGTCAGCGAATCCACCCGCCGCGCCGCGTTCCGAAACGCCCGGACGCGGAACGTATTGGCCCCACGAATCTCCAGCGCATCGGCAAAGCCCTCCAGCAGATCGGCGGCCGCCTTGTTCAGCATGGTGCGAGGCCTTTCCGGGTGGTGCGGGCGGTCTGCATTGTGACCGATTGCCCGCGTCAGGCGCAGGCGGCGTAGCATTTGCCCATGCGGTGGTTGGACGCGCTCGCTCCCGAACTCGAATATCGCGGCCTCGTCGGCGAACGCCGGGCCGTGCTTCACCGAGTGCCGGTCGAGTGGCGGGAACGCCTGCCGGCCGACACCTGGATGCGTCTCCGCTCCGCCTCCGGCGTGCGCGTGGCCTTTCGTACCGACAGTCCCACCATTGCCGTTCGCGCGGAATGGCTGTCCCAGCAGACCAATCGGGCCAACGCCGAAATCGACCTCTACCAGAACGGCGAGTTCTACGGCCAGCTCCGCGGCCAGGGCCTGGGCGCCGCCGAGGGCGTGGTCTACGACGGACCCGCCCGCGACCACTGCGTCGAGCTCTACATGCCGCCCTACGGCGAAGTCAGGTTCGCGGGCGTCGGCGTGGCAGACGACGCTCATGTACGGCCGCCTCCCCCGCTGGATGGTCCGCGGCTGCTGTTCTACGGCGACTCCATCACCCATGGCAGCACGACCGCTCGCGCGGGCACGACGTATCCCGCGCGCATCGCCCGCCGCCTGGGTGTCGACTTCATCAACCTGGGCGTCGGCGGCTCGGCCCGTGGCGAGCCGGCCATGGCCGAAATCGCCGCTTCCCTTCGTGCCGACGTCATCGTGCTCGCCTACGGCGTCAACACCTTCGGCTCCAGCCACGAGGAGCCGCGCGCCTTCGAACGCACCTACGACACCTTTCTCGCCGTCCTCCGCTGGCACCAGCCGGAGGTGCCCGTCCTCATGGTCACGCCCCTCTTCCACACCTGCGAGTTCGAGCAGACCACCCGCGGCGGCGCCAAGCTGGAGGAGTACCGCCGCGTCATCCGCGAAGTTGTCTACCGCCGCCAGAGCTTCGGCGACGCCAACCTGATCCTGCTTGAGGGCCACGGTCTCATCGGTCCCGGCCAGGGCGATCTGCTGGCCGACCACGTCCACCCCAACGACGCCGGCTTTGCCGCTGTCGCTGATGGACTCGGTTCCCAGATCCAGCGCGTGCTCAGCCTGACCAAGAGCTAAGCCAAGGAGCACCGTCGTGGGTTCGCCCTCAGGCGAGCGGGAACCGCAAGGGGCTTCACCGTTCGACCCGCTCGCCCCGCCGCCCTAGGCTTGGGCTGCCGACCCACTACCGGAGACGCGCCATGCTGAGGCTCAGCATCCTCACCCTCTCCTATCGTCAGGCCTTCGACGACGGCCGCATGGACCTGATGCGCTTCCTGGACACCTGTCGCGAACTGAGCGTGGACGGCGTGGACCTCCACGACTCCGCGTTCCCGGCGGAAGACCGTGCTTCGCTACTGGCCGTCAAGCGCGCCTGCCTCGACCGCGGCCTGGACATCCCCTGCATCGCCATCTCAAACAACTTCGCCCGCCCCGCCGAGGACCTTGCCGCCGACGTCCAGCGCACAAGGACCTGGATCGAACGCGCCGCCCTCCTCGGCGCGCCCCAGGTCCGCGTCTTCAGCGGGAAGCCGTTTTCCGAGGACGACCGCGCCGCCTCGTGGGACCGGTGTGCCGACGCCCTCCGCGAGTGCGCCGAGTTCGGCGCCGAGGTCGGCGTCGTTGTCTCGCTCCAGAACCACAACCACAACCAGATCGCGCCCGACGGCGAAGACGTCCTGCGCCTGATTCGCCAGGTCGACCACCCCAACCTGGGCCACGTGCTCGATACCGGCCAGTACGCCGGGTCCCCTGGCGCCTCGGGCTTCGCCGACGACGAGCAGCGCGGGCGCCACGACTACCTGAACAGCATTGCCCTCACCGCGCCCCTGGCCACCGCCGTCCGCGCCAAGCTCTACCGCATCGCCACGGGACGTGAAGAGTCGTTGGACTACGACACGATCTTCCAGACCATCCGCGGCGTCCGCTACAACGGCTGGGTCAGCCTCGTGTACGAAGGCCGCGACGATCCCATCGAGGTCATCCCCCTCGGCGTCCGCTTCCTCCGCGGCTATCTGCCCGCGGCGTCCACCTGAGGCCTTCCGCCGGCGCCTCTCAATACCTGGCTGCGGTGGGCTCCCCGGGGAAGCCTCTGGGCGAGGCGTTGCGGTGGCCGGGCATGGGCCATCCCTGACCGCCCATGGTCTGGTACTCGCGAGACTTTCCGCACAGCCAGAAAAACATCTCGGACGCATCCACGGCGTCCCGAAACTGCTGTCGCAATCCCCGCAGGACGAACGCGTAGTCGGCCTGGGCAAAGTCGAAGTCCGGCTCGATCACCCAGTCGCGGGCCGGCGGTGACGTGCGCCAGTAGTTGTACTTGAGGAGATTGCGGACTCCCCGCGCCGTCGACACGGAGCGCCGATGCCAGATGGAATAGACGGTGAGAAAGATCGAGCCGGCGGACGCGACGGTCTTCACGCCGTGTCGGAGATTCCCGTAATGCCCCATCATGCTGGAGTGCTGGAACAGGAAGTGCGAACCGGGCAGCACCTCGGTAGGCCCCATCTCGGCCGTGCATGCCTCGGGGTAGTAGAAGACTTGCAAGTAGTGCAGCGCGGGTCCGTAGCGTGACCCGCCGTCACGATGCCAGCCTTGCGCCGGCGCCGGCATGTGCACGCGGTGATTGCTCATCAGGACGGGCGTCTCGAACCCCACGCCCAGCAGCGAGCGGACGGCGCCGGCGGCCGCGGGGTTGAGGATGACGTGCTCGACAAACCAGTCCTCGGCCAGAATGTCGGTTGGCTCCAGGGAAGTGTTGGTGTCGACGAAGGCGACGGTCTTGCGGTTGATCTCCTCCGGCACCACGCCGTCAAGGAGCAGATAGCCGTGTTTACAAAACTCCAGGACCTCGGTGTCGGTCAGCGTTGGCGCGATGCGCGAGGTATCCATCAGGCGCTCCGAATCTTCTCAAGCACGAACTCGGCCCCGTAGGCATAGGTGCGCGACTCGTCGAGCAACAGCGCCAGGTTGGGAAACTCGATGATGCGCCAGCCGTCCCGGATGGCGTCCAGCACGCTCTGGTAGGGCCAGTCGTCGGGATCGTCCGCGCCGTCCGAGAGTTCGCCGTCAATGACCATCCGCATGCCGATCACCTGGGTGTCCAGGGCCGTGCCGGCGGCTTGCAGGTACAGCAAGTCCTGCCGGGCATTGCCAGCGGCGGTCAGCTGGTCCCGAATGGTCGCGAGCGTGGACTCTTGGAGGGTTCCGGCGCGAAGCTCCGCGATTCCTTGATCGAGCTTCGCTGTGATCGCGTCGAGCCACATGGTCTTGTTCCCGGATCGTGGCGACGGATTGTCCCGCACACGTCGAGGTCTCGGGCGCCCGACCCGATCACCGCACGGCGTCAGCCTCCGCAGCCGGTCCCCGGCCGCGCGGGGATTGTCGCCCGCCAACTCCGCGCCTAGCATGGCGTGAATACGCAGCTTCCAGGGAATCCCTCAAATCGCTGACCAGCGCGCTCCAATCGGAGTCCTCGGCGCCGGCCTCATGGGCCACGGCATTGCCCAGGTATTCGCCCTGGCCGGGCACCAGGTAACCGTCCTCGACGCCAACCCGGCAGCCTTCGACGCCGCCCGTAGCAAGGTCGCCCGCAACCTTGAGCTGATGATCGAGTACGGCCTGGTCACGTCCGAACAGGCCGACGCGGTCCCGGCGCGCCTGAACTTCACCACCGACCTGGCCGACGTCGGCCACTCCGCTCTCATCATCGAAGCCGTCACCGAGTCCGTGGGCGTCAAGCGCGCGGTCTACGCGGACCTGGTGCCTCACCTGGAACCCGACACGTTGCTTGCCTCCAACACCTCGAGTATCCCGATCCACCTGATGGCTGACGCCACCGGCCGCCCCGACCGCTTCACCACCACCCACTTCTTCCGCCCGGCCTACCTGTGCCCGATGGTCGAAGTCACCAAGGGTGAGCACACCAGCGAAGCCACCGTGGAAGCCGTGCTCGGGCTGCTGCGTGGCGCGGGACTCCGACCCGTGCGCATAAGCGTGGACCTGCCCGGCCAGGTCGCCAACCGGCTGCGCCAGGCCTTATTTCGCGAAGCGCTGGACCTGGTCGACCGGGGCGTCATTTCGGCCGAGGACATCGATGAGCTCACGGCCTTCTCCTTCTCGCCGCGCATGCCGCTCATGGGCGTCATGCGCGACCGGGATCTGGCCGGCCTGGAAATCGCCCTCAACGGTACCGAGAGCGTCTGGCCCGACCTGTGCAACGCCGACAGCGGGCACCAGGTCCTGCGCCGGCTGGTCGAGGACGGACACTTCGGTCTCAAAACCGGTCGCGGTTTCTTCGACTGGTCGGACGTGGACTTCGCCGCGCAGTGGGAAACCCTGGAGCGCCAGCAACTCGAGATCTACGCCACCCTGCGCAAAATCGGCGCCTGGCCGGTCTGATCAGGAGCTTCAGCGCCGCATTCTCAGGGGTCTAGGCCACCCGGCTCGGAGCGTCCCTGGTTTGCGCGGTATCCTTTCGCGGTCACTGTCGGTCAGGCACTCGGAGGCACAGCATGCACCTTGCGCGTTACAGCGTGGACGGCGAAGTCCACCACGGAATCGTTGAAGGCGACACCATCGCCGAAATCTCGGGCGACCTCTTCGGCGACCTGGAGCGCATCGGCAACACGGTGGCCCTGGCCGACGTGCAGTTGCTCACGCCCACCTCGCCAACCAAGATCGTCAATCTGGCGGGCAACTACCTGAGCCACATGGGCGACTCGCCGCCCTTTTCGCGACCGCAGCCCTTCCTGGCGCCGCCGTCGTCCGTGCTCGATCCCGGCGGAACCATCGCCTGGCTGGAGGGCTGCAAGGACCTTCACTACGAAGGCGAGATGGCGGTCATCATCGGCAAGCGCTGCTCGCGCGTTAGCGAGGATGAAGTCGGGGATTACATCCTTGGCGTCTGCGCCGCCAACGACATCAGCGAGCGCATCTGGCAGAACGGTCAGACCAACGGCGAGCCGGACAGCCAGTGGTGGCGCGGCAAGGGCGCCGACACGTTCTCGCCCTTTGGTCCCTGGGTCACCACCGGCCTGGACCACGGCAACCTGGAAATGACCACGCGCGTCAACGGCGAGGTCGTCCAGCACACCAACACCAGCGAGCTGATTTACAACGTGGAACAGATCGTCAGCTTCGTCTCGACGTACATGACGCTCGAGGCGGGCGACGCGATCTTCACGGGAACGTCCGGCACAACCAAGGCCATGAAGAGCGGCGACGTGACGGAAGTCGAGCTGGAAGGCAACGGCATCCTCAGCAACCCGGTCGGTTACCCGGAGTAACGAAGTCCGGATAGCTGCGTCGGGATTCTTCGACGCACAAGTGCATTGAAGGGGGCGCTACGGGGGCTTGAGCCTCCGTGGCGCCCCTTACGCAATTCGTATTGTCCGTGCCTTGTGCCGCGGTGGGGCTGGGCGGACGACTTGTTATGTCCTTGACTCACGGAAGCCACTGGCCGACGATCTCCTCAATGTTCCCCGCCCTTCGCTGCCTCAAGGCAGCGAACTGGCGGGGTTATTGCTTTGTCCCGCGCTGCTTGAAGCGTGGACCCGGACACGCTGGGAGAGGGTTGTGGTGATGGTCGCTGGTGCTCGTAACTCAGAGTGACCCATGACCGCCCGCTGACAAAGCTTGACAGATGTCCCCGCGGGGCTGATACTCCACTCAATGCTCCCCGCCGTCCATCGCCTTCGCGCGGTGAACTGGCGGGGTTATTTTTGTCTCGCTAACCTCGGACGTTTGTTTCGCTGACTCCGCTGCCTGATCAGGTCGTCGTCTACATTGACGCCGAAAACACGTGCATGCGCGCGCGCGATGCTTTCCATCCCGGCGGCGCGCCCTTTACTTGTGGCCAGCTCGATCTGCTTGCTTTGGGCAGGTTGCTCATCCAACGCACACCGGCCGAATTTCAACGAGAACTCAAGCAGGTACGCGTCTAGGCGGGCAGACCTGACGCCACGCGGCATCCGAAGAAATACGGGGCGCACATGAGCCAGTGCGCTCACTGGGAGTTGGCCGGCGTCCGCGTTGTGTGGCGGCCGCTGCGATTCCCACCCGACTTCCCGGCCTCAAAACCGCAGGAAAAAGGCATCGACGTCCAACGGGCAATCGACCTTGTGACCCACTCGATCAGTCGCTATTTCGACATTGCGATTGTTATCTCGACCGACACGGACCTGCGACCGGCGCTCGAGTGGGTCGCCCGGCGCACCAACCCGGGTCCCCGACTTGAGTTGGAGACGCGGAGAAGCCGAACGAGCAATCGACGGATAGACGTGGCGTCGCCCAGGAGAACCTGGTGCCACTCGCTGGACCACGACGACAACCTGGAAGTCCGCGACGAAACGGACTACACGCGAGCCGGCCGAAGGTAGGGCCTGGTAGCAGCGGCAGGCACTGAGTCGAGGAGCAGTGAATCTGACGGCCGCCTCCAGCCGTATCAGCGCATCGGCTGCATGTCGTCCATCGGCGGACCGGAAGGCTCTGACGTCAATGAGGCCTGCGCGTCCGACTTCATAGCGTTCCGCCCCATTTCGTCGGACCCGCCGAAGATGATCGGCAGGCTCAGCGCGATCAGCATCACCAGCGCCCAGATCGCCGGCGCCGAGGTCTGAAGCTGGCGGCGTCGCCGTCGCGCTCGCGCTTCGAGTCGCGTGCGTCGCGGCTGCCACCACGGGTTATGCCGAGCTTCGAGATAGTGGAATCCCACGCCGAGCACGGCGCCGTAAACGAGGTGACCAACCAGCGAGGCCGTCCGAGGCGCCGCGCCGTCCGCCGACCAGTCCGGTGTGTGACCGGTCAGCACCGCGAACAGCGTGTTTGGCCCAACAACCCACAAAAAGAAACCGAATGCGACGCCCCAGCCCACCGCTGACCCGATGCCGTAGGTCTGCCGGCGAAACAGCAGGCCGTATACCGCGCCCCAGATGACGGAAACCACGACATGCACCAGCACGCCCACCGCCGCGTTGTCGGCCCGCATCAACTGGGCAATGCCCTCGAACGACCCAAGCCGCGCCAGCATCACGGTGTAGAACAGCCCGCCCAGCAGCCCCGCGGCTGATCCGCGCCCCAGCGCCCGCAGCCCCTCCGTGCCATAGCCCTCGTCATCGTGTGAGGTCGCTTCGGCGAACAGAACCCGCCAGGTCACGCTCAGCCATTGATAGGCCAATCCCAGGATTCCGCCAAAGAGCAGGTACGCCAGCAGGCCGGGGAAGGCGTCGTGCGCGAATCCCATGCCCCAGGGCAGCATGCCCCGGGTCGCCAGGCCGACGATCGTCATGGGAATCAGAATCCAGGCCAGGAACCCGAACACGAACCCGCGCACCAGCGCCGCGCCCGCGCTGTCGCGAACTGTCGGCACGGTTGCCGCGAACGCCAGCCCGGTCCCGGCGCCAACCAGCAGCACCCCAAGCCAAAGCGGGCCCGACGGATCGTGGCTGTCGATGCCCACAAACTGGCCGAGCAGCCCTTGGTCCACCAGCGCCTTGCCGGTCATCGCGGCCCCGACCACACCGGCCAGAACGCCCCGCACCACGGCCCCGGTCGATGGTCGTTCGAAGGATGAACGCCGCCAGATCAGCAGTGCCAGGCTGGTGGTGACGCCGTACTGCAGGTGCCCCAGCAGCATCGGAAATGTCTCTTGCGCGGAGGTCAGGTCCCAGGCCAGCGCCTCGCGGCGAATCAGCAGCGGCGCCAGCGTCAGCGGACCGATGATCCACCAGACCGCGCCGTAGATCAGTCCCCAGAACAGCAGGTCGCCCGCGCTGTGCTCCTGCCGTCGAATCAGGGCCGCGAACCCCGCGCCGATGATGCCCGCCACGACCATGTGCACGATCCAGCCGCCGACCGCCGATGGCGGCAGCCGCACCAGCGCGGCGATGGACTCGATCACGCCGAGGTGCCGCATCACGAGGCCGTAGACAGTCCCGCCGGCCTGGCCGGCCAGGGCGCCCGCCAGCAGCCAGGCCGCCAGGTCGTTGCGCCGCATCACGTCGAGCGCTCCCGCTCCGCGGTCGGCTGGACGGCGGCCCCGTAACGCCCGTCCGCTGCTGTCGTCATCACGATGTCCCTCGGAAACACCAGGTCCAGCGCCCAGTCCAGCGCCACGCGCGCCTTGCGTTCCAGCCCCGGCAGCTTGCTGAGATAGATCGTGCGCCACATGAACCAGGCCAGCAGCCCGGAGAACTTGTGTCCCCAGAGCTCCGCGGCCGCGGTTCGATGCCCCAGCCCCACCAGCGACCCACTCGCTCGGTAGCGAAATGGCTTCAGCTGGCGGCCGTCGATGGTCGCCACGATGTTCTGCGCGACCCGCGTGCCCTCGCGCAGCGCGTGCTGGGCCGTCGGCGGGCAGGGTTGGCCCTCATTGGTCAGGTCCGGAATCTGCGCCGCGTCGCCCACTGCCCACACCCCTGGCGTGTCGGGCACGTGCAGCGTCGCATCCGCTACCACCTGTCCGGCCCGGTTCCTTTCGCAGCCCAGGGTGCGCAGGATCGGATTGGGCTGATTGCCCGCCGTCCAGACAAAGGTCTCGCACGGGATCGTCGTGCCGTCGTTCAGGGTGACGGATCCCTCCGCCGCCGCGGCGACCCGGCAACCCAGCCGGAACTCGATCCCGCGGGCGCTCAGCTTCTCCAGGGCATAGCCGCCAAGCTCGGCGCTCAGCTCCGGCAGGATGCGGTCGCGCGAGTGCACCAGCACGAACCGCGCGTCAGCCGGGCCAAGGTTCTGGAAGTAGCGCCGGACGCTCGATACCAGGTCGAACAGCTCGGCGATGGTCTCCGCGCCGGCGAATCCACCGCCGGCGACGACGAACGTCAGCAGTCGCTGCCGCACCACGGGGTCGGTCTCATGGTCGGCGCGTTCCAGCTGCGAGAGCACCCGGTGGCGAAGTCCCACGGCGTCTTCCAGCGTCTTGAGCGTGATCGCGTGCTCCGCCAGGCCCGGCAGACCGTAGAAGTTCGGGACCGACCCCATCGCCAGCACCAGGTGGTCGTACGGCACCGCCTGCGGCGTCGTGGATCGGCGGCTGCGCACCGTCACCTGGCGCTGTTCGGTGTCGATTCGTTCCACGTCGCCGTGGATGAAGTTGGTGAACGGGCAGGCCGCCCGAATCGGCGCCGCGATGTGCTGCGCTTCCAGCGCGCCGGAAGCCACCTCCGCCAGCATTGGCGTGAACAGCAGGAAGTTGCTCTGACTTACGAGCGTTACGTCCAGGTCGCGCCGGCGCCTGGTCATGCGCTCCAGCGTCTGCGCCGCGCTCATCCCGCCGAAGCCGCCGCCCAGCACCACGATGCGATGCACGCGATCCTCCGCGCGCTCGCCCCGGCGGACCAGCAGGGCGCCGCCGCCCCACTGGTGCACGGCCCAATACAAGCCGCCAACGGTCAGCGCCCCGTACAGCATGTGCCCCATCAGGCTCGGGAAGCCGGCCGACGCCACCGCAATCGACCAGTCCGGGATAACGCCTTCCGCCAGCGGACGGATCGTCAGCGGTCCCAGGATCCAGCCCAGCAAGCCAAACGTGACGCCAAGGGTGATCTGCGCCGCGTAGCTGCCCGGCTCGTGCCGGTACTGCAGACCCACCCCGGCGCCGATCAGGGTGGCTAGCACGAGGTGCACGACCAGCCCGGCGCCGCTTGTCGACGTGCCGGCCAGCCCGGTCACTTCCACGCGCATTTGCTCGGCCTGCATCGCCAGGGCAAAGACGGTTCCGGCAATCAGCCCCGCCAGAGCGCCGAACAGGACTTCGCGACGGGCAATGCGAGCTACGAATCGCATACGCGCCTCCCGTTGCGAGTGTCCGACGATTGTGGCAGCGACGCGTGGCTACTGACGAATCCCGAGATGCCGTGGAGCCAGGCTGCGGCCTGCTCGACGACTGCACGGCCGCGCATTCGTTGACGCTAATCGGCCGGGCGTCGCACGCTCCCTGCATGGTTCGAGCACAGTCGTATCTTGTCGCACTCGCGCTTCTGGCTGCGATTGTCATCGTGCTGCTCATGGTCGCCGGTGTCGTTCCGGCGCAGCGCTCGTCCGTCCTTGGCGCGCTCATCGCCGCCGAAGCGACCAACGGTTCCTCGCAACCGACGCCAAACGTCACGCCGATCGACTCGCCGATCAGCTTTGATGGCCTTCAACCCGGCCAGAGCAACGCCTTCGGCCTTCGAGAAGGCCTGGTAGTCGTCAACGCGATCTACGACGGCGCGGTCGAACCCTTCACCGTCTCCCTGCAGTTCCTGGACGATCCCCAGGCCGACCCAATCGTCTCCATCACCATCATCCCGCCGCTCGACCGCCATGGCGCCGCCGCTGCCCAGATCACCAGGGCTGGCGGCTATGTCGTCAACGTCGAACGCGCCGACGGTGATTGGGCCGTCACCATCGCCCAGCCGGGCGACGCGGGCGGTGCTGGCTAAGCGCCCCGCCAGCCCCGCCAGAGACCTGTGCATGACCTACGGCGTCCCCGAGGGTGCGGCGGCTTTCGGTCTCGATCCACGCCCCAGCACCTGCGGACGGACTCCACCCTCCAAGAGGCGCGGCGTTCTTCACCCTCTCCTGGGGGAGAGGCAGATTCGGCCGTCTTCGGCCGAAATCGGTGAGGGGTCTTCCGGGCAACCAGCCTCGGTTTACGCAAGGGTCCCACGTGACCGTCCGCCCCCGCTATTTCTATACTGAACCGCCGCACCCGGACGGATCGAGGCCGGTTATGGATCCCAGTTGCCTGCAATACGCCCTGACCGACGACGAGCGCGAATCGTTCGAGCGCGACGGCTTCCTGGTCGTCGAGGACGCCGTTCCCGAAGATCTGCGGGAATCGTTAGTCGAGACCATCGACGACCTCATGGACAGCGGTGTCCTCGAAGAGGGCCGCACCGACAAGACCATCACCCAGCGCATCAACAAGCTGGGGTTCATTCATCTCGACCGCTCGTTCTTCGACATGGTCGCCTACGAGCGTTTGCTGCCCAAGGTCTGGGGCATCTTGGGCTGGAACATCTACCTGTATCACACCCACCTGGCCGTCACCGGCAGAGAGCCCGGCACCTACGAGCCCGACGCCCAGGCCTGGGGCTGGCACCAGGATTCCGGCCAGATGAACCGGGACATGGAAACCAACCCGCGTCCGCGGATCTCGTTGAAGGTTGGCTACTTCCTGACCGACGTCAGCAACGAAGGCATGGGCAACTTCTGGGTTGTTCCAGGCAGTCAGCTGTCCAACACCCTCCCCGAGCCCGGCGAGGGCGAGGTCCAACCGGAAGGCGCCATCCCGGTCAAGATTAAGGCCGGCACCGCCGTCATCTTCGACCGCCGCATCTGGCACGCCGCCACGCCAAACTTCTCGGACGTGACCCGGCGCGTCCTGTTCTACGGCTACGGCTATCGCTGGATCCGCACGCGCGACGACATGGAGTTCCCGCAGGACTGGTACGACGAGTCGCACCCCATCCTCAAGCAGATGATGGGCCACTCCACCAACGAGCACGGCCGCTCCTCACCGTCCGACGCGGATGTGCCGCTGAAGGTCTGGCTGGAGGAACACGAGCAGATCAAGCCGGAGAAGGCCCTCGTCGGCTAACCGCGCCGCCTTCCCTCACAGCTGAAATAGCCCGGCTCGTCGCCAGCCCGCCTCACAGTGGGACGGCGACCGGAGCGTGGGCATGTTGGTACGGGCTAGCCCCGGCCGCGCCGTCGTGATCCCTCGCCGGTTCACGAAGCGGGCGGTGCTTGCCCTCTGTATGCGATCAGTGTACACTAGACCTGATGTCTACGCAACCGATTTCTGCATGCCCGTCTCCGCGACCGCTCAGCCGCGCCTCCGTTCCCTCGCCAGGAAGCGCCGCTCCTCGTTCGCCTCGTCGATCTGTCGCACAACCGTCCCGGGACTCGACCCCGAGCCGAAGTCGGGCAGGGTCGCCCTGCGCCTTTCACGGGCCTTTCGACGCCCCGCCGCGCCTCAAGAGTTTTTTAGAAAAAACTCTTATTCGCGCGAGGGCGCCGTTTTCGCGCCAATTCGACGCTCGTTCGGCGGCCCCTCAGACCATGGCCCGGTCGGCCAGCTCCAGCGCCTCGTCCACCACGGCCAGGCCTTCGCGCAATTCCTCCAGCGTGATCGTCAGCGGCGGGTTCACCATCACCCAGTTCCAGCGGGTCATCGTCACCACGCCCCGCTCCAGCATGTACGCGAACATTTCCTTCATGACGCCGAAGTTCTCGAACGCCGGGTCGATCTGCGGCACCAGCGGCTCGCGAGTTTCGCGGTTGCGCACCAGCTCCAGCGCCGAGAACAGGCCAATGCTTCGCGCCTCGCCGATGCTCGGGTGCCGCGCCGCCATCGCCGCGTAGTCGTCCTTCAGCGTCTCACCCAACTCCGCCACCCGCTCCGGGATGCCTTCGTCGCGGTAGGCCTGGATCGTCGCCAGTGCGGCCGCGCATGCCAGCGTGTGCGCGCCGTAGGTCAGTCCGGCCCACAGCGGATTGTCCTCGAAGTGGTGGGCGATCTCGTCCGTAACGACCACCGCGCCCAGCGGGACCGATCCCGACGTCAGACCCTTCGAAATAGTCATGATGTCGGGCTCCACGTCCCAGTGCTCCACGGCAAACCAGCGGCCGGTGCGACCGAAGCCGGTCATCACCTCGTCGGCGATCAGCAGCACGCCGTACTCGTCGCAAATCTCGCGGACCCGCGGCAGATAGCCGTCCGGCGGCACCACCACCCCGTTGGCGCCGGCAATCGGCTCCACGATCACCGCCGCCACGTTGTCCGGGCCCTCCACTCGGATTACCTCGTCGATGTCGTCGGCGCACCGCAGGTCGCACTGCGCCTGCGCCGAACAGAACCGACAGCGGTATTGGTAGGGATCGGCGGCCCTCACAATGCCCGGAATGCCCGGCTCGGTGGCCCAGCGCCGCGCCTCGCCGGTGAGCGAAAGCGCGCCGTACGTGGACCCGTGGTAGGAGCGGCGCCGCGCCACGATTTTCTGCCGGCCGGTGGCCAGCCGGGCGATCTTCACCGCGTGATCCGTCGCCTCGGCTCCGCCCAGGGTGAAGAAGGTCTTGCACAAGGACCCTGGCGTGATCTCTGCCAGTTCGCGCCCCAACTCACCGCGCGGCTCGGAGGCGAAGCGCGGGTTGACGTAGCACAGCTTGTCGGCCTGCGCCTTGATGGCCTCCACCACCGCCGGGTGCTGGTGCCCGATGTTGACGTTCATCAACTGGGCGTTCAGGTCCAGGAAGCGCCGTCCGTCGTGGTCGTACAGGTATGACCCCTCGGCCCGCTCCACCGCCACCGGACGCACCGCGCCCTGCGCCGCCCAGTCGAAGAACGTGTATTCCCGGTTGAGCTCGGCAATTTCGGCGGCCGTTGGTCGGGCGCTCATCGTCATGGTCATGGCGTCGGCTCCAGGAATAGGGGGGACCTTCTCGGACGCTCAGCCTACTGGAAAACTCGCGTCGGTTGCCTGCGAGCTGCCCAATTCTCCGAACGTGGCGCCTAGTCTTGCGGCGGCGGGCTCGTGAACGACCAGACCAGCGCAGCGACCCAGCCGATGAACGTCCACCCCAGGAAGAAGTTAAGCAGAAAGATCGGAAGCCTGTTGTGATGTTCTCGGAGTACGGCGATCAATGTTGGAAGGAAGTATGAAGCGATGACAATGAGGACGATGATCAGGCCAGTAAAACCTTCCATGTTCACTCCGTGCCTGCGGCCGGCAGCTTGCCAAGCGTCCCCGCAATTCAATCGCGGCCTCGGGCTAGTCTAGGTCAGAGGTGCCGGCGAGACTTCGTCAGGGGGATCGGGAATGAGCGATGCAGATGCGGCGCAAGTCGACGATCGTCGAGCGCCGCGTCCCTATGTGACTGCCCGGGTCGAAGTCAGCGGTGCCGCGGAGCGCCTCGTCATTGTCAGCGACCTGCACGCCTACCGGGAGCCGCTGGAAGCCGTCGACCAGTGGCTGGCCCGGTTGTCGGAGCCCTACCTGGCCTTCGTCAACGGCGACATCTTTGAAGGCGGGATCGACGGCCGCTACGCCGTGGAGTGGACGATGCGCCGCGCCATGGGTCGCACTACCCGCGGCAACCACGACAGCGCGATCTTCGAGTACCTCAGAGCCGAGCCGCCGCCAGGCGAACGCGCGCGCGACGACACCGAACTCGGGGCTTACCGGAAGATGGCACCCGACCAACTCGAGTTTGTGTCGTCGCTGCCCGACATCCTGGATGTGCACTGGCGGGGCCACTCCCTGCGGCTCATGCACGGCCACTTCAATCTGCGCACGCCGGAGCCCACCAACTGGCGACTTCGGCCCGCCGAGCTGTCCGAGATCTTCGCCGATCCCTCCGTGGATCTGACCGTGATCGGGCACACCCACTACCCATTCATCAGCCAAAGCGACGCCGGTGCGTTGGCCAATCCCGGTACGGTCGCGGCGCCGCTATTCCGCTACCGCGACCCAAGCGGACGGGAGATCGACCGGCGCGTGGACGACCCGGACCTCTCGGTCAACGACAACCGTCCCTCATTCCTTACCGTTGCTGAAGCGGACGGTCGGCTCCAGCCCAAAATCGAACGCTTCGACTACGACCGCGACGGTCTGCTACGCCGCCACGCGGCCCGCGACGGTCTGCGAATGCCTCTCGACACTCGCCGCGCCGGGATCATGGAGGGTCGGGCGCCCTGACCGCCGAACCGCCGCCGTTGACCTAGTTTCGGAACGCCGGCTTATCGGCCTGGCCCGGTCGCAGGTAGCCCCAGCGCCGGATCTTCTCCCAGCTCTCTTTCGGCGTGCCCTTCATGTACTCCGTCACCATCCAGTCGCCGTAGTCGTTCACCGGGATCCGGGCCAGCACGGCTTCCAACTCCAGGTAGTACTCCCGCGCCCGGTCGTTCTCGCTCTCAAACAGGTTCACCTGCTCGGTTGGGTCGTCCGCCAGGTTGTAAAGCATGTCCCGGCCGTCGCTGGCCCAGATGTACTTCCACTCGTCCCGGTAGTAGGCCCGCAGCGCCCGGAAGAAGCGGCGTAACTCGAAGGCCCGGCCCTGGCGCGTGACGCGCTCCAGCATGTTCACGGGAAACGCGAACTCGCACAGCGCATAGCTGCGGGCGTCCCCGTCGCGTGCTCGCAACAGGCTGTGGCTGCTCTCGCCCAGCCACTCGAGCTGCGGCTGCGCGCCGATCAAGTCATAAATGGTCGCAACTACGTCGTGGGTCTGGGTAAGCGCCGACACCCGCGTGCCCGCCTCGAACGCCGCCGGATAGCGCACGATCAGCGGCACATGCGCCACGGCCTCGAATACCGTCAATTGATGATTCCAGTACGGCGGATGCTCCTCGATCACGTCGCCGTGATCCGACGTCACCACCACCATCGTGTCGTCCAGCGTTCCGGCGTCCTTCAGGTAGCTGACCACCCGACCAATCAAGTCGTCCACGTAGGCGGCTTCTCCGTCCATCAGGGCATACAGCTTGTCGCGAACGTCGTCCGGCATCCCGCCCATGCGCGACGGATCCGCGAATCCGCCTTGTGCCCGGTTGAGTTCGCGGGCCTCGTCGCGACTGACGTCCGGCGCCCAGCGTGAGTGCCATGGTTCGGGCGCGATGTACGCCGTGTGGGTGTCGTTGATGTTGACGTACATGAAGAACGGGCGCTCGTCCTGCTCATGCCCCTGCAGCCAGTTGAGCATCTGCCGCACCACCTGCGCGCCGCCCTTGTCGTCGTCCGGCTTACCGAGCGGCGGCAGCACGTAGCTCCAGTCCATGAAGCCGCGGTGCAGCGCGGACGAAGCGCTCATGTAGGCGTTGTTGGAGATGCCGACGGTGGCGTAGCCGAGTTCGGTCAACTCCTCGCCGATCGTCGGGTACTCCTCGCTCAGCCGTTCGTGCCTACCGTCGGCCCCGTGGGTGCTGGCGTAGTGGCCGGTCATCATCGAGGCGTGCGACGGCAGGCACCACGGCGCGGAGGTGATGTTGCGTTCGAAGACGGCGCCCTCGGCAGCCAGTTGGTCCAGGACGGGGGTTACCCCGCGCGGGTCGCCGTAGGCCCCAATGTTGTGGGGTCGCTGCGAGTCCATGACGATCCAAAGGATGTTTGGGCGACTGGCCATCCGTGCGCCCTCCAAGCGGGCGTAACGCGCGGGAGTGTAGCGAACCGATCGTGCTGGATTAGGCTGCGAGCGACGGACTGTTAGCGCTTTCTGGAACGGAGGCAATCCAATCCGAATCACCAACATCCGCCTCACCGAACTGCACGGCAAATTCGAGTCCGAGGGCGACTTCTGGGAGGAGCGCCTGGTGCGGCCGCTGGATGTCTATCCCGAACACAAGCGGGATCCCGACCAGCACATCCCCAAGGCGCGAGACGCTGACGGCGCCCATGACCTGTCGTGGGTCTTCATGAACATTGAGACCGATGAAGGCGTCAGCGGCATGGCCGGGCCTATCGACGTGCCGGACGCCTTTGTCATCGACACGCAGATCACGCCCTTCATCCTGGGCTCGGATCCGCTGGCTAGCGAGCGGATCTGGGATCAGCTGTACCGGTACATGATTCACGGTCGCAGGGGCTCGCCCATGTTCGCGCTGAGCGCCGTCGACACGGCGCTCTGGGACCTGAAGGGGAAGTGGCTTGGCCAGCCGCTGTACCGACTCCTGGGCGGGCCGGTGCGGCGCGAGATTCCGGCCTACGCCAGCGCACTGGGCTTCTCAATCGAGCCCGAGCGGGCGGCCGAACGCGCCAGACAGTTCGTGGCCGAGGGCTACCAGGCCACCAAGTGGTTCGTGCGGTACGCCCCCGACGACGGCGAGGCGGGTGCGCGGCGCAACGTGGAGCTGATGCGCGTTCTGCGTGAAGCCGTGGGCGACGACGTGGACGTGATGATCGACGCGTGGAGCAGCTGGAACGTGCGCTACACGCTGGACATGGCGCGACGCATGGCCGAGTACCGGCCGTACTGGATCGAAGAACCGGTCAAGTCCGACGACATTGCCAACTACGCCCGAATCCGGGCCTCCTCACCGGTTCCTATTTCCGGTGGCGAGCACGAATACACACGCTGGGGTGCGCGCGACTACATGAAGGCCGGCGCGGTGGACATTTTTCAGGCCGACACGATGTGGGCCGGCGGCGTTAGCGAAATGCTGAAGATCGCCACGATCTGCTCCGTCTATGACGTGTCGCTGATTCCGCACGGCGCCTCGGTTCCGGTCAATGCCCATCTCAGCGCGGCCTGGCCGCCGCCGCTTTGTCCCTACGTCGAGTACCTGGTGAAGTGGAACGAGCTACGGCAGTTTTTCTTCAAGAAACCCGTCATGCCGGTCAACGGCATGATCAGTCCGCCCGACGCACCCGGAGTTGGCGTGGAGATCGACGAATCCAAGGTGACCGCCCAGCGTGAACTGAGCTGGCGAGAGGCCCGATGAGCCGTCCTCTGGCTCAAGCGCGGATCTACCCGGACGTCTGCCCGCGGATGACGGCGATCTCCCCGGCGCTCAGGTAGGGCGGGTCGCCGACGGGCGTGTTGGCGGCGATGTCCTCGGCGTTGGACAGCCCGACGATGCAAGTCGACGCGGCCTCATGGCCTAGCACGAAACGCATCGCTGTCTCATACGGCAGTTCGTCACGCAGGTCGGCGATGTGCTGGATGCGCTCGCGCGGACCGGCGGCGTCGGCCAGGCGCTCGCGGAACATCTCCGACTGCCGCCAGTCGCTGGCGGGGAGCGCCGCAAGCTCTTCCTCGCTTAGGAGAATCAGCCCGTTGGCAAACGGCGAGCGCGCGAAGACCCCCGTTCCGTGTTCAGCCGCCAGCGGCAGGAGTTCATCTCCGGCGCCATCGTCAACAGCGTTGTAGGGCGTTTCCACCACCGGCGCCCCCCAGCGACGGATGGCTTCCACGGCGGTCTCCGGCTGGCCGGTCCGCGCCGAGATGCCCCACCAGCGGATCTTGCCGGCGGCCTGTAGTTCCTCAAGCGTGGCGAACGGCGCTTCGTGCTTGACGATGTGCAGCGGCGGGTCGTGCAGGAGATAGGCGTCGATGTATTCGGTGCGCAGGCGGCGCAGGGCCAGATCGCAGGCGTCGCGTATGCGCTTGGGTGAGTAGTCGCGCGGCTGCTTGGCGCCCTGGATGGACTGCGCGCCATCGGTCCCGGGAAGGTAACCGACCTTGCTGATGATGAACGCGTCGTCGCGGCGGCCATAGAGCGCCTCGCCCAAGAGCACCTCGCTCCGGCCGTTGCCATAGACCTCGGCGGTGTCGAAGGTGGTGATCCCGGCGTCAAAGGCCCGCTGCACCAGGCGAACGGCATCCCAGGCTGGAAAGTCGCCCCAGGCCTGCCCGCCGATCTCCCAGCAGCCCATGCACAGAGCGCTGACACGCTCACCCGTCGCCCCAAGACTCCGCATTTCCATATCGGATCTCCCCGGCTTTCCATCGGCTGAATGACGTGACGTCGAAGGAAGAATTCCAGACCGTGCACTGTGGCTGCGAGCTGCTCGCAGCCGGACACGCCCGGCGCCGCTGCCGGACCGCGAGCATAGACAAAGCCGCAGAGCGGAAACTCGCCGCGCGACTTTGCTTATTCGACTACTGGCGTCGCGCTGCGATGCGCGTGTGACCTAGAGTCACGGTGGAGCTTGCGGTGGAGATTGCAGGTGCAGGATCGGGACCAGGCCGACGCTATTGCTGCCGACCGCCCGTACGTCGCGTTGCTGCGCGGAATCAACGTGGGTGGCAGAAACAAGCTGCCAATGCGCGAGTTGGCGGCGATGTTCATGTCGGTGGGCTGCAAGGGCGTACGCACGTACATCCAGAGCGGCAACGTCGTGTTCCGGGCGTCGCAGGAACTGGCGGACAGGCTACCGGCGTTGGTTAGCGCCGAAATCGCGGCCAGCCGCGGCTTTCAGATCCCGGTCATCCTACGGACGGCGTCGGAATTCAGCCGGATTGTCCGCGACAATCGGTTCCTGGCCGCCGGCCCGGACCCGACTAAGCTCCACGTCGGCTTCCTGGCCGACACGCCTGACCCGGCGCACGTCGCTCGGCTCGATCCCGACCGCTCACCCCCGGATGTCTTCGAGGTTCAGGGCCGCGAGGTCTACCTGCACTTTCCGGCGGGCGTCGCACGGTCAAAGCTCGACAACGCCTACTTTGACCGCACGTTGCACACAGTGTGCACCATCCGAAACTGGCGCACCGTCTGCCGGCTTAACGAGATGGTCGGTGATGCCTGAGTGAGGTGCGCGGCTTGGATTCCGCCATTTCGGCATCAGCGTCACGCGTTCCTTCGGCGCAGTTGCGGTGTACTCCGAGGCGTCTCTCATCCTCCCCGCTTCGGGACAGAGATTCGACCTCGACTCACAGAACGAAAGAGCCCCGGGACCTGTGCCACTTGGACACAGGCCCCGGGGCGGGCGTGATTGGCGCAGTCGCGGGGGGAGGGGTTACGCGACTAGGCCGTTGAGGGGGTCTCTCCAAGCGGTAGCGTGACCTTGCCGAACCCAGTCTTGCCGCCGGCACCGTCGCGGCCGTGCCCGCGACCCCAGCCGCGGGAACCGGACTTGCCGTGCCCCTGGCAGCCGGGACCGCCGTCAGCCTGCAGGGCGGCGTCGATGCGCTCGCGCATGCCCTGGCGCAGCTCGTCCGCCTTGTCGGCGCTGACACGTCCGCTGTCGATGGCTGCGGTCAGCCGCTCTTCGAAGGCAGCCATGGCCGCGTCGGTCACGGCGGTCAGGTCGCCGCCGGCTTCCTCGATCACGTCGGCCAGGCTCTGCTCCTCGGTCAGCTTGGTGCGGATGTCGTCAGTCGACATACCCGTCTGCTCGGACACGATGGCGATCAGGCCGACGCCCTTGCCGCCCAGGCCGCCGCGGCCCTTGCCCCGCTTGCCTTCGTACGTGCCGGCTAGCCAGTCACGCACGCGCTGCTCGGCGGCGGCTTTGTAGTTGTCCACCTGGTCGGGCTCAAGCCGGCCGGCCTCAACCAGCACCTCGACCTTCTCGTCGAGTCCCTCAAGGGCCGCGGTGACCACGGCTTCCAAGTCTCCGCCCTCGGCCGCAATGATGCCCGCCAGGGACTCGCCACCCCGCATGCGGGTTCGCAGGTCTTCCCGGCTGAGTCCGGTCTGCTCTTCGATGGCGGTCGCAACGCTGGAATCGCCGCCGCCGCGTCCAAGGCCGCCATGCGCGAGGACCGCGCTGACGGTCACGACCGTCAAGAGGACCACCGCGGCGAGTGCGGCGACCAGGGTTCGAATTCGGGGTCTCACGACGCCTCCTTTCGCAAGCGCCGGCCACTTCGAGGCCAGCACAACGTTTACGAAAAGCAGTGTTGGGGCGGCTGATGGACGCACGATGCACGGTGGATGCGAGTTCCGTGCATCCTGTTGGAGTTGTGCGGGTTGCTATCCGCCGCTCGGTTGGGCGAACCGATATCCGACCCCTGGCACAGTCAGCACATACCGCGGGCGCGAGGGCACCGGTTCGATCCGCTTACGCAGGTTGCGAATGTGGCTATCGATGGATCGCGGCAGGGTGGGACGGTCGTCGTCGACGATGCGCTCGACCAGAGCTTCGCGGGTTAACACGCGGCCGGGATGGCGCATCAGCGACGCCAGCAAATCGAACTGCACCTTTGTCAGCTGGATTGCCTCGCCGTCACGCCGCACCTGGCGGGTGCCAGGGTCGAGCGTCAGGCCGCCAACCCGTAGCGGACCTTCGACGTCATCCGTAGTGGTCGCGCGCCGAAGGAGCGCGTGGACGCGGGCCACGACTTCGCGGATATCGAACGGCTTGGTGACATAGTCGTCGGCGCCTATCTGCAGACCCACGACCTTGTCGGTAATGTCGTCACGGGCGGTCAGCATCAGTACGGGAATGTTCGATTCAGCTCGCAACTGGCGACAGACATCAAGACCCTGCACATCGGGCAACATCAGATCCAGCACCACGGCGTTCGGCCGGCGCTGGCGGGCCAGGCGCAGGGCCTCGGCGCCATCGCCGGCCGTGATGACGTTTAGGCCGTCGCGCTCCAGGTAGGCACGGACGACCCGCCGAATGTCCGGTTCGTCGTCGACGACCAGAATCAGTCCAGAACTCGGCATGTCGGGTTCGGTCCGCGTTTCGTCGCAGGTTTCCGCGCGTTTGATTCTTACACGGGGTGGCGTCGGCGCCGCGCCGGGGCGGTAGTCGCCAGGCCGCCAGGCTCGCCGGCGCCAGACCGCGTGCACACCGCCTGCACATGGCGTGCACGCACGGTCGATACCCTCACGGTTGGATGAATGCCGGCAGAAGGCTGGAAGGCGGTTGAGCCGTGAGCCTGCGTGTGCGTCTCACGTTGGCGTTCGTGGCCGTCTCGTTGGTGGCCGTCGGCGTCACCGCGCTGCTGATCAATCGATCCATCGCCAGCAGCTTCCAGCGCTACGCCGCCAATGTGCGCGAGCGGCAGCAGACGGCCGTTGCCGAACAGCTCAGTCTCACGTACGCCGCCACCGGTGCGTTTGGATTACGGCGTTCAGGCCCTGGACGGGGATTGCCCTATGTGGTGTTGGATCCAGACGGCGCGTTCGTTGGGGGCAACGTGGGGCCGGAGGTGTCCGGTCGGCCGCCGGACCTCAGCCGCTGGCGAGCCATCCCCATCAATGTGGACGGCCGGACGGTGGCCACGGCCTACTTTGCAGATATTGGGAGCCGAGGCCTGCCGCGCGAGGCGTTGGCGCAGCTCCGATTCGCCGAGGATGTATTTATGCGAGAAATCGGCATTGCGTTGACCCTGGCCCTGCTGGCCGGAGGGGCCGTGGCGGCGGCGATGGCCGTCTATCTCGCGCGCCAAGTCACGCGGCCGGTTCACACGCTGCGCGAATCCGCCCAGGCCATCGCCGAAGGTGACTTCTCGCGGCGTACCGGTATTCAGCGAAACGATGACATTGGCACCCTGGCGCGTTCGTTCGATCAGATGACCGAGACGCTGGAACGCAACGAGGAGTCCCGTCGCCAACTCTTCGCGGACATTGCGCACGAGTTGCGGACTCCCCTGGCCGTCATCCGCAGCACCGTGCAGGCGCTGGGCGACGGCGTCTACAAGCCCAGCGCGGCGCACGTCGAAACCGTTATGCGACGGGTGGACATGCTCACGCAACTGATCAATGACATTCGAGACCTCTCGCTGGCTGAGGTTGGCCAGTTGCGACTTGAACGAACAGACATGGGCGTTGGAGCCTTGCTGCAGGCGGCTCACCAACGCCACTCGCCGTTGGCCGCTGAGCGCGACCTTACGCTGCGTATCGAGAACGCTGCCGATGATGCGCTAGTTCGGGTCGACCGAACCCGGATTGATCAGGCCCTCGACAACCTCGTGCGCAACGCGCTGACCCACACACCCAGCAGTGGCGCCATCGCCGTCCGGGCCAGACGGACGACGGACGCGCAGGGACGCGACTGGGTCTCGCTGGAGGTCATCGACTCCGGTCCTGGCTTTGGTCCCGATGAACTGCCGCGCGTCTTCGACCGGTTCTATAGGGCGGACAGTTCGCGTAGCCGAGCCCAGGGCGGGACCGGGCTGGGCCTGGCCATCGTCCGCGGCATCGCACGAGCCCATGGGGGCGAGGCTTTCGCCCGCAACAACGTCGACGGGCCGGGCGCCACCGTGAGTCTGCGGCTTCCAATCGAGCCCACACCACCATGATTGCCCCCTGGAGTGAAGGAACCTCCGGTTGCACTGGAGATGCACGCCGCGTGCATATCGCTTGCATAGGCTTCGTACTAAGCTCCGCCGAAGACGGGAAATCTATCGAGTGAGTCCATGATGCAAAACCCGCCGGAGCATGATCAATCGCCACCAAGAGCTGCTCGGCTGCGCCGGATCGGTCGCGTGGTCGTGTGGCCAGTACGGGCATTGGTCGGACTGGTGCGCCGTTTTTGGCTATGGCTCGTGCTGCTTGCGGCTATCGCCGCGTTCGTCTTCTACGTCGTGCTCCCGCGCGTGCAAGAAGAGGAAGTGGTGGTGGCGCCGCCGCAGCCGGTGGAAGCCGTACGACAGGATCTGCTGGTCACTGTGCCGGCGACCGGCACGCTGGACTTCGGAACACTGGTTCAGGTCGGATTCGAAAACGCCGGGGTGCTCACCGAACTCAAGGTGGGCCCCGGTGTCGTGGTGTCCGCCGGTGACGTTTTGGCCTTGCAGGAAGCGGACGACCTGACGCGCGACATCGACGATGCCGTTTCGGCCCTACGCCGGACCGAACTGGACCTGGCTGAGTTCCTCGAGGACCTGGAACCCGATCCGAACGTGTACGCAATACGCCGGGCCGAACTGGACCTGGCCGAGGCCCGCGCCGCGCTTGAAGACCTGCAGATCCCGCCCGATGCGGCCAGCATTGCGTCGGCCGAAGCATCGGTGGCCTCGTCCAGCGCGCAGGTGGCCTCGGCGCGGGCGAACGTTACCTCCGCCCAGGCGCGGGTGACCTCCGCTCAGGCGCAGGTGCACACGGCCCGCGACAGCCTGGCTGATTTGCTGGCCGACGCGACGGCAACAGAAGTCGCCGAGGCTGAGAGCAGCGTGACGTCAGCCGAAGCGTCGCTGATCAGCGCGCAGGGCGCCCTGACCGATCTGTTGGCCGGAGCGACCGGGCTCGAAGTCCAGAGAGCGCGCGACAGCCTGGTGGCTGCGCAGGAGGCTGTCGCGGCCGCCCGGCGCAACCTGGACTCCGCGGTGTCCGATCACCCATCCGCGCTTACGGACGCCGAGGCAAGGCTGGCCAGCGCCCAAGCGGCCGTCATAACCGCTAGGGTGAACCTGACGGATTTGCAGGCGAAGCCGACCCCTGACGACATCCGCGATGCCGAGATCGCGCTCGAACAGGCGCGGCTGACGCATGACGACACCGTTCGCACCGGCAGCAATGCCAGCGCCGAGGCCAAGGAACGCGCCGGTGTGGTCTATCACCAGGCCCAGCTTGATTATCAGAAGGCGTTGCAGCCCGCCACCCCGGAAGAGCTTGCCGAGGCTCAGGCCAACCTGACCGCCGCCGAAGCCAACCTGGCCGTCGCACAGGCCGCCCGCGACGACTTGGCGACAGGTCCGGACCTTGTGGAGCTCAACGAGGCGATTACGACCGCCCAGCGCAACGAGGCGACCGCCGCGGCCGAGTTGGAGGACCTGCTGGCCGGCGCGAGCGCGACCGATCTGGCCACGCGACGCGCCAATGTCGCTTCGGCCGAGAGCGCCCTGGCCGTGGCGCGCGCCAGGCTGGCCGACCTCACGGCGGACGCCGACCCTGCCGATGTGCGCAAGGCAGAAGAAGACGTGCAGCTGGCAGAAGAGGACGTGCGCCTGGCTGAAGAAGACGTTCTCGTCGCAGAACAGAATGTCGCCTCGGCCCTCGCAGGCCTGGCTGACGCCGAGGCCAAGCTGGCCGACTTGCTGGCCGGGGCTGACGCATCGCAGCTGCGCCAGGCCGAACTGGCAATCGCCCGCGCCGAGATCGATCTGGCCGACCTGCGAGAGGACGCCGAGCCCGAGCCCGATCCGCTTGGGGTCGAGCGCCTGGAGCTGGCATTGTCGGATGCAACCCGCGCACTCGAAACGGCACGCACGGCTCTGGCCGACGCAACGCTCATCTCGCCTACGACCGGAGTCGTTCTCACGGTGGACGCCGACGTTGGCGAGCGGGTCTCCGCCGCGTTCCTCACGGTCGGTGTGTCCGACAGCCTGCGGGTTCGCATCAACATCGATGAGAACGACATTGGGATGCTGGGGGTCGGTCAGCCTGTCGATCTGACCTTCGCAGCCCTGGATGACCGCGAATACACGGGCAAGGTGGCCTGGATAGCTGTACAGGGTGAAGTCGATCAAGGTCTGGTGACGTTCCCCGTCGACATTTCGTTGGACGCGCCGGATGAGCAGCTGCGAGCCGGCCTGACGGCGGACGTCGAGATCCTGGTCGCTGAAGCGCGCAACGTGATCGTCGTCCCCAAGGCCGCCGTGCAGACGACGCCGCGAGGCGGCCTGGTATTCGTGGCGGCTGCTGACGGCACTTCGAGCCGCCGCGTGGTCCAGACGGGCCTTAGCGGCCGACTGCTGATCGAGATTGTCTCCGGCCTGAAGGCTGGCGAACTCGTCATGCCAAATGTCGCGCAGGCTCTTGCGGAAGCTCGAGCCGCCGCCCAGGCCGCTCGCGAGGCCGCTGGAGGCGCGGAGAGCCAGGGCGCACAGCCCGGTGGAGCCGGCCAGGGCGGCCCAGTCGGCGGTCAGGCTGGCGCCGGTGCGGGCGTACAACCAGCGCCCGGCGGCGCGCAACCGGCGTCTGGCAGTGCACAACCGGCCGGGGGCGGCGCTCAGCCAGCTGCCGGCCAGGCCGCGCCAAACCTACAGGGAACCCAGGGCGGGCCGCCTGCGGGCTTTCAAGGCCGCACGCCGCCACCTGGCATCCAGCCCGGTCAGTTCCAGGGTCAGCGTGGCCAAGGCGGTCAGGGCGGCCAACGGGGCCAGCGGGCCGGTGGGGGTGCCGCCGGCGGAGGTGGGGGCGGAGGCGCCTAGCCATGTCAGGGGCCTCCGACCGTCCGCCGCCGACGATTGACGTCGTAGGTCTCACCAAGACCTACCAGATGGGCGATGTCAAGGTTGAGGCTCTGCGCGGTGTCACGTTCAAGATTGAACCTGGCGAGATGGTGGCCATCATGGGACCTTCGGGCTCGGGCAAATCCACGGCCATGAACCTGCTGGGCTGCCTGGATAGTCCAACCGAGGGCAGCTATCGGCTGGACGGCGAGGACGTGGAAGGCCTCAGCGAGGACGCGCTGGCCGACATCCGCCTGCGCAAGATCGGCTTCGTCTTCCAGTCATTCAATCTGCTCCCGCGCATGACGGCGCGCGAGCAGGTTGAACTGCCGCTGATGTATGCCGGTGCGCGCAAGCGTCGGGATCGTGCGCTCGAGGCCTTGGCCACCGTTGGTCTAGCCGACCGGGTCGACCACTCGCCGGTCGAACTCTCCGGCGGCCAGCAGCAGCGCGTGGCCATCGCTCGTGCCCTGGTCACCCGGCCGCAACTCCTCCTGGCTGACGAACCAACCGGCAATCTCGATACGGCGTCCGCCGTCGAAATAATGGATGCGATTGAGCAGCTAAACCAAGAGCACGGCATCACGACTATTCTGGTGACCCACGAAATGGAAGTCGCCTTGCGGGCGCGTCGAGTGATCAGGCTCCGCGACGGTCTACTCGAGAAGGACGAGGTGATGGAATGACCGCAGCCGACGGATTTCGCGTTGCTTTCCGAGCACTGGCGGCCAACAAACTGCGTACGGCACTCACCCTGCTCGGCATGGTGATCGGCGTGGCCGCCGTGATCACCCTCATGTCGATCGGCGCCGGCGTACAGACCTCAATTGAAGAGCGCATTCGTGAGGCCGGCACGAACTTGCTGTCCGTGAGTCCTGGCGCCACGAGCAACCGATTTGGCGGGTTTCGTACTCGCGGCGGCAGCGGTGGCGTCCGAACGCTCACGGCGCAGGACGCCGACGCCATTGAGGAAGCCAACATCCGCGGCATCACGGCGCTCTATGCCTCCAGGTCGTTCAATGGGTCGTTCGTGTCCGCAGAAGGCGCGGTTCAAGCCTCGGTCAACGGTGTCTCGGAGGTTTACCCGGCCGTGCGAAATGCTGAGATCGGCACAGGCTCCTTCTTCTCGGCCGACGATGTAGAACGGGCCTCGCGCGTGGTGGTCATCGGAGACACCCTGGCAACCGACCTCTTTCCCAACGGCGACGCTGTGGGCGAGACGGTACGGCTCAATACCCAGCCATTCACAATTGTCGGCGTTCTGGCTTCAGACGGCGGGAGTACGTTTCAAAGCAATGACGATTCGGCCTTTATTCCCCTACCCACCCTGACGAGCCGCGTGAACCCGTCCAAGACCTCAGCGGGTGACGACGTGGTCTCGTCGATCGTGGTGCAACTGGTGGACGAGAGCGACGCCACCGTGGCCGGGGTAACACAGGCCATCGAGAACCTTCTACTCAGCCGCCATGACTCGGAGGAGCAAGACTTCACGGTCGGGAGCCAGGCCGATCAGATCGAGACCATCTCGGAGATTACGGCCACCATGTCGCTGTTCCTGGGCGCGGTGGCCGGCATCTCGCTGTTGGTCGGCGGCATCGGCATCATGAACATCATGCTGGTGTCGGTCACCGAACGGACTCGCGAGATCGGCATCCGCAAGGCCATCGGCGCCAAGCGGCGCGACATTATGTCGCAGTTCATGATCGAGGCCGTGGCCGTCAGCATGGGCGGCGGGCTGGCCGGCGTATTGCTGGGCGTCGCGATATCCCTCGGGCTCAATGACCTCGGCGCTGGCGCCGAGCAGCCGACGGGTGGCGGCGGACCGCGCGGAAACCCATTCGCCGGCGGATTGACCACCACCATCACCCTGGAGCCCATCATCCTGGCACTCGTCGTGTCCGTGGTGATCGGCCTGGTGTTCGGCATCTACCCGGCCTCGCGCGCCTCGCGTCTCGCGCCGATCGAAGCGCTGCGGTACGAGTAGGTTCGCGACGCGGTCGTTAGCGCCTCCGTCGCGGCGAGGACAGCGACAGCAGCGCAATCCCGAAGCCGAATCCGGCAATCTCGCCCAGCACCAGCCCGGGCCATGGCGAGAGGCCGGTGATGACCCAGTACAGCATCGCCACCACTACAGCCAGCACGGTCATCGCCAGCGTGGCCGCCAGGACTTCTTCCAGGAGCGGGTCCATCCGGCGGCCCCACAGCGGCCGCCAAGCTTGGCGGCCAGACGGAACTGAAGGCGATACCGACTGCGGCATACCCGAGTCTAGCCGCGCCGGTCCGTTAGTGCCCGAAACAGTGCTCTGATAGCATGAACAGGCTCAAGGATTGTCCGTGTCGGAAGGACGAGCAGATGGCCAAGATGATTCCGCTCATTGGTTCCAGTGAAGCCGGTCCGTTGGGGGCCATGCACCTGCCCAGGCTCTGGCTCAAGGTGACCCTGTCGGCCGCCGGCGCGCTGAATGAGGAGTATGACGCCTGTGGCGCCGGGTTTGACCAGATGGTCCTGGACGGCCTGGGTGTCGACCGCGACGCGGCCGTGGCGTACCTGACGGACGAAAAGCCGACCTATCCGCAGTTCGAGCAGTGGGTGGTCGACCAGAATGGCGGCAGCATCGATCAGTCGGTGATCGACGCCTCCAACGCAGCCATTGCCGGCTATGACCACGGTGACGACATCGTTTCGGCCATCTCGTCGGCCGCCGGGACGAACGCGGACGGCGCCATCACGGACGCAGTGACGCTCAACGCGCTTGAGGACTGGAACGAGATTCACGGGGAAGTGACCGGCTAACGCTCGGACACAACGGAATTACGGGGCGCGGACGGCCAGGCAGGGCCCTCCGCGCCCCGCACCGCTTAAGGGGGTACGACTGATGGCGGCTATGACACAGCGGATCGGGTTCGTCGGCGTCGGACGCATGGGCGCCAACATGGCCCGCCACCTGAACGACGAGGGTTTCACGGTCTCCGCGGTGTACGACGTGCAGCGCGACATCGCTGAAGCGCTGGCCGGCGAGCTTGACTGCCAGGCCCCGGATTCGCTGGCAGCGGTCACCGCGGCCTCGGACGTCGTGATTACGGTCGTGACGGATGACTCGTCCATGCGCGACGTATTCAGCGAGAGCGGCGACAGCCTGCTTATTGACGCGGCCGGCACCACGTTCATCAACTGCGCCACCATCACGCCCCAAGTACACGTGGACGTTGAGGGCCTGGCCGAAGCCGCCGGCGCCAGCAGCCTGGAAGGCTGCATGGCCAGCAGCATCACCCAGGCGCGCGACGGCACCCTGTACCTGATGTGCGGCGGCCGCGAGGACGTCTACCAGGCCGTCGAGCCGATCCTGGAGAGTCTCAGCATCTCGCGCATGTACATCGGGCCCGCCGGCTCTGCTGCCCAGGTCAAGGCCCTCGTCAACATGGTCATGAACATCAACACGGCGGGACTTGCCGAGGGCCTGGGGCTTGGCGCCGCGCTGGGTCTTGACCTGGAAATGCTGCAGACGGTGTTCTCACAGACCGGGGCTAACTCGCGCGTGCTCGAGACCGACGGTGAGGACATGGTGATCCGCGACCACGAGTGCTACTTCTCCTCCGCCCACGCCTCCAAGGACTCCGGCATCGCGCTCTCGCTGGCCGACGACGCCGGGCTCAATCTGCCGCTGGCCCGCGCCACCAAGGCGCAGTACGACCGCATGATCGAAGTCGGCAAGGGCGAATTGGACAAGTCCGGCGTCGCCGAGCTGACCTTTCCCGGCCGGAACTGAGTGCGACCGCGAGGGCGAGGGAGTGATCTCTGGCTGTGATTCTGGATTGAGGAGCCAGCCTTGACGGTTCCTCCTGGGGCCGCTGGGGACTAGAGCAAGCGCCCGGCGTTCGCTGGGTGGATAAGTTCCGGTCCGTTGTTGGCGACGGAGTTGACGGCGGGGCTGACTCGGTACCTCGTTAGCACATGCTCCGCGGCGGGTCGGAGCAGGCCGGTGCGCCAGGCCGGGTCTTCGTCGTCGGCAGCCAGCCAGGCGTCCCAGTCGCGCGGCTCCAGGATGGCCGGCATGCGGTGATGGAAAGCCGCCATGTAGGCGCTGGGCGCCGTGGTGATGATGGTGAACGTGGGTCCGAATTCGGCGTGTGCTTCCCACAGGCCCGCCAGCGCCAGCGGATTCCCGTCGGCGCGATGGACGTTGAGCGGGCGGCGATTTCCGCGGGGTCCGGTCCACTCGTAAAACCCGTCTGCCGGGACGAGGCAGCGGCGCGCGCGAAAGGCGGCGCGGAACGCAGGCCTGTCGGCCAGCGTCTCAGCTCGCGCATTGATGGTACGGCGGCCGATCCGGGGGTCCTTGGCCCAGAACGGGACAAGACCCCAGCGCATGACCTCGAAGCGTCGCGGGCCATTGACCACCACCGGCGCCTCCTGTGTGGGCGCGACGTTAAAGTTGGGCAGCGGGAGCGTCGCGAGAGTCTCCGTCGGGGTCGTCTCAAAGAACTCCGCCAGGGCCTGCTGATTCGAGTGCAGGTTGTAGCGCGCACACACCGCGATTGGCTGTCCTATGAAGGTCGGAAGCTGTCATCATGCCACTGAAGGCGCGCCGGTGTTCGCTTTGTGCTTGGTGTCATGGCATCCCCTCTTCCCAAGGACTTACCGCCGCCTCGATCCGGGACTGAGTATCCGGCGGTCTTGCAACACGCCGGCAGACGAGGGGGGCGATGTACCGAGTGGGGCCTACGAGGCAGGTCCGTCCGCATGGCGCGGCTGCAGGGAGGGCCGGACACGGCGGTAGGCCTCTTGCGAGAGGAATCGTGGCTGGTTCAGCTGGCCACGATGTTGCGGAAGGCAGGATTCAAGAAAGCGAATAACTGTTCGAACAACTTGCTGCCGGATGATTCCGACTGACGCCTCTCCCAGTTCTTGAAGACATCCCCAGACCGCCACGGATGCCCCTCGGTGGCGGTCCGTTGCCTCTAGTTCCTTACGCGCATGTGGCGGATAGATGACTACGATAGCCCCCCTTTCTCTCGCACTCGTACGGTGCGTGTCCTTCGACTCGCATTGCACGCATCACGGATCGACACGGCTAACTAGAGAGTACTTCGACGGTCAAGTCGGGACGGCTGACAAGGTTATGAACATACTGGCCGACCTTGGTAGAACCTGGCCACGGACGTGAGCTGGACAGCGAGTGAGATATGCCGTTCCCTGACTGAGAGAGATTCCTCGGCCCTGGGAGCGTGGCCATCGCGTCGGGGCCCCAGTCAGACCAGGCGACTAACGTCGGCAAGCGCCAGCGTCGTTGCCTGCGACTCGCGTAGCTCCACAGATTCGATATGCCAGGCACCAGTGCGACGCCAAACTATGGTGAACGTAAACGACTGAGGCGCTCGAGATTGTTGGCCGATCGCCACGCATCAGCACAGTCGGCGACATCCTCGTCCGTGAATCGAAGTCAACGAAGTCCATGCCACAACCTGAGCAGTGGAAAACGTAGCTTGCGCAGACGCTGACGGTTTCGGCGCCGTCGTCCCGCTTCTGCGTTGCATCGACGAGTCGCCAGGCCGCGGGAACTAACGCTTGCGCGCTAGCACCTGCGCCTCGAAACCAGGCGAGCCGGGACGCCCCTTGAGTGAAGCTCCGAGCGAACGCCGAAAGCTCGGGCGATGCGGCGAGTGGGCGCGCAGCGCCAGGACTTCTCGTGCATTTCACTGAGGCCGGTCCAATGAGGCGGCGACGCTCGGCTTTGAGGGACGGCAGAGCCGAAAGGCTCAGTCGCCGCGTCGGGCTGCTCGGCCGGCAGTCTCGGCAGGCGGCCAGTAGTCTCACCAGAGCCCCTGCGCGTGCATGCGAGTGGTTCGAGTGCGTCGGGTAAGGAGCGTTGGGACAAGCCTACTCTTCGCATGAACCACGTGCAGAGTTTGGTCGCCGACGGGGCCGAATCCGGCCCGAAGCAGCGAAGCCTGGCGCCCGGGCTCTCGAGGATCAACCTGGCGAACTTGAGCCTCTGAAATCCTTGCAAGCCGCCAGCGGCGAAGGCTCTCGTCCGTGCTCTGCTGACGCGCTGGCGATCGACGTCGTCAAGGATGGAGACATGGTGGCGCCAGACTTGGGATGATCCGGGCACAGCCTGGATTCTGCGCCTATCAGGTGTCGCAGCGACTCTCGGAGTGGAACGCGGGCTTCGGTTGCAGTCGCCGCAATCCGGTGACGATCCCCCATGTCCTGCGGGTGTGGTTGCCACCCGCAGGGCGCCGTCCGCACGACCTTCCGCGCGGCGAACTGCGGCGTCAGGCCGGCGACCGGCGACCAGTCGGCAATGACGACCATCCACGACTTCCGATGCTCGTGAACCAGGCGATGGCTTGGTCGACCACACCGCGCAGATTCGGTTTCGACCAACTGCCGGGCCAGTGGCTTTCGTCCTTGAAGTTCCGCAGTTCGACACGCTGGCCGAGGCGACGCGGCGCGCTGAAGGTTTCGCTCGCCTGCTCGAAACCGCCAGGGTCATTGGTGCCGCTTAGCGGAAGGAGCAGTGACGCGACGCGGTCCGAGTAGAACAGCGACGAATCCTCAGATTTAGCGTCGCGGCTCTTTCAGAGGCTTCCCCCCAGTCGCGCCTGACCGCTTTCGCGCCGCTCAAGCCAGATGGTTTCGCCGGCATCGCTCAGGGCCCCATAGGAGCTGATGAGATTGACGGTCCCCGCGATCAGCCCCTTCCTCACCTAAGTCTCGTTGACGGTCGCAGGCGTCAGCTCGGCACGGGGGACGAGCCAGGACCCGGCGTCTATATCCAGACGCACCTTGTATCCGAGCCGGTCCTGCTGGCCCGGTAGGGCCCAAGCCGAGTTCGAGTCAGGGGGGTCCGGCCGGACGACCCTGACCAAAGGAACTCGCCCGGGACCGAGCTTTCCGGGGACCCATGGGACCCGGCGACTTCAAGGCTACAAGGCATTGCCAGCCAGTCCCGGCACGGCGGCACCGGCGCCCGTGCGGTGCGCGTGCCACCGCGCAACGATTGTGACGTGAATCTTGTGGGCACGCAGTAGTTGTGCAACAAGATCGTTGCTGTTATAAAGCGTTGTCTTAGAACATCGATTTTGATCACCAACGGTTGCGTGCAGCAACTGTTGGCTGCTACTACGGAGGCCAAGTCACGGCGACGGGGGGCAAACGAGGCATCGCCGCCTTGCCGAAAACCGCCTATCGGGCCGGGTCTCGATGGTCACCCGCCCGCGCCAGTGACGTCCGAATGCAGCCCACGAAGAGGTGGATCTTCACGGGCGCTGTGCTGCTTCCCGCGGCGTGCATCAAACAGCGCCAGGCCCCGGACACATCGCCGGGGCCCGAGACTGCCCTGGTAGCCGCCCATTCCCTGAGTCGCCAGTCCGCCGTAGCGGAGGCGCGGGCGCGATGAAGGCTTCCAGGCGCCTACCTCTTTCCCCCCTGCGGGCGCTGATTCTCGTTCTCTTCGCCATCCTGCCGGCGACCCTGGCTGGGGGGAGACCGGTGGCCGCTGCCGACGGCGCGGTGAGTCCACCGAAGCCCAGCGGATTGCAGGTTGAAACTTCAGCCGGTTCGCTAAACGTATCGGTGGACTGGGATGACGTCGCCGGAGCGAGTCACTACCTCGTGCGCTGGCGCATGGCCGGCCCGGGGAACACGCTGAGCCCGGGTGTGCTGGCGGAGGCTTCCGACACGACCATCACGGTCGCCGACTCTGGCGAGTGGGTGGTGCGAGTTGAGGCGTGCAACGGCACGGGGTGCGGGCCACACCTTGCGCTGCGGTTTGCGGTCGAACCAGCGCCGGAGCCGACACCCGAACCCACGCCGGAGCCGACGCCCGAGCCCGCGCCGAAGTCGGCGCCTGAGACCACACCGAAGTCGGCGCCCGAGCCTACGCCGGAGCCGGTAGCACCGGCGAAGCCGACCGGATTGCTGACGGACACCACAACCGGTTCCTTGAATGTGTCGGTGGACTGGGACGACGTCGCCGAAGCGAGCCACTACCTGGTCCGCTGGCGGGCGGCCGGCGAGGGCAACGTGCTGAACGAGGGTGTGGAGGCGCAGTCCTCCGACACGATCATCGCCGTGGACGACTTTGGCGAATGGGTCGTGCGGGTTGAGGCATGCAACAGCGTGGGTTGCGGGTCACCCGCCACAGATCGCTTCGAGGTCGAAGCGACGGCGGAGCCCACGCCGGAGCCGACGCCTGAACCCACGCCCGAGCCCACGCCCGAGCCCACGCCCGAGCCCACACCCGAGCCCACGCCCACGCCGGAGCCGACCGAGCCGGCAGAACCCACGGGACTGCAGGTTGACACCACAACCGGCTCGCTGGACGTGTCCGTGGACTGGGACGACGTCGACGGAGCCAGCCAGTACCTGGTCCGCTGGCGGGCGGCCGGCGAGGGCAACGTGCTGAACACGGGTGTGGAGGTGCAGGCCTCCGACGCGAACATCACCGTCGATGACTTTGGCGAATGGGTGGTGCGGGTCGAGGCGTGCAACGGCGTGGGTTGCGGGCCACACCTCGCCTTGCGGTTCGAGGTCGAACCGGCCACGGAACCCACGCCCGCACCCACCCCGGAGCTGAGCATTGCGGGTCCGGCGGCCGAGGTGGCGGAGGGCGGGGTCGCCGTGTTCACGGTGACGCTGTCGCAGGCGGTGACGGAAGACGTGACGGTGGCGTGGAGCGCGCCGCTCGGTACGGACGCGGCTGAGGAATCCGACCTGGGCGCGACAACGGGGACTGTGACGTTTGCGGCGAACTCGGCGGCGGGGGCGACGCAGGACATCACGATCACGGCGACGGACGACCAGCTCTCCGAGACCGCCGAGACGTTCACGGTGACGTTGGGGACGATCGCGTCGACGCTTGCGCCGCAACCCTCATTAAAGAGCGGTGCGTCCAGCGCCACGGCGACGATTGGGGCGAGCGACCCAATCACGGCGAAAATCGCCGGACCGACCTCGGTGGACGAGGGCGACGCAACCGCCAGTTACACCGTCTCCCTTTCTCCCGCCGGAGTGGTCCCGACCGAAGACCTGACCGTGAGCTATGCCACCGCCGGCGGCACGGCCACCGCCGGCAGCGATTACACGTCGGTGTCGGGAACCCTGACCTTCACCCAGGCCGACCACGCAGACAAGACCTTCGCGGTGCAGACGGCGGCGGACGACGTGGACGAGGGCACGGGTGAGACGTTCAGCGTGACGCTCTCGAGTCCCGCCGGCGGCGGGGGGGCGGCGCCTTCCCTGGGCGAGTCGTCGGTGAGCACGACGATCACCGACGACGACGACGCGGCTACAGGGATCGAGCTGAGCGCGAGTCCGTCGAGCCTGGTCGAGGACGACGCTCCGACCACCGTGACGGTAACGGCGACGCTGAGCGACGGCAGGACGCTGCCGACAGCGACGGTGGTGGCGATCGGGGCCTTAAGCGGAACGGCGACATCGGGGACGGACTACACGGCGACGGCGCTGACGAGCATCACGATCCCGGCCGACGCCGCCAGCGGTTCGGCAACTTTCGTCATTACTCCGGTGGCAGACGAGGCGGTCGAGGGCGACGAGACGATCCTGGTCAGCGGCGCCGTCGGGGATCAAAGCGCCGCCACTGTCGCTGTCACCCTGACCGACGCTGCCGCCAATTCCCCTCCGACCTTTGACGATGGGGCCGGGCCACTAACCCGGTCCGTCGCCGAGAACAGGTCCGCGGACACTCCAGTGGGCGCTGCGGTATCCGCCACCGACCCGGACGGCGACACCCTCACCTACACCCTGACGGGCGCCGACGCCGGTTCATTCACCGTGGACGGCGACGGCCAAATCAAAGTTGGCCAGGGTGCAAACCTCGACTATGAAACGGAGACTAGCTACTCCGTAACGGTCAACGTCAGCGACGGCAAGGACGCTCAGGGCGGCGCCGACACCGCCGTGGACGCCACCGTAGACGTGACCATCGATGTCACCGACGTTCTGGAGCCCATCGCGACACCGGCGACCGGCACACGCTTCTTCCCCTTTGTGATCAGCCGCATGGTCCTTGAGAGGCCCGGGCGAATCGACGGTGTGACGCTGCCCGCGGCCGAGGGCGGCGACGGCGAGTTCACCTACAGCCTCACCGGTCTGCCCCGAGGACTGTCGTTCGACCCGGACACTCGCACCCTGTCTGGGATCGTGACGTCTGGCCGGTACGCCTTGACCTATACGGCCACGGACGAGGCCGGCGTCAAGGACGCTCTCAGCTTCGTCTTCACCGTGCAGGCAGCCCCCTCGGAGGACGGAAGATCTGTGAGGAGTCGGAGTGGGGGTGTGACGGGCCAGAGTGAAGACATCGACCACCGGCGGCCGAATATCCGCAATCTCTCGGTCGAGCGAAAGCCGTACAGCGAGCCGGCGGCCCCGGGCCTCAACGTGGCCTGGAACCCCCCGGACATGTCCCAGAACAGTTCCGGGGAGACCGACCTGACCATTGAACAATACGAGCTGCGCTACACGAAATTCGGTACCGGCCTGTTTACCTATGCCTACATGTCCGAGGACTCACGCCGCACGTCACTGACCGGCCTGGTAGCCGGCGCGAATTACAAAGTCGATATGCGAGTGAAGTATTCGGGTGAGCGCTACCCCGAATGGACGTTCTTCAATCGCACCACCAACACGCCGCCGCGGCTAGCGGCGGGCAGCCTCAATCCCACCTATATCCTGGAGTTGGGCGGCAGCGACTCCGTTCAAAGAATCGACGACGAGTTCACCGATCCCAACGGCGACACGCTGACGTATAAGGCGTCGTCCACGCCTGCCGGCATCGTCACCGCCACCATAGAAGATGGCGAAGAAGACGGAAATCCAATCAAGAATCTGAGGATCCATCTCCTCAACCCAATTACAGGCGCTGCCAATGTCACCTACGGCGCACATGACGGGTACGGCGGATACGTCTTCCAGGTCATCTCGGTTGGTGGCTTTGCGAACGTAACGCGGAGCGTCGCCGAGAACTCCGCCGCCGACACGGACGTGGGCGACCCCGTGACGGGAACTCCCTACGGCACGGAGACGCTGACCTACACCCTGACCGGCGAGGCGGCGACCTCGGGCGCGTTCGAGATCGACTCCGCCACCGGCCAGATCAGCGTGGCGGAAGGCGCCACGCTGGACCACGAGGCCAAGTCCTCCTACACCGGCAAGGTGAACTGGACGGTCAACGGAGCGGCCGCCGCGGTCAACCTCACCATCGACGTGACGGACGTGAACGAGCCTCCGCTTGCTCCGGTGAACCCGAAGGTCACAGACATTTCCGACACCGGTTTCACCGTCACGTGGGAAGCCCCGGTCAACAGCGGGCGCCCTGCCATCACCGAATTCGAGCTCAAGTCCGAGGCCCCCGATGGCACCGCGACAACCCAAAAGACTTCGGACGGCACGACCTACTCCATCAGCGTCAGTTCCCTGGAGCCCGGGGCCAGCTATGAGCTGACCCTCACGGCCAGCAACGCCGAGGGGAAGAGCCCCGCGGCGACCTTCACCGCCGCCACCACGGACTACCGGCCGTCGTCCGCCGATTTCACCAAGTACTTCAAGGAGGGTGAGAACGCCGCCTTTCGCCAACACGACTTTCAGTTCTCCTCCGAAAAGACCGAAGAAACCCTGGCCCACGTCAAGTTCACCAGCGAGCATCCAGTGCCTGTGGGCCTGGGAGTCGTCAGAATGCTTCCAATGGATGGCGGCGTCTTCAAGCTGAAGCAGTCGGACGGCACCCTGGGCTCGATCATCGACTCGGATCAGCTCATCGCGGCCAGTGACCTGGGCAATCTGGTCTTCATTCCGGATGACGACTTCGGCGAGTCGGGCGCCGCGGAGTTCAAGGTCGTCGACCAGTCGGGTCGGGTATCCGCGAATGCCTACACCCTCACCCTTGTCGTCGCCGCCAATCTCCCCCCCTATTTCGCGGATGCCGGCCCGCTGAGCCGGGAGGTGCCGGAGAACTCCCCCAGTGGGACCGCGATTGGGGCCGCGGTGACGGCCTCCGACTCGGACACGGACGACACCCTGACCTACAGCCTGAGCGGGGCCGACGCCTCCTCCTTCGCCATCGACTCCGGGAGCGGCCAGATTTCCGTAGCTGCCGGGACCAATCTCGATTACGAGGCGACCAAGAACGCCTACCAGGTGCAGGTAGACGTGAGCGACGGTAGCGACCTCCAGGGAGGCGCCGACACCTCCGTCGACATATCCATAACCGTCGACATCGAGGTGACCAATGTGAACGAAGGGAAGCCGCCAGCGGTGACCTTCTCCCTCTCGGAGGTCGGGCCCACCACGATGCTGGTGACCGTAACTCCCCCCGATACCGCCAGCACCTCGCCTATCAAGCGCTACTTGTTGAGCTACGCGAAGAATTCCGAACCAAATGTCTTTGGGTTTGCAGCCATCGATTCCGGGACTACCGTCACGCTGACCGGCCTGGCTCCCAGCACCGCCTACACCGTCAGGCTCGTGGCCATCAATATGGATGGGGAGACGGGGCCGCCAACCGCCCAAACGGTGACGACGCTGGCCAACACCGCTCCCACCTCGGCGAGCTTCACCAAGAGAATCCACCGGCACAGTGAGTTGACCTTCAGCGAGAGCGACTTTGGCTTCAGCGATCCGGACGAGGGAGACGAGCTCAGCAAGGTGAAGATCGTCACGCTGCCGGTCGTCGACCGAGATCGCTATGACCGGAGGCAGGGAGTGCTGCGGTTTGACGGCGTCGCGGCCACCGCGGGTCAGCTGGTCGCCGTCGACGATCTCGGCAAGCTGAAATACGTGCCGCAACCCGACGGCTGGCGCTTCGAGATCGGGTCGTCCTTCACCTTCAAGGTGCTGGACCTGGCCGGCGCCGAGTCGCCCACCTACACCGTGACCCTGGAACAGGGGCCCGACATACGGCTTAGCGTGTCGCCGGGCTCCATCACCGAGTCGGCGACGCCCACCGCGGACGGCGGGGGCCGGGTGACGGTCACCGCAACGCTGATCGGCCCGGCCAGGAGCTCCGACACCGTTATTCCAGAGATCAGGGCTGACATCGATCACGACGCGCGTGAGGGGAGCGACTATACGGTCAACACCAACGCGCAGCAGCTGACCATTCCGGCCGGACAGAAGGCCGGCTCTGTCACGTTCCTGTTCACCGGCATCCAGGACTCCCTGGTGGAAGGCGACGAGAAGATCAGGTTCTTCCCGGTTTGGACCGACGGTGTTTCGATACGGCCCGACGAGGAGTGGGTGGAGGTTGCCTACCTCACCCTGACGGACAACGACCGGGGCGTCGTCTCCATCAGCGGGCCGCCCGGCACGGTGGACGAGGGCCAGGACGCCGTATTCACCGTGACGCTCAGCCGGGGGATCGCGGCGCCCCTGTCCGTGATCTGGGGGACGTCGCCCGGCGGCACGGCCTCATTGAGCGCGGACGTCGTTGCTTTGGGAGGCACGGTCACCTTCCCCGCCGGATCGTCGGAAAACGCCACCATGCCGATCAACGTCCCGGTTATCGACGATCTGGCGCCCGAGACGTCGGAGTCGTTCTCCCTGATCCTGGGTGGCGTGACGGGCAGGGCCGCCTCGCAGATATCCATCGCCGAGGGCCGGGGAACGGCCAGTGCCGATATCGCCGAGAGCGACCCGGTGACGGTGAGCGTGACCGGCGATGCCCGGGTCACGGAGGGCGACTCGGCCACCTACACCATCTCGCTCGACAGCGCGGCATCAACCCAGCCCATCACGGTGGACTACGCCACCTCGGACAAGACCGCAACGGCGGGCACCGACTACACGAACGCCAAGGGAACCGTGACGATTCCCGCGGGGCAGACATCCGCCACGGTCACCGTGGTCACCTCCGAGGACGAGGACGACGAGGCCAACCGCTACTACGAATTCAGGATGTCCAATCCGCAGGGCGGCGGCGGTCCCACCCCTCTCCTGAGCACCACGCAGTTCGTCAATACCACCATCGTGGACGACGACGGCGACCCTTCGTCCGTGGTCCTCAGCGTGGACAAGACCTCTCTCGGGGAGGCTGACTCGGCTGGGACCGTTAACGTGACTGCCACTTTGGAGGGGGGCACGCTGGCCCACAACGTCACTGTCGCGTTCACCCTGGGCGGCTCCGCCACGGCGGGAAGCTCGGGTGACTACACCGCGACCACGCTGGGGGACATCACCATTACGTCAGGCCAGTCCAGCGGGACGGCCAGCTTCACGGTGACGCCGGCGGACGACCAGGTGGTGGAGGGTGACGAGACCATCCTGCTGCAAGGCGCGGCCGCCGGGCTGGACGTGACGCCGGCCACCATCACTATCACCGACGACGACACCGCGACGGTAGGCATCACCCGCCCGACCGGTCTGGCCACCGAGGCCGGCAAATTCGTGGTCGCCGAGGGCGACACCGCCGACTTCACCGTCACCCTGTCCCACGCGGTGGCCTCCCAGGTCGTGGTGACCTGGTCGGCCGGCTCCACGGCCGTGGCCCCCGCCTCCGCCGACGATTACGCCCCGGACTCCGGCAGCGTCGTCTTCCCGGCGGGATCGGCCGCCGGCGCCGTCGAGACGATCTCCTTGGCTATCGCCGACGATGGGATTGAGGAGCGACAGGAGGCCTTCACCGTGACGCTCGGGAGCGTCATCAGTGACCTTGGCTCCCGGGTATCGGTGGATTCGGCCATGTCCGGCGACGACGTCACCATCGCCGCCGGCAAGTTCGTGACGGTGACCCTGATGGGCCCGCGGGCCTTCGCCCACCTGCGGGACGGTGACTTTGCCGTCTACCACGTCATTCTCTCCGGGCCGGTCGACGCCGACGTTCGGGTGGACGTCTCCACCTCCGACGGGACCGCTACGGGTTGCGACGGCCGCCTCAACGACTGCATCGGCGGCCAGACGGGCGACTACTCGCGGGTGTCCCAGACCCTGACCATAGGCCCGAGCCGGGAGACCCAGTACAACGTCAACGATTTCGGTGTGACCTTCTACACCGTGTTCGTCTATCTCGTCAACGACTCCAAGGGGGACGCGGATGAGACGTTCACGCTTTCCCTATCCAATCTCCGGGGCGGGGGCGCGACGCCCGTGGTGCTGGGGGACTCGTCGGTCACCACCACCATCAAATCGACCCCCCTGACCTTCTCCATCAGCGGTCCCGAGTTCGTGGACGAAGGGACCATGGCTCGATTCATCGTGACGCGGAACGTCGATCTCCACTCCTCCTTCGGGGCCAGGGTGAGCTACACCACATCCGACGGCACCGCCGAGGCGGGAACGGACTACATCGCCGTTTCCGGCAGGCTGGAGATGCCCGTTCCCGGCGCTTCCACTACTCCCACCATGGAGGAAATCCGGCGGCGGAATTCGGATTGGGAGATCTTGGTGCCCATCACGGCGGACAATCTGGACGAGACCGACGAGACGTTCAGCCTGACGCTCTCCGACCCGGAGATGTATTTCGCGGGCGGCACCAACATCACCCCGGCCCTACTGGGCACCGCCACGGCCACCACCACCATCAGAGACCGGGCCATGATGGTCTCGGTCGAAGGCCCGGAGACGGTCGTCGAGGGCGGGAACGCCGACTTCATGGTGTCGCTGAGCCGGGCGCCCACCGCCAATCTGACGGTGAACTACCAGACCTACAGCGCGCTCGCCCCGCTGGCCCTGGCCACCTCCGGCGACGACTTCACGCCCCAGTCCGGCACGCTGACCTTCGTGCCCGGCGAGACCAGCAAGCGGGTGCGGGTGCCCATCCTGACCGACAGCACCAAGGAGGTCGTCGAGTACTTCCGCTTGCTGCTGTCCAGCCCCTGGGGCGGCGGCGGCCTCGCGCCCACCCTCGGCGCCAGCATGGCGACCACGGGCATCGTGGACGCCGCCGGACCCCTCTACGGCGCGACCCTCACGGTGACGCCCGACAGCGGCGTTGGCGAGGGTGACGCCGCCACCAGCTTCACCGTCGAGGTGGACCTGGACTGCTGCACCACCTTCGACGACCCAACCACGGTGACGGTCTCCCTCGGCGGGACGGCGACCGGCACGGATGACTACACCGCCGCCATCGCCAATGTGACCATTCCGGCGTCCACCGCCACCGGCTCCGCCTCCTTGAGCATCACGCCCGTGGAGGACGCGGTGGTGGAGGGCGACGAGACCATCGTCGTCAACGGCAGCGCCACCGTCGACTTGAATGGCACCGCCACCGGCCTGCTGATTCGTCCGGCCTCCATAAACCTCACCGACAACGACACCGCAACGGTGGGCATCACCGGCCCGTCCGACGAGGTGGCCGAGGGAGCGAACGCCGACTTCACGGTGACGCTGTCGGCAGCAGTGGCGAAAGAGACCACGGTGGCATGGTCGGCACCCCTGAGCACCGACACGGCCACGGCGGCCGATCTGGGCGCTACCTCCGGCACCGTGACCTTCGCGGCTGGCTCCGCCGCCGGCTCCACCCAGACCATCAGCATCCCCATCACCGACGACACCGATGCGGAGGACGCCGAGACATTCACCGTCACCCTTGGCGCGGTGGGCGGTGACCTGTCGGATTCGGTGTCCCTCGACTCGGCGGCGTCCAGCGCCACCGCCACCATCGCCGCCAGCGACGAACCCGCCTATATCACGCTGAGCGTGAACCCCGAGTACATCCAGGAAGGGCAACTCGCCGAGCAGGTCACCCTCACGGCGACTCGGGACGGAACGGAGGGCGACCACACGATTGAGTTGTCAGTGGGTGGCGGCACCGCCACGGACGGGATCGACTACACGATCTGGACATTCAGCACTGCCCCGCGTATCGCGCCGGGCGAAACCAGCACAACGTTCACCCTGACCTTCACCGTCAACACCGACAATGAGGACGAAGGCAACGAGTCCGTCATTCTGTCGGGGACCGCTCCCGGCGCGGCTGTCAGCGATGCCGTGGTCACCATCGGCAACCCTGAGAGCATCACCCTCGGCGTGGACCCCGCCTCCATATCTGAAGGCGCCGCCGCCACCGAAGTCACGGTGACGGCGACCATGAGCGACGCCCGCGACACGTCCACTACCGTCAACCTCACGTTGGGCGGGACCGCGACGGATCCGGCGGACTACACAGCCTCGGCGCTGGCCAGCATCACCATCCCGAAAGGCGAAACCACCGCCGACGGCACGTTGACGATCACCCCCGTTGACGACGCGGAGTTGGAGGGCGACGAGGCCATCGCGGTCTCCGGTCAGTCGGGCGCCCGACCGGTGACGGCGGCGGACATCACCATCACCGACAACGAGGCGCCGGTGATCTCCTTCCAGACGGCCCCGGAGTCGGTGACCGAAGGATCGGACGCCACATACACCCTCAAGCTGGAAGGCAGCCGCACCACCAACGTCACAGTGCGGTTCAAGACCGGCGCCGACGGCGACCTGGCTGCCGCCGGACAGGACTACACGGCGGTGGACTCCACCGTCACCTTCCTGCCCACCGACGACACCAAGACGGTGACGGTCAGCACCACGGCTGACAGCAAGTTCGAGCCCGCCGAAGACTTCACTGTCTCCCTCTCCAACGCTCAGGGCGGCGGTGGGGAGACTCCGGTGATCCGGGATGGGACCAAGACCACGACCATCACCGACAATTTCACCGACGCGCCCGAATACCCCGACTCCTACACCTTGACGGCGACTCCCACCACCGTGGGCGAAGGCGACGGGGCCACGCAGATCAGCTTCACCGCCACGATCGACGGCAACAAGCGGTTTGCGAGCAATGACGTCGACATTGTCGTTTACCCGAATTCCGCGAGGGGCACCACGCAGGCGACGGAGGACTACACCATCAGCGGGCACTACTTGCTCTTGACCATCCCCGCCAATGGCGCCAGCGCCAGCGGGACGCTGACGGTGACGCCGGTGGATGACAGCGTGGTGGAGGATGACGAGACCATCGTCTTCACCAGCGCAGCCGGCGGAGGCCTGAGTACCTCGGACGAGCCCGCCATCACCCTCACCGACAACGACGATCCGCCGTCGAGCATCACGCTGAGCGTCAGTCCGTCGGTCCTGCGTGAGGGCGACTCCGATGCCGCCACCGATGTCACGGTCACGGCCACCCTGGACGGCGACCGGACGCTGCCGGGTCCGGTGACTGTGGCCATATCCCTGGCGGACGGCACCGCAAAGAGCGAGGACTATTCCGCAGCCACGGCGACGGTGACCATTCCTGCGGGCGAATCGAGCGGGTCCGGGAATCTCAACGTGACCGTCAAGGGCGACGACAAGTCCGAGCCCGATGAGACCTTGAACGTCACCGGAACGGCGGCTCCGCTCACGGTCCATCCGGCGGATCTCACGATTCTGGATGACGACTCCGGGCGCCGAGGCATCAGACTAACCGTGAGCCCCAGCCGGGTGCGGGAGGACGCCGGGGCTACCGTGCTGAGCGTGACGGCCTCGTTGATCGGGATGGGTGCGGCGTCCGCCGACCTCGTGATCAACCTGTCGCTGGCCGACGGCACGGCCACGCTGGCCGACGGTGACTACTCGGCGGCCACCGGGACGCTGACCATCCCTGCAAATCAGCTGTATGGCATCACCACCTTCACCTTCACGCCAACCAGTGACGCCGTGGTGGAGGGCGACGAAACCGTGTTGGTGAACGCGGCGGTCGAGGGCATCAACGTATTTCCGGCGACCGTCACGATCATTAACAGCAGCTCCGCGGACCTGAGCATCAGCGGGCCGAGCGCAGAGGTGGCGGAGGGCTCCAACGCCGAGTTCACAGTCACCCTTTCGGCGGCCATCGCCGAAAACGTCAGCGTGGCTTGGTCGGCAAGACCGAACACCGCCGTCGCGGCGGATTACTCGGCTTCCACCGGCTCCGTCACGTTCCCGTCGGGATCGGCGGCCGGCGCCACCCAGACCTTCACCGTCGGAATGACGGATGACGCCCTGTCGGAGACGGCGGAGAACTTCACCGTGGAGTTGGGGACGGTCACCTCGACGGTCAGCGACTTTGTGTGGCCCAAAGCAGGCTCGTTGATCGCGGACGTGATCATTGCCCAGAGCGACCCGATCACGGTGACGCTGAGCGGTCCCTCGACGGTGGACGAGGGCGACGCCACCACCGTCTATACGGTGTCGCTGAGTCCGGCGGGCGTGACCCCGACGGCGGACCTGACGGTGGATTACTCCGGTCAGGACGGCACCGCCGAGGCGGGTGAAGACTACGACTCGCCTTCGGGCACGCTCACCTTCACCCAGACGGCCGCCGGCTCGCAGACCTTCACCGTCCAAACCACCGAGGACACGCTGGAGGAGCCGGATGAGACCTTCACCGTCTCCCTCGACAGCCCCACGGGCGGCGGCGGCCCCGCGCCGAGCCTGGGGACGGCCAAGAGCGTCACTACCACCATCACGGATGACGACGCCCTCACGGGCATCGCCCTGAGCGTGGATCCGGACACCCTCGAGGAGGACGAGGCGGCCACGACGGTCACGGTCAAGGCCACGCTGAACGGCGGCACGCGAACCGAGGCGACGGTGGTGACGATCGGGACGCTGAGCGGGTCGGCGACGAAGGGGACGGACTACACGGCGGGGGCGCTGGCGAGCATCACGATCCCGGCGAACGCGGCGAGCGGCAGCGGCTCGATCACCATCACCCCCACGGACGACAAAGTGGTCGAGGGGCACGAGACCATCGTCATCCCCGGGACCACCACCGTCGAGGGTCTGACCGTCAGTTCGGCCACGATCACCCTCAAGGACCACAACGGGACCTCCAGCGAGGATCCCAACGACGAGGACAGCACGGACCTAAGCATCAGCGGTCCGGCGGCGAGCGTGAGCGAGGGCGGGAACGCGGAATTCACGGTGACGTTGTCGGACGCGGTGGCGGCGCAAGTGCAGGTGGCGTGGTCGGCGCCGCTGGGGACGGACGCGGCTGAAGGGACGGACCTGTCCGCCACGTCGGGGACGGTGACGTTCGCGGCCAACAGTGCGGCCGGCGCGACGCAGACGATCACGATCGGGGTGGAGGACGACGCGCTGTCGGAGGGCGCGGAGAGCTTCACAGTGACCCTGGGCGCCATCACCACGACGCTGCCCTCCACGCAAGTGTTCTTAAAGAGCGAGGAGGACAGTGCCCAGGCGACGATCGCTGAGAGCGACGCGATCACCATCAGCCTCTCCGGCCCGACGACGGTGGACGAGGGCGACGCGACGACCAACTACATGGTCTCCCTCACGCCGAGCGGCGTGCTGCCGACGGCGGACCTGACCGTCGCCTACGCGACCTCGAACGGGACGGCGC
>JAPOWQ010000073.1 GCA_026707585.1 Chloroflexota bacterium | reverse complement strand
TCGCAGGACGGCCAAGGCCCGCCGCGTGGCGTCGCCGGCGGGCCGCGAACCACCATGGGGTGGCATACCCGCCGGCGGCGCATGCCGCCGACAATGAAACCTCTCGCCCAACGCGACCTTCCGTCGCTCGGGCATTCGCCAACCGACGACGATTGCGACCTCCCAGCGCGTCGTCGTCCTGATACCTGTGACGTGGGCACCCTCCCAGCGCCCAGTCATTACAAACGCTGTCGCGGGCCCGCGTCGGTTTGGTGGTGCGCGGGTGCGCGACAGGGCTAGTCTGGCCGCGACAGGCTGGATCGCCTATCCAGGTTTCTGTAAATGTGGGGCCTCTGTGACCACAAGCCCGCCGCCAGGGGCAGGTGATAGGCCGCACGGTCGCACGCGCAGTCGCGGTTGTCGCCTCGGTATCAGAGAGAAGTTGATTGCTGGGTGTCACCTCTCAAGGGCCGAGATGGCAGTCGTCTACCTTCAAGAAGCGAGAGGTTGGGTCCGATTGACCGAGCAGCCCGGTGACAGGTCGAAGTGACTACCACTGGTGTTCGTCTCACCCTGCTAGCACCATCGGTCGCGCCGCTCTCGTAGGAAGGCCTGTCTCTAGGCACTGCATGTATGACGGGGGACCGCTGCGAAGTCCGGAGAGCGCTCGCCAAGCGACAGGGGCCTGGAATTGGTCCCTCGGAGTCTCAGAACGGTGAAGCGGATTCGCTTTCGATACGAACTGCCTCGTGAGCGTTAGGCGTCGCTCCAATCGCCGCCAGCGGGCCAGTCTCGTTCGGTTTTGTCGCCCTTCAGGGCAGCTGAAACGGGCAAGAGAAGAAAACGCCGGAGCATCGCCGCGACAGTATCCAGCGTGGGCAACGTCTGCAGGCCCGAGCGTCTCCCAAACGCCAGCCACTGCGCCTGCTTTCCAGCGTCCGCGCTGAACTCCGGGCTCAGACCCACCGGGACTTCGAGAGGCAGCGGCGTCCCGCGACAATCAAACGTGGCCGCCAACGCCCTAGCCAACGTATTGCCCCGAAAAGCAAACGTCGTTGCCATGAACCAGAGGTCGTAGAAATCCTTCATTCGAGTGTTGGCAATGCCTAGTCGCACCAGCGCCTCAAACTTCTCCGCCACGACCGTTTCGCGCGGATACGTCTGCAACCGAGGGGCTGGGAAGTCGAGTAGCGTCGGGAAGTCGGCTTGTACGACGCCTGGCGTCACTACATCGTCAAAGCCGATATCTGCCTGAAGGCTGATTCGTGCACCGTCGAGATCGGCTGTGAGCCGAACGCGGATCCCAATGGCCGCCTGCCGATCACGAATCGGCTCGGTCCGCACGGAGCCAACCTGGAAACGTATGCCATCTGGGGGCACCTCCATCGCGCAAAGAGTCCGAATGACGGACTGCACAGCCTCCTCTGCCGGCTCCCCAAAGCCGAGCAGATCCACATCGCGAGTTGCTCGGTGAGGCGACGCTGACCACACCTCGAAGAGGACCGCCCCCTTGAGCACAAACTGGTCGCGAAAGCCAGACTTACCGAGCCGGTACAGCAGGCGCTCGTTCGCGTAGCGAATAAGGACGTGGTTGAAGTCCTCCCCCTCATCGCGCGCGAGGTTCAACAAGCGTTGCCGGACTGACGCGGCAATGTTCCGCGGTCGCCGACGTGTCACAGGACGGCTTCCATATAGGGCTGCATTACCCGCGCCACGCGACAGATGCGCGCATACGCGGCAAGCTCATCCGCGGAGCTGAGCTTCTGGGCCGCGCAGTCCCGGAGGGCTTCGATGGCGACATCCACTCCTACTTTGCTCCGGAACTTGAAGCAGTCCGCCACGGTCTTTGCCGGCCCGTACACGCGCACCGACACCCCGTCGATGACCTCCGTCTGAATCCCGGCGTCTCGCGCCTTGCCCGAGAAGCGCACGACCCGCAGTCCGACGCCGGCTGGCCGCGGTGCCCGGTCCTTTGGACCAATCGCCAGCCAAACCTCAAACGGAGACTGCGTCGTCAGGCCGTGGAAGCTCAGCGCGGAGAGCAGGCAGATCACTCCGTGAGGTGTGCGCTTCGCAACTTCAGCCAGAAAGCGGTGTTCGCTTACGGCGGCGTCAGCAGGAGCGTAAAGACCTCGACCCACCTTTTCCAGCAGTCCCTCGCGCGCGAGTTGACCGAGATATCGGCCAGGTATCCCATGAGCCTCGAGGTCGCGCGGACGGGCCAGCCCGGCTCTCTGGACTAGGTCGAGAACCTGGGTTCGGCGTTCGGATCGCATACGCCAATACTCACGGATATGTCGGAAAATGTCAATAAGTACCGACATTTACAAGATCAGGCTGTCGTGGTGTCGTCACGCTCGATGTACCGGGAGTCGGAAGACCAGTTCACGTCGCCGGCGGGCCGAGAACGGATGGCGTTGGAAACTCAGTCGAAGACCATCGGCGCCGCAGCCCACTGCCACGATGGCTTCGATCAGCGAAGCCGCTGGCGTAGACGGAACTCTCGAAGCTGGTAGAGCTAATCCCTCTTATGTCCAGCTAAGTCGACCGGAATCGTTGCTTGCCCTAGCTCCACACTTCCGGCCCGTGATCAAGACTCTAGTTAGGCGGCGAAACCACAGTCGCTTCGCCCATGTATCGAATCGGATAAGGGACAACGGGCCAATCGCGTCGAGCCTGCCGGCAATCTGGCCCGATCGGCCGCTTCAGACGGATAACGCACGAGTGTTGTGCAAGGGGCTAGTGTGTGCGGGTTCGAGTCCCGCCCTTGGCCCCCCACCCACCCCCGTCAAACCTGATGGGACGGCGCGCGGGCGGCATCGCCCGCCCCCGCGGCGGGGCGGGCGAAGGGTCACTAGCTTTTCCAAGGTCGGGACCAGGGGCACTAGCCTGGCCCGCGACATCCAACGCCTGCCACACGCTCCCCCGCACTTCCCAACGTCCGGCCAACGGTCGGCGGACGCTTGCAGGGCACCGCCGACAGCGGAGGCAGGATCATGGGTGACATGCCGATTGGGACCAGCGCGCCGCTGGCCGAGGCCATCGCGGAGTACCTGGCGGCCTGCGAGGCCGAGGGCCAGTCGCGCGCCACGCTGGGCTGGAAACACGCCGTGTTGCGCCGCTTCGCGGAGCACGCCGACGGTGAGGCGGCCGGCCACGTCGGCGCCCTGACGCTCGAGCTGGCCCGGCGCTGGCAGCGCCACCGGCGCACGGCCCCGATGGCGCGCCCGCGGCGCACGCCGGGCCACGAGGGCGAGCGTCGAGCCGCCCACACGGTCAACGGCTACTGCCGCGTGCTGCGCGCCTTCGCCGGCTGGCTGGCCGAGGCGGCGTACGTGGACGCCCATCCCCTGGAAAAGTTTCGCCCGGGGCGGCTGCCGACGCGCGAGGTCGAGCCCATCGCCGCGGACGACCAGCAGCGCCTGCTGGACGCCTGCGATCCGCGCGCGCCGCTGGGCCTCCGCGACCTGGCCATCCTCAGCGTGCTGCTCGATAACGGGCTCCGGTCCTCGGAGCTCTGCCGTCTGCGGGTGGCGGATCTGGATCTGGCCTCCGGCGAGGTGCGGGTGCGCGGCGGCAAGGGCGCCCGCGACCGCACCGTGGCGCTGGGCCAGCGCGCGCGGTCCATGGTGGATCGCTACCTGCAGCTGGCGCGCCCCTGGCCGGACGACCCGCACACCGACGCGGACCGGGTGTTTCTGACGCGCCAGCGGCGACCGCTGACGCGCTACACCCTGGGGCGCGTGCTCAAGCGACTGGCGGCGCGGGCCAAGGTGGCGAACATCCACCCGCATCGCTTTCGCCACACCTTCGGCGTGACCTACCTCCGTGCCGGCGGCGACGTGCTGACGCTGCAGCGCATCCTGGGCCACACGACCCTGACCATGGTGAACCACTACCTCCATCTCGCCTCGTCCGATGTGGTGAGCCGCCACCGGGCGCACTCGCCCCTGGACCGGCTGCCCAACGGGCGCACCTTCCGCCGGGCGGCGCGCACGGGGCGCCGCGCCGCCAGCGCCCGCATCGACGCCGTCAAGGGCGGGCACCTGGTGCTGCGTACGGAAAGCGGCGACCTGATCGAAATCGCCACCTAGGGCGACCGTTGGCGCGGGGTCACCGGGCGCCGACGGGCCGGGCGACCCGCGAGTCGGGCAGATCCCGCCCCGACAGCGCCCCGGATTATGGATTCCTATATTCCCCGCCAGGCCGCCGGGACCGATTCTCGGGGCCATGGCAAGGACATCGGGGACCGGGCGACGCCACCGCGCCCAGCCGGGTCGCCGGTCGCTGGCGGAGTGGACACGCCTGGTGGATACGTGTCTGCGGGATCTCGACCGCCCCATGCAGCTGCGGCGATCCCCGCTGGTCAAGCTCCCCGGCGTGCTCCGGTTCGCCAACCGGCGTCATCCCAACAACTCCCATGGCCGCGTGCTCGCGCTGCAGGAACTCGTGATGCGCGCCGTCGATGTCTCGCTCCCCGCCCTGTCCCCACGCGAACGCGTATTCCTTGAGCGATACGCCAGCGGCCAGTCCATTGCCGCGATTGGCCGCGAGATGGGGATGAGCCGCTCGCATCTTTCCAGTGTCTACCGACCGACCGTGGGCGAGGCGGTCGCGGTGGCGCTCCGCAGCCTCGTCGATGCGACGACGTGATCGCCGCGGCCGTTGGCCCGTGGTGGGCACGACGCGGGCGAAGGCCGGGCCCGCCCGCCGGGGGACGCAGCAGGTGGGGAGACCAGAGGAATCCCCTGATAGTTACGCGAGGCGACGCCGGTGGTTTTGTCGGAACATTTTCGGACAATCGGTAGGCGTCCAGGTTCGAGGTGCCGCCGTTTGTCGGGGTCGCGAGACGACGGTGGCGGTGGGCGAGACGCACCGGGTTGCGATGTAGCCGGCGACGCCAGAACGGCCGTGTCGCCGGGTCCGCGAAGCCCGTCGTGGGTCTTCGCAAGCTGAATGTCGCGGGTTCGTATCACGCCCCCGCATAGCCTGCTCCAAGCTCGCTCCCCACCCGCGCCACGCCTGCGTGCGCGGCGCGGACCCCCTTGGTAGGAGGGGGCGATGCACGCCGAGTCGGTCCCACTGGCCAGGGCCACCCTGCACTATCTGGCCACCCTCACCGGGCAGGGCTATTCCCCGGAAACCGGGCGCCTCGACCGTGAGAATCTGGCGAAGTTCGCCGCGTATCTGGGCGGCGACCCGACGCTGGTCGAGCTCACCCGGGAGAGCGCTCTGCGCCATCCGAAGCACCGGCAGCAGCGGCCCCAGAAGGCGACCGCCCTGCGGCGATCAACGGGCGGCCTGATCCCGTACACGATCCACCAGCACGGCCGGGCGCTGCGCAGCTTCACGATCTGGCTCTGGCGCCACGGGTACCTGGAGGACAGTCGCCTGGCCGACTTCCACCCAGGCCGCTTGACGAGCCGTGGGGACGCAGCCGGTTATGCCACCGCAGCCAGCCGAGGAGCGCCCGTGCGCGGTGAGCGCTGGTCGGGTGGGCGAAGGCATAGGCCCACGTGGGCAACAGGACTTGGATGAAGCGTTCGGCTTTGCCGTTGGTGCGGGGCGTCTAGGGCCGGGTGCGCAGGTGCCGCCGGCCGCGCGCGGCACAATGGCGGCGCCGCGCGGCGGTGCGATCGGCCGAGCTGCTGTCCGTCATCACCGCCGGCACGGGGCTCCCGCTGGGTGAGGAACAACGCCAGGCCCGCTCCCGGAAGGCGAGGGTATCGCCGCGTCGGTTCGTGGGCCGCACGTCGACATAGGCGAGTCGCGAGTGGTCGTCGACGGCCACATGCACACGCTGTCAGCCCGTCCGCGGGCGGTGCCGTCTCGGCGAATGCGCGTGCCCACGTGCCAGAAGCCGCCGAGCTTCTTGGCGTCTAGGTGGAGCAGCGTCCCCGGCTGGGCACGTTCGAAGCGCACGACAGGGACCGCAGGTCCCTGGGGCGGCGCGAATGTCCCAACCGGCGCAGCACGTTGCCCACGGTTGACGCGGCGCGGCCCAGCAGGGCCCCATGGATATTGGGCCGGTCCCGCTGCACTGGCGCGCCGCCAGGATCTCCGCCTCGGCCGCAGGGCTCAGCCGCCGCGACTTCCGCTTCGGGGTGGACCAGCGTTCCTGGAGGTCAGTCCACCGATCTGCCGGGTGGCGCGCCTACCCGCGATACCCCGCCGCGCGGCTCGCGCCCAACGCTTGGGCCCCCGCTCCCGCGCGTATCCCAGTCAGCATCGCGTGGACCGCGCGGCACCGCGTCTCGAACGAATAGCGCATGCGTTGCGGCCGTCCCGTAGCGTCATCCATGTGAACCACCGTGGGGACCCTGGCGTGTGATGACCCCAAGTCTCGATGGAGGCTCCGCCATTGTCAGGTGTCTCGCAGATGTGTGGTCACTACAGCTGGCTCGCCGAACGGGGAGAGTCTCGCGAGCGTGGACATCCCGTCGTGCAACCCCTGTCACGACGGAGCCGTCGCCCACCTTTGCGACGGCCACCTCGTTTCCTCCGTCGAAGCAGTGATGGACTCCAACTACCGCTACACCCCGCGCTCCAGTCACGACTTGGTCGACGCCTTCGGCCGACAGGACCAAGTGCCCGACGCAGAGTGCACTGGAGACCGGTAGCCACGCGAGGCGCGCCCGACCGGATTACATTCTCACGTTGGAAGTCGCGGCGCCGCTAGAGACGAAATCAGCGTGGACCGTCGCAGCTTAATCGGAAAACTGGTTTCATTCTTCTCCTCCTCCCACGAGAGGTCGCACCTGCTCTGCGGATTTGGCATGTCGTCCTTTCCTAAAGGCTCGTCTTGCTGTGCGCTGGTGTGGGAGGGGGCAAGCGGCGCCTTCTATGAGATCGATCCAGACATGAACATCACATGGATCGCCGACGTGATAAACGAACCCGGCAACCGGTATGCCTCGATCTACGGATTGGCAGTCCGACATTCCCGAATAACGCCTCCTTCTCCCGATTCTCGGATGCGGGCAAGTTGGTGGCGCTCGCCTCGTTCTCTCGACGGAGCCAAGGAGGCGGAATTGATGGACTTCCTCGTCGCCTCTCGACACATTCGACTTGACCGCTACGAACGACATGAGTCGTCCGCGCATTACATCGTAGACACGGATGACACAGAATTTCGCAACTTTGCTGGCTTTTTTGCGACAGGATTTTCGAGGCCTTCCACCGTTCTGCGAAGACGAACTTGCGCAACGGTCTGGCGTTGGTCATCGCCGGAGGTTGCGGCCTGAACTGCGACTGAAACACGAAGCGGAGAGAAACTGGGACTTTCTCTCAAGTCTTTGTGCCACCCGTTGCCAACGATTCCGGTTCAGCAATCGGCACCGCGATCGACGCTCAGGTCCACTTCACCGGCGAGGCCAAGATCGAATGGGACGTCTATCCCGGTCTCCCGTTCAGGACGGACGCACCCGTCGTTCCTAGCCGCTACGACGTTCGAGACACGAGCTACGAGGAGGTGGCTGACATCTTGAGTCGGGGCCTGATCGTGGGGTGGGTCAGCGGCAGGTACGAGATCGGTCCTCGCGCTCCCGGAAATAGGTCCATTCTCGCTGCGCCGTTCGATGACAGCACACGGGTGCGCCTGAACGAGATCAGACAGTGCGAGCAGTTCCGACCCATCGCGCCAGTCTGTCTGGAGGCCGATGCAGCGCGCTGGTTCAGCTGCGACCACGAGAGCCCGTTCATGCTGTTCACCTTAAGGGCCAACACGGACGCGCTGGCCGCAGTAACGCACGTGAACGGCACGGCCCGGCTTCAAACAGTAAGCCGACGCACGAACGCCGACCTCTACGACCATCTCCTTGCCTTCAAGGCGCGCACCGGACTCGGAGTCCTCTGCAACAGCTCCCTCAACTTCAGCGGACAGGGATTCATCAACAACCTGACGGACCTCGGCACTTTCCACCGTGGATCGTGAATTGGACGGATTCGTGGTTGAGGGGCGGGCGTAATCTTCTCTGGAGTTCCGAACGCTACAGGGCGTATCGGTCGGACGGAGGTCAGTGAGCTCGATGAGTCACGATCCGGAAAAACCGCTGATCACTCCGGCACCGGACGTCGTTCCCTTATCACACCACGCTCGGCGAGAATTCTTGCCGACGAATGCGTACCCGTCCGATGGGCGGCCAAATCCGCCGGTAGCCAGACAAGACCTCGACGGGGACCTTGAACAGTACTCCGACATTGTCATTGCGCAGGCCAACACCGCATCGCCGACCGATCGCAGGCATCTGCTCATGACTTCCCTCCAAGCGAAGCCCTGATCCACCGAAGGGGAGCGCGTGAGTAGCTGACAAGGGGTGCTCCCCTGTACCTGGGACCTTGGGTTTTGACGATTCACATTCAAGACGCAAGTAGCGCCGATTTGGCACTAGTACCACGCAGCCCCGACCGGCTCTGGAGCGCCTTCGACGACGACCGTCACGTGGCCCACGAAGGCCTGCTGCTCCCCGCCACGCTCGACTTCCGGCTCGGACTTCGTGAACTTGCGAACGCCCACCTCGACCTCGGTGAGGCGGCGGGCCGCGCGAACGCGGGACACAAGCTGCTAACTCTGATCGGCTCGGCGATCGCGGTTCTCGATCATGGGCGGAGTCCTAGCTCACAAGGCGTCCGCCCCTTGGGCGGCGGGTCTTAGTCGATCGACGCATCATCGGGAGTGAGCGGCCAACGGAGCTGGGTGGCGGTGGCCATCGGGTGTTCGCCGATGGCGGTGCAGCGGCTACTCGTGGCGAGAGGCGGGATGCGGCCACGGAGCTGTCGCCAGCCGACTACGAGTGTCCCGCCAGGGTCGCAGCGAGTAAGTCAACCTGTTCGTCTGACGCCGACCGGGCGTTACCGAGGATCTCGATCGACCGGATGCTCGCAGATGCCGGAAGGTCAGCTGAAGCCAGAGTGCCGGCAAACTCCCTTGATCGCGAGTGCCAGAGGTTGAGGTTGAACTGAAGACGTCGGTTGGGGACCGGCGTCGGATCCCAGGTCATGCGTTCGTAGACGACCTCGCCGTCGATGAGCCATCGGATCGTGTTCGGTAGCCAATCGATCTCGTAAGTATGAAAGTCGGCGGTGGCATCAAAACCTAAATCGACCAGTGTCGGCGTGCCGCGGTATCCGTACTCAAGCTTCGTGCCCTCTGGCCCCGGGTTGTAGAAGACGTTGACGAGCATCTTGCTGGGATCCTTGCCGATGAATTCGATGTCGATCTCTTGGCGCGGCCCGTTTCGGTGCAGGAACATACCGGTGATAAGGCCCGGTATACCCGACGGGCGGATCTCAGCCTTGAATCTGCCATAGCGATAGGACGCGGTGCTCGCGATCGCTCCCGACGTGAGCGCACGCACCGACGTCTGCTCATGACGGAGGGTCAGCAAGGCGTGGTCGCGGAGCTGGCGGACGTTCGCAGGCCTGAACAGTGCCATGTTGCTTGGGAACGTGTCGTCGCGGCGTCGCCAGGCTGCGTCGTCGAGCGTGTCGCCGGCGGCCCAGTCAACGCGCACGAGGGACGTGCGCGGACTGGGATCGGTGTCGACGGCAATGCCGCTCCAGTCGCGGGCTGACCTCAGGATCCACGGTCCACGGTCGGACTTCAGATCGGTCAAGTTCCCGGCGCTCTTCCGTGGCGCCCAATGGCTTAGGGCGCGCTGGCCAAGGTCGCGGTCGGTCGGATAGGGAAAGGCCGGATACTCGAGGTCGAGGAATTCAGTGAGGGCCGCCCACTTATCCTTCACCTCAGGCGAAAGCCGAAGGACGCGGTCGTGAAGGGTGGGAGGCACGACCGGGTCGGCGGACGTGGTAATGAACCGCGCTCTGCGAGACGCCTTGGCGATCTGCTCGAGTGCCTCGAACGAGAGCGAGCCAATGTTCACATACGCACTGAACAGTCGGCCTTGCTCGCCCCGGAGAAGACGCGATTGCTCCGGTGCTGGTAATCGGTCCAAGTCGCTACAGCAGCTATAGCCGAGCATGGAGAGGGCAACGGCAAGAGCCGTTAGTCCAGAGCCTTGGTCGCCCACGGCGACGACCGGCCCGTGCAGTCGCTTCGTCCTCGGCAGGAGCGGCTTCTCGCGCGTGATGACTCCCACTTGGGAGAGCACGGGCAGGACCGAGTACGAATTAGTCGACGGCTCATCGATGCGTTGCTCGATGAGCGGGCGCGCCGCGGCAAATGCGCGCAACCGACCGAACTGCATGTTGAGCCAGAGGTCGATCGGGCCATAGACGGGCGCTGCGTCAAGCAGCTTTCGAGCGCCATCGCGACTGAGAATGTAGGCGGACGCTTCCCAGATTCCCGGCTGCTGCAGCCTTCGAGCGCGGTCCCCGTCTCGGGTGGGCGAGGCACTGCCGACGTCGTTAAAGGCCAGGTACAGGAGGTCGAAGTCCGGCTCGTCGGCACCCGGCGGCGTAAGCGACGACCACGTTGTCTCAAGATCGCGGGCGAAGCCGTAGGTCATGAACACGTCGTCTTCAAGTACGAGCGCGCAGGGCACGTCGCCGTGGGCAATCAGCTTCCATACCTCGATGTGGGAAAGCGCCACGGCAACTTCCTGCTTGGTCATCCTGATCTCCCGCGCGCGCGCTTCGTCATCGATCCGAAGCAGCGGGCTCGGGTCAACCGTGAGCTGGTCAGCCAACGTGAATCGGGGGACGAGCATCGCAAGGTCGGGCGCCGCCTTCAGATACCGTGCGTCAACAGCAGAGAACCTTCGGGCAAGCGCCGACAGGCGTTCCCCATGCCGGTCTCGAAAGCGGTCGAGTTCTCGACGGACACGCTGCCAGCGGTCCGGACGCCGGTCGAGGTTGATCACGTATATGCGACGCAACGCACCGGACTCGATGCTCCGCGAGAACACGGCTGCGCGTCGGCGCCAGTCGAACCATCTGAGGCGAAACCGCCCGTGATGCCGAAGGCTCTGTCGGAAGTCTGCGAACGGGACCTTGTTCAGGCGTGGTCCACTTCTCGGTCACCCTGAACCCAATTCCTCCAATTGCGCTCGTCGGCTCGGTAGGCGAGCGGCCACTTGCTGACGGCTACTGCGTCCCACTCTGGTAGGAACTCGAAGTCCCGCGTCTTGCCGCCCCCAGCTTGTTGAACGGCATGACTCACGAGGCTGGCCGTAAGGTTGCCCGGCCCAGTCAGCGACTGGAGGTCACGATTCGCCCTGCAGGCCGCAAGCAGGAGAGCTGTTGAGCGCTCCAGAGCTCCGGCTATCACTGGGTGCCCTGGTCCGGCGATGAGCGGGTTGTTGTTGACGTAGAAAATTCGCGCTTCTCCGGCCGTGTCCGCGAGCGCACTCGCCACGTCGACCATCGAGTCAGACGCGATGTCGTAGCAGAGTGGCTGGAGCCAGAGCTGGCCGCTGTCGATCAATGGCTCGACATCTGCACCTTGATACTCGTCGTCGGCGTCGACGTACAGTCCGCCGACTCGCAACATGAAGCACAGCCGGAGGTAGTCGGCACGCATCGCGGGATGACTGCAGCGGTCGAAGGCCCGGACGTTTCGTGCGCTGAAGTGATCCTCGATGAAGAGCCGCGCTGACCTATCGTCCAACAGCGTGCGTTCGAATCCCGCCGCCTCAAGTGGTGCCCAGCTCTCTAGGCACTCCTGTACATCGTCTGGGATGGCTGAGGCGTCATCCCAGAACTGGAGGAGTACCCGAGGTGTAGTCGAACGGCCGGATACGTGGGGGATGCTAGGGGACATCGTAAGCAGTTGCCGCATGACCTGCGACCTCAGGCTATCGTCTTCGGCAATGCTCGCGGCGCTGAGGCGTAGCGGTATATGAAGTGAGCTCACTGTCTCGGCGTGAGAATGTGTGTCCGTGCAAACATTCGCTTTTTGGTGAGTCCGGCACTGCGCCGGATGCTGGCGCTTCTCGCCGGGTACGTGACAACGCCTATCTGGAGGGCAACGGAGTCTGAGTTTGCCGATCCCCCCTGTCAACAGTGTTGAGGAGTTCCCGGTAGAGACGCCGGTTACCGGGCGCCCCTGGACAGATCCGTTCATACATGCCAGCGCCTACGGCTTCCTATACGTTACCCGGAGTCTTGGATTGGCCAAAGTCGCAGTGAACGGCCGGGACAGACCGATCGCTTCGTGATTCCTTTGAGTCCGTGCGAGACCAGGATGGTCTCGGCCCAGACACTGCCGCAGAGCCCGAACAGCTGCCGGAGCCGCTAGGATTAACCCGCGAGTGCACGGTGGAGCGTCTCGCCAGCGTCGGTGGCGGGTACCCAATGACTCCGTCAGGGGAGGTGAACGTCGGGATCGATTTAGCGCAGCGACTCGTGGACGTTGCGGTGCACCGTACAGGCTCTCTCTGGACAATGCGGCGCACCCGCAGCGGGCTGCATCGGCTGCGGGCCCGGCTCCAGGCCCTGCAACCGACCCGCATCGTGTTGGAAGCCACGGGCGGGTACGAACGGGCCGTGGTGGCGGCCTTGAGGGGTTGCCGGTGGTCGTGGTCAATCCGCGCCGGACCCGCGACTTGGCCCGCGCCCACAGCACCCTGGCCAAGACCGATCGGCTGGACGCCCAAGGTGGCCCTCGTCGCCTGCATGCGCACGCTGCTGATGATCTGCAACGCCCTCTGCCACAAGCAGATTGCGCGGGACCCTACCGTGGCCTGACCCTTGACGTACCACGCAGTTGCGCTCCCACGGGAGAGAGATTATGGGGACGCCGGACCGTCGAGGGCTCGGGGCGTTTTGGAGAGGTTTCCTTGAGCGGGAGATCGGGGAAGCGTGGCTGGGAATGTCGGGGCGGTTGACGGGTGGGATGAAGGAGTTTGCGGGGGATCTATGAGAACTACCTGCGGGATTCGCGGCGGATTCGGCTGTCGGCTGGGGCGGCGGGGCAGCGATCGGGGTACTGGCCGCTGCCGAGTCTGATCAGCGACGTCAATGCCGGGCTGAAACCGAAGGTGTACTGCGTCGGCGAGGTGGCGGACCAGGGGACGTGCGCGAGCCACAGCTCGCCTTAGACAGGTTCCCCAGGTGCGGCGAGCGTGGTCCTGAGCATCGAGCCAGCACGCCCGGCCAGCGTGGACGCTGCGATAGTCCACGAGCGGGTGGAAGCCGGCGACGACATCCAAGGGTGGCGCGGCGTCGGGCTAGGCGGTGGGTATTGGCCCGTGCCTCGGGTTGCTGGCCTCAGGTGAATCACCCGAAAAGGGCATGGAGGGCAATGGCTGGGCGCGCGTGAGTCCCAGTGGTGGACTCGGTCGCCGCGGCCGGATGGCTCAGAGACTTGCAGGTAGCACCGGCGATCCGAGCTCACAGGCTACGTGCAGCCTCGGATCACCTTGTCACCTGCGCACCGTTGCGGTCCCATGGCGACGGCATGAAGAGAGCCGCGCCCATGTTGTAGTCAACGCAACGAGGCCAACTGACCGACGGCCTCTTCGCTGCCACTTGACAGAATGGCGGTGCTTGGACAAAACGAAACCGTACCCAGCAACGTCGCTGAGATACAGCGAATGGTGGCTCATGATGGTCCGCCATAGAAGTACGGTTGGTAGGCGATGAGTTCAACGGCGAACTCGATTTGGAAGCAGCATATAGAGTTGTTGGATATGCAAGGTCTCATTATCACTCCGCTCATTCGTCAAGCGCTATTTGCAGTGGACATTCAGGATTTCGTGGAGAACATTTATATCAAGGACTTGGATGATGTAGCGTCAAGTGACAAGCCGTTCAGGCCGTCCATCAACAGGCTACAAATCTTGGCCAACATGCTACACGAACGACCTGTGGCGTTCTCATACGGGCAAGGAAATCCCCCTAACAGACATCTCTTGCCAGAGCCATTGCTGATTACGATGCTTGAGGCCCTGGAAGTAGAACGAGGAATGCGGGCATGTGAGATTGGAAGTAGAACAGGATATGTCCTTGCTCTGTTATCGGAAATGGTAGGAACGGCGCGCAACGTCTGTGGTGTATGTGTAGACTCTGCACAGCGATGGCCCACGCAAAGGTCCTTGGCGAAAGCTGGCTTTAGTTCAGCTGAAGTTAGGACGATCGTTGACGGGCTTGTGTCAGCTCGGCCATTTGACCGAATCTTGGTTACCGTCGGATGTGAAGATGTGCACCCAGAATGGCTTGTTGCTTTGCGGCAAGGCGGGACGATTTTGGTTCCCATGCGGCATGGGTTTCACTATCCAATTCTCAGAGTGTTTATGAAGGGGCACACTGTGCTCGCTCGCGTAGTTGGAGATGCAGGACGATCAATAGATAGTGTTGGTTCAAAGAACCACCTTGGTTCGCAGACAGAACATTCAATAGATTCTTGCGGACTAGGACTGAACAAGACGAGATTGTTCACTAATGAATCGACGGCATCAATCTATGACTTTCTTTTCTACCTAGCCGTGACCGTTCCTGATTTCCGGTTACTTCGAGTATCGAATGGTGATAACATACCCACCTTTGTGCCGGGACTAGATCGCGGCACTATGGGATGCGCATACATTAACTTACCCTCAGAAGAAGTATTTGGAAATAGCGATGGTATACGCTCTATAGAAGACATGAAGTCAGATTGGTTAAATATCGGATCTCCATGCAAATCTGACTATGAGATAGAATTCCGCGGCCACGATGAGCAAATTGGCAGAGAAGTGCTTCGAGACGGGAGATGGGTGATAGACCGTGCCTTTCATTGTGAGGTCATCAGCCTTACCAAATGAGGCGTTGGGAAGAGGTGCTGATATGACAAGGACGACACCTGAGCTTATTGAGAGCGCAGCAAGAAGCCACGGAGATGCAGTGGCGGTCTATCAAGAGTCTGGGGACCATGCAACCTTTGCGTATCTTAATGCGCTTTCAAACAAAATGGCTGTAGGGCTAGCAGACAAGGGTGTACAGTCAGGCGACTATATTGGGATAGTTTTTAGTGGGTCGCGCTGGATTGACTGTGCTGCAGCATATTTTGCTGTGCACAGATTAGGCGGAATAGTAGTCCTTCTGCCTCATCCTGACTTTGTCGACAGAGGCGGTACAACAGGTGGCGAAATATCAGTTGACTTTTCTAAATTAAAGAATTTTAGTATCATAGCTCCTGAAGACGTACACTCCGAATTACCTGGCGTTGCCTATACGGGGCAGTGGATAGCTGATCCATGCAGCCTAATAGTTTCGACATCGCGAGGCGTGACTAGGGCAGGCATCAGACCTAACGAGATTGCTGAGATTGCCCCAACTTCAGGTACAACGGGTCGTGCACGTGCCATTGCAGCATCTCACGATAATATCACTTTCAAGTCAAGATACAGCATTTCACTTCTTGACGAATTTACAAGTAATACTTTCGACATGCCTGTACTCCTGCACTGTTCCGGAGCATTTGCACCCAGATTGGGTGATGTGGTGCATCCATTCAGACGCATTTTACCCAACGCCAATTTCCAGACGGTCGTCGTAATGCATCGCTTCAATCCGGAGTCGTTTTGCCATATGGTATCAAGACACAATGTAACGCACTCTGCCATAACGCCTCCACAGGGAATTGCGCTGTTGAGTTCGAGACTAGGTCATCAAGCCGATGATATGTCGTCCTTGCAGCTTTTGGAGGTCGGTGACTCTCACTGTCCGACAAGCCTTTGGCCGAGGCTCCAGAAAACGTTTCCTAGTACTAAGTTGGTTAACACCTATGGCATCAGTGAGTTGGGACCGCCGAAATTTTGTCATGTGATTGATGTGAATAACCTGCCGCCGCTTGGGCTGGTGGGACAGGGAGTGCCTTGTGTAGATAAAGACGGTGGCGTTTTTGCTGTTCCTGAAGTTCGAATTGTTAAGTCCGATGGTAAGGAAGCTCCAGAGGGCGAGGCGGGTGATATTTGGATGCGTTGTCGTGGAATGCCGGGGCGTGAGTATTTCCAGGATAAAACTAGACAGGCAAAGGTATATCTGCCAGACGAGTGGGTGGTCACTGGCGATTTTGGATATCAAAATTCTGAAGGTCAAGTCACACTTCTGGATCGTCGTGATGACAACATAGTCCGCGGTTTGCAGGCCATATCATCCACGGAGGTGGAGGATATTTTTTACGAGCATAGCGAGGTCAAGAGAGTAGCAGCATTTTCTGTACCCGATCCTGTGCTGGGTGAGGAAGTTGCCGTGGCCGTCGTAGCCCACGATCGGCGGAGAGTCAAAGTCTCTGAGCTTAAGCGATTCGCTCGTGAGCGAGCGCGGCATCCATCCAGGGTTCCGAGAATGATTTTTGTGGTTGATTCTTTGCCAGAAAACAGGCAAGGTAAAATACTGAAGCGAAGACTTCGCGAAGTTCTTCGGAATCAGTTCAGATAGTTTCACGGCAGAAGATATTGTGTCTTGTGTCACGGCAATTGGTCAGCGAGATCAATAATGGAGATGCGAGTCAGTTCGCCTTCTATTCGTTAGTACCGCCGCAGTCCAACGGGAGCGCATAGTAACGTTGCGAGACTAACACTTCTCCTCGAGTACGGGGTTGGCACGTCCTAGGTGGATGCGTATAGCCGAGGCCTGATGAAATCTCCGTGTCAGCCTCACGCTTTTGTAGAGACGAAATGCCTTGGTTCACAAGAGTGTCAGACCAAGATCTTGGCGAATCTCCTAGCACTTGCGGATCCGTTGATGGACGCAGACATGGACGTGCTGCTCAACTCTCCGATGACGGCAGCCCTTCTTCGGCAGTGCGTCACGGCAGTGCCAGGTCAAGAATCATCCAGCCAGCTTCCGGACCGTAGCTCCATTATCGAGATTTCAGCATACCCGCCGGGAGCTCCGGTGTCCTACGACGGCGATTCAGTAGCTGATCTGACGTACGGAGGTCGTTTGCTCCTTAGAGTAAAGATTCAAAGCGCAGCCATCTGAGGTTCGTAATCATCTGTCGACGTCTGGACCGGAGGCGACCGAAAACAGCCGTGGTTTGCCGCAGAAAATGCGGTGGTGCAGGGTGGGTCCGTGTGTTGTTTTCTTCACTTGACGAAGGTCCAGTGCCCCTGCTACGGTCTTAGCTATAGGAGCTAGGTAGGACCATGGCTGCCTAGGTTCCTCAGGGTTTTCTCAGCCTTTCCAACGGCGGAAAGGTCCAGCATCAAGGAGGATGCGAGAATGGCCACTGTAGTGAGGGTTTCGGAACCTGCGGCTTCGCAGTATACGGAGTTGGATCTCAGCGCTCGGCTGAATGACCGGGAGATCCAGGGTGACTACGAGGGATTCTACGATGCCGACACGAACGTGCACGGGGGAGTCATCAAGTTTGATGACGATCCTGCCTTGGGAAGTGTTGTTCTCCGGGCAAGCTTCGGGTCGTGGGTGTCATGGAACAAGTGTGTGTATTTGCATGCGAAGGACGGGGCGGTCAATCTCACCAGCGTGATGGGTTTTCCATTTGACGTCGAAGTGGATTACAGCATGGTTCGCCCCGACGGTACAGAGATTGGACGATTCCAGCAAATCGGGCACTTGGAAGAGGTCAGCCCTGGGAGATTACAGGGCCACTCCCGAATAGAAGGATGGTTCGAAGGTCCTGCGGAGGTAGAGTGGTCACCTGGGTATGCACAATACCTACGACAGGCTGCCCAAGGCAGGATCGAAAGTGTCTATGGGCAGACCATCATCAATGAGGGTGGCGAGCGTTTTCATTCAGCGGTTCGGCGGGCGTACCTCTACGAGGGTGACCGAGAATTGCCCTTTGATGAGGTATGGTCTTACAAGATGTTGAGTGCCGTTCTCACGCGGAAGTCTGGATTGCGGTTCTTTGACTACCGGGCAACGGCTCAGTACACACCCGCATCGTTCATCGCAACGAGCGATATTGATGAGAGCATCGCGTTTGCGGACAGGAACTTTGTAGCGATGAAGGCGGGCGTTCTGGCAAAGCATCCCCGGTAAGTTCAGAATCGACAGGCACTCAGCCTCGGGCTCCGGCGAGAGCCGGAGCCCGAGGCTAATGACGAGGGGGAGCGCAGACAAGTGTCTAGTCAGGATATGGACCGTGCGCATCCAGACCCTATTCAGGCTCACAGCCCCGCGAAGCAGTATGGTTCCGGGGCCAATTCCAACCAGGATATTTCAGTCTCTGCTCAGTGAGGTGAAATCCTTGGCATGCTTGGCCCCAATGGCGATGGCCTACCACGTTGGTGAGACAAAGGACTCGTGCAACCGAAGGGGCACTTCGATTGCAATGGGTGAGACGGTGGAGGTTCGATATCAATCCACAGGGAACAGCGCAAGCTACGTCTTCATGGCGTCTCGGTTCAAGATCTGTGAACCCGCAAGTCGCTCAACGGCAGCAGACCCAACTTTCCCCGACACCGCGGGAGCCCCACCGGCTTGGGTCAGCGCAGTATCGAGGTGGTCCTTGTGCGCAAGGGCTGTTCAGACGTCCCGTCTTGACTTGCGACACGCGACCGAGTAATAGGCCAGTACTTGGCCAGAGCAAATCCACTGGACACAACTCCCCTTCAGACGGCCGGGCAGTGTCAATCCAGACAGCTTCGAAAGGCCTGTGCCCCCAAGACTGGCCCTTCGGGTGAATTCAACGGTCCACTAACGTCACCGACTAGTAGAGGTTCGCAGCGCAGACTCTTGTCCTGAGCCAGACAACGCATAGCCGTCCTGAATCCTGCAACTTTGCCTAGATTACCGTCGCTCGTATCGTCTGCCGCTGTATGGCAGGCTACCGACGCGGCGCAAGTCCTCCCGCAGCATCGCCGGACTTCTTCAAGCACCGCACTTGGACGCCGAAATGCAAACTCCCCGCGTCGGCTTCAGAGGACGACAGTTTCAGGCATACTTGGCGGGAAGATCTCGCTGAGCCACTGTGCGAGCAGACTCCATGAGCATGTCGAAGCGACCTCCGCCCATCCAGGTCCGCAACCTCAACAAGCGCTACAAGGACGGCCCGCACGCCAACCAGGACATCTCGCTGACCCTCAACTGGGGCGAGGCGCTGGGCGTTCTGGGTCCAAACGGCGCCGGTAAGACGACCCTCGTCCGACAGATAACCACCGAACTTGTGCCGACCTCAGGCGACGTACGAGTGGTCGGCATCGACGCGGTTTCGAATCCCGACGCCGCCAAGTCACGGATCGGGGTCGTGCCGCAAGAGGCGCGGCTGTTCGACGGGCTGTCGGTGTACCAGCACCTGCGCATCTTCGGTGTGCTGCGCGGGCTCTCGCGACGGGATGCACGGACGCGGGCCGACGAGCTAATCGAGGAACTCGACCTGACGGCTCACCGCGACTTCTCCAGCGAACGCCTGTCAGGCGGACTGCGTCGCCGGCTCTTGGTCGGCATCGCCATGCTGGCGGAACCTGACGTGTTGATCCTGGACGAACCCACGGTCGGCCTGGACGTGGAGTCCCGCCAGCGGCTCTGGGAGGTCCTGCAGAGCTACCGCCGGCGCGACGGCGCCGTGCTCCTGACCACCCATTACATGGAAGAGGCCGAGACGCTCTGCGACCGCATTGGCATCATTCAGGACGGTCGCCTGATCTCCCTGGACACCATCGCGAACCTGCGGTCCTCCATCGGGCACGAATACAAGCTGGTTTACGAGTCGTCCGAGGGCCAACAGACCGTCTACGGCGACGACCATCTGGCCCTGGCCGGGCAACTGCGAGCTCAGGGTGTCGACGAGTACGCGGTGATGCGGACGAGCCTGGAGGACGTGTACCTGGCGATGACCCAGGGTGACAGAGATGAGAGCGAGACCGATGACTCGAACTGACGGCCTCCGCACGCCCGGCCCGCGGAAATTCGTGAGCGATTCGCTAGCCGTGCTGGAGATCCACGGGCTTCCCATGATTCGCCAGTGGTATTTCATCGTGCTGGGAACCTTGATTTTTCCGATTCCCATGTTCTACGTCTTTCGCTCCATCGCCCCCGACGACGCGGCCGTCTGGCAACGCCTGCTGGCTGGAACGCTGATCTTCGGCGTGGCCTTCAGCACCGCCATGCTGGTCGGGCAGCAGATCGTCGCGCAGCGATTCATGGGCCACCTGAAGCTCGTCATCACCATGCCGGTCTCCAAGGCCGCCTATGTTGTGGGAACGCTGTTGTACACCGCGGTGTCGGGAACACTGTCCGCCCTGTTTCTGCTGGGCTTCGCATTTATCGCCGGCGTCGAAATCGCACCAACCTGGGCCCTGGCCCCTGCACTGCTGCTGACCGTTCTGGCGCTGGCGGGCATCGTGCTGTTCGTGATGAGCTTCGCGCCGTCGCTGCCGGTGGGAAACATCCTCGCCAGCCTCATCGCCATCGTGCTGGTCATCATCTCGCCCGTGTACTTCACCCTGGAGTCGGCGCCTCTCCTTCTGCAGTGGTTCGGCTACGTCTCGCCCCTGCGCTACGCGGCCGACGCCATCGCCGCCTCGCTGGGGGGACGTGTGGACGTCTGGCTGGAGCTTGCCGTCCTGGCGGCCTACACGGCTGTCACCATGGGACTTGGACTGTGGCGCCTGCCCTGGCGGGAGACGTAGGGCGCGTTCGGTCCCTTCATGGGGTAATAGCAGGCAGCTACGAGGATTTACGGAACTCGGACCGGCCACGTTCGTATTAGTAGGGGGCTGGCGAGTCGACCGCCGGCATCACGGCATTCACCAGGATGAGCCGCAGCCACCGGTCACGGCGCTGGCGGCTCCACGTTGCTCAAGGCTGTTGACGCCGAGATTGCGCACAGAAGGTGCGAGATGGAGCGACGAACTAGGTCTAGAATGGGCTGCAAGTCCGCTCCGTGTATAGGAACGACCGTCATGGTGCAGCGACGGACACGGGTCGGGATGCGACACGTTTTCGGCCTAACGTCCTATGGCACCCACGTTTGCCTGGGCTCCGGCCCTGCCGTCAGTGCATCGCAATAGCCAGATTCCCCGGACGCCGCCACCACGAAGTCCCGTTCTAGAGCGCGCTACACTTCCCGCTGGCAACGTTCCTGCGACTAGTGCCTCCCTGCATTCATCGAGGACTCGCCGATGGAAGAACCACCGATCCACTCTGTGAGCATCGCACAATACTCAGAATGGGACTTCGAGTGTATAACTTAATCATGCAATCATCCATCAGCTACAACGAGTGGGAAGCGAACGAGGGACGGCCATGCGATGTCTCGTTCTTGAGTGGACGAATTTTCGAATATACGGATGATGCCATCGAGCAGCAGTTTCGTCCAAATCAGAACGAAATGCCCGATTTCGACGCCCTCATAGAACTCCCATGCCTGTTTACGTATGAAGGTTCGGATGCTACCGGAATGATCGGACATATTAGTCGGATCGCGCCGCGAGCACGAGGGCTGGAGATCGTCTACAGTTTGCCCGATGATTATCCTAGAATCCGTCTGAACAGCGACGAAATATTTGCATCTCTGGGTATTGCAATTGACCGCTATGAAAACCGCAGGACTCATTGGGCCGTGAAAGATGTCGACCTATTTGAGTTGACTACGACTATGCTCCAGACTTCCGATAGACACTTGACGGTACTTACGAGTCGCCAAATGCAGAGGATTTGGGGAGCAGGGCATGGGCAGGGAAGGCTAGTTTTCTTAAGTCACCGTGCCAGCCACCGCCAAGAAGTGTCGGAAGTAAAAGCGGCCCTTGAGTCTCGAGGTTTACGCTGTTTTCTCGCGCACGAAGATGTCATGCCTAGTTTGAGCTGGCAGTCTGAGATACTGAATGCTCTGAACACGATGGATATCTTCGTCGGATTCGTGACTGAAGACTTCCATCGCGGAGGTTGGACAGATCAAGAAATCGGCTATGCCCACAAAAGGGGAGTTCATAGAGTGTTTGTTAAGTTGGGCAGCGTGGATCCGAAAGGGATGGTTGCAACGGAACAGGCGCTGAGCACCAATTGGACGAACGCCGCAGATCGCATTCTTGAACATCTCAATAGTGCTGGGGCGCTCTGATCTCGTCTGCCGCAACGACTCGGATCGTGTTGCTCTGGTATCGGAATACGTAGCCTGGCTCGCCTTCTACGCTTGAGAATTCACCTATGATTGCAGCTGCGGGTTCAGACATACCTACATTGATTTCGGCGGATAACGACTACGGGCAGCCTACGATCCCACGATCCCGAGTATCCGACACCGTATGGCCGAACGGTCCCCAAGGCACCTCTGGACCGATAGCATCTCAGATCCAGCTTGCGTGAACGGTAACATCACTGCCTGACGCAACCACTGGCGGTGCATTGGACTGCTCACTGACCCGATGAACGACGGGATCACCAAGGCCCGACACTCAGACGGCTTGGCATAGTCGTATAAGCGTGCTAATTGAGATCGGCCGCCAGCTTCGTCAAGACTGAGACGCACGGCAACACTCTCGTCTCCGAGAATCGAAGGAAATGGCCAGAGACCCTATGAACACTCTAGCATCTCGTTCGATGGTCTTGACCCGCGCCGTCACGACCCAAGAAGAAATCAATTGTCAAGGTGACAAATTCACGGACAATGGACTGAGTTGTCCTCCGCTTCACGCTGTGGGAGCACATCCACATCGAATCTCCATCCACCTGAGGTGTACATGAAAATCGCGCTAGTCAATGGAGAGAGATCAGAACCATCTCCGCGTCAACGGGCAGTGTGCCCCTACTGTGGACACGACATGATAGCCAAATGTGGCAGAGTAAGATTGTGGCACTGGGCACACAAGAGCAGATCAAGATGTGATCCTTGGTGGGAGTCTGAGACGGACTGGCATAGAAACTGGAAAGGTCAGTTCCCGACGGCTTGGCAGGAAGTAGTACACGTCGATAGAATCAGCGGAGAAAGACACATAGCAGATGTCAAGACGCCCTTCGGTTTGGTGATTGAATTTCAGCACTCGCCCATTGAGAAAGCGGAGTTGCGGAGTCGCGAGGAGTTTTACAAGAACTTGATCTGGATAGTCGACGGCGACCGAGGGTCGACGGATCCCCAGTACTTCTTTATGGGACTCTTGACTAGAAAGCCCGAGAGCTTTAGTCCGCTTGTCTACTGCTTCGGATGGTCGGGTCAAAGCAGACTTCTTCACAATTGGGCGCAGGCCTCATCACCCGTATATCTTGACTTTGGGGACGAGAATGTGATCTGGAAGCTTGTTCACTTCGACCCTCATGACCACACGGGATTCGTGATGCCGACGAAGCGGGAGTGGCTTGTTGAGGCATGTTCAAGAGACGAGCCAATACCTTCAGTTGCGGCCGATGAGAACGATCCAAGGACATATCATCGACAGATGGTTAGCTTGCATTGACCCAAGGGCCCAGTCGCCTAGGCTTTCGACTCCGAACCAGACTGGTCACAGCAGAGAATTGGAAGTCGGGAGAAGTCGGCGTGATGGTGCTGGACGTGGAGATCTATCGGACGCTGATGTTTGCGGCGCTGGTGGTTGGGGATATGTGGATACGGAACTAGAGACGCAAGTGAAGTGAGCGTTGAGGGTTGAACAAGAGATTGACGAGGGATGGTATTCGGCGAAAGTGGAAACTGGGCCGGTGTTTGCGTCGCCGTGGGCGGACGGCGGGGGGAGTTGGCTCAGCGACCGCGGCTGACGCGCTGGGTGTTGGTGCAGGGTTGGTCGGAGGCTAATTGGGTGCAGCCGAGGAACCAGCCGGGACGGCCCTTGGCGGGATGCACCGTGCTGATCTCGAGGCGCAGGCGCCCGCGACTTGAGGCGGAGAGCGCGACCTCGCTACCGCGGTAGCGGCCGAGGATGAGCACGGAGATTGGCGCACCGCTGGCGTCTTCGCACGCCTCGATGTCTGTCAGGGCGTCCCGCAGTCCGCGGGCAGCAGCGTCGCTGGCGATGAGGGTGACACCGCCATCGCGCACGCCTTCGGCCGGGCGTAGCGTGCGCTGCGTCTGGGCGGGGTTTCGCACCACGAAGGCGGTGGATGGTTCAATGATTCCGCCGGCGAAGCGAGAGGTGCGGCTTAGCGCCCGCTCGCGCACGTGCCCGAGGTACTGCCCGCACTCGCGCACGAGGGCAACGTCGCTGCCGGCGAAGCGGTAGACCGATTGCCAGTCGTCGCCCACAAGGAAGAAGGCGAAGCCGGGGCGCTTGAGCGCTCGAAGCAAGGCCATCCGTGCCGCCGAGATGTCCTGGTACTCGTCCACCAGCACGAAAAACAATAGGGCGACCGCCAGTGGCCGTTGCGGATGTGGGCGGCGGCGTGGTTGATCAGGTCGTGAAAGTCCTTGTCGTCGCTCAGCAGCCGGTCGTAGCGCGCGCTGACCTGCTGAAAGATGTCGAGGAAGGCCTCGCCGCGGGTGCGATCGCGCGATTCGCGCGCACGCTTGCGGAGCGTCTCGGCGAAGACGCCGCTGGTCGTGACGTGGTTCAGGAACGTGGCCATCAGCTGCGCCAGCCATGAAATCAGCCAGCGTCCCAGCTCCAGGAGGAGAGTGCGGATCGAGACGCGCTGGAAGGTCACGCCCGCCTGCTCGACCTGCTCGCGCAGCCTGAGGCGAAGGACGCCTTCGCGCCGTTGCCTGCTGTAGGTCTCGATCAGTTTCGCGCCATAGCGCTGGTGGATGTCGCGCTTCCAACCGACGCCCTGGGCGTACCAGGTCCATCCCACAGGAGGGCGGCCGTGGCGGTCCAGGGCCAGATGTTCGATGTAGATGTCGTGGTCGGGGAGGTAGAAGTGGGGCCGGTCCTGGCGATGCCTAGGGGTGGCGGTCTCGACGGGATAGAGTCGCTCGCGGTGAAAGCCGACGCCGCTGAGGGTCGAAAAATCGGCGATCTCCAGTTCCTCGAAGCTCTTGACCAAGTCGCCGCTGAGGGTCCGAAACTCGAAAGAGATTGAGTACCACGCCCATGCGGTCGCGATTCGCGAGTTCAGCTACAACTTTGTCGAAGGCCCCCACATCACCTTGCGGGAGCTATGTCGGAAGGCAATTCCGCTAGAGTGCCCTCGTCCAACAGCGCAAGTCGAGTAGTTGAATCAAGGTCCGGTTTGGCAGGCACCTAAGTCGACACTTTAGAGTTTCCATACTTTCAATCAACGGTCGTACTTGGAAAGGGTCTGGTTGTATATTCCATGCAGCGACAGCCTGTGATCGCTCAATAGGATTGCCCTGGTCCAAGGGCAGACGCAGGAATCAAACGCTCGGCGATTCTCTACAGTCAGCCGATCCGCAGGTTCCCTGCGAGAAGCCTCGATGGTTCGTGTTTGTTCTGAGCTTATTTGCCTAGCGCCCTGTCGACCTGCTGCTGAGTCCACCTATCGAGTTCACTCGACGCGGACAATATCGATTCTTCGAGGTACGACATGTCGTTACGAAGAGCTTGGTACAAGTCCAAGGCGGTGAGGGGGTCACGTTCTTGCCCAATGGCGGTAGCTCGGCGCATCCATCGCTGATGAGGGAGTGAGGAGTGACGTTGCCGCCAATTCTCCTCCAACTCTGTTGCCACGCGGCTGAAACCTTCTCGGTAATTGGGGTCTATCCATAAGCCATCTACATCTTCACGTTCAAGGGCTTTCGTTAAGTCCCGCTGCAACTGCGCGAATGTTAGCATCTTATCCTCGTCGAAGCTGAAAGGGTTGTCACGGACCAAGAAGGCAAACGCATCCGTCACTGACTTGATAGATTTCGTTGCGCTTGAAGCAAGCGTCACAGCCAGGTCGGGCATCCCAGCAGGAAGCGTGCTTCGGAGTTTGGCGGCCAAGTCTGCCTTGTCAACGTCGAGACAGAGCAGTCGACCGTTGTGCATTGGGAGATAACGTTTCGCAATATCGGTGTACTGGTCTTCGGAAGTAAACGAGGGGCCAAAGAAGCCCTTGTTTCCCAATCGAGTGAACAGATCACAGGAGAGCAGGAAGAACTGCGCCGCAATGGCCCGTATTATCTCGTCACGAGTCAGCCCGACGTGGTATAGCTCGTTTCTGTAGCCATGGGCAATAGCAATGAACCGCCGTTCCTTTGACGTGATGTCCCCCATGCCTTCCAAGACTTTAAGCTTGCCATCCAAGAAGACTCCCTTAGCCTGGGATCTCTGTCTCGGCGTCAGCATGTCTCTTTTAGATTCTTCAGAGAATTCGGGCTGGTCTTCCGACGACCTGCCACCAATAAGGGATTGGTGCGCTTTCCAGAGTCCCGATGCCATGCTGTCAAGCTCCAACCGGTCCGTGCATTGACGATGCAGCATGAGCTCGGTGGCATTGTCGACCAGGATCAAAGCCAGACGATTGCTTATTGGATGATCGGTCGCCAGTTCCCTGCTGGAACGATCCAGTTGCTCAACAATGGTCAAGGTGTATCTCACGGCATCACCTGGCCGGGACTCTCGTCTGGTCGACCAGTTTGCCAGGATCCAATGGCGCTAAACATAAGGAGCTTGATGCCATTAGGACGAAGATCAAGAAACCTACATCAGCTTCCGGATTCCGGTGCGCCGGATGCATCGCCAGCTGATGACCTCCAGATCGCGCCACACCGTGGAGACCGCAATCCTGGGCTCGCTGATCCACGCATCCCATCGAGCCCTCCGTCGTGTTCTGCGGTCTATGTCCCCGGTCGCCCGCGGCATGTCTGGCGGCTCCCGTGGCTCCGGCGCGATGGTCAGGCACGCGCCGTCGAGATGGCAGATTCCTGAATGTCCCGGCCGCGTGTTCGTGGCCCTCAGGGGCCGACGCTGCCCCGCACGCTACCGGCCCGTGTGGTCGACCAGCCGCCCCGCGAAACGGAGCGACGCTCGCAGTCGCTCCCAAGTCGCCCTCAAGTCGCCCCCAAGTCGCCCCTACGCACCCAGCGTCCACCGTCCCCATCGACCACGACCTGGAGGCAGAAGCATCCCCTCGTCTCTCAACTCTTCCAGCGCCCGCCGCACCTGCCGGTCGCTGAGGGCCCCTCCAAGTCGCATGCGAATCTCGCGCAACGTCAGACCGTCCACAGTTTCTTCCAGCAAGGCGAGGATCAGCGCCCGACGCTCGGTAGGGGACACGGCCTCAGCGGACTGCGTCGGCACCGGTTGCCCGTGTCGAAATCGCACGATGACCTCCCCGCTCGCGTCCTCAATCTCGGGGATGGGCAGCCCGGCACGGCTGCTCAGTTCCGCCATCCGGAGCGTTCCGCTGCCCCACTCCTCAATGATCCCCCGCCGGTAGAACGTCCGGGCGATCAGCGGATTCCATGGACGGGACGCGTGGGGCTCGAAGAGCTGCGCGGGCGTGAGGCCGAAGTGCAGCGGGCCCGTGGATGTGACCTCGAGGCGGTCGTCGTAGATCGCCACGCCGACCGAGCCGCCCCCAACCGAATAATCGCGGTGGCACAGCGCGTTCGCGAGCGCCTCGCGCGTGGCCAGCGGTGGATAGAGCGGCTCGTCGATTCGCGCTATGCGGTTCGGCTCGAACCGTCCAGCGATCGGTAGGGTGTCTCGCAGGAAGCGCTCAGCGCTCGCGAGCAGCGCAAAGGCGTGGCCATTGAATTGCCGGTTGTCTAAGAACTGCATCCGATCCACGCCCCGGAATCGAGCAACGCGGAGCAAGCACTGCGGCATCGCGACTTCGAGACGTTCGGCCTTGCCGAACAGCACGGGCGCCGCTCGGAGCAGCACCCCCTCACGGAGGAGCCCCAATCCGCGTAACAGGTCAACCGGCTCGCTGCTCGGCGGCTCGGCCAGGCGACCGCGCCGAACCGCCTCCGCGACCGTGGCGCGGACCTCTGCCAGCTCTAGGTCGTCGATCGACCAGCCGTCGGCGGGCTGATTCTCCCAGCGCTGTTCACTGTGCATCCGCTCAAATAGCATCTGGTTGTACTCGTCGGCGGACATTGGCAACGTGGTGTTCCCTACGCGACGAAAGGCAGTGCCGCGATAGGCGTACGGCCGGGCCATCCCCGGGCTGGTCCTGACCACAATCACTTCGCGCCCGCCGTCGAGCCGAATCCGCTTGATCTCTGGAAACGCTGGAGGCTCGATGCGCCGAAACTCGGCGCTCAACTGTTCGATCGTGCGCTCGCCGACTTGCTGACCCGCCACGTGCCCCGTCGGAGTGACGCCGAACAGCACCTGTCCGCCACGCTGGTTGAGGAAAGCGCACAGGGTCTGCGCGGCTTCACGGCGCGTGCCGGTGGTCGACTTAAACTCGAGCGCTTCGTTTTCGCCCGAGTCTGCAAGAGCCAAAACCTGCTCTCGCGTCACGATGCGACCACGCTGGGGCGCACGATCGCGGGACCGAACGCCGCTGCGAGTGAGCGATTCGCGGGTTTCCCTTCGCACGCGGGCCTCGGAATTCCAGCGCCCAATGGAGACGACGCGCCCTCAGACTACTCCGAACGGCCAGCCGCGAGCAGATCCGCATGCCGGCGACCTGATCGGCTCGTTGGTGGACGCTTGGAAGCACGACGGGTTCGTTGTGGCTGCGAGCCACCAGTGGAACGCCTGCTCGAGCCAGACGCCCTGGGAATCATGGTGGGATTCCCGATCGTCGGCGTTGGTCGGATTTCGATGGCCGGCGGCCGCGACGGGCCGTGCACGCTTCGTGGCGCCGTCGGGACGATGGTCGAGCGCGATTGAGAGCGGCCTAGGCTTGCGTTTCGGACACGTTGGTCCTCGTTGGCCGGTCCCTGCGCAGGTGCCGACGGTTCGACTTCGATTGCAGAGAAGCTCGGAACAGCCGGGCACCGAAGGGGCGGGCAGGCCCCTGAAGGGTCGCGGAGTGGCGGAAACCTAGGGCTGAAAATCGCCGTCTGGCGGCCGGTCCGGCCAGGGGCGCGCCTGCGCGGGGCACCAGTCACCAGCGGACGCTGGCGCGGCGCGTTCTGCCAGCACTCGATTGGCGGACCCCGATCGCGGATACCGCCGGCTCCGGATCGTGGGCGCGATTATGCGGCCAAATGTGCTCGCCGTTGCCGTGGCAAGCGCTGACGCCACGGAGTCACGCCGGCGCGTGTGCGTGCACCCCATCATCGGCGTCCGGCGCTGGAACACGATCGGGCCATGGATGCGTCGAGGCTGAGGCCGCTCCGGCCCGGTCCGCGGGCCAGAGCCCGTTTCCGACACTGAACGGGGCATCTGGCGAGGCCCAATCCACCCGGCGTTCGACGGGCTCGCTAACTCGCGCACCATGGAGCTGTTCTTTGGCCCTGGATGGTCCTAACGGTCGCCCACCACCTTCGTGCAAGGGCTACACACCAACCACTCGACACTCCACGGCTTCGTCTGCCTCTGGCGGAAGGCGATCTCACCGGCGAATGGGAGACCGTTGCAGAGCTCTTCAATCGTGTTGAGGACTGCTGCAGCCACACAAGTCGGGGCTGGCAGGACGACGCACTCCTCACTTGACGCACATCTGCACTTGAAGCTCAAGCGGCCGATGATCTCGGCGCTCGACTCCGCGATAACGCGCACGAGCATCGGTAACTCGAGCGACCCGAATAAACTCCTGACGAATCCGGAATTCCTGATTATTCGATCCCCGAATCGACAAGCGCCAAAGTCACTCTCTCAGCTGCGGACCGATAGCAGTGGGCATTGGCTCGTCATGAGCACAGCTAAGAGTTAAGTTTTCCTGCGCATGCCGAATGGGGGGACGGCCGTTTTTCCGGTGCCTTCTCCAGGACAGACGAACTCATTAGGGTACGGACGCAACAAATGCAGTGACGGGACGCGTTACTGCGCTTCGAATGGAATGGATAGACGTCTTGAGAATGATAGTATCTGTTGTCTGCGCAGCTTGGGATGAGTTCCTGTAGGGAGAAGATGTGAAAGGGCGTAGTGAGTTTACGCGACGTGAAGCTGACACTATAGGCGCGTTACTTCGACAGAAGGATTTGGCTGACGAAGATGAGCAGAAGGGAATTCGGTCACGGCTTCGGCGAATGGGTTTCTATATCACAGACTTCGATGACTCCTATCAAGGCTTTGACGCTAGTGACTTCGACTCTCTCGTAAGATTTGGTTACATCAAGATCATAGAATAGTAGCTAAGTGACCCGACAGATTCAGATCCCATACGGAGTGTCTTTCGGCAGTTTTCCAGGCTACTGTGCCTACTTCTTTCACCACTGAATCGACGAGGTACACACTAAGTGCCATCTCTTTCATTCTTCCGATGGGTCGAAATCAATGTCGCGAATTCACGCTGCCGAATCCTGGGCCCAGGATGTGACGGATGGATGTCGAGGAATGAAAAAGAATAGGTGAGTTTCTGCGGAACATAAGTCTACGTTTCTGATAAAGTGCAGTTGTCAATCTAGTGCCATTTGACTTCAAATAAAGAACCAATCACTACAGTCTGCGCTGTGGCTTCGTCGCTTCTGAGTGTGCTAGTGTTCCTTGCGGCAGGAATCGCTACGATAGCCCTTCGGCCTTGCGGAGACCGCTTGAAGCATGCTAGCTCGGTGTTGAGCGTCAGTGGGCCGGGTTGCGCTGACACGCCGCACCGGTGAGTCCTTTGAGTTCTGCAGGAGCTACGGGTGCTGTCGGCGGTGTGCACGGTATTGACCATGATTCAGGGGCGTTGAGCTAAGGGTCCACAAGAGATGACACACACATGATCGACCCTGTTCAATCGTTGGCATTCTCGATGCAGAGCAACCCAGGAGTATATGCGCTCCTATTGGGATCCGGCCTATCGACGTCTGCCGGGATCAAGACCGGATGGGGAATAGTGTTGGATCTGCTTTCAAAACTTGCGGCAGCAACAGACGTAGATTCGGACGTACGATTGGAAGACTGGTATCGGAGCAAATACGATGAAGAGCCGGAGTACTCAAGGCTCCTCAAGGCTCTTGCCAAGACACCCACCGAGCGCTGGCAGCTGTTGCGACAATACTTCGAGCCAACTGAACAGGAGCGTGAGGAGGGTCTAAAGAAACCTACAGAGGCCCACAGAGCGATTGCCCATCTAGTTTCCAAGGGATTCATTAAAGTCATAATTACAACAAACTTTGACCGGCTACTCGAGACGGCACTTGAGGACGCAGGAGTTCCAACTCAGGTTTTAAGCTCATTGGACCAAGTTCGGGGAGCCTTGCCACTCTCTCACAATCAGGCCTGCGTCTTCAAAGTGCACGGCGACTATCGAGACACCAGAATTCGCAATTCACCTGAAGAGCTAAATTCCTATCCAAAGGAGTATAATCAATTCCTAAATCGCGTATTTGATGAGTTTGGCTTAATTGTGTGTGGCTGGTCTGGAAAGTGGGATGGTGCGCTGCGCAATGCAATCCACAGAGCTACGTCGCGACGCTTTACAACGTACTGGGCACAATACGGACGACTGACCGACGAAGCTCAGCGCCTAATTAAACATCGTCGTGCGGAGAAAATTTACATAAGCGGTGCCGATGACTTTTTTGAGACTATCAAGCACACGATACAATCTATCGAGGATCTTTCCAGTCCTCACCCGCTATCGCCCGAGATAGCGGTGGCGAACATGAAACGTTTCTTGGCAAGTCCCGACTACAGGATACGCTTGACAGATCTTATTGAATCGACTCTCAGGCAGGCTGCCACGTCTACGGCAGGTGAGGAATTCGACATTCGAAACATGCCAACGCCAACTGCAGAGAGCGTGGCGAAGTGTCTAGTGGCTTACGAATCAGCGTATTCCACCGTACTGCTTATGGCACCCGTCGCAGGAAGGTGGGCGGAGGACGATCACTTTCACGTATGGGCCAGCGCATTGGAGCGCCTATCGACAAACCGGGATCGAAGCGGTGACATTATTTTGATTGCCCTGAAGACGTATCCGGCAATCCTGTTACTTTATGCGCTCGGGATTGGGGCACTGGCTTCTGATCGATTGACATTTCTGGGGCGACTGTTCAACATTAGAGTAAGTGATCATGGTATGGATGGTCAATCAGTATCAATTCTGTCTGCTCTATTCGCGGCGAGAAAGCTTCCAACTGCGTTGTGGGGTTTGAGTCTGAAGGATGACTCCTGGACTCGCTTTACGCTCAATCACTGGATTTATAACCTGCTTAGAGAGCCAATGCGTCAAGTGGCACCGTCTGATGAACAATACTCGATGATCTTTGACCGGTTCGAAATCTTGCTCGCTTTAGCGTTTCCTCCACGTCATGAGGGGCGACACTACTGGAGTCCATTGGGAATGTTCCACTACCGAAGGGGAAATCGAATCCGTATATTGGATGAAATCAAGAATTCCCTCTCCAGCCTAGAGAGAGATTCGCCGTTCGTGTCCTCGGGCATTCTTGATGAGAACCCCGCAAAGTCACTTCAGGATATTGAGAAACTCGAAGGCTTTGCTGCCCGGTGGGCTGAATCTTGGGGCGAGTTCTATTGACTCTCGCGGTGTCACGGCGAGTTTAGCTCAAGTAGCTTGCGGAGCGCGTCGTCTTCGGCAATTTCTGTGTCCCAGCCATACGCAACCGCCACAGCCGAGTCCAACGCCGCATGCGCATCCACCAACCACTGTGGCCGCTCGTTATACAGATTCGTCAGCGTCCGCCGCCGAAGCTCCCGAAGCGGTGCCGCCGCAGTCGGCACAGGCCGCTTCGGATACCCAGTCACTGGCTCATCCACCCACTCCACCCACTCCGGCGGGTTCAGCCAGCGGTCACGCAGTTTCACAAGACGCCGGGCGGCCACCGCAATGGCTATGGCCCGCGGATCGTCCGCATAGTCGGCGGCGGAGATATCGGGCGTCAGGCCCTCGGGAAATGGAAAGGTCTGGAAAGTTGTTGTGGGCGTGTAGCGTGGATCGTTGCCTACGCCAAGAGAGGTACCTAGACGTAGCGACCAGATTTCATGGAAGCGGCTGTGAAGCACTCCGAAGGTGGTGTCGTCATCGCGGGCGATTGCGATTACTGCGCTACCGGGACACACAAGCGGATGGCACCAGACGAACAGACGGTGCCTAGCGACGCGCGGAGTAGCGATGAAGCGAGAGAGTTTGGCCAGCGCGTGACGCATCTCAGGATATGGCCTGGCGTGTCG
>JAPOWQ010000014.1 GCA_026707585.1 Chloroflexota bacterium | reverse complement strand
TCCAGAAGCGGGCGTAGAGCAGGTGCATCACGCTGTGCTCGGCGCCGCCGACGTACAGGTCCACGGGCATCCAGCGGCGGACGGTGTCGGGATCAAAGGCTTGGTCGTGCTGGTCAGGGCTGCAGAAGCGCAGGAAATACCAGCTGGAACAGGCAAAGCCGCCTAGGGTGTCGGTCTCGCGCCGCCCGGGCTTGCCGCAGTCGGGACAGGGGATGTTGACCCAGTTCTCGACGGCGTCCAGGGGCGAGCGTCCACCCAACTGCTGCGGGTCGATCTGCTCGACGTGGGGCAGCAGGACCGGCAGCTCGTCCTCGGGCACCGGGACCTCGCCGCAGGCGTGGCAGTGGACGATGGGGATGGGGGTGCCCCAGTAGCGCTGTCGCGAAATCAGCCAGTCGCGCAGCTTGTAGTTGACGGCAAAGTCGCCCCTGTCCTGATCGTGCAGCCACTCGGTGACGGCGCGCACGCCCTCCTTGACCGAAAGGCCGTCGAACCGGCCGGAGTTGACCATGGGGCCGTCGCCGACGAAGGCCTCGGTCAGCGGCTCGCCATCCCAGTCGGGCGGGGCGATGACGGTGCGGATTTCGATGCCGTAGCGGGTAGCGAAGTCGAAGTCGCGCTCGTCGTGCGCCGGCACGGCCATGATGGCGCCGGAGCCGTAGGACATCAGGACGTAGTCGGCGATCCAGATAGGCAGGCGCTCGTTGTTGACGGGGTTGATGGCGTAGCCGCCGGTGAAGACGCCGGTCTTGTCGTCGTCCAGCGCTACGCGGTCCAGCTCGGCCTTGCGGGCGGCGGCAGCCACGTAGGCCTGGACCTCGTCGGCGCGGTCCGGCGTGGTGATCCGGGCGACCAGCGGGTGCTCCGGGGCCAGCACCATGAAGGTGGCGCCGAAGAGCGTGTCGGGGCGGGTCGTGAAGACCGGGATTTCGTCGCCGGTCTCGGCCGTGAAGGTCACGTCCGCGCCCTCGCTGCGGCCGATCCAGTTGACCTGGGCCGCGCGGGTTTCGTCCGGCCAGTCCAGGCCTTCCAGGTCCTCGATCAGCTGGTCGGCGTAGTCGGTGATCTTGAAGAACCACTGGGTCAGCTCGCGCTGGGTGACGTCGGGATGGTCGCGCCAGCAGGTGCCGTCGGCGTTGACTTCTTCGTTGGCCAGGGCGCCGCAGATGGGGCACCACCACTGCAGGCCGGAGGCCCGGTAGGCCAGGCCGCGCTCGAAGAGTTTCAGGAACATCCACTGGGTCCAGCGGTAGTACTCGGGGTGGGTGGAGTTGATCTCGCGATTCCAGTCAAACGACCCGCCGGCCAGGTTCAGCTGCCGCTTGTAGTTGGCGCTCCACTCGCGGGTCAGGTCTGCCGGGTGGCGGCCAGTCTCGATGGCGGCGTTTTCGGTGGGCAGGCCAAAGGCGTCCCAGCCCATGGGATGCAGCACGTCGTAGCCGCGCATGCGCATGACGCGGGAGATCACGTCCGTCGGCACGTAGTTGCGCAGGTGGCCGACGCTCAGCCCGTCGCCCGAGGGATAGGGAAAGAAGTCGAGGCAATAGAAGGTGGGGCGGTCGGACGGCTCGGGCGTGCGGTACAGGTCCTGCTTAGCCCAGCGGGCGCGCCACTTGGGATCGATTTCGGTGGGACGGAAGTCGGTGGTCATGGGGAAGAGCCAGCGAGGCCAAGTCCTGAAAGGCAGCCTGCCATTCTAGGCGTCTCGCCTCCGTCTGGACTGAAACCGCCCGTTACGCTGCCCTGGGCGCCACGTTTCCAAAGGGCGTGACGACGGCCAGTTGGAGCGTGAGTTGACCGGCCAAGATCTGAGCCGCGAGCAGGACATCGTGTACGAGTTGCGCGACGTGGTCATGATCTACTCCGGCCAACAGGAACGGGCGAACGACGGCATCTCGCTCGACGTCCGTCGCGGCGAGATCTTTGGCATCTTGGGGGACAACGGCGCCGGCAAGACCACGCTGGTGCGGCAGATGGTCAACCTGCTGCAGCCGACCTCGGGCTCGATCCGCCTCTTCGGGCGACCCGTCGCCGACGATCCATTTGCGGCAACAACCCGCGTCGGCTTCATGCCGCAGGACGGCGCGGTGCTCGACAGCCTGACCGTTGGCGAGCTTCTCTTCGTGACCGCCCGCTTGCGGGGCGAGAGCCGTTCCGCGGCGCGAAGCGAGCGGGACCGGCTGATTGATCTATGGCGCCTGACCGCGGTCCGGCGCCGGCCGTGTCGCCACCTGTCCGGCGGGCAGCTACGCCTTGTGCAACTGGCCTTGGCGACCGCCACCACTCCTCCCGTCGTCATCCTGGACGAGCCGACGGCCAATCTCGATCCCCAGCGCCGGCAGCTGGTGTGGAAGAACCTGCGCCAACTCAACCGCGAACAGGGAACCACGGTCATCTTCATCACGCACGACGCCGTGGAAGCCGAAAAGATCATTGAGCGGGTGGCCATCCTCCGCGCCGGCCGCGTCGTTGCGATTGGGGAACCCGCCTCGCTCAAGCGACGTGTGGACCGGCAGGTGCGGCTGGAACTCGAGGCTGGATCCGAGGATCCGCCGGCACTCGGGGCGGGACTCCGGTTCCGTCGTCTGCCCTCAGGCCGATGGCTTGCTCTTGTACCGAAGGACCAACTCTCTGAAGTGCTACAGCGCCTCGACCTCGAACGCTACGAGGACTTCCGGATCTATTCCTGCACGCTTGAAGATCTGTACCTCCACTACGCGGAGCGCGCTGGTGACTGATCGCCGCGGCCGGCAGGCTTTCGCCTGTCAGCTGGCCGAGTTGCTGCTGGTGCAACTGGCCAACTGGCGCTGGGGCTGGCGCAGCATGGTGGTACTGGGCATGGCGGCGCCACTGCTGAGCATCACCATGCTCGGAATCCTCATCCGCGACTCGGGGGTCGTGGCGCTCGAATACGTGCTGGTCGGCAACGTGGTCCTGGCCCTGATGTTCGAGAACCAGAACAAAGTGTCGAGCAACTTTGCCTACATGCGGGCGAAGGGCACCTTGCGCTTCGTTGCCACGCTGCCGGTCTACAAGTCGGCGCTCATCGTGGCAACCGTCGTTGCCTTTCTCCTGCTGGCGCTTCCGGCGGTTGTCGTCACGATTGCGGCCGGCTCGAGAATCCTGGGCGTCGCACTGGCGCCAAGCCCCTGGGTGCTGCTGGTGGTGCCGCTGTGCGCCATTCCACTGGCAAGTATCGGAGCCCTGGTTGGGTCGATGGCACGGACTCCCGAAGAGGCCGGCTCGGTCAGCCTGCTGTTGACGCTCTTGCTGCTGAGCCTTGGACCGGTCCTCGTGCCGCCCGAGCTACTGCCGGAGGCCCTTAACCTGGCCGGCTACGCGAGCCCGGCAACCTACGCGGCATCGGCATTACGACAGGTTCTGCTGGGGCCTGTCAGCGGTCGGCTGGCGCTGGATCTGGGTGTCCTGGCCGGCCTTTCGGTGGCTGTCCTCTGGTTCGTCGAACGGCGCCTGCGCTGGCGAGTCGGCTGACCGGGCAGGAGTGGCCGAGGCGGCGATTGGGAGCCGGTCAGCGTGACCTTGCGTTCGTTCTTCGCCATCGCTCGCCGAGATCGGCGCCCTCGGTGAGCACCTGGGTACCGGAGAGGCTGGCGGCGTGGTGGCGCCAATGGCGGTGAGGGCGCTGGCGGCGTGTCCGACACCTCTGTCATCGGAACGGCTAGCCAACCGTATTGGTCACTGATCCAGCCCAGCATCGCGTCAATCGGACTCCTGGAAGTCTGGAAGCTCCATCTGTCGCGGATCAGGCGTTTCCTCACGCCGACGGGAACGGCCTGGTTCGCGGGACCGCAGACGGTTTGGAAAGTCACCGGGATCCGTGGTGATGAGTGCAGCGCGCTGCTGCAGTAGCTGGTCCTGGGTCTGAGTGCCGGCAGTTCCGCCAGGATGAACACGGACCCGGCCGTGGATCTCACGGTCAAAGAACTCAGCCCACTCCGAGTACGTCACCAGCAGGGTTCCGACGATTTTCGCGGGATCGCCCATCGTCGAGGGACCAAGATTGATGACGCGACCTCCTCGAATGGCGATTTCCCATGCCACCCGCGAACTGCTTGGATCCGTCGGCCGGTGCCTATCGTGCGTAATCAAGATGCGCTGGCGATCGTTCGCCCACCGAATCAGCGAATCGTCGCTCGCAGTTCGCAGGTCGTCACGCTCGACGGCGTGCAGAACATCGAATCCAACGGCCTCCGCCAGGCCGGTGGCGCCGAGGTCGATGTCGGCGTCAAACAGCAGCCGCTGATGCTGCTGCTGGGGACGCCATCTCGAGGCGGCGCTCATAGTCGAGTACTTGCCTCACTGTGTCGACGGCGATCCCGTACGCCTGGGCAATACGGCTCGGCGACCATGGCCTCCTCGCCAGATCCGCCAGTGCGCTGGTAGGAATTCGCGTGCCATGAACCACGGGCTGCCCATCCTTCACGCGAGGATCGATGTCGACGTGGCCCCAATACTCTTCGGGAACCACGATTGATATGCCTTCCTCGATCCGACGAAGCTCCGGAAAGACATCGCCAAACGCTCGTGTCTCCACCTTCTGCCCCATCGCTGTCGCCTCGGTCACATCCCAGTCGTCCGGCTTCCACGCATAGATGCGTTTTCCCCGAAAGTAGACGTGTGCATCAGCCCAGCCGCGGCTCGGTGGTCCGAGACGGGCGAACAGGTGGTCGATCGCGATTGCGGCTGACGAAAAGTCGATCTTGTCCTCGCGGAGCGCGCGAAGAATCCTGATCAGGACCAGATCAGCGTAGGTGTATCCCGGAATCGTCTTGCCGTCGTCGCCCTTGAGCTCGATCGATGGCTTGATGATCTTGCGCTGCTGCCACTCATAGAGAGTTCGAGACGGAATCTGCGCAAGCCGCGCGACATCGAGCGCTGTATAGAACCCCGGCCACGTTTCCGAAGCTCGCATATCGACCGAAGTCCTTGTCCGTCGTTCCACAGCCACTGTTCGAGGGTACTGCGATGGGACCCGGCGAGGGCCACGGCGAAAGGCCGTCGTGGCCACGAGTGGCTTGCAGAATTTTATCAGGAGACCAGTCGTCGATCTCTCGTGGCGCTAAGCCCCCGGCACTGATAGCGGAAACGCGCATTTCCGCCTTGCTGAGGAACACTCAAGAGATTCCTCATTGCGCTTGCCAGCTCCGCTCGTCGGCGGCTCGCCCAGAGCATGATGGGCAGGAAAGTTGAGCGAGATTCCGAAAAGGACGAGAAATATGGCACGCGACGAGATGGCGGGCGGGCTGACGCGGGAGAACCTGCATGGGATCTGGATTGCGCTGACGACGACGTTTACGGCGGACAACAGGATCGATACGGGGGTGGTGCGCGAGAACGTGCGGCGCTGCCATGCCGCGGGGCTGCACGGGGCGTACACGACCGACAGCGACGGCGAGTTCTACGCGATCGAGCTGGACGACTTTCGCACGCTGGTCGAAGCGTTCGGGGACGAGTGCCAGAAGGCGGGTATGCCGTCGCAGGCGGGGGTGACCTGGCTGAACACGCAGGGCACCGTGGACCGCCTGCGCATCGCGGCGGACAGCGGGGTGATGGGCGCGCACGTGGGGCATCCGGTGTTCATGCCGATGACGCCGGCCTCGTTCGACCAGTTCTGGGAGGACGTGTCGGACGCGGTGCCCGACGACTTCGGCCTGATCCAATACAACACGCCGCGGCAGCCGCACGTGCTGGGCGGCGACGAGTACCGCGCACTGGCCGCGAAGTTCCCGAAGCTGATCGGGGCCAAGTACGTGCAGGCGGGCGTGGACGGCTTCATGGACGTGCGGCGGCAGGCGCCGGAGCTGAGTTGCTTTGCCGGGGAGCACGTGCTGACGGCCTTTGCGATGCACGGGGCGCGGGGCAACTACTCGTGGATGGCGGGCTACAACCCGACGTTCATGCTGGACTGGTGGGAGGAGATCGAGCGGGGCGACTGGGAGGCGGCGGCGCGGCGCAACGAGCGGCTGCACGCCTTTGGCGGCATCGCCAAGCGCCACCTGGTGGAAGACGGCAATTTGCACGGAATCATCGGCAAGGCCATGTCAGCGGCCTCGCCGTTCCTGGTGGAAACCACCTGGGACACCCGCCGGCCCTACCTTCCCGTGTCGCACAAGGGCTGGGAAGGGTTCGTGCGCGCGGCGGCGGAGGAGTTTCCGGATCTGGCTTACCAGCCGTGACCGGTTGGCCCGCGTCAGAGGCTCGCTGCCGCTAGCTACCCCGCTCCGAGCTTTCGGACTCCGACTGCTCCCCGGCGTGCTTCAGAGCGTCCGCCGGGCTCTGCCTGAGCAGCTCGTCGATGGCCTGTTGCGCGGCGGCCAGCGCGCCGGCGGGATCGGCCTGGCCCGAGGCGATAGGAAGATCGACGCGGTGAAACATCGCCGCCCTGATGCCGGGCGCGTAGGGTCCGTTGAGCGCCTGGGCAGAGTCGACGGCCTGCATGACGGCGCCGGCGTCCGCGGCACTGTAGCCGCCCTGGAGTTGGAGTTGCGCCGCCGACGCTCCGCGCGCGGGGACAGTGGCCACAGGGGCGATCCGGGAGGCTATCCAGTCCAGCGTTCGGAAGGTGGCGTCAGGGTTGTCGCTGGCGCTGAGCAGGGACAGCACGCCAAAGACCATCGCATCAGACGCCGACTGTTGCTGGCGCGGCGGCGCCAACAGCCCGCCGGCGCTGAGTTCGTTGCCAAACAGCCCGCCGAACAGGCCACCGACCGGCGCGCCAAGCATTGCCACCGGGGCGCCTTGAATCAGCATTTCAGCGCTGTCGTGGGAAATCGTGATCGAAACTGCCCCGGAATCAAATTCGAGCCGGGGACCGATGCCGTCATTGCCGAGATCGTGCAGAAACTCCACGGCTTCCAGGGCCGTGGTGGTGTCCAGGGTGGCCCGACGAGCGTCCAGGTTCGCGATCGAGCCGCCGTTCTGCCAGATCCACTGGTGGCCGGGCATCAACCCCGGTGGCGCGAACGCTCCCCAGCGCTCTGGCTGGCCGGCGGCATCGACCCGGGTGAGACGGCGAGCGGTCTCCCGGTACTGCTCCCAGTCCCAGTCGCGCAGGTCTTCGGGGTTTACGCCCGCATCAACGAAGTGACCGGGGGTGTAGCGCAGCATGTTGACGCTCATCCAGAGCGGCAGCCCGAACAGATTGCCGCCGGCGGTCAACGGGCCGATTGCGGAGGGAAGAAAATCGTCCGCGCTGAAGCCGGGGGCGGATGCGGCGGGACCGTTGACGGGCGCCAGGTGGCCGCCCTCGGCGAGGGTGAGGGCGATGCCAGGATCCAGCACCAGCAACGCGTCGAGTTGGGGATGGTTGGGCAGGGTGGCCTCGACCGCGGCCGCGACCTCCTGCGGGTGATACGGGTCAAAGTCGCGGACTTGTTCCAACTGCACGATCCGTAACTCGGCGGGCGCGTCGGCGGATTGCGTGGAGTCGGCGGCGAGCCCGGCGATCCGCAGCGCCACCGGGTCGAAGAGCGGGTTTCCGATGGGGATGCCGATAGTGACCGGGGCGGCGGGTTGGGGCTGCGCGGTGCGTTCCTGGACGGCGACTACGGGCGTAACGGGCTCGGAGGGCGGCGAGGCGGCCCGACCCGCGAGGACGGGCGGCTCGGGCAGTTCGGGATCGCCGCAGGCGGCCAGCAGAGCAGCAGCAGAAGCGCCCAGGGCGCCCCAGCCGACGCCGCGCAACAGCATGCGACGAGCCATGGGGCGCGAGCGCGGGTTCAGGCGTGACAGTGTGGAATGGCCGGACACGAGGCGTACTCCGCAGCAAGGAACTACCACGCAAGAGGTTGGCTGGCGGCGCGCGCCTCGGCATCGGCCAATCTCCACAACTTTGCGACCAGCCACTACGTCGATTGGGCTAGTTCGAACGGCCTACAGGAGGTTCAGCGTTCCCTCGCAGGGTCGGAAACGGATGCGATAAGGGCCGGGCGGACGAATCCCGTAGTCAGAGGCGCTGACGGACTAGCGGGTGAAGACGGTGCCGCGGACGTAGTAGGCTTCGTCGGAGGCCAGGAAGGCGAGGACGCGGGCTACGCCGATGGGGTCGCCAAGTGCAGCGTGGCGGCGGCGGATTTCTTCGTCGGAGACGCCGGAGGCCTGGCCGACATCGATCACGTTTTGCAGCTTGAGCGCGGTGGCGATGCTGCCCGGTGCCACGGTGTTGACCCGGATGGGGTAATAGCCCATGCGTCCTTGCATGACCAGGCCCAGGCCATGCACGGCGCCCTTGCTGGTGCCGTAGGCGTAGGACGAACTGCCGCTGGTGACCCCGGCGCCGGAGGCCAGCAGCAGGATCACGCCGCCGGCTTCGCTCATCGCGCGTACCGAATGCTTTGCGCAGAGGAACATGCCGCGGGCGTTGACGCCGAGGACGCGGTCGAAGGTGGCGGTCTCGAAGTCCTCGATCGGAATCGTGGCGCCCTGGAGGATGCCCGCGCAGGCGATCAGGACGTTCAGGCGGCCAAACTCGGATGTGGCGGCCAGCAGGTTTTCGACGTCGGACTCATCGGAAACGTCGCAGGCGACGAAGCGGACGGTGTGGCCGTCGGCGGTCAGGCTGTCGGCAACGGCCGCGCCTTCACTCTGCGGGAGGTCGGCCAGCACCACGCGGGCGCCGCGCCGGGCGCAGAGCTCGGCGGTGGCGCGACCGATGCCGGATGCGCCGCCGGTGACGATGATGACGCGGTCGTTTAGCGAGTCGGTGGTCATCGGGCAGCGTCCTCGTGGAGGTTGCAATGTTTCACGTGAAACATTCGCGCTGTTTCTTGGTAGGCCGACTGCCGGTCAGGGCGGTCATCTGTCGGAATCTACGAGATTCGTTCGGGTCGCTACAATTGACGCAGGGCGGGGAACCACACCCATTCACACGAGGGGGGACTCGCCTGGCTACGCCTACGATTGAAACGCGCGACGCGCGGCCTGAGCCACGCGCGGAATCGGACGACAAGACGCTCCGTAGCATTCTTCAGATTATTGAGCGCATGGATCAGCGGCTGGCTGCGCTCGAAGCGGATGTCAGAGAGCTAAGGGCGGACTTCGATTCCATCAAGGTCGCGATCAGTGCGGCCGCGCCCGACGACTCCGAGGGACGCCTTCGAGATCTGAGCCTCGAGGAGTTCCGCCTGATTCGCGTCGAGACATCGGTTGACCGACGGCGTCCATTCGCTCTCACCGCTTCGGCAGGCTACGAGCAGACCGAGTAGAGCCACCCGCTTCGCTGTCAGGCAGGGTCCCAGTTGAGGCCAGCCTCAGCCATCGCGGCGTCCAGCACGCGCTTGGCTGCGGGGATGAGTTCGGGCGGGAGGTGTTCGATGAGGACCCAGGCGCGCGGGGCGACTTCGTCGAGCGCCGTGAGCCACGCGGCGTGGTCGACGACGCCCTGACCTAGGGGGACTTCCTCGATGTGCAGCACCAGGCGGTCCTCGAGGGTGTAGTCCTTCCAGTGCGCGGCCGGGATGCGTCCGTGCGCCGCCTCCAGCAGGCGCTCGTAGACCGGGTCCGGGTTCCAGGCGTCCCAGATGCTGCCGATGAAGTTCACGGGGTCGAGGTTGAAGCCGAGGGCCCGGGTGGGAATCCGGCGGAAGAGTTCGGCGATGCGCTCGGGACGATCCAGCACCGAGAGGACGTGGCCCTCGACGGTGAGCGTGATGCCCTCGGCCTCGGCGGCCTCGGCAATGAGAGAAATGCTCTCGACGGCGCGCTCGAAGGCGGCGTCCTGGTGGTGATCGGGATGCGGATACCAGGGGCCGACGGGGTTGAGGCCGCCCGGACGGATGTAGAGCGTCTCGGCCCGCAGCGCGTGGGCGGCTTGCATGTGCCGCCGCATGCCGTCGATGCCGGCCTGGCGAACGGCGGGGTCCAGCGAGATCAGCGAGGGGTACTGGCCGTTGGCCTGCGCGACGGTCAGGCCCTCAGCGTTAAGCAGGTCGCCCACGCGCCGAAACTCGTCGAGCGCGTAGGTATCCGGCTGGCCGAGCTGCACGCTCGTCCCGGTGAAGCCAAGCTCAAGGGCGCGTCGGGCGTCGGCTGTCGTGATTGACGGGGGATCGGACGGCAGCAGTCCAACGACTCCGCTGCGCATACGCCGGCTCCGGTTGCGTGAGACTAGGTGATGTTAGTACGGCGGCTTGGGGTCAGTGGTCGGAGGGGTCTACTGCCGCTTCGGCGTCGAGGGTCCAGAGCACGCGGCCCCAGATCATGATGACCAGCACAACCGCGACGCTGAGGCCGCCGCCGAGGACTATGGCCGCCGGCATGCCGCGCTGTTCGGCCACAAACGAGATGGGTAACAATCCCAGCGGCGTGAGCCCCCAGCCGAGCATCCAGATGGACATTACGCGCCCGCGCAGCCGAGCCGGCGTGAGGAGCTGAATCATGGTCTGGTTGTTGGCCATGTAGGTCGCGAAGAAGAAACCGGCGAAGGCCATCACGACCCCGGCCGTCAAGGGCGAGCGGGTCAGGCCAAGTAGCGCGATCAGCGCACCGAAGGCGGCGGCACTGAGCATGACGACCGGACCCTTGTGACGGTGGTTGGCGTAGGCGACCACGACGAGCGATCCGATGACCGCGCCGACGCCCTGTGCCGCGAGAACCAGGCCGAGTTCAACAGATCCGGCCTGCAGGTCCTGCTTCACGAAGATCGGCAGGATCATGATCATCGGCATGCTGAACAGGGACGGCGAAAGGACCAGCAGAAGCAGCGCCGCCAGGTGCCGCGTGCGAAAGGCGTAGGCGAATCCGTCGCGCAGGGCGGCAAAGGTGGATCCGGAGCTCCCTCGATGATGCCGACCGCCCCGAATCGTGAGGATGTTGAGCGTGCCCCAGACATAGCCGAAGGCCTGCACGAGAAAGGTACCGGCGATTCCGATCAGGCCGATCAGGGTTCCGGCGAGCGCCGGGCCGATGATGCTCGAGGCGTTCTGCGTGGTATTGGTCAGCGCCACGGCGTTGCCGACATACCGCCGGGGCACCAGGTCGGAGACCAGGGCGGTACGAGTCGGCAGGATGATGGCAAAGGATGCGCCGATCACCATGGCCGAAACAGCCAGATGCCAGACCTGAATGGCGTCCGTAGCCACCAGCAGTCCAATCGAAAGCCCGGCAAGGCTCATCAGCACCTGGGCCGCAATAAGCAGCCGCGTTCGGCTCAACCGATCCGCCAGCACGCCGCCAAACGGCGACAGCACCAGGAGGGGAATCGCGCGGATCATGACCAGGGTGCCCAGGATGAGCGGTGACTCGGTGATGACGGCGACCAGCCAGCCCTCGGCGACGCCATACATCCAAAAGGCCATGGTGGATCCCAGGTTGGCGCGCCAGAGCCGAACGAAGTCGGGGTGGGCAAAGGCGGGCGCCAGGCGGTGGCGCAGCCGGACCAACCTTGGGGAACGCTGCCCGGGAGCCTCCGGCACCGATGGTTGGGCGCCGGTACCACCTTGGGTCAAGGTTTCGTCCTAGGTGGATTCGTCGGACGGGTCGACCGCCGCTTCGGCGTCGAGGGTCCAGAGCACGCGGCCCCAGACCATGATGAAGAGCACGACGGCGACGCTGAGGCTGCCGCCGAGGACCATGGCGACCGGCATGCCGAAGTTTTCGGCCACGATCGAGATTGGCATTAGTCCCAACGGTGTGAGGCCCCAGCCGAGCATCCAGATCGACATTACGCGCCCGCGCAGCCGGTTGGGCGCGAGCAGTTGAATCATGGTCTGGTTGTTGGCCATATATACGGCCGAGAAGAGACCGGCGAACGCCATGACGATCCCGGCCGCCAACGGCGATCGGGTCAGCCCGAGCGCGATGATTGCCACGCCAAAGGCGGCGGCGCTCAGCATGACGATCGGGCCTTTCCGACGGCTTCCGGCGTGAGCGACCACGGCCACCGACCCGATGACCGCGCCGATGCCCTGTGCGGCCAGCACCAGGCCCAATTCCTCGGATCCCGCCTTCAGGTCCTGCTTCACGAAGATGGGCAGGATGAAGATCATCGGCATGCTGAAAAGGGACGGCGAGAGACCCAGGAGGAGCAGTGCGGCCAGCGGGCGGGTGCTGAAGGCAAACTTGAACCCGTCGCGCAGCGCGGCGAACGGCGAGCCGCGGGTCCTGGGGTGCTGATCGCCGCCGCGGACCGCCAGAACGTTGACCATGCCCCACAGGTAGCCACCGGTCTGCACGAAGTAGGTGCCGGCGATACCGATCACCCCGATCAGCCATCCCGCCAGCGCCGGGCCGACGATGCGGGAGGCGTTCATGGTGGTGCTGGTGAGCGCGATGGCGTTACCGACTTGCCGCCGCGGTACCAGATCGGAGACCAAGGCGTTGCGGGACGGCACGCTGATGGCGAACGACGTGCCCGCCAGGACGCTGGAGACCGCCAGGTGCCAGACCTCGATGCGGCCAGTCGCGACCAGCACGCCAATGGCAAGGCCGGCCACGGTAAAGAGCAATTGCGAGGTGATGAGCAACTTGGTGCGGCTCACCCGATCGGCCAGGACGCCGCCGAAGGGCGAGAGGAAGAGCATGGGGATGGCGCGAATCATGGCCAACGTGCCGAGGATGAGCGGGGACTCGGTGATGACCGCAACCAGCCAGCCCTGGGCGACGTTCTGCATCCAGTAGGACATCATGGTTCCCAGGTTGGCGCGCCAAAGCCGGACGAAGTCGCGGTGGGCAAAGGCGGGCGCCAGGCGGTCGCGGTGACGGGCCAGGCGCGAGCGCCGGCCGGCGGGGGCTTCGAGCGGCGAGGGCGAGGCTGCCGGACTATCGCTGGTCATGGATCAAGCCTCGGCGCGCTCTCCAGGCGAAAACCCGACAATCGGTTCCGCCAATCCGAATGATTGACGATTAGCGCGCACGCGCCAACTGGCGGATCAGATTTAAGCGAGGGCTGAGCCCGCGTCGGCCGCCCGCCGGGCGGCGTCGATGATGTCGACGACCCTTGCAGCCTCTTGCGCGGAGACCGACATTGGCCGGCCCTCGCGAATGGCGGCGACGAACTCGCTCAGCTCGTCGTTCCAGGGGTCTCCGTCGGGAATCAGCAGCATTCGCGCCCCGTCAGCGCCGCGGACACCAATGTGGTCGGCGGCTTCGTTGAAGTCCACCACTCCCTGCCGGCAGATGACCGTGCGGCCCGACTCGGAATCACCGTCGAAGCCGCGGCGGTAGGTGATGGTTGCAAGGCCGCCGTCCTGGAATCGCAGGGTGACGACCGCCACAGCCCGATCGAAGACGTGGCCATCCGGCTCCATGGTGGCAGCCGCGGCGATGTGGGTGATCGGTCCGCGTCCATAGATCGCCGGGTAGCCCAGGAGGATGGCGTAGACGAGGGGATGGCCGCTGATGCGCTGGTCGAATCCGGCATCGCGGCCGGCGCGCAGGTCGTAGGGAAAGTGAATCACCAGGTCGTCGTGCAGCGCGCCGCCCAACGCGGCGACCTGCTCGCGAACCAGGCGCGGACCGGGGCGGAGCGGGCTGGTGTGGCCGACGCGAATGACCAGGTTGCGCTGGTCAGCGAGGCTGAGCAGCCGGCCGGCGTCAAGCGGCGCAAGCGCCAGCGGGGATTCGCTGAACAGGTGCTTGCCGGCCGCTAACGCGGCGGCGCCCATAGGGGCGTGCGTGTCGGGGTGGGTGGTGACGATGACCGCGTCCACGTCTGCACGCGCGACCGTCGCCTCCCAGTCCTCAGAGTGCTCGACGCCGAAGCGGGCGGCCAGCGCGGCACGAGTCTCAGGATTGCGACCGGCGATAGCCACAAGATCGATGTCGGAGCGGGCCGCGATGCGCTCGGCTCGCGCCACGGCCATGCCCCCGCTGCCAACGATGGCGACGCGGAGGACGACGGTGGCGGACTCAGGCATGCCGCGGCCCGTGGCATTGCCACATGTGTCGGCTCATACGATTCGGCGATCCCGGCATCGGCTCGTCGCGGCTCCCATTCTGGACGGCAGACGGATCACGCGCGAACCCGCGCAGGGCGTGCCATGATGCCGCCGCAGAAATCCCCCGGATCAGGAACTCCCATGTCGAACGGCAGCCTCGGCATCGGCATCGTGGGCGCGGGCGACATCGTGCGCACGCGGCACATGCCGAACCTGGCGGAAGTTGATGACATCGCCTTCGTGGCGGTGACGAACCGGCGTCGCGAAACAGCCGAGGCGTTCGCCTCCGACCACGACGTGCCGAACGTGGTGGACGACTGGCGGGCCGTGGTAGAGCACCCGGACGTAGACATCGTCTGGATCGGGGCGACGCCGTACATGCACGCGCGGGTGTCGGTGGCAGCCCTGGACGCGGGCAAGCACGTGTTCTGCCAGGCGCGCATGGCGCGCAATCTGGCCGAGGCGCGCGACATGCTGGATGCCGCCGATCGGAACCCAGGCCTGGTCGCTGCGGTGTGCCCCCCGGGCATCGGGGTCGCCGGCGACCGCACCATGCTCCGCCTGCTGAGGGTCGACCGCTTCGTCGGCGCGCTGCGACAGGTCCGCATGTCGTCGTTCGGGGACACCGCCGTAGTGAACGACCTGCTGCACTGGCGGCAGGACTTCGACGTCAGCGGCTACAACGTGATGAACGTGGGAATCATGGTGGAAGCCCTGCAGCGCTGGGTCGGTCCGGAACGCGACGTGCAGGCCATGACGCCCGTGCACATCAAGGAGCGACGCAACCCGGAGACCAACGCGTTTGAGCCGGTGCGCGTGCCCGACTCATTCACCGCGATGGGTGAGTTGGTGTCGGGCGCCGACTACGTGTACCAGTGGTCGGGGCTGGCGCATCACGAGCCGGCCACCGAAGTCTGGCTCTACGGCGACCAGGGCACCTTGGTCTACGACTTCGACCACGACACCATCGCTGGCGCCAAGGCCGGCGAGGATGAGCTGGCGCCGATCGACATCCCGACCGACGAGCACTACGACCCGAATGTGGAAGCGGACTTCATCGAGGCCATCCGCTCCGGAACCCACGACACCGGTCTCGCGCCAAGCTTTCACCGCGCGTTCAGGTACATGGAGTTCATGGAGGCGGCCACGCGGTCGGCGCGGGATGGCAGGCGGGTCAGTCTGCCGCTGGATTAGGCGCCACGTTCCAGGTGCGGCCGCGCCCGCGCCTGGGCTGAGTCCGGCGCCTGGGCCGGTCATGACCGGCCAGGCCTAGCCCGTGCGCGCGCTTGACATGCGTCCCGGCGTGCTGCGGCACCGGAATTTCGCGCTGTTCTGGTTCAGCCTGGTGATCTCGCATTCGGGAACCTGGATGCAGATCCTGGTGGTGGGCTGGCTGACCGACGAGATGACGCGGTCGGCGTTCTGGGTCGGCATGGTGGCCGCGGCACGCGGCGTCCCCATGGTGGTGCTGCCCTTCTTCGGCGGCGTGGTAGCCGACCGGATGGACCGCCGGACGCTGCTGTGGATTACGCAGGTCAGCCAGGCGCTGCTGGGCCTGTTGCTCGCAATCATTGTTGCTGCCGACGTGGCGCAGGTATGGCACTTCGCGGTCATCGCCATGCTGGCCTCGGTCGCCGGGGCCTTCGATCAGCCGACCCGCCAGGCCATCGTGCCCGCGTTGGTTCCCCGGGAGGACCTGCGGAAGGCCATAGCGCTGCATGCGGTGGTCTTTACCGGCGGGGCATTGCTGGGTCCGGCTATTGCGGGCCTGCTGGTGCCCGTGATCGGCGCCGCCGGGGTGCTGTTCATCAATGCCGCCAGCACCTTGCCGGTATTCGTTGCGCTGGCGTTGCTGAACCTGCCGCCCTTCAAGCCTCGGCCCCGCGAGGCGGTCTTGAAGAGCGTGCGGGACGGCCTGCGGTTTGCGTTCAGCCGCGAACTGATCGTGCTGGTGCTGCTGGTATCGGCCGTCGCCAGCCTGTTCGGGCGCTCATTCCAGCAGCTGGCGCCGGTCTTTGCGCGCGAAGTGCTGTTTGCCGACGTGACCGGCCTGGGCTGGCTGATCGCGGCGCCGGGGCTGGGTTCTGTCATCGGGGCATTCGTGGTGGCGGGCGTTAACTGGCTGCCAGCGAACGGTCGCCTGGCCGGAATCGCCGTGGCCGGATACCTGGCGGCGCTGGTGGGATTTGCGGTCTCGACGTCCCTCGGCCTTTCGCTGGTGCTGCTGGTGCTGGTGGGGCTCTTGATTACCGTGTTCTCGGCATGCGTGCGGACCATGTTGCAACTTGAGGCGACCGAGGCGTACTACGGCCGCGTGATGAGCCTGAACACCATCACCTTCATCGGGCTGTCGCCCGTGGGGGCGCTGGTCATCGGGTCCATTGCGGAGACGGTGGGCATTCAGGCCGCGACGCTGATCGGCGCGGCCGTTGTGGCGGCGGTATTCGCGGTGGTTTGGGTGGCGCGTCCAACGCTGCGGCGGGCTACGTAGACTGCTTCGGATCGGGTTCGACGGGGTATCGACGGATGGCGCACATCGGGGTGTTCTATTGCGAGGGGTTCGATCCCGGGGCGTATTCCATGGCGCTGTATCACGCGCAGCTGGAGGCGGCACGCGGCGGGCATGGAATGAGCATCCACCAGTTCCCGGAAGGTTCGCTGGCGGCCGCGGCCGAGTGCACGCCGGAGGTTGACGGCCTGCTGGCGTTCGCCTCGGGAGCGACCGACCTTGCGTTCCTGCTTGAGCACTCGCGACCGTCGGTGGTGTGCGAGCGCATCGTTCCGGGATGCGCCTATGTGGCGCCGGACAATTTCGACATCGGGCGCACCGCCGCGCGGCACCTGCTGGACCTGGGGCACGAACGGCTGGCGGTGGTGCTGCCGGGCGACCCGGCCAACCTGGACAGCTATCACGGCTCCCGCTTTGCCGGATTCCGGGACACGGCAGCCGCTGCGGGATACCCGCTGGACGACTCGGACATCTATTTCGGCGCAAAGGTCGACACGACCGGACAAACGGCGGTCGAGGCCATGCTGGCGCGCGGCGATCTGCCGGATGCCATTTACGTGCAGAACCTGCCCATGGCGCTGTCCGCGCTGCGCACGCTCACGCAGGCCGGGGTAGCTGTTCCCCGCGACGTGTCCTTCCTTGGAACCACCTTCGCCCAGTTGAACGTGCCAGCGGCCACCGAGCACACGACGCCGCCGATGACGGCGGTGACGTTCGAGAAAGCGGAGATGGGCCGGCAGGGCGTGGCGTACCTGGCCGCGGCGGCCGAGGGCCGGGCGAATGGGCGACTGGAAGCGCTGCTGCCGGGGGTGCTGGTCGCAGGCGCGTCTACGGCAGCCGCACGGACCGCGGCGTTGGTGGGCTAAGCGGCGAGCCAGGGCGGCGGCTGGTCCCAAGCTGCGTAGACTGCGCCGAATCTGGTTCGGCCGGAGGCGGACTGATGGCGCACATTGGGGTGTTCTATTGCGAGGGATTTAACTCCGGCGCCTATAGCGTGGCGCTCTATCACGCGCAGTTGGCGGCGGCGCGCGGTCGGCATGGGCTGAGCCTGCACACGTTTGCGGAGGGATCGCTGGCGGCCGCGGCGGCACGGGCGCCGGAGGTTGACGGGCTGCTGACCTTTGGGCCCGAGGGCGCGGACCTGGACTTTCTGCGAGGACACGAGCGACCGTCGGTCGTGTGCGAGCACGTTGTGTCCGGCTGCGCGAACATTGCGCCGGACAATCACGACATCGGGCGCACGGCCGCGCGGCACCTGCTGGACCTCGGCCACGAGCGCCTGGCGGTGGTGCTGCCGGGCGATCCGACGAAGACGGACACCTACCACGGGTCTCGATTTGCTGGGTTTCGAGACGCCGCCGCGGCCGCCGGCCACGCACTGGATGAGACGGACCTTTACTTTGGCCCACAGGTCGAGACGACCGGACAGACGGCGGCCGCGGCCATGTTGGCGCGCGGCGATCTGCCGGACGCGATTTATGTGCAGAACATGCCCATGGCACTGGCGGCGCTGCGGACGCTGACGGAAGCCGGCGTGGCCATTCCGGGCGACGTTTCGTTCCTGGGGACCACGTTCACCCAACTGACCGAGCCGAACGCTACCAATCACACGACGCCGCCGATGACGGCGGTGACCTTCGAGAAAGAGGAGATGGGGCGGCTCGGCGTGGCGTACCTGGTGGCGGCAGCCGAGGGCCGGGCGAGCGAACATCTGGTTGTGCGGCTGCCGGGTGTGCTGGTCAGCGGCGCCTCAACGGCCAGAGCAGCGGTCGCGGTGGCGGGCTAGGCGACGCGACACCGTAGGGTCCCAGGCTGCGCGCAGCCTGGGCCACTCTTCGGGTCTGCGGCCTAGTCGACGGGCTGGCGCTGGAGCACCGGCCGACGCAGCGACTGCGGCAATGGCGGGCCGACGAAGCCCTCCTCCTCCAGTTGGTGGCCCAGCTTGAGCGCCAGCGAGCGGCCGATGCCGAGTTCCCGCGCCAGCTGGTCGGGCGTGATGCTGTCGTGGCGCATGACGAGCTCGGTGGCCTCAACGAAGACCTCGTCCTCCTCGTCGTCCTCGGTTCGCTGAAGCTCCTGCTTAGAGACCTGGTCGGGTTCACCCTGTTCGCGCCAGTGGTCCACGACCTCACGCACTTCCTCGTCCGTGACCCGCACGCCCTGGATGCGCTGCGCCTTGCCGCCTTCGGGCGGCGCATACAGCATGTCGCCGCGTCCGATCAGCCGCTCGGCGCCGGCCGCGTCCAGCACCGTGCGCGAGTCGGCCTGGCTGCTGACCATGAACGAGATCCGGGTCGGAAAGTTGGCCTTGATCAGGCCGGTAATGACGTCAACCGATGGACGCTGGGTTGAAATGACCAGGTGGATACCGGTGGCGCGCGCCATTTGGGCGAGACGCGCCAGCAGCCGTTCGACGTCGCCGGGAGCCGTCATCATCAAGTCGGCCAACTCGTCGATCACCACGACAATGTTTGGCAGTGGACCATCGGCGTCTTCGGGCAGCGCGGCGTTGTAGGCCGCCAGGTTGCGCACCCCGGCCTTGCTGAAGGTGCGGTAGCGGCGCGCCATCTCGTTGCTGACCCAGGTCAGCACGTCGACGACTTCATTCACGTCGGTGACCACGGGCATGCGCAGGTGCGGGATGCCCTCGAACGCCACCAGTTCGACCATCTTGGGATCGATGAGGACGAGCTGCATTTCCTCGGGTGTCTTGGTAAACATGATTCCTGTGATGAGCGACGTGAGGCAGACCGACTTACCGGCCCCGGTGGCGCCGGCAATCAGGACATGCGGCATCTTCGCCAGGTCGGCCACCCGCACGTGGCCCGCGACATCCTGGCCCAGCGCGACCTTGATGTCGGCCTCAGACTCGGCCCAGGCCTGGCTCTCCATGACGTCCCGCAGGGTTACGACCGCCGGGTTGTCGTTCGGCGTCTCAAGCCCGACGAAGGGCTGTCCCGGTACCGGGGCCTCGATGCGCACGCTACGGGCGGCCAGCTTCAGCGCGAGGTCGTTGGCCAGGGCAGTGATACGCGAGACCTTGACGCCGGGGCCCGGCTCCAGGAGGTATTGGGTCACGACCGGCCCCGGCACCGCCTCGGCAACCCGGACCTGCACTTTGAACGACGCCAGGGTCTCTTCGATCGAGGCGGCCTTGCTGACGATTTCGTCCTCGGAAACCTCGCCGGAGTCCTCGGCGGGCAGCAGCATGTCCATGGCGGGCAGTTGCCAGCGGCCCTCCGGCTGCGGGGTCGCGGCGGCGGCGGGCATCCGGTCCGCGACGCGAATCAGCGGCTGCTGGCCCCAGGCGGGTCCGTCCTCGGCCTCGGCCTCGGCCGGCGCCTCCTCGACAGGCTTCTGGCCATCGGCGTCCTTCGCAGACTCTTCGGCGCGGTCCGCCGGCGAGAACCACGGTCGCGCGCGGGCGTTGGCGGCGGCGATAACCCGCAGCAGGCCGCTGCCCAGCAGGCGGGTGGCCGCAATCACGAATCGCCCCGGCCTGGTCACGGTCTCCGTACCCCAGGGCGACGCGGCCATCCCGTAGGCGAGCGCCAGGACGGCGGCCACGCCCAGAACCAGGAACGCCGGGACGTCGCCAATCCCGGCCCGCACGGCCGACCCGATAAGTCCGCCGATGACTCCGCCGCCCGCGGGCTGCCCCTGGTTGGCAACCAGGGCGGCCAGGTCCGTCATTGACGCGAGCGCGACTACAAAGACGGCCGCGGCAACGAAGTGGGTGACGTCAATGATGGAACTTCGGCGAGCGCCGGCGACAAGCACCGCTCCGCCCACCAGGGCGAAGGCGAAGGCGCCCAGCGGTGCGGCTCGTCCCAGCCCGGCGGCCATGGTTGCGGCGGCGCCGGTGACGACCAGGGCGTCGTCGACGATCAGGCCGACGAACGACAGAACGCCGAAGGCGGCCACGATGAAGCCGCCAAAACCCGCAATGTCCCAATGCTCCGGCCGCGTCGCGCGCGCTGGCAGCGCGGCGGCCTTTCGGCTCGTGGCCACGGGAGGCCCTCCTCGGTGCGAGCTGTCGCCCGCCCCTTAGCTAGACCTCAGTGACGATCGGCAAGATCACCGGTCGCCGCCGGGTCTCCCGGAACAAACGCCTCCCGAGTGCGTTCCGGATCTTTCGTTGTAGATGCTCCGGGGATGCGTCCGCATGGTCGCCGGTGTCCACCACCGACCGCACGGTGTCGCGAGCACGCTTCAGCAACTCGTCCTGAGCGTCCGACGCGTACACAAATCCCCTTGTGATGATATCCGGCTCTGTCAAGCATTGACCAGTGTGACGGTCCACGTTGACAACAGTAATCACCAGGCCGCCTTCAGCCAGGTGTCGACGGTCGCGCAGCGTGGCATCGCTTTCTTCGCCAACGGTCAACCCGTCGACGTAGACGTTGCCCACGTCGGTCTCGCCAACCACGCCAATGTCGTCGGCCGTCAACTCCACGATGGACCCCGACTCGGCCACGAGCACGTGCTCGGCGTCCACGCCCACGCGCTCCGCGATGCGCCGGTGCTCCTCCAGGTGCCGGTACTCGCCATGGACCGGCATGAAGAACTTGGGTCGCAGGGCTGTGAGCATGAACTTGAGGTCTTCCTGACCCGCATGCCCCGAAACGTGCACCGGCAGCAGGCGCTCATAGAGCACGCTCGCGCCCTGCCGCGCCAGGCGGTCGATGGTCTGGTTCACCGCCTCTTCGTTCCCTGGAATAGCCGAGGCGGAGACGACCACCGTGTCATCGGGCAGCAGGTCAATGAAGCGGTGGTCGCGGTTGGCCATCCGCACCAACGCGGAGCGCGGCTCGCCCTGCGATCCGGTGCAGATAATGGCCAATTCGTCGGCCGCATAGTCACGCAGGTCGCGAGGATCCACTTCCATGGCGTCGTCAGGCACGTGCAGGTAGCCCAGGTCGCGGGCCACCCGGACGTTGCGTTCCATGCTGCGACCGACGAAGCAGACCCGGCGCCCATAGGCGTAGGCGGCATCGACAACCTGCTGCACGCGGGAGATCAGCGACGAGAAGGTGGCCACGATGACCCGGCCTGGCGCGTCGTTAAACACCCGATCAAAGGTCTCGGCAATGACCGCTTCGGACGGCGTGTGCCCGGGCTGGTCCGCGTAGGTGCTGTCCGACATCAGCAGCAGCACGCCTTCGTTGCCCAGGCGACCCAGGGTCTGGATGTCGAGCGGGACTCCGTCCACCGGCGTGTGGTCGACCTTGAAGTCGCCGGTGTGGACGATGGTCCCAATGGGCGTATGAATGGCCACGCCCATGGCGTCCGGAATGCTGTGGCAGACATCGAAGAACTGGCAGCGGAAGGGCCCGATGGTGACGGTTTCGCGCCCCTTGACCACTCGCAGATCCGCCTGGTCGCGCAGGCCGGGCTCTTCCAGCTTGACGCCCACTAGGCCAAGCGTGAGCTTGGAGCCATAGATCGGCAGGTTGAATTCAGGCAGGGCGTAGGGGAGCGCGCCAATGTGGTCCTCGTGGCCGTGGGTAATGACGAAGGCGCGTAGCTTGTGCCGGATTTCGCGCAGGTAGTTGAAATTCGGCAATACAAGATCGACGCCGAACATGTTGGCGTCGGGGAAGGTGATGCCGCAGTCGAGCACGATGGCGTCATCGCCGTACTCGATCACGGTGCAGTTCTTGCCGATTTCGCCAATGCCGCCGATGGAGACGACACGCACGACGTCGGCTGAAGAATCACTCGTCATGGTTGAGGTTCCGGGGTTTGGTGCGTTAGGTAAAGAATGAGAGTTGCTGCGTGTCGGGGGGCGGCGGCGGCTCGGGTTCGACCGCAGTCGCGTCGGCCAGCAGCTTGGGGATCATCTGGAAATCCTGCGCCAGCACGTCGCGCAGGCGAAGTTGCCGCAGCGCCGCGGCCGGGTGGTAGACCGGAAGGTAGACCCGCCCGTTCAGCCTTCGCGCCACGCCGCGGGCGCGTGAGATGCGCGCGTCGGGGAAGAACGCATTCAGTGAATGCCGCCCCAGCAGCACCACCAGGTCGGGGTTGATCAGCTCCAGTTGCTGGTCCAGGTAGGGGCGGCAGGCCTCGGCCTCGTCGGGCAATGGGTCGCGATTGTTGGGCGGCCGGCATTTCAAGACGTTGGCGATGAACACGTCGGCCCGACGCATGTCGATGCCGTGGATCAACTCGTCCAGCAATTGCCCGGCCTGGCCCACAAACGGGCGGCCCAGGCGATCCTCATGGAACCCCGGACCCTCGCCAATAAAGACGACGCGCGCCGTGGGCGATCCTTCGCCGGGGACTGCGTTGTTTCGGCCACGGTGTAAGCCGCACCGCTCACAAGTCCGGACAACCGACGCGAGGCTCGCGAGGTCGGGAAAGGTCGGGAGGCCGATCACGCGCTACGCATGCACCGCGGCGGGCTGGAGAAAGGCGTCCAGTTCGTACAGGTCGAGCACCGACTTGAGGTCTTCCTGCATGGCCGCCGGGAACTCGATCAGCGGCGAGCGTGGGACACCCACCGAAAAACCGCTCAGATTCACGGCCGCCTTGACGGCGATTGGGTTGGGCCAACCGGCGGGGAACAGCGCGCGAGCGATCGGCAGCAAGTGCAGGTGCTTGCGACGCGCGGTTTCGAGATCGCCTTCCACAAAGGCGTCGATCATGTCGCGAGTTTCGCCGCTGACCACGTGCGACTGCACGCTGACAACACCCACGCCGCCCAGGGCCATGAGCAGGTAGGTGTCGCTGTCGTTGCCGCTGTAGATGTCGAACCCGTCTTCGGCGGTGCGGGCGATCTCGGCGATCTGATCGAAGTCCCCACTGGCCTCCTTGACGGCGACGATGTTGTCCACGGCGCTCAGGCGCGCCACCGTGTCGGCGGTCATGTTGAGACTGGTGCGCGCCGGCACGTTGTAGAGCATGTTGGGCAGCGGCGTGGCCTCGGCAATGGTCTCGAAGTGGAGGACCAGCCCGTCCTGCGGCGGCTTGTTGTAGTAGGGCGTGACCTGCAGGAGGCCGTGCACGCCGATCTCGGCGGCCTCGCGCGACAGGTGCACGCTTTCGGCGGTGTTGTAGCCGCCCGTGCCGGCGATCACCAGGGCGCGGTCGCCCACGGCGCTCAAGGCTTCGCGGTAGAGATTGAAGCGTTCGTCGTCGCTGAGCACCGGGGACTCCCCGGTTGTGCCGGTGACGACGACCGCGTCGTTGCCGGCATCGACGAGTCCGGACACCAAGCGTCCGAACGTGTCGTAGTCCACCGATCCGTCATCGGCGAACGGGGTAATCACCGCGGTAATGAGCCGGCCAAAGGTCAACATGCGACAGCCTCCGCCCGCGACCGCACCAAGGGCCGCGATACGCCGTGCTGCAAGGGCTGATTGTACCTAGCGACGCAGTGAGATTGCTGCGCGCGGATGAGCCGTTGAAGCGCCCCTACGGCACCCCGCTGGTGTGCCATCGGGGCATGGCCCGGGATTCGATCGAGATGTGGTTCAAGCTGGTGGCCTGCAACCTGCCGCGCCCCCCGCCCCTTGCCGGCCGTCAGGCGCGCTTCAGCATGGTGCGGGCCGCGCCATCTGACGGTCTCTTAGCGTTCTCTCATCTAGCCCCCCTAGCCTCGGAGGCGACTGAAGAAGCGCCCGGTGAAGCGCTTCTGGCCAAGGAGGGCGGACATGTCGCCACCAATCAGATCCTCTGGGCCCCGTCTGATCGATCGTCTTCGGACCGAAGGCGCAAGGTCGGCGACGTACCGAGCCGGGCAGCTCGTCCTGGATCCGGTGTCAGACCTGCGGCGCATTGGCATCGTCTGCAACGGCAGCGTCACGGTCTGGCGTATCAGCCCCAGCGGCCGGCAACTCGCCGCCGCCTCGCTGCGCGAGGGCGACTGGTTCGAAAACGTCTTTCCCACCGACAGCCAGGAACGAACCACTGTCGAAGCCGACGGCCCCGTCACGATTGCCTGGTTTGATGTCCCGGCCTTTCGCCGTCTGGCCCACCGGCACCCCCTGATCCTGCGCGATTTGATCCAGCGCCAGTTGGCCCGGCTCGCCGCCGTCCAGCAGCGCGCCGCGCAAACCGCGCTGGACACCGTCGCCGGCTCGGTCGCGCTCGCGATCCTGCAGATGGCGGAACAGGAGCGCGCCACTGATCTGCGCGTCACCCACGAGGAACTGGCCCAGCGCCTCGGCACTGTTCGCGAGAGCGTTAGCCTTGCCGTCAACAAGCTGCGCCGCGCCGGCGCTTTGGCTCCAGCAAGCGGGCGCAAGCGGCTCATCTCCATCCTTAGCCTGCCCAAGCTCCAGCAGCTCGCTGGCGCCCGCCCCGTCGCCCGCTAACCCAACCCCCACCCCTGTGCGGAGGCGCCCGCAGCAGCGCCTCCGCACCATCCCGCCCGCTACTTCACCCCACCCGCCGCCTCCTCTCTCCCATTCCTCCGAACCCGTTCGTGGTGAGCCGGACCTGCGTCCCCGTCGGCCCGTGTCGAACCACCCCCCGCGACCCAGCACCCGGTCCCTGCCCTTTCAGTCCTCGCCTCCTTTGCCATCCCCTCTCACTCCCCACTTCTCTTCACTCGCTCCTTCCTCGGCTAGACTCCCCATTCGTCCCACCCCGACTCCCCGGCTCACCACGTGCCCTTCACTTCCTTCCTCACCACCCTCCGCTGTGCCGAAACCGGCGAAGCCCACGACCCCACCGTCCTCCAATCCGTTAGCCGCGGTGCCGGCGCCACCCTCCTTCCCGAATACGACCTTGACGCCGTCCGCGCCGCCGTAACTCCTGAGGACATCCGCCACCGCCCCCACGATCTCTGGCGCTTCCGCGAACTCCTCCCGCTCGACTCCCCCCACCACGCCCCGGACCTCGGCGCCGGCGCCACCCCCCTCCTGCGCCTTCGTCGCCTCGGCGAACACTTCGGCCTCACCAACCTTTGGCTCAAGGACGAAGGCGCCAACCCCACCGGCACCTTCAAGGCCCGCGGCGCCGCCGTCGGCGTCGCCCGCGCCCACGAGCTCGGCGTGCGCGACATCGCCATCCCCACCGCCGGCAACGCCGGCAGCGCCTGGGCCGCCTACTGCGCCGCCTGGGGCATCACCCTCCGCGTCGTCATGCCCGTCAACACCCCGGACCCCATCAAGGCCGAGTGCGTCGCCTACGGGGCCGACGTCACCGAAGTCCGCGGCGTCATCAGCGACGCCGGCCGCATCGCCTCCGAACGCGCCGCCCAAGCCGGCTGGTTCGACGCCTCAACCATGAAAGAGCCCTACCGCGTCGAAGGCAAAAAGACCATGGGCCTCGAAATCGCCGAAGCCTTCGACTGGGATCCGCCCGACGTCGTCCTCTACCCCACCGGCGGCGGCGTCGGCCTCATCGGCGTCTGGAAAGCCATGCGCGAACTCGCCGACCTTGGCTGGCTCAAGGGCTCCCCGCCCCGCCTCATCGCCGTCCAGGCCTCGGACTGCGCACCCATCGTCGAAGCCTTCGACGCCGGAAGTGCCGATGCCGAACGGCCCGACGACCCCCGCACCGTCGCCAACGGTCTCCTCGTCCCCCTCCCCTTCGCCCACCGCCTCATCCTCCGCATCCTCCGTGAGACCGCCGGTACCGCCGTCGCCGTCGACGACCACCAGCTCGTCCACGCCATGCGCCAGCTCGCCGACCTCGAGGGCGTCCTCGCCGCGCCCGAAGGCGCTGCCCTCGTCCCTGCCCTCACCACCCTGCTCGAGCGCGGAGACATCGGCCGCGACGAACGTATCGTCCTCCTCAACACCGGCAACGCCCTCAAGTACACCCACCTCGTCGACCTCCCCGCCCGGCCACCCGTCGACCCCCGGCCCGCATGACCGCTGCCCGGCGCCCCACCGTCCTCGTCACCGAACCCATCCATCAGGGCGGCATCGACGCCCTCCAGGAATTCGCCGACGTCATCCGCCCCGACCGTCCCGATGAACCCTCCATCCTCGGCGTCGCCCCCGCCGCCAACGCCATCGTCGTCCGCGTCGCGCCCATCACCGCCGCCGTCATCGACGCCGCCCCCAACCTGCGCTGCATACAGAAACACGGCGTCGGCGTCGACAGCATTGATGTCGACCACGCCACCCGCCGTGGCATCCCCGTCTGCTTCACCCCCGAGGCCAACGCCGCCTCCGTCGCCGAATTCACCGTCGCCGCCGCCCTCGCCCTCCTCAAGCGGATCCCCGACCGCGACCGTCTCGTTCGATCCGGTGGCTGGCGCGACAGCGGCGACCTGCCCGCCCACGAAATCGCCGGCCGCACCGTTGGCATCATCGGCAGCGGCCGCATCGGCCTCCGCGTCCTCCGCGCCTTCACCCTCGGCCTCGATATGCAGGGTCTGGTGTTCGACCCCTTCGTCCCCGCCAATGTCGTCCGCGACCACGGCGGTCAACCCGTCGATTCGCTCGAAGCACTCCTCCGGCGCTCCGACATCGTCACCCTTCACACCCCCCTCACTCCCGAAACCCGCCACCTCATCAACGCCCAACGCCTGGAGCAGATGCGCCCCCACGCCATCCTCGTCAACACCTGCCGTGGCCCCGTCGTCGACGAACACGCCCTTGCCGACGCCCTCGCTGGTGGAAGCATCGCCGCCGCCGCCATTGACGTCTTCGAAAACGAACCCCCTGTCGGCAGCCCCTTACTCCACGCTCCCAACCTCATCCTGTCCCCTCACGTCGCCGGCATCACCTTCGAAACCAACGTTCGCACCGCCGCCCACTGCGCCCAGGAAGTCCAGCGGGTCCTGGCCAACCGCTCGCCGCGCTGGCGCGTCAACTGATCTCGGACCCCGCGTAGCACTCTGCCCGTGGGAGGGGACGCAGTTGCAAGGTGTAGAGCACCAACCCATTGACGAAGCAACGAAGCCGCCAGGCGACGCGCGGATGCGCCGGGAATCTCGCGCTTCATCGCCTACAATGAGTGTCGGCGCGGTAGTGCGCGCCACTGCGCCCTCCGCGCCGCAGGCCGCTCGGCGCCGCCGATGCTGGCCTGCCGACACTGCGTTGTATTGACCATACGCGAGGAGGGACGTTGATGGCAGCGAAAGAGAGCGGCCTGCGAGGGGTCGTTGCCGGCCGATCGGCGCTGAGTTCAGTCGACGGCGAAGTCGGCCGGTTGACCTACCGCGGCATCGATATTGCCGACCTGGTGGCGGCGGAGACGACGTTCGAGGAAGTCGCCTACCTGTTGTGGCATGACGAGTTGCCGAGCCGTAGCCAGCTCGATGCGCTGACCAATGAACTGAACGAGTCGCGCGATCTGCCGGGGCCAGTGATGGACATGCTGGCGTCGCTGCCGGGCGATTCGACCCCGATGGTGGCGCTGCGGACGGCGGTGTCGATGCTGGGCAGCTTCGATCCGGACCAGGGCGACGACTCGCTGGAAGCCGCGGAGCGCAAGGCGGTGCGGCTGCTGGCCCAGACGCCGAACATCGTGGCGCAGGCGGGCCGTCTACTGGAGGGCCGCGACCCTCTCGACCCGCCGGACGGATCGATCGCGGAGTCGTTCCTGGCCACGTATTTCGGCGAAGCGCCGAAGCCCGAGGCGACGCGAACGATCGACGTGATGCTGGTGCTGCAGGCGGACCACGAGTTCAACGCCAGCACGTTTGCCGCCCGGGTGATTGCCGCCACGCTGACCGACGTGCACTCGGCGATCGCCGGCGCTATCGGCGCCTTGCGCGGGCCGCTGCACGGCGGGGCGAACCAGGCCGTGCTGGAGATGCTGCTGCAGGTGACGTCGCCCGAAGAGGCCGAGGCCTGGGTGATGGACAAGCTGGCCAGGCGCGAGCTGGTGATGGGCTTCGGTCACGCGGTGTACCGCACGGCGGACCCGCGCGCCACCGTATTGCGCGAGATTGCCCGCGAACTGGCGCCCGCCTCCGGCCACGCCGAGTGGTTCGAGACCTCGCAGGTAATGGAAGCCGTGATGCTGCGGGAGAAGAACCTGAACTCGAACGTGGACTTCTACGCCGCGACGGTATACGCCTCGCTGGGGATTCCGCCCGACCTGTTCACGCCAATCTTCGCGATCAGCCGTATGAGCGGCTGGACGGCGCACGTGCTGGAGCAGCAGGGCAATAACCGGATCATCCGCCCCAGGGCCGAGTACGTGGGGCACATGGACCGGCCGGTGACGCCGATTGCGGAGCGCGGCTAGGGCGCAGCCGCCGGCTAGGTCAGCGGGATTTCAGTTCGCTCGGCAGCGGACCGGTAGATGGCGTCGACGATGCGGGTGACCGTGACGCCCTGGGCGGCGGTGACGGTGGGCTCGGCGCCCGTTCGGACGGCCTGGATGAAGTCGGTCACGGCAATCACGTGCTCTTTGCGCGTTTCGCCGCTGGTGTCGTAGGTCTCGGTGCTGTGGAAGCCGTCGCGGTCGTGGAAGACGCGCAGGGGGCTGATTTCGAGGCCGCCGTCCGCGGCCGAGACGGTCAGGCGTTCCTCGCTCCTGCCGATCCTGAGGATCCAGGAGCATTCGAGCAGCAGGATCAGGTCGCCTTCGAATCGGATGCCGGCGAAGGCGTAGTCGTCGACGTCGTAGTTGGAGGTGTCCCACGGGCCCCAGCGATTCGTGACGCCGCCGCGGTTGCCAAAGGGCCGGCCAATGGCGCCCCAGACGCTCAGGGGATCGGGGTGGCCGAGGACATAGAGGGCGCGGTCAAGCGCGTGGACGCCGATATCGATGAGCGCGCCACCGCCGTTGGCGGCCCGGGAGGTGAAGGTTCCCCAGGTCGGGACGCCGGCCTGCCGCAGCATGGTGGCGCGGGCGAAGTGCGGCGCGCCGAGGCGACCGCCGGCAACGAGGTCGTGGGCGCGCCGAGCGTCACGGCTGAAGCGGGTCTGGAAGTCGATGGCAAGGACGCGACCGGCCCGGTCGGCGGCGTCGGCCATGGCCTGGGCCTCGGCGGCGTTCATGGCCATGGGTTTTTCGCAGAAGACGTGCTTGCCGGCCTCCAGGGCCGCGATGGTGGCCTCGGCGTGGGCGACGGGCGGGGTGCCGACGGACACAACATCGATGTCGTCGCGGGCGAGCAGGTCGCGGTAGTCGGTGTAGGCGTGGGGGATATCGAAGTCGCGGGCGAACTCGGCGGCGCGGCCGGGCATGGGGTCGGCCGCGGCCACGATTTCGACGTTTGGCTGGGCGGCGAAACCTGGCTGGTGGGCCCCGCGGGCAATGCCGCCGGCGCCGATGATGCCGGCGCCGAGGGTCTCAGAGCTGCGCGTCATTGGCGGCTAGCGGTCGGTCGTGCCGATTCGGGCGTACTGCACGGCAAAGAGTTCACGGCGGATGGTGGAGTCGTGCAGGAGCGGAGCGAGACGGGACCACAGAGCTTCGCTGTGCGGATCGGCGGACATGCGGTCCCAGGCGGCCTCGAAGTCGGCGGTGCGCTTGAAGGCGAACTCGACGATGAGGGAAGGGTGCCCACCGCCGCGTCCGACCATAACGCGGCCGAGGGGCCAGTCCAGCGAGGCGGCGGCGAACAGAAGAAACTCGTAAACGGTGCGGCGGGCCTTGCGCCAGGCTTTGGGGCGGGGCACGGCGGACCAGCGATAGACGAGGGACGGAGTCTTGGGCATGTCCGCAGCCGGGGCGATGGACGTGGGACGCTAGCACACTGCCCGAAAGGGGATTGAGGTCCGGCTAGCGCAAGCGGGGCGTTGATGGTATGCAGCTAGGTGTTGTAAAGGGGCGGACACAAGGAGAAGCCGCCCTATGTCGCCTGAGACCATTGCTATCGTGAGCGTGGGGATTGCCCTCGCCGGTCTGATCGCCGGATTCTGGCGGGATGTTCGCGGTGAAATGAAGGCGCTGACGAAGCGCGTGGACGATCTGACCGAGCGCGTGAAAGACCTGAGCGAGCGGGTGTCCCGGATCGAGGGATTGATCGAGGGTCTGATCGGGAGCCGAAGGTCGGGACCAAAGTCGTAGGTATTCCCTCGGTTCGCGAGCTGTCGGCGCGGCGAACCACCCGGCGGGATGACTGCCGGTGATACACTCGGCGTCTGCGGCGTCCGAGGAAGCCGCGACCAGCTATGAAACGCACCTACCAACCCAAGGTTCGACGACGTAAGCGCCGGCACGGATTCCGTGCGCGCATGGCCACGCGCGGCGGACGCGCGATCCTCCGGCGCCGCCGGCGGAAGGGCCGCAAGCGTCTGAGCGCCTGACCCGCGACGCCGCACGTCGCGGTCCTTTCCGCATGAACCGACGCAACCGCCTGCGCCGGGCTGCCGACATCGCGCGGGTGCGATCGCGCGGCGCCAAAACCGTGACCCCCTGGCTGGTGCTTTTCGCCACACCCAGCGAAGCCGAGGTGTCGCGGGTGGCGGTGCCGGTGTCCAAGCGCTTCGGTTCGGCGGTGCGCCGAAATCGGCTGCGCCGACGGGTGCGGGAGACGCTGCGCTGCCAGATTTCGGATCTGCCCGGCGCGCTAGACGTCGTGGCGCTGCCGCGCGCGCGGGCGGTGGACGCGGCTCCGGAGGAATTGGCGACGGCCGTGCGGCGGGGGCTGCGGCAATCGCGGGCACGACTGACGGAATGACGACTGTGGCGCTCTGGTTAATCCGGACGTACCAACGGTGGGTGTCGCCGGCGTTCGGGACGGTGTGCCGCTATGAGCCGGCCTGTTCGCAGTACGCCCATGAGGCGATCGAGCGCTATGGAGTGCTGCGCGGAACGGGGATGGCCGTGCGGCGGCTGGCTCGCTGCCATCCCTGGCGCGCCGGAGGCTACGACCCCGTCCCCTAGGGACGCGGCGAACCGATGGAAGCGATCCCCAACACCTGGCAGACGTGGGCCGTCGATCCGCTGAGCGACGCGCTCACGCTGATTCACGACGCGGTGGGCAGCTACGCGATTGCGATCGTGCTGTTCACGGTGCTGATCCGGCTGCTGATGATTCCGCTGACGCTGAAGCAGATCACCTCGCAACGCAAGATGCAGTTGATCCAGCCGGAACTGGAGAAGATCCGCAATCGCTTGAAGGGAGACCGGCAGGCGATTTCGGAAGCGACGATGAAGCTCTACAAGGAGCGCGGCGTCAACCCGATGGCGGGGTGCCTGCCAATCTTCATTCAGCTGCCCGTGCTGCTGGCGCTGTACGGCGGCATCCTGACGCTGAGCAGCCGCGGGCTGCTGAACGAGCAGTTCCTGTGGTTCAACCTGGCGCGGGAGGACTCAACCATCCAGGTCATTGGCGACGCGGCGCCGACGGAGCCGGTGGACGTGGTGATAGCGACAACGGAACTGCCGACGCCGCTGGAGTCCTCGCTGGCCGTGTCGTTCACCCAGTTCGCGGCCAACTACCAGTTCCGCACCGACGTAGTGGATGCCGAGACGGCCATCGACTTGCTCAATGACGGGACAGCGGCGGCGATCTTCCTGGACAACGAGGCGGATCTGGGTCGGATGCCCGCGGGCACGGAAGAAACACGGCTGGTGCAGGCGGCCGCCTTCCTGGTGGAACGGGATCGGCCGGCGACACGGCTAACGGTGGACGAGGTGGAAGGGATTCTGCGCGGGGAAGTCGTGAACTGGGCGGACCTGGACGCCGGCGTAGGTCCCATCGTGCTGCACGGGCTGAAGGACGACCTGAGCGCGCCGACGTTGCTGGAACTGGTTGTGCTGAACGGGGATCCGATTCGCGTTCCGATCCGTGAGCACGATAGCGTGGACGACTATTTCAACGCGCTGCGGGCGGAGCCCGGGTCGCTGGGCGTCTCGCCGCCGATGCGGACGGACGACATCCGGATGCTGAACATCGCGGCGCGGGGGGCGGACCGCGCCTATCCGGCGCTGGCGGACGTGCTGGCCGACGGGCGCTATGCGCTGGCGCGTGACGTGTATGCCTACTGGGGTCCGGCGACGGACTCGACGAAGGCCTACTTGCGGGACTGGTGGACCAGCGGCCAGGGGCAGGAGGCGGCGCAAGTGGCGGGCTTCACGCGGCTGCCAGCGAACTTCGACCTGTTCGCGTCCGGGGGGTTTTACATCTCGGTGCTGGCGCTGCTGGCCGGAGGGTTCCAACTGATCCAAGCGCGAATGATGGCGTCGAGCACGGCCACGGGCCAGGCGGCGACGATGAACCGGGTGATGCAGTTCATGCCGATCATCGTGGTGGTGTTTGCCTGGACATTCCAGGCGGGGCTGGTGGTGTACTGGGTGATTTCCAGCATCATTGCGATCGTTCAGCAATACTTCACCACGGGAACGGGCAAACTGATTCCCGCCCACTGGCCGATAGCGCGCGACGTGATGGGCGAGCACCAGGCGAAGGTGGAAGCGGCGAAGGCCGAGGCTCAGGCGAAGGAAAGCGAGTCCAAGCCCGCGGCGGCAGCCAAACCACGCCGCCGACGGCGACGGAGGAGACGCGGTGGCTAACGATTCCGGCGATGGAGTGATCGTGACTGGCGCTACGGTCGAGGACGCGGTGAAACGCGCGCTGTTACAACTGAACGTGACGCTGGATGAGATTGACGTGGACGTAATCAACTCGGGGTCGCGCGGGGTGCTCGGCATGGGCCGGGAGGACGCGCGGGTGCGGGTGCGCATGCGCAGTCGACCGTACTCGGAAGAGGAAGCGGCGGACGAGGACGAGGAGCCGGCCACGGCGGCGGCCGCCGCGGCGGACGAGCCCCAGACCGAGGGGGCGGACGAGGACGAGCCGGCGGCGGCGGCGCCAGTGGCGGTCGTCGCGCCCGCGCC
>JAPOWQ010000064.1 GCA_026707585.1 Chloroflexota bacterium | reverse complement strand
CCAGGTCCAGGAACAGGTCGCCCGGCGACGGCTCCGGCAGCGCCCAGAGCCCGCGATCGGGCACGAGCGTCTTCTCGCGGTCACGCTCGGGCGGAATGCGCTCGGAGATCACCCGGCCGTCGCCGCGCACCTGGATGGCCGCCTGGGCCTGCACCCGCGCCAGCGCCTCCGGGCTGACGCCCTCCATCCGCTCCGGCAGCGGCGGCGACGGGCTGGCCAGTCCGCCGCGCGTGGTGATGTCGATGTCGTGCAGCGCCCGGCGCTGACGGGACGTCAGACCCGCCACCAGCGCCAGGTCGTCTTCCCGCCGCCACTGGGCGCGGCACTCCAGCGTCCAGCTACAGAAATCGCAGTGCCCCACCGGCTCCGGCTTGGTCGGGACCGGATAGACCTCCCCGGGGCTGTCCAGCAGGGCCTCGAACTCCCGCGCCACCAGCCGGTAGTAGGCCGCGTAGTCGGCCACGCGCAGGCTCACCGCCTCGCGCTGCACGCCGCCCAGCACCAGGTGCATCCGTTCCGGCAGGCGTCCCTGCATGGCGCCCAGCAGGTCCGAGTACATGCAGATCTGCAGCACGGCGGGAGCCGACGGTTGGCGGGCCAGCTTGGTATCCACAACTTCGTAGCTCCACGGCCCCAGGTCGCTCGGCGTATCGACCCGCTCGAGGAAGTCCGCGTACCCCAGCCGTCGCTCATCCAGCAGCACGCCCTGGTAGATCACCTCCGCGCCTCGTCGCATGGCTCGCAGGGTGGCTTCGTGTTCCGGCCTGATCAGGCGGGTCGGGGACACAGTGTCGGGCGGCCGGATTTCGGCGATTTCGCGACCTTCGGCGCGCAACTCGTCCAGGTAGCGCGCTTCGTACTCCTGCCCGCGCCGTGCCATGCGGTCCAGCACCGGGTCGTCCCGGTTTGGACGCCGGACATCAGGTACCAGCGTCGCCGCACGCTCCAGATTGGCCAGGTGCCGGCACTCCAGGAAGCCCACCAGGTCGGTCGCCGAGTAGGCCAGACGCTGGTCGATCAGTTGCATCGCGGTGTCACCGGCCCGTCCGCCACGGCCGGCGAGGTTCGCGCGGCCCCAGGCATGTGCAATCGGCGCAAGCGCGCCGCGGGCATGCTACGCGAGTCGAGACCTGTGAGGCCCTGGCTGACTGCGGACGGCTACCCTCGCCCCATGCCACCTCACATGCCATCCGGTTGAGAGACGCGACGGCCCTTGCTTGGCGCCGCCTGCGGCTACCCGGCGGGTCGGTTGCGATTCCCTCGCGCGCCGACCAGCCGGCTGGCGAACTGGACCAGGAATTGCGCCTGCTCATGCGCGCGCTGGACCGGCAGCCGGAGCCGCCGCTGCTGGAAGTCGCTGCCTGGGACGCCGGTCTGGCCATCGCCGCAGCCGACGCCGGGTGGCCGGACGACGGCATGCTGGTTCCGCTGAACCTTGGAGCTGCCGAAAGTTGCCAGGCCGGAGCCGGTGCCTGGCCGGTGCTGCCGCCGGACGAGTTGCTGCCGGCGGAGGCCAGGTTCGCGGTCGTCCGCGCTCCGCACTGGCTGGGTCGCGCCGGTGCTGAATGGGTGGTCCGCGCTGCGGCACGGGCGCTGCCGCCGGGCGGGCTGCTGGCCGTGCTGGGCGACCGCGCTCGCGGAATCGAGGCGCTCCGCCGTCGCCTGGCTCCGGTCGTCGGGCCGATCGTCGACCGCGCCGCCGGCGAGCACCGCCGGCTCTACGTGTTCGAGCGCCAGGTCGATGATCTTCCGCCCCAGCAGTTCGCTTGTACGTCCACCCAGCGAATCGCGGGTCGGAGCGTCACCCTCTGCCAGCATCCGACCCTGTTCTCACCTGCCCGCATCGATCCGGCTACGGCGCTGCTGGCCGACAACCTGCCGGACCGGGACGGCCGCTGGCTCGACCTCGGCTGCGGCTCAGGCCTTCTCACCGTGGCTGCCGCGCGTGCCGACCGCACGCTGACCGCAGTTGACTGGAGCTACGCCGCTGTGCAGACCACCCGCCAGACGCTGGCGGCAAACGAAATCGAAGCGGACGTGCTTCTGGCCGACGGCGTGCCGCCCGGTGAGCAGCACTTTAACGTGATCCTTTGCTACCCGCCGTTCCACGTGGGGCCGCGGGTCGACCACGGTCCCGCTGCCCGCCTCATCAAGTCCGCCCGCGAGTGCCTGGCGCCGGACGCCGAGCTACGCGTCGTCCTCACCAGCGCCCAGAGCCCGCGCGACCTGCTCCAGCCGAACTTCCGCGAGGTAACCCAGGTCGCCGGTGCCCACGGGGCCCGAGTCTTCAGTTGCCGTCTGCGCACGACCGCGCAGGCTCGCGGTCGTTGACCGCGGTCAGGACCGGAAGTCGAAGACCACCTTCGCGCCGGCGCCGGACTTGGCCGTCATTACCGCCTCGACCGCATCGTTCAAGTCGAACGTGTGCGTGATGATCGGCTCGACGTTGAGTTCGGGGATCAGATCCAGGGCCCGCTCGAAGGTGTGCACGCGGGTGTTGCTGCCCACGATCGTGCGTTCCCGCGCGAAGAAGTCGTAGAGCCGTAGCTCGAACTTCTCGGACGGATTCCCCACGCTGATCACCAGCACCGTGCCCGAGTCGCGCACCGTATCCAGGCAGGCCTGGAACGCAGGCCCGGCCCCGGCTGCCTCGATGGCCAGGTCCGCGCCAAAGCCCTGCGTCAGGCTGCGCGCGGCTTCCACCGGGTCATCCCGCCTGGGATCCAGCACGACGTCCGCGCCCAGGGTGGCGGCCAGCTTGCGGCGGGTAGCGCCTGGTTCGCTCACAATCGTGTGACCGGCCCCCTGGTGCTTGGCGACCTCCAGTGCCAGGAGCCCGATCGGCCCCGCCCCCGCAATGAACACGGTATCGCCAGGATTCACGGTCACGCGGTCGAAGCCACGCACCACACAGGCCAGCGGTTCCGCCAGGCTGGATGTGCGCATGTCTGCCCCGGGCGGCAGCGGCGTCAGGTGGTGACGATTGGCGATCACCACGTCCGACCAGGCGCCCCACGCCATCGGCATCCGGTTGGAGCAGAAGTTCAGCATCCCGCGATCGCATTCGGGGCAGTCCTCGCAGGAGTTGTTGGGCTCCACGGCCACGGCGTCGCCGGGCTTCAGGTCATGTACGGCCGGTCCCACCGCCTGCACCGTCGCGGTGAACTCGTGCCCGGGAATCCACGGATCGGATCGCTCCGGGAACCACGAATCGAACTGCCAACCGTCCCAGTAATGCAGATCGGTCCCGCAAATGCCGGACACCGTGACCTGCAGTACCAGCTCGTCGGCCTCGGGCTCGCGGACGTCTCGCGACTCGATCCGCAGGTCGCCGGGCCCGTAGAGCACCGCGGCGCGCGTCTGCTTGGACTGCATACCACCCCGGCTCCCCAAGCGGTCAATTGGCACGCTATCCGAGCACGCGGCCGGACGCAACAGCGGGCGCGGCCTGTGCCCCCTTCCGATACCATGAACGCCACGAGCATGCGCCGGCCGCCCCGGCGCCAGGGGTGATGGGACCAGGCGTATGGCCAACGACCAGGCACAGGCGATCGACTCCGCGATTCAACAGATCGAACGAAAGTTCGGCACCGGTTCGGTCATGCGCATGGGCGCCATGCAGGCCAACCAGGTGCCGGCCGTTTCAACCGGTTCGCTGTCCCTTGACGTGGCCCTGGGCGTGGGCGGATTGCCCCGGGGTCGCGTGGTAGAGGTTTTCGGACCGGAGGCGTCGGGTAAGACCACCCTGGCGCTGCACGTGGTCGCCGAGGTCCAGAAGGCCGGTGGCGCAGCCGTCTATGTTGACGTCGAACACGCCATGGATCCCACCTACGCCGAGGCTTTGGGGGTGGATGTGGGCGAATTGATCGTCTCGCAGCCCAACGCCGGCGAAGAGGCTTTGGAAATCACCGACGTCTTTGTCCGCAGCAACGCCGTGGACCTGGTGGTGGTCGACTCGGTGGCCGCGCTGGTTCCGCGGGCGGAGATCGACGGCGACATGGGCGACACCCAGGTGGGTCTGCAGGCGCGGCTGATGTCCCAGGCCATGCGCAAGCTGACCGCCAACATCAGCCGCTCGCGCACCATCGTGATCTTCATCAACCAGTTGCGCGAGAAGATCGGCGTCATGTTCGGCAACCCGGAAACCACGCCCGGCGGCCGCGCGCTCAAGTTCTACTCGTCGGTCCGCCTGGATATCCGGCGCATCGGGCAGATCAAGAAGGGCACCGACGTCATCGGCGCGCGCACGCGCGTGCGAGTCGTCAAGAACAAGGTCGCGCCGCCGTTCCGCTTCTGTGAGTTCGACATGATGTTCGGGCAGGGCATTTCCTCCGAGGGCGACCTGCTGACCCTCGGCGTGGATCACGGCGTGCTCACCAAGAGCGGCGCGCACTACAGCTACGACAACATTCGCCTGGGCATGGGGCGTGAGAACGCCAAGGCCTTCCTGCGAGAGAACCTCGACGTTGCCCGGGAGCTGGACGCCGAACTGCGCGAACTGCTGCTCGAGCGGCCGGCCGGCACCCAGGCAAACGGCAGCGGGCACGCCCAGGAAGCTGTTGCGACCTAGCCTCGCCCTATGGCATGGCGTCCAACCAGAACCCGGTAATCGCCGCCGTCAGCGGCCAGCACATGGACGAGGCGGTGGTTACCACCGCGGCCCTTCTGGCACGCGCACATGACACCTCGGTCCTGCTGCTGCATGTGATCGAGGTCAGCCACCGACTGCCTGTGAACGTCTCCAGCGACGAGATGCTCGGTCAGGCTGAGGCGGTGCTGGATAACGCCCGGCGCCTGCTGCCGTCCAACGGCGCGCCGGTACGCACCGAGATCAAGCAGGCGCGCTCCGCGTTCAGTGCCATCGTCGGGACCAGCCTCGACGAAGAGGCCGACACGATCGTGGTCGGCGCGCATCGCTTCTTGGGCGAACACGATTGCGACCTGGGCCGCACCGCCACCCACGTGCTCCGCCACGCCGTGACGCCGGTCGTCGTCTGCTACGACCCGATACGCTAGTCCGTGGCGCTGCGCGGGCGGGGGAACGGCATGGGGGACGACGGGCTGATGGTGTTCGGCTGCCGGGGACACCCGGTGCTGACCGACGGAATTTGCCGCGAACTGGGCTGCGAACCCGGCGAGATCGAGATTTTCGAGTACGGCAACGACAACACGTTCGTCCGGGTGATGGAAAACGTGCGCGAAGCCGACGTATTCGTCGTGCAGACGTCGCGGCGTCCGGTCAACCACTCGGTGATGGAACTCTTCATCACCATCGACGCCATGCGCCGCGCCTCGGCCGCGCGCGTAACGGCCGTGCTGCCCTACTTCCCATATATGCGCTCCGACAAGAAGGACCAGCCGCGCGTGCCAATTTCCGCCCGCTTGGTGGCGGATCTGCTGGCCACCGCCGGGGCCGACCGGGTGCTGACGCTGGACCTGCACGCCGACCAAATCGGCGGATTCTTCAGCATGCCCAGCGACCACCTCACGGGCATGCCGTTGCTCACGGACTACTTCGCCGGACTGGGCATCGACGACCTGGTCGTGGTGGGCGATACTGGACGCATCAAGACGGCCAGCGAATGCGCCCGGCGTCTGCGCACCCAGTTGGCCGTGCTGGACAAGTTCCGGGACCCGATTACCTCCGACGTGACCATTCGCGGCTTGGCCGGCGACGTGCGCGGCCGCACCGTGCTCTACGTCGAAGACGAGGTCGTAACCGGGCAGTCCATCCGCGAGGGTTTGCGTGAAATCCTGCGCCACAGTCCGCGGGCCATCTACGGCGCCTGTGTTCACCCGGTGTTCGTGGACCAGGCCTACGACCTGATCGAGGACTCGCCGCTGGAAGAGATGGTCGTGACGGACAGCGTGCCCCTGTATCCGGGCCTGCCGAGCGGCAAGATCCGAGTGATTTCGGTGGCGCCGATGCTGGCGGAGGCCATTCGCCGCATCCACACGGGCGAGTCGGTCAGCGCCCTGTTTGCCGAGGCGGCGCTTCACTAATGTCGGACCTGCGCACCCAACTCACCATCGAGAAGTCCGAAGCCCGCGGACGCCACGGCATGGTGGCCACCAAGCACGAGGCGGCCAGCGCCGTTGGCGTGGACGTGCTGACTGCTGGCGGATCAGCCGTGGATGCGGCGGTGGCGGCTGCCCTCGCCGTCGGTGTGGTCGAACCCTGGAGCAGCGGCATCGGCGGCGGCGGGTATGCCGTGGTTGCCGGACTCGATCTGGCAGAAGTCGTGGCCTTTCCCATGCGGTCCGGTTCCGGCGCGACGACAGACCGCTATCCGCGCGACGGACGCCGCAACGTCAGCGCCTTCCTCTGGGACGGCGTGGTGGACGACGTCAACATCCATGGCTACCGCGCCATGGGCGTGCCGGGCGCCGTGGCCGGCCTTGGCCTGCTGCATGAGCGGCACGGCCGCCTGCCCTGGCGCGAATTGGTGCTCCCTGCCGTCGAGCTGGCCAGTGGGGGCTTTGAGCTCGGCTGGTTCGACTTGATGTACATGGAAGGGACCGCGGCCGCCGCCCGACGTCACCCCGAACTCCAGCGGAACTTCTACCCCAACGCCGAGCCGCCCCAGTCCGACCACATGGAAAGAATCCGCATCACCCAGCCGGAACTCGCGGTCACGCTGGAGGTGCTGGCGAAGGACGGGGTGGAGGCCTTCTACCGGGGCGATATCGCCGCGGCCATCGCCGCCGCCTGCGCCGCCAACGACGGGGTTATCGAACGCGCCGACCTGGCGGCCTACCGCGCCACGGTCGCACCGCCGCTGACTACCACCTACCGAGGCAACCAAGTCCTCACGCCGGGTCCCGGCTGTGCCGGACCCACCACCATCGAGACGCTCAACATCTACGAGCACGCCGTCTCCTCCGGAATGGCGCATGACGACGTGGACCGCCTGCACGCCTATCTCTGGTCGTCCCGCCTGGCCTTCGCCGACCGCTTCGAGTTCATGACGGACCCCGAGCGAGCCGACGCCCCCTGGGACGCGTTGGCTTCAAAGGACTACGCCGCCACGCGCGCCAGCCGGATTGATGCCAGCGCTCCGCCGCCCATCCCCGACGCCGGCGACGCCTGGGCATACCAGGATCCGGCCCGTGCGCTCGAGCGCCAGAAGTCGGAGACCTCCACCACCCACCTCTGCACCGCCGACGCCGACGGGATGCTGGTGTCGCTTACCAACACCCTTGGCGGCGCCTGGGGCTCGGAGGTCGTGCCGGGCGAGACCGGCATCGCCTGGAACAACGGCATGTTCTGGTTCGATCCCGTGCCCGGGCGTCCCAACTCGGTCGCTCCCAACCGCACCGGCCTCAACAACATGACGCCCACCATCGTGCGCGCGACCGACGGCCGCACGCTGGCCGTGGGCGCCTCCGGCGGGCGGCGCATTACCAACTGCCTCACCCAGCTCATCGCGCACGTGTTCGACTTCGGTATGGGTGCCCAGGACGCCGTGGCCGCGCCGCGCCTGGATGCCAGCACCCCCTGGGTCACGGTGGATCCGCGCTTTGGCGACGAGACCATCGGCAACCTGCGGTCGCGCGGCTGGGACGTTCGCGTTCCGATTTATCCCGGCCGCACCGCCTTCGCCAGTCCCGCCATCATCCTGCGCGACGCCGACGGCGGCCTCGGCGCCGGCGTGGATGTCTTCCACAGCGCATCCGCCCAGGGACTCTGAATCCACGTCTGCCCACCGTGGGCGCCGCCTGTGTTCGAATACTTCCCGATGAGGCGGTTCGGTCGCCGTACGTTAAGTTGAAGACTCCGACCACTGATTACGCATGAAGACACCGATCCACCTGACGCGCCGCCGTTTGCTGTCGGCCGCGCTGGGCGGCGCCGCACTCGGCGTGTTGGCCGCCTGCGGCGAAGAAACACCCCCGCCCGCGCCTACCGCAGAGGCAACGGCTTCCCCGCCATCCGCGCCCACGGGAGCGCCGGTAGCTACGCAGGCGGCGGCCCCGACGCCCGCCTCCGGCCCCCCAGCCGGAACCCGGCTCCCCGACATCGCCGCCCGCGTGCGGCAGGCGCAGGGCGATGTCGGCATTCTCCCGCCCGCGCCGGCCACGGCCTCCGACAGCCCCATCGCGGTGCCCGCCGACATCCTGGCCGCGCGGGCCGATCGGCTGGTCACCCTGAGCGACCGCGACCAGCTCTCCGCGACTGCGTGGCGCAACATTGGCTGGAAGACCGATTTCGAGACATCGCTGGTCCACTTCGACGAGATCTTCTCCGGCGGTGTGCCGCGCGACGGCATTCCGCCCATCGACAATCCCAAGTTCACTGACTTCGCCGAAGCCGTGCAGTTTGTCGCCGGTCACGAGCCCGTAGTCGCGCTTCGCGTCAACGGCGAGGCGCGCGCCTACCCGCTGCAGATCCTGACCTACCACGAGATTGTCAACGACGTCATCGGCGGCCGGCCGGTCGCCGTCACATTCTGTCCCCTGTGCAACTCCTCTGTGGTGTTCGACCGCGAAGTCTTCGGCTCGGTCCTGCGCTTCGGCGTCTCCGGCAACCTGCGCAACAGCGACCTCATCATGTGGGACGACGTCACCGAGACCTGGTGGCAGCAGTTGACCGGCGAGGGCCTGGTTGGTCATCTGGCAGGGGTCACGCTGGACTTTGTGCCGTCGCAGCTGATTTCCTTCGACGAATTCAAGGCTGCGATTCGCGACGGTCAGGTGCTCTCCCAGGACACGGGGTTCTCGCGTCCCTATGGCCGCAATCCGTACGGTGGCTACGACACCGTCGACGACCGGCCATTCCAGTCCGACGGCCGCTTGGAGGAACGACCCTTCCTATTCCAGGGCCGCCTGGACACCCGCTTTCGGGCGACCGAACGTGTCGTTGCGTTGGAGATCAACGGTGAGGCCGTCGCCTACCCGTTCTCTGTGCTGGGCCAGCAGCGCGTGGTCAACGATTCGGTTGGTGGTGAGAAGATCGTCGTGCTCTGGACACCCAACACCGTGTCCGCGCTGGATAAGTCAGACATCGCTACCTCCACCGCGGTCGGATCGGGGGTTGCCTATGGACGCGAGGTCGACGGTCGCGAACTAACTTTCGTCATCAAGGATGACGCGTTCACCGATCAGGAGACCGGATCGACGTGGGACATCACAGGCCGGGCGCTGAGCGGAGAGCTGGCCGGCGCGGCACTGCCGCCCGTGGTGCACGCCAACCACTTCTGGTTCGCCTGGGCCGCCTTCAGGCCGGCAACACGCGTCTACACCGCCAGCGCCGCTTCCTGAACGCGCGGATGGACCGCCGGCGGCTACTGGCCCTGGCCTCGGCGACCGGCCTCATCGTCGCCTGCGGGGAGACGACGCCGCGCGAATCCGGCAGCACGCCAAACGCTGAGACCAGCACGGCGGAGCAGCCGCCCTTCACGGCCGTGATTCCACCGCACACCTCGGTCGCCGGCGCGGCCAGCCGGATGCGCCTTCCGCCACAGGTGCTCGCTGCTCGCGAGGCGACGCTCGTGGCGGCCACACCGGCCGACATGCGGCGCGCCGATGAGTTGCGCGGCATGCGTTGGACCACCAACTTCCAGATCGCCAGCGTTCCCCTCTCCAGACTTCAAACCAACGACCTCGAACGATTCCGCGCTTATCCAATCGATGTACCTCGCTTCGACGAAATCGATGTGGCGAATGCCTTTCTGGACCCTCGCGAGCCCGTCATTCAGTTCACCGTCGGACAAACCGCACGTGCCTATCCCCTTCGGTTTCTTGTCTGGCACGAAATAGTCAACGACGAGGTCGAGGGTCGGCCGATTCTGGTCACCTACGACCCGCGCACCAACGCGGCGCGGGTGGTCGAGCGTCGCTTGCTGGGCGCGGCCATGCGCTTCCGTGCCGCCGACGCCCTGGACCGTGGCGGTCGGCTCCTGTGGGACTCGCTGACGCAAAGCTGGTGGCGCCAGTTCACCGGCGAGGCCATTGTTGGTGACCTTACCGGCCTTCAGCTTCGGCCACGCCCATCGCTGCTGGTGAGCTACGCGGCGTTCAGGAAGGCGTTCCCCCAAGGCCGGGTACTCGACTCTAGGAGCCGTCCCGAGCGCGACGACAGCGCGGACTACGGCGCCACAAACTATCCGGGCTACGAAAGACATTCGGATCCCCCGCTGTCTGTCAATGGCACCCCCGACCGCCGGCTCCCGCCAACCGCGCGCGTCCTGGCGTTGGAAGTGGGCGGCGAGGCCGCAGCCTTCGCATTCGATCACCTGGCGAGCGAACGCGCAATCAACGTTGAGGTCGGCGGACAGCCCGTTGTGGCCTTGTGGTCTCCTGGCGTCCTATCCGTCCTGGATGCGCCTCGAATAGCCGACTCGCGCGACGTGGGCATGGCCGCCGCGCACGGCCGCGAAGTCCGTGACCGCGTGCTGACGTTCACATTCGCCGACGGCGTGGTCCGCGACCGCGAAACAGGCAGCGTCTGGAGCCTGAGTGGCCGCGCCCTGTCGGGCGCTCTTGCCGGCGCGCAACTGCCGCCGCTCGTACACAACGCACCCTTCTGGTTTGCCTGGGCGGCTCACTACCCAGCCACGCGATTGGTGACGAACCCTACCTAGGCCCGCGCCCGCCGGTTGCTAGCCTCTAGTCCTCGTTAGTTCCCCGGCCCCTCAACCGCATGGGCTTTCGACGCGGTCCTCCGTCGGGACGTGCGGGCTTCAGTCCGCGCGAGTACCTGCGCGCCCTCAGCACGACCTTTGCCTACACGCCGCGCGTCTTGGGCATGGTCTGGCGGACCAGCCCCGGCCTTACGGCCGGCGTGGCCGGCATCACGGGCGTTCGGGCCCTCATCCCCGCGGCCACGATCTGGCTGACCAAGCTGGTAATCGACGCGGTCGTTGAGGCCATCGCCGCTGGCGGCGCCGATGAGTCGGTCAACCGCGTTGTCATGCTGGTGGTGCTGCAGCTGGCCCTTGCCCTTGCCGCCACCGCGCTCGACCACGGCGGCAGCGCCCTGCGGGCCATGCTGGGCGACCGCTTTTCGAACCGGATCAACATCATGATCCTCGAGAAGGCCGAGACCCTGGACCTGGCCTACTTCGAGGACTCAACCTTTTACGACATGCTGGAACGGGCCCGCCGCGAAGCCAACATGCGACCGACCGGCCTGGTCACCAACACCTTTTCGCTCGTTGGCAGCGTCATCCAGCTGGTCTCGGTTTCGGCGCTGTTGGCCTCGCTGGCCTGGTGGATTCTGATCGTGGTGGCGGTCACCTCGATCCCCTACCTCGGCGCGGACATGTGGTTCGCCCGGCTCAGTCACGGCATGCAGTGGCGCCGCGCCCCGGACGCGCGCCGGCTCTGGTACCTGGGCTACGTGATGACGTCCGACGAGACGGTCAAGGAAGTCCGGCTCTTCGACCTGGGCGGCCACCTGCTCGACCAGTACCGCCGCACCTTCGCCCGCTTCTACCGGGAGAACCGCAAGCTGACCATCTCGCGCGAGAGCGTCACCTTCGTGCTGGGCATCCTCTCGGCCGGCACCGCCTCCGGGCTCTACATCTTCGTGGCGCTGGCCACCATCGCCGGCCGCCTGACCCTGGGCGACCTGACGCTCTATCACCAGGCCCTGGTCCAGACCCAGGAACGCCTGCGGATGATCTTCGCCAGCGTGAATTCGATGTACGAGGCCAACCTGTTCCTCACCAACCTCTTCGACTTCCTGGCCTTCGAGCCGGACATTCGCCCCGACCCCGGCCGCCACGCGGTGCCCCGGCCGATCAAGGACGGGATCGAGCTCCGCGACGTCAACTTCAGCTATCCGGGCGTCCGCGAACCGGTGTTGCGCGGCATCAACCTGAAGGTGAACAAAGGCGAGACCATCGCGCTGGTCGGCGCCAATGGCGCGGGTAAGACCACCATCGTCAAGCTGCTGACCCGGCTTTACGACCCATCCGCCGGTCGGGTGCTGATCGACGGGCTCGACATGCGCGTCTACGACGTGGCCAGCGTGCGCAGCCAGATCGGGGCGATCTTCCAGGACTTCGTGCGCTACCACGCCACTGCCGGCGACAACATCGGTTACGGCAACCTGCCGCTGAAGGACACGCCGGGTCTGGTCGAGTCGGCCGCCCACCGCAGCGGCGCCGCCGAGGCCATCGAGGGCCTGCCCCGGACTTACGAGACCACCCTGGGCCGCTGGTGGGGCGACGGTACGGAACTCTCAGGCGGCGAGTGGCAGAAGATTGCCCTGGCCCGCGGCTACATGCGCGACGCCCAGCTCCTGATCCTCGATGAGCCGACCTCCTCCTTGGACGCCCGCTCGGAGTACGAGGTCTTCCAGCGCTTCAAGGAATTGGTGGCCGGACGCATGGCCGTGCTTATTTCGCACCGCTTTTCCACCGTGCGCATGGCTGACCGGATCTACGTCATCGAGGACGGCCGGGTCTCCGAGCACGGAACGCACGAGGAGCTCATCGCCCTCGACGGCACCTACGCCACCTGGTTCGGCATGCAGGCCTCCGCCTACCAATAGCCAGCCGGCGCGCCGGCCCGTACGATCGCGGCTAGAACTTCTGTGGGAGGCGTGTGATGTCTGAAACAGCGACATTGAAGGTTGGTGACGAGGCTCCGGACTTCGAGCTTCCATCGAAGCCCAGGGGCGAAGAGCCGTTCAAGCTGAGCGACCATCGCGGCTCGACCGTGGTGATTAATTTCGTGCCGGCGGCGTTCTCGCCGACATGCAGCAACCAGCTCCCGATCATCGAGGACAAGCTGGCCGGGCTCGAGGGCACGGTGACGGTCGCGATCTCCACGGACAACGGCTGGTCGCAACAGGCCTGGGCCGAGCAGACCGGCGTGAGCTATCCGGTGCTGAGCGACTTCAACCCGCTCGGAGCCACGGCCAGCGCCTACGGCGTGCTGCTTGAGGGCATGAACATCGCCAATCGCGTGGTCATCGTGGTCGACCCGGATGGCAACGTCGCCCACATCGAGACTGCCCCAGACGTGCCGGAATTGCCCGACTACGACCCAGTGATGGCCTGCCTTACCGGCTAGGGTCCGGCGGCGGTAGCTGCGGAAGGCCGGCCCGCCGCGGCGGGCCTCGTCTTACCTGGAAGTCGGCTTCGGTAGGAACGGAATTAGCGAGTTGGCCAGCGCCGAGATGTTCCGGCTCTGTACCCACACGGTGCCCTTGCCCCGGAACTTCATGACCAAGCCCTCGCCGCCGCCGATCAGCGAGCGGATGCCGCCCACCTTGCCGATGCTGTAGTCCACGCCCTCCGTGAAGGCCACCATGTGGCCGGTGTCCACCACCAGTTCGGAGCCGTGCGTAACTTCCAGTTCCTTGACCGCGCCGTAGGAGTCGAACCAGATCGTGCCGCCGCTGTCGGTGTGGGCGCGCAGCAGGAACAGGCCCTCGCCGCTGAACAGACCGCGCCCGCCCGAGAAACTAGTGTCCAACTCCACGCCGCCCGTGGAAGCCAGGAAGGAGCCCGACTGGACAATCAGGCTTTCACCCGCGCCCAACTCGTGACCCACGATGTCCCCGGGCACGGGAGGCGCGAGGCTCACCCAGCCGTTGCCGGGGCCCTCGCAGGTGAAGGTGTTCACGAAGAAGGACTCGCCGCCCATCATGCGCTTCAGGCCGCCGAATACCCCGCCGCTGCCCATGCCGGTGGTCATCTCCACGTCCTGCTGGGCCACCATGGCCCCCGGCTCTGCCTTCACCGACTCGCCGCTGGACAGCTCCAGCGTCAGCATCGTGTAGGCCGGGTTGTACTCGATCTCGGTCTGCATTCATGAATCTCCAGGATTACTCGCTACAGCCAGTGTAGGCGCGTGAGTCGTCCTCAGAACCGACTGACAGCCCCCCATCCGTGCGTCACAATCAATCCAGCTTTGTGTCGCAGTAGCAGGAGTGACTTCTAGTGCAATTCCCCAACCCCGTCCGACAGAAGATCCAGGCCGGTCAGCCCTCGTACGGTTCGTTCCTCAACCTGGTGTCGCCCATCGCCGCCGAGGCGCTCGTCGTGGCCGGCTACGAGTGGCTGGCCGTGGATGTGGAGCACGCGCAATGGGACATCGGCACCACCACCGAGGCCTTCCGCGCCATCGAGTCGCGCGGCGGCATCCCCATGGCCCGCGTGGAGTCGCACGACCGGGTCGTGCTGGCCCGCACGCTGGACGCTGGCGCCATGGGCGTGATCGTTCCCCACGTCAGCACGGTTGAACAGGCCGAGGCCATTGCCGACGCCTGCCGCTATCCCCCCATCGGCCACCGCTCCGCCGGCTCCGGCCGCGCCACCATCAACATGGCCGACCGCGACCGCATCAACGACGAGCTCCTGGTCTGCCCGCAGATCGAGGACATGGAAGGCGTCAACAACATCGAGGCCATCATGGCCGTGGATGGTATTGACGTGGCCTTCATCGGGCCCAACGACCTGGCCATTTCGATGGGCCTTAGTACGTCCCAGGCCTTTGTGGACGCGGACCACGTGGCCGCCATCGACGCGATCCTGGCCGGCGCCAAGGCCAACGGGAAGCCTGCCGGCACGCCGATTTCGGACGTGGCCAAGGCCCGCGAATTGGTCCACCAGGGTTTCACGCTGATCGACTTCGGCAACGACCTGCGCATGCTCAGCACCGCCGCCAGCGACGCCCTCGCCGGCATGAAGGCCTGACGCCGGCGGCCATGAACTACGTCACCAACGACAAGGTCGCGGTCATGGGCGCTGCCGGCGCTGTGGGGTCCAACATCGTCCAGTCCCTGCTGGCCACTGGCGCCGCCAATCGCATCGCTATGTACGACCCGTTCGGCCCGGGCCTGGAAGGCGCCGCGGCCGAGATTCACCACTGCGGCTTCCCCGACGCCGAGGTCACCTGGACCACCGATGCAGCGGAAGCTCTGACCGACGCGGCCTACGTGCTCAGTTCCGGGGGCGCGCCGCGCCGCGAGGGGATGACGCGCGAAGACCTGCTACGCGGCAACGCCGAGATCGCCGCTCAACTGGGCCAGGACATCGCTGCGAACGCGCCCAGTGCCAAGCTGGTCGTGATCGTCTTCAATCCGGCCGACGTCACCGGGCTGGTCACGCTCGTCCACTCCGGCCTGCCGGCCTCGCGCGTCAGCACCCTGGCCGGCCTGGACAGCACCCGCCTGCAGACCCGCCTGGCCGAACACTTCGGCGTGTCCCAATCCCGGGTCACCGGCTGCCGCACCTACGGCGGCCACGGCCAGGAAATGGCGCTGTTCAAGGGCGAAACGCGCATTGACGGCGTGCTGCTGAACGACGTCATCGCAGGAGCTACGGTCAATGGGATTGGGCTCGATGCCGACGGTTGGGCAGGCATTCGCCAGGACGTGCTGGACGGCGGCTCCCGCATCATCAAGCTGCGCGGGCGCTCGTCGTTCCAGTCGCCCGGTCACCAGACGGCCATGATGGTGCACGCCACCGCCGGCGGTTCGACCTTCGAGTGGCCCTGCGGCGCCTACCTCACCGGTGAGCCGTACTCGCACGTGATGATGGCCATGCCGGCCGAACTGGGGCCGGACGGCGTGAACTGGTCCATGCCAACGGGTGACGCCGCCGAACAGGCCGAACTCGATGTCGCATACGCCCATCTTCAGGCGCTGCGCGACGAGACCATCGGCATGGGGATCATCCCGCCCATCGACGAGTGGTCGAGCGTCAACCCTAACCTGGTCTGACCGCGGTTAGCTGAGGATCCGCAGCACTTCTTCGGGCATCAGGCGCCCGACGTTGGTGGCGCTGTACACGGCGTGTTCAACGCGGCGGTCGGCGTCCAGCACAAAGGCCGTGGCCTGGTGCGACTGCCGGTCCTCGTTCCGGTAACCCCCCAGGATGTCCACCGAGTCCGGGTAGGCCAGGTCGCCCACCAGCGGTACGTCCACCTGCAAACGTTCGCGCGTCGCCGCGGCGTCGGCTGCCGAATCGACCGACAGTCCCACCACCTGCACGCCCAGCGCGGTGAACGCGTCCAGCACGTAGCTATAGGCGACCAACTGCCGCCGGCAATGCGATCACCAGTGGCCGCGGTAGAACAAGAGCACCGCGGGCCCGGTGTCCAGTTCGTCCGGTATGCGGGCCGGTCGGCCGTCGTCCCAGCGCCCCGTCAGTTCGGGAAATCGGTCGCCCACGTTCAGTCGCGTCATGCCGGTCATCCTCTCCAGCGCGGCACCCGCAGCGTGGCGGCTCCTCAATCGCCGGTCAACTCCGGGCCGCTCCTCTTCCCGCCGCCGCTCCGGTCTGCCAGAATCGGGAAGCCCGTTTCTCCCGTGCGAGAGTGAATCCCATGACAACCGAACAGCCCGCCATCACCGCCTACCTGAAGCCCGTCTGTGGCTGGAGCGCCGGCGTGCGCGCCGTGATGGACAAGTACAGCCTGGACTACGAGGACAAGGACATCATCAACAACGCGGCCAATTACTACGAGATGGTCGCCCGGAGCGGCCAGCCGCTCTCACCCTGCGTGGTCGTGGACGGCCGCATGCTGGCCGACGTCAGCGGCGAGGAAGTGGAAGCCTGGCTGGCCGACAAGGGCTACATCCAGCAGAACAACCTCCCCACCCCCGTCCCCATCGACCGCGCCTGCCCCGACGAACTCCACGCCGCCAGCGTCACCTTCGAGGAATAGGCGCTAGCGCCCTAACAGGGGCTGGCGGACGCGGCGCGGCGCTCGGCTGTAGGGTGTCCGCGGCGCTATGCCGGATTCAAGTCGGCGTATGGCTGACTCTCAAAGAGGGTCTCGTCTAGCCGCGCAGTTCCGCCCCCAACCGGTGCTGCAACGCCCGCACCACCCGGTTGTGCGCCCGATCGGCCTGCTTGTCGGTCAGGGTTCGATCCGGCGCGGCGTAGCTGAGGGCGTAGGCGAGGCTGCGTTTGCCGGCGGGGATTTGTTCGCCACGGTACTCGTCGAAGAGACGGGCTGACTGGAGGAGCGGGCGGCCGGCGCGCTGGATGGAGTCCTGAACTTCGGCCTGCGTTACTTCGGCGTCGACGACGATCGCCAGGTCGCGCAGGGCGGACGGGTATTCCGACCAGGCGCTGAACAATGGCGCGCCGGCTGAAGCCTCCCGAACGGCAGGCATGTCCACCAGCAGCGCCCACGTCCGCTCGTCCAGGTCAAACGCCGCGGCGACTTCGGCGTCCACTTCGCCGTAGGCGGCCAGCAGCCGTCCCTTGGAGGTGACGGCGGCCGCCGCGCCGGCGGCAAACGTGGGGTGCTGAAGCCCGTCGTGACTGGCCTCGGCGACGGGTACGCCAGAGCGTGACAGCAATTCGTCCACCACCCCGCGTACAAACGGCAGTTCCACGGTCCCGGTTTCGTTCCAGCGGCTTGCGCTGACTCGTTCGCCGATTACCGCCGTCAGGAAGTTCGGTTCCTCCGGCAGGTCTCCGTCGCGCGCCAGGAACGTGGGCTGATAGTCGAAGAGCAGCAGGTCGCGGTCGGCGTGGCGCCGGTTGGCGCGAAGGGTTTCAAGCATGGTGCCCAGGCCGGTCAGCCGCAGCGCGTTCTCTTCCGTGGAGAGCGGGTTGCGCAGCCGCAGCGGCTCGCGGTCCAGGGGCAACAGCCGGTCGGTCAGGGTGCGTCCGGCGTCGTTCATTGCCGTCTCGCGCATGGCGGCCCAGGCGTCGGCGTCGCCCAGCGGAGCCTCCGGCGGTACGTCCAGCAGGTCCGGCGGCACCAGCCGCGCCATGCGCGCCTCACTGGTCAGCGCGTAGGTCACGCACTCGGCAAACCCCATGCCCGCCATCACATCCCGGACCTCGTCGTCGCGTTCGTCGATCTCACCCGGCGCCAGGTCCATCACTTGGCCGGTTGGCAGGGTGTCGGGGATGCGCTCGTAGCCGACCAGGCGTGCCACTTCCTCAACGACGTCCGCCGGCGCGGTCACGTCGCGACGCCAGAACGGCGGCGTCACGCACAACTCGTCCCCGTCTTCATCCAGCCCGAATTCCAGCGCGCTCAGCGTCTGCCGGACTTCGCTGCGGTCGTAGGCCACGCCCATCAGCCGCTCAATGCGGTCGAACGCCAGCGATACCGGCGCCGGGTCTGAGGGCGCCGGATAGGCGTCGGCGGTCAGGAACTCGCCTCGGCCCGCGCCAATCTCCTCGATCACCTGCACGCAGCGCCGCAGCGCCAGCACCGTCAGTTCGGGCGGCAGGCCCTTCTCGAAGCGCCGCGACGCCTCGCTACGCAGGTTCAGGCGATGCGCCGTGCGCCGGATGCTGATCGGATCAAACGTGGCCGACTCCAACAAAACCGTCGAGGTCTTCTCGGTGACCTCGGTGTCCAGGCCGCCCATCACACCAGCGAGCGCCACTGGGCCCTCGGCGTCCACAATGCACAGGGTCTCGGGCGTCAGCTCGCGGTCCTGACCATCCAGCGTCACCAGGCGCTCGCCCGGCTGCGCCGTCCGCACCCCGATGAAGCCGCCCCGCACCGTGTCCCAGTTAAACGCGTGCAGCGGCTGGCCCAGTTCCAGCATCACGTAGTTCGTGGCGTCGACGATCGTGCTGATCGGACGCACCCCCGCCTGCTCCAGCCGATCCCGCATCCAGGCCGGCGACTCGCCCACTTGCACGTCGCGGACCAGGGCGGCCGAATACCGCGCGCAGAGCGCCGCGTCTTCGATTCCGAGCACGACGGACTCGCTCGACCCATCCTTGTTCGGACGAGCCTCCGGTATCGGCGAGCGAACCTTGGTCCCGTACAAGGCCGCCGCTTCGCGGGCAATCCCCAGCACCGACAGCGCGTCCGGCCGGTTGGCCTTGAGCTCGAACTCCAGCACCTCGCCGCCCAGCGCCTCGGCCAGCGGCCGGCCCAGCGGCGCGTCGGCGTCCAGCACCAGGATGCCCTCGTGGTCGTCGCTGATGCCGAGTTCTTTGGTCGAGCACAACATGCCGCGCGAGACCACGCCGCGGATCCGCGTCGGCTTCAGCTCCTTCAGCACCGGCTCGTCGGCATATGGGTCCCAGAGCGTGGCGCCTGCCGGCGCGAAAGCGATCCGGTCGCCAACCTCGAAGTTCCACGCCCCGCACACCACCTGGATCTCCTCGCTGCCCGTGTTCACGGTCGGCAGGTTCAGTCGGTCGGCGTTGGGGTGCGGGTCGATGCGCGCGACTTCGCCCACCACCACTCGGTCCCAGTGTTCGCCGGCGCGATGGATGGCCCCGACCTCGAAGCCCGCGTTGGTCAGGCGGGTGGCCACGTCGTCGACCGACGCCTCGATCCCCGTCAGTTCGCGCAGCCATTCGAAGGGAACGCGCATGGCTCAGCGCAACTGCCGGAGGAACCGCAGGTCGTTGCGGTAAAAGGACCGGATGTCGGTCACGCCGTACTTGAGCATCGCAATCCGCTCCACGCCCATGCCGAAGGCGAACCCCTGGTACACGTCCGGGTCATAGCCCACGTCGGCCAGCACCTTCGGATGCACCATCCCCGAACCCAGGATTTCGATCCACCCGGTCCCGCCGCAGACCGAGCAACCCTTACCGCCGCAGGCGTGACACGACATGTCGGCTTCTGCGCTGGGTTCCGTGAACGGGAAGTAGCTGGCCCGAATCCGCAACTCCCGGTCCGGACCGAACATCATTCGCACGAAATGGGTCAGGGTTCCCCGCAGGTCGGCCATGGTGATGTGCTCGTCGATAGCCAGGCCCTCGACCTGCATGAACTCTGCCTCGTTCTTGGCGGAGCGATCCTCGTAGCGATAGACCTTCCCCGGCACGATCACCCGCACCGGCGGCTGGATCTGCTCCATCACCCGCGCTTGCACCGGGGACGTGTGGGTTCGCAGCAAGAGTTCGCCCGGCCGGGCCTTGTCGTCGACGTGGAAGGTGTCCCACATGTCCCGCGCCGGGTGGTCCGCCGGGATGTTCAGCAGCTCGAAGTTGTAGCGATCCCACTCCACCTCGGGGCCGCTGACGGCCCGGAAACCCAGCGGCGCCAGCACGCGCCGGATCTCGCGCAGCGTGCGCGTCAGCGGGTGCAGGCTGCCCAGGCGCACCGGATACCCCGGCATAGTGACGTCTACCTGCGCGCCGTCGGCGCTGCGCCGCAGCTCGGACTGGCGGGTCTCGAAGGCCGCTTCCAGTTCGCGTCGAGCGGCGTTGGCGGCCTGGCCGGCGGCGCGCCGCTCCTCGCGCGGCAGGCTGCCCACCGAACGCAGTAAGCCGGTGACTTCGCTGCGGCGCCCCAGGTGCGTCACGCGCCACTGCTCCAGCGCCGCGTCGTCCGTGGCGACGGACAACTCGGCGCGCGCGGCGCTCAGCAGGGCGTCAAGTCGCTCTTGCACCGTGGGGTCAGCTCTGGGGGAGTGCCGCGCGCTGCCGCGCGGCCTCGAACAGGATAACGGCGGCCGCGGCCCCCGCGTTCAGCGATTCCACGCTACGCAGCATCGGCACTTTCACCGTACCCCGACAGGCGGCTCGCCACGCCGACGACACGCCCCTCGTCTCAGCGCCCACCACCAGACCGCAGGGGCCGGTCCAGTCAATTCCGTGATAGTCGCGCTCGGCGTCGGCCGCTGCGACGTAGAAAGCAACGTCTTTCGACAGCGGCTGCAGGTCTGCAGGAGTGGCCGAGTCTCGAATTGGCACTCGGAAGTGTGCGCCCACCCCCGCGCGCAGAGCCTTGGGCCCGAAGGGGTCGGCGCTCCCCGGCGTGCGAGCGATCAGCGTCGCCCCGGCCGCCGCGCCTGACCTGACCAGCGTCCCGACGTTCCCCGGGTCCTGCACGCCGTCGATCACCAGGACCAGCGGCGTGCCGTCAAGGTCGGCGACCTGCGGACGGCGGCCGATGGCCACTATCGCTTGTCGCGAGGCACTGTCCGCAGCCGCCGCCAGCACGTGCGGCGCGGCCGTCAGCACCCGCGCCCCGGCTTCCGCGGCCGCGTCCGATGCCAGCTTCACGTCGGGCTTGGGATAGTCCGCCACCATCACGGTCTGCAGAATCCCGGCTTGGGCGGCTTCCAGCACCAGCCGGGGACCTTCCAATAGGATCAGACCGTCCCGCTGTCGAACCGAGGCGCGATGCAGGCGGCGCGCCAGGGCTACGTGCGGGTTGCGAACGCTGGTGATCACGGCGGGATCGTGCCCGCGCGGCCGCTTAGCGGTCTAGGCCGCGGCCCGGGCCGTTTCGGCGAGAGCTTCAAAGGCCGCCGGTTCGTTGGCCGCCAGGTCCGCCAGTGCCTTGCGGTCCAGCGTCACGTTGGCTTCCTGCAGACCGCGCATGAATGTGCTATAGGTCAGCCCATGCAGGCGGGCGCCGGCGTTAATGCGCATGATCCAGAGGCGCCGCATCTGCCGCTTGCGCGCCCGCCGGTCGCGGTAGGCGTACTGCCGCGCGTGCATCAGGTCCTCGTGCGCCGCGCGGTAGTGCCGGCTGCGGGAACCGCGGTGGCCGCGTACCGCCTTCAGCACCTTCTTATGACGTCGGCGCTTCGTAACCCCGCGCTTAACTCGGGCCATGCGTCGTCTTCAGTTCGCGGCCAGCAGGCGTTCAGCTTGCCGTCGCTGTCCCGTCGGCAGCGAATGCTCGCGGTTCTTGGCACGCCGAGCGCGACGGCTCTTGCGCCGCCGGTACGGGCCGGCCCACGACTTGGCGGACGTAATCTTTCCGCGCCGCGTGCGCCGCAGGCGCTTGATGGCAGCTTTCCGGGTTTTGAGTTTTGGCATTGGGACAAAAAGGACGCGACGCTCAGACGGGCGTCGCGCTCACGCGAGCCTACCATAGGTTCGCGGGGTGCTCGCGCTCCAGACGTGCTCGGTCGAGCCTCTCTTGTAGGGTTGCGACCATCGGAAATCGGCGTCAACACGAAAGGGGCGGTTCGTGCGAAAGACAACTCAATTTGTGGGCGCTGTATTGTTGGGCTACACCGTCGTGTACGTGGCGCAGTTCGTAGGTAGTGCGCTCTACGAGGGTTCCGGGCAGGTGTGGGCCGTCCTGAACGTCCTGTCGGCCCTCGCGATTGCCGTGGCCTTAGGCTTCAATCTGCGGCGCCTCGTAAGCCTGTCGCCCCAGCACCCTCCCGACGCTCGGCTGAGTGCGCAGGCACTTGTCCTCGCCAACGCCGCGCTGGCCATCTGGTTTGCCCACAACTGGCTGCGCCTCCTGATCCTGCCGGCGGGCGAGTCCGTACCCGTCCCCCATGACGTGGTGTGGCAAGCCATCGGCGTCCTCATCCCGCTGGTCCTGGTGTCCACGGGCTGGCGGCTGTGGAGGGCGCGGTAAGTGCAGCACCGTCTCAGGAACACCTTGAATGCGATGGCCCGCGTCGCACTTCTGGTTGTGGTGGCCCTTGACGACGTGCGGTCGAACTCCGTCCGTCAATCTATTGCCAGCCACGGCGCGCGCTGCTTAGGCTGAACGAGCCCCTCCCCGCGTGCCGCCCCTTCGTGGAGCCGACGCGGAACTAGTCACCACTCGGCCGCTGCATGCGAATCGCGGTTCTCACCGACATACACGCCAATCTGACCGCCTTGCGCGCGGTGTTGGCCGACATCCGTGCGCGCGAGCCGTTTCAACTCGTCGTCTCCGCCGGCGACCAGCTCTGTGGCGGCCCCCGTCCGCTCGAAACCTGGGATGAGCTGCAGGCCGCCGGCGCGACGATGCTTAAGGGCGACACCGAGCGCGACCTCGAAATCGGTTCCTTCAAGACCGTGCCCGGCCGAGGGCTGCGTCGCGACCTGATCCTGGCCGTGTTCGATTGGACCATGAAACGCGTCCCCGAGGACCTGCGTGCGAGCGCCGCTTCCCTGCCCAGGCGCCTGCGGCTGCAAATCGACAACGGTCCCGAGCTGTTACTCGCCCACGCCAATGGCGTCAACCTGCACGAGTTCATCTGGGCCGACACGCCCGCTGCGGAACTCGACCGGCTCATCGGTCCGAACCCACCTGCCCTCATGGTGGTAGGCCACATCCACGCTCCGCTGGAGCTTGAGTTCAAGACCACCACCATCCTGCGCCCCGGCAGCGTCGGTCTGAAGTATGAGCCACATTGGGCCAGCGTGGCCCACTGGGCCGAAGTCTGGTGGGATACCGATCGTAATGCCTGGGACTACCGCGTCCACCAGGTCCAATGGGACCACCGCCTCGAAATCGAAGCCGGCCGCGCCGTCAACTATCCCGGCGTCCGCATCCTCCCCGGCTACACCGCGTAGCTCCGCGGTCGTCACAGGGAGACGTTCGGGTCTTGTCGCGCCCCAATCCGGCTGCCAAGCTTGCTGGTGAACCTTGAAAGCGAGATTCCCCGTGGCTACCACAACCCCCGATCAGGTCCGAGACCAGCTACGCGCCGTCATCGATCCCGAAATCGGCATCAACATCGTCGACCTGGGGTTGATCTACGAGGTGGACGTCGCTCCCTACGTCCCCGGCGAAGGTGAGCCTGCGGCCGCCGACGGCGACGAACGCGCCACCGTGACCATGACGCTGACTACTCCCGGCTGCCCGGCTGGGCCATATATCTTGCAGCAGGTCAAACAGGAAACCGAGGCCATGGAGCACGTCCGCAAGGCCGAAATTGACCTCACCTTCAACCCCATGTGGAACGAAGAGATGATGAGCGAGGACGTGCGCTGGATCCTCGGCCGCTAACTGCCACTGTCTAAGCCTCTCGCGCTGCGTGCGCCGTACAAGAGGCGCGAAACGGCCAAAATCGGCCGCCGGACGCTCCTGACCGGCGCGGCGCTTACCGCCGCCGGCGCTTCCTTCACCGCCTGTGGCCTGGCCGGCGTCAGCCGCCGCGATCCTACGAGCGCCCCCTTCATGCATGGCGTGACCCTGGCGGGGCTATCCGGAAGTGACTTTGTCGAGCAGCGTGCCCGTCGCCTGGTCGATTCGTCCGCCGCGGCCGGCGCCGACTGGGTGTCGATTGCTCCCGGCTGGTATCAGGCGACTCGCAGCGCATCCCGCATCCGTCTGGATCCCGTGCGGACACCCCCGGATGAAGACATCCACAACCTGATCGACCGAGCTCACGCCGCCGGCCTGCGCGTCATGCTCAAACCGTTCGTGAACAGCGACGACGGCGTCTGGCGCGGCGAGATTCGGCCCGCGGACCCAGGCGCCTGGTTCGCTGACTTCACGTTGATGACGCGGCACTACGCTGACTTGGCCGAACGCTCTGGTGCCGACCTGTTCAGTCTCGGCACCGACGTTGGATTCGCGGAAGCCACTCTCGCTACTGAATGGCGCTCATTGATCGCCGACGTCCGACGCCGCTTCAGCGGGTGGCTCACCTACGCGGCCAGCCACGCCCCCACGTCAGGCGCGGGCGGCTACGCGGCCGTACCCTACTGGGACGACTTGGACTTCATCGGCGTCAACGCCTATTTCCCGCTGGCCGATCGCCTGATCAGCCATGCCCAGCTGGCCGACGCCTGGAACGTCTGGCTGGAAGAAATCGAGAGTTGGCGCGCGGGCCGAAATCTGGACCAACCCGTCGTCTTCACGGAGCTCGGCTATCGCAGCGCCGCCACCGCCGCTACTCAGCCCCGTGCCGCCGATCCCGTCAAGGCGCACGAGGTCGATCCCGATCTCCAGGCCAACCTCTACACGGCCTTCTTCGGCTTGCCCTACCGTCGCGAATCCCTGCAGGGGGTCTTCTGGTGGCGCTGGGATCCCGATACGACCAACGGCCAGGACTCAACCTTCGCTCCCAACGGCAAGCCCGCCGAGGCCGTCCTCCGCCGCGCCTACACTGCCGCCACTCGACGCCCGTTCCACCCCGCCTCCCGTGCGGCGGGCTCTTCCTAGATTGCCGCCGCCATGCGCCTGAGCTACACCAAACTCGCTCTCTTTGAGTTCTGCCCCTACGCCTACCGCTTCCGCTACGTTGAGCGCATCCCCATCCCCTTCAGTCCGCGCCTCACCGTCGGCGCCATCGTCCACTCGGTCCTGCACCGGGCCTTCGAGCGACTGCGTGACGGCGTCCGCCTTACGCGCGCTGACCTGCACGAACTCCACGCCACCTACTGGCGCGACGCCCCTCGCCTGAACCGCGAGCGCTTCCCCGACATCTGGGACCGCGGCCACGAGCTCCTGGACGGCTTCTGGTCCGCCCGCGGCCACGCCCCCGGTCGACCCGTCATGCTCGAACGCCGCTTCCGCCTCCGCCTGCGCCCGGACGACGCTTACACCGTGGAGGGTGTCATTGATCGGGTCGACGAGCGCTCTGACGGACTGGAAGTCATCGACTACAAGAGCGGCAGCCGCCCGTCCGAACTGCCCGGCCGCTTGCGCACCCAGCTCCATACCTACGCGCTCGCGCTGGAACGCGGCTTCGACAGCGCCGTCTCGCGACTCACGGTCTACTACCTCGCCGACAACCAGGGCATCTCCCAGTCACCCGACCCCGCGACCGCCGACGATGTGCTCAACCGCTATCAGGCCCTGGCCGAGCGCGTCGGCGCCGCCGACTTCAAACCGACTCCGGGCAAGCACTGCCGCTACTGCGACTACAACGACCGCTGTCAGTACCGCTGGACCGACGATGCTGAAGAAAGCCGGGAAACGACGGTCTCTACCTGATCAAGCGCCGACAGAGCCTCAAGGACATCCGCTTCCGCCGCGAACCGGTGCCCGAGTCCCGCCTAGGCCAGTCGCCCGTTGTTCGCGAACTGGCAGACACCCGCTTCGCAGTGGCGGTCCCGGATGTGCGCCTCGAACTCGTCGCGGAACGCCCGCACCGCCCCGCGCACCGGCTGGTGCGCAAACTGCCCCAGCCCGCAGAACGAGGCCATCATGCTCGCGCCCAGGTCTTCTAGGAGATCCAGGTCGTCCAGCGTGCCTTGCCCGTGCATGATCCGCTCGCAGATCTGCACCAAGTTGGGGGCGCCCTCGCGGCAGGGAATGCAGAACCCGCAACTCTCCTCCTCGAAGAACAGCGCGTCCCGGTAGGCGGCGTCCACCATGCAGACCGTGTCGTCGTAGACGACCACCCCGCCGGTGCCCATGATCGTGCCCAGCGCCGCCATCGATCGCGGCTCCAGTGCCGCGTCCAGGTGCTCCGGACCCAGCGCCGCCGACGATGCGCCGCCCGGCTTGAAGCCCTTTAGCGGCCGCCCGTCCAGCACCCCGCCGCCGTAGTCGTAGATCAGTTCGCGCGCGGTCGTGCCAAGCGGCAACTCATGCACGCCCGGCTTGGCCACCCGGCCCGACAGGCAGTACATCTTCGTGCCGGTCGCCTCGCCGTGGCCCAGGTTCTGGAACCACTCGGTGCCGTTCTCGATGATCGCCGGCGCCGCCGACAGCGTTTCTACGTTATTGATCGCCGTCGGCAGCCCCCAGACGCCCACGTTAGTCGGGAACGGCGGCTTGTAGCGCGGGTTCCCGCGCTTGCCTTCCAGCGAATTAAACAGCGCCGTCTCCTCGCCCACGATGTACGCCCCCGCCCCGCGGCGGAACGTGACCTCGAAGCTGAAGCCTTCCTTGCCCATGATGTTCTGGCCCAGGTAGCCCGCCTCGTACGCCTCGCGGATCGCCGCCTGCGTGCGCTCGTGCGCCAGCCCGTACTCCCCGCGGATGTACACGTATCCCAGCGTGGCGTTGCAGGCGTAGGCCGCGATCAGCATCCCCTCCAGCATCAGGTGCGGGTCCAACTCCAGCGAGTAGCGGTTCACGTACGTGCCCGGCTCGCTCTCGTCGCCGTTGATCACCACGTAGCGTGGCGTCTTGGGGTCCGACCGCACGAACTGCCACTTCAGCCCGGTGGGGAAGAATGCCCCGCCGCGACCGCTCAGTCCCGACTCTTTGACCAGTTCCGAGACGTCCTCCGGAGTCATCTCGTTGAGGACCTTCTCCAGGGCCTGGTACCCGCCCGCCTTGCGATAGCTCTCCAGCGTCCACGACTGTGGGTTCCCGAAGTTCTTGGTGACGACGAGTTCCATCAGGCTTCTCGCGCGCGCAGGTCGGCCAGCAGGCCGCGGGCCTTCTCGGCGTCAAGCGGACCGTGCTGCTCCAGGTTCACCATCACCGCCGGCTGCAGGTCGCACAGCCCCAGGCAGGAAACCGACTCGGTCTCGAACAGCCCGTCCTCGGTTACCTCGCTTACCCGCGTGCCCAACTCGTCATTCAGGGCCTTTAGCACCGCTGGGGCGCCTGAGATGTGGCAACTGAGGTCTCGGCAAACCCTTAGCACGTACTTGGCCGAGGGCTTGCGGTGGAACATCGTGTAGAACGTCAGCACGCCGAAGACTTCACTCTCCGGCAGCCGGAGTTCCTCGGCGATCATCGTCACCGCCTCTGGCGGTACGTAAGAGAAGACTGCCTGCGCCGCGTACAGCGCTTCCAGCGTGGCGCCCGGCTCGTCCTTCAGGTCGGCTAGGCGCGCTCGCAGGTCATCCAGCTTGGCGTGGTCTCCGGGCGCAAGCGTCGAGCGACGCGGCGCGCCAGCATGAATCGCCATTGGCCCTCCCGTGGCTAAGGGGCGAGCGTCGGCGGACGCCAAAAACCCCTGAGCGGCGCACGCCGGTAACAAGAAGCGGAGTCTACCACCGGCCCTTTTCCGCTAGAGCCCCGTCCGCCAGGACCCCGGACGCGCTACGCTCGCGCACCTACCTGCCAGGAGAGCCGCCCATGGCGCTGACGCGGGAGCAGGCCCGCGAACTCCGCAGCCTTTTGCAAAGTTGGACCCGAGCCTCAAACGAAGTGGCGGAGCATCTGCGGGGCGTGTCCGTCAGCAGTGAGGGTCTGGACATGAAGGCGCTGCGCGCGGCCGTGGACCGGCGGACCGAAGCGGAGGAATTGCTGATGTCGTTCTGGTCTCGAAGTACGGCGGCTTGACATGGCGACCCAAATAGACACCAACCTTCCCTTCTCGGTCGGCGTGGTCAACAGCGAGATATCTCCGGACGTGGACGTCGGCGTGGACGTCGCCGCCGACCTGGGCATGTCCCAGATCGAAATCGAGGACTTCTGGGGCCGCGCGGCCTTCGAGTGCGACGACGCACTAGTTGAACGCACCCGCGCCGCCGTCGAGCGCGCCGGCCTCTATGTGTCGGCCGTCGGAACCCAGGCCTTCAAGGTTCTGATCCTGCCGCCCGGCGACGTAGGTGACCTGGTCTCGATCGATGGCTGGGACCAGCACCGCATTGAACTGGAAGGCGGCATCCGCGTCGCCCGGGCCCTCGGTTCGCCATACGTCCGCATCTTCTCCTGCCGCCGCGACGGCATGATCGGCATGGGCAACCCAAGCCCGCGCCTGCCCGATGGCGGACCCCTGCCCGACGATCGGCTGGCCGGAATCGTCACCGTCCTGCGCAACGCTGGCGATCGCGCCGACGCCGCCGGCGTCACGCTCCTGGTCGAAAACGTCCGCAGTTGCTGGGGCAACACCGCCGTTAACACCGTGCGCATCCTGGAAGCCACTGACCACCCACGCGTCAGGCTGAACTGGGATCCGTCCAACGACTTCGTATCCGGCGGCAACCCATTTCCCAGTGGCTACGCCATCGCCCGTCCCTGGACCGAGCACGTCCACGTCAAAGACGCCCGCGTGGTCGACCAAGCCACCGGTCTCATCGCCTGGGAGTGCGTCGGCCGCGGCGAAGTGGACTTTGTTGGCCAGCTCCGCGCCCTCATCGACGATGGCTTCGCCGGCGCCGTGAACCTCGAAACCCACTGGCACCCCGAGCACCGCAGCAAGGAAGCCAACTCCCGCGAGTCCTTCGCGGGCATGCTGGAGGCGCTCGAACTCGCCCAACGTGCCAGTGCGTGAAACGCTGGTCCTGACCCGCGACGACTCGCCGGTCACCGACGCCGAGATCGCCGCCGGCCACGCCGCCGTCGGCTACGTCAACGGACTCATCCGGGGCCCGGCCGGCCCCACCACGCCGCGCACCCTGGAACAGTCCATTCAGGCCGGTGAACGCCGGCTGGCCCGCTTCCGTCGCTTCTTGGCCACCCTGGGTGACCCGCAGGACGGCCTCCGCTGCGTGCATGTCGGCGGAACCTCCGGCAAGGGCTCCGTCGCCGCCAAGCTGGCGGCCGGCCTGTCCGCCTCCGGCCTGCGCACCGGCCTGCACTGCACCCCCTACCTGCAAACCGCACTGGAGAAATTTGACTGCGACGGCCAACTGGCCCGGCCCTCGGAGTTGGTTGACCTGGTCGATTGGATCCGTCCCCACGTCGACCGCTTCGCTGCCACCGATCCCGACGGCCCGCCCACCTACGGCATGGTCTGGGTCGCGCTCACGCTGGAGTACTTCGTCCGCGCCCGGGTCGACATCGCGGTGATGGAAGTCGGCGCCGGCGGCCGCTTCGACCTGACCAACGTCGTGAAGCCAGACTTGGCGCTGGTCACCAGCGTGGGCCACGACCACCTCAAGAGCCTCGGCGGCACGCTCGAAACCGTCGCCTGGCACAAGGCCGGCATCTTCAAGACCGGCGCGGCCGCCCTCTGCGGTCCCCTCCCGCCCGAGGCCCAGCCGCCAATACGCCAGGCCGCGGCCGCCATCGGCCAACCGCTGGTCGAAATACCGCTCAACGGCTCGGACTTCCGAACCCACAACACGCTCCTCGCCGAAGCCGCACTTGAGGTCCTCGGAATGGCTCTCAGTACCGAAGTCCGCCAGGCCACGGCCGGCGGCCGTCTCGCCGCCCGCTTCGAACGCATGCCCGGCCGGCCGGCCGTCTACCTGGACGGCGCCCACAACCGCGACAAGGCCCGCGCCCTGGGCCAGGTCATCCACGGCGCGGGCCTGCCGCGCCCCCGCGTCGGCCTGATCGGCATGGTCGGCTACCGCGCCGCTTCCGAGGTGTTGCCGCAGCTGCTGCCCCACCTCGACGTCTGGGTGGCCACCGAGCCACAGGTCTACCGCAAACCCGCTTTGCCCGTCGGCCTGCTGGCCGAAGCGGGCGAGAAGCTCGGCCAGGCGCCCATCGCCCAGGCCCGCGACCCCGACGACGCGCTGCAAGCCGCCCTCGCCCTGGCCGGCAACCATGGCTCGGCCGTCGCCGGCGGTTCCGTCTATCTGGCCGGCAACCTCCGCGCCGCCTGGTATCCCACGCTCCACGTCGTGCGCGAACGCACCATGTGGCCGCGGCTTAGTGCCCAAGGCCCGCACGGACGCGCCGTGCTGGCCGATACTTACGCATAGACCCGAGGCGAGGCCCCAACCCATGGACGAGCACGACGAGGAGGGCCTGACCTATACGCTCGAGGAAGCCACCGAACTCCTCCCCGAGGTCCGCCGCATCGTCGGCCGCCTGCAGGGCGTCTGGATGGAGGCCGGGTCCGAGCGTCAGGCGTTCGAGGACGCCCAGACCTCCAGCCGTCGCACACCCGTGGAGGTAAGCCTCGCCCACCAGGCGCTCGTCGCCGCCCTCTGGGACGTGCAGCCGCTCGTCGCCTGGCTCCGGTCGCGCAATATCGTGCTGCGTGACCCTTCCACCGGCCTGATCGACTTCCCATCACAGGTCGACGGCGAGGATGCCTTCCTCTGCTGGCGCCTTGGCGAAGACTCGATCGACTACTGGCACGGCCGCGACGAAGGCTTCGACAACCGCAAACCCCTCCCGCCCGACGCCTGAGCGGATCCTCGCGGGCGCTGGACAGACCCCGGCGCCCGGCCTACCAATGTTTATGAAGGTTGTTAGACGTGATCGTCGTGGTTGATCGGCATTCCATCCCCCGGATCGCATTGGGATTGATTTCACTCCTGGTGGCCCTGGCCGTCGCCGTGGCCTGCGACTCGCCCACGTCCCCGCCCACCGGTGCCTCCGCCGACGAACCGCACCGCATCTTTGTCGTGCACTCGTACAGCGCCGAGTTCTCATGGACCGGGGAACTCCACGAGGGAATCATCCAGGGCCTGGCCCAAGAAGGTCTGATCCGCGATCGCGATTACCAGTTGCAGACCTTCGAGATGGACACGCGGATCAACTTCACAAGCCCCCAACAAATCGAACAGCGCGCCGCCGAGGCTCTTGAGGCGCTGCGAGCCTTCGCGCCTGACATCCTGTTCGTCACGGATGACGTCGCGCTCGAGCACGTGGCCGTCAGGTACGCCGAAGAGAGCCCCGACGCTCCGCTTCCCACGGTCTTCGCCGGCATCAATGTCGACCCGACGATCTACGCCCCAATCGACAGTCTCGACATGCCTGGCGGAACCATCACCGGGGCCCTGGAGCGCATCCCGCACACGCAGGCCTTTGCAACCGCGAAGCGGCTCTTTCCCGATGCGACCCGGGTCGTCATCCTCGCCGATGCCGGCGCGGGCTCGGAAACCGTTCGCGCCGAATTACAGCGCGACGACCAGGCGGCTGGCGCCAGGCCGTTCGAGGTCCTGGACTTCCTATTACTGGAGACGTTCGAGCAGTGGCAGCGCGCCGTTGTCGACTACCAGGACAAGGCCGACCTCATCGCCGTAGTGAACTTCCACCAACTTCGCGATGCACGCGGAGAGATCGTCCCGCCAGCCGAAGTGATCGACTGGATGGTGGCGGAGAACAAGCTGCCCGAACTCGGCCTCGTGGCCGACTGGGCCCGGGACGGCATTCTGGTCGCCGTCGGCAACTCAGGGCTCAAGACCGGGGCCTACGTCGGCGCGCTGGGCGCGGACATTCTGAATGGAGCCGAACCCGCCACCCTGCCCATCGTCGATCCGAAACAGACCGACGCGAACTTCAACCTGGCGCGGGCTCGCAGCCTCGGAATCGAGTTCCCACCCGACGAGCTGGCCACGGCCGACGCCGTTTTCGAGACCATCGGCGGTCGATAGCCCCAAAGCCCCGGCGGCCTATGGCGCAACCGCCCGCGCCCCGGAGCCGAAGCTCCAGGGATCGGACGCCGCGCCCGTGGCGGTGGTCTGAGCTAGCCCCCTGCCACCGACGGCACGATCGAAACCTCGTCGTTCGGGCCGACTTCGGTGTCGAAGCCTTCCCGGTAGCGGATGTCCTCGCCGTCCACGTAGATGTTGACGAAGCGCCGCAGTTCGCCGTCCTCGTCCAGGATCCTCTCGGAGAACCCAGGATGGGCGGCGTTCAGCTTCTCCACCAGGTCGCCGACGTTCGTGGCGTCGATGTCCACGCTGTTCTTGCCGTCCGTCAGGCTGCGGAGCGGGGTTGGAATTCGGACACGGGGCATGGGTGCGTCTCCTGCGCGATCTAAGCGGGCGTCAGCACGCCGCGGTCGGCCAGCGTCTGCTCGAACGATGTGATGCTCGGTCGGATCTCAAAGCGGGCGTCCACTCGGCCGTCGATAGCCTCTTGCGTCTTAAGCCCGTTGCCGGTCACCAGCGCCACCGTCAGGTCGTCCCGAGCGATCACGCCGCGCTCCGCCAGCTTGGCCAATACCGCAATTGTCACGCCGCCGGCCGTCTCGGCAAAAATGCCTTCCGTCGAGGCCAGCAGGCGCATCGCGTCCACGATCTCGTCGTCGGTCACGGCTTCGATAACGCCGTCGACTTCCTGCGCCAGCTTCAGCGAGTAGAACCCGTCGGCCGGATTCCCAATGGCCAGCGACTTCGCCACCGTGTCAGGCTGGCGGACCGGACGGTACGTGGTTTGGCCGCGCGCGAACGCCTCGGCCACCGGCGCGCAACCATCCGCCTGGGCGCCATGGATGCGGGTGGACTGGCTGTCCAGCAGTCCCACTTCCACCAGTTCCTTCATCGCCTTGCCCATCTTCGTGTAGAGCGAGCCGGATGCGATCGGCGCCACGATGTGATCCGGCGCAACCCATCCCAGCTGCTCCACCGACTCGAAGGCCAGCGTCTTGGACCCCTCGGCGTAGTACGGCCGGATGTTGATGTTGCAAAAGGCCCAGCTATAGAGGTCGGCAATCTCGCTGCACAGGCGGTTCAGCTCGTCGTACGTGCCTTCCACCGCCACGATGCCCGCGCCGTACACCGCCGCCCCGCGGATCTTGCCTACTTCCAGGTCGGCGGGCATGAAGACGTAGGTGGGCATTCCGTGGCGCGCCCCCGCGGCGGACACCGCGCCGGCCAGGTTGCCGGTGGACGCGCAGGCAAAGGTCTCGAACCCGAACTCGCGGGCCTTCGTGATCGCCACCGCCACCACCCGGTCCTTGAATGAGTAGGTGGGGTTCACCGTGTCGTTCTTGACGTAGAGGTTGGTCAGCCCGAGTCGGTCGCCCAGGTTGTCCGCGCGCTGCAATGGCGTAAACCCGACCGGCCAGGTCTCGTCCCAGCCCCCCTCCACCGGCAGCAACTCGTGGTAGCGCCACAGCGTGGGCGGCCGCGCGGCGATGGCATCGCGCGAGATGGTCTCGCGGATTGCGGCGTAATCGAACTGCGCCTCCAGCGGCCCGAAATCGAACTCGCAGATGTGCGTGGCCCGCAGGGGATAGGCGCGGCTGCACTCGCGACAGCGAAGCGTCTGAGTCGTGGACATGCGGATGATCCTTGGCAGAGGCGCCGACGGATGTGTCAGCGGATGGCGAAGTCCCGTATCGCCGGGTAACCCGGCTCGCCCGCGTCACGCGCGGGCACGGCCATCGCCATCGGCCGCCCAACAGCTGGGGAGAGGTTGCCTCTCACTCCGTCGCAAACCCCTTGGCGCTCCGCGCCCCGACCGGGGCGCTGCCTCGCGCCGGTGACCCTCGCATCTTGCAGCGTCCGCTACCGGAATTGGCACCCTCTCGAGCGTTCACTCGAAGGTTGCCCGGCTTCGTTGGGCCGACTCCCTCCACCAATCTTGATACGAGGTGTGTCACGTCAACCTTGGTGTGCGCTCAGCCTAGCACCCCGGAACGCCGTCAATGCCGAGGGGGTCGGTCCATCGCGCCGGAAGGATCCCTGGGGCGCCCCGCTCAGACGTGCTACGATGGGCGACTGCCTGAAAAGGCATCCGCGCAGTTCGGCGGCGCTTGATTCATCAGCCGCCCCGGTGGCGCACCGGCAATTTCAGTCGGCGCGGGCGCGACGGCACCTTAACAGGGGAAGAGTGAGTGCGAGTACTCGCGTCATTCCAATGTGTCTGGCGCGACAGTAGATTCATGTGATTCGAGGATGACTCGGTGGCTCAGGGCTCCGGTCCACCCGGTGCCCTGCAGCAATTGCGATCTGTATCACGCCCGCCAGGGCGTGTGTTGAGATTGGATTGGCGAGTTTGATCCTGGCTCAGGATGAACGTTGGCGGCGTGCCTTACCAATGCGAGTCGAACGGTACGGGGAGGCTCTTCGGAGCGCCCACGACCGTGGCGTCCGGGTGCGTAACACGTAGCTAACCTACCGGTCGGTGGGGGAAAACTCCGGGAAACCGGAGGTAATCCCGCATATGGTCGCCTGGTAGACAGGTGGACGAAAGCTGTGGCAGGGGAACCTGTCATGGCGCCGGCTGAGGGGGCTGCGGCCGATTAGCTAGTTGGTGGGGTAATGGCTCACCAAGGCAGTGATCGGTAGCGGGTCTGAGAGGATGATCCGCCACACGGGGACTGAGATATGGTCCCGAGCCCTACGGGGTTTAGCATGG
>JAPOWQ010000054.1 GCA_026707585.1 Chloroflexota bacterium | reverse complement strand
CGGGGACTGCATTCATAACCGGGCTGCCGAGCTCGATCACGGCGGCGTACACGCCTCGCTGCAGGTCTATCGCCGCACCTGCGGGGGACCAGTCGTTACTGAGATTCAAACTCGGGTCTACTGCATGAGTCTGCACCCGGTTGTCTTGCCACTGAACCATAACGGTCAGAAATTCTAGACCCATAGGATTTCCCCCAGCACATAGAGTGCAACAATTGCTAGTGCGATTCCACATAACCACACTATAAGGCCACTAATGAACCTTACAGCCCTGCTTCGCTTTCGTGGTCGTGCGGTATCAGCCGCCGCCAATTCAACATCTTCGGAAGACTCAGCCGATACATCTGAGTCATCAGCAAGAACAGATCGATCCCATGCTTCGCGACGAGCCTTATCCTGCTCTCGCCACTGCTCCCGAAGTGCCTCTATTTCCTCTTCCCAAGTTGTATCATGGATTGGTTCGGCCTTCGGTTCTTCAACCGTGACCTCTAAGCGCTGTGTCTTGAATTCGGGCAGTTTCTCCCATCGCTGCAACATTCGCTCAAGTGTGCTATCCGGGGTGAATGTCCCTTGGATTCGTTCGTGGGACTGTTGTTGTGGCGACATATAAAGCATATCGCCACGTCCAACTAGCGCCTCTGCTCCTGTCTGATCAAGAATCACCCGAGAGTCAACTTTCGTGCTGACCATGAAGGCAATTCGTGTTGGGAAGTTAGCTTTGATGACCCAGTGATGACATCCGAAGATGGGCGTTGCGTCGCAGCGATTGCATGGATTCCGACGGCTCGAGCTAATTGTGCCAGCCGTACAAGGATTTCCTCGATCTCACGCTTCCCAACAGTCATCAACTCAGCCAACTCATCAATCACGACGACGATCCGTGGCAATGGGTCTTCGGCGTCCTCGTTGTAACTGGCGATGTTGCGCTTCCGAGCTTTGGACAGAAGTTCGTATCGCTCTTCCATCTCCTCGACTACGAGCTCTAGCATGCGTTCGGCCTGGTCGGACTTTACCGCTACATCATAGAGTAAGTGGGGTAGCTCGTTGAACATCGTCACTTCAACCATCTTCGGATCAATGAGAATCATCCGCAATTGCTGCGGAGTATTCTCACTGGCCAGACTGGTGATGAACGAAGTCAAGCACACCGATTTCCCGGATCCTGGCGTCCCAACTACTAGCAGGTGGGGCATCGTGGTCAGGTCGGCAATCACCGTTTTTCCAGCCATATCTTTGCCCAAGGGTAATTTGAGCATGGCCTGCGAAGTCATCCATTCGTCACTTGAATGGATATCATTCAGCAGAACCGGCTGAGGTTCTTCATTTGGGACTTCGATCCCCACAAACGGCTGATCTGGCACAGGTGCTACCAGACGCACACTCGATACGGCAAGATCGTTCGCAACGAGCTCTAATCGTGGCACACGAATGTTGGCTTGCGGCCGAACAAGATACCGAGTGACTGTTGGTCCCCTCAACCACATCAAATACTCGTGCTGGGACTTTGAGCTCTCTCAGTGTCGCTTCAATAACACTTGATCTCGCGGTCTGTACGAGTTCTCGGGGTGTTATCCCAAACCTCCTTTGACAAGAGAATAGGCGATATATTCTCGGGGCGAGTATAGGGAATTGAACCCTCATCACCTGGGCCACAACCAGGCGCTTTACCCATGACTCACACTTGTCAGGTCGTCAAAAGGTAGGCTGCACTGTGCCTGCGCCCTGGCGTGATCCCTCCGGGCCAATCTCAGTGGGCGATGATCGGCGCAGTTCGGGGCGCAGCGTTCAGAGATCTATCTACAGGGTGACCTCCAACCGAAGGGTTCGCAATACAGTCCCCTTAGGTCTACCAAGCTGGACAAAATCAAAAACCTTCACGCTGAGGTTCGTCCTCAACCTGTAGCGAGAGGGCTGACCCCCGCGCGCGTGGACATCACGTCTCGTCGCGGCGGGCGGCCAGCCAACCCGCCCCGTGCGGCGAATCAGGCACGATACGCCAGTCACGATAACGGGTACTGTCCACTTTAGACCTGTTGAGTCTGCTCGAGTGTGGAGTCATCCGCGGCGCGGCTGGCTAATTGCCGCGAGGATGGAGAGACCCGAACATGGGAGCGGGCCAGCCGCGCTCCGGCGAACGTCAACGCCCGGGCGTTTTGAGCCGAGTGCCAATCAGGGCTCCGCCAAGTCGATGTCAGTGTCGTCCAGGAGCCGCCAACTAGGGGGAAGCCGAAGCAACGCCACACGTTCTTGCCGTTGGACGCTAGAGCCTTGCAGTCGCTGCTGTGGCTCACGATCTGGGCGTCGATGAGCTCGACCTCGGGCAGTTCGTACGGGTCGCGTTGGCCAAGTCAGCCCCGGCGTCCGGACAGCGGTAGCAGACTCAGCATCCAGAGAGTGGTCATGTGACCTCCTGCTGCTTGGCAGCGTGGCATGAGGCTGCGGTTCTGGAGGCTTCGTCCTTAGTCGTTAGATGCGGTGATAAAGCGAACGAGCAAGTCTCCTACTTCGGCGCGATGGCTGGCTGCGTTGGAGTTGGTGTGTGCAGCGCTATGGGTCATACCGTTTCGCTTGGCACGGCCATCTGTGGCGGTTTGGTGTGAGGCATTGGGCGATGAGTGGCCTCATCCGGATCAAGAGCGGGTGAGGATGTTTAGATGATCTCATATTAAGCCCGCCCTATTGATGATCAGTTTGGCAAGTTCTCTGAAGTCTTTACGCGCATCATTGACCGCAGCCGCGTGCCCGCCGATGGCACCGTCGGCCGACGTGAGATCAAAGATTGGCTTGCGGTTCTCCTGCGCCATAGGTACTAGACTTCGGTAGTGCTTCACCGTCGCTAGGCACCGCTCATCGTTCTGTGGTGTGTCAGGAAACGGGCCATTGCCCTTACCCAATAGATCCTCTGCGTACGCCCTGGGCATCCGGTTGACCCATTTGACGTACGCCTTGACCGGACGGCTTAGCCGGACGCTGTGCTGCTGGACTATGTATCCGATGGCTTCCATTCTCCCTTCAGGCAACGAGAATCTTGGTTCGTTCTCACTATCATGCCAGTTGCGTTTTCGGATTTGCCAGTCCATGCGCCAGCGTTTGAGCGTTGGGCCGAGGTTGCGTAGACCTTGGAGCGAAAACAGGTCGGCGGCGAGTGGGACGACGACATGGTCTGTGGCAATTAGAGCGGAGCGGTTGATTGCGCCGAGATTGGGGCCAACGTCCGCCAGAATGATGTCTGCGTCCATGTCATTTGCCCCACGCTGCATCACGGTCCAGAATGATGTCAGGATTCTGAATGGCCGATACAGATTGCTGGACCCGAGCGCGTTGGACCACTCAGCCGAAAGCGTGTCCTCAAAGCCGGAGAGGGCAAGATCTCCTGGTATCAGCCTTAGGGCGGGCGTGATTTCCTGTAGCGCAGGTGGCAGCAAATCTCCCACTGCCAACAGGGGGGCCACGCACTTGAAGATAGTCGTGCCGTGATCCCCACTCGCCCCATCCCACAAGGGTTCTACGCTCTCTTCATCGAGAAACGCGGCGGTGAGGTTTGCCTGTGGATCGAGGTCACAGGCGAGCACCCGGCGACCGGTTTGAGACAGAGTCCACGCCAAGTGGTAGACCAGCGAGGTCTTCCCAACACCGCCCTTGTTGTTAAAGAACGTTAGAACTGGAACGCTCATGCTTGGAACTCCCGGATGGTTACTTGCACAAAGCTCTCTTCGACATTGAACGCCGGATCGGGATTCCCGTTCTCTTGTAGCAGTCTTGTTGCAATGGAAATCCCGATACCGAACTTTTGTACATAGCCAAGGGTCTTCATAGCCTCTGCCAAGGTCGGGTTCCGATAGTCAACTATGTCAGGCCGTCCAAAGTTCTCTCGGGTCACTGTTCCGTATGCACCGCCCGGACTAATAAGTTCGATACGGTCGTCGAACCAAGTGACTCTAATCGGCATATTTGTTTTCTCGTAGGTCCGGTGCATGACTGCGTTGCGAACGAGTTGCTGAAGCGCTCCGAGCGGAAACGTCCATGCGCGCTGCTCAAGGTCCGAACCAGTGATGTCGACGTGCGTATGGATGTGTCCCCGCAGTTTTTCGTCACTCCGCCTCAGGATGTCCGAAACTGTTCCGTCAATGACCTGTTCGTCAGCAATTGAGTCCGCCAGCCCGTAACCGCGAATGCGCAGGAATTGGATGTACGAGCTCGGGATGAAATCACGCGGCTGTTTGCCCAAAACCAGCAGCCCAAGGACGGTAGCTGTCGGGTCGTCAGCAGACGCGATCATTTTGGTAGCAGCCAATTGCTCTTCCAGGCTGCGTTCGTTCGCCTCGAGCGATTCAATACTGAAGGAACGTGGCAGGTATTCGTGCTCAAACTGGATGAGATTGAGGTCTGAGATCCCAGTACCAGGTACAGGATGGATATCGAACGGAGTGTCACGCGCCCGCCGCTTCTCGTTGAGGATGCGTTCTTCCTGCGCGGTTGCAACACCCCGTCGGGGTCCGTTACGTACATGGATGGCACCCTTGTACCGGACGGGCGGCGAGTCCGATGGCAGCACAGTAACGACAGCAACATCCGAGTTGGCCACAGTCCGTTTTTCCACGAATAGCGATGGGGGTGGGATGATGTGACCGTTGGTCTTGATGCTGGTGAGCTGCTGCAGCATACGGTCGGTGACGTTGATTCCGACCGGCTCGCGGTTGTCTCGCACGCCCACGAAGACGATTCCCGGCTTGCCCGAGGCGGGCAAGTCGTTGGCAAATGCGCAGATGGATTCCGAGATGGCGTCCGAAACACCTCCGGCAAGGGTTTCTTTGAATTCGACCCGGTAGCTTTCGCCCTCGCGAAGGATCTCTTCCAGCGTCGCATCGTCAAAGCGCACCGTCAGCCCCTGTCTCGCAGCCTCTGCCTGTAGAGACGAGCCAGAAAACTCTGGCTGCTTGCTTCAGTCTAGCGCGAGCACTTACCACCTAGGCGCATGGTCCACTGCCGCCGGGCAGTGACCGAGGCCTCAGAAGTAATCCGCTCTCTGCCCACTCCCCTTCCCCTTCAACCCCGGATGCAGACTGTCCGGACAGAATTCATCGGCAATCAGACACGGGCCTATACAACCCGCACCGAGGCGGCGGATCCACCGGCCTGGCGGCACCCCTGAAATTTGGACCTGTGCCCGTTTCACCGTCGGATCGGGGACCGGTATGGCCGACAGAAGCGCCTGCGTGTACGGTTGCTTGGGCTCCTGAAGCACGTCCCGGCTGCCCCGCTTTTCCACGATCTTGCCCAAGTACATCACCGCGATCCGCGAGCACATGTGGCGCGCCACCGCCAGGTCGTGCGTGATGTACAAGTAGCTGATCTGCAGCCGCTCGGCCAGTCTCTTCATCAGGTTCATCACGCCCGGGCGAAGCGAGACGTCCAGCATCGACATCGGCTCGTCCGCCACCTCGAAGGTAAGTTCGATGACCACCGCCCGCGCGATCGCCACCCACTCTTGCTCGCCGCCCGATTAGCTCGTGTGAATACCGAAACCAGATGTTGGCGGGCGGCGTCCTGCACGTTCAGCGGCTCGGCCATGATTCGAGATCTGGGCGCTGAGGGCTCGGCGACTCGTACGAATCCTGGAAGATCAGCTGCGCCTTTCGCCGAAATGCCTTCAGCACTTCGTCAAGCAGCGTCGTTATGTCCCTTAATTCCCCCTCTCCATCGTCGGACAGCACATGCCCGTCCGTCGGAGCCGCCAAACGCATCAGCGGTCAGTCCAGCAGTTGCACGCTGAAGCGGCATGTCTGCAGAATCCAAGTAGGGAAGCAATTCCGCTAGTCCGTGTTCGGGCGTCCTTCTGACTGGCTCGCACGTGAGCAATGATCCCGAAGTCCAGCCACCCAGCGGGCACGATGTCGGTCATTCTGGGCAGCCGCAGTGTGGCTACCGGCACTCCTAGGCGCCGCCTGCGCCCGCGTTGAGCAGTTATGTGTGGATTGTCGCAAATTTCGCGTCTGCCGAAGGATGCGCTGATGGAACCGCGGAGCCATGCTTGCCGTGACCTGACGGTTCTCTGGAGAATCTCACTCTACCCAATATGACGAAGGCCAAGTTGGTCGTCTGTTGGAAGGCCGAGTCGTTCAAGTCTTCCGAATGTCATGAGTTGAGAGTGTTCGCAAAGTGCTTGTCCTAGCTTTTGTGCTGTGGTTCATGTCGCTCTTGTCCTGCGTGACAATTGCTAGATAGAAAGGCAGGAGTCTCCTAGACGACACACCTAACTTGCGATCTTTATGGGACTTATCGATTGTGCGGTGCACATAACGTCGAGTCAGGATCTCGACCGACGAACTGGGATAGGGCATCGAGAGCTCCTGAAGGAAATCAGGCTGAGCAGCACTGCGTTGGCGGTCATGGGATGTCGCACGCAATGCCGCGAATTGCAACTTCAGTTTTCGAACTAGCCGGGTAACGCTCGAACCTCGGCTCAATCGTGCCTCGCAGGTTCTGGCAGGCAGGCCACGTGGACGTGTTCAGAAGACTGAATATGCATCGTGCTCGCTTCGAGTGCCGGTGATCCGTTAGCACAATGCAGTCGAATAGCGTCAACTCACGCGCCACTGATCATCCTACTTTCTCTACGTGAGTGCCAATTCGGCCATCAAGAAACCGAGCATCTCACGAGGCAACGATCCCGAGCATCGTCCTATTCAACAACCTCTTCGATATGGTTAGGCTGAACCAAAACCACTGGTCGCCCATTCAGCAAAGTGACCCAACCACTTATCAGAATTGTATCACCCGGATTGATTCGCCTGAGCTGGTCACGCTCCTTATCCGTCACAAAGATGCATTCGACCTGGGTGAAATAGGTCTCTTCCCAGAGAGAAAGGTCTAGTTTCCCAGACTTACCATGTACGGAATGGACAGTCCTAATGTCATGGATCGATCCCTTCAGCGTGCAATACTCCACGGCGTACACACTTTCTCCTTTGAGTTCGTCCAGGTGACGCGGGCGGGCTAGCAGACGTGGCCGGTCTTTGTTAATGTTGCGGAATAGAGCGACCTGTTTCCCTTCAAGGCCAAATTAATTCTCGACATGGCGCTTGTAGAACTGGGCAATCACTTCGTCCTCATGGCGATCAGAGTCGATCACAACCTCGACTATGCTAAGAGGGTCATATCCGTCAGGTATGTTCTCAGCTCGAACCCGACCCTCAACTAGTGTCGGTTCGTAGCGAGGAGCCGGGCTTCCGTCGTCAACGTCGGAATTCGGATACACTGTCGTCGTGATGTTGAGCTTGATGGGTGAGTTATTCTCGAATGCCCGGCTGCGGGCGGACAACAGGAACTCGGAGGCGCTCAACAGCTTCGGTATATCAATGGAAAGGTCCGGGACGTAAGATCCGTGATGTACCGCCATTTCTCATAGAGCCTGTTGCTCTCTGAAAGAAAGTCTCGGAAGCTCCCGTGGAAGTGAGTTCTCTTTGTGTCCGAGTGACTCCACCACTCTTCCAGTTGTCGTTTCTCGTCGTCTGCGAGCAACTTGAATAGGTCAACGAGCTTGTGCGTCTGCCATTTCTTGGCGTCCGCAGCATCTGGTGACGCCAGTTTCCCGAGAACTTCCAGATATGCCTTGAACGGGATTATAAGGTTGGCTTGACAGCCCGCAGGCTAGACGTATCCGAGCTTAGATAGCTGGGACGCCAAGTGTGCCTGCGAGCGATTGCCCTTGACTTTGTTGCAATGGCCACAAAGCAATTGGAGATTGTCCAGGCTATCGGTCCCGCCTTTCGACTTCGGGACGATATGATCGACTTCGTAGAGCTTGAATGGGAAATCCATACGACAGCCGCCGCAGCGTCCTTCCTGTTGTCCAAAGAGCGTATGTTTGTGGGTTGTGTAGGGCGGGAGCTTGTCAATGTCTGAGCGCGTTGGAAGGTCGTCACGTACCGTTACCCACGTATGCTCAAAGAGCGCGCCGTATTCGTCGCCTGGAAGTCGCTGACCGACTAATCGCTCAGCGACGGGTGACAAGTCAATTCCGATCCATTGCCGCTCCAAGCGCTCAGCGGCGACTAGGGCTGTTGCACAGCCGCAGAATGGGTCAAGTACAATTCCGCCCTTATTGGAGCTAGACTCAATAATCCTCTCTAAGAGTCTGCGCGGCTTTTGGGTCGGGTAGCCAGTCCGTTCTTTCCCCATATGCATGCCGCCCGGTATGTCCGACCATGAATCACCAACTAGAACATCTTCAATAATCTTATCGTCTCGCATCGTAAGAAAATACTTGATTCGTATTGAACCTGTACGCGTGCGGTAGATTCGATCTTCACTATCAAGACGCTGTATCGACGCGTCGGTATAATCCCCTCTTGGTGCGGTTTTGAACCAGCGGCCCTTATCGTCTATTTGATATCCACGTCGCCGCGCTTCTTGTTTGGATAATTGACGTTCGACATATTGACGATGAAAGACTACGCGTCGATAGTCTTTAGCATAGCTAAGAATGATATCGTGATTCCGTCCAAACTTCGATGCTACAGCCTTTGCTCCCCTACCAGCATAGTTCCATATAACTTCATTTCGAAAGTTAACTGGTAAAAATATGGCTTCGCACAATAGCTTCAAATAGTGACTTGCAGTATCGTCACGGGGTAAGCATACCCCCGTCCCTTAAGGTTCTTCGCATTTCTAATAGCCGCACAGCCATCATGCAAAGATAAGCTTGCATGGACTTTCCGTGAATCAAGGATATCGCTTCAAGTAACTTATAAATAGCAGGTTGGGTGTCTGTTATCAATCCCATCCAAGCTTCATCTAAGTCTGAAAGCGACCAACTATCTTTGAATACCGGACCTGCAGCTTTGGAGCCTATCGGAGCTGAGTATGACTTGTTCGAATTGAACGGCGGGTCAAGATAGATTAGATCAATACTATTTGAGTTGATTCCTCGAAGGACTTCCAGATTATCCCGTATCCATACAGTCCGATTCTTAAGAGTCGTCATAGGTTCCATTATAACATCGCGTCCGATTTGTCTGCGGAACGTTCCCAGCTTTCCAGTGAGACAACCACGATATGGAGCTTATGTCGAAGCCTGTGCATGGTATGGAAGTTGCCTGCGTCGGACTGTGGGATATCCAGACTAAGTGCCGCGTCTAACGCATCGCGCGCCGTGCTATGGATAACGTCAAACTCTGGCCGTCGGATCGTAACGGGCTGCATGGGCTCACGGGTAGGCAGGTCCGCCACCGGTGAGCGTACCGTACGTGAGCGACTTTCCAACCAACCGCTTGGCGATAAGTTCTAAGACTTGCATCGTGTCGAACTCGCGCCAGCTTTGCCGGGTGGCCATTTCGTTGATGTACCGTCCCATATGTTTCGGGCTGAAATGGTGGAACGTGCCATGAAAGGAGCGCTTCAGCATCGCCGAGAAGGATTCAATGCCGTTCGTGTGGGCTTCACCGGCCACGTACTCAGCCACACTGTGTCTGACAGCCCTATGACGCGGCAGGACGCGGTACGCGCGGTTCCCGTCTGAGTAGACATAGGCGCGGCGATCCGTGTGCATAGCGAGCGCTTGGAGCAAGTGCGGCTGCGTGGTTCGAGGAACCACCATCGCGCGGATCTCGCGCGTTGAGCGGTCACGTATCCCGACTACCGCTGTCAGCCGACGATGTTTTGGGCGGTTGCGCGCGGTCCCTCCCAGATACGCTTCGTCAATCTCGATTGGACCGGCCAAGAGCGAATCACCGGACGCAAGCGCTTCCCGGATACGATGGTTCAAGAACCATGCCGCAGGCTGGGATATGCCCAGATCCCGATGCAGCTTCAGACTGGATACGCCTTTGAGACTGGTCGCGTTCAGGTAAATCGCAAAGAGCCACGTTCGCAGCGAGAGCTTCGAGCGATGCATGACGGTCTTTGTCCGTACGCTGAAATACTTCCGGCAGGGTTTGCACCAGTACGGCATCGGCTTGGCGTCTGGGACGGTCTTGGCTTCGCTCCCGTCACAGTGCGGGCACTGCACGCCGTTCGGCCAACGTTGCTTGACGAACCATTCCGCCGCCGATTCCTCATTGGGAAAGCGTTCGTGCAACTGAAATAGACTGATCGTCTCGCGGTGCCCTCTGCCCGGTCCGGCCATCGCTGGACTCCCGATTTCGACTGATAAGAGAGTCTACCGGGTTTCGCTCAAATTGTCAAGCCAACCTTATAATCCCGGCCTTGAATGCTAGCTCTAGGGTAAACGCTGCCTGCTGCGCGAAGGCCAACGCCTGGCCTTTGCCCGCGTCCGAAGTCCAGAAGTGCCGGTCCTTGGCTTGGTAGTCAAACATGCCCTTCAGATTGATGTGCGTCACCGGTATCAGCCTTGACGCTTCGTAGTACATTCCCGCGAGCTGTGAAAACGTTGTGATTCCAGGGACCTTGGCCGCGAATGACTTGCAGTCTAGGCAAAGCTCGCCGACTTTCATCAATTCGGAATTCGAGAAATCTCTCTGGTTGCCGTTCTTATCGATAGCGACAATCCAGTGAATATACTTCTGAGTATCGGGGTGTACCGGTATCTCAGCGCCGTAACGTTGGGTCACTTGCGCGAAACAACCAGCGGCATCCTCCAAGCTGGAATGGGCTCCATGTATTTCCGAACACTGGGAGAATAGGCTGAACACTTCGTAGGGCATGGTCAGCGGCTCCTCAAAGACTCTCCGGCTAGGCCTCTTGAGTCCCTCGGGCCCTTCACCGATAGTGTCGCACTCATGGCCGGATCGCCCAACGTCAAGAAAGCGCACAGATCCAGTGACTGTTGAGTTCGGTCGCGTCCTAGCATCGGGAAAGCTGGCTCTCGCCGGGTGCAGCAAGACCTACCGTCCCGCGCACGTCTTCCCTAAACGGCCTCTCCCAATCCCTTCAAGGTGGAGTCGGACTGTAGTCTGAGCAGCAAAATCACCCCAATCCGCCTCGCCACCTCACTGAAATACCCCACTACTTCCGCCTTCAGCGCCCGCCCCAACACCTTCCGCTCCCGATACGACATCCACTTTTTCAACACCTGGTACCCACCCAGTCGATAGTTCCACACATTCGCCGGCACATTCCGCCAGTAGGCGTTCTCGTTCAGGTAAATGTCATAGGCCGTCTCACCCACCGTGTCTGGGGCAGCGCCCACCGCGGCGCGCTCCGATTCCGTTAAACCCCGCTCAACCGCCCGACCCTGCCCCGGCATCACCGCCTGCCGGGCTCCGAAGTGCCCCCAGCCGGCCGTCAGGCGAAAGTCCTCGCCGAACATGTTGCGCCCGTGCGTGGTGGCCGGCACGACAATGGCGGCGATCTCAGGCCGAAGCTGGCCTGTAGTGACGCCGGGAACCGGGGAGTCGGGTTCCAGCAACGCGACTAGTTCCCGCCCGCGAGCAACCGAGTCGGCCAAAGTCTCGGCAGCATGTTCGACCTTGGCCGCCAACTTGCGCTCCTCTGCACTGGTATGGGCCGACAGTTCGGACCAGTGCGGCAGCGGAATCCGCGGCCACTCCATCCGCAGCGCGCCCGCATTCGTTGCCCGATAGGCAGGGTCGTGCAGGACTGCGACTACGTGGTGGAAGAGGTCTTCGACTGCAAATCCAAGGCGATCAAGGTAACGGCGAGTGGCGGCTGACAGATTTGGCCGAAGAGCTCCTGACTTCTGGGCTCCCAGCGCGTTTTCATCGAGCCAGGCTGGGAATAGGTTGGCACCCCGCTCGATCATGTGCAGACAGGCCATCTGCTGGGTGACGCAGGCTTGCGGTTCGTCAGGGAACTTTCGGAGGTGTGGTGCTGAAGACAGCCAGAGATTCTCGTCGAATACATGAGGCCGGTAGTCGGGCCGCTTCTCGTTCAGCAGCTTTGTATCGGCCTCCCAGTAGAGCCAGCGAGTGTCGAATGGACGGTAGGTGTATCGGATGAAGCCACTTTGCGTAGGGCCGCCGCGCGCCAAGAGCGTATCCCGAACCGATTCGGGGTAGTAACGCGCACGAGGTCGCATTGCGGACGGATGGAGCTCTGCAAGCTCGCTGTGACTCAGGTTCGGGTCGAAATAGTCGACCACGCGGGCTCTTAGGCGGTCCAGATCAGTATCAACCAGGAATGCATCACGGTTGGTGTTCACGCCTGAGAAATTGACGGGGAATAGCTCGGGTAGTGTGGGCCAACTTGCCCACCCTCCACTTATGGTGGTCGGCTTGAATGGGAGTCCTAAAGACAAGACGGGCGTAAGGTCGGCGTAGAGTTTTTTCGGTGCCGCCTCTGCTGTACTCGTCAGTTCCGCTAGTTTGGCCTGACCCCAGAGGTGGCGAAAGCCGATCTTCGTGGTTGCCGTGTGGGCAGCTTGGCGAACCAGGGTGGTGATCGCAGTTCCGACCTGAATGCCAACTGAGCGGTCTGTCGTGAAGACACTTGGATATGGTGCGCCGTCCGGAGTGCGACCACCAGTTCGCACATCTCCGTTCAGGCAGTCAATTCTTACAGCATCGAACGCTTCGAGATATCGCTCCCGCATACCGGCGAATGACCGTCCATCCAGCCAGGAGTAATTTGAAATGAAGCAGACGATACCGTGACGAGACCTTTCCGCGATGCGCCGTTCGGCCATGCGGAAAAAGCGCACGTAGAGGTCGTGAAGCGCTCTGGTATCGGGTAGCTCCACGCGAGTCGCAGTTCGGTACGCATCCAAGAGATCCTGCTCTTCATCAATTGCCACTCCGGCAAAGCCGTTGTATGGCGGATTGCCCAAGATCACGAGGATCGGTGTGTCCTGCTTCACCCGTTCAGCCCGGTCACGCTCCTCGGCCAGTTCTGGTATCGGCAACTTCCTTTGTGCGTGTGGTTCCCAGCCGGTCAGAGCGTTGGTAAGGAATATCCCCGCCCGTTCTTCCCCGTCCTCCGCCAGCGGCGCGTCCAGGTCCTGCATGGTCAAGCCCACCTGCAAGTGCGCCACCACGAATGGCGCCGGCATGATCTTCAATCCGAACACTCGCTTGGTCGCCGCTTGCTTGACTCGCGCTCCGGTCAGTGCGCCAAGCCCTTGACCTTCCAGGTTGGCGGAAACCCGCCGCAGCGTTTCGGCCAGGTACGCGCCGGTGCCGCAGCAAGGGTCCAAGACGTACACGTTCTCGGCGGCTAGCCCGTCGGCGATCCCCAGGTCGTCTTTCAGCGCCCGGTCCACGCGCGCCACCATGTAGCGCACCACCTCCGGCGGTGTGTACCAAACGCCTAATTCCCTGCGTAGTTCCGGGTCGAAGGCTTCCAAGAATGGCTCGTAGAAGTACGGAACAGCTTCACCCTGGCTGAAGCTAGCGAAGAACTCATCGCGCACTACCCGATTCAGTGCGGCGGCGGTCCAATCCAGTACGTCCACCAGTCCTAGCGGTTGCAGCCGACCCGGTTCCGAGAGTTGCTGAAAAAGCGCCCGCATCACCGGTGCGCGCAGGTGCCAGACCGCAGTGCGCCATTCGAATGCACCTGTCGGCGGCGGAGTCTGTCGCGCCCAAAGCACCCAAGCCGAGAAGACGCCGTAAAACAGCGTTTGCACCAGCGTCGACCTGAAGAACCGCGCGCCCCGCTCGCCCTTGAACTCCACGCCCAGCTCCGCTTCCAGCGCGTCCCGTACCGCCCCCAGCGGCGCGACGCCAGCCCCCGACTCGGCTTCGGCGGCCTCCACCCGCGCCAGCGCGTCCCGCGCATGCGAGGCCAACAGTTCGGCCAGGTCGCGCGGGTCGGACAGCCGTGCGCGGTGGCTCAGCACCCGTCGCAGGTACTCGCCCAGCCCCACGCCAACCCGCTCTGCAAAGGCCCGCGGCTTCTCCAACTGCTGCTCGAAATCCTCCGCGTCGGCGGCCAGCCGGAAGCTCTCCAGCCGCGCCGGGTTCCCGTTCGCGTCCTCGCCCACCAGCAGGAACTCGCGATAGTTCGTCACCAGCACCAGTCGGTAGCGCCCCCAGTACTTGCTCACCTGCTCGCTCGTCGCGGTCTGCCACGCGTCGTCGTCCGCCGACTTCACTTCAACAACGCCATGCTCGGGCAACTGGTCGTCTTTCGGCTGACCCCCGCGCTGCACCTGCTTCGCCGCGTACAGCCCAAAGTCCGGCGGAAGGTCGCACCCATTGCCCACGACCACCGGCCAGCTGCGGCTTCCCCCGGCGCAGGACGCGCTCCGGCGCCAGGGGCTCCGTCTCCTGGCGCGGCTGATCGTCCGCGCCGACCTGAAGGATCGCGCGGCCGCCACCGGGCCTGTTCGTGATGCCGCACCATCCGACGTCGAGCCGGCGTCGTCGCGGGAGGCCGACCGGCGTGCCCGGTAAGCGCCCCCGACCCAAGGTCCGCCTAAACCCCTACGCCGTGTGGGACCGGCTCAATCGGACCAACCGCTCCCAGAACGACCTCGCCCGCCAGATGGGTATCAGCTCCGGCTACCTGTCACAACTCATCACCGGCCAGCGCTGTCCCTCGCCCCGGATGCGGCGGCGGCTGCAGCGGGGCCTCGACATCGCTCGCTTCGATGACCTGTTCATCGTGGAGAACGGCGATGCGCCATAGGTCGGCCCCGCCGTCCCATCTCATGTTGGGCTGGCCCTTCCTGCCAGAGGACTTACCCCAGCGACTGGAGCGGCTCAAGCAGACCATGGGCCTCTCCTGGGAGGGCGTGGCCATGTGCCTCGGCGTGAACGTGCGCCAGGTGCAGCGCTGGCGGCGAGGCACGGAACCCTGCGGCGGCGCGCTGTTCGCGCTCATTCGGCTGGCAAACCGCGTCCCCGGCGGCCTCGACCTGCTGCTCGGGGACGACGCCGGCCGGCCATCGGATCGCTAATGATATGGGTCGCCAGCGTCGGATCCACCGCCCCGTCACCCCGGTCTTTCCGTCGGACTTCCCCACACGGCTGGAGCGATTCAAGGCGGCCGGCGGGGTTTCCTGGCGCGCCCTCGCGCGCCGCCTCGGGGTCAGCCCCTATCGGCCCCGGGAGTGGCGGCGGGGCACGGTACCGAGTTCGACGCATCTCTTCGTCCTGCTGAACCTTGCCGACCAGTTGGGGCTCATAGAGGTGCTGATGTGTCCCGAGCGGGACTTGCCAGACCCCGGGATGGAGCCGGGCGGGCCGCCGGCTCGCTAACCGTCGGGCACGTCCGCAAGACAGTCAGTCTCCGGCAATAGCGGAGCAGGGTCCGGTCAACCCCCGCGCCTTCGGGGAATCGAAATTCCTGCAGTGAGCATGTCGCACAATTGTCCGGCCTATGCCTCTTGCCCGTCGGCATGCCTGGAAGATGCATACGCGCCGGACCTCGCCGCGCTGGTTTACTCCACCGGCCAGCCGTCGGGGACGTCGTTGGCGTCCAGGGCGGACTGAATGGCGGCTGCGGCGTCGGCGGTCACCCATCCAGTCCAGATGGCGGGGTTGCTCTTCAGCCACCAGAGGGCGGCGTCGTTGCTACTGGCGCCATCGTTTTCCCGCTGCCATTGGGCAATCGTGCTATAGACCTCGATATTGAGGCCCCAGGCCCTCAACATCTCCACCACGTCGGGCGCGCCGGTGAGAACATCCGGATGCACTGCGATCAAGATTGTTGCGTCTTCGTACGCGCAGGCCTTGGTGGTGAACCAGCATTCGTCGCTGTACTCGGGCTCCTTGAGCCGAACCAGGTCCAGCACCAGCGATGGATCGTTCGTTCCCCATTGGTAGCCGAGCCAGGGTTCGCGCCGCTCATACGCGCCGTACAGGTCAGCGTTCGCGGCCGCGCCATCGCCCGGATTGACGACGTGTACATGATCTGAGAGACCATAGGCTTCGATCTGGGCGGCGTTCACCTCTTCGCAGGCCCAGCCGATGACACACGACACCAAGCGTGCTTTGTCGCCGCTTTCGGTCGTGCGGAACAACGCCTTGAACTCTTCCTCTTTCAGATCCTCCACACTATCCAGGTCCGGATACTCCTCCTGCAGGTACGCCGGAATGACAAACGCGGATTGCCAGTCTTTACCCAGGCTTTCGCCGATCGGCGCCACTTCACCGGCTGCCACTGCCTCTTCCCAGGCTTCGTCCTGGTTAGGTAGCCAGATTTCCATTGTGATATGGGTGTCACCACGACGCAGACCCTGGAATAACGGTAGCGTGGCGCCGAACACTACGTCGGTCGGATACCCATAGCCCTTCTCAACGATATATTGAGCAATCCGGTTCTGTATCTGGGCACTGGTCCAGTTGAGGTCGCTAAAGACGAGCTTCTGTTTTTCTCGAGGCGGCGGTTCGACGACTTTCTCCACGACTTTCTCGACAACAACTTCCTTGGTGACCACTCTCTCGACTTCCTGTGTGACTACCTTCTCAACAATCTTCTCGACTTCTTGGGTTACAATCTTCTCCACGATTTGTGCTTCACCGCACGCGGCCGCAAGAACTCCGCCTGCAACGCCCATCGTCCCCAGTTGCAGAATTCGCCGCCTACTGACATGTTTCATAGAAAAACCTGCACTCCTCGCGGGTTGACCTGAATGGCCATCCACTATTCCCAACTGTCGCAAGTCGGCTTGGCGAAATCAAGTAGTGGGTCACTTTGACACGTTTTCCTCGAAGTCGCCAGAAATGAGAGCGTTTACGCGTCGAGGTCCGGATCGCCCGAACAGAGTGATACAGCGGTGGGCGTGCCGCCTCGAAGGGCAGTGAGGTAAGAACTGCGGTGGACCCGCTGCAAGGAGTCTGGCCACCTCTCTGTCCGTAGCAGAACGCCGTGAGCGCACCACGCAGGCCCGTCACCGTCATCGACCATTGGCGCAACGGCACCTGGGCCCGGCCGCACCGCCGAAGCTACCCGAAGCCCCGATGAAGGACCCTCTTGCCCAGCTCAAGCGCTACAACGACATTCTCGGGGAACAGAAAGCCACTGAGCGTCGCATGCGAGATCTTGAGCACAAGATTCGCGCCTTGCGCCCACCCGACCCCAACACCATCGATGCCGTCTATTGGGAAACGCTCGACATTGCGAAACTCATCAAGCTCCTTCGCCAGTACGGCGAGGCCAGGTACTCGCTCCAACGACTCAAGAGGGAAGCTGGCGACCTGACCGCCACCCTCGAAACGGCTGGGCTAGGGAACCTCATTCGCTCGTAGCCGCCGGTCCTTCCACCGGGTCGTCACGTCGATCGCCGTCTCGTCCCGGGCTTCGATCAGCTTGACCAAGTCCTCCATGGACCAGCGGTCAATCAGCCCGGCGGCCATCGCCGGCGTGGTCGGCTTCGCATCCGTCCGTATGGCACAGAGGATGCGGTCGTAAATCGTTTCGCAATCCGGCTCAGCGGCGACATGTCGCCGACCATGTGATCCACGCGGCCATGCCGCCGATCACCAAGATCGCCGCCAGCCATGGGGCCTCTGATCCGATGGCGATGAGCACCACCACGCCAACCGTCCACAGTACCAGTTGACCGACGCAACTGCGACACGACGTGCATCCCCACGCGTCAGCAAGTTGGGCGTCAGTCCGTCGATACATTCGCTACATTCGATGGGTGTCCGCGACCCGCCCGTCCCCGACTCCGCCACCACACCAGCGGAGACGACCGATGACTGGTAAGGACACGAGCGAGCCGGCAGGGGAGCCGACCGAAACGAACCAACGATAGATCACGCCGATTCGATTGAACGTCCAGACCCTACTGACCATCGCGTACGTCTCGCTGATAACTCTCATGATCGTCAAGGTCTGCGCCAACGTGGACGCGACGGTGGCGCATGACAAGATTAGCGTACCGATGGTCGCGCTGGTCGGCGGTATGCAGTGGGTTCTTCAGAGAGCGGTTCGCCGCAAGAGACGAGTAGAGAGCCGGCTAATAGGCCAGCGAGTAAGAGTCTGCGCATAGCGTGGGGCCTCCAGGTCCCCTTCGAGACTCGGTGGAAGGTCCAGTCATCGGGCTCTTGCATACACGTGCCATGAACAACGACCGTCCAGACTGAGGGGACTAGAAGTTGTAGAAGGATCCACGGGTCTCGTGGTTGCACCAGAAGTTGGTCTTGCGTCGAATGGCGTGCCCAAGCTCATCCGGCAGGTTGCAGGCGAGCTTCAGAGCAATGCTTTTGAGAGCCATTTGGCGCAGTACGTCGGCGGTTGCTGTTCGTCGTGCACGTCGTTGCGTCGGTGGCCTCCGGGCGGAGCCGAATCGAAGTCTCAAGGTTCCATCGGGCTGTCGCTGACCCTTGCCAGGCAGATAATGTCGCTTGATATATCCGGTGCGTGTATACGGCGGCGCGTGGGTTTGCACGCCGGGTCGATACAGCCGGAGGGGTAGTTGCCATCGCGGCGGCGCGGCACCACTCGGGGTGGGCCGGTCCGTTCGCCGCACCCCTGCGTGAACCCTGGGCGCAATCGAGCGCACGATAGCCGTGCCCTTGGACTGTTCCGGCACGCTCGGGCATGTTGGACCCTGCGAGACCGCCGATCGGTCCGATGCCCGAGGGACGGTCAACGTCCGTGCGACACGCACCGCGGCGAGCGGCCGCCCGAGGCCAGTGCGGTCAAAGGGTGGACGCGACAGGGTCTGCGGTCGGCAGGTTGCGCTGCGGGTATTCTGAAGTGCGTAGGCCGGACTAGGGCCAGCCGAAGTCTGCAAGACTTGGCAGTTGATCACCGTGCCTTTGCACGGAGCGGGCAGCTGAGGAGTTGAACTGTGGCTTCATTCCGGGCAATACGTACGCTCCGCGCAAAGGCAAAGCGACCAACTGACTCATAAAGCGTACAAGTCGATGCGTGACAGACCGATGACACTCAAAGGGGTTGGAATTACGCTCCAGTAACGGTTGGGTTAGCAGTGATCCAGGTATCGTGCGTTGACAACAGCCTACTCTTTCGGTCAGGAGTGAACTTGAACTGGAACCGACCGGCCGTTGTCCCGAGCGGCGAGTCATTCTGACCATTGGCGCCTCGATCGCAACCGAATCGTCGCGTCCACGGACCGCCGGTCCGGCGACCGGCGGTCGATGTCGCATCGGGCCAGTCCGCGACTGAGCGTGAGACGCGTCGTGGGTGCAGCGCCGCCACGGGGCTGACCGGGGACTGGTCGCCGCAGGGTTAATGTGGCCGCGATCGCGAACGTGACCGACCCTGAATCCGAACGGGCTGCGAGTCGCTTGTCTGATGCCGATCCGCCGAGGCGACATCGCGAAATTCCGGACGAGCAATGACCGCTCCGTCGGGGCCCAAGGTTGGGGTCCGTGCTCACGAGGTCCACTTAAATCACGATCGGCCGGTCTGATGAAGCGAGATTCGCGGACACGGGCCTCAGACTGCAGCTTTCGAAGCCTGATGCTCCCGCGTCACGCGTGCTCTGCCGCGGACGAACTCAGCATTCGAGCCGCCGAATCCTTTGATCGCGATTCAACCGAGCTTAGACTCGTTCTTCCACGCGATCGTTCATGGTGCCGACCGACATCGCGTGTTGGCGGACCTAATACCCGCTACGATCGGCTGATGTGCAGAAACCCTGGTATCGGCCTGACACCTGATACGTGCCGCGACGCATTCCACGATCGCTGCCGAGACTGTCGATCTGATGAGTTGGATCTCGGCAGCGGTGCTGCGGTGAATCTAAGTGGGTCCGGCGTTGACAAGGGCGAGATCGTCGGTGTGGCACGCCCACCACGTGTTGGGCTGGGGCTGTACATGTGTCGACGCGGCAGATGAGGGTATGCACAGCGCCGGTTGACCACGGTACGGCTTGGCTCGTACCTGGCGCTGCAGATCCCGATGGCCTCACGCAATGCTGCGGCATGAATACCGAGCGACGTTTGGTCGTCGATTCCGGCATTGCTGCGCCTGCCCCGCGCTTCGGAGCCCGTCGTCCTGCACTTGAACACCGACTGCGACCTGAAGCGATATCGTGCGGCGACCGACGTCCCAGGTGACCGGCCGCAGAGCGTTTGGAACTTATTCGAACTCGAATGATCGGGGGTGCGGAGCCTTCGTCTGAGCGATCGCTTCAGGTCAGGTCGGGCCAGTCCTCAGGTGCCCTGATTGTGCGCGTGGCGGCCGGACCTGCCCGAACGCAATTACTGAATCCTGGATTCCACGTCGCGTGTGCGGTGCCTACCGTAACCGAACGTTGATTGGCAGGACGTGCACAGCAGGATTCCCGCAGACGGTAGACAGCCGACCGTTGCGGGAGGGAAAGGCAGGCGAATGGCAGTGCGAAGCACCGGGCGCCGCCGCACCGTCACGCGTGAGCGCGACCGGCTGGCCGTTCTGCTGGAGCAGCGACTGCCGGAAATCGCGACGGCGGCCGACGCTCAGCGCGATCTCGCAGCGGCCCGCGGCCAAATCGTGGACCTCTGTCGCGAAGTCGACCGGCTCCGGACCCAACTTGAAGACGCGCACCGACAGAAGAGTCACTTGCAGCGGCTGCTCCAGCGAACACAGACAGTGGCGCGCAGCTACGCCCAACGCCTCGATGCCGCCGAGCGTCGTCGCCGGTCGCGCGGCTGGTGGCCGCGAGCCACGGTTCCCCTGGTTGGATGGCGTGGCTCGACGGAGGCAGTTCCCGAATCCGGGCGAGGTGCGCCGGCGTGACGCACGGTCGCGAGTCATTCACGACTGGCGGATACCTGCGTCCAGCCCGTTCATGGGCGCTGCCGCTGTGGGAAGATCCGGCCTCGGCGCCGCCGCCAGACCTGGACTTGGTCTTTGCCGGTCTGGCGGGCGATGAAACGGTGCTCATCCGCAGCATTGCCAGGCCGATCAGTCCGAACGTCCGCGTCAGCGGGTGGGCGATCGTTCATGCCCTGCGAGCCGGTCGAGAGCCCGGTGGGCGTGGCCTTTTGCCAAGTCTCGGGCGCAGTCTTGGTGAGGGACTGCGGGAATTGCTTGCGTTCGCCCTTGCCGGCCAGTCCTATCGACCGACGTCGCACGCGGCAACTCGGGAACGGCTGGCCGAGGCCGGCACCGCCGAGGCGAAGGTCCGAGGGGTCCTGGTGATCCTTGAGGTCCACGTGCTCGTCCAGACGCGGGGCCGACGGCGGTCTCGTAAGCGGTTGCTCCAGTCGGCTGCGGTCTTTAATCACGGTGCTGGGCCATTCAACCGGCTGGAGCTGCGACGTCCCATGCGTCGTGCCTCGTATCTTCGAACAATTCGGGCGGCCCGCCCATGGCCGGGCGCTGGCTTCGTGGCGAGTGCTAGCGAGGCGGCAGTGCTTACGGGCCGTCCGCTCGGCGAATTCACAGGCCTTGCCGAACAGCGCACCTGGACCCGCCGCAGCGCCCGACGTGGACGCGTCACACACGACACCGGGCTCTTCCTGGGGCAGGCGCCTGATGGATGAGCGTCGCGAGCGGCGGACCTACGGGCTGAAGCCCACGGACGCGTTGAAGCATGTATTCGTCGTAGGTCCGACCGGCGTGGGCAAGAGCACCTTTCTTTTTTGGCTGGCCTTGTCGGCCGTTCGGCTCGGTCGCGGAATGCTGCTGTTGGATCCAAAGGGAGATCTGGCGCACGCCCTCCTGGCCTCGATTCCTCCGGCGCGTGAGCGCGACGTCCTGTCACTCGACTTTGCGGACACGGATAGGCCAGTGGGCCTCAATCCGCTCGACGTGCGGGACGCGGACGAGGGCGACCGGGTGGCCATGGCGGTGTATTCGCTGCTGCGCGAATTAGTCCGCGGCGAGGACTTCCTCTGGGGGACCTCGATGTCGCAGGCCTTTGCCTATGGGTTTCGCACGCTGGCTGCCAACCCGCAGATCAAGCCGACCATGCTCGACCTCGAACGACTCTTCATCGATCGTGACTGGCGTCAGGGCCTTGTGGCCAACGTCACTGATCCATTCGTGCTCTCCTATTGGCGCAACCAAGTCGACCGCATCTCGGTCCGGCAGTTTGAGATGACGTTCGGCGGCGCTCTGCGGCGCATGGCCATGCTGGTGCAGGATCCCCGCGTGCGGAACATCCTGGTGCAGCCGCGCTCAGCGGTGCGCTGGGACGGCGTGCTGGAGCGTGGCGAGATCGTGCTGGCCAACCTGGATCAGGCCGACACGGCGCTGGGGGCGGCCGGATCCCGGCTGCTGGGCAGCATCCTTGTGACCCAGTTTTGGCAGGCTGTGCTGCGGCGGCCGGCGGGCGCGCGGGCGCCATTCTTTGCGGTCATCGACGAGTTCCAGGAGTTCGTCGACACTGGACGCGACATGGGCGCCTTTTTTGAACGCTCGCGTAGCTACGGGGTAGGGCTGGCGGTGGCCACCCAGAACCCTGGTCATCGTCGGCTGCAGAGCATCCTCACGAGCGTGTTACTCAACACCAGGACGCACGTGGTGTTTGGTGGGCTCCGCGAGCAGACGCGGCACTTCGCCATGGAAATGGCGCCTGCCTTTACGCCGGCACAGCTCGATGACCTCCCCGCCTATCACATGGCGATCAAGACGCTGGTCGATAACCAGCCCGCCCAGCCCTTCGAGGCGGCGGTCGGGCCGATCCCGCGCGGGGATCCGGCCATGGCGGCTCGCATCCAAGCTCGCGCTCGACGGGCCCTGGGCCAGCCCCGGGCCGCTCTTGATGCCCACGTCGCGTCGCGCTACGGCGTCCTCATGGGATCCGACGGGTCACGCGCAGATCCAGTCGGCAACGATTCCGCGGGCGGGTCGTCCACGGAGGACGTGCCCGGCGAGGCGCAGGGCCGAGTCGATCTGGCCGCCCGTCCGAGCGACGCCGCCCCCGAGATGCCGAAGGGCACGGCGTGACGGTTCTTCGGGCCGGGACGACACGACGCATTCGCCGTCGTCAATGCCGTCGCGACCTCGTGCGTCTGGCCACGGAGCACCGTCGTCTCGGCGTGCCGACATCCAGAGGACAGCCAAACCTGTCGACCGCCGTGACGCCAATGAATGTTCCGACAAAACGACGACCGTCGCGCCGCGTAACTATCAGGGGAACTCCGGGGTTCTCCCCATGATCTGGGCGCCTCGCCAGGTCCAGGTCCTGCGCCTGCTGCTCGCCCATCGCTTCATGGACGCCGGCCAGGTGCACCAGGTGGTCTTCGCCCCGGTCAGCCGGCGCGCGTGCCAGCGCTGCCTGACGACCCTGCACGCGCAAGGTCTGGTCGTGCGGGCGCGGCCAGCCAGCGGCGGCCCGGGTGGCGGCAGTCGCGGGTACGTCTACGGCCTGTCGGCGAAGGGTGCCGGCGTTTTGGAGCACATCGACGATGCGCCCCGCGGCCAGATTCCCTTCGTGCGTGATCCCGAGGCTTTCACGCCCGAACGCGCCCGGCATCAGTTGGCGGTCAACCAGTGCTTCATTGCCCTGTGGCGGTCGCTGCAGGCCGCCGCCGGTCACGCGCTCATACGCTGGAATTCGGACCCGCACCTGCGGATGCGTTACCCGGCCAACGATCGATGGCATGTGATCAATCCCGACGGACTGGCGCAGGTGCGCAGTATGCGCGGCGACCACTGGCTCTTCTTCGAGATTGACCGCGGCACGGCGGAGCTCCGCCGATATAGCCGGAAGGTGCACCGCTATGCGCACTTCTGGCGATCAGGCACCTGGCGTTCGGAATTTCCGGTCTTTCCCGAATTGCGCGTCACTACCAGCCGGCGATCGCGAGTGGCCAGCCTCCGCCAGGCCCTCCAGTCCGGCCTGCACCAGCTGGCCGCGCGCGGCATCGGGGGGATGGACCAGGTGCTGCATATCGCCGTGGCCTGGGAGCCGGCCTTTCTTGCCGATCCGCTGGGCTCGGTCTGGACGCCCGTACTCGGCGAAGCCGACCGGCAGCAGACGCTGCTCGATGGGTCGGTGCCGGCCCGCGCGAAGCGATTGGAGGTGAGCCGCGGATGAACTGCTAGGGCGCCGGCGGGGGATCGGCAACCACACCTCGCCCCCGACGGCGCCGGATCCGACCTGCGAAGACTGGCCGCAAGGCTTGCGGCGCATGTCTTCACCGAACCCTTCTTCATCGTACGACTGCGAGGACCCTCATGGGTATGCACATCAAGGACCGGCTGGTGGCCGGTCTGCGGACGGCTGTGACCGACGAGCGTGGCAATGCCACCGAGTACATCGTAATCGCCGGAATCGGAGTCGCCGTGTTCGGGGCGGCCATCGTGGCCTGGAACAACGGCCTGTCCGAATATCTCGCTGGTGTCCTGAGGGACCTGGCGGCGCTTTAGGCCGTGCCAGGGATGGCCAGGCCGCGACGACGGTTCGTTCGTTCAAGGCCGGGCCTTGGCGGCGAGCGCGGGGCCGTGGGTGCGGAAGCAGTCCTGGCGATGCTGGTCATTGTCCCCGTCTTGGTGGCGGTGATTGTCTTCGCCCAGACCCTGGACGCGTGGCAGGCCCAGAACCACGTGGCCGCCGCGGCGGCCCGGCAGGTGGCGCAGGAGGGCGGTGACAGTGCCGCTCTCCGTGGCCGGGTGGCGGCCGACCTCGCGACCGCGGGGCTCGACCCCGCATCCGTGTCCGTCGTCATCGAACCAGCGGCGGTGGACTGGCGCGAGCCGGTGACCGTCGAATTGCGGAGCACCCAGCGCGTCCGTATTCCGTTCCTCTTGGAAATGGACGTGCCATTGCGCTCGCGTTTCACGACGCGGGGCGAAGTCAATCGATGATCACTGTCGCGCGGGCCGCCGTGGCCGACGAGCGTGGCTCGATCTCAGGATTGACTCCGTTGCTGCTCGTCCTGAGCCTGCTGCTGGGGGCGCTGGTAATCGACATCAATGGCATTCGTGGCCAGCGCCTACGCTTTGGCGATGCGCTCGAGCAGGCCGCCGTCGTGGCTGCCGGTGAGGTCGACGCACACCACTTGGCGGCGACCGGCGAAGTCCGACTCAGTGACCACGCGACCGCCGTCGCCCGCGAGTACCTGCGCCTAAACCTGCGATCAGTTGACGGCTTGATTGCGGGTTCGACGGCGGACGCAGTCGCCACGTCCGCCCAGATCGCCGTCACAGCACAGGGTGGCTTTGATCCGATCCGCAAACGGAGCGTGGCCGCCCCGACCGTATCCATCCGGGCCGAGGTCCCCGTGCGCACCGGGCTCCTTCGCCTGGCGGGCTTGCCCGCAATTCGCGCTCTGCCGATCACGGCCAGCGCAACGACAAGGAGCTAGTGCCATGCGAAGCCCGAAACATCGATCGATTACGGGGCGCCGCGTCCGGCTGCCCCTCGCGCTCGCCGTCGTGATTGCGGCCGCAGCCCTGAGCCTCAGCGCGGCGATCGGCCTGCTGATCGGAAGCGCTGCCGGAAACCCGACCCTCCCCGCCGTGGCCGGCATCGAGCCAACCGAAGGCAGTCCAGCACGATCCAGCCCCGCCGGAATCGCCGTGACCAACCTGACCGTCGCGACAGGTGTCGACGAGCCGCTGCGTCTGGAAGTTGGCGAAGAAGCGCAGGTAGACGCCCAGGTTGCCCTGGCCGATGGGACATCACGCGGGGACGCCCCGGTGCGCTGGTTTTCGAGTGATCGCGCCGTCCTATCGGTCAGTTCGCAGGGCCGCGTAACTGGTCTGGCACCGGGGCAGGCACGGGTGCACGCCGTGCTCCCGCCGTTCGATGCATCGGCGACGGTTGTGGTTGGACGGCCCGGCGTCCCACGCCCGCAGGACGGCGCGACACAGCCTGATCCAGACGTGCTCGTGGCGCTTGAGCAGCACTTCCTTGAGTGGGTGGCCTGGGAACGGGCCCGACGGGGGCTCTCGGCGGCCGCTGTCGATGAGACGCGACGTGGGGCACTGCGCACGCTTGTCGCCCATGCCCTCCGACTGGGCGACATCGACCGTGTGCGTGTGGATGGCAGGCAATACCAGGCGGTTGCGGCGGGTGGCTGGGCCGTGCGCCTCTGGTCGGTCGGCACGCCTGCCGCGTGGGACGCGGCGGGAATGGGTGAACTGCGCGGTCTGATTGGCGATGAGGCGGCGTCGGTGCTCACGGGCTCAGAAGTTGCCCGGGTATCGGTGGGCCTCGTGTTCGACGCCCGGGTCTCGGACCAGCTCTGGGCCGGGGTTGCCGTTCATCCCGCAATGCCATAGCCGATGTGGCGCACGGAATTGTGGCTGGCAGCGACCGTCGGTCTCCTGTTGACTATGTGCGTTGTCGCAAAGGCAAGGGCAGATCACGGCATCTGGGAGACCGAGAGGGTCTGGGTGGAGCCCGTGATCGAAGACCGAAGTGTCTGGGTTCCAGGCCGCTGGGAAGATCACAGCGTCTGGGTTCCGGGACGCTGGGACACCCGGATTCGCATGGTCGAGGAGCGGGTCTGGCAATCGCGGATGGTGTGGGTGGTGTCGGGCCACTGGGTGGAGCGCCTGCAGTGGATCAAGAGTGGCTACTGGGCAGAGCTGGACGACGACGACGATACCGGGATTGACTTCGTCTGGGTCGACACCTCGCGCTGGGCGCTTCAGAAAGTCTGGGTCAACACCTCCCAGTGGCAAGACCACGGCTCCTGGATCACAGAGCAACGCGAGGAGACAACCACGGTGTGGGTGCCCGGCCGGTGGACGACGGACCGGCGCTGGCTGGCGGGCTATTACGAGACTCGGCGGGTCGTCGTGTCGCCGGGCCACTATGAGACACGTCGCCGTTGGGTTGCCCTTCCCCATCCCAGGCCGACGCCCGTCCCGGATGCGACGCCGCGCCCAAACTGCCGGATTCCACGCGGTATCTACAAGGTGACGAACTACTACGCCGGCACAAAGGTCGAGGAATCTGAGACCGGCATCTACTACGGGACCGTGACCGACAATCGTCCGAACGATCTGTATGCGGTGGATCTCGGCAGCTACAGCAAGGGCGCCAGCAGTCCATACGACGGCGCCGCCTTCAACGGCCGCAAGCGGGACGTGAACGGCCAACTGCTCGCGGGCACGTTTTACCAGAACTATCGAAAGCGTCATGGGTGCTTTGTGCCGACGAGCATCGTCTTCTTCCAGGACGATCGTGTACTGCTTACGACGGGTGCCCTGCCGACGCCGACGCCCGAGAGCGACGCTGGACCGACGGCAACACCGACGCCGACGTCGCCGGTCGCCGATCCCGTGGTCGGAGATCCGGACCATGATTCGCCGGGGAACGGACCCGACGGCCTGCAGGTTGATCCGACGCCGACAGGCGATCCGGAACCCGTGTCGACGCCCACCCGGCGGCCGGGACCCACGTCCACGCCGAAACCACCGCCGACCCCGACGAAATCGCCCACGCCGGCCCACGATCCGCCGTCGGGCACCATTCGTGTGGCGCCGGTGCTCGCGGGATCGGCCATGGCTGCTGACGACGCGGGATTTCGGTCTATCGAGGTGCTTCGAGGCGCGCCGATTGACCTCTGGGTACGACCGGATGTCCAGCCACCGGCCACCGATCCGTCCGCGCGCGTCGAGCTGGAGCAGTGGACCTTTGTTCGCGGGGTGAACGATCGACCCGGCGGCACCCGCCCGGGCGACACGGGCAGACCCAACGAGCGCCTGCGATTCCAGTGGAACGACGTGACGCCCGTCGTGCATGGCCGGCTCGACCCGTACACGATCCATCTTCGGGCTCGAATCCGTGTCAGCTACAGCGACGGCGTGGTCCGGCGCTTCGATATGCACGCGTCGATCGCGGTCACGGTGCGGTTTCAGGGCGCAACCACGTGGGAGAACGAATGATGAGACGGCATTGGTTTCTTGCGGTAGGTCTGCTCCTCGGGCTCGTCGCCGGCGTCCTGGTGTATCGGAGCATGCAGATCGCAACCGTCGTGGTCGCGGCTCGTCCGCTCGCGTTGGGCGAGCCCCTCACACCGGACAAGCTGGAGCTCCAGAGCATTAACCCCGCGGCGCGGCCATCCGGTGCATTCGCCTCGGTTGAGGCAGCCGCGGGGGCCTATGCCACGGGACCGATTCCCAAGGGTCAGTACATCGTTGGCGGTCAACTGGCCGACTCGCGCCGTGCGGCCCTGTTGGCGCATGCGGCGCAGATTCCGCCCGACTACGCCCTTGTCGCGATCCCGGTGGATGCCGTTCGCGCCCTCGGCGGCGTGGTGCCGGCATCCCAGATCGTCGACGTTCTGGTTGCCAGTCCTGATCCAGCTGCTGGCGAACGAGCTTCGGCAGCGACGCCCCACCAGGTTGAGATCCTTGGCCGTGGCGTCCTGCTGGTGGAACTGCGCAGCGACCGCGGCGAGCCGCTCCAGATTCCATCCGACGGCGAGGGGCTCAGCCGTCGGGCGGCCGTTCGCATCGGTGCCGCCGTCCTGGCCGTGCCGGCGATTGACGTGCCGCGCTACGTGGCCCGTATTCCGACGGGCATCTTTGTTCTCACGCAACGACTTGATGAGCCACCGGGCAGCGGACTGTCGAACGAAAGTCAAACCACGCGGTCCATCCCATGACGGGCACGAGCGACCTGGCGCTGCACGGGCACCTTGCCCTCGAGTCGCCAACCGATCTGCTCGGCGATGAGTCGTTCTTGGCTCGGGTGCGGGAGCGGCTGGTGACGTCGCTGGACCCGCAGGTGCTGGATCCGTTCAGCCCGGTGCCAGATCGGACCGCGCGCATCGAGGCGGTCATTCATGCCCATCTGGCTGAGATCTTCCCCCGGGCGGTGCCTGACCCGGGGTTGGTTCGGCGGCTCTCCGACGAGCTCGCCGGACTCGGCCCGCTCGCGACACTGATGGCCGATCCCCACGTTACCGATGTGCTCGTCAACGGGCCGACCGACATCTGGGTGGAACGCCGCGGTCGGCTCGAGGCTACGCCGGTCCGGTTTCGCGATGTCCAGCACCTCGCGGCGCTGATGGAGAAGATCGCGGCCCTGGTTGGACGCCACCTGTCGTTGGAGAGTCCCTGCGTGGATGCGCGCATGGCCGACGGGAGCCGGGCGAATCTCGTGATCGCACCCGTCGGCGGCCCCTGCCTCTCCGTTCGGAAGCACCGGCGCGTGCGAATGGCCCTTCGGCGCGAGCACACCGACACGGATGGGCTCGACGAGGCCGAGGCGGCGCCGACCGACTGGGTAGCTGCCGGCGGATTGAGCGAGGCCATGGCATCGTTCCTGGCCACCGCCGTCCGCGCCCGGCTGAATCTGCTGATCGCCGGAGCCACCGGTGCCGGGAAGACGACGCTGCTGGCCAGTCTGCTGGCGCTCACTCCCCTGAGCGAGCGCGTGATTATCATCGAGGACACCACGGAGTTGGCCGTGCCCGAGCGCGGACACACCGTTCGCCTGCAGTGCGTGCACGGCCACCGGGCGGTCGATTACCAGGACCGCACGGTCTCGGTGGCCGACCTGGTCGCCAATGCGCTTCGCATGCGGCCAGATCGACTGGTGGTTGGCGAGATCCGCAGTCCGCGCGAGGCCTACGTCTGCCTGGAGGCACTCAACACAGGTCACGCCGGATCGGGAACGACCATTCACGCCAACGGTGCGGCCGATGCCCTGGTCCGACTCGAGACGCTGGTCCGTCGCGAGTATCGGGCTGTGACCATTCCCGAGCTCCGGGAGCCCATTGCACGCGCATTTGATCTCGTGCTTCATGTTGGGCGTCTAGCCGGCGGGCAACGCGTCGTGCTTGAAGTTGCGGAGCTTGCCGGGATCACGGACGCGGGGACCTACGACCTGCGGCCCGTCTTCACCGCCGAGCGGGCGTCCGGCGGTGTCGGCGTGATATTTCAGGCGTCAGAGGCCTATGAGCCGGGATCCGCAGTCCAGACCAAGCTGCGGTTGCACGGCGTTGTCTGATGATTGCTTCCCTGATCGCTGCCGGTTGTGTTGCGGCCGGACTCGTTGCCCTGGCGCTGGCGCTCGCCCCCGCGCCTCGGAGCTCCGCGACCGCGACAGCGGTCGCAAGGAACCGACGCTTTGTTGGGCTTGGCACCCAACTGCAAGAAGCGGGTATCCGGATCGCGCCCCATACCTTCGTGCTGCTCAATGCTGTGGCCGTGGCGCTAGGTGGACTCATCGGCGGGCTGGTGGCGATGCCCGCGGCGATGCTCGGCGCAGTTGCCGGGACGATCGCGCCCATTCTCGTCCTACGCGCAACTGTTGGGAATGCCCGTGCCCGTGCTGATCGCGAGGCGCTGGTTCTGCTTCGCCACTTGAGCGCGCATCTGCGCGCGGGCGCCACGTATATCGAGGCGCTCCGGGCGGCAGCCGAGGGCGTGGCCACCGCCCAGGTTCAGGATGACCTGGCCTGGATCACCAGTCGCTTTCGGCTTGATCGGCCCCTGCATGCGTCGCTCGCCGTCGTTGCGGCGCGAACGCCTGGCCGCAACCTGCGACTGGCCTATCGTGTTCTGGCGCGCGCCATCGAACACGGCGTAGCCGGTCGGCGAGCGGTGACGGCACTTGACGGCCTTGAGGGCACGATCGCCGCCAACCTCCGCGCAAAGGACGATCTGCGAGCCAAAACCCGAGGGCTGCGGATTCAGATATTCGTCGTGGCGCTGGCTGTTCCGATCATTCATGTCTATCTGCGCTGGACCAACCCGGCGTCCTTCACGGTCATGGATCAGCCGCTGGGACAATACGTGCTGCTGCCGAGTGCGGTGCTGTGTGAGCTCGGAGGTCTGCTGCTCTGGCACCGCTTTACTCGGGGTCGGCCGTGATCAGCCTGCCGACGATCGCCGCCGCCACGGCTGCGAGCGCGACGATGATCCTTGCGGTCTCGGGGCTCACGCTGCTTGCGGATGTCTTTGGCGGGGCCCGCCACCGGCGTGTCGTCCGACTGACGCGGGCTGGCTCTGACACCACGGCTCGGGCGCCGGCCGGACCCTTGAATGTGGCCGGGATGCTGCTCGAGACTTTCGGGCACCGGCTCGGCTACTCGCATCACCTCGTGCGTGCCCAGGACTTACGGGACGCCGGCTTCGAAAGTGCCTGGGTCACACCCCGGACTGTCGTTGGGATAAAGCTCGTGGCTGGTGCGTCAATCGGCGGCGCACTCGGACTCCTCGTCCCGTGGGTTCCGGCCATGATGGTGGGTGCGCCCATTGGCGGACTCGTGGGGTTCGTGCTGCCGACGCTGGTCATTGACGCCCGCAAGAGGTCGCGGCGCAAGCAGATTCTGGCCGAAGTGCCGGACGTGATCGCGGAGTTGCGAGGACTGATCGGCACGGGCATGGGCGTGGAGCGTGCACTGCACGTGCTGGTGGAGGATGAGAGTTCGGACGCCGCATCCACCGCGCTTGTCCGCGAGATCCGGCGCACCATGGCGACCTACGGCTTGGGTGTGCCGCTGACGGTGGCGCTTCAAGAGGCCGCCGACCGGCTCGGCTCGCCGGAGTTCGAGGCGTTTGTCCTGGCGCTCAAGCAGGCACGCCGCCTGGGCGGTGAGCTCGACACCGTGCTCGACCAACACGAGGTCGGCCTGCGCGCGCAACGTCAGAATGCCATCGACGCCGAGGTGGCCTCGCAAGAGGCGAAGGCGCAGCTCGTCATTGCGATCTGCTTTCTCCCGGCGTTCATGCTGCTGATTTTCGTGCCCATGCTTTTGAGCATCGCGGCAGGGCTCTTTGGCTGACCCCTACCTGCTGGGGTTGCTGGCTGCCCTGGCAGTCACGCTGGCGGCCTCAGTAACGGATGTCCGGGAGCGGCGCATTTCGAATGGCCTCATCGTCGTGGGCTTGGTGGCGGCTGCCGCGCTGGCCACGACTAGCGGCCGGTGGCCGGATGCCTTGGCCGGCAGTGGTCTAGGGATGGGAACGCTCGCTCTCCCGCGGTTCATCGCCCGTGACTCTGTTGGGTTCGGCGACATCAAGCTCGTGGGGGTTGTGGGCATGAGCGCAGGTGTGTCGGGTGTCCTTGCTGTCATCGGCCTCGCCATTGCGGCTGCAGCGGTCGCGCTGACTGTCCAGATAGTCCGATGTCGCAGGACCAGCGAACGGGTGATAGCGTTCGCGCCCTGTCTTGCCCTGGGCACGGCGGGCCACGCTGCCGTCGCGCTCAACTCCGCCGTTGGCTAGCGGGCGTCGCGAACGCTTGGCCGGCCGACGCGACAGCCAGCGGGCGAAGCTGATGGTCGCGACCAGCGATCGCGTTCCCCGCTCCTAACGGAAGTCGATGGGCAAGTTTCGCGATTTCGCGGTGAGTCGCGACATCCAGCGTTCCTCCCCTCGCGCCACGCCCGCGGTCCGGCAGCCGCCGTGCCGGGTGCGCAAGGTGTGCGTGGCGGGTGGTATCGGGTCCAGAGTGGCAATGGGCAATGCCTGCAGTGCATCTGTGTCTCGCGCCCACGTCTGAGGTCGGTGCCAGCCGGCGATGCCGGCGGTCTTCTCTGGACGGGCTTGGGAAGGTCGGACGCATCGGACTCGGGAGGGCTTCTAGTTTGGTTGGCAACGCGGGCGGGCTCGGAACGGCAAATCCCGAAGGCCACTAGTCCCTCAAGGTGTCGTCCGCCTGCTGCGGTCCTCCCTGCTCGTCACTTCTGTTCGTGCACTGGCCGGCGCCACCGCTGACGCAAAGGCTAGTGCCCAACGTCCGACTGAATCTCATCCATCCGTCGCCTATCGGCGACATCGCTATTTTATCAGTCAGTACCGGCGTTGGGGATGAGGGCCGCCATCCGGATCCTGACCTTGAACTGCCATCCTTTGTGGTCCACTTGGGAGTGTGCGCAGCTGCAACTGGATTCGGTCGACGACCGAGTCCCCGGCCGCTGCACGGCTCGAGTAGCACGCCCATCGATGGGCAATGCCGATGCCCAGCGCAGTTCGACGCCTGGTTCGTGGAATGGCGGGCGTCCGAGCCAGTCACAGCACCTGTCTCCGATGCTTGGATGGGGATCCCGAATCGCACGAAGTACCCCGCATTCGCCGATAGCCCCTCCGCCGCCGGCGTGCGGTTCGAGGCAAAATACCGGGGGATCCACGCCCTGCCGCCGCAGTGAGGACACGCCATGGTCAAGGGCCTGACGCCTAGCGAGTTCATCAGACGGTGGAGCCCGGTCACCCAGACCGAGAAAGCCGTCGCGCAATCCCACTTCATCGACCTGTGCCGGCTGCTCGGCGAGCCAACGCCGATCGAGGCTGATCCCGAGGGCGACTGGTACTGCTTCGAGCGGGAGGCCCAGAAGGACAGCGGCGGCGGCGGCTGGGCGGACGTGTGGAAGCGGGGGCACTTCGCCTGGGAGTACAAGAGTCCCGGCAAGGACCTGGACGCAGCGTTTCAGCAGCTGCGGCAGTACGCCTCCGCGCTGGACAACCCGCCGCTGCTGATCGTCTCCGACATCCGAAACTTCCGGATTCGAACGAACTGGACCAACAGCGTCAGCACGGTCCATGACTTCACGATCTACGAGCTGGACGACCTCGACACGCGCAACCTGCTGAAATGGTCGTTCAGCGACCCCGAAAGGCTGAAGCCGGAGCAGACGCGGCAGGCGCTGACCGAGAAGGCGGCGGCGACCTTTGCCGAACTGGCGCAGGGGCTGCGGGAGCGAGGGTACGACCCGCAGACCGTGGCGCATTTCGTCAACAGGCTGGTGTTCTGCATGTTCGCCGAGGACGTGGGGCTGCTGCCGGACCAGATGTTCCGCCGGATGCTGGACCAGGCGCGGCAACAGCCTGAGCGGTTTGCCGGGATGGCGCGCAGCCTGTTCGCGGCCATGCAAGACGGCGGGACGGTCGGGTTCGAGGAGGTGGCGTGGTTCAACGGCGGGCTGTTCGACGACGACACGTCGCTGCCACTGGATCGGCCGCAGGTCAACGCAGTGCGGGAGGCGGCGGGGCTGGACTGGTCAGAGATCGACCCGTCGATCCTGGGCACGCTGTTCGAACGGGGACTGGACCCTGATAAGCGCTCGCAGTTGGGCGCGCATTACACCGACCGCGACAAGATCATGCAGATTGTGGATCCGGTGATTGTGCGACCTTGGCTGGCGGAGTGGGCGTCGACCAATGATGAGTTAGTCGCCCTACTCAGCCGGGAGTCCAAGGCCACGACGCCGCAGGCCGCCAGCCGCTGGCGTCAGCGGGCCTCCAAGCAGCTGCGGGACTTCCTGGAGCGGCTGGCAGAGTTCCGGGTGCTGGACCCGGCCTGCGGGTCCGGCAATTTCCTGCACCTGGCGCTGCACGAACTGAAAGACTTGGAACATCGAATACGGGTGGAGGCGCAGAGGCTGGGGTTGCAGCCGCCGTTTCCGGCGGTGGGTCCAGCCAATGTGAAGGGCATTGAGCTGAACCCGTACGCGGCGGAACTGGCGCGAGTGTCGGTATGGATCGGGGAGATCCAGTGGATGCGGCGGCATGGGTTCAGCGAGGACCGCGACCCGATTCTGAAGCCGCTGGACACGATCGAGTGCCGGGACGCGGTGCTAACGCCGGAGGGGCAGGAGCCAGAGTGGCCGGAGGCAGATGTAGTGATTGGGAATCCGCCGTTCTTGGGCGGCAACCGGCTAATCGCTGGTCTCGGCGAAGGCTACGTGTCCCGTATGTCCGCAATATACGCCGGACGCGTGTCTGGAGCAGCTGACTTGGTCTGCTACTGGTTCGTCAAGGCAGGTGAACAGATTGAATCAGGCAAGGCCAAGAGAGTTGGACTTGTCGCGACCAACTCGATTCGTGGCGGCGCGAACCGGCAAGCTCTTCAGGCAGCTACGAAGTCGCGACGGATCTTTGAGGCGCGGAGTGACGAGCCATGGGTGGTTGAGGGAGCAGCCGTAAGAGTGTCTTTGATTTGCTTTGCGCGCACTGACGACTATTACCTAACAGGTGCAAGACTCGACGGTCAGCCCGTCGACGAAATCTTCACCGATCTGACAGCCCGAACTGGCCGTGTCGGCGTTGATCTCACGAACGTTCAGCGACTGTCTGCAAACGTCGGCGTGGCCTTCCGAGGCGACGAGAAGGGCGGCCCCTTTGATATAGAGGGCGACAAGGCTCGGGAGTGGCTTGGCTTACCGGCGAATCCGAACGGTAGAACCAACGGCGATGTGCTGAAGCCATGGACAAATGGCGTCGACCTAACTCGGCGTTCGGCGGGAAAATGGATCGTCGATTTCGGTTGGACAATGTCCGAGGGCGACGCTGCGTTGTACGAGGAGCCGTTCCGCTGGATTCAGGAGCGTGTCCATCCAGCCTATGCAGCTTCCGTGCAGAGTCAGCGCAAGCCGCGTCGTAGGTTTTGGTGGCGACACGCCAGGCCATATCCTGAGATGCGTCACGCGCTGGCCAAACTCTCTCGCT
>JAPOWQ010000030.1 GCA_026707585.1 Chloroflexota bacterium | reverse complement strand
TTCACCCGCTGGTCTGCACGGCCTTCAACGCCGACTTCGACGGCGACCAGATGGCTGTGCACGTGCCGCTCAGCCGCGCGGCCCAGGACGAAGCCCGCCACATCATGAAGAGCACGCACAACATTCTTTCGCCGGCGGACGGCACGCCCATCGTCAGTCCCACCAAGGACATGGTGCTGGGCGCCTATTACCTGACCCAGATCAAGCCGGATGACCGGGACGAAGAGCAACTCCCGGCCTTCGGCGGTTTCGCCGACGCCATGTTGGCGTTCGATCACAACGCGGTGGGCCTGCAGGAGAGGATCCGCGTGCGAGTCACGCCCGAGGATTTCCCCGACGAGTCGGTCAGCCAGGACGGCCCGGCACTCATCACCACCTCCATCGGGCGCATCATGCTCAACCAGGCCATCCCGCGGCAGCTGCGGTTCGTCAACGAGCAGCTCGACAAGGGCGGCCTGCGTCGCGTGATCGAGATGGTCTTCTACAACACCGATATGGACGTCACCGGAGACGTAGCCAACCAACTCAAGAACCTGGGTATGCACTGGGCCACGCGGTCCGGCGTGACAATGGGGATCAAGGACCTTGAGATCCCCGAGGTGAAGCGCCAGGTTGAGCGCGAGACCGATGCCCGCGTCAGCGGGATCAGGGCCAGTTTCGATGACGGCCTGATCACCAACGACGAGCGCTACCGGCTGACGGTCAAGGCCTGGACCGATGCCATGGCCACCGTCTCGAGTTCCGTTGAGGAAAGCCTGGATCCGATGAGCCCCGTATTCATGATGGGGAACTCGGGCGCGGCCAAGGGCAATTTTGACCAGATCCGGCAGATCTCGGGAATGCGCGGACTCATGTCCAATCCTGCCGGCCGGATCATCGAAATGCCCGTGCGCGCCAACTTCCGCGAAGGCATGTCCGCCCACGAGTACTTCATCTCCACCCACGGCGGCCGCAAGGGGCTGGCCGATACCGCCCTCCGCACCGCCGACAGCGGCTATCTCACCCGCCGCCTGGTGGACGTGGCCCAGGACGTGATTGTCATGGGTAGCGACTGCGGCACCTTGGATGGAATACCCGTGGAAGTCGGGGCCCTGGACGAGGTGCTCGATTCCGTGGGCGTGCGCTGTTTCGGCCGCTTTCCGGCGCGACCCATCGTGCATCCGGAGACCGGCGAAATCATCATTCCCCTGGGCACCCTGATCGATCATGACCTGGTCAAGGTGATCGATGACGCTGGTGTGCAGTCCGCCACGGTCCGATCGCCCATGACCTGCGCAAACCCTCGCGGCCTCTGCCAGATGTGCTACGGCATGGACCTGGCGCGCCACGAACTGGTGGCCGAGGGCACGGCCGTCGGGATCATCGCCGCCCAGTCCATGGGCGAGCCGGCGACCCAGTTGACCATGCGCACATTCCACCTGGGCGGTATCGCCACCGGCGCCGACATCGTGGACAAGGAGCAAGGTCTGCCTCGCGTGCAGGAGCTCTTCGAGGCGCGCATTCCCAAGGGCGTTGCCGTCATGAGCGACATCGACGGTACGGTCGAGGTCATTGAAGAGGACGAGCAGCGGCGTGTTCGGGTGGTCTCAGCCCACGTGCACGAGTACGACTACTCGCTCGACCCGGGCATGGTCCCGATTGTCGACGACGGTGCCAGCGTTGCCAGGAACGCGGTCTTGGCGGTGCCAAAGGCCCAGGCGGACGACCTCCTGGCTCGCAAAGCCAAGAGCAAATCCAACACCATCAGCAAGCGCGCCCTGGCCAAGGTCGCCGGCATTGGCGTCACGGCCGAAGCGGACGGGGTCGTGGAACTTCATGCCGGACGCATCGTCGTTCGCGCCGAGGAAGAGGAAGTTAGCGAGTACCCCGTGTCGCTGGCCGCCGAGCTGCGCGTACAAAGTGGTGAGTTCGTCCGCCAGGGCGAGCAACTCACCGAAGGCCCGCTGAACCCGCACGACATCCTGCGCCTGCGCGGACGTCCCCAGTTGCAGCAGTACATCGTCAGTGAAGTCCAGCGGGTCTACCGCATGGTCGGCGTGGCGGTGAACGACAAGCACATCGAAATCATCATTCGACAGATGCTGCGTCACGACGCCGTCGATACGCCTGGCGACACCTCGCTCTTGCCGGGCACGTTGGTTGACCGATCCACCCTTGCCCAGACCAACGTGCAGGTCGCCGAAACCGGCGGTCGTATTGCCGATTCGCACGAAGTGTTGCTCGGCGTAACCAAGGCCTCGTTGAACAACGAGAGCTTTCTGGCCGCGGCATCGTTCCAGGACACCACGCGCGTCCTCACGGAGGCTGTGGTGGAAGGCAAGACGGATCACCTGCATGGGCTGAAAGAAAACGTGATCATCGGGAAGCTGATTCCCGCCGGCACCGGCTGGGACCGCTACCACGGTCTGGCGCTCGAAGCCCCCGGACAGTCAGATGTCCTGATCGACACCGAGGCCATGCACATGGCCGAAGGCGTGTCCCTGGATGACTTGCGCGAGCCGGAGAATGGCGCCGATGACGTCGCCGCCGACGACAGCGCCCAGGCCGGCGTGCTGGGGACCGGAGTGCCGCCAATGGACGCTGCCGAAAGCGATCTGCTGGCCGGCATCGAAACGCCCTCCGCCAGCGCTGGCGACGAATTCGCGGACTTCCTGCGTCCCGTGGACGATGGCGGGATCGACGAATCGTCGGCCGTGCGCTCGAATCCGACGACGGAAGGTGAAAACGTTGACGGTGGGAATGGCCGGTGATAGGCTACTTCCCGCCGTGGCAGGCCCTGCGCCGCCACGCCTTTTCTACGTAAGGGTTCCGTAGGTCGCCTCGTGCCAACCATCAACCAGCTTGTCCGCAAGGGACGCAAAAAGCGCCGCAGCAAACTCAAGGCGCCGGCCTTGCACTATTCGTACAACGGACTGCGCCGGCGCATGCAGTGGAGCGATGGAGCGCCCCAGAAGCGCGGCGTCTGTACGTTGGTGCGCACGGTGACGCCCAAGAAGCCCAACTCGGCGCTGCGCAAGGTTGCCCGCGTGCGGCTCTCCAACGGGATCGAAGTCACGGCCTACATTCCTGGCGAAGGCCATCGGCTGCAGGAGCACTCCGTCGTTCTCATTCGCGGCGGTCGGGTTCGCGACTTACCCGGCGTGCGATACCACATCGTGCGCGGAACGCTGGATGCCGACGGAGTTGAGGGCCGCCGTCGCAGCCGCTCCAAGTACGGCGCGAAACGCGGCGCCTAGCACGGGGTTCGACAGCAGCTGCCGATGACGCCGATCGCCCCTACCGCCGCCCAGCAGGCGAGGTTCCCCTGATGCCGCGCCGCAAGCGCCCGGAGCGCCGCGTGATTCCGCCCGACCCCCGGTTCAACAACCGCACGGTGCAGCGGTTCATCAACAAGGTGATGCGCAACGGCAAGAAGTCGCTGTCGCAGCGAGTCGTCTATAACGCCTTCGACATCATCGAGGGGCGGACCGGCGCACCCGCCATTGATGTCTTCGAGGCCGCGGTCCGCAATGCGATGCCCCAGATCGAGGTCAAGCCACGCCGCGTCGGTGGCGCCAACTACCAGGTCCCCGTGGAAATCCGCGGAGATCGACGCTATTCCCTGGCCGTGCGCTGGCTGATCGACGCCTCGCGCAATCGAGGCGGCCGCTCAATGCCCGAACGCCTGGCGGCCGAGCTGATGGAAGCCGCCGATGGACAAGGCGGCGCCGTGCGGCGGCGCGACGAGATGCATCGGATGGCGGAAGCGAACCGCGCGTTCGCGATCTACGCCTACTAACCCCACCTGCCGAATTCGCAGCACGAGGACCATGAGCACCCTGAATATTTCGCGTACGCGCAACATTGGAATCATTGCCCACATCGACGCGGGCAAGACCACCACCACGGAACGCATCCTGTTCTACTGCGGGCGCATTCACCGCGTGGGCGAGGTCCACGACGGCAACGCGCAGATGGACTGGATGGCCCAGGAACGCGAGCGCGGCATCACCATCGTCGCCGCCGCCACCACCGCCGCCTGGAATGACCACCGCATCAACATCATCGACACGCCCGGCCACGTCGACTTCACCGCTGAAGTCGAGCGGTCCTTGCGCGTGCTCGATGGCGGCGTGGTCGTGTTCGACGCCGTCAACGGTGTGGAGCCCCAATCCGAGACCGTCTGGCGGCAAGCCGACCGCTACAGCGTCCCGCGCATCGCCTTCATCAACAAGATGGACCGGCGCGGCGCTGATTTTGACGCAACCGTTCAGTCCATTCGCGACCGGCTCAACGCCAACCCCGTGCCTATCCAGATACCCATCGGATTCGAAGCCGACTTCGAGGGCGTTATCGATCTGGTGACCATGCAGGCCGTCCGCTGGTCGGCGGATGGCCTGGTGACTCCCCAGCCGGGCCCCGTGCCAACGGAGTTGGAAGCGTCCGCGCTGGACGCGCGCGAGCACATGATCGAGGCTTTGGCCGAGCTCGACGATGACCTCGCCACCAAGTACCTCGACGGTGAGGCGATCTCGACCGCCGAGCTGACGGACGCCTTGCGGCGAATGACCGTCACGGCCCAGGGCGTCCCGGTATTGATGGGCTCGGCCCTGCGCAACAAGGGCATCGAGCCACTGCTCGACGCAATTACCGACTACCTCCCGTCGCCGCTGGACATTGCGCCTGTGACGGGGATCAATCCGAAGACCGGCGCGGAGGAGCAACGCCGACCCGCGGAAGACGATCCGTTCACCGCGATTGCGTTCAAGATCGTGGCGGACCCGCACGCCGGCAAGCTTGCCTACTTCCGCGTCTATTCGGGCTCGATTGAGCCGGGGGCCGCCGTGCTCAACACGGCCGCCGGCAAGCGTGAACGCCTGTCCCGCGTGCTGCGCATGCACGCCGACAAGCGCGAGGAAGTCACTGAGACCATCCGCTACGGCGACATCCTGGCTGCCGTGGGCGTCCGTGCCACCAATACCGGCGATACGCTGACCGACCCCAAATATCCCTTGCAATTGGAGTCCATCACCTTCCCCGAACCGGTCGTCACCATTGCCATCGAGCCGAAGAGCCGAGGCGACCAGGACAAGATCATCGACGCCTTACGGCGTCTGGGTGAGGAAGATCCCACCTTCCGTATCAGCGCCAACGAAGAGACCGGCCAGACGCTTATCGCCGGCATGGGCGAGTTGCATCTGGAAGTAATCGTTGACCGGTTGCTTCGCGAATACCGGGTAGGCGCCAATGTCGGTCGGCCGCAAGTGTCATTCCGCGAGCGTCCCCGCAGGGAAGCCACCGGCCGCGGCCGGTTCATTCGGCAGACCGGTGGCCGCGGCCAATACGGCGACGTCACGGTCGAACTGGAGCCGTTGCCGCTTGGCACGGGCGTGCAGATCGAGCGGCGCATCGTCGGCGGCGCCATACCCGTGCAGTTCATTCCCGCCGCCGAGCGTGGGGCGGCGCGTCGGTTGACCAGTGGTCCGCAGGGCATGGAAGTCACGGACGTTCGCATCACGCTGGTCGATGGCGCCTACCACGAAGTCGACTCCTCGGAACTGGCGTTTGAAATCGCCGGCGCCATGGCTGTGGAGGACGCGCTGGGCCGCGCCGGTACCGATGTCATGGAGCCGCTCATGACCGTCCAGGTCGTCGTCCCCGAGGACTACGTCGGCGACACGCTAGCCGGCCTGGCCGCCAAGCGCGGCACCATTCACGGCGCGGACATGCGCGGCGGCACGCACATCATCGCGGCAGAGGTACCGCTGGCCACGATGTTCGGGTACGCTAACGAGTTGCGTTCGGCGACTCAGGGTCGCGGAACGTTTTCCATGGAGTTTTCCCACTACGCGGTTACCCAACGAGCGGGCGCCGCGGATGGACTTCTGACGCCGGTTTCGTAACCGCGCACTGCGCAGGAGCACAGCAGCGAATGGCACGCCAACACTTTGAACGAACGAAGCCGCACGTCAACGTCGGCACGATCGGCCACGTCGACCACGGCAAGACCACGTTGACCGCCGCTATTACGAAAGTCCTTTCGTACAAGCAGTTGGCCGACTTCATGGCTTTCGACGAGATCGACCGCGCACCGGAAGAAAAGGAGCGCGGCATCACCATCTCCATCACCCACGCCGAGTACGAAACCGAATCCCGGCACTACGCCCACATCGACGCGCCCGGCCACCGCGACTACATCAAGAACATGATCACCGGCGCCGCGCAGATGGACGGCGCAATCGTGGTCGTGGGCGCGGACGACGGCCCAATGCCGCAGACCTACGAACACGTGCTGCTGGCCCGCCAGGTGGACGTGCCCGCGATCGTGGTCTTCCTCAACAAGGCGGACATCGTCGAGGACGAGGAACTGCTGGAGCTGGTCGAACTCGAACTGCGTGACCTGCTCAACAAGTACGACTTCGACGGCGACAACGCGCCCATCATTCCCGGCAGCGCCCTGCTGGCGCTGGAGTCCGCGAGCACTGATCTGGACTCGCCCGAGTATCAGCCGATCCTCGAGCTGATGGAGGCCGTGGACACCTACATCCCGCAGCCCGAGCGGCCGGTTGACCAGCCGTTCCTGATGCCGGTCGAGGACGTCTTCGGTATCAAGGGCCGCGGCACCGTCGTAACCGGCCGCGTCGAGCGCGGCAAGGTCACGGTCGGCGAGCAGGTCGACATCGTGGGCATGCGCGCCGAAATCGACCAGCGCGTGGTCACCGGCGTTGAAATGTTCCGAAAGACGCTCGACGAGGGTGTAGCCGGCGACAACGTCGGCTGCCTGCTCCGCGGCGTCGAGCGCGACGAGGTCGAACGCGGCATGGTGCTGGCCAAGACCGGCTCCATCACCCCGCACACCGAGTTCAACGCCCAGGTCTATGTCCTCACCCGCGACGAGGGCGGACGCCACACCCCGTTCTTCAGCGGCTATCGTCCGCAGTTCTACATCCGCACCACCGACGTCACCGGCGAGATCGAGCTGCCGGCGGGCACCGAAATGGTGGTTCCCGGCGACAACGTGGAAATGACCGTGCGCCTGCACCAGCCGATCGCGCTGGAAGACGGCGTGAATTTCGCCATTCGCGAGGGCGGTGTCACCGTCGGCGCGGGTGTCGTGACCAACATCCTCAAGTAACCCATGGCACAAGCGCGCGCCCGACCCGCTCGCCCGCCTTCCACGGAAGGCTCGGGTCGACGCGCGCCGGCCCGGCCCCGGCGGCAGTCGCCAACCCAGCGGATTCGTATCCGTCTCAAGGCCTATGACCACCGCGTGCTGGACGACGCGGCCCGGCGCATCATCGACACCGCCGGGCGCACCGGCGCCGACGTGCGCGGCCCCATCCCGCTGCCTACCGAGCGCAAGTCCTGGACGGTGATCCGCTCGCCGTTCATCGACAAGGATTCGCGCGAGCAGTTCGAAATGCGGACCCACAAGCGCCTGATCGACGTCATCGATCCCACGCCCCAAACGATGGACGAACTCCTGCGGCTGCAACTGGCCGCCGGCGTCGACATCGAGTTGAAATCCTAGCCATGTCGGTTGGGCTCATTGGCCGCAAACTCGGCATGACACAGGTTTTTGACGGCCAGGGCCGCGCCTTTGGCGTGTCGGTGATCCAGGCTGGCCCATGCCACGTCACCCAGGTGCGCACCCAGGCGGCCGACGGCTATTCCGCCGTGCAACTCGGCTTCGACCCCGTGCCCGAGCGCCGACTCACCCGGGCCGAGCGCGGCCATCTCGGCCGCCTGCCGCCCTACCGCGTGCTGCGTGAATTCCGCACGCGAGACGCCTCGGGCCTTGCGGTGGGCGACGAGTTGACGGTCGCCAACGTAAACCTTGGGCCACGAGTCGACGTAATCGGCACCTCCAAGGGTAAGGGCTTCGCTGGGGTGATGAAGCGGCACGGCTTCAGAGGCGGCAAGCGCACCCACGGGCAATCCGATCGCGAACGCGCCCCGGGATCGATCGGTGCCGGAACCTCGCCGAGCCGTGTCTTCAAAGGCACACGCATGGCCGGGCGCATGGGCGGCGGGCGCGCGACGGCTCGCAACCTGACCGTGGCGAAAATCGACGTGGAACGCGGGCTCCTCCTGCTCGTCGGCGCGGTGCCGGGGCCGCGCGATACGGTCGTCGCGATCCGACCGGTTCGTGCATCGGAGCGAGGAGCCGATTGATGCCCGCCACCTCGGCCGGCTCTGACATGCCGGCGCCCGTCGCCGCTGACGCCTTCGGCCCCGCCGATGCGTCCACCGAGCTGTTGAAGCGCATGCTCACGGCCCACGCGGCCAACCGGCGCCAGGGCACGGCGAACACAAAGAGCCGCGGCGAGGTCGTGGCCAGCACCGCCAAGCTGTATCGGCAGAAGGCCACCGGCCGAGCGCGCGCGGGCAGCGCGGGGTCGCCTATCCGCCGGGGTGGCGGCGTCGCCTTTGGCCCCAAGCCGCGGCGGACTCGCACCCGGGTCAACAAGCGCGAGCGTCGGCACGCGGTTCGCACGCTCCTCGCGGCCAAGGCGGCCGACCAGGGCCTCAGGGTCGCCGCCTCCTGGGGCGACTCGCCCAAGACACGTGACCGCGCCGCCTGGCTGCAGGCCGCGGGCCTCGCGGGACGGGTGTTGCTGGTTGACCTGGAACCGTCCGAAGCCCTGCAACGCTCGGCGCGTAACATCCCCAACCTGGCCGTCGAGCGCGCCGACACCCTGAACTTCTACGACATCGCCGTTGCCGACCATATCGTCACCACGCAGGCGGCGCTGGCGGCGCTACAGAAGCGAGTCGGCGCATGAACCCCGCCGACGTCATTTCCCGCCCGATCGTGACAGAGAAGTCAACGGCCCTTGGCGAACTCGGCAAGTACGTCTTCAAGGTGCGGGCCGACGCATCCAAGCATGCGATCCGCCGTGCCGTGGAGGCCATGTTTCACGTCGAGGTGTCGTCCGTCAATGTCATGAACGTGCGTGGCAAGCCCCGGCGCATGGGACGCTTTCAGGGCCATCGACCCAGTTGGCGCAAGGCCGTGGTGACCCTCCGCGAGGGCCACAGCATCGAAGTGGTGCCGGGGGTCTGATCGATGGGACTTCGTAACTTCAACCCCACCTCACCGGGCCGTCGCGGGTATGTCGCCGTTGATAACGCTGAACTCTCCGGCCACCGGCCGCTGAAGAAACTGCTGCGTCCCCTCACCAAGCGGGCCGGGCGCAATAACACCGGTCGAGTCACCGTGCGACACCGCGGGGGCGGCGCCAAGCGCCGATACCGGGTCATCGACTGGCGTCGCGACAAGCCCGGGGTACCCGCGGTCGTCGCCAGCATCGAATACGACCCCAACCGCTCGGCCCACATCGCCCTGCTGCACTACCGCGACGGCGAGAAGCGCTACATCCTGGCGCCCGTGGGAATCGGCGTGGGCAGCGAAATCAACTCCGGGCCCGGCGTCGAACCGCGGCCCGGCAACGCCATGCAGCTCGCTCGCGTTCCGGCCGGCACCGAAGTGCACGCCGTTGAACTCACGCCCGGCCGCGGCGCGCAACTCGTGCGCTCGGCTGGGATGGTCTGCCAGCTGATGGCCAAGGACCGCGGCCTGGCGACGCTGCGCTTACCCTCGGGCGAGATGCGCCAGGTGTCCGACACCTGCATCGCCACCATCGGGCGCGTCGGAAACGTGGACCACAGCAACCAGGCCGCCGGCAAAGCCGGGAGAATTCGCTGGCGTCGCCGTCGCCCGCAGGTGCGCGGCGCCGCCATGAATCCCCATGACCATCCGCATGGCGGCGGCGAGGGCAAGGCCCCTGTCGGCATGCCAGGCCCCAAAACCCCCTGGGGCAAGCCGACCCAGGGACGGCGCACGCGCGTCGGACGGCGTCCCAGCGACAAGTTCATCGTGCGCCGGCGGAACAGGTAGAACCCTATGTCACGCAGTACCAAAAAAGGCTGGTATATCCATCCCAAGCTCGAAAAGCGTGTCGCCGAAGCCTCACGCAGCCGCCGCAAGCAGGTCATTCGCACCTGGAGTCGGGCCAGTGTCGTGCACCCTGAAATGGTCGGGCTGACGATCGCCGTTCACGACGGGCGCCGTCACGTCCCGGTGTACGTGTCCGAAAACATGGTTGGGCATCGGCTGGGCGAATTTGCCCCAACCCGCACGTTCCGCAGCCATGCGCGCGGGCGCTCAACCTCGCCCATGGGGCACTGACGCATGGAAGTTTCGGCTACCGCCAGGCACGTCCGCATGTCGCCGCAACGCGGGCGCGTGATCGCACGCGAACTGGCTGGACTTGAGATCGACCAGGCAATGGCTACCCTGGCCTTCATGCCCAATCGGGCCGCCGCCGCCATTGCCAAAGTGGTCAAGTCCGCCGCCGCGAACGCCGAGCACAACTATGCCCTGGACCGCGACGTGCTGCGGATTCAGTCGGTGGTGGTCCACAACGGACCGTCGCTTCGGCGCTTTCGCGCCAAGTCGCGCGGTCGTGTGGGCATGTACCAGAAGCGCTCCGGCCACATCACCGTCACAGTTGAAGACGGAACTGCCTAGGCATGGGACGCAAAGTTCACCCCATCGGCTACCGCCTGGGCTACACCACGCGCTGGGAAAGCACCTGGTACGCCGACCGGGACTACACCGAACTGCTGCTTGAAGATCTGTCAATTCGCAATCTCGTGCGCAGCTACCTCGAGGCGCCGGATGGCCGCAATATGGCGCGTCGCGGCGGACGCCGTCGCGGCGGCTACGGCGCCGGCGTGTCGAAAATCGAGATCGAGCGCCAGGTCAGCCAGGTGCGGGTCGTCATCCATACGGCTCGGCCCGGCATCGTCATCGGGCGCGGCGGCAGCAATCGCGAGGAAATCCAGAACCGGATCGAGAGCCACACCGGCAAACGCGTCGTGGTCGATGTTGAGGAAATCAGCCAGCCCGAACTCGACGCCTTTTTGGTCGTTCGCAACGTGGCCGACCAGCTCGAGCGCCGCGTCTCCTTCCGCCGGGCAATCAAGATGACGGCGGAACGAACCATGCGGGCCGGGGCGCAGGGTGTGAAGATCATGGTGAGCGGCCGTCTGGGCGGGCGCGAAATGTCGCGCAGTGAATTCGAGCTGCTCGGGACCGTTCCGCTTCAGACCCTGGACGCCGACATTGACTACGGATTCACCGAGGCGCGTACGACCGCCGGGCGGATCGGTGTCAAGGGTTGGGTGCACCGCGGTTCCGCTCGCGACGCCGCCGAATTCCTCGCCGAGCCCGTCACCCGGCCGGTTGCGGGCCGCCGCCGCCGGCCGCCGCGAGGTTAGCCATGTTGATGCCCAAGCGAACCAAGTTCCGCAAAATGCACCGGGGCCGCCGTCGCGGCCGGGCCGCGCGTGGCGACACCCTCGTCTCCGGAGAATTTGGCCTGCAGGCCACCACCGTGGGATGGGTCGACAGCCGCGAGATCGAGGCGGCTCGACGCGCCATTACCCACGCCGTCCGGCGCAGCGGGCAGCTCTGGATTCGGATCTTTCCCGACAAGCCAATTACGCAGAAGCCAGCCGAAGTTCGAATGGGCAGCGGGAAGGGCAACGTCGAGCGCTGGGTCGCCGTCGTCAAGCCGGGCCGCATCCTCTTTGAGCTCGCCGGCGTTGAGGAAAACATGGCTCGCGAAGCGATGCGGCTCGCCTCACACAAGCTCTCGGTGCAAACCCGCGTCGTCTCGCGTTCCGCGGAGGTCGCCGTTGGGTAAGGCTGATCAGTTCCGGGATCTGAGCGACGAGGAATTGGCCTCACGGATCGCGGAAACCAAGGAAGAACTCTTCCGACTACGCGTCCAGCATGCGACGCTGCAGTTGGCGGATACGTCCCAGCTACGGCTGGTGCGCCGCGACATCGCCCGCATGCTCACGGTCCAGCGCGAACGTTCGCTCGTACCCTATCAGGTGGAGGAGGCCTAACCCGTGCCCGGGTCTCGCGCTCGTCGGGTCGGCCGTGTCGCCAGTGATCGGGCCGACAAAACCATCGTCGTTGAGGTGGAGTCGGTCCGCCGCCATCGCCTCTACAAGAAGCCCGTGCGTGTCCGGCGCAAGTTCGTGGCTCACGATCCGCACAACACCTGCCGCACGGGCGACGTGGTGCAGATTGAGGAATCGCGTCCCATGAGCCGGCGCAAACGCTGGCGGTTGGTCGAAGTTATCGAGCGCACCCGGCTCACGGACGAAGAGCGCCAGGCCGCCTTCAGCACGGGGGCGCCCGAGCATGAAATCAACGACAGTGCCGACAGCTCGCGGGACGCCTGACCCTGATGATTCAGCAACAAAGCCGGCTCAACATCGCCGACAACAGCGGCGCGCGCGAGATCATGTGTATCCGCGTGCTGGGTGGCTCGTCCCGCAAATACGCGCGTGTGGGCGACATCATCGTCGGAAGTGTCAAACAGGCGGCGCCAAACAGCGCCGTGCCCCGTGGATCGGTCGTGCGCGCCGTCGTCGTTCGCGTCAACAAGGAATATCGGCGGCCCGACGGATCGCGCATTCGCTTTGACGACAACGCCGCCGTCCTGCTCGAGGGCGAAGTCCCGCGCGGCACACGCATCTTCGGACCGGTCGGGCGCGAGTTGCGCGACCGCCGGTTCATGCGCATCGTGTCGTTGGCGCCGGAGGTTTTGTAGCGATGTCGATGCGGCGCTTTCGCATTCGCAAGGGCGATACCGTCCAGGTGCTCCAGGGTCGCGACCTTGGCCGCCGCGGCGTCGTCGAGCGCGTGGTCCCCGCCACGGGGCGCGTCGTGGTGGAGGGCGTCAACATTCGCAAGCGCCACGCTCGACCGCGGGCCATCGGGCAGCCGGCGGGTATCATTGACTTCAACGCCCCGCTTGACGTGTCCAATGTCATGCTGGTGTGTCCCGCCTGCAACCAGCCCGTCCGAGTCGGGATTGTGCGTGGCGATGACGGCGTGAAGCGGCGACGCTGCCGCAAATGCAACGAACAGATTGACGAGTAATGGCCCGTCTTCTTACACGCTATCGGGAAGAGCTCCGACCGCAGTTGATGCGGGAGTTCGGGTATGCCAATCCCCTCGCCGTCCCCCGGTTGGACCGCATCGTCGTGAACATTGGGCTGGGCGAAGCGCTCGAAAACGACGCTGCGGTCGATCACGCGGTCCGCGATCTTGCCACGATCACCGGGCAGCGCCCCGTCGTCACGCGAGCCCGCAAAAGCGTCGCGGCATTCAAGCTGCGCGCCGGGCAACGCGTGGGCGTCAAGGGCACCCTGCGCGGCGCTCGCATGTACGAGTTCCTGGACCGGCTGGTCACCGTCGCGCTGCCGCGTATGCGCGACTTTCGCGGCGTCCTGCGCACGTCCTTCGACGGCCGCGGGAACTACGCCCTGGGACTGTCCGAGCAGCTCATCTTTCCGGAAATCGACTACGACCAGATTGATCGAATCCGTGGTCTGCAGGTCATTATCGTGACCACCGCGCCAACGGATGGTGAAGCCCTGCGGCTGCTCGAACTCCTTGGCATGCCGTTCCAACGCCTCGAAGAGGCGGCCTGAGGCTCGGATATGGCAAGAAAGGCAAAAATCGAAAAGTGGAAGCGCGAGCGCGAGGCCTGGCTCGACCCGGAATTCGAGTCCAGGTCCATTCGCGGCCGCAATCTACGGTTCAAGGTGCGCTATCGCAACCGCTGCCGGCTCTGTGGCCGACCGCGCGCTCACATTCGCCGCTTCGGCATCTGCCGAATCTGCTTCCGCGAACTGGCCGTCAAGGGCCATATCCCGGGCGTGACCAAAGCGAGTTGGTGAGCCGACGATGACCGACCCCATCGCCGACATGCTGACCCGGCTGCGGAATGCCGTGGCGGCCCGTCACACCAGGGTTCGCATTCCCCATTCCAAGGCCAAGGCTCGGATCGCCGAGCTGCTGGTCGCCGAAGGCTTCGTCGGCTCCATCGACACGGTCCACGAGGGTCATCGCGCCTGGCTGGACGTGACCCTGCGCTACCAAAACGGCGAGCCCGCCTTCGGCGGCGCCAAGCGGGTCAGCCGCCCAGGCCTGCGCATCCATACTCGCGCGCGCGAGATTCCCCGCGTGATGGGCGGCATCGGAACCGCGGTGATTTCCACCTCCCAGGGCGTCATGACCGGCCGTGAAGCCGCCAAGCGCCGCCTCGGCGGCGAAGTCGTCTGCTTCGTCTGGTAGCGCCATGTCCCGCATTGGTCTAACCCCTATCGACGTGCCCGACGGTGTGACCGTCAGCTTTGATGCCGACAACGTCGCAACCGTCAAGGGTCCCAAAGGCCAGCTCGTGCAGGCCCTGCCGCGCATGATCACGTTCACGCGCCAAAACGGGCGGGTGCGTGCCAGCCGGCCCAGCGACGAGCATCGGATCCGGGCCCTGCACGGTTTGGCGCGCCAATTGGTGGCCAACATGATCGTTGGCGTGACCCAGGGCTATGAAAAACGCCTCGAAATCCAGGGCACCGGCTATCGAGTCCAACTGCAGGGCCGGACGCTGGATCTGCAACTGGGCTTCACCCATCCCCAGCGGCGGCAGGCGCCCGACGGCATCGAGTTTGAAGTTCCCGATCCCACCCACATCGTGATACGTGGAATCGATAAGCAGGCCGTGGGCCAGGTGGCGGCTGAGCTGCGGGCCATTCGGCCGGCCGACCCGTACAAGGGTCACGGTCTTCGATATCAGGGCGAAGTCGTGCGGCGCAAACCCGGCAAAACCGCAGCTACCACCGTCGCATAGATCGGCGCGAACGCAGCAATGGCAACCGTTAACCGACAGACGGCGCGCAAGCGACGGCATCGCCGTCTCCGACGTCGCGTGGTGGGACGACCGGGGCGACCGCGCCTGGCCGTATTCCGCAGCCTCAGGCACACGTATGCTCAGGTCATCGACGACAGCGTCGGCCACACCCTGGCGGCGGCATCCACCCGAGACCCCTCCGCCGACGGCGCCACCAAGATTGAGCGTGCCGAGGACGTTGGGGCGCGCCTGGCCGCGCGTGCCACGGAGCTTGACATAACCGCCGTCGTGTTCGACCGCGGCGGGCACAAATACCACGGGCGCGTCAAAGCGCTGGCCGACGCCGTCCGCACGGGGGGCATCGCGCTATGACGATTGACACCAGGCATCCGCGCGGCGGGCCCGACACGGGTGACCTGCAGCGCCTGGACGACCGCGTCGTGCGAATTAAGCGCGTGGCCAAGGTCGTCAAGGGCGGACGCCGCTTTGGCTTCAATGCCATCGTCGTCGTCGGCGATCGGCGCGGCCACGTTGGCGTGGGCATTGGCCGGGCCAATGAAGTTGTCGCGGCCATTCGCAAGGGGCAGGAACGCGCCCGCCGGTCGCTCATCACCGTTCCCCTCACCGAAGACGGCTCAATCCCCCACTACGTGGAAGAGAGCTTCCGCGCATCCAAGGTCATCCTGCGCCCCGCCCGTCCCGGCACCGGCGTCATCGCGGGCGGCGCCGTGCGGGCTGTCTTGGAGTTGGCTGGCGTTCGCAACCTGCTCACCAAGATCATCGGTTCCACCAACGCCGTGAACGTCGTTCGGGCTACCGTGAACGGCCTGGACAGTCTCCAGATTCCCGAAGAATCCATCGCACGCCGCATGCAAGCGGTCAGCGCGCCGTCGGATGACTGATCTTCGGCTGCGGCAAACCCGCAGTTCCATCGGCTCCAGGGATTCGCAACGCGACACCCTCAGGGCGTTGGGCCTGGGATCCGTTGGCCGACGGTCGTCACGTCCTGACACTCCCGACGTGCGCGCCATGGTCAAGGCCGTGGAACACCTCGTTGAGATTGAGTCCGACAGTCCAAACGGCGGCCGGACATGAAACCGCATCAAATCACCGCCGCCGCATCCCCGCGCAAGCGCCGTCGTCGCGTTGGCCGCGGCGAGGGCTCCGGCAAGGGCAAGACCACCGGACGCGGAACCCTGGGTCAGGGTGCCCGCAGTGGCGGAAACGCCTACCCCGGTTTTGAAGGCGGGCAGACGCGCCTGCTCATGCGCTTTCCCAGCCGTCGCGGCTTCACCAATCACCGCTTCAAGCGCAACTATCAGCCCGTCAACGTCGGCCTGCTGAACGTCTTCCCGGAGGGGACGGTCGTCGGGCCCGACGAACTAAAGAATCAGGGCCTGATTGAACCCGGCCTGTTCAAGATCTTGGCTGATGGCGATCTCGACCGCGCATTGACGGTGCGCGCGCCGAAGTTTTCGGCGGCGGCCAGGGCGAAGATCGAAAGCGCCGGCGGGTCGGTCGAGGAGTTGAGCGCGTGATCGAGACGGCCGTCGCAGCGTTTCAGCTTCCCGACGTTCGTCGCAAGATCCTCTTCACCATCGGCCTCCTCATCGTCTTTCGGGCGGTCGCGCACATTCCGCTGCCCGGCGTCAACACCGAATTGCTGGCCGACTTCTTTGCGGGCAACCAGCTCCTGGGGTTCATGAACCTCCTCTCAGGCGGGGCGCTCGAAAACTTCTCCGTCGTCGCGTTGGGCGTGTACCCCTATGTCACGGCCAACATCGCCTCCACCGTCCTCGTGCCGTTGATTCCGCCGCTCCAAGAACTCTCGCGCGAAGGCGAGGCCGGTCGCCGCAAGATCGCGCAGTGGACCCGCTTAGCCACGATCCCGTTCGCCATGTTGCAGGGGTTTGGCCAGATTCAGATCCTGCGCTCCGCCCAGCAGGGGCTGCTGTCGCCAACCCTGGGCGCGTTCGACATCTTCGTGATGCTGATCGTGATGACGGCCGGGACGATGTTTCTGCTCTGGATTGGCGAGCTGATTACCGAGAACGGCATTGGGAACGGCGTCTCGATCATCATCTTCGCCGGCATCGTCGCCGGCGCTCCCGCCGCCCTGGGCCAGTCGCTATTCGCCGGCGAGAACATCGGGGGCTTCATTGCCGTCGTGATCATTGGCCTCATCATGATTGCCGCCATCGTCTTCGTGCAGGAAGCGCAGCGCCGAATCCCGGTTCACTACGCCAAGCGCATTCGGGGAACCCGCATGTACGGCGGCCAAAGCACCCATATACCGCTCAAAGTCAACTCCGCGGGCATGATCCCGCTGATCTTCGCCTTCTCCCTCATGCTGCTGCCGGCCACCGTCGCCAGCTACTTCGAGACCTCGGAGATTTCCTGGCTCGCCAATGCCGCCGGCGCCATCGCGCTCACCCTCAGCCCCAGCAACGCCATCTACTGGGTGTTCACCTTCCTGCTCGTCATCATCTTTACCTATGTCTACACCCTCGTCGTCTTCCAGCAGCAGAACCTGGCGGAGAACCTGCAAAAGAACGGCGGCTTCATCCCAGGCATCCGGCCGGGTCGTCCCACCAACGCCTATCTCACCGGCGTCGTCAACCGAATCACCCTGGCGGGCGCGGTGTTTCTTGGAATCATTGCCGTCGTGCCCTTTGTGGCGCAGACCGTAACCGGCGCCGACGCGGTGGCAATCAGCAGCACCGGCATGCTCATCGTGGTGGGCGTCGTGCTCGACACCATGCGCCAGCTCGAGTCGCAGTTGATGATGCGCAACTACGAAGGGTTCATTCGGTAGGCGCATGGGCGAACGTCCCGTGATTCTGGTTCTGCTTGGCCCGCCCGGTGCCGGCAAGGGCACGCAAGGTGAACGACTGGCCCGCCGCATTGCCCTCGATCACGTGTCCACCGGCGACCTCTTTCGCGACGCGGTTACCGCTGGATCGCCGGCCGGGCTCCGCGCCGAGTCCTACCTGCTCAGCGGCCAGCTCGTACCCGATCAGGTCGTGCTTCAGGTGATCGAGGAGTACCTGGGCCATGCCCGCGGACGTGACATGTGCTTTGACGGCTTTCCGCGTACGCGCAATCAGGCCGAAAAGCTGGACGACCTGCTCAGGCAATTCAACCTCTCCCTGACCGCCGCGATCTACATCGACGTGCCCGATCACGTAGCGCTTCGGCGTCTGCTCAGCCGTGGTCGGGCGGACGATACCGAGGAAACGGCGCGCTACCGATTACAGGTCTATCACCAGGACACCGAGCCGCTCATCGACTACTACCGTCAGGCTGGCGTCCTGATCGAGGTCAGCGGCGTCGGCGATGTCGAATCCGTCGCGCGCCGCCTCTGGACCACTTTCAAGGCGGCAATTCGATGATGTCGGGTTCCATTAAACCCAAGACGCCCGCGCAGATCGAAGCCATGGCCGCGTCAGGCCGCGTCCTGGCCGGCGCGCTCGACGAAATCGAGGCCGCCGTTCGGCCCGGCGTAACCACCGGGGAACTGAACACCGTTGCCGAATCCTTCATCCGCGACCACGGTGGCATCCCCTCATTCCTCGGCGTGCCGGCGGCCGAGCCCGGCGTCAAACCTTTTCCCGGCGCCATCTGCGCGTCAATCAACGACGCGATCGTCCATGGAATTCCGGGTAGCGCGGAGTTGCGCGAAGGCGATATCATTAGCTTGGACTGTGGAGTGATTCTTGACGGCTGGCACTCCGATTCAGCGCGTACGCTCGCGGTTGGCGAGATTGACCCTGACGCGAGCCGCCTGCTTGATGTAACTCGCGCCGCACTCGCTGAAGCTATCCGGGCCGCGGTCGCGGGTGGTCACATTGGAGACATTGGAGCTGCCGTGCAGAAGCTGGTCGAGGAGGCCGGACTAACCATCGTCAGACGATTCGTCGGACACGGGATCGGTCGCACCATGCACGAATCGCCCCAGGTGCCCAACTTCGGGCGCTCGGGCGGTGGGCCTGCGCTGCTTCCGGGGACCACCCTCGCCATCGAGCCGATGGTCAACATCGGATCCGCCGGCGTGGTCTTCGATGCCGACGGCTGGACCGCGCGCACAGACGATGGCTCCCTGTCCGCCCACTTCGAACACACCGTGGCGATCACCCACGCAGGGCCGCGCGTCCTTACGGAAGCTGCCTGAGGTCCGCCATGCCCCCACCCAGAAACCGCAACAGGGACGCGCCGGACCCGCCGGACGAGCCATCCAGCAAGACCCCCGTCATCGAAATCGAAGGCGAGGTCGTCGATTCACTGCCCAACACCATGTTCCTCGTCAAACCCATCGGACCCAACGGCCAGCCACTGCGCATCCAGACCGGGGACGGCACCGAAGACGAGCCAAAGGCCATCCTGGCCCACCTGGCCGGCAAAATGCGGCTGCGCTTCATCCGCGTCGGCGTTGGTGATCGGGTGCGCATGCAACTCTCGCCCTACGACCTTTCCCGCGGACGAATCACCTGGCGGCTGCGTGCCGATCAGCGAGTGGAGCGCTAACCAATCATGCGAGTTTCGGCTTCCGTGAAGCCACGGTGCGACCGCTGTCGCGTCATCCGGCGTCATCGTCGCGTCGTGGTCATTTGCTCCAACCCCAAGCACAAGCAGCGGCAAGGCTAAGGACGGGAAGTCATGGCTCGCATCGCCGGGGTCGACATTCCGCGCCACAAGCCGGTTGTCATTGCCCTCACCCATATCTACGGCATCGGCCGCACCACCAGCCTCGGCATTGTCCGGCAGGCTGACATCAATCCGCAGACCCGCGTTAACGACTTGACCGAGGCCGAGTTGGGACGAATCCGCGCCCTGATCGGCCGCGAGCGGGTCGAAGGCGATCTGCGTCGCGTCGTGCAGACCAGCATCGCCCGCTTGCGTGAAATCGGTTCCTACCGCGGTTTGCGCCATCGCATCGGCCTCCCAACGCGCGGCCAACGCACGCGCACCAACGCCCGCACGCGCAAGGGCCCGCGCCGAACCGTCGGCATTCGCAAGCGCGTGATCAAGCGAGGCTAAACCAATGGCCGAACGTTCAAGCCGCTCCCGGCGGAGAAACCGAGCCCCGGTGCCCAGAGGCGCCGCGCACATCCACGCCTCCTTCAACAACACCATCATCACCATTACCGACCCGGTGGGCGACACCATCGCGACCGCCAGCGGCGGCACCATCGGCGCGCGCGGCTCGCGCAAAAGCACGCCCTTCGCCGCGCAACAGGCCGCCGAACAGGCTGCCCAGCGCGCCATGGACGCCGGCATGCGTGACATCAACGTGTTTGTCAAAGGCCCTGGCTCGGGACGCGACGCCGCCGTGCGTGCGCTGCAAGCCGTCGGGCTCAACGTCTCCAGCATCTCCGATGTCACGCCCATCCCTCACAATGGTCCGCGGCCGCCCAAGCGCCGGCGCGTGTAGGCCCCAACCAGCACCAGGAGTCAAGCTCGGATGGCCCGCTACACAGGTCCCGTTTGCCGCCTCTGTCGGCGGGAGGGAGAAAAGCTCTTCCTCAAGGGCGACCGCTGCCACACGCCCAAGTGCGCCATTGAACGCCGCGGTGACCGCGGCGGACCCGGCGCCCGCGGCTTCAGCCGGCGGCGCCCAACCGAATACGCCATTCAATTGCGCGAAAAGCAGAAGGCCCGCCGCATGTACGGCGTCCTTGAGCGCCAGTTCCGGCGCCACTATCGAATGGCGGGCAAGCAAAGCGGCCCTCGCGGTGAGCGCCTGCTCCAGCTGCTCGAACTGCGAGCCGACAGCGTCGTCTACCGCATGGGCTTCGGGCTCAGCCGCGCGCATGCCCGCCAGCTCATTCAGCACGGGCACATGGAGCTCAACGGCCGCAGGCACGACATCCCGTCCGCCGTGCTGCGCGTCGGCGACAAGGTGCGCCTGCGCCGCAAGAGCCGCAACATCGACGCCGTCAAGAACGCCTTGGACCGAGCCGAAGCCCTGGGCCGTCCCGCCTGGCTCTCGGTGGAACCCGAGGCCTTTGAAGGCACTGTCAATGCGATCCCCGATCGCAACCAGATCGACGCCACACTCAACGAGCAACTGATCGTGGAGTTCTACTCGCGCTAGCCCCGGCGCGGGAGTCCGCTCAACCGGACAGGAAGGTAAGGACCAGCGGTGTTTCTTGGACCTGTTGAATCAGTTCTGGCCGAGGCCGACATCCCCCCGGCCGTGCAAATGGTCGAGGTCGGCGACAACTTCGCGCACTTCCACATCGAGCCGCTGCGGCGCGGCTTCGCCCACACCTTGGGCAACCCCTTGCGTCGCGTCCTCCTCTCGGCCCTGCCTGGCGCAGCCATCGCCACCGCTCGCGTGGACAGTGCGCTGCACGAGTTCAGCGCCCTGGACTTCATGCGCGAAGACCTTGTGGAATTCCTGCTGAACGTCAAGGGCACTCGGCTCAGATCGCACGACGCCGAGTCGGCCATCCTCTACCTGGAAATCGAGGGTCCGGCCGACATCACCGCTGCCGACCTTGAATTGCCGAGCGGCGTCGAGATCGTAAACCCGGATCATCATCTGGCGTCGCTCACCGACGCCGGCGTACTGCGCGCCGAGTTCTCCGTGGAAACCGGCGCTGGCTACGTCGGCAGCGAGACCCGCGGCGAACTGCCCATCGGCGTCATCCCCCTGGACATGGTCTTCAGTCCCGTCACCAAGGTCGAGTACCACGTCGAGTCCGCGCGCATCGGCCGCGAATCGGAGTACGACCGTCTGATTCTCAAGATCTGGACCGATGGCGCCATGAGTCCGGCCGACGCCCTGCGCGGCGCTGCCCAGCAGCTCATCGAGTCCTTTCAGCTCATTGCCGGCGTGGACGAAACGCTGGACGTCACCTCCTCCGCGTTCATGCCGCCGGTGCCCGAGGCCGAAGGCGACCCGCTGGAAGATCTCAAGCTCTCCAACCGGGCCTTGAACAGCCTCAAGCGGCACGAGCTTGAAACCGTGCAGGAACTCATTCAATTGTCCGAGAACGACCTCTACGAACTCCGTGGGATGGGCGAGCGCCTGGTCACCGAGATTCGCGAAGCCTTGGCCACGCGCGGGCTCGCCCTGGCCGACAACGCCTCCGCGCCGGACGAGAGCCAGGAGTAGTCCCCATGCGGCATCGCCGACGTGGACGCCATCTGGGCCGCACCCCCGCACAGCGCCGCGCGCTCAAGCGCAGCCTGGTCCGGTCGCTGATCCTGCACAACCAGATCGACACGACACTGGCCCGAGCCAAGGAAATCCGGCGCGACGTCGATCGCTTGATCACCCTCGCCAAGCGCGGCGACCTGCACGCCCGCCGCCAGGCCATCGCTCGGATTCCAGACCCGGAAACCATTGAGCGACTCTTCGAGGACCTGGCCGATCAATACGCCGACCGTCCCGGTGGCTATACGCGCATTCGCCGCGTCGGTGTCCGCCTCGGCGATGGCGCGCCGCTGGCTCGCATGGAGCTGGTGTGACAGGCGTTCGAACCGTTCGCGCCACGGTTGAATACGACGGCACGGGCTTTCGGGGATTCCAGCGCCAGCGCAGCTCGCGGACCGTGCAGGGCGTTCTCGAGGCAGCCGTCCAGGCCGCCACCGGCGTCGAAATCACGGTTGCCGGGGCCGGCCGGACCGACAGCGGCGTGCACGCGCTCGGCCAGGTAATTGCTTTTCCGCTTGAGTCCCGACTTGACGACGACGCCCTGCTCAGGGCGCTGAACGCGCACCTGCCGGCCGACGTCGCCATCCGCGAGCTTGCAACCGCGGCGCCCGGCTTTGACCCGCGTCGGGACGCCCAGGCGCGCATCTACGAGTACCGGATCGAGCAGCGAGCCGTGCGACCGGTGCTGGACAGGGCGCGCGCCTGGCACGTGGGCCAATCACTGGACCTGGCCCGCATGCGGTCAGCCGCGTCCCGGCTGGTCGGCTGCCACGACTTCGACGCCTTCACCGCCGGCGTCCAAGCCAGTACCACGCGCCAGGTCTACGCGCTGGAGGTGTGGCGGGAAGGCAGCGTCATCCTGATACGCATCGCAGCCAACGCCTTTCTCTACCGCATGGTCCGCAGAATCGTCGCCACCTTGGTTCGCGCTGGCCGGGGTGAACTCGACGCCGCGCACATCACCGCGCTCCTGCGGCCCGCGGCCAGAACCCAGGTTCGCGGCACGGCTCCCGCGCATGGATTGACATTGCGCTGCGTGGAGTACGCCCACATTGAGTCTCGATACAATCAGCAGCCAATCACACAGGCGGTGATGTCGTGAGCGATCAAAGCGATCGTCGATGGGTCGTGGTGGACGCCTCCGGGCAAACACTCGGGCGGCTGGCCACGCGCATTGCCCACCTGCTGCGCGGAAAAGACCAGCCCACCTTTACTCCCAATGTTGATGCTGGCGCCGGCGTCATCGTCATCAACGCCGCCCGCATTCGCGTCACCGGCCGCAAGCTGGAGCGAAAGTTCTACGCTCGGCACAGCGGCTACCCGGGCGGCCTTCGCATGACCCGCTTGGACGACATGCTCGCCCGGCACCCCGATCGGGTCATCCGACTCGCGGTCAAGGGGATGTTGCCCAAGACCACGCTTGGTCGACGCGCCCTCAAACGCTTACGTATCTATGCCGGCCCTGAGCACCGCCACGAGGCCCAGCGGCCCCAGATTCTCGAGGTTGGCGCATGACGCTGGAAGGCCACTACTACTACGGGCTCGGTCGACGCAAGGCCGCCGTCGCCCAGGTCCGCGTCTACGCCGGGCATGGGCCATTCGTCGTCAACGGCCGTCCGATTGAGGAGTTTCTGTCGGTGCCAGACCATCGCTTCCACGCGCTCGAGCCCTTGCGCATGCTCGAGGAAATGTCGGTTGGCATCTCCGCCAGAGTCAAGGGCGGTGGAACTCGCGGTCAGGCCGGAGCCATTCGGCTTGGCCTGGCGCGCGCGCTGGTCGCCATGGATGCCGATAATCGGCCCAGGCTCAAGCAGGCCGGCATGTTGACCCGCGATCCGCGGGCCAAGGAGCGCAAGAAGCCCGGCTTGGTTCGCGCACGCAAGGCCAAGCAGTTCACCAAGCGCTAGACGTTCGGCGGCCGGCCGGCCGGGTTGTCCGGGGCCAACGCCAGGTCAAGGTCTGGAAGGTCGTCCAGCGACGTCAGGCCAAAGTAGGCCAGAAACGTGTCGGTGGTCGTGAACACCGCTGGTCGTCCTGGGGCGTCCAGGCGTCCGGCTTCCCGGATCAGGTTGCGCGAGAGCAGCGTGGCCAGGGCGCTGTCGGAATCCACCCCGCGAACGCGCTCGATTTCGGCGCGCGTTGCCTCTCCTCGATACGCCACGATCCCCAGGGTTTCCAGGGCTGCGCTTGACGGGTGCCGGCGCTGGTCCAGGCCCAGCAGCCGGCGGCAATAGTCCGCCAGGTCGGGGGCGGACACCAGGCGGAACGCGTTGCGGTGCTCCAGCAGGATGATGCCGCGCGTGCGGTAGTGCTCCGTCAGTTCGCTGAGCGCCGTGCGGACTTCGGGTTCCGAAGCCCCGGTGACGCCCGCGATCTCGGCCGCCGATAGGGCGCGGTCCGCCACGAACAGCAATCCCTCGATCGCCCGCCCCAGTCCCAGGTCGCCGTGCAGGCTGTCCGCCATGGCCTCCGTGTCGGACGCGGCGCCGGCGTCGCTACCCGTGGCCATGTCCGCGAGTGCTTGTGAGCACAATGGCGCCAAAGGGCCCCGACTGTTCAACGCTGGCCGCGCGCTGCTTGACCAGGTGAAGCACGGCCACAAACGTGGCGATCAGTTCCGCCCGGTCGGCACAGCTCGCCGCAATCGCGTCGAAGGTCAGCGTTCCGCGGGATGTCAGCATGGCTTGCAGATCGCGGACCTTGTCCGCCACGCGGAAGCGCCGCGTCGGCGTTTCAATGAGTGACGCCACCGGCGTATCGACCTGCGTCAGTCCCTCCAGCGCCTTGAGCAGTCGCATCAGGTCGCCGGTGCCCGGTTCGGGGGTCGGTTGCGGAAGACTTGGCTGCGCAACCCGTATGAACGCCGACTGGCCGGCGCGCAGGCGCGCATCCAGGTCCACGGCCACCGTCTTGAACGCCGCGTAGATCCGCAGGCGTTCCGCCAGGTCGTCGGCCGACTCCTCCTCATCCTCGGGCTCCGCCTGTGGAAGCAGCGCTCGTGACTTGAGCAGCGCGAGACGCGACGCCACGAGAAGGAACTCCGAGGCCGCCTCCGCAAACCGCTCGTGCAACTGGTGGGCGTAGGCAACGAACTGGTCCGTCACGGCAAGGACCGAGACGCCCGTGATGTCCAGCCCTTGCTTCTCGATTAACTGGACCAGCAGATCCAGAGGACCCTCAAAGTCCTCAATGTCGATTTCGAATCCGGTGAGCGAACTCGCCTGACCCGCGGGCCCCCACGTCGCGGTCATAGCCGGGCGTCCAGTTCGGCCAGTCGGCGACCGCGGGCGTGTTCGCGGAAGCCATAGCAGCGCAGCGTCTCCACCACATCCGGGTGCGATCCGGACAGCTCCGCCAGCCGCGCGCTGGCTTCGGTGTCGCCAACCAGGCGGGCAATGCGTCCCCGTCGCGAGGTGGGCGGATGGAGGCGCCACCGCAACAGCAGCCAGGGTGCCAGGGCCTTGGTAAGCGTCACGCCCGTCCGGTCCGCCAGTCCGGGCCGACCCTTTCCGACATCGTGGAGAAGCGCCGCAATCTGCAGCGCCTCGTCGTCCGGCCAGCCGTCGTGAGCCGCCTGGTACACCGCGACCGCATGCCGCTGATCGGCCGGGTGCAATCGCCGAAACAGCGCCCGCTCATCCTCGTTCAGCCGCTGCATGGCCTGCGCTCGGGAACTCGTGGCATCGCGTGGATCAAGGAGCGCCAGCGCCTGCCGCAGCCGGTAGCTAACCCCCAAGGAGCAGCCTCGTCGCCCAAAGCACTGGGCCGCTGATGATACCGGTGGCCCCGGGCACGATGGCAATCAGCAGGAAGAGCGCGATCAACAGTCCGGGTCCATACCGGCGCAGTCCGTCGAGGCGGTTGGCTGTCTCACGCGGCACCAGCCCGATCAGCACGCTGAAGCCATCCAGCGGCGGCAGCGGGATCAGGTTGAAGACGGCCAGGAAGAGGTTGAGTTGAATAATCAGCACCACGGCCACGGTCAGCAGGTCTGTCGCGGAGCCTGCGGCAAGCTCCCGGGCGACGGGCGCCAGCACCAGCGCCAGGGCCACGTTCGAGGCCGGTCCGGCGGCGGCAACCAGCGCCATGCCGCGATGCGAGCCGAACCGTAAGCGGTAAGGATTGACCAGGACCGGACGTCCCCAGCCGAATGACGCGATCAGGATCATGACCGTGCCCAGGAAATCCAGGTGCCGCAGCGGGTTCAGCGTTACCCGGCCCTGAAGCCGCGGTAGGTCGTCGCCCAGCCAGGTCGCCACCAGCGCGTGGCTCGCCTCGTGCAGGGTAATGGCGATGACGAAGGCGATCGCGACGATCAGGAAGAGCTGAGGGTCCTGGGCCAGGCGAAGCAACATGCGGTTCCGCCGATCCCGCTAACTGCCGAAGGCCGCGTGCGGTTCCGACGCGGGTCCCAGGCCTGGCGCCTTCCCAATGCGCCGTGTCGCGGCCGCCGCTTGTCCTCGCCGGTCAGTCATCCGTGTGCCCTTACCAACACAGCGTCGCCAACGTGACACCGCAGCTCGTGCGCGGCCGAGCCGTTGGGCACCGCCACCTCCAGGAGATTCCAGCTTCCAACCACGGCAACGGGTTCGTCGCCGGAACCGTAGGTCGCGGCCAGTCCCTCGATGCGCGTGTCGCCCACGCGCGTTTCCAGCCTGCGTGCGGTCTGCGCGAACGATGCCGGCACGTTGGTCACCAGGTTCCCAAAGGTGTCAACGTGCACCACCTCGCCTTGGGCGGCCGATCCATCCACGCGCGCCGCTGGCCGCTCGATTCGCACCGGATCCTCGATTGGGGAGCCCAGCCATTCCGGCCGCTCGTAATCCGCCAGTCGCGCCGCCACCGGCGCAAAAATGTCGCGCGCGTGAAACGTCGGGGCCACGCTTGCACGCCAGGTCTCGGGTCGGTCGAGAACCCAGCACCGGACATCGCCCGTCGCGGGAGTCAGCAACCCGTTGTCGGGCCCCACCAGCCAGCGGCCGTCGCGCCGCACGATCAGCCCGCGCCGCTCCGTACCCACACCCGGATCCACCACCGCCAGCAGCACGCCCCCGGTCGGCAGAAGCTCAAGTGAGGCGTCCGCGATATGCGACCCAAGCTGGATGTCATGCCGTGGCACCCCGTGCGTCAGGCTGACCACCCGCGCCTCGCTAGCCGCGGCCACAACCGCGGCCACCTGCCCGGCGTAAGGATCGTCGCTGCCGAAGTCGGTCAGCAATGCGACCAGGCGGTTCATGCCTGCGCCGCCGGCAGTCCGTAAGCGGGTCGCGCACATAGGGCGCCGTGCACCACGGCCGCTGAAAACGCCTCCGCGGCAGCGTGACCCAATGTTGTGAGATCAACGCTCCCCGCGCCGGTGCCCGCCGACACCGCGAAGATGGTGTCGCCGTCCGACATGCCGTGAGCCGGGCGCACGGCTCGCGCCAGGCCGTCGTGCGACATTTCGGCGATCTTTCGAAGCTGCCAGCGCTCCAGCGCGGCGTTCACGGCCACAACGCCGATCGTGGTGTTCTCGCCCAGCCCCGAACCGCTTCTGCCCGAAGCCGCGGCCACCGGGCGGCCGGTCCTCGGGTCGTGGACGGCGCCCGCCGGGTTCACAACCGCCAGCGCGCCTGCCAGTACATCTGCGTCGCGCGCCAGGGCGCTGCCGAGGCCGCCCTTCAGGCGACCATTGCCAAAACCAATGGTGGCCCCCGTTCCCGCGCCCACGTTGCCTTGTGCCACGGGTCCACTGGATGCGGCATCGGTGGCGGCCTCGCCCGCGGCGGCGTCCGGACGGATCGACGGATCGCCAACCGAGAGGTCGTAAACCACGGCCCCCGGCACAATGGGCACCGGCCCGGCGCTTGTGGGAAAACCGCGACCCCGTGCCTCCAAATAGCGCATCACGCCGTCGGCCGCGGCCAGTCCATACGCGCTGCCCCCCGTCAGGAGCAGCGCGTCCGCCTGCGCAACCAACCCGCCCGGATGCAGCGCGTCCGTCTCCCGCGTCCCCGGGGCCGATCCGCGAACGTCCACGGCGGCCGGCACGGCCCGGTCGAACAGCACCACCGTGCAGCCGGTTCCGGCCGCCGCATCTGTCCAGTGGCCCACGCGAATGCCCGGCAGGGCGGTCAGCGTCGAATTCGCGTCGGCCACACGCTGCCTCGCACTGCTCGTCGATCTGGAGTGATTGTCACAAACCCATGCTCGTGCCCGAATAGAATCGCTCATGCTGCGACATCTGTCCCGGCGAACATTCATTGCAGCGGCGGCAATGGCCACCGCCGCCTGCGGCGCCGCCGTTCAATCGAGCGACCTGCCCCAGGCCATGATCGTTGCGGCCGGCGACGAACCCCAGGCTGACCTGTTGACGGCGGGAGCCGACGACCGACAGCTGCGCGCGAGCCTGATGGCCGATACGGACAGGCTGGCGCGACTGGAGGCAACCTCGTCCCTACGCACGTCGGCTCTTGGAACCGCCCTCGTTCGGTCGATCGATGGGCTTGGACTCGACGCCGAACGTCGAGAATTCCTGGCCCTCGGTCGTGGTCTGCCCTCCGTGAGCCTGCGGGTGGACGGCGACTTTTTTCTCGCCTCCGGCATGATCTACTCGGCCGTCGGCGTGGTCGAGGGCCCGCTGCGCCAGGCCGACGTCAACGACGAGGGAATGCTGCGCGGCTCCGGCTACGACGGCGCCGTGGTGCTAGTCGCCCGGGGTGTCACGCCCTTCCGTGTCATCGGACGGCTACTGGAAGACGCCGGCGCGGCGGCCGTAGTCGTCTACAACAACCGGCCGGGATTGCTCTACGGCACGCTCAGTCAACCGTCCGGCATCCCTGTGGTCTCCGTGACTGAGGAGGCGGGCGAGGACCTCCTCGAGCGCCTGGAGCGCGGCGTGCCACAGGCCGTGGTGGACGTCTCCCCGCCGCAACGGACCTTCCAGGGCGCCAATGTGATCGGGCATCGGGCAGGACCGCTGCGGCGTCAGATCGTCGTCGCCACGCCCGCCGACACGCCGTTGGGCGACTACTCCAATGGCGGCAACGCCGACGGACTTGCTCTGCTGCTGGCCTTGGCGCGCCACGCCGACCGGATGCGTGCCAGGCACTCGATCAGCTTTGTCGCATTTGATGCCACGCATCGCGGGTACCTTGGCAGCCGCTGGTACCTGGCCCACCTGTCGGACGATGAACGCGCATCCATCGACGCTGTCCTTGCGTTCGATCGCCCTGGCCGTTCCCACCCCTTGCAGCTTGCGGCATCCGACGAACTGGCGCGGCTCATGGATCAGCGACTTGAGGCTGACGGTGTTGATCTTCGCGTGACGCCCCACGTTGGCGTGGGGCGCGGCGATCACGACGTTTTCGCTGCCCGAGGCGTGCCCTACGTCTTTCTTGCCCGAGACGGTCCCGGCCAAATCTCGGCGGACGACCTGTTGTCCGCCTTCCACGTCGCGGCAGCCGCTCTCGAGACTCTGGACGGCTTTGCACCGAGCGCAACGAGTTAGCCCAGCGTCCCGGCAAGTCCAGACCGATCCCGCCTTTCCCCGTTGCGCGGCATGGTCTAGCTCTGGCCGCCGTCGTCCTTTAGCCGTTGTCGCAGCCGAGCGTTCGCGTCCCGCAACGCCATGTCCGCGTCGATGTCGGCGGCATCGGCCCGTGCGGCCACCCACAGCAGGGCGTCGCCCAGTCGTTCGGCGTCGTTTGCGGCCGACAGCGCGGCCAGTGTCCCTCTTTCCAGGCTCGGCGCGTCCAGTGGCTGCCCGGCCCGCCGCAGCGCGCGAACCGCTGATCTCGCAAACGTCAGGCTGGGCATCGAGTCCGGCAGGCCATCGAAGGGATCCCGATTGCCGTCGCCTTCGGCCGCCTTGATTTGGGCCCATGTGACTTGCAGGTCGTCCAGGGCTTCAATCTGCGCCCCGCCGAACACGTGCGGATGGCGTCGAATCATCTTCGCGCTGATCGCGGCAACCACGTCCGGCCAGTCAAATCCGCCGCGCTGCCGGGCAATCTCCGCGTGCAGCACCAGGTTCGCCAGCACGTCGCCCAACTCGTCCGCTATAGCCGCGTCATCGTCTCGTTCAATCGCGGCCAGCGCCTCATGCGCTTCCTCCGCGAGGTGCGGACGCAGCGTGCGGTGGGTTTGCTGCTTGTCCCACGGACAGCCGTCCGGCCCGCGTAGCTGCCGAAAGATGTCCAGCAGCGTATTGGTGTCACGAAGTCTCGACTGCTCCGTGGGCAGAGCGCGCAGCGACGTCGGAAACGGCAGCGGATTGCCCGGGCCGTCGGCGTGCCAGCCTGAGCGGCACCAGGGCTTGGCTTCAATAGCCGCGTCCAATCCGTACGCCGCCCGCAGCCGGCGCCGCCAAGCCTTCAACTCGGCCTCGTCGGCAATGCCCCGCACCACCGTCTGCATCCCGGCCGCTGGCCGCCAGCCCCCGCTGGCCGGACCCATCACGGTCGGGCCGCTGATGGCTGGCGCCGATTCCGCGCCGACCGTCAGGCTGAGGATCCCGCGCGTCGCCAATGCCAGCAGCACCGCGACACCCGGATCGTCGTCCGGCCCATATCCGGGCGCCAGGTAGAGCGCGCGCGTGCCGTTGAACTCCTCGAAAGCGCCCGTCCACGCTTCGGCCTCCGGAGGTCGCGGCAATGGTACGGGCGACTGGGAGGGAAGTGGCACCCACGAGACCGAACACTCGCCGGAAGCCGGCGCGACTGCGTCAACCTGCATGGGCGTGCCCTCGCCCACAAATGCCACGCGCACCTCGACACGCATCGATTGGTTAGGGGAGCCGTCCGTTGTCGCCATGCGCTGCGATATTCTAGACCTTGGCCCTATTCGCTTGGCCCCGGTGAGTTCATGTACCCAGACGACCTTGGCTACACCCGCGAACACGAGTGGGTTCGCGACGAAGGCGACCACTTGCTCGTTGGCATCACGGCCTACGCGCAGGAAGAGCTGGGGGACGTCGTCTACGTCGAACTGCCGACGCCTGGCGAGAGCTTCGCCGCCGGTGACGAGTTTGGAACGGTCGAGTCCGTCAAGGCCGTCTCGCCCCTCTACGTCCCCATGTCGGGCGAGATTCTGGAAGTCAACGAGGAACTTGAGGCGCAGCCCGAACTCATCAATGACGACCCGTACGCCGCCGGCTGGATGATCCGGCTGGCCGCGAGCGACCCGAGCGAGCGCGACTCGCTGCTCGATGCCCAGGCGTACGAACAGCTGGTGAATGAGCTACGCGCCTAACACCGACGCCGACCGGGCGGCCATGCTGCGCGCGGTCGGCGTTGAATCGCTCGACGACCTCTTTGTCGACATCCCGGCCCGCCACCGCGACCCGGAATTGGACCTCCCGCCGGCGCTTCCCGAGACCGACGTCATTCGACATCTGGGCGAACTCGGCGCCCGCAACGCCACGTCCAGCGACCTCCCCTCGTTTCTCGGCGCCGGCTTCTACCGCCACTTTGTCCCGGCGCTAGTTGACCAGCAGTTGCTGCGCTCGGAGTGGTACACGGCGTACACCCCCTATCAGCCGGAAATGGCGCAGGGCACCTTGCAGGCCATGTACGAGTTTCAGTCCCTCGTCTGTGACCTCACCGGCATGGATGTGTCCAACGCCTCCCTCTACGACGGCGCCTCGGCGCTGGCCGAGGCCGTGTTGTTGTGTCGTGGCCTCACCCGCCGCCCGCGTGTCGTCATCGCCGACACCGTGCATCCCGCGTATCGAGACGTGGCCGCGACCTATGTCAGTGCGCTCGACGTCGACCTCCATGTCGTTTCCGCCGCCCGCCGCGATGCCACAAGCCTTCGGCCTGATCTTCGGCCGCTCGTAAACGCCATCGACGACCAGACAAGCTGCGTCGTGATCCAGCGCCCGGACTTCCTGGGCATGGTGGTTGACCCCGATCCGGTCGTACAGGCCGCGCGCGAACATGGAGCACGCGTCGTCGTTGTGGTCGGCGATCCGGTTTCCTTGGGTCTGCTGGTTCCGCCGGGCGATCTCGGCGCCGATGTCGTGGTCGGCGAACTGCGCTCCCTGGCCGGTCCTCCGGCCTACGGTGGGCCCGGCGCCGGCATGTTTGCCGTCCGCACACCGTTGATTCGCCGCGTTCCCGGTCGAATCGCCGGTCGCACCACGGACCTCGACGGCAAGAACGCCTTCGTCCTGACCTTGCAGACGCGCGAACAGCACATCCGACGCGAACGCGCCACGTCCAACATCACCACCAACCAGGCCCTGGTAACGCTGGGCGCCACGATCTCGCTCTGCGCGCTGGGCCGTCGCGGGCTCCGCGAAATCGCCGAACAATCCCTGACCGCCGCTCATCGCGCGGCCCAGGCTTTGGCCGACGCCGGCGCCGTCATTGCCTCTGCTGCTCCCTACTTCAACGAATTCATCGTCCACGCGCCGGGCGGCGCCGCCGCTCGGCTGGAACGTCTTCGCCAGGAAGCCAACGTTCTGGCCGGCATCGACCTTGGCTGCGTGTCGCCAACATTCGCCGACTTGATTCTGGTAGCCGCGACCGAATTGACGACCGCCGGCGACGTCGAAGCGCTGGCATCCGCCTGGGCCCGTACCCGATGAACGAAGAACCCCTGATCTACGACCTCTCCAGCCCCGGCCGCCGCGGCGTACGCCCCCCATTGCCGCAGTTCGAGCCGGTCGATCCCGCCACCGCTGTGCCAACGTCCGAACTCCGGACTGACTTGCCGCTGCCCGAAGCCTCCGAAATCGACGTCATGCGCCATTTCCTCCGCCTCTCGCACAAGAACCACAGCGTGGATACCGCCATGTACCCGCTCGGTTCCTGCACCATGAAGTACAACCCCAAGGTCAACGAGGTCACGGCCCGCACCCCGGGCCTGGCCGACATCCACCCCTTCCAGCCGCCCGCAACGGCCCAGGGGGCTCTGGAGTTGATCTACGAGCTCGAAGCCTTGCTGGCCTCGATCACCGGCTTCCCGGCCGTCTCTACCCAGCCCGCCGCTGGCTCGCAGGGCGAACTCTGCGGCCTTCTGAGCATCCTCGCCTGGCACCAGTCGCGCGGCGAAACCCGCACGCAGGTGCTGGTCCCCGACTCGGCCCACGGCACCAATCCCGCCACCGGAACCATGAGCGGCCTCCAGGTCATCAGCCTCCCCACCGCCCCCGACGGCGGCATCGACCTTCAGAACCTCAAGAAGAGCCTTGGCCCCGGCGTGGCGGCCATCATGCTCACCCTGCCCAGCACCCTCGGGCTCTTCGAGCGCCGCATCCTTGAGGTCGTCGACCTCGTCCACGCCGCCGGCGCGCAGGTCTACTGCGACGGCGCCAACATGAACGCCATGCTCGGTCGCGTGCGTCCGGCCGATCTGGGCATCGACGTAATGCACCTCAATTTACATAAAACTTTCAGCACGCCTCACGGTGGCGGCGGTCCCGGCGCCGGCGCCCTCGCCGTGCAGGCGCACCTCGAACCGTTCCTGCCCGCACCCCGCGTGCGGCGGAACGGCGACGCGTTTGAGCTGGCGCAGCCTCCGCCCACCAGCATCGGCCGCGTCCACAGCCACCTCGGCAACTTCGGCAACCTGGTGCGCGCCTATACCTACATCCGCTCGCTTGGCGCCGAAGGCTTGCGCGAAGCCGCCGACGACGCCGTGCTCAACGCCAACTACTTGCGCGCCTCGCTATCCGACGACTACGACCTGCCCTACGACCGCATCTGCATGCACGAAGTCGTCCTGGCCGGCACTCGCCAGCGGCGCCTGGGTGTGCGCACCCTCGATATCGCCAAGCGACTCATCGACTACGGCATTCACCCGCCCACCATCTACTTCCCGATCATCGTGGACGAAGCCTTGATGATCGAACCCACCGAAACCGAGTCCCGCGAATCCCTCGACAACTTCATCGACGTCATGCGCCGCATCGCTCGCGAAGCCGAGTCCGATCCCGACAAGCTCCACGACGCTCCCGTCAACGCCCCCGTCCGCCGCCTCGACGAAGTCACCGCCAACCGCCGGCCCAACGTCCGCCGCCAGCCCCCGGCCTGACGGCGGCCGCAACTCGCGGCCTCACCTCCGCCATCCCCGCCTCCGTCGTGTGTTCACGGAGACCGCCGATTCAGCCCAACTCCACCGCGCCTTCAGCCGCCAGGTCCGCAATCACCGACCCCACGATCGGCCGCAACGCCGCCGCATCCGTACGCACACTTCCCGCAAACCGCTCCGCCAGCGCCTGCGCCACCTCCGCCCCGCTTCGACGCCCGTCCATCAGGTTCAGCACCGACAACGTCGGCAGCGACAACAGGATCTCCCGCGAATCCCCATTCGCCGCCCCCGGCACCTCCACCCGCGTCACCGGCCGCAACCCCGTCTCCGTCTCCTGCATCCAGGCTCGAACCTCCGCCCCCGCCGCAAACGCCGGCCGCCTCGCCAACGCCTCCTCCGTCGTCACCGCGACTCCTCGTCGCCGCGATTCGGCGGCTGGGGCTTCAACCGCCGTCGGCCTGTCGCCTCCCGCGTCATCGCCGGCCAGCGCCTCATACGTCACTGCCAGCTGCCCCGGCGTAAATCCGCCCATGTAGCGGATCGATTCCTCCGGCGTCTCCCGCGTCAGCCCCGACGAAATAAACACAAACGCCTGCCGCAGTGAGAGATTCTGGCTCGGGTCCACCAGCCGGTGCGCCGTCCAGAACCACGACTCCTGCAGGCGCTGTCCGTGATACCAGTGATTCGCCATGTCAACGAAGTCGTTCGCCTGATCCAGGTAGCCGTCCTGGTACCAGTCCATCGCCAGGCCCGTCAGGTCCGGCGCCTCCAGCGACGTCCGGATCGCCTTCGTCGCCCGCAGCACCCCTTGCAGCGCCAGCGCGATGCCCGACGCCAGGATCGGATCCACAAAACACGCCGCGTCCCCCACCAGCAGATACCCCGGCCCGTGAAACCGCTTACAGATAAACGACCAGTCCGAAACGATGTCGAAATCCCCCGCCCAGCGCCCGCCCTCCAGCAGCTCCCGGTACTCCTCGCACGACTCGATCTGCCGCTGCCAGTACTTGCGCCGTTCCGTTCGTGACATCCCGCGGATCCGTTCCGGGTCCGTCACCAGCCCGATACTTCGCAGCCCTCCCGCCAGCGGGATATGCCACAGCCACCCATCGTCCACCGCCACCACATACACATTCCCCGCGTCCGTCGGCTCCATGTCCGTCAGGACATCCGGCAGCGTCGTCGGCCCTCCGTGGTAGTGACCGAACAGCGCCACGTGCCGCAAGTTCTCGTTGTGCTCCCGCAGCCGGAACTGCCGCCCCAGCACCGACCACTGGCCCGAAGCGTCCACGCACATCCGCGCCCGAACCTCCCCCGTCTCTCCGTCCTCGTTCGTAAACGACAGTCCCGTGGCCTGCCCGTCCGTCATGTGCGCCCGCGTCACCCGGTGACCTTCCCGTACGTCCACCCCCTCGTCTCGCGCGTGATCCAGCAGCAGCGTGTCAAACACCTCGCGGTCGCACTGGAACGTGAACGTCCGGTCCTGCGGCACCTCCGAGAATCGAATCGTCCACGGGTCGCGCCCCCGGCCCCAGATATACGTCGCCCCGTACTTCTTCGTGAACCCCGCCTTTTCTACTCGCTCCAGCGCCCCCGTCTTCCCCAGCGCAAACAGCACGCCCGGCAACATCGATTCGCCCACGTGCGGCCGCGGAAACCGCTCCCGCTCCAGCAACGTCACCCGGTATCCCTGCTGCTGCAGCAACGTCGCCAGCGAAGACCCCGCCGGCCCCCCGCCCACCACCGCCACATCACACTCAACAGCCCGCATAACCCCCACGCCCTCTGCCTACGTTCCCGCCACCATTATCCCCACCCCTGTCATCCCGAGATCCGCCGAGGGATCTCGCCTTCTGCCCAACCCATCCCGGATCCACCCGCCCGCCCCACCCGTTCGCGGCGAGCCCGCCGAGGGAGGAAGATCCAGCATCACCCACCCGCTACCATGCCCCACTCCCCAAGCCCCTGATCTAACGCCCAAAAACGCCCCATGAGCCCACTCCCCGTCCCCGCGCCACTCGAAGCCGCCTTCGGTCCCGGCCGCGCCTGGACATCCCGCTCCGACGCCTCCGCAACCGCTTGGGAAACCCCCACCTTCCACTTGCTCTGGTCGGCTGAGGAAACCACCGAAACCGCCCTCCGACGCCTGTGGGAGGACCGAAAAGGCCGGCAGCCCTACGCCGTCGTTGCCCTCGCCCCCTCGGAAGATCCGGACAAGCTCCAGGTCGCCGGTCCGCAGGACGCCCGCCCCGTCCGTCAACTCCCAACCCACCGCGTCTTCGATCTCCTTGAACTAAGCCGAAGTAAGTCGCCTCGCGAGGCCGCCGCCTTCCTCACCCGCGAGTTCAGTCGCCTTGAGGAAGCCGTTGTTCCCGGCGTGCGGGTCAAGGA
>JAPOWQ010000052.1 GCA_026707585.1 Chloroflexota bacterium | reverse complement strand
TCACCCTCTCCGAGGGGAGAGGCAGAACCTGCCCCGGACTCGATCCGGGGTTCGGGCGTCTTCGGCCGAAATCGGTACGGGGCCTTCCGGGCAACCAGCCTCCGGCTACGCAAGGGTCTCTCGGTCGAAGGCGCCATCGCCGCCGCACGGCCCCATCCGCTGAACGCTCGCCTAGATCTCCAGTCCCTCCATCGCAACCGGAAACGCGTCGGCGTTTCGCAACCTGTCCCCTCGCGCTTCCACCTCAGGTAACAGCCGGCGATTCGAGGCGAATGGCACCGTCACCTCGTGCAGCCCGCCGTGCGAGCGCAGGCGGGTGGCGCTCAGGACCGATAGATCGTGCGCGCCGGGCGCTCGTCCAAAGACTGAGCCGCGATTGCTCAGCAGCACAATGTCCCCGATACGGTCGCCAGGCAGCTCGTACGTGCTCGCGGCCTCGGCGCGGGGCAGCGCGTCATCGATGCGCGCGTCGTCGCGCAGACGCTCAATAGCCGCGTCCACCTGGTCGGGCGGCAGATGGACGGTCGCAAACGACCCCAGGCCGGCGTGGTGCGCCACGTGCGGATCCGTAATCGGCAGCACCACCCGGAACGGTCCGGGCGCCGCCCCGTCCAGCAACGTTTCCAGGTACACAATGTTGGGCGTGCCGTCGGGATGGCACTTGTCGTTCATGCCGTGGTCCGCCGTCAGCACAATTACGGCCCCCAACGCGTCCAGCTCGGCCAGGCGGCCATCCAGCGACGTGTAGAACGCATCGGCCTCGGGCGTGCCGGGCGCATGCGTGTGCTGCACGAAGTCCGTCAGCGACAGATAGAGCAGGTCGGCCAGCCGCTCCCGCACCAGGTAGACGCCGCAGGCCATCACAAAGTCGCTCATTTGGCCCGAGTAGATATCGGGGTTGTCCTGGCCCATGCGCCGGGTGACACCCGCAATGCCATGCTCCTGCTCGGTCGTCTCGTGCGCCAACTCGCCGGAGAAGCAGATGCCGCGCCAGCCCGTAGCCAGCATCGTGCGCAGCTTGTCCTTGGCCGTAATGGCCGCCACGCGCCGGCCTTCCTGGCTGTACCGGGCGAACAACGACTCGCAGCGCAAAAAGCGCGGGTGGTCCATCATCACCTCGACTTCGCGCGTGGCGTCGTAGAAGTAATTGCCCGAGATGCCGTGCGCGGCGGGCGGCTGGCCGGTGGCGATGGTCATGTTGTTGGGGTTCGTGAACGAGGGAATCGCCGCCGGGACCAGGTGATACGCGCCCTCCCGCTGAAAGCGCGCCAGCGTGGGCATGCACCCATGGTCGATCGCCGCGTCCACATACGCCGGATCCGCGCCGTCGGCGCAAATCACCACCACCGGCGACCGCAATTCAGACACCGGCAGCCTCCCCGTCAACACTCACATCCACCGCCAGTCTAGAGGCCATGTCGGCTCCCGGCGGCCTGAGCCTCCCGAAGAACCTGCCCTGAACTCGTCGAAGGGGGGAATCTCGCCTTCCCTCCGCGCCCGACCCCAAGCAAGGCGCACCTCAGAGCGAACGTAGGCCCCCACCTGCTCCGAGCCTATGGCCTGTAGCCCGGCAGACCCTCAACGAGGGCCGGTCCCCGTGTCGGGTACGGAACCGGCGCCCCCGATATTCACTTGTCGCTTGCCATCGGTACTCCGTTAGAGTACCATAGGCCCCATGACCACGCAACTCCAATTCCCCAACTCCGGCACCCGGGCGCCGGACCGGTCGCGCCGTCGGGTGGCCGACCGCCCCGCCGCCTTCCGCCCGTTATCCCGGCGCCCTCGTAGAACCTGCCCTGAGCCAGCCCAGCTCAGCCCGTCCAGGACGTCCCGAAAACTGCCCCATTTCAGCCGAAATCCGACGCCCCCGCCCTCAAGAGTTTTTTGGAAAAAACTCTTACGTGCGCACAGACCGCCCGCCGATTGACTCCGGAATCCCGCCCCGCCATAGTGCGGCAACACCCTGCTAGGGAACCCAAACCATGCAATACCGCAAACTCGGCAACACCGGTCCCGAAGTCTCCGCCCTCGGCTTCGGCGGTTGGCCCATGGGCGGCGCCCGCTACGGATCCATCGACAACGACCTCGCCACCGCCGCCATCGGCCGCGCCCTCGACCTTGGCGTCACCCTCTTCGACACCGCCGTCGCCTACGGCCTCGGCACCTCCGAATCCCTCATGGGCAACGCCCTCCAGGGCCACTGGGACGACATCGTCGTCGTCACCAAGACCGGCGTCGTCCCCCAGCCCGACAACCCCGACGCCTTCTACCGCGACTCACGCCCCGAAACCATCAAATCCCAGTGCGAATTCAGCCTCAAGGCCCTCGGCACCGACTTCATCGACGTCTACCTCATCCACTGGCCCGACTTCGACACGCCCAGGGACGAAACCATGCGGGCCATGGAAGACCTCAAGGCCGAGGGCAAGATCGGCCACGTCGGCGTGTCCAACTACTCAACCTCGCTCATGGACGAAGCCCTCGCCGTCTCCCCAATCGTGGCCAACCAAGTCGGCTACCACATGCTCGACCGCCGCCACGCCGATGAGATCATTCCCTACTGCGCCGCCAACGCCATCGGCGTCATGGCCTACGGCTCCCTGGCCCACGGCGTCCTCACCGGCGCCTTCAAGCCTGACCACCAGTTCGAAGAGGGCGACTGGCGCGGGACGGGCATCGCCTTCGGCCTCCCGCTCTTCCATCCCGACTACCTGCCCGAAACCCTCGAAGCCGTGGACGAAGTCACCGCCGCCGCCGAGCAAGTCGGCCTCGCCACCCCGCAACTCGCCCTGCGCTGGGTCCTCGACGAACCGGCCATCTCCACCGCCCTCGTCGGATTCCGCACCCCGGCCGAGGTCGATGCCGCCGTCGCCGCCCTGGAAGCCGATCTACCCGACGGCCTGATGACTGGGCCTGATCAGGCAACCTTCGAGGCCTACCAGCGCCTTCTCGCCGGCGGGTCGCCTACCACCACCGCCGAGGGGCCAGGCCGCCGAACCTAACCTTCGACGACCACCGCTCCCAGCAGGTTCGCGCCGGCCTCCCGCAAGATCGCGCGCGCCCGAATCGCGTGGTCCCGGTTCGTCCGCGCATGCACCACCGCCAGCAGCACCCCGTCCGCCCGCGCCGCCAACGTCCGCCCATCCGGCACATCCAACAACGGCGGCCCCGCCACGATCACCAGGTCGTGCGCCTCCGCCTCGCCACGCAACCAGGCCAGGAATACCGCGCCGGATAGCAGTGCCGGATCGCCGGCCCGGACGGCTTCAGCCGTCAGAACTGACAGGTTGTCCGGCACGGTTTGCGCTTCCGACGCACCCTCGCTGGCCGCGCCGTCGACATCTGCATCAACCAGCAGCACCCGGCGTCCCGTCTGCGCCAGCGCCGCCGCCAGCTGCGCCGACACATGCCGCCGCGGCTCCTCCGCATGTGGGCTCGTAACCGTCACGATGGCATGCGCCCGCTCACCCAGCGCCACCAGCGCGTTGGCGCGCAACTCCGTAAAGCCCTCGGCCAGCGCCTCACCATCCGGCAATTCCGCCAGAATCCTTGGATCAGCCACGGGACATCCGCGTCAGCGGCCAAACCAGCCAGATCGCCGCAACGCCCAGCAACGCGCCCAGCACCGCGGCAATCGGAAGTGCAACCTCGGCGCGCGGCCACACCGGCGCCCCCGGCGCCCGCGCCGCATCGATTACCGCCACCTCAAGTCCTCGCTCCCGATCGTTCAGCCGCTCCGGCGTCGCCACCTCCGCCACCAGCACCGCCGCCAACCCATTCACCGTCGCCGCGGCCCTTGCCGCGTTCGAGTCTTCGGCCTGAATCGTCACCACCAGCCGGTCGCCGTCGCCGTTCGTCCTGACGTTGCGCACGATCTCCCCGTCGGACAGTCCACCGCGGTCCGCCTCCGGCAGCCGCGCGGCGTAGGCCTCCGAGTCCACCCAGGCGGCGTAATTGCGAATCAACCGCGCCGAGGCCTCGGCCGCCCCAAGGTCGGCAATCCGCGGCCGGATCGAAACGTCGGTCGATGCCCGATACACCGGCGTCGCCACCAGCACGACGATCAATGCAATCACCACGGCCACCACGGCGGCCGCGGCTCCGCCAACCAGGTAGAGCCGCAGGGGCGGCTGTGCCGGAGGCGAGGCGCTGTCCGTCGTCACCGCACCGTCCCTATCACCGCGGTATCCAGCAAGTCGGCCACGTCATCCGCAAACAGCCGGTTCATCCGCCAGTCAACCACCAGCACCGCAAACACGGCCGCCAGCAACGCGGCCAGGGTCGCCAGGGCAACATTGAGGATTACAAGAACCAGCCGCGGTCGGGCGGCTTCGTCCGTCTTGTCGATCAGACGCAGCGTTCCCAGCTCGCTCAGGCTGGGATACAACCGGGTCTGATCCTCGACCAGCAGTTTCGCCGCCGCGTCGATGATGGTTTGCACCGAACGGTCTTCCCAGCTCAGCTCGAGCCGCAGCCCCCGCGCCAGCGGAAAGACATCAATCGTGCTGGCCAGCACTTCCAGGTCAGCCGCCACGCCCTCTTGGGCCACGGCCTCCACCACCTCGCGGAGGAAACTGCGCCCGCGTGCCAGCCGGACCAGGTCGTCAATCACGACCGTGGACGCCTGAGCCCGGCTGTTCTCAATCCCAAACTGGCGGTCCTCGCTGTCTGGCGGCAGTTCCAGCACCAGGAGCAGCTCGGCTTCAGCCTCGTAGTTCACTGGACCGAAGGCCTGCCAGAGAAGCGATCCAACCAGCGTGGCGATCGTCACCGCGCTGATAAACCACCACCAGCGTCCCAGGATCCGGCCGACGCGTTCAGTCGACATCAGGCGTCGGGAACGGGCGGTCGGCCGTGCGCTCGGAGCGTGTCGTTCACCGCGTCCAGCAGGGCGCGACGGAAATGGTCACGGCTGAACCGGCGAGCATTGGCGATGAGAGCATCGGTATCGAAGGACATCGTTTGAACCTGACGCAGGGCCGCCCCAAGCGATGCGACCGTCTGCTTTCTGAAGAGGATGCCTGTCTTGCCATCAATCACCGTATCCAGCGCCCCACCTGAGCCGTAGGCCACGACCGGCCGGCCGGCGGCCTGGGCTTCGACCGGGGTGATTCCGAAATCCTCGTCACCCGGGAACAGCAACGCACGACAGCGCGCCATTTCCACGCTCACGTCGCGGTCGGGCAGCCTACCAAGAAACCTGACGGTTGGCCCTGCCAGCGCCCGCAGGCTGGCTTCGGCCCTTCCGCTCCCCACGATCCGCAGCGGCAGCCCGAGATCGGTGCAGGCGCGTACCGCCAGATCGATGCGCTTGTAGGGAATCAGGCGCGACACGATCAGAAGCGCGTCGCCCACGTCGGTCGTGGGCTTGAAGCGATCCACGTCCACCGGCGGGTAGACGATGCGGGACGATCGTCCATAGAAGCGCTGAATGCGGTCGGCCACAGCCCGCGAAATAGCCAGGAACTGGGTCACACGCCCCGCGGCGTTGCGGTCCCAACGGCGTGCCCAGGCCAGCAGCGGGGGCAATAGCACGCGTGACCAATGCGGAGCTCGCTCGCCCGCCAGGTACGCGTCCGGCATCCACAGGAACCGCGTGGGTGTCAGGCAATAGCACACGTGCACCGCCCCGGGCGCTGGGCGGATCCCTTTGCAAAAGGCGCTGGCGTTGCTCAATACCAGGTCCGCCTTGGGAACCCTCAGGCCGCCGAACGCCAGCGGGTACAACGGCAGAAGTGCCTGGTGGTTGCTTCGCCAGAGCGGGAACTGCTGCAGCCAGGTGTGGCGTATGTCCAGGTGTCGAAAGGCCGGGTCGACCAGCGCGGGCTCGTAGAACGAGGTGTAGATCGGAGCCGACGGAAACACGCGGTGCAGCTCCATCAACACGTTTTCCGCCCCGCCCTGCTGATTCAGCCAGTCGTGAATCAGCGCCGTGCGCGGCTGCATCACGGTGCGCGAGGTCTGGCTCAATACGCCCCACGCCCGCTCAGCACGGTCGGAATCGTCTGTAGGAGGATGCGCAGGTCCAGGCCCAGCGACCAGTTGGATACGTAGAACGTGTCCAGCATCACCATTTCGTCAAAGCCCAGGTCGCTACGTCCACTCACCTGCCAGAGGCCGGTGAGCCCCGGCAGAACCTGCAGGCGGTGGCGCGCCCAATCGTCATACTGCGCCACCTCGGCGGGTACCTGCGCCCGCGGGCCCACCAGGCTCATCTGACCCAGCAGCACGTTCAGCAGTTGGGGTAATTCGTCGACGCTCAGGCGTCGGAGCAGTCGACCGACCCGCGTTCGCCGTTGATCATCCGGCGCCTTGAACAGCAGCGGGTGGCGCTTGTCGTCAAACAGCTCGTGCTTGCGTTTCTCGGCGTCCTGCACCATCGAACGAAACTTGAACACGCGGAACGACTGACCGTCACGTCCTATTCGAGTCTGCCGGAACAAGATGGGGCCCGGAGAGTCCAGCCGAATCGCCAGCCCGATCACCACCCATAACGGGGCGGTGAGCAGCAGGCCCACAAGACTCACGGCCAGGTCCAATGCCCGTTTCTGCAGGTAGCGGAATCCCGTGATCTCCGGTTCGCGCAGGATGACCAGCGGAATCCCTGCTACGGGGTGGATGTCCATGCGACCAAACTGCGCTTCAAGCAGGTCCGGCACGACGCGGAATTGCACTCCCTGGCGGCGACACCGCTCGATAACCGGTGCCAGGTCATGTTGCACGCTGGACGGAAGGGCAGCGTAGACAACGTCCACCTGTTCGGAGTCGATCACCGTCGCCAGGTCATCAACACAACCCAGCCGTGCGAAGCGACCGAACGCGCTGCTGGAACCGGCGCCGTTGGAATCGAGGTATCCGATAACCCGATGGCCCAGGCTGCGATTTGCCGTCAACTGTTGCATGAGGAACTTGGCCACCGCGCCTCCGCCCACGACCAGGATGCGCTGGTTGTCGTAGCCGGCTCGGCGCAACAGGCCAAGCCCGACCCGGCGCACCAGCACCCACAGCACGGCGAATCCAAGGCCAGACGTTCCCAGGTAGAGGAACATCAGCCTGGAGAAGAAGACAGGACGCGAAACGAAGAACACCACGATCACCGCCGCAGTCCCGATCAGCGTCCCCACGGCAATCCGGCCCAGATCTTCCACGAGGGAAGATCCGCGGTGCCGTTGGTAGCGGCCCAAACTCGCGTAGCTGAGCAGCGTGACAGGTATAAACAGGCCGGCAACAACCCAATAGGCATCCAGCGGCGTGAATTGAAACTCGTTCAGCGCGGGGCCCAGGCGCCATGTGTAGCGGGCGGTATAGGCGAGAAGGAAGGCACTGAACAGCAGCGCCAGGTCTCCAGCCGCCAGCACCCGTGGCGAGGCCAGGAATCGCCAGGCTGCGTGGTGGTGGCGACGCTTGGTGGTCGCGGGCGCGTCCGTGCCAGCCGGCGGCCCTGGCCGGGAATTGCGCACCTCGGTCAGCTTGGGTCGAGGGCGCGTCGATACAGACTGAGACATTGCTCGGCGGCTACCGTCCAATCGAATCGCTGCGCCTGAACGAGCCCAAGTTTGCTCATTCGCGCCCGCCGCTCCGGCGACTGCAGCACGGCGGACATGGTGGCGGCCAACTGGGCTGCATCGCGCGGGTCCACGGCCAGCGCTGCATCGCCCCCAACTTCGGGCAGCGACGAACGGTTTGACGTGATGACCGGCGTTCCGCTGGCCATGGCTTCCAGGACCGGAATGCCAAAGCCCTCGTAGCTGGACGGGTACACGACCAGATCGGCTGCACAGTACCAGTACGGCAGGTCTTCCTGCTTAACATAACCGATTCGCCGTATCCGTCGGCGCACCGGACTGTCCGCGATGGCGGCGTCGATCGCATCGGTGGCCCAGCCGCGGCCGCCGGCGATGACCAGGTTCCCGGCCAGTCCGTTCCTCGCCGCCAAGCCAAAGGCGCGCACCAGCACATCAACGTTTTTGCGCGGCTCCAACGTGCCGACGAACAGAACGAACGGTTTGTCCACCCCGTGGTCCCGCCGAAATGCGTCGACGCGCGCGTCCGGCCGCGGATGAAACACGGCCTCGCGCCCCGGGTACACCACGTGCACGCGATCCGGATGAACGCCCAGCAGTTCGACCACGTCGTCCCTCGTGGCGCGCGAGTCTGCCAGCACCACCTTGGCGCGCCGCGCCGAGAGCCACGTGGCCGCGGTCAGGTACCAGCGCCGGTGCGTCGGATGCGCCCCGGGCACGCGCATGAATGAGAGGTCATGCACGGTCACGACGTGTCGTGTCGGAGCGGCGAGCGGGACAACGTTCAGCAGGGAGTGCACGACGTCAAGCCGCGCCGTGGCGATTTGCCAGGGCGCCAGCAGGTGCTCCCAGAGCACCCGCACACCGGTACGGGACGTTGGAGCCTTCGTCCGCAACACACGCACAGGCTGCGCCGGTGTGAATGGCAGACCCCGCACTTGCTCATTCAGGAAGATAGTGAAGTGATTGGTGCGCGGCTGCGACAGTAGGGCTTGAATCAGGTTTGTTGCGTAGCGGCTCGGCCCGGCATTGCGGTATGACGCATCGGTACGCAGCACCAGCGCATTCAATCCAACGCGCGCCACGTGTCCCTCAGGTTGTCGAACTGGCAGTTTGGGGCTTTCAGAATAGGAAACGGCGCGCTCGCCAACTTGTGACTGTGCGGCGTCGGACCATCTCCGGCTCAATCGCCCCGCGGATTCCTGGCGGCGAGCTGCCGACATAGGACGGTCGCTGCCTGGCTAGGGTGCCTCATCAGCCCTCCGTTTCGTCGCTCCCGAGACCGCGTCTGTGCGGCGGTTGGGCGCTGCCACGAGCAGTGCAGCGAAGCCCATGGCCGCCACCGCACCCGTCAAGGTCTGATACGCCATACCGGCCGTATCGCTGTGGTTGTCAAATGGTGCGTACCAGTCGAACAAACGGTCGCGGTAGTCAAAGAAGTTCCATTCCCGGCTTGGAAGATCGAATGGATTCATCCAAAGTTCGGGCGCGTTCACGTAGATGCTATCCGCGAACAGGCTGCCGCTCTTATTGCCATGATGGAATTCTTCGGGAGTTCCGAGCACATAGAGGCTGCCTGCTACCAGATACACGGCGGCGGTGATGCCAACAAGGTGACCGAGCCTTTGTGCCGTTGTTCCACGAGTTGCAAGCAGCTTGGCGAGAATCGATATCCCAACTGACGCGAGTAAAGCGAAAACGGGCGTCGGGTACGAAATATGCCGAACAAACTCCGGTGGAAAGTCGGATCGTAGAGATACCCCATACGAACTGATGCTCAGCTTCACCAAGACATTCGCGGCAGCGGCCACAGGCAAGACCGTGAAGGCCCAATGCTCTTTTGCGAGATAGGCGGATCCAATGATCGAAAGAGTGATAACCAATGCGATCAAAACAGCAAATCTAGTGTCATCGAGGAGCAACACTCGTGCCACCTTGGGTGCCGTGATGCCGCCGACTATCCTTGCGTTCTCCAGCAGGTTGGCGAGCGAGACACTAACGCTGTGCGTTGGCCACGGCCTGCCGAGATTCGCTAGGCTAAGCACGACTACCGGCGCGGCAATGAGACCTCCGACGCAACAGCCGAGAACCGCCCATCGGGATCGAATTGCGCCTAGTGCTGCCAAGAGCACAAGTCCTCCGTACAGGGGTCCTTCGGGACGAGTAATGGCCAGGCCGCCTGCGAGTAGTCCGAGTACCAGAACGGACTGTCGCGGTCGGCGTGTCCGGATGACATGGCAGAGAGCCCACACGGCGGCAGCGATCAAGGCAATGAATACTGCCTCGGGGTCGGCTGCGCCTAAACTGTAGACTTGGACAACTGGAAGTGCCACGGCCAAAACAGCAATAGCAAAAGCGGCCGTACGCGCCGCGCCGGCTGCAAGGCATGCCCGGAAGAGCAGCCAAGGGAGAAGCGTGTTGGCGATGAACATTGGCGCTAGTGCGGCGGGAAAGGTCCTCCCGAAGGCGGTAAACGACGCAGCAAGGAGAAGCGGTAATCCTGGCAGCCCGGCGCGATGCATCCCTATCGGATATTCCCTACCGGTCATCAACCTATCTGCTGCTATCCAGAACTGACCGAGGTCGTCGATGGTGACCTCCGAGTACGACGCAGCCTGAAGCCCACCGATCAGGAATAGCGCGAGCGTGGCGATCCCGGGTGCGAACCGGCGCATACCGGTCCGAAACACCGACCACGCAGGTACGGAAGTCGCGACGCGTTCGCCGTACCAGAAGGCGAGCACAGTAAGCAGCAGACCGCCGGTAATAGTCACCGCCAGAACCTGGGCGCCGGCGGACGTCGAGAGTTCGTGTCGGGGAGCGGCGGGAATCGCCGTGATGATTGCCATGACCCACGCGGCGGCGAAGGGCGACGTGCGCCACGTCGTCCCCAGCGGCGTGCGCAAGGCTGGCTGCGGCGAGGCCAGTCCGAGGCCGCCGACCGCGCCGGCCCCAACGATGCTCCCGACCAACGTCCATCGGAGATCGAACATTGTGGTATCGGCAGCCGCCACGTGAATCAGGGCTGCCACCGCCACACCCACGGCGCAGCCAAACGTGAAGTCAGCGTCTCGCCGGGGTTCTCCAATCCGTTGGACGGCGACGACGGCGAGCAGCGGCAAGCTCGCAACCAGGATCCACCCGAGGGCGCTGGACCGTGTTGTGAGGTGCACGAACTGATCGCTTACATACATCGCGACAACCACGCCGATCAGCGGAAGCGACCACAGCAGATAGGCCGTCGCAACCGTGCGCCGCCCGGCGGGGGGCGCACGTCGAGCAATGAGCGCAACGATCGCGGCCACTGTGACGCCCGCAGTCAGAGCCTCAGAGGTGGGAGCGCCCAATCCCATCGGCCCACCGACTAGAACGGTGCCGATCCATCCGCTCGCGAGTGCGCTCAATCCGACCCAGAAGCACGCCGTCGCACGCCGGCGTGCGAGCGCCGGTTGGGATTCAGGGCTGTTGAACACTGTCAACGGGATCGTCTGGCATGCGGCGCATGTCGCATTCGGTCACTGTCACGCGTCTTGGTCGCCGCCGATTGATTTGCCGAGCGGGCGACGTGGGTTGGGTGGGCGAATGCGGAAGATGGTGTCGAATTCCAAGTTCCGATCTCCGAGATGACTGATTCTTTGCTTTCCTACTGTACCACGTACAGGACGTAGTTAAGGTGCCGAAACAAGCTCACTATACGCCACTATTCGAGATTCGCGAACGTCGCTGTGGTGCGGCTGCAAGTATCGAAGCAAAACCAAATGAAGCAACAGCTCCAGTCAAAGTTTGATATGCCATACCTATCGTCTTACTGTGCGTATCAAATGGCTTGTACCAAGCAAACAGCTCGCCACGGTAACCCATGAAATCCCCGTCGCCGGCCGGAAGCCGGAATGGGTGCAACCACAGCTCTGGTGCGTTGACGTGTATGTCGGCTGGAAGCAGGCTGCCAACGTCCGGACCGTGATGGAATCCTTCGGGTTTGCCCAGGATGTAGAGACTTCCCGCCGCCAGATAGATGACGGCTGCAACGCCAACAATGCGAAGCGCAGAGTTGAGCGTAGGGTTGCGGTTTGGCAGTTGGACCAGGACGCTTACTCCTACTGCCGCGAGCGCTGCGACAATCGGTAATGGATAGGCGCGATGGCGAACGAAATCCTCAACTAACGAGATACGTATCTCGGTCGTGCTGCTGTCCACAATTGACAGCGTCAATACCACGTTGAGTATCGCTGCTAAAGGTAAGGCGGCAAGTGCCCAGTGCTGACGCGACGTCCGAACGGAACCGATTGCAAACAGGATGAGAATGGCAGCTATGATCAAGGGAAACCGGATGTCGTGCAAGAGCAAGAGTTTACTCAGTCGAGGCAGTGTCACTTCTCCTATAATGTCTGCTTTATGGACGAGCATCGTGTACGAGAATTCCTCACCTGGCGCTGGCCATGGTCGACCAAGTTGGGCGAGACTGTATACGACAAGAGGCAGAAGCAACGCACCAAACGCCAAGCTGCCGACAACCGCCCAGCGTGACCGGACGGCAAGCAGAGCCGCCAGCACCAGCAAACCACTATACAGTGGTCCTTCTGGTCGCATGAGCACCACTGCCGCCCCCAGCGCGCCCAACGCGAGAAGCGAAAAACTCGGGCGTCGAGATCTGATAGCGTGAGCGAAAGCCCAGGCGGTAGCTGCCAGGAGGGCGATAAACACTGGATCTGGTTCCGCCGATCCTAGACTGTAAATCTGGATTGGCGGAATAATCACGGCGATGACAGCGAATGCGTACGCGGGTGCTTTCCGAGCGCCCAAAGCCAATGCCGCTCGATAGATCAGCCACGGAAGCAGCGCATTTGCCAGGAACATTGGTGCCAGCGCAGCTGGATATGTGTAGCCCAGCAGGGCAAACGCGATCGCCAGGAATACCGGCAGGCCCGGCAGGAGCCAGTAGCTTCCCCAAAACTGAAACTCCCGGCTGGTGAGTAAGGCCTCGGCCGTGACCAGGAAGCGCCCCAGGTCATCAATGGTGACCGCAGAATAAGAAGCAGCCTGCAGCCCACCAATGACTAGCAGGGAAAGTGCAGTCGTTACGGGTAGAAACAGCCGTACTGTGATTCGGAATCTATTCCAGGGATCTGCGCAGGCGTGGTTTCGCTCGCCCCACCAGAGGGCGATCGAAGCCACCAAAAGGAAGCTGGTGACTGTTACGGCCAGGGCTTGCGCGCCGGCCGAGGTGGCGAGTTCGTGCCGCGGAGCGGCTGGCACTGCGGTGATGACGGCCATGACTAATGCCGCCGTACAAGGAAGGGTTCGCCAGGTCGTTCCTACCGGCGTGCGTCGCGGCGGTTGCGGTGGCAGGCGTGAGATGCCTGCGACGACCACCGCGCCAATCGTGAAGCCGGCGAGCGCCCATGGCGGGCTAAACGCGGAGGCATCGGTCGCGGCGAGGTGAAGCAAAGCCGCGCCGGCAACGCCCACGGCTCCGCCAAATGCCGGGTCGATGCCCGCCGATGCCCCGTCGGCGCGCCTGGCGGCGATCATGGCTACCAGCGGCAGCATCGAGGCGAGTACCCAGCCCAGGCTGCTCGATCGCGTCGTGAGCTGAGCCACCTCGTCGCTCGTAAGCGTCCCGATTGCCATTCCCACGAGCGGGACCGCTGTTAGCAGGTTGGCGGTGGCGAATCGAAGCTGAGCCGTCCGCGGCAGACCCCGGGAGCGAAATAAGACGAAGGCCGTCACAACGCTCGCCGTGGCCAGGGAGGTGAGAATCGGAGCGTCGGATCGAAGCGGGTTTCCCACGACCAGTACGGTGCTGGTGCCTCCGCTAATAAGCGCGCTCAGCCCGAGGGAACAGTAGGCGGCCGCTGTCTTATGCACGCGCGCCGAGCCAGCGCCGGCGATGTGGAGCATTGTCAGCGAGATCGTTCGGAACGGTCGGGGCCTCGCGCCCGGCGATTCTCACGCGATGTCACGGATGTCGCGGCCGGATCGTCAGCCACGCGGCGCACAGTCAGCGGATCGGCACCACGTTTCGGTCCGGATCTGGCGAACGAGGTCCCGCGGCGTGGGTCGCACGGTGCCGCCCGATCCCTTAACGCAGAGCGGGGAACGGCCTCGGGCCGTCCCCCGCTCCGTTCGCCGCCAAGCTGGCGGTTTCGCAGGTTCTGCCGATCCTTAGCGGATGGCTTCCTGCGTGGCGCGGTCGAAGAGCTGCATGTTGCTCATGTCCAGCACCAGGTCGAACGGGTCGCCGATGTGGGCGGTCGTTCGCGGGTCGACGCGCGCGATGTAGGACTCGTCGCCGGCCAGCATGTAGAGGTAAACCTCGCTGCCCAGCGGCTCCGTCACGTCCACGTCCGACGTGATCGTCGCGTCGGACGGAATCTGGTCCGGCTTGTAGTTCGGGTCGAAGATGTCCTCCGGCCGAATGCCAAAGACCACGTCCTGACCCAGGTGACCCACGTACGGCGCACGCCGGTCGGGCGGCACCGGAACCTTGAAGGAATCGGTCTCAACGTACATGTCGTCCGCCGTGCCCGTCAGCCGCGCGTCGAAGAAGTTCATCGCCGGGCTGCCGATGAAGCCGGCAACAAACATGTTGTTGGGCTCTTCGTAAACCTCCTGGGGCGGGCCGATCTGCTGGAGCACGCCGTCGCGCAGCACGGCAATGCGGCTGCCCATCGTCATGGCTTCCATCTGGTCGTGCGTGACGTAGATCACCGTGGCCTGCAGGCGCTCGTGCAATCGGATCAGCTCGGCGCGCGTCTGCACGCGCAGCTTGGCGTCCAGGTTGGACAGCGGCTCGTCCATCAGGAACACGGCCGGGTCGCGCACCACGGCGCGACCAAGGGCTACGCGCTGGCGCTGACCGCCGGAAAGGGCCTTCGGCTTGCGGTCCAGCAGCTCGGCGATGTTCAGCATCTCCGCGGCTTCCTGCACCCGGCGCTCGATCTCCTTGCGCGGGGTGTGCCGCAGCCGCAGCCCGAACGACAGGTTGTCGTACACGCTCATGTGCGGGTACAGCGCGTAGCTCTGGAACACCATCGCGATGTCCCGGTCCTTCGGCGCAATGTCGTTGACCAGGTCGTCGCCGATGTAGATGTTGCCGTCGCTCAGCTCTTCGAGGCCGGCAATCAGGCGGAGGGTGGTGGACTTGCCGCACCCGGACGGGCCGACCAGCACGAGGAATTCGCGGTCCTCGACTTCAATCGATACGTCCTGCACGGCGGTGACCTCGCCGAAGCGCTTGGTCACACGGTCTAGGGTGACGCTTGCCATGAACTCACTCCTTCGTCTCTCTCATTGAGCCGCGGCACGCGTGAGGCCGTTGGCTCTTCGACCGTCGGTAACGAACCGACGATCCGGCGGGAACAGAACTGTTCGGCGAAAGCCGTTTCTCACCGAAGAGCGGGCGCGGCCGCCTGGCCGGCCCGGATTGCTCACAGATCCTCGATAGGCGTGTCTCCCTACCTTTGGGCCGCAACTGTGGAGCGGACGGTACCAACGGCGCGAGAGCTCGGTCAACCCGCACCGCTACCGGACCCTGGCACGCCAGGCAATCGCCGCGCGACGGGGAATTCCCTAGCCTGTGGCTTCCGTGCCTTAAGTCGCCGGCGTGCGCGGCATGTCGGGCCGGACTGGGCGCGCGATTTCGGAACCAATGGCGGCGGCGCCGAGAACGATCAGGCTGCAGTAGTAGAGCCACAGCAGAAGTACGACGAGTGCTGCCAGCGGGCCATAGACCAGGTTGAAGTTCCCAAAGCTGGACACGTACCACACAAACGCGTTCTTACCGACCTCAAATAGCACCGCCGCCAGGCCGCCGGCCAATAGCGCCTCGCGCCGCGGAAGCGGCTGTGCCGGAAGCACCCCGAAGAGCAGTGCAAAGATCCCGGTCGTCATCACCACCGGTACCAGGACGGTTAGCATCCGCAGCAGCAGGCCCAGCGTGGCCAATGGGCTGGTGGGTCCCAGGACCTCGGTTTGTTGCAGCAGGGACAGGCCCGCCGTTAGGGCCACTGAGATAGCGAGCATCACGCCGGTCAGCGCGGCGACGCCCAGATCGACGAGCCGACTCTGCAAATACCGTCGCCGCTGTCGAGCTCCCACCGCCACGTTGAGCCCGCGGCGGAGGGTCGTGAACACAGTCGAGCCTGTCCAGAGAAGGCCGAGGAATGAGATCACCCCAACTTGGCCGCGCAGGTCGGTGACCGACTGCACGATCGTTCCCAGCAGCGATTCCGACTCGGGCGCGATGCCGCCGGTAACCTCAACGACCTGTGCGGCCAGCGCATCGGCGTTCACAAAGAACGATGCGCCGACCGTCATGACGGCCAGCAGCGGTATCAGCGAGATGACGAACTGAAAGCTGATGGCCGCGGCAAACGTTGGCAGGTTGTCCGGGCCAATCCGTTTCGCGGTTAGCGCCGGCGCGCGCAGCCAGCGATTCCGCTCGACCCACTCCTCCCCGCGTTGCGCGCGGTTGGTTAGTTCCTGTGCCCAGGTTCTTGCCGAGCAAAGCACTGAACGCACCCACGGGCGTAGAAATTCACGCGTTCGCGAGAGCGTGGGCACGCCTCCAGTCACGTCGTCGAAGCTGCGATCAGGCCACCTTCGCCACGATAATCGAGTGCGTACCCGAGCCTATCGGCCAGGTGCCCACGTAATGGTCATTTCCGGCAATCCAGCGCGTGCCTTCGGCGACCCGGCCGTCCACGAAGACAATGATGTTGTCCCAGTCGCTTGGAATCCGCATCGCCGCGCGGCCGGTCGTTCCCGTATCGGCCCGAATGTCCAGGAAGATGAAGGCCGGATAGGCGGACTGCACGGCTTCGATCCGACCTCCGGCCGGCCGCACGGCCCGCAGCCCGCCGCTGTTGCGGCCAAGTCGACAGGTGATGCGGTACCCGTCAGTTGCGATATCCAGGCCGAAGAGGCCACGAATCACGGCCTGGGCCATCGTGCCGGCGGCGCCGGCGAACTGCGTCGATCCCTGCCCTGACTGGCTGGGAATGTGGAACCACTCGTGCACGCCGTCCACGGACTCCCAGGCCCGTGCCACCGCGTCCAAATGGTCAATGGCCCGATCCGCCTGCCCGTGCTCAAACTCGCTGACGATCTGCAAGCCACCCCACCAGTCCCACACCGCACCGTTCTGATACTCCCCGCTGGCCATGCGACGACTCTGAAAGAAGTCGTCCGGATACGGCGGAGAGAGCGTCAGACCGGCACGGTTGGTCCCGGCGGCGGCCTCGGCCCGAGCGGCCGCACCGAAGATCGGCGCGACGTGCCCCGGCGAGGCGATTCCCGCGTAGATCGAGAGCACGCTACTGATCGGTATCACGGCGTCCTCGTCAAATGGGTCGGTCCACGCCGTGGCATGCGCGTGCACGCGGTAATGGCCGCGCTGAGGCTGCCAGAGCCGCGCGTGAGTCTCTGTCTGCACCTGGGTCGCGCGGGTGCGTTGCACCGCGGCGGCCGCCGTCCGCCCCACCGCGTCAAGCATCGCGGCGTAGTCATGGAGCGCGCGGAAATGCCACGCCTGGTCGAAGGGCGAAATCGTAAGTTCGTCGCCGGCCGCCAGATCGGTCGGTTCCGAGCCGGCGCTGCGTTTGACATCGCCCCAGTCAGTCGTGTGTCCACGGTAGATGAGACTGCTGTCGTTCCAGCGACGCTCCGCCCACAGGTAGCCCAGGGCGTCGCCCAGGCGGTCGATCACCTGGCGTCCATCGACGTCGCTGCCAAGCCAGTCCGCCCCGCCGAACGCGCGGAAAAAGGCATAGGCCGCGTGCACCGCGCTGGTCTCCTCGTCACTCACGACCGTGGCCTTATCGATCAACCCCTGCGCGTTGAGCGTGGCGGCCACGGCGCCGTTTCGGGTCGCAAATCGATCTTGGGAGGCAAGAAAGCCCTCGGCGGGCGTCTGCATGAAATCGCGTGCCAGGAAATACGGCACAACGGGCTGAATCGTCGCCATGTCGCGCACGAAGATCGGTGCATAGAGCGCACCGGCCGAATTGCCCTTGATGATTCGCCCGTGCCACGGCAGCTCCCGCGCGGTGGCCGCCAGCGTGTCGCGGACGCGCGGCGCCATCCCGCCAATCGAAGTCACGTCGTCCACCCACCACGTGGTCTCGGCGGTGCTGCTGTCCGGCTCCGCCAGCACCGGCGCGGCGCCAGCCGCCAGCCACGCGCCCGCGGCACCTGCCAGACTCAGGAAGCGTCGACGGCCGATGCCGGCCAGCGGCCGTGCCCAGGTGGGACGGCGTGGGGCGAGTAAAGGCTGAATGGGCATGGGCGGGGCTCAAGTCTCAGGTGTGGGCCGGCGGCAGTCTCACGTGCCTGCGCGTCACACGCGGGACATCCCAGCGTTGGTCAGTCGGAAAATCATACGTGCCGACACGGTGCTAGGCTGCCCATTCGTGGCCCGATTGATATATCGCCCCCTATTTGGCGCCACGGCTCTCTCCCTGGCCCTGCTCCTGGTGCTCGTGAGCGAGTCGCGCGCGAGTGAACATCAAGCCGCGGTCCCGGCCACTTGCGCAGCGGATTTCGCCATTCCCGAGGGCTGGTTCTATACCCAGACCGGTGGTGAAGGCGCCGGCTTTGCCGTCTGGGATGACGCTGATGCCGGATTCTGGACCGCGTTTCAGGATTTGGGCGGTATCCCGGTGGTCGGCTACCCCATCTCCCAGCGGTTCCGGCAACACGGGTTCACGGTTCAGGCGTTTCAGAAGCTGGTTCTGCAGTGGGATCCAGGCGCGCGCCGCGCCAACGCCGCCAACACCCTGGACAACATGCACCAGGCCGGGTTGGACCCATGGCTTCAGTCATTCCGGCAGGTCCCGCCCCACCAGGCCCTCCCGGAAGATGCCGGCCAGCCGTTCGACGTGATTACCGCGAACCACCTGGCGCTGCTCGACGCCAACGCCGATATCCGTGCGGAGTTCCTTTCCGTGCCCAATTGGCTCACTCGCTTTGGTCTGCCCATCGCCTATCAGGACTTCGGCGCAGTTCGAGTCGTGCGCGCTCAGCGCGTCGTCCTGCAGCAATGGACCACCGACACGCCCTGGGCGCGTGCGGGCGAGGTCATTTTTGCCAACAGCGGCGACATGGCACGCGAGGCGGGCCTCTTTCCGGATTCAGCGGTCACGCCGGCACCGCCGCCGACTGCTCTGGCCACGGATCTGGAGGTGACGCTTGACCAGTCGCCGTCGGCGCAGGGCGCGACTGTCTTGATTCAGCTATCCAGTGGGCGGCCCGACGTTCGCCTGCGCATGGACGGCCGGGCGCTTCCGCTGGCCTGCGCGGATGGAACCTGGCATGCGCTGGTTGGCATGGCCGCCGCTGAGGAACCAGGGCCGCGCCAGCTCCAACTTGAGGTTGGTGGACAGACCTCGGTCCACGAGTTTCAGGTCGCGAGCGGGACGTTTACGTCGGCCGTCCTCACGGTTGACGACGAGTTGGCCCACTTGCTGAACCCGCAGACGGCGGCTGAGGAGCGCGCCTTTGTCCAGCAGTTGGTGAATCACGTAAGCGGGCCCCCACGCTGGACGGGCAGCTTCGGCAATCCGTCCATTGGAACGGCCACGTCGCCGTACGGGCAGCGTCGCGTGTTTCACCCCGGCGCGATTCCCTACGTGCACGAGGGTTCGGATGTCGCCGCGCCGCTGGGCACGCTGGTCGCGGCGCCGGCCGCGGGCCGCGTGGCCTGGGCCGGGCCACTGGCAATCCGTGGCAACAGCGTCGTCGTGGATCACGGCTTCGGCGTCTTCTCGGCCGTGGTTCACCTGGACAGGATCGACGTGGCGGCCGGGGAGCCGGTCACAGGCGGCCAGCCGTTGGGCACGGTTGGGTCCACGGGCCGGTCTACGGGGCCGCACTTGCACTGGGAGGTGCATGTGAACGGTGTGGCCGTTGATCCAACGGTGTGGACGTGGCGGGACTTTGCAGACATCCGCAACGGAACGGGCTTTTGGCTGCCGGGCGATCCGTCGGGAGCACCGCTTCCTCCGGAGGTTCCACCGGCAGGCGAATCCGGCCGGCCGCCGGAAGATGTCCCGGCCGGCTAGCCGACCCGGGGACGGCAACGCATCGGTAGCGGCTAGTCTGGGATCCATCTGGCGGACGAGTGGCCTCTGATGACACGGTCTTGGCTGACGCGGCTGCGACATGCCCTGCTGGGCGAGCCGTCGGACGAGTGCGTGCTCCGCACGGCGCCCACACGCGCCGTGGCCGAGCTGTGGCTAAACCTGCTGGGCGACCACGGCATTCCAGCGCGCGCCGTCCCGGCCTTGCCCAGCAGCTTTATGGGCGATGGCATGCAACACCGCCTGATCGTGCGTAGCCAGCACGTTGACGAAGCCGAGCGCATTTTGCGGGCACTGTGGGATGCGACCCGCCCCTAGCGCCCAGACCGTTGTACATTGCCCTGCTGGAGACAGTCACGGCTAGTTGAGGGGGATTCATGGCCGACCGCCGGTCCATCATCGTCGAGCAGTCATACGTCATCGCCGCCGAGCCCGCGGCCGTGTTCGACGCGCTCGTTGATCAAGACGTGCTTTCCGAGTGCCTGACGCCGCTGCAGCGCCTGCGCCTGGCGCCGGGCTCCGGCGGGCGCATTGGATTCCGGGATCCGGAGTTGGGGCCGGCCATCGGTCGCATCGGTGAGCACGACCGCGGGGTGCGGCTGACCTGGCGCATGGTGCAGAACTGGCCCAGTGTGCTGTCATTCGACTTCTTTCACGAAGACGGCGGCTGCCGCGTGGATGTGATTCAGTCGGGATTCGGCACGCTGCGCGGCGTGCGGCGAGACATCGACCAGGTGTTTGCGACCCGCTGGGACGCCTGGATGCACGCGATCAAGGACCGGCTGGAAGCCTGACCCGCCCCACCGGCTGCCGACCGGCACTCGTGAGCCTTCGGCCCATTCAATAGCGACCGACTCCGTCACCCAAGTCGACGGATCCGGGTCGTGTCTCAGGCGTCGTGGTATGGGCGCGCTACCGCGTCCTTCAGGCGGCTAGACTCGCAGACACCAGCGCCCGTAGCTCAGCGGAATAGAGCACTGGTCTTCGGAACCAGGGGTCGGGGGTTCGAATCCCTCCGGGCGTGCCCGTGCACCATCGGTCGGCCATGCGGCGACTGCTCGCCGCTAATGGCGACCCGGCGTGAAATCAAGGCTCGGCGAATAGTCGTGCACGGTCTCTGACGCTGCGACCCATGTCGGGCGCCCGGTGAGTCCAGCCCATCGGCCTGGTGGCTATTGCTTGCACCGGTGCTCACATATGGTGATACTCAGTCTCACTAGCGACGAGACTTGGTGGCAAGACTATGATCGCCAGCGGTTCGGTCGATGATCGTGTCGACGACATGCTCCACCGATTGGGCTGTCGCGTCACGCAACCGCGTCGTGATGTAGCGCGGCTGCTTGCCAGCAAGCGGGGGGCGTTTAGCGCCGAGTCGATCAACGAGGAACTTCCCGGGGTCGGGCGCGCGACGGTCTACCGAACCATCAGGCTCCTCGCGGAGGCCGGGGTCTTATGTAAGGCGCTGCTTCCCGACGGATCGCCCCGCTACTCCATCGACCATTCGTGGCACCACCACCATCTCATCTGCTCGTCGTGCGAGACGGTCGAAGAGTTTCGCAGTGCGGAACTCGAACGACTGCTCTGCGAGTTGGGTGCTGAGATTCCGGGCCAGGTGCTCGGGCACCAGGTCGATTTCTACGTGAACTGTCCGGACTGCCTGCAAGACGACGGGGCCCATGAGGCCCGCTCAACCGCCGACAACGGAGGCTAGCGCGATGAGACTTGGGATCAGAAGCGTGGCATCCATTGCCATGATTCTCTTGGCATTGGCTGCCATTGTCGCTTGCGGGGAGGACGCGGACGACGAAGGCTTGTCCGTCGTCGCCAGTATCTATCCGCTGGGCTACTTCACGGAACGAATTGGCGGCGAGCAGGTAGCGGTGACGGTTCTGGTTAAGCCGGGCGTGGAAGCGCATGGGTTTGAGCCAACGGCCTCAGACTTGCGGGCGATCGGGGCGGCGGACCTGGTGGTGATGAACGGGCTGGAGCTTGAGCCTTGGCTGGAGCGAGCCCTTGAGGCGCTGGAGGACAGCGACACGCGGGTTGTCCTGGAAGCGGCTGACCAGTCCCTGGCGATTGAGGGCCTGCCGCACGATGATCACGGGCACGGCGAGCACGAGGAAGGCGAGCACCACGAGGGTGAGGGCGAAGAACACGAGCACGAAGAAGGCGAACACAAGGAGGGTGAGGGCGAAGAACACGAGCACGAGGAAGGCGAGCACAAGGAGGGTGAGGGCGAAGGACACGAGCACGAGGAAGGCGAGCACCACGAGGAGGAAGGCGAAGAGCACGAGCACGAAGGTGACGCCCACGAGGACGAAGGCCACCACCATGGCGAAGAACTCGATCCGCACATGTGGCTTGACCCCGTGCTGGCCGTCGTTCAGGTGGAGCGAATCCGCGACGCCCTGATCAACGCCGATGCCGACAACGCCGACGTCTTCCGCGAAAATGCGGCCGCGCTAATCAGTGAACTCAACGCGCTGCACGCGGAGTTCTCGCAAGCCCTGGCAAATTGCCGGCACGATCACTTCGTCACGTCGCACGCGGCGTACGGCTACCTGGCGGCTCGCTACGCCGTGGAACAGATTCCCATTGCGGGGCTGTCACTGGAGGCGGAGCCGTCGCCGCAGCGACTGGCGGAGATCACCGACCAGGTAATCGACCTGGGGCTCGGGTATGTGTTGGTGGAGCCCGTGGTGGCCGGCACGCTTGAGGAGACCATCCAGCGTGAGACCGGGATCGAACTCATCCCGATTCATGCGATTGAGAGTGTGACCCAGGCCGAACTGGACGCGCACGACGACTACTTCGGCCTCATGCGCGACAATCTGGCCAGCCTCAAGCTGGCCCTGGAGTGTGCATGACCGAGGCCGCGTCACCCAGCGTGATCGAATGGGAGCGCGTGAGCTTTGCGTACGGTGCCGTTACCGCGCTTCAGGACGTGTCGCTATGCATCCATTACGGAGAACTGGCGGCCGTCATGGGGCCCAACGGTAGCGGGAAGAGCACGCTCATCAAATTGGCGCTGGGTCTGCTGCAGCCCGACTCGGGACGCGTGCGCCTGTTCGGTCGCGACGTCAACGACTTTGACCAGTGGGGTCGCGTGGGCTACATGCCGCAGGTCGGGACCGGGGCGTGGCGAGACTTTCCGGCGACCGTGTCCGAAGTCGTGTCGCTTGGAACGTATAGCGGCGTATCGCCGCTTGGGATATTCCGACGCTCCGAGCGAGCGGACGTCCTGGCGGCCATTGAGACGGTTGGCATGACGGCGTACCGATCTCGGCGGCTCGCCGAGCTTTCGGTCGGACAACAGCAGCGCGTGCTTCTGGCCCGCGCCCTCGTGCGGAATCCGGATCTGCTGGTGCTGGACGAACCGGCGGCCGGTATCGACGTTTCCGGCGAGGAGCAGCTGTACGCCGTCTTGCGCGACCTGAGCAAAGACCGCGGCATGGCCATCGTCATCGTGTCGCACGACATTGGCGCGATGTTGCGCGAGGCCACCACGGTGGCCTGTCTCAATTGCCGGCTGGTCTTGCATGGCCAGCCCCACGACCTCACGGTCGACGAAATGTCCACCTTGTACGGGGCGCCGGTAGATGTGCTGATCCACGACACGGCGCACGAATTCGAGGGCGCGTTGCATCGGCACCGCTAACCATGCCCGCCATCCTGCAGTACGAGTTCATGCTTCGTGCCCTGGTTGGCGGTGTCCTGGTCGGCGTCCTGGCGCCGGTCCTGGGTACGTTCGTCGTACTCCGACGCCTTTCACTCATTGCCGATACGCTCGCGCACGTGGCCCTGATGGGGGTCGCTATCGGGCTGGCGTCCAGGTTTCTGCCCACCCTGGTTGCCCTGCTCGCCGCAACCGCGGGCGCGATCATCGTCGAGCAACTCCGCGCTCGCGGCCGGCTGCCCGGAGACGTGGTACTCGCCGTGGTGCTGTACGGCTCGTTGGCGATTGCCGTGGTGGTGATTGGAGCCGCCGGAGGCTTTAACGTCGATCTCTTCTCCTTTCTCTTCGGCTCGATCCTCAGCGTTTCCCCCCTGGACTTGTGGTTGCTCGCCGCCTTGGCCGTTGTTGTGTTGCTTTTCGTCGGCGTGTTCTTTGTCGACCTGGCGCAGATGGCCTTTGACGACAACCTGGCCAGGGTGAGTGGCGTTCGGACTGACTGGCTCAACCTCGCGTTGGCGGTACTTACCGGTGCCACGATCACGCTGTCCATGCGCGTCGTGGGCGTGCTCTTGATTGGCGCCATGCTGGTGATTCCTGTCCTGGTGGGACTGCGCCTGGCACGCGGCTTGCGGGCCGCCATGGCTACTGCGGTTCTGGCGGGGGTGCTCAGCGCCATTGCCGGGTTGACCTTCGCGTTCTACGGCGATCTGTCGGCGGGGGGCTCGATTGTTTTGACGGCGCTCTTGCTCCTGGTGCTAGCGAACCTTTGGGTCCGCTTGCAGCTCTGGCGCCGCAAGGCCGCCGCCTAGGATTGCTATCTGCGAATCAGCGGTAGTCTCCACCGTGACGGTGATCGGCAGACGAATGGTGGAGGCCGGTAGGTAATCTGGCCGCAGGTCGCCGGAGGTCGTATGGCGAGAGCGCTGCGGGCCGGAATCGTCGGCTTGTCCGGCATAGCCGCACGGCAGCCGGAAGCGGCCGCGGGCCCCGGCATGGGCATCCGCCTGCCGGTCTCCCACGCCGCCGCCTACCACAGCGTGCCGGACACGGAACTCGTCGCCGGCTGCGACCTTCTCCCTGAACGGGCCGCCGACTTCAAGCGACAGTGGTCTGGGCTGCTACCGAACCTTCGCGTATACCCCGACCACCAGGCCATGTTGGCCGCGGAAGACTTGGATCTCGTCAGCGTCGTCACCAGCGACCACGCACACGCCCAGGTCGTGGTCGACGCGGCCGAGGCGGGCACCCGGGGCATCCTCTGCGAGAAGCCACTCGCCACCACGCTCGCCGACGCCGATCGCATGATCGCCGCCACCGAACGCGCCGGCATTCCACTGCTGGTCAATCACACCCGCCGCTGGATGTCGCCGTGGTTGCAGGTCGCCGGGCTGATCCGCGACGGAACCATCGGCGAGGTGCAGCGCATCGTGGCCAGCCAGGGTGGACCTCGCGCCATGCTGTTTCGAACCGGCACCCACATCTGCGATTCCATTTCCTGGTTTGCCGGCGCACAACCGCTGGCGGTGTACGCGCTTCCCGAGCCTGGCCTGGAAGCCTATGGTCCACGGTACACGGGCGACGGCGGCCACGAACCGGCTACCGATCCGGCCCTCAGCGTGGTGATCGAGTTCGAGAACGGCGTGCGCGCCTTCTGGAACATGTGCAAAACCATGCCGCAGGTATTTGATATCGCCATCTACGGTGCGAAGGGCTGCATCACGGGGCGCACGTTTCCGGGCGACGAGATCTCAGTCACGATTGACGTCGGAATCCACCGGCTCGTTGAGGTGCCGCTCGCTCGAGTGCAACACACCTCCGGGTGGTTCGGCGGCTGTGTTGCCGAGCTGGCTCAGCTGGTTCGCGGCGGCGGGCGGCCATCGTCTGGAGGGCGCCAGGCCCGCACGGCGCTGGAGATCATGCTGGCGGCACTCCAGTCCCAGGCGCGTGGCGGCGTACGGATCGGCTGGCCGATCGCCGACGCCTGACGCGGGCCCACCGGCGCCGCGCCCGCCCGCGCTCGATTCTGGACGAGCACCACGAGGGTGAACGTCTGTCGGTCGAAGGACTACGCCGCATCCGTGGCGAATACGCGGACGCCTGCGGACGGCCCGCCGTCGCCGCCTGCGAAGTCAAAAAAGTGTTGGCACGCCCGCGCTTGTGGGGCAGACTGCGGTGCCACGTGCCCGAGGTGTCGGGAGGACGCGGCCGCAGCGCTGCTGCGAGACCGTGACTCGGGCTGTTCGAATGGAGCTAGCGGCGGCTCACCTGCGCCGCACCTTTGATTACCTATTCCCAGCGGCGGCGTGTCGTTGCCATTGGTGCTGCCGCTATTCTGATTCTGGGACTTCCGACCGTCGCCACCGCGGCAGGACCGACGGACTCAGTCGTTCCGACGTCTGATGGATCGCCGCTCGACGGTGAGGGCGTCGGAACCTGGCGTTGGACCCGAGCCTCGGGCTACGGACCCCCGACGCACTGGGACTGCGGGCACGTCGAAAGCGGTCGTTGCGTCGGCTACTTCGGGTTTCGCACGGCCTGGGGCTGGCGCTGCGATCCTGAAGCCAACCATGCGTGGGCAGTGCTGGACCGCGAGCGGTCGTTCGGGGTTGCCCACCAGTGGCTGCCGCTGGGGACATGGGTTGAAATCCGGCTCGTCGAACCGCAGCCGGCCACGGGCAAGTGGCTGGCGTCAGGACGCTCGGTTCTGGCGCCCGTCACCGACCGTGGGCCCTATGCGCCGTGGGGCGACGACGGCGGTTTCGATCTACAGGCGCCGCTGGTGCAAGCCATGGACTGGTCCGTTGAACTCAGCTGGTACAAAGTTCGCGTGCTGGATATCCCGCGCTACTGTCCGGCTCAGGGCGCCAATATGCCGGACTGGCAGCTGCTGATGAGCCAGATGGACGCCGACGACCCGCGGACGGCGGCCCTCTTTTCCGCCGCGACCGAATGGCTCGGCGCCTCGCTCCTTCCGCAGAGCTAGCCGCCGCGCGCCGTACCAGGCCGGAGGCTTCCGGGCGTCAGGCGAACGAGTCGAAGAAGCGAAGTCCCTGCCCAAAGTTATCCATGGCCACCACCTCGTCGCCACGCAGGCCAATCCGAATGTCGCGCGTGCGATGCCTGAGCAGCAGCTCGCTGGTCGGCAGCTTCAGCGTGAACGTGAGCGGGGTGCCGACAGGCGGATTCCCGAACAGCAGGTAGCGCCCCGTACGCAGCGGACGCTCGGTGCAGCCGGACACTGCCGGCACTGGCGGATCTGCCCAGGCTGGAATCCGTACGAACAGCGGACCCGGCTGCTTGAGCGTGATGCCGAGTTCGTGACCTCCGTATGGCGAGTCGACCTTGATTTGGTCAGTCTCGTGGTCGAACAGCAAGTCGACCCGGTGTCCTGAGGCGTCCCGGCGCGTCGCCTCACGGTACGCCTCGCACAGTGACGCCACCGCGCCGCCCACGATGTCCATGTTGAAGGCGATCCGCGGCAGTCCGACGGGATGGTGGCCATAGGGCGCCGGAAAGCCAAAGGCGCCCCAGTGGCGACTCGCCACGTCGCGACGCCCGTCCTTGCCGGCTGGATTTGCTGGCTCATTGATCCACGAGATGTCGCGCAACTGGCTGGGCAGCAGGTGCCCCCGCAGGATGCGCTCGGCGTCGTCGTAGGCCTCCACGTAGCCCCAGCGGCCCAGGATCAGCGCGGTCTCCACGATGTCGCCCGTGTTGTTGGCTTCGCCCCGGTCCGGCGGAGCATCCGCCGCGCTGCTCTCGATCACCCACCCCAGTTCGTCGCGGATGTCCCAGAGACCGCGCGAATAAAACGAATGGACCCGCTCCATCAGCGGCGCATCGGTTAGCAGGTCGGCCAGTTGCGCCAGCGACGACATTACGCACGTCGTGGAGTGCGTGTGACTGCCGAACCGATCGCAGTCGTAGCTCCCGTTGGCGAGAAAGTACTCCGCGACGGCCTTCTCCTTCAGAACGATCGCCAGCTCAAGCGCCGGTCCGGAACCCGTCGCCCGGTAGTACTTGACCAACGGGCCAATGGCCCGCCCAAGCCCTGTAACAAAGGTGCCCTGGTGGTGAAAGTTGACGCCGTGCGTCCGGGCAATCCGACCCTCCACCCAGCCTCCGTCCGGGTCCCACAGCCGGTTGATGGTGGCGATGCTCGCTTCGGCGACCTCGCGCGCCCGTTCGGAGTCCCGAAAGCGAGCCAAAGCGTACAGCGCGTGAAATCCCTCGCGGACGTTATGTGGGCGAAAGTTCTCCAGGGGACCGTCGATCCGTTCCCGGTTCAGGGGCAGCGACAGCGTCCCGCCGTACGAGAAGAACGCCGCTCGGGCGTGCTTCTCCACGGCCTCCTCGTCGATCGGAAACCCCAGCGACTCCGCCGTCAGCAGCGCGTTCAGGTGCCGGCCCGGCACGTGCGACTCCGAATGCACCGAGCTAAACGCCAAATGCGGGTCCGGCCAGACTTGCGACCCAAAGAAGGGAACGTCGTCATCGTCCGCGTTGAACACGCTGGCCATCGTTCGGCACCCGGCCTCGATGGCGCTGCCAATGTCCGTCGTATTGACGTCCCGCAGCTTCATGGCGTGCCCGTGGGGTTGCCGGACGGCGCGCGAGTATAGGCGCGCCGAATTGCCCGGCGTCGCCTGCCACTTCGTTGACGTATCGTTCGAAAGAGTAGGCAAGCCGTAGTCGCGTCGTCGGTGAAAGGATGTACCCGTGCCAACCCAGTCCACCCTCTGGCGCAGCGGCCAGGACGGCTATCACACCTACCGAATCCCCGCGCTTGTGACGACAACGGCTGGCACCGTGCTGGCCTTCTGCGAGGGCCGCCGAGACAGCCGCCACGACCACGGCGACATCAACCTCCTGGTTCGACGCAGCGAGGACAACGGCGAGACCTGGTCGGAGCCACGCGTCGCGGTAGCGGGCGGCGGTGAAACGGCAGGGAATCCCGCCCCTGTCGTCGATCGCACGACCGGCCGCATCTGGCTGCCGTTCGTGCGCAACGATCCCTTGGGCACGGTCGAGCGCGTCGTCCGCCGTGAGTCCTGGCGGCATCCCTACATGACCTTCAGCGACGACGACGGCCTCACCTGGGCCGACCCGATTGATGTGAAGGACCAGGTCATGGATCCCGCCTGGACCTGGTACGCCTTCGGCCCCGGGCACTCCATTCAACTGGCCTCCGGCCGTCTCCTGATCCCCTGCAACCACATGCCGCGCTCGGGGCAGTCGCGCGACGACGTGCCGTTCCGGTCCGTCGTGGTCTACAGCGACGACGCGGGAGCGTCCTGGCACATCGGGGCCGCGGCCGCGGACGGAACCGATGAGTCCATCGCCGTGGAACTGGACGACGGCTCGCTCTACCTCAACAGCCGCAACGAACTCGACACCAAGCGCCGCGTCGCCACCCGCAGCAGCGACGGCGGCCAGACCTTCGGCCCCAGCGAGATCGACGAGGCCCTGATCGAACCGCGCTGCCAGGGCAGCGCCCTGCGCCTGGACGACGCCCCCGGCGGCGCTTCCTGGGTGGTCTTCTCCAACCCGGCCAGCACCGTGCGCGAGCGCATGACCGTGCGTTACAGCGCCGACCGCGCCCGCACCTGGAGCACAGGCCGCGTACTCCACCCCGGCCCGTCGGCCTACTCCGACCTCTGCCACTTACCCGATGGCCGCCTCGGCTGCCTCTACGAAGCCGGCGACGACGTGCCCTACGAGCGCCTCACCTGGGCGCAATTCGACCCGGCCTGGCTTACCGAGCCGGACGCCTGAATCTTTGTGCTGGCAGTCGGGTCGTAGCTTCGGCACCTGGCTTGGCCACCGCTAGACGCTGCCGACCGAGCGGCGCTTAGAGCTTCAGCTCCGCCTTCAACTCGTCCCACGTGACTCGTCCCGGCTCGCGCATCGCCGCCAGGGCGTCAGCCAGATCAATCTCGTCCTCAAGCCGTTCCAGAGCCTCGTGATCGTCCATCGGCACCAGCGCCGCGGCCGGCCGCCCATGCCGCGTCAGCACAATCCGCTCATTCCCGTACTGCACGCGGCCCACCAACTGACCCAGCACGTCCCGCGCTTCCGTAATCGTCATGCCGCTGTCGATAGCCATCAGAATCTCCTCAACGCCACGAGCGCTTGCCTGAACAACCGTCGCTTATCCTCATTTTGTTAGCCGACGGACGTTGCTGCGTCCCGTGGGAAGGTGCCAAATCGTCCATGTCAGGGACATTGTGGCTTAAGTGTCTTCGGTTCGTCTAGTGGGATATGTACATTTCTCGCAGTGAGTACCGAATCGAATTCACCTCGCAGGGGGCGCGCGATCTGCGGAAGCTGTCCCGCCGGGACCAGCGGCGCGTCGCCGCGCGCATCGACGCCCTGGCGCGCGACCCGCGGCCGCCGGGTGTTGAGAAACTCAAAGGCGGACACGACATCTGGCGCATCCGCGTCGGCACCCTGCGGGTGCTCTACACCATTTCCCAACAGATTGTGACGGTCACCGTCGTGCGCATAAGCCACCGCCGTGAGGCCTACCGCCGCTAGCTCCAGCGCAAACTACTGAGTTTCCGCCCGCACCCGCACCAACTGCTTCCCCGTATTCGCCCCGCTAAACAGCCCCACAAACGCCGACGCGGCATTCTCCAGCCCATCCACGATGCTCTCGCGATAGACGATCTGCCCGCTCGTCACCCACTCGGTCAAGGCGGCCATCGCCTCCTCGTCCTGGTCCGCGAAGTCGTTCACCAGGAACCCCTGCATGCGCGCCCGCCGTCGGTGCAGGGTTCGCGAGTGCGGCGGAACCAGCGGCGGCTCGGCCGTGTGGTACTGGGCGATCGCGCCGCAGAGCGCGATACGGGCATGCAGGTTGATCTGCCGCAGCATCGCCTCCAGGATCTCGCCACCCACGTTCTCGAAAATCACGTCGATACCGTCCGGACAGGCCGCGGCCAGGTCGTCGTCCAGCGAGTCCGTGCGGTAGTTGACCGCCGCGTCGAACCCTAGGTCGTCCACGATGTGCCGGCACTTGGCCTCGGTGCCGCAGACACCCACCACGCGGCAGCCCTTGATCCTGGCAATCTGCCCGACCGCACTGCCCACGGCGCCCGCCGCTCCGGTCACCACCACCGTCTCGCCCGCTTGAGGCTGACCGACCTCCAACAAGCCGTAATACGCCGTCAACCCCGGCATCCCCAGCACGCCCAGCGCGGTGGACAGCGGCGCGGCAGAACGGTCGATGCGCTCCAGTTCGTCGACAGAGGCCGCCGCGTACTGCTGCCACCCAAAGTACCCCCGCACCGTCTCGCCCACCGCCATGGCCGGATCGCTCGAGGCCACCACCTCGCCCACGCCCTCGCCGATCATGACCTGCCCGATCGCCACCGGATCCCCGCGATGCGGCTGCTCCCACAGCCGCCCCCGCATGTACGGGTCCACCGAAACGAACTCGGTCCGCACCACCGCCTCGCCCGCTCCGGCCTCCGGAATCGCCGACTCCCGCAGCGCAAAGTCCTCCACCACCGGAACCCCAACCGGCCGCCGCGCCAGCACCACCTGCAGATTCGTCTCAGCCGTCATGTGCAGTCCTCCCTTGATGAAACCTTTGCGTTAAGCCCATCGTCCTTGAAGGTGCGGCGGATCTTCACCCTCTCCCAGGGGAGAGACCCTTGCAAACCTCGCCTGGCCCTCGCCAGCGCAGCCTCTTCCTCACTCTCCCTCGAGAGACCTGTGCAAAACCTACGGCGTCCGCGAAGGTGCGGCGGCTTCCGGTCTCGATCCACGCCCCAGCACCTGCGGACGGACTCCAACCTCTCAGAGGCGCGGCGCTCTTCACCCTCTCCAAGGGGAGAGGCAGATTCCGCCGTCCCCGGCGGAAATCGGTGAGGGGTCTTCCGGGCAACCAACGTCGGGATACGCAGAGGCTTCCCGTGGGCGAGGTCTGGGGTAAGGGTCTTCCGGGCACCCACCCTCGGGCTACGCAAAGGTCTCCCTGGGGGAGAGCAACTTTGCTCGGTCTCAATCTATTCAAGGGGACGCCGGTCTTTCCCCTCTCCTGGGGAAGAGGCAGGTTCAGCCGTCTTCGGCTGAAACCGGTGAGGGGTCTTCCGGGCAACCACTTTCGGGTTACGCAGACGTCTCTTTTTCGGCCAGTCCCCCGGTGCAGACAAACGCCAGGCGCCACCCGCACCCGCCAGACAAGCGCCTAGCCAATAGGAAAGCCGATATCCGAGATCCTCCGCTCCCCGCGCTAAGCCCTGCGGCGTGGCACATACGGCTCGCGTTCCTCGCCGACGAAGCGGTTGTTCGCATCCTTCTTCCGCGGATCGGGCAGCGCATCCAGCCGGGCGCGCAAATCCGCCAGCCGGTCCGCGTAGTCCGGGTGGTCGATCAGGTTTGTGGTCTCATCGGGATCGCGCGCCAGGTCAAAGAGCTGCTCGGGGCAATCCGGACCCAGTCCGGGTGTGCCCTCATGACCGTCAAACCGGAACAGCTTCATTTCGCCGTGCTTCACCATCACGGAGGGCCCGTTGTGCACGGCCCAGAGCTCGCTGTAGACGTCGTCCGGCCAGTCCTCGTCCTTCCCCTCCAGCAGTGGCGCAACCGAGCGGCCGTCCAGCCCTTCCGGTATCGGCACGTTGGCGATGTCGCAAAGCGTCGGAAACAGGTCCACCAGCGAGACGTTGCGCTGAACGGTGGCGCCGCCCTGCGGGTACCGCTGCGGCCAGCGCACGGCAAACGGCACGCGCGCCGACCCCTCGAAGTACTGCTGCTTCTCCCACAGGCCCTTCTGGCCCAGCATCTCGCCGTGGTCGGACAGGAACACGATGGCGAAGTCGTCCAGCACGTCCAGTTCGCGCAGCTTGTCGATCACCCGGGCGAACTGCGCGTCCATCCACTCGATCATCCCGTAGTACGCCGCCGTGGCCCGGTGCGCCTCGCGGTAGGTCACGTCCTTCCCCACCTCGACCTTGAAGAAGTCCGGGCACTCGAAGTGCTCCGGCACGTCCTCCTCGAAGGGCTTGACCCGGCGCAGGTAGTAGGCGAACAGGTCGTCCGGGCATTGGTAGGGGTAATGCGGCGACCACAGGCTCACCGCCAGCAGCAGCGGGGCGGGGTTGGTCCGGTCGTACGGCTCGTTCACGAAGTGCTCATCCAGGAACATCAGCGCGCCGTCCACCGAGTAGCGGTCGTGCTGCATCCAGTGCCCGCGTCCGGCCCGCGCGTACCTGATTTCCTGCTTCACCTTGTCCGGCCAGGACCCCGTGCCGGGATCTCGTTCGATCAGGGCCTGGTGCTCGGGATCGTCCGCCGGCTCGTAGCCGTTGCGGCCCACGATGTCGCGCCCGATGCGCTGGTGCCAGCCGTGCATCTGGTCCGGCCCCACGAAGTGCATTTTGCCGGCCGCGCAGGTCGTGTAGCCGTAGCGCGAGAGGTGTCCCGGAATCGTCAGCACCTCGCTCGGCATCGCGTCGCCGAAGTTCGCGCAACCGCAATTCCGGGGATAGAGCCCTGAAAGAAAGGCCTGTCGCGCCGGCACGCAAATGGGCGACGGCGTGTAGGCGTTTCGGAAATAGAAACCCCCGTCGATCATCCAATCCAGCGTCGGCGTGCGGATGTGCGGGTCGCCCTCGATCGGCATCACGTCCGGGCGGTGCTCGTCATTGATCAGCATCAGGATGTGCGGTTTGCGCTCGGGCATGGCCTTCACCTATCCACGCGACCGCGTGAGCCTACGCCATTCCACCCCCGCCGTCCCAAGCGACACCTGCACCCAACCCCAATCGTCCCCAAAGGCGTGATGGCTCCTACCCCCGCTCTCGGAGAGAGCTTTGCTCAGTTGCCGCACCCCACGCTCCCCGTCAACGAGGCCTCGTCCAGGAGACAGAGAGCGATGCCATGGCCACGCCTGCCAGCGGGGCATAATGTCGTCTCCGAGGCCCATGGCTTGGCCGGAAAAGCGTCTCAATGGCACTGAGAGGATCGTCAGTTCGAGTCCGCCTGGGTCCAGCACAGATTCTCTGCCTGATGGAGGACCTCCCAAAATGACTCAGATTCGAATCGGAAGTATTGAGAAAGTTCCCATTACGAGCGTCTGGCCACACGAGGCCAACGACTTTACTCCGTGGCTGGCAGAGAACCTGACGCTGCTTGGCAATGAGCTCGGCATGGAACTGGAATTGGAGGGTATGGAGGTACCTGTAGGGAACTTTTCCCTTGACATCCTCGCCAGAGATGCCAACAGTGAAGCCGTTGTTGCCATCGAAAACCAAATTGCCAACACCGACCATACGCATTTGGGCCAGTTGCTGACATATTCAGCCGGCAAAAATGCCAGCGTCGTGGTGTGGATAGCTACTGAATTCCGTGACGAGCACCGGGCTGCGCTGGATTGGCTCAACGAGGGAACCAAAGACTCGCTGAGCTTCTTCGGAATCGAGATTGACGCGGTGAGAATAGGCGATTCACTGCCTGCACCACTGTTTCGTTTGGCAGCTGCTCCCAACACATGGTCGAAGGATGTCGCGGAGAGTCAGGCTGAGCTGACCCCAAGGCAAGAGAGTTACATCCGCTTCTGGCGCCCGCTGCTAGAGGACTTGCGAAGCTCCCGCGGATGGAATATTGGAACGCGCAATAAGGCATCGTCCTACAACGCCGGCGCCGGCATTAACTCTGGCGCGTTCGGCCGCACGATGAGGTTCACTTGGGACGAAGAAGCTAGGGTTGAACTGGTCATCAAGAGTCCAGAAAAGCTGTGGAACAAGGCTGCATTTGACCTGCTACAGGAATCCAGGTCCGAGATCGAAGAGAGCCTTGGGCCGATGACTTGGGAGCGATTGGATGACGCGAAAATGAGCAGAGTGGTGGTATCTCGACCCGGGCACATAGACGCTCCCGAGAACGAACTGGACCAGATCAGGATCTGGATGATCGATCACCTCACTAGATTCCGTACGACGTTCGGCCCATACCTGGAAGATGTCTTGGAGAAGATGCAAGAAGCTGGGGGCCAAGGCGAGGGGTAGTCGTTTGCCATTGACTTGGGCTTAACCAATGGATCGGCGTGCACTTCTATCGCGCTTCGAATCGGCTATTGGCTCTTCGAATAAGATCAGTCAATACGTAGCGCAGCCCGTGCGCACGATAACTTTCCCAAGTCCCGCTTAACTTAGACTTCCGCGCGGCATACGACGCCGAGCTGCCGGCGCCCATCGGGCCTGACGTCGGCGCAGCGTGCCAGCCCTAGGCCGCCGATGTCGATGTTGGTCTCACTGTAGAGCACCAGGTCGCTGACGACCTTGGTCCGTGGCCGGTGAGACACCGAAGCCGTGCGGCGAGGCAGTGACCACTACGTTATTGCTGGGGCAGTCCAGGATTTCGATGATCGACAGATAGTCCGAGGCCTGTTCCACCACCCCGGCGTCCCCAACCCCCGGAGTCCGACAACCAGACTCGGCAGACCGACCTCTTCATCCGTTATCCGGTGGATAGAGTCGTAGCCTGCCTCGGACTCGATCTGGGGACGAGGGGGCTTCCCATCTCGGACCACGCGCCAACAGCCGCGTGCGGATGACCATGTCCATGGAGCGCGGTGCTCTTCACCCTCTCCGAGGGGAGAGGCAGGTTCGGGCGTCTTCGGCCGAAACCGGTGAGGGGTCCCCGGGTCGTGCGCCCACGTCCAGCGACCAGTCCCGTCGCACGCCGCCCCCGGGCTACCCAGAGCTCGCCAGAAGAGGTCCGCTCAAAACTGCTGGCGGCTTCCCCGCAGGTCAGTCACACTGCCCGTGACTGCCGACAGTGGACATACCAAATGCCTTCAATGCGACCGAACCGCGTCAAGCACAAGCTCGCCGCCGGAGAGCTGGCCACCGGCATCATGGGCACCGGGATGACGGCCGACCTGATCGAGTGGCTCGGCCCGCTCGGCTTCGACTCCGTCTGGCTCGAAGGCGAACACGGCCCGCTCGACTACCGCGACATTCCCGACCAGTCGCGCGCCGCCGACCTCTGGGGCATGACCTCCATCGTGCGCGTCAACGAGAACCGCTACGGCCCCATCTACCGCGTGCTGGACCTCGGCGCCCAGGGCGTCTGCGTGCCGCACGTGGACACCCGCGACCAGGCCCAGGCCGTCGCCGACGCATCCAAGTTTTATCCCGTGGGCAAGCGGGGCATGACCACCTCCCGGCAGGGCTACGGCGTCTCCGACTTCCTGGAGCGGGCCAACGACGAGTGCCTGGCCATCATCCTCATCGAGGACATCCTGGCCGTGAACAACCTGGACGAGATCCTGGAAGTCGAAGGCGTGGACATCTTCTACGTCGCCCCCGGCGACCTCGGCCAGAGCCTGGGTCACATGGACTCCACGCACCCCGAGGTACAGGCCGTAATCGACCAGGCCCTCGGCACCATCGTGGCCTCCGGCCGCCACGCCGGCACCCTGGTCACCTCCGCCAACGTCGAACGCTACGTCGACATGGGCGTCGGCTTCGTCACCACCGGCCTCAACGCCTGGATAGCCGAAGGCGCCAAGGACTTTCTGGCGAAGGTCGGACGCTAGGTCTTTAGCGCCGCTTCCGTATCGGCGCTGAGGTCGCGCAATTGGGTCGGACGCACATAGATTTCTTCGATTAGCGTGCGGCCGGGCATGCAAGCGCAGAGCCGGACGATCTCGGCCAGGTCTTCGGAGTGCATCATCGTCGCGCGCGCCTCAGCGTCCGGGACCAGCTTGCGGCGTTCCAGGATCGGCGTGTCAACTTCCCCTGGAAAGATCGTGCAGGCACGCAGTCCGTTGCTTCGGAGTTCGTTGTTGACGCTCTTCATCACGCTTGCCACCGCCGCCTTGGCGGCGCCATAGGCAACGCCCGCCATCGGGCTGGACGTGACGGCCGCGTACGACGAAATGGTGATGACGGTCCCGCTGCCCCGTTCCAGCATTCCCGGCAACGCCGCTTGCGTCAGCACCAGCGGGGCCGTCACGTTGAGCCGCTGAACGCCCTCGAAATCATCGGGTTCGATCCTGCGCACGGTTCTCGACCGGCTACCCCCGCCGGCGTTATTCACCAGGACGTCCAGCCGCCCAAACTCAGCCTCCGTCCGGGCCACCACCTCGCGCGCGGCCTCCGGCTCGGTTATGTCGGCCGAAAGAGCCAACGCCCTGCCGCCCCCATCCCGAACCACGGCCGCCGTCTCATCCAACAGCCCCTCTCTCCGCCCAACCAGCCCCACCGCCGCGCCTTCCCCGGCCAGCGCAATCGCACTGGCCCGCCCAATCCCAGTCCCAGCCCCCGTCACCAACGCTACCTGCCCAGCCAACTCCTGCATCGCTCCACCTGCCTTTCCCGGCTGCTGGATTCCCGGTACCGGCTCACTCCGAGTTGCCGCGGTCCGTCCGCCGCGCAGTGACCTCGATCACCGAGTCTTCGCCTGCCTCGACCACGCCCATGATGTCATCCATGAACTGGACAGATTGCCCGCCCCCGTTGTCATCCCGAGGGCCCCCGAGGGATCTCGACATTCGCTCGTGCACTGCTACCAAGACCCATTCAGAGCCAGCAGAATCACACCTCGGCAGTCCCCGCCCCCTCCGCATCCGTTCCAGCGTAGGGGCGGCGTCTCTGACCCGCCCGTCTTCCGGTCGCGACGCCCCGCAAGCATCGCGAGCCCATCGCACCACTCCCGGCGCCCCCGCCCCGTCTTGCGTAGCAACTGTATTGGCTGGGCAAGTCCTAGGTGGCCATGGTGGGGTCCCAGCGG
>JAPOWQ010000065.1 GCA_026707585.1 Chloroflexota bacterium | reverse complement strand
GCTTTACGGGAGCGCGCAACTGGATGCCTTTGAGCCTGAATGCGACCGCATGATCTTTGTCGCGACCAGGCCCGAGGGGTAGGCGCTAAAAGGACCAGCGCCCAATAGGACCATTGCGCCTGCGCCAATCCACGTAGGCCTCCAGGTCGCTGACCAGTCGGATCGTGGACGCGATTGGCGCCAGACCCATTCGCCGCAGCCGACCCAGCACGACGCCGTCCGCCAGCGCCAGATCGACGTCAAGCGCCGCCAGGCCCCGGCGCCACGCTGAGTGCGCGGCCACACCGACCAACGTCGAAACGTCGCGGTCATGCCGGGCGCTCGCGCTGACGAGCCGGAGGTCTAACGACCCTCCGTCGGCGGGTATCAGTGGATCGGGATCGCACAGCAGAGTGACGCCGGGGCCTTCAAGGAGGTAGCTGGCCGCCGAGCACGGATGCGCATGGACCCCGGTCTCAGCCTCCGCTCCGCCACTGTGATCGGGGAGGCTGAGGTCGGGGCCTGTGATCTCTCGCCAGCCTCGCCGGTCGAGATTGGACGCGAGTTGCGCGGCCGCGCCGCGAAGACGCACCGTGAGATCCGCTGGCCGAAAACCGCGGCGTGCATACAGCCCGAGGGCACCTACGGCCGTCGATGCCGCGTCCATGCCGGTGACCGTCCGGCCACTGGCCGCCAGGAACTCGAGTGCGTGGTCAGTGAGCGCGGCGCCGACGCCAGCGCCGCGAAAGCTGGGCGCCACACCCAGGCCGGCCATCCAGGCCGCTCCCGGCTCGGCCACCGCAAACACGGCGCCAACGGGGCCAAAGCCTGGCACCTCGGCAATCCAGGTGGCTGCGGAAGCCTGATGCCACCTGCGAACCCGGCTGGCGGTGAGCGGCAGACTGGCAAGGCCGACTACGGAGATTGCCCCGGCGTCAGGCGTGCCGTACGCCGCACGCAGCAGCTGGGCCACCGCCTCGGCATCGTCGTCGCGCATGCGACGCACCAGGGCCTGCGCGTTCATATTCGATTCAGCCACGATAGAATCCGTGCAGCGGCGCTTCCGTAGCCGCAGTCTGACCCCCGAAACGAATTGCCGCACCGATGACCACGCTGCCTCATCCCGACCTGGCTGGCGCCATGAGCCGGCTGGGCACCGAAACTGCGTTCTCCGTCCTAGCGCGAGCCAAAGCCCTGGAGCGCGAAGGACGCGACATCATCCATCTCGAGATCGGGGAGCCGGATTTCGACACGCCGGCCAACATCATCGAAGCGGCCAAGCGGGCACTGGATGATGGCTTCACCCACTACGTGCCGTCCGCCGGTATTCCCGAAGCACGAGAGGCGATTGCCGCCGACGTGGCCGAGTCACGCGGGATCGCGGTCGAACCGGAGCAGGTGGTCATCACACCCGGCGCCAAGCCAATCATGTACTTCGGAATCACGGCACTTTGCGGTCCGGGAGACGAAGTGATCTATCCGGACCCGGGATTCCCGATTTACGAGTCGGTGATTCGTTTTGTAGGCGCCACGCCGGTGCCGATGGCACTGCGGCCGGAGAACCAGTTCCGGCTGGACCTGGACGAACTGAGGGACAAGCTCTCGGATCGGACCAAGCTGCTGATTCTCAACTCGCCGCAGAATCCCACCGGGGGCGTGCTGCCGCCAGAGGACATTGCCGCGGTCGCGGACCTGGTTGCGGACCGGCCGGTTCATGTGCTCAGCGACGAGATCTACGGGCGCATCATGTACGGGGAAGTCGAACAGGCTTCGATTGCGTCGTGCCCCGGAATGGCCGACAAGACGATGATCCTGGACGGATTCTCGAAGACGTATGCGATGACCGGCTGGCGGCTCGGGTACGGCGTGATGAATGCCCAACTGGCCGAGGCGGTAGCTCAGCTGCAGACCAACTGCACCAGCTGTACGGCCGCGTTCATCCAGATGGCCGGCGTCGAAGCCCTGACGGGGCCGCAGGACGCCGTGGATGGCTTTGTGGCGGAGTTCCAGCGGCGGCGCGACGTCATCGTGGACGGCCTGAACAGCCTGGAAGGCGTGGATTGCCAGCGACCGGCCGGGGCCTTTTACGTGTTTCCCCAGCTCAGCGGATTCGGTGTCAGCACCGACGATATCGCCGACCGACTGCTGAACGAGGCGGGCGTGGCGGTGCTGGCGGGGACGGCTTTTGGCACGGTGGGCGCCGACTCGTTGCGCCTGTCGTTCGCGAACTCCGTCGAAAATCTGGAGCGCGCCGTGGAGCGCATGCGTCCAGTCCTGGCCGCCTGCCGGTAAGTCGGCGCGGCGCCCGCCTAGATCTGTTCGACGCGGTCGAGGTCGAACATGAACATGGTGGCGCCGCCGACCTGAACCTCGACCGGGAAGGGCAGACGCGCTTCGCCTGAATCCTGGGGCGCCTGCGCGGGACTCACGATCTGCATGCGTGTGGTTGCGTTGCGGCGCACGATTCCGAGCAGATCGCCGACTCGTTTCTCGTCAACGCCAATGATGAAGGTCGTGTTGCCTTCGCGCAGGAATCCTCCCGCGGTGGGAACACGCGTGAACCGAAAGCCACCGGAGACGAGCGCATCGGCCAGCAGGTCGGCATCCGGCTCCTGCACGATCCCGAAGAAGAGCTTCAGCTGAGATCCATTCAGGCAAGCCTGGAACGCGTTGCGGGCAGCTTACGCGATGCTGAACGGCAGAAGGCGCTGGACCGGCGACGTGACCCGCCGAAGCTCGCGGTCATCGATTTCGGGCTGCACGCGCTCGAGGATTGACCTGGCGATTTCGCGCGGCGACAGTAGTCCGTCCACTACGAACCATCGGTCGGGTTCATCAGCCGCCTGGTCCAGATAGGAGTCGCGAACGCGTCGGTGGAACGGCAGGCCGTGCCAATTGATGCCGCCGGCCTTCTCCCAGTCGGTGTTGCGGTGGCTGAGGCTGCGCTTGAGCCCGGCCTCGACTTCGACATCCAGCAGCACCGTGACGTCGGGCACAACGCCCTGCACTGCGAACGAGGTCAGAACTTCGAGGTCGCGTCGCCGCAGCCGGAAGCCGCCGCCCTGGTAGGCGCGGGTCGACGCAGCAAAGCGGTCGCAGATCACGACACCACCACGTTCAAGGTGCGGCCGAATGCGTTCCGCGACGTGCTGCGAGCGGGCGGCCGACATCAGCAGCGCCTGCACACGCGGATCGACAGCCTGCATGTCCTGTTCCTGTAGCAGCACGCGGCGCAGGCGCTCGCCCAGCGGAGTGCCGCCGGGTTCGCGGGTCAAATCCACGTCCAACCCCTGCTGACGCAGCGCGTCACCCAGCAGTTGGGCCTGGGTAGTCTTGCCGCTGCCCTCGGGGCCCTCGAAGACGACAAAGAGGCCGGACGGCGTGCCGTCGATCATGCAAGTCTCGGCCGCGAACTCATCGGTGTGCGCACGTGCTGCCGGGGCGAGCCGTTGCCGCGGGCGACCGCGCTCGGCTGCGCGGGAGGCCGGGATGGGGACTCTTCGGGTCGTTCCATGTCCAGCAGGGTTGCCAGGCAGGCTTCCATTTGGGTCACCGTGTTATTTCGCAGCACGTAGACAGGGACGCCCCTGGCCTCGGCATCGCGCAGGACTCGGGCCCGCTTGCGATGGAAGCTGCGCAGGGTGACGACGACGTCGGCCTGGGCCAGGTGACGAACCAGCCGGACCATGTCGGTTGCGCTGTTGGCGATGGCATGTTCCATGCGGCTGCGGCTGACGCCGAATGGAAACACGAGCAGGCGGCCGTCATCCGCAGGGGTATCGACGGAGTCTTTCGGCTCGGGCAAGGCCCCTTCAACGCTGACGCGGGCTTCGGCGTTGGTATCGCGCAGCACGCGTCCATCGGGCAGCCGCATGCGCGACTCGGCGCGCACGGCGCCGCCCCGAAGAATGGCATCGACCGAACCGGCGACGTTGTGGTGGATGACGAAGGCGTCCCTCGAGTGCAATTCGATCAGCGTGTCGAACGTCGGAGGCGACCGGCGCTCGAGCACGGTCTTTTGGGTACGGCGGCGACGCGCCTCGTCGTCGCTGAGCGTTACGGATTCGACGCCGCCGACGAGGTCGCTCAGCAAGGGATTGAGGAGCACGTTGTCCAGCGTTTGACCGTGGGCTGTGGCGATGAGACGCACCCCGCGTTCGGCGATGGTGCGAGCGGCATCGGCTTCCAGGTCGGTGCCGATCTCGTCCACCACGATGACCTCGGGCATGTGGTTTTCGACGGCCTCAATCATGACGCGGTGTTGGCGGTCGGGAGCAGCTACCTGCATGCGCCGGGCGCGGCCGATCCCCGGGTGGGGAACGTCGCCGTCGCCGCCGATTTCGTTCGAGGTGTCGACGATCACCACGCGGGCACCGTGGTCGTTGGCCAGCACGCGCGCCATCTCGCGAAGCATGGTGGTCTTGCCGACGCCGGGCGGTCCGAGCAGCAGCAGGCTGCGGTCGCCGGCCACGATGTCCCGCACAATCGCCGTGGTGCCGAAGAGCGCACGTCCGCGCCGAACCGTCAGGCCGACAACGCGACCCGAACGATTGCGAATTGCGGAGAAGCGATGCAAGGTTCCCGGCACCCCGGCCCGGTTGTCGTCGGTGAACTCGCCAATGGCTTCCACCACCGCCGCGATATGCCCGGCTTCAACCTTCCAGGGCAGCAGCCGCTCGGATCCATCGCTGAGGCGAATCTCAGGAACGCGCCCGAGGTCAAGCACGATCTCAACAACCTCGGTCCACCCGGTCAAGGTGCGTAAGTCGTCCTGCAGGCGGGCCGGGAGAGCCGAGACCAAGTCCCTCAGTTCGTCGTCGTCGCCCGACTGAATGTGCGGCGCGTCAACGGACCTCGGGGGCTTAAGGAGATCGGGGGTCGCCACGGCGGCCTAGCTCGTCGCCCGGTCCAGGGCCTGTGCCGGGACTTCGGCGGCGATTCGCACCGTCATGTGCTTGACCAGCAACTCGCGTACCGCGGTCTTTGTGAAGCCCTCGGCCTCGGCGGCGCGTCGCAGCGCATCTTCGTGAGCGTGAACGACCACGCGGACCGGCAGCCGCCGGGAGTCCGTGAGCGACCAGACGGCAAAGCGGAGCAGCTGACGTGTAAGGGCGGCGCGACGGGGATGAACCATCAGTGCCGCCGTATGGCGGCCTCGCGTGCCCGGGTGCACCCGCAGCCAGCCATCGAGCCCCAGCTCGCTGTCGACGACGAATTCCTGCGGGCCTGGTCGCCCACCAAGCAGCGAGAAGCGCCGCCGAGAGAGTGTGGGGCGCTCGCCGCCCGGCGATTCCGCCAGTTGCAGGGCCGCCGGCGTAATGGTGCGGTAGAGCTGAGAGATGTCCCACGCATCCGCCTGCTCAACGTTCCGGAGGCCGACAATGTCCCCTGGATCGGCGATCGGGCCGGGGCGACGCGTATATACGTCCTCGCTGACGGCGCCGACAAACCCCAGGTGTCCAAACACGTCGCGAAAACGGCTGTCACGCGGCAGGCGGGCAAAGACGCTGACGTAGCCGCGGGCTGCGGCATCGACGGTCAGGCGTTCCAGCAAGGCCGCGCAGGCTGCGAGTTCACCTGACTCGGGGGCGGAATCAGCGCCCGCCAGTGCGATGGTGAGTGCGGAAACATTGGCCCGACGCCGGTCGGGAACCAGTTCCGCTAGCGCGAAGCCCAGCACGTCGTCGCCAGACCAAGCCGCGTAGCCCTGAACGTCCGGCACCAGCCCCGGGAGCGTGGCCGCCAGGGCCATGAGCGCCGGGGGCGTGGGGTCGGCCACCGGCGCAACATTTTCACGCGGACCTGCGGTGAGGATGAAATTGCGCGCCAGCGCCGGCGCGTGCCATGGGCGGAGTCGCGAGACCCGCGGCGTCACGCGTGCCTGGCCATCTCGACAAAGCTGGCGTGCAGCCGCGTATCTCCCGTCAGCTCGGGATGAAAGGCCGTGCCAAAGAGTCGACCGCGCCGGACCGCCACTATCGTTCCGTCCTCAAGCCGACTGAGCACCTGAACACCGGGACCTACCGCGCGAACGACGGGTGCGCGAATAAAGACCGCGGGGAAGGGATCGCCGCCAATGCCCTCAATCTCCAGATCCGTTTCAAAGCTGTCAGTCTGCCGGCCGAAGGCGTTCCGCTCCACGGATATGTCAAGCAAGTTGAGCAACGGCTGGCACCGGCCGACGTCCCGAGCCATGAGAATCAGCCCGGCGCAGGTGCCCCAAATTGGCTTGCCGGCCTGGGCAAGGTCGCGGATCGGCTGGCGGAAGCCATAGCGCTCCATCAGCTTGCCGATGGTGGTGCTCTCGCCACCGGGAATGATCAATCCGGCTATCCCGTGCATATCGGAGACCTGCCGTACCTCAACGGGTTCGGCGTCAAGCCTGCCGAGCATGGCGCCATGTTCGGCGAAATCGCCTTGAAGCGCGAGGACGCCAATGCGAACGCTCACGCGTGCCTCGTGTCGTTACCACCCGCGACCGGCAAGCATCTCCTCGGGCTGAAGCGAGCTGTTGGCGATTCCAACCATCGGCTCTCCGAGATTGCGCGAAACCTCCGCGACGAGCGCCGAGTCCTCGAAGTTCGTGGTGGCTTCAACGATCGCGCGGGCGCGCTGCGCCGGGTCACCAGACTTGAAGATCCCGCTGCCGACGAAGTTCCCGTCCGAGCCGAGCCGCATCATCAGGGCGGCGTCGGACGGGGTGGCGATTCCACCGGCGGCAAAGTTCACAACCGGCATGCGGCCGAGTTCGGCGGCTTCCTCCACCAGGTTCAGTGGGGCCTGAATCTCCTTGGCGTAGGCGAACAGCTCGTCCGGGCGCATGTGTTGAATCTGGCGCAGCTCAGACATGACCCGGCGCATGTGGCGAACGGCCTCGACAACGTCGCCGGTTCCAGCCTCACCCTTGGTGCGAACCATGGCCGCGCCCTCCCCGATGCGACGCAGCGCCTCACCGAGGTTTCGGCAACCGCAGACGAAGGGAACGTCAAAGCCTGACTTGGCCACGTGGTGCTCTTCATCGGCGGGCGTCAGGACTTCGGACTCATCAATGTAGTCGACGCCGAGCGCCTGCAGCACCTCGGCTTCCACGAAATGGCCAATTCGGCATTTGGCCATCACGGGAATGGTGACGGCGGCTTGGATTTCCAGGACTTTCTCCGGGTCCGCCATGCGGGCCACGCCGCCGTCCGCGCGGATGTCGGCAGGGACGCGCTCCAGCGCCATCACTGCGGCGGCGCCAGCGTCTTCCGCAATGCGGGCCTGCTCGGCGGTGACGACGTCCATGATGACGCCGCCCTTGAGCATTTGTGCCAGGCCGCGCTTGACGGTTTCGGTGTTCTTGCTGACAGAGCCGTTGGAACTCATGGCTACCCCAGACGCATCTCCCCGATGGAGTCTCTCGCTCCTGATTGGAGACTCTTAGCCCACATTCTAGCGTGAGCCCACCGCTGGTCCTATACCGGCTGGGCCACCTGAACCAGGTCAGCCAGGGGCGTGTCGCGTGGAGCGCGCAGCGCGCCACGGAGGGTGGCATCGGCAAGGTCCGTATCGACCGGATCAGCGGCGGCTCGGAACTTCGCTACGAGTTCCACATCACTCAGCGGTCGTCTCGGATCGCCGCGCGGAACTTCCACGCGGACGGTGCGAGCCTCGCCGCTCGCAAACTCGGCCTTGAGATCGCAGCCCCAGCGCTGCGGGTAGGCAGCGTCCAGAGCCGGATCGCTGCTGACATCGATGCGGTCGGCCACACGCAGCACCTCCGGATTCCAGAGATGCGGCTCGCCGAAACTGTCCAGCGTTGGCCGGCCGTGGACCAGCGCCTGCGCGGCTGCGTAGTAGACGCTGAATTGCGCGTCCACCCGGTTGGCTGGACGCCGCTTGGGCTTGGGCGGATCCGCAACGATCGCGCCGCCTCCGGGAAGCACGCTCACGATGACGCGACGCAGCTCGTCGAGCCGGAAGCCGTCTGTGGCGCGTAGCTCGCGGCACGCGTCGATCACCGGGTGGATATAGCGGCAGCACGGGTAGGGCTTGATCGCGACATCGAGCAGCGCCGGGTGGTCGGGATCGAGCGTTTGAAGGAGCTCGGGGCGCGGGTCGTTGCTGAAGGCCTCCAGTAGGCCGTAGTCCCCGGTGAGGGCGTCGGTGGGGCCGATGACACCAGCCGCGGCCAGGTCAGCGGCCACGAAGCCGGCATGCGCGGCCCAGCCCGCGTTCAGTCGCTTGCCGTCGCTGCCATTCTGGATGTAGGCCATCGAGCCGGCCGCCAGCCCCCCGGCGAGGCCAAGCGCCTGATGAATGCCGTCAGCGTCCAACCCGCCCGCGTGCGCGGCGGCCACCGCCGCGCCCAGCGCACCGGCAATCCCGGTGGGGTGAAAGCCGCGCGGATACGTCGCCGGCGCGTATAGGGCGTCGCCGACCCGCATGGTGACCTCGTAGCCGGCAACACCGGCCGCCAGCAGATCAGCGAGCGTTCCCCCGCTGCGCTCCACCGCCGCCATGGCAGCGGGCCAGACCACCACACCCGGGTGCAATGAGGACTCGTTGGTTACGTCGTCCAGTTCCAGCGCGTGGGCGGCCATCCCATTGGCCAGCGCCGCCGCGGGCGCCGGCGCCCGTTCGCGCAAGTGCACCGAGGCTTCACCGTCATCGGCCTGAATGGCGTAATCCGCAACGCGCCTGGAAACGGAGAGCGCGCTGCCGCCAATCAACACGCCGAAGTAATCGAGCAGCAAATCGCGAGCACGCGCCTCGACGTCCGGATGCAATCCGTCCGGAGAGACCGCGGCCGCAAACTCGGCGAGATTGCGTGAGGGGTTGCTCGTCATGGCAGTGAACTCGGCGGCGCACGGCCCCGCCATGATGCCAAGACGTCGGCAAGCCGTGTCAGCCGGCTCCGGTGCCGCGGGCCCACCGGCTGCGCGGCGCCGCGCGTTCCCACAGGAGACGCCCTGACCGCGACGTCCCATGGATGACCATCGGCGGGGTGGTCAAGACGAGCTCGTCGCCCTCCTGGCGAACGTATCTGACCTGCTCGGTCCCGACGCGATTCGGGTACGAGGCCGTCTCGATCTTGTGAATGACCCGGTCTCCCAGGAACTCGTACCCGCCGCAGTAGGAGAGGAACGTACGTGCCGCCTCCAGCTTTTCCTCGTCGGTGCCACCGAGAATGTCGTCCGACGCGAAGTTGGTCCGGCCCGCGGCCATGATGAGGACGGACATGTAGCCGTCGGGCGTGTACATGATGTAGCCGGAGGCGTCCTCGCCCAACGGGTACGTCACCTCATCACCCGCGTGGGCCTCGTACCTTACGAGTCGCCAGGCTCCGACCAGCGGGTTCGGCTTCATGGCTCTGACTCCGTTGACGCGAGTGGCGGCCATGATGCCAATCTGGCGCTAGGACGTGTCAGCCAGCAAGGCGTCCAAGAGACGCTGCTTGAGGGCGGCAAACTCCGGCGTGCCGCGCACGGCGCGCGTGCGGGGCCTGGACAGTCCGACGGGCAGATTCAGCTGAATACTGCCCGGGCGTCGGGTCATCACGTAGACGCGGTCCGACAGCCAAAGGGCTTCTTCGACGTCGTGCGTGACAAACAGCACCGCTGCCTTGAGCCGTTCCCAGATTTCGAGCAGCCATTCCTGGAGCGCTGCGCGCGTCAGCGCATCGAGGGCGCCGAACGGCTCATCCAGCAGCAGGATCTCCCGGTCGAGCAGGACCGTGCGCAGGAGGGCCGCGCGTTGCCGCATGCCGCCGGAGAGGGTATGCGGCAGCGCGTCGGCGAAGCCTTCTAGGCCGAAGGAGGGCAGCAGCAACCGCGCGCGCTTGCGCGCGGCGGCGCGGTCTCCGCCGCCGACCTCGGCGCCCAACGTCGCGTTGTCCAGCAGCGAACGCCAGGGCAACAGCAGATCGCGCTGCGGCATGAAGGCGACCTCACCGGACGCGCCGTCCGGCCCGGCCGCAATCTCTATGGAGCCAGCGCTCGGATCGTCCAGGCCCGCGATCAGTCCCAGCAGCGTGCTCTTGCCGCAGCCGCTGGGACCGACCAGGGAGATGAATTCCCGGCGGCCTACCTCCAGGCTAACGTCGCGCAACGCCTGAACCGACGGCCCGCCGCTGGCCGGATAAAACTTGGACACGCCGACCAGCCGTAATACCGGCGGTCCGGCGACAGGCATGCGGGGCTAGCTGCTCCGGATGAAGCTGTTGTCCATGGCGTCCTCGGTGTTGATCACCCTGGATTGCAGGCCGCGGTCAACCATCCAACGCGAGTAAGCGTCCCAGACCGCCTGGGACTGGTCGCCCCATCGGTCGGCGCCCTCGGCATAGCGGGCGCTCAGCCACGGCTGGCTCAGGCGCACCAGGTCGGCGTTGATGCCCTCGGCGTTCGCGATCAGAATCTCCGCCGCGTCCTCCGGGTACTTGATCGCGTAGTCGTAGCCACGCTTCAGCGCTCGGGTCCAGCGCTTTACGACATCCGGTCGGTCGGCAATCAACTGCTCGCCGGTGACGTACACGGGTGTGTAGTAGTCGGGCACGCAGTCGAGGTCCACCATTCGGACGAAATTCAACTCAACGCCTCGCAGCTGTGCCTCAATGCCGGTCCAACCCTCGAAGATCCAGACGAAGTCGACATCGCCGCGTTCCCAGGCCACGAAGGGGTCGGTGAAGCCAATATCCACGAACTCAATGGCGTTGACATCCCCACCGTCACATTCCATCAGCGAGGTGAGCACCTGGCGCTCGACATCGGAGCCAAAGGCCCCGTACTTCTTGCCCTCGAAATCCTTGGGCCGGCGAATGCGACGGTCCGCCGGCGAAGCGAAGCCGGAGGAGTTGTGCTGGATCACCGCCGCAATGGAAACCACCGGCACATCCTCGACACGCGCCAGCGTGACGGCCTCCTGGTAGCTGACGCCAAAGCTGGCCGCGCCCGAACCCACGGCGGCTTCAACGCCAGCCGTGCCGGGTTCGACAATCGTGACCTCAAGCTCCTCCTCCGCGAAGTAGCCCTTGGCCTGCGCCACGTAGAGCCCGGTGTGATTCGTGTTGGGCACCCAGTCAAGCATGACGGTCACGCTCGCCGGTCCGGACGTTGCTTCGCCGCAGGCGCTGAGCAGCGGAATCGCCGCGGCCGCGCCAAGCGCGCCCAGGGCGCGCCGTCGTGTGAGTCTCATGTCTGGGCCTCCTCCGTTCGAACGTATATCCAGGGCGCAATTCGGCGCCCCACGACATCGACAGCCAGAAACAGCGCAACGCTCAAGACCGCAATGACCGCAATGACCGCAAACACGCGCGCGGTCTGGAAGGAACTCGACGCACGCAGCATGTACAGCCCAAGCCCCTGGCTGGCGCCGACCCATTCGCCGATCACGGCCGCGATCACGCTATAGCTCGCCGCGATCTTCATGCCGCTCAGCAGCGCTGGAATCGCCGACGGCAGCTTCACCTTGCTGAATACCTGCCGGCGGCTCCCACCCATCGAGCGCACCAGCGCCTGCATGTCCGGGTCGGCGTTGCGCAGTCCGCCGGCCAGGCTGACTGCGATGGGAAAGAAGCAGGCGAGCGCCACGATCAGGATCTTGGGCGTGATGCCGAAGCCGAACCAGATGGCCAGCAACGGCGCCAGCGCGAAGATTGGAATCGTCTGCGAGGTCACCAACAGCGGCGACAACGCGCGCCGGGCCAGGCCCGACTGGTCGATCAGCGCAGCCACCAGGAACGCCAACAGCAGGGCTGCGCCGTAGCCGATAACTGCTTCCAGCAGCGTGCGGGCGGTGTGCGGCGCCAGCTGCGGAAGCGACTCGATGAATTCGATGACGATTACGGACGGACCCGGCAGCAGCCACTCGGGTACGGCGGCCAACCGGGTGACCAACTCCCAGACGCCAACCAGCGCCGCCAGCACAGCAATGGCCGGGGCAATCCGGGCAACGCGATGCGTGTTCAAGCGGCCGTCGTACTGCGAAAGGGGGCGACGCGCTCGCGCATAGTCTGCAGGCCGGTGGGACGCTCCAGCAAGCGGATGTTGGTCTGGATCGCATCCGGGCCCTTGGCAATGGCCGCGCGGTGGGCGCCGATTGCTACCTGCATCAGTTCGCCGGCGTCGTCGCCTTCGATGGTGGTTTCCAGCGAACCGACTTCGTACTCGAAGCCGGCCGCCTGGATGTGCGCGATGGCCGCGTTGATCGGCTCCAGGTCGTCGCAGCCTTCAAGCGACTGCACTTGGATTCCCAGTGTTGCTCGTGGCATCGCCATCCTCCTCAAGAACGACGAAATCCGCGGGTTGCCGTGCAACCTGCGGATATGCCCGAGCCTATTCCCTACGCTGGCATTACCCAGATCAGGTTCCACGGGTCGGTGACGGCCCTGGTCACCTTCTCAGCCGGGCTAGCCCCCGGCTCCCCCACGATTCAGTTGTTGAGGCTCGTCGCAGCGCGAGCCGTTACGTCATACACCTAACGCTCGCACGCGCTGATGGGTGTGTCAATTGCCCCCCGACCCGTGCTCATGCACCAGCAGCAGCATGCCTGAACCGACCGCCAGCCTGGCCGTTGAACCGGTGAGTTCGTTGCTGACGCCGAGGCTTGTTCCGACCTCAAGGCTGCGGCCGTCAAGCTCGTAGGCCAGGCCACTGGATTGGATATTCTCCGCGGATCCGCCGACAGCCAGCAGGGTCACCAGGTCGCCCACCCGACCGCGTATCTCGGCTCGATCAGTCACGAGCCGGACATCGCGGCAACCGTCGGCCAGCACTACCTCGCGATCGCGCCAGCGCGGGCTGGCGAGCAGCATCACGGTGGCCAGTTCGTGGTCGAGGCGGGCGCCGCCGAAGGCTCCGACGACCACGATGCGCTCAGGGTCGGCTTCCAGCGCGGTGCGGAGCGCCAGCTCGGCGTCGGTGGCGTTCTTGGCGGTGGGGAATCGACGGATTTCCACGTCCGGATTGGCCGCTCGCGCCTGGGCGAAGCCCGCCTCGCCCAGCGAGTCGCCGTCGCCCACGATGACGTCGCAGTGGGCGCCCAGCGCCGTGACCGCACTTGCCCCGCCGTCGGCGGCGACGACGTAATCGGCCGCGGCTACTTGCTGAGCGAGAAACGCCGAGTCGATGTCGCCGTTCAGCACCACCAGCACCGTCAGGCCGGAGCCCACGCGACGCCCTCCGGTCTAAAGATCCGTCCGGTACACGTAGCGAATATCCCAAAGCCCGAACAGGGTGGGCGTCAGATTGCCAAACACGTTGCGGACCGCGGTAAGCCGCTCCGAGTGCGTCGTGTAGACAACCGGCACGTTATCGGCCGCAATCTCCTGCGCCTCGTAGTAGAACCGAACCCGCTGCTCGCGATCCAGTTCCTGGCTGCCCCGAATGAACAGGGAGTCGATGTCGGTCTCCCAGGTCGTGGCCGGTTCGGACTGGTTCGGGTTCCAGAGATGCAGCGACTCGCCGCTGTGCCAGAGCGAGATGCTGAAATGGGGTTCCGAACTGCCGCCGAAGCCGATCAGGATCGATTCCCAGGCGTAGGTGCTCGTCAGCTGATCGACGAGCTCGCCGAAGTCAATCACCTCAATGTCGCCCTGAATGCCGATGCTGGAAAGACCGGCCTGGATGATTTCCAGCACTCGCAGGCGAACCTCGTTGCGCGAGTTGGTGGTCAACCTGAACCTGATGTTGTTGCCGGCGTAGTCTTCGCGGATGCCGTCACCGTCTCCATCCATCCAGCCCAGGCCGTCAAGGATGGCGTTGGCCTCTTCGATGTCGTATTCGTAGCGCTGCACGTTCGGGTTGTGGAAGTCGCCCGCGGCCGGGCTGATGAAGGCCCACTGCGGGTAGCCCAATCCATGATTGACATCACGAATGATGGCGTCCTTGTCCACAGAATGCGCCACGGCCTGCCTGAATCGCGTGTTCTCAAACCAGCGGAGCTTCTCGGGCGCCACGAACGGCTCGCCGGTCTCGGCGTCGCTGCCAGGATTCAGGTTGAAGACGAGAAATCTCGAACCGAACGCCGGCCCGCGACTGTAGAGCGTGAAGTTCTCCTCCCCCTGTAACGGATCGAGCGTCGCGAACTCCTCGCCCAGCACACCGTGGACATCCGTCTCGCCGGACCGGAACTTCGGGAGTTCCTCGGCCAGGCCGCCGACGATCTGGTACCTGACCTCGTCCAGGTACGGCAGCCGGTTTCCGGCGCTGTCCGTCAGCCAATAGCTGGGATTACGCCGCAGGACGATGCGCTCATCGTGCTCGAGCACGGCAATGGTGAAGGGTCCGGTGCCGATGATCTCGGCCGGGTCGGTGTCGATTCCCCAGACCGAGTCGAATGTCCCCTCGTCAACGTGCGGCTCAAGGATGTGCCTGGGATAGATGGCGTTGCCCATGGAACGCAGGAAGGGCGCAAATGGCACAGGCAGCACGAACTGGACGGTGTAGTCGTCGATGGCGCTGACGGTCATGCGCTCTTCGCGCCACTCCGCGGTTGCCTCGTCGAATACACGGAACGTGAAGGACGCGCGATCACTGGTTGGGATGTCGTCGTTGTAGATGATGCGATTGAAGGTGAAGTCCACGTCGTGGGCCGTGAACGGCTGGCCGTCGTGCCAAGTGACGTCACGACGCAGATGGAAGGTCCAAGTCAACCCGTCGTCCGAGTGCTCCCATGACTCGGCCAGGCTCGGCTCCACCTGATTGTTCAGCCACGAGGTCTCGGTAAGGCCGTCGAAGAGATAGCTGAGGATTCCGGACGACGACGAGTCGTTGGCCAGGGCCAGATTCAAGGTCAGCGGTCCGCCGATGGCGGAGTAGGTGACGCTCCCACCCCGCGTGCCGACGGTGTATTCGAAGGCCTCGGCGTTGGCCTGCAATTCGGCGACAGTCGCGCTGCGGGGCCCGGGTGCGGTCTCGGCAGTGGTCGGCGCAACCAGCGGCGTGGTGGCGTAGGCCCACGCCTCTGCGGTCTGATCGCTGTCGGCTCCGAAGGTCTGAACGAGCGGTCCGGGAAGGTCCTCGTCGGTGACCGTATAGGAGGTGAGCACGATCAGCGACTCGTGCGTGGCCAGGTTGCCCAGGGGCAGCGGCGGATAGCCCGCGTAGTTCGGCGTGGGGCGATCTGTCCGATACGGGTAGTGCAGGAGGAAGAGGCCGGTCAGCGGGGTCCCGCCAGTGTTGGAAATGCGGACCCTGCAGCTCAGCGTGTCGTCGGGCGCTGCCGTCGCACCGTCGCAAGTGGCGCTGACCGACAGACCCGGCAGGCCGGAATGCGACGCGGCCGCGTTCGACGGGCTCACAACCAAGGCTGCCGCCGCAGCCAGAACCGCCAGGATGACGGCAAGACGGGTCAAACGGAATCGGGTTACACGGGTAGCAGACATTCTGGGGTTCAACTGCTTCCGATCGGCACGGGCGTCAACGTCATGTATCAGCTTATGACTGTCAAGCGCATTTGCGGCGGCTGTGCGATCTTCGGGCGGTGCAGCCAGCTGCCGAGGGACCAGGCCCATTCCGCTGTTTGGTGAGCTCAAGCGTCCGGCCGATGCCGGCGACATCCGATTGCTGACCTTTGACGAGGCCGAATTCCAGCGCCGCCACGAGGCGCTGCGGACCGCGATGCGGACCGAAGGTTTGGACGCGCTGGTGTGCACCTTTGCGCCCAGCGTCTGCTATGTCAGCGGCTACGAGACGCTGGCGTCGTTCGCACCCATGTTCCTCATCGTCGGGATCGACCGCGAGCCCACGCTGCTGGTGGACGACTTCGAGGCCTTCAACGCCATAGTGTCGAGTTGGGTCGAGGACGTGGTCACATTTCCGTGGGGGGAAGATCCCGCCGCCGTGCTCGTGGACGTGCTGCGACATCGGGGCTGGGCCAAGGCGAGGCTGGGCTGGGAGCACCATCAGCACGGCGGGGCGTATCAGGGCTATCTGCGCGCCGCGGAGTCGGTGGGCGCCTCGTGGAGCTACGTCCACTTGCTGGTGGACGGGGTGCGGGCGCGGAAGAGCGCCGCCGAGATCGCCGCCATCCGGTCCGCCGGGGCGATCACGCCGCGCGGATTCGACGCCGCCCGGGCCGAGCTGCGCCCGGACGCGCCCGACACCAATGTGGCGGCGGCCGCCTACCAGGCGCTGGTGGGCGCCGGCAGCGAGCGCATGTCGATTCAGCCCATCGTCACCGCAGGCCGGAACTCCGGCATTCCGCACACGACGTTCGGGCGTTCACGGCTCACGCCCGGACATCCGGCAATTCTCGAGTGGGGCGCGTGCGTCAAGCGCTATACCGCGCCCATGATCCGCACGGGCGTGATCGGTGAGCTGGCCGATCCGCTGTGGGACACGATGTACGCGGCGTGCCTGGCGGCGGTGGAGCGAACGATCGCCGGCATGCGGCCGGGGGTGTCAACGCGCGAGCTCGGAGAGCACGCATCCGAGCCGCTACACGAGTTGCCGCCGCGCGTCTTCAGGGACGGCCTGCGCGGGTATTCGGTGGGGCTGAGCTTCGAGCCGGACTGGCTGGACGTGCCCGGGCTGCGGATCTGTCCCCCCGTCAGCCACAGCGAGCGGCTGCTGGCCGCCTATCCAACGCTTGAGCCCGGTCACGTGTTTCACGTGCGGGCGGTGGTGCGCGACGTGGGCCGGGCGGGCGTGGGCGTGAGCGAGACGGTGGCCGTCACCGCCGACGGCTGCGAGGTGCTGACCGACTATCCGCGCGACCCGCTTCGTCTCGGATAGCGGGCGGCCGCGCGCGGCGGAGCCATGTGGGCTGGCGGCTCGGCCGTTTGAGACCCGTGCTTTACCCGAGGTTGGGTGCGCGGAAGACCCCTCACCGAATTCGTCCGAAGACGGCCGATTCTGCCTCTCCCCCAGGAGAGGGGAAAGACCGGCGTCCCCTCGAGTAGATCGACGCCGAACACCGTTGCTTTGCCCCGGGAGGGACAGGAAGCGTCCGCGAGTTCGAGGACCAAGGGAGTTTCGTAGAGGGCTCCGTTGCGGCTCAGGCGAAGCGGTCGGGCCCGAAGGGCCGGAGGAGCGGGTCCAGGCGGGCGTCGCAGACGAGGTCGGCTACGAGTTCGGCCGTGACGGGCGCCAGGGCGATGCCCTTGGTGAAGTGGCCGGTGGCGACGACCAGTCCCTCGACGGGAGTCGGACCGATCACGGGAAAGCCGTCGGCGGATTGCGGGCGGAATCCCATCCAGGTCTCCACGATCTCGGCATTGGCGAGTCCGGGGACGATGGCGGCGGCATCGCCGTGGACCTGCCGGATGGCGTCGGCGTCGACATGGGCATCGAACCCTACGTCTTCCTGCGTGGCGCCCAGCGCGATTCGTCCGTCCGCGCGCGGCACGATGACGCCCTCGGGATAGTTCACGGCGCGACGTGGACCCTCGCCGCGAACCGCACACATCTGGCCCTTGCACGGCCGGACCGGCAGCCGGAACGCGGGCGCCAGGCCGGCGCACCAGGCGCCCGCGGCCAGAACCACGGCGGGGGCCGCGACAACTTCGTCCACCAGGCGCACACCCGAAACACGGCTGTCGCCGATCTCAATTGAGGTTGCCCTGGCGTCTGTCAGGACGTCCACGCCAGTCGAGCGAACGGCTTTTTCCAGGGCGGCGGCCAGCAACCGCGGGTCGAGCGACCCGTCGGAGGGGAATAACGCCGCGGTCTCCACGCTTCCCGTGCATGCAGGTTCCAGGTCGCGCAGCTCCCATGGTGGGAGCAACTCGGCTTCGTATCCGGCGTCGGTCAGCCAGGAGACCCGCGCCGTGAGTTCCGCATCTTCCTGGTCAGTGCGCGCCACGGCGAGCATCCCGTGGGAACGCCAGTCTGCCTGGCCAGCCCCAACGTTCTCTAGGAACTCGGGATAGGCCGAGAGCGACCGCCGCAGCAGGTCGAACAGCGGACCGGGTGTGGCGCCGTAGTGGTGCGCGGCGATGATCCCCGCCGCCGCCCAGGTGGACTCGCGTGCCGGGCGCCCGCGCTCGATCAGGGTGACGCTCAGGCCGCGCCGGCGTAACTCCCAGGAGCAGGCCAGGCCAACGATGCCGCCGCCGATGACGGCCACGTCGGCGGATCTGCCGCGGCTCACCGCCGCGCCAGTCCTCTGTGGAGACCTTTGCCCAATCCCGGGGTGGTTGCGCGGAAGACCCTCACCCCAGCCTTCTCCCACGGGAGACCCTTATGTAACCCAAGGCTAGGTGCGCGGAAGACCCCTCACCGAATTCGTTCGAAGACGGCCGAGTCTGCCTCTCCCCTTGGAGAGGGTGAAGAATGGCGTCCCCTCGATTGGTTTGAGACCGAGCACCGTTTCTATCCCCCGGGGCAGGAGCAGGGGCCGTCGCGCCTTGGAGAACGAGGGGCGTTATGTAAAGGCCTCTCTGTGGGACGAGTTGCGTCTAGCCCCCGTCCACCGCCGCGCGCAGCGCTTCGCCGTTCTGGGCCCACCAGCTGGACAGGATGCCGATGTCGGTGCCGATCGAGAAGTGGGTGACGCCCATGTCCAGGTAGCGCTTGGCGTGGTCCGGCGAGCCGATTTCGGCGCGCGGCTGAATGCCCATGCCCAGCGCGGTCTTGATGACGTAGGCCTCGGCTTCGCGGACTTCAGGGGCACCACCCTGGCCGGGCTTGTCGATGCTCATGGCGTAGTCGGTGGGACCGAACTGAACCATGTCCACGCCGCCGACGCCGATCACGTTTTCGAGATTGCGGACAGCTTCGTCCTTCTCGATCATCAGCATCACCACGGCTTGCTCCAGCGCGTCCACGAAGGCTTGGCTGCCGCCTTCGCGCACGTACCCGGTGTCGCGGCGCGAACCGGCGCCGTGCCGACCGCCGGTGGACGGGGTGCTGGCGCGAACGGCCTGCACGCATTCGCGCGCTTCCTCCGGGTTTCGGACGTCGGCAAACAGCAGGTTCTGAATGCCGGAGCCGATAGCCCGAACCGTGAGGTAGGTCCGCGGCTCCTGCTCGATCTTCATCATGCCGCTGAAGTTGTCGAAGAGATCAATGGCCCGACCGATGTTTTCCAGCGCGTAGAGGTCGTAGGGCGCGTACTCGGCCACGAACTCGACGTAGTCGTACTGACCGGTCTGGCCGACCAGCTCAACGATGGCGGGCCAGGAGATGAGGACGTGCGTGCTGTAGCTGGGCTTGCCGGCATCCAGCAGTTCGCGAAGACGGTTAGGGCGCATGGAGGGTTACCCATAGGTGTCGGCTGCGGCGCAGTGTTTCACACCGCCCCGCCCGGCGTCTCAGGCTGGAACCGTCAGGTCACCAGGTACTCGCGCAGACCGTCCCAGTTGACCTCCATGCCCAGCCCTGGTCCCTGGGGCAGCCGGACGGTGCCCCGTTCGGTCAATTCCAGTTTCTCGTGGAACATGACCTCGTTCAGGCCCGCCACGTTGGGGTTGTAGAACTCCAGGATCAGCGGCATCGGGAAGGCGGCCAGCAAGTGGATATGAACCTCCTGTAGGCCGTGGGGGGCGATGGGAATCTCGTAGGCGGCGGCTAGCGCGGCAACCTTGCGGTATTCGGTGATTCCACCGAGCACCATCGCGTCGGGGTTCAGGATGTCCACGGCGCCGGTCTCGAGTAGTTCGCGGAACCCCCAGCGGGTGTATTCGTTCTCGCCGGCGGCGACCGGAACCGTTGACGATCGGGCGGTCGCCGCGCTGCCGCGCATGTTGTCCGGTGAGACTGGTTCCTCGAACCAGAAGGCGTCGTATTCCTCCAGAATGCGCGCCATGCGAACCGCGTCGGCCTGCACGTAGGCGTTGTTGGCGTCCACGAGCAGGTCGATTTCGGGGCCGATGGCGTCACGGACGGCGCGAATGCGGACCTCGTCTTCGCGAAGCGGGACCGCGCCGACTTTCATCTTGACGGCGTTGGCGCCCTGTTCCACGTAGCCGAGCATCTCGTCCTGCAACTCGGACAGGCCCTTGCCCTCGGCGTAGTATCCGCCGGCAATGTAGGCGCGAACCTCGTCAGTGAAGCCACCGAGCACCTGGTAGAGCGGGCACTCGAACGACTTGGCCACGATGTCCCAGAGCGCGATGTCGATGGCGGAGATTGCCCTCGTCGTCAGACCCTTGCGGCCGAAGATCTTGGGCTGGTAGAGCGACTCCCAAATCCGTTCGACGTTGCGCGGGTCCTCGCCGATCAGGGCCTGCCGCATGTCGTTGACGGTGGCGATGGTGGCGTCGCCGTCCGCCGTCGCCGCGATGCCGCCCGCGCCGCAGATCCCAAAGCCCTCCAGACCATCGTCCGTTGATATCCGCACGACCACGCTCTTGGACGCGGTGTAGGTGTACTTCCCGTTACTGATCGGCGTGTCGTACGGCTTGGCGTACAACGCGGCGGAAACCTCGGTGATCTTCACGCGGCGGCTCGCATGGGCTGTGTCGAACGCGCGCAGCAAACCACGGCGGCCAACGCTCGGTCAATCACGAAGGCGCCACGCTTGGCTGGTTCACCACCACGAACGAGGTCTCAGCCGCCACAGCACCGTCCACCGTGATCTCTACCGCATGCTCGCCGATGCAATTGGTCTCGTCCACATAGAACGCGAAGTAGCCGCGGCGCAGCGCCTGTTGGGGGCCTGTCTCGTATTCGCCGCCGCAACTGCCGGAACTCCAGCGGAAGCCGAGCCGCGCGCCCTCGCGCACATCGCGAAACTCAACGCTGATGTAGATGCGGTCGTCGAGCCCAAACTGCTCCGAGAGATCCTGCGGTCGCTGCAGACCATCGACCGTGAGCGCGGTGGCGATCCGCCCAACGACGGCGCGCGCTGGAGTCGGCGCCGCGGTGGGGGAGGCCGCCGGGGGTTCGGTCGGGTCCGGTGAATGCGTTGCGGGCGCGGTCGTTGGCCGGGGAGAGGGCGACGGAGACGCGACGGGCGATGCAGCCGGCGAGGGGCTGGGCGATAGCGGCAGCGGTGTGGCTGTACTCGGCGGCGCGGTCGGATCGAGCCTGGACGGTGGCTGCGCTTGTGTGGTGGGCGCCGGCGCAGCCGTGTCGGCGACCGTTGGTGTAACCCGCGGGGCGGCCACCAGCGGCGCGGCGACCGCCGGCGAAGCGGTCTGCGCGACGGCAACCGGTGAGGGACTGTCGGTACTCGGGGGCGGTTGCGTAGGAACATCCACGCTGGTCGGCGCAACAGGGTCGCCATTGCACGCCGCCATGAGAGCGAGGACCAGTACCAGACACACGCCACAAACCGTCGCTCTGGCGCAGGACCTCGCTCGTGAAGTGCAGCGTCGCACGATGGCCCTCAACAGTCGCCGCAGCATCTATCAAGCATCAGGCTCAGACTCACCCAAGGAGCCATGACACTCGCCCAGCGTGCCTCAAGTCTACCAACGATCAGGTGAACTTTCGGTCACTATGGGACCGCAACAGAGCGTCCCGGCGTTACGCCCGTCGCAGACTTAGCGTCCGTTGAGTGTCCGGTCCAAGCGCGCCAGTACCTGCTCGGTCGCGATGTCAAGCGGTTCGGCCAGGGTGACGCCCGCCGCCAGCGCATGGCCGCCGCCGCCGAAGGCCGCGGCCACGCCGTCGATGCGTGTCCCCCGCGAGCGCAGGCTGACCCGGGTGCGCGAAGCATCCGCCTGGTAGAACACTGCCACGGCCTCCGTATCCGCGACGTATTGCAGGGCATTCGGAATGCCCTGCGCATCGGCCATGCGGGCGCCGACGTCCGCCGCCATCCGGGCGCTGACTTGCGTCCAGACCACGCGTCCGTCCGCCGAGCGCACCGCCGCGGCGAGGGCGGCGCCCAACAAGCGCGACGCTTGGAAGGAACGCACGTTGAGCACCCGGCGCGGGATGTCCGACGTGACGCCGCCGAGGGCTTGCAGCGCGGCGGCGGCGCGCAGCGTGCGCGGCCCGGTTTCCTGGGTCTGGAAGCCCAGCGTGTCGGCCACCAGCCCGGCCTGAAGCGCGATCGCGCCAGCGCGCGAAATGCCGCCGCCCAGCGTGCTCGAGAGCATCCAGATCACTTCCGCCGCGGCGGCGGCGTCCGAGACGACGTAGTTCACGTCGCCGTAGCGCTCGTTGGTGATGTGGTGGTCGATGTTGATGATGGGTCGGATCGCGCGTAGCGCCGTTCGGACTCGCTCGTCCGCGCTCAACAGGTCGATGCTGGCCGTGTCGACGGAAAAGAGGGCGTCAAACGGATGGCCGTCCGGCGGCGCCGCCAGCAAGTCAGCGGTCAAGGCCCGGAAGCGCGCGGTTCCCGGGATTGAGGCCATGACCGCATCTATGTTCTCGGGTTCATTGACCGCCAAGACGGGGGACGCGCCCAAGGCCTCGAGAATCGCCGCCAGTCCAAGGGCCGATCCAAGGCTGTCGGGGTCGGGGTTCCGATGCGAAACGATCAGCGGTCGCCTGGCCCGCCGAATCCGAGCCACCACCGCGCCGCGCACGTCGCGCTGACAGGATGCGTCGCGGATGGCTGCGTGTCCTTGGCTGGCGAGGCGTCGTCGGCGCCTATCTTATCGGCGCAGCGGGCCATGCCGGAGCGCCGTTACCGGCAGATCGCCTTTGCGTGCTAGTTTCAGGGGAGCGCACGGAAGACTCTTACCAACAGTCGCTGGGGGATCGCATGAGCGCGGTTGAAACAGGCGAACGCATTGGCCTGCCGCAAGACAAGCCACCGGCCGAGCGGATGTCGCTGCCTATGTCCGCACCGCCGCCACCCGAACCGCCCGCCGCGGTGACGCTGTCCCAGCGCGCCGCGCGCGCCTTTCGCGAGATCCTGGAGGGCAAGGGCGAGCCCTACGGAGCGCTCAAAGTCGCCGTCATGGGAGGCGGTTGCGCCGGCAACCAGTACGCCATGGCTATCGCCCGCGCGCCCGAACCCACCGACATCGTCCTGGAGTCCCGCGGCGTGGACATCTTTGTCGACAGCTCCAGCGCCCACATGATGGTTGGGGCCGAGATCGACTTCATCGACAGCATGATGGGTCGCGGCTTCACGGTCAGGAATCCCAGCGCGGAGCAGACCTGCGGCTGCGGGAGTTCGTTCAACACTAACGGCAGTGGCGTGAAGCCGGGGGGCTGCACGGCCTGAGCGCCGGCTTCTTTCAGCCTTCGCCGTAGCCCAGATCGGCCAGCGCCGCGCGCGCGGCCCCGGCTTCGTCCCACGGCTCCTCGCGGTCGGCGAACTGAATAGACTGCTCGTGGCCCTTGCCGGCCAGCACCACCGTGTCGCCCGCGCGGGCCAGTTCGAAGGCGCGAGCGATGGCCGCGCGCCGGTCGTGCATGGTTTCGAAGCGCGCACCGCCACGGGTACGCCCGGCGATCACGTCGCGGGCGATGTCTTCGGGGCGTTCCCGTCGCGGGTCCTCGTTGGTGACGATCGCCACGTCCGCGCCCTCGGCGGCGGCGCGGCCCAGCATCGGGCGCTTTTCCTCGTCCTGATCCCCGGCGCTGCCGAATACCGCCAGCACGCGGCCACGGGTGTCCGCCCGAACTTCGGCCAGACACGCGGCCAGCGCGGCGGGGGTGTGGGCGAAGTCCACGATGACGTGAAACGGCTGCCCGGCCGCGACGGTCTCCATTCGACCCTTGACGGGTGCAAACGACGCCAATCGCTCCACGCCGGCCGATAGGTCGCCCATGATGCTGCCAAGACAGGCCACCGCGGCAGCCACATTGGCCACATTCCAGCGCCCGCGCAGTTGCGTGGACGCCTCCCACGAGCCCCACGGCGAGTCGCCCGCTATCACCAGCCCGTCGGGCGTGACGCCAGCGCAGTGTGCCGAGATATCGGCGGGATTCGTTTCCCCGAAGGTCAGGACGTCAACTGGGCATCCGTCGGCGAAGCCAGCCGTCACCGGATCGTCGGCATTGAGCACGGCGGCCTTGCCGCGCGCGTCGTCCGGACTCCGTTCGACCAATTCCAGGAGCCGTCGCTTGGCGGCTCGATAGGCCTGAAGCGTGCCGTGCAAGTCCAGATGCTCATGCGTCACGTTGGTGATCACCGCGCGGTCAAACGCAAAACCGTCTACGCGCGCCAATTCCAGGGCGTGCGACGCCACCTCGACGACGGCCCAGGCGTCGCCGCCCTGGACCATTCGGGCTAGCAGCCGGGCCACGGTGGGGGCTTCAGGGGTTGTGAGTCGTCCGGTCTTTTCCAGATCGGCGCCGCCGGCGCGCGTGTTGACGGTAGTCAGCTCGCCGACTCCTGGCAGGTAGGCGCCCAGCATCCAGGCGATCAGTCGCGACGTGCTGGTCTTGCCGTCGGTGCCGGTCACGCCAACCAGCCCCAGCCGGCGGTCCGGCTCGCCCCAGAAACGGCGCGCCAGGCTGGCCAGCGCCAGGCGACCGTCGGGCACGATGGCCAAGCCAACGCCTGGAGGGGCGTGAACCCGGCGTTCCGCCACGACTGCCGCGGCGCCCGCGGCCAGAGCGGCGGTTACATAGTCGTGGCCGTCGACCCGAAGACCTCGCCGGCAAACGAAGCAACTTCCCCGTTTCACGTTGCGTGAATCGTGAGCTATGTCGCGGATTGGTGCGCTGGCGGAACGCAGCAGCTCCGCCCCCGGCAGATCCACAATCAACGACTCGAAGGCCGCCTCCACCGTGACTCGCCTCAGTTCTGTGGCCGTCCGCGCCGGCGCTGCAGCGCCGCGCGCGCGCGCAACGCGCCGGACGTCAGCGCCCAGGCCCGAAGGCGCTGGAGCGGCAAGTCGAAGGTGCCGGGGTATTCCACCAGCCGCGGGTTGAATCCCAGCTTGAAGCGATGCACGCCGGCCATCGGGTCGTTGGGATCGTTGGGATCGGCCATCCCCCACAGATCGTAGTGTCGACAGCCGCGTGTGCGCGCCCACTGCATGGCCGCCCACTGCGTGGCGTGCGGCGCCATGCGGCTCCGCTGGGCGCTGGAGGACGCGCCATACAGGTAGACGGCCTCCGGGCCGAAGGCCACGACCAGGAGCGCCGCCAGGGCGCGCCCGTCATGGCGCGCCACGAAGAGTCCGGCGTCATCCCCGAATGTGCGCGCTACGTCCTGGTAATACGAGGCGGCATGGACCGCAAAGCCCTGCCGGGTCGCCGTGGCGGTCGTCAACTCATAGAAGGCGTGGAAGCTGGCCTCGCTCGATTCTCTGGCCACCTCCACCCCGCGCCGAGCCGCCAGCCGGATGTTGTAGCGCATTTTGGACTTGAACGACGCCAGCAATTCGGCGTCGTCGGCCGCCAGATCCACTACCGCCGTCCGCGGGACTTGCACGAATGCATCGGTCTGACGAAAGCCCAGCGCGTTCAGCACGGCCGCGTGCCGAGCGCGCACGGGCTCGACACGCAGGAGCGATGCCCCCAGGCGCCGGGCATCCTGGGACGCCGCCTCGATCAACGCCCGCGCGTCGGCGTCGGAATCCGCCAGCGGACCCCGCGGAACGTAGGCCAGACCTATCGACGGTCCCAGCGGCGGAACGCGGCGGGTTCGAGTGAGAACCTGAAGTCCCGCGCGCGGAGCGTTAACGTCGCCCACGGCCAGCCGCGTCACCCGCCAGCCGTAGCGCGCCTTGAGGTCACCCCAGGAGCCGGCGTGCAGCAGGTTGGCGGCCGGGTGGGCGGCCGCGAAGTCGTTCCACTGGGCAGGGCTCGATACCGACCAGGCGGCAGACACGGTTACACCCGGGTCGCGGTGTGCAGGGCCACGCTTCCAAGCCCCAGGCGATGCACGCGCACGTCGACGAACCCGGCCGCGGCGATCACGTCCGCCAACGCCTCCGCGCCCAGGAATTCGTCAACCGATTGCGGCAGCCAGGAATAGGCGCTGGCATGACGACTGACCAGGCGCCCCAGCAGCGGCACCCAGCGATTGAAGTAGAGGCGAAAGAGGGCGCGCGGCAGCGGGCGCCGCATTGGTGTCATTTCCAGGATCACCAGACGGCCGCCGGGCCGAAGGACGCGCGCCATGGCCGCAAAGACCTGGGCCAGCCCGTCAACATTGCGTAGCAGGAAGCCGCTCACGACCGCGTCCACGGACGCGTCGGCCAGCGGCAGGCGCAAGGCGTCGCCCAGAATGAAGCGCGCACCCGAGCCGGCCTGGCCTTCGTCGGCGCGCCGCTTCGCCACGCTGAGCATTCCCCCCGCGAAGTCCAGGCCGACGATTTCGGGTCCCGCGCCGGAGTGGCGAGCCAGCGCCAAGGCCAGGTCGCCCGTTCCGGTTCCGACGTCCAGCACGACCCGCGGCTGAACCGCCAGGACTTCCCGAACGGCGCGCCGCCGCCAGCCGTGATGCATGCCGAAGCTCATCAGGAGATTGAGCAGGTCGTAGCGCGGCGCAATGGCATTGAACATCGGCCGGACCCAGGAGGCCTTGCGGGCTGGCACGGCGGTCAGCCGCGGGACCTAGGTGTGCCGATCGGTCGCGTAGGTGACGAGATCGGCCAGCGCGTCGAAGGCCGGATCTGGCGGCAGTCGGGTCAGCGCCGCACGCGCCTGGTCCGCGAAGGACCGCGCCACGGCGCGCGCCGCATCCAGCGCGCCGGAGGCTCGCAGCGTCTGGATCGCTTCCGCCGCCTGGGCCTCGGACAGACTTTCGCCGTCCGCCAGCCGCCGCATCGCGAGGGGTGGCGATGCGGCGCCAGCCAGGTATTCGACCACTGGCAGGGTCAGCAGGCCGGCGCGCAGGTCGCCGCCGACGGGCTTACCGGTCTGCTGCGAGACACCGGCGATGTCCAGGACATCGTCCGTGACCTGAAAGGCCATGCCCAGCGCCCACCCAAAGTCGTGCAGGGCCCGGGCCTCGCTGCCTGACGCGTCGGCCAGCACCGCCGTCGCGTCGCAGGCGAGGGCAATGAGGGCGGCGGTCTTGCCGCTGATCTTCTCCAAGTACTGCCGGCGCGTTGCCTCCGGGTCGCCGTTGAAACTCGGAAAAACGAACTCGCTGCGCGACATGACGTGAATCGTGTCGGCGAACTGCCGGACGATCTGGGGGCGGTTCAGCCGGGCTACCAGGTCGGCCGCGCTGGCGAAGAGGTAGTCACCCGCCAGCACGGCGACTTTCGTGGACCAGGCGGCGTGAATTGAGGGCTGCCCGCGCCGCGAATCCGCCTCGTCCACGATGTCGTCGTGCACGAGCGTGGCGCTATGCAGGACTTCCGTGCCCGCGGCCAGCAGGACGACCTGCTCGCGGTCCACGCCGTACGCCTGCCCAATGAGTAGCGCGATGGCGGGGCGCAAGCGTTTGCCCTGGCTGCCCAGAACCGAAGCCAGCACCGTCTGCAAGAGCGGGATTTCGCTGTCGGCCGCGCAGCGGTCCAGCACCGCCTCGACCTGCGCTTGTCCCGCCTGGACGGGAGCCAGGATGGCCGCCAGATCGCGCGGCGGTCGGCGGTCCGTCACGACGTGGGAGCGCACCGGAAGAGCTTGCGAGCGTTTCGGGTGGTGAATGCGTGCAGCGAGGATACCGACACGTTTCGCACTGCCGCGACCACGGCGGCGGTATGCGCGAGGTAGGCCGGCTCGTTGCGGCGTCCGCGCAGGGGCGTCGGCGCCAGGTAGGGGGCGTCCGTCTCGATCAGCAACCGCTCGGCAGGAACGGCGGCCGCCGTTTCGCGCATCTGGTCCGCCCGCCTGAAGGTCACGATGCCTGAGATCGAGAGGTGCAGCCCCAGGTCCACGAAGCGCCCGACGGATTCGGGCGGTCCCGTAAAGCTGTGCATGACCCCGCCGGCTGGTCCAAGCTCCTGAGCCAGTACGCGCTCGACTTCGTCCAGGCTGTCTCGCTGATGCACGACCAGCGGCAATTCAAGCTCGGCCGCCAGGCGGCAATGGGCACGGAAGGCGCGTTCCTGTAACGCCCGCGGCTGATGCTCGCGGTAGAAATCCAGGCCGGTTTCGCCGATTGCCCGGACGTTGGCGTCGCCGGCCAGGTCGCGAAGAGCTTGGACGGTGGCGGCGTGGAAGCCGCCGCAATCGTGCGGATGTACGCCCACCGTGGGGTACCAGCCGGCAAAGTTCCGGCAGATGGCAATGGCTCGCTCGCTCGTGCCCAGGTCGGTCGCCACCGCCAGCGCCTCCGAGACCCCGGCGTCGCGGGCGCGCTCGTGGACGGCGTCCAGGTCCTCGGTAAAGCCCGGATCGGCCAGGTGCGCGTGACTGTCGAACAGCCGGGCTACCCGTCCAGACGCGGGAACAGCGGCGGGCCGCCGGGGACCTGCTGTCCGGCTTCGATCACCCCGCCGTCGTCACCCCAGACTGCCGGCCGTCCCACGATTCCCAGTTGCTCCTCGATAGCGTCCGCCGTCTGCGGGATAGCTGGACGAATCATGGTGGCGATACGAGGCAGCGCGTCCATGAGCATGGCGAGGACCGTTCGCAGCCGCGATTGCCGGGCGTCGTCCCTGGCCAGCCGCCAGGGCTCGGTCCGCTCGATGTACTGATTCACAGCGGTGACATAGCGCCAGACGGCGGCCAGGGCCAAGTGGAAGCGCCAGTTCTCGTACTGGTGGGCAGCCACTTCCCAGGCGGTCTGCTCGGCCGCGCGCAGCTCAGACTCCTGACTCGTCAGGTTCGTGAGTTCAGGCGCCACACCGTCCAGGTAGCGATGCAACATGGAGGTGCTGCGCAACACCAGGTTGCCCAGGTCGTTGCCCAAGTCGTGCTGATAACGGCGCGCCATGCCTTCCCAGGTGAAGTCGCCGTCGCGTTCATAGGCCACCTCGCGCAGCAGGAAATAGCGCAGCGCGTCCGAGCCGAACCGTTCAACGACCTCGGCGGGGCGCACGACGTGGCCGCCGCTCTGGCTCAACTCCTCGCCGGCAAAGTTGACCCAGCCGTGCACGCAGACCTGCCGCGGCACCTCCACGCCCGCCGCCATGAGCATGGCCGGCCAGTAAATCGCGTGAAAGCGCACGATGTCCTTGCCGACGACATGCACGTCCGCGGGCCAGCGCTGCGCGAACAGGTCGTCACCACCGGGCTGACCGAAGCCAATCCCCGTGATGTAGTTGATGAGCGCGTCGAACCAGACGTAGATGACGTGGCTGGGATCGTTCGGCAACGGCAATCCCCAGCCGCCGGTGGCTCGCGAGATGCTGAAGTCCTTGAGCCCCTGCCGGAGAAACCCCAGCATCTCGTTACGCCGCGACTCGGGCCAGACGAAGTCCGGGCGCTGTTCGTAGAGCTCCAGCAGCGGTTCCTGGTAGCGCGACAGGGCGAAGAAGTAGTTGTCCTCTTCCACCCACTCCGGCGGCACGCGGTGCGTTGGACAGCAGCCATCGACCAGTTCGTCGTCGCCGTAGAAGGCCTCGCAGCGAACGCAGTACCAGCCCTCGTACCGGCCCAAGTAGATATCGCCGCTATCGAACACCCGTTGGTAGAACGCGCGCACCGTTTGCAGATGCCTCGGCTCCGTGGTGCGCACGAAGTCGTCAAACTCCACGCCCACCAGATCCCAGGCCGTGCGAAAGCGCACGGCGGCCTGATCCACGTAGGCCTGGGGTTCGATCCCTTCCTCGCGAGCCGAACGGCTGACGCGCTGGCTGTTCTCGTCCAGGCCACCCAAGAAAAAGACGTCCTGCCCGCGCAGCCGCCGATAGCGCGCCATGGCATCGGCCGTGATCATCTCGAACGAGTGCCCCACGTGCGGCTCGCCGCTGGGGTAGGGGATGGACGTGGTCAGGTAGTAGCGCGACAAGGTGGGACTAGTGGCCGTGCGGTGGTCGACAGCGCGATTCTACGCGCTGCCGCGCGGCGGTTCGCGCAGCTCACGCGCAATTCGGTAAACATCCTCGCGGGGCAGATTCAGCGCCCGCGCCACGGCACCGGCCGCTTTGGCCGGTCGCGTTCCAGCGTCCAGATGGATTCGCAGCTGCTCCTCCACCGTCGCCTGGTCGACCTGAGGCGCCTCAGCCACGCCGCCGACGTCGATTACGACCGTGAGTTCGCCGCGGGCGCCTACGACGGCCACGCGGTTGGCAATGTGAGCCAGGGTGGACTCCAGGATTTCCTCGTGGAGCTTCGTAAGTTCGCGGCACAGCGCCGCCGGAACATCGCCCAACCACGATTCCAGTTCGGCCAGGCGCGCCGCCGCGCCGTGCGGCGGCAGGTAGATGACCAGCGTGCGCGCCGTGTCGGCGGCGCGGCGTACGAGGCGCTGCCGCCGAACCCGCCGCTCCGGCAGAAAAGCCAGAAATGCCACGGGCTGGCGGGCGAACGACACGACGGAGAGCGCCGCCGCAAGCGCCGAGGGTCCTGGGATGGGGACGATAGGCAACCCTTCGGCCCGCACACGCGCCAGCAGGTCCGGGCCTGGATCGGAGACGCCGGGCGTTCCCGCGTCAACGATGAGCGCCGCGTCGCCGGCCCGCAGCCGTTCGATGACGGCGTCCTCGCGGCTCTCGGGACTGTCCTCGCGGTAGGTGATGATCTTGGGGGCGCAGCCCAAGTGCCCCAAGAGCTTGCGGGCGCGCTGCGCGTCCTCGGCTACCACTACCTCCACCGAGCGCAGAACACGGGCCGCCCGGAAGGTCAGGTCCTCCAGGTTGCCGATCGGGGTCGCGACCACGAAGAGCGTGCCCATGCAACGAGTCTACGCAGCGCGGAGCGGCCTGGGCCGACTTGACAAGAGGCGGGACCTGGACTGCCCGTCCAGGCCCCGCCTCGCTAGCAGCCTTGGCGCTACTTGGGCATCGCCTTGATTGCGTTGTAGGCCGGTCGCGGCGACAGATCGGCACGCAGGATTCCGAACGCCCACTTTTCGTCCGTGTTGGGCACAACCTGCTGGAAGTTCAGGTTCCACATGATCATGTGGGTGACGTACGGGCTTTCGGCCCGAACCTTGGCGAAGGACCGAACGAAGAAGTTGGCCTGATCGGCTTCCGAGTTGCAGGCCGCGTACTCGTAGCCCTTGGCGGGCGCGGCGGGCGCGCCGGGGCCGTCAATCGTGGCCCAGCCGAACTCGGTGAACCAGACCGTCTTCTCCGGGTGCCCACGGGCCGCCATCAGGTTGTAGAGCTCCTTGTAGCGGTCGAAGAAGAAGCTGGGGTGGGTGGACCAGCCGCCGCCGCACTTGGCGTTGCTGTTGTGGGCGCGGCCGACCCAATCGTCCGGCGCGTTTGGGCCACCGTTCGGATGCACGCCCAGAGCTTCGAAGTAGTTGAAGACCTCGCCGTTATTGAAGTCGAAAATGCGCTGCAGGTAGATCGCGTCATCGATGGCAATGGTGTTGTTCATCACGCCGGTTGGCGTCGGCGCGCCGAGCACCACGATCGCGTTGGGGTCCGACTCCTTGACGCCCCAGTAGCCGTTCTTCAGCAGTTGGATGAACTGGCTGTAGGAGGCGTTGGAGAAGGTGCCCCACTCGAGCGAGAGGTTCTCCTCGTTCCAGATCTCATAGGCCTGGACGCGGCCCTTGTAGCGCGCCGCCATTTCGCGCATGAAGTCGCGCAGCGTCTCCGGACTGTGGGGACGACCGTGCGTCGTGCCGACTTTGCTTTGCTCGGCCTTGTAGAAGTCCGGGGACTTCACGATGCTCAGCAGGATGTTCAGGCCCTTGCCGCGCATCGTGTTGACGAAGCGGTCGGTCGGCCCCCAGTTGAATACGCCGGGGCGAGTTTCCACTTCCTGCCAGGGAATCTGCTGCTTCACCCAGTTCAGCCCGGCGCCAGTTATCAGGTCACCCAGCCGACCGTCGTCGGGACGGCGGAACTCACCCTGGATGCCGAAGCCGGTCAGCCCACGCGGGAGCGTTCGCGGCAGGGGGATATTGGACACCGGCACCGGTGTCGTCCGAGCCGTGGGCTCGGGGCTGGGCACCGGCGTGCGGTCGGTCGTGGGGGTGGTGGTCGTGACCGGGGTGGTCGTCGGCGGCACCGCGTCGGCGTCACCGGCCTGGGCCGCCGTGATGGGTGGCTTGGCGGCGTTCGGAATGATCACGTTGCTGAGCTTTTTCACCTTGTCGGGGACGTTCTGGCGCCCGACGCGTCCGAGCGAGGTGCCCGGCGCAGGCACGTTCCAGACCTCGAACACGATCCGCTGGGCACGCAGCAACTGCAGGCCCTGCGGATTCCCGTTGACTTCCCGTTCCTCGTAGCGGATGGGGAGGCCATAGAGATTCAGCCAGTTGGGCTCGGCGAGGAACTCCGCCTTGATCTTCGGATTCGCGTCAAGCAGCGCCAGATGGTTCTGGACGATGACCGAGAAGTTGGTGACACCGCGATCTTCAGGCAGGACCTGGTGCGGCGGAACATTGGGCAGTTCAACCCGCGGATAGCGGTTGGCCAGCGCGTCGAGCGTGTTGTACCAGTTCATGCGTCCGTTGACCGAATCCCATTGCAGGATCACCTTCTGAAAGGCCTGCAGCGTGAAGGGGCCTTCCACCCAACGTCCGCTGATGGGGTAGCCCAGCGCCTGGAGGTCCTTGTCGCGCACGAAGTCCCACATCGGCACCTCGCCAGCATTGGTCACCGCGTAGCCATCGTCAGGCACGTTTGGCGTATCGCCGCCGGTCTTGGTGAACAGGCAGCCGTCGCTGAGCCTGATGCCGTCGCATTCGAGCGCGTGGGTCGGAGCGGCCAGTGCTAACACGACCATTGCAACGACGAGACCAATGACTAGCTTGCGCATCTCAACTCCCAAGGCGGTGAAAGCCGTCGACCGGCGATAGGACACACCGTTACAGCAATCCAACGACAGCGACGCCAGTCTGTTACGCCAGCGTGATCGACGCAAGGCGGGACCCGCGCCGCAGCGACCGGCGCAGCGGCCGCGCGACGGTTTGTGGAGGGTACTTGCGCCTGCCGGCGCCGCCGGCGGGCCCGATATGGGCGCTTATTCGTTAAAGGCGGGGAAGTAGTCGGGAATCGCCCGGGGGACGGTATCGGCGTCGTAGCCGGCGGCGGGGTACTCGTACTCGTTGCCCTCGTAATTCCGCAGCACAATCTTCTCGTCGGTCAGCTCAACGATTCGCGAGGGCGACACCGGGATCTTCCCGCCCCCGCCCGGCGCGTCGATGATGTACTGCGGCACCCCAAACCCCGTGGTATGCCCCTGCAGCGCTTCCATGATTTCCAGGCCCTTTTGCACCGACGTTCGAAAGTGGTCGGTTCCCTTCACCAGGTCGGCCTGGTAGATGTAGTAGGGCTTGACCCGCGCCTTCAATAGTTCATGCATGAGCTGCTTCATAGTCTCGGCGTCGTCGTTGACGCCACGCAGGAGCACGGTCTGGCAGCCAACCGGAATGCCGTGGTCCACCAGCCGGCCGCAGGCAGCGCGAGCCTCGGGCGTGAGTTCACGTGGGTGGTTGAAGTGCGTGTTCAGGTAAAACGGCTGATAGCGCGCCAGCATCTCGCAGAGCTCGTCGGTGATGCGGGCCGGGTTGACGCAGGGGATCTTGGTCCCCATGCGGATCAACTCCACGTGCGGAATGTCGTACAGATTCGCGATGATCCACTCCAGGGCGCCGTCGGTCAGCGTCAGCGGGTCGCCGCCGCTGAGCAGCACGTCCCGAATCTCCGGGTGGGCCCGGATGTAATCGAACACCGCCTCCAACTCATGCGGCGGCGGCACCGGGTTCTTGCCCACCTTGCGCTTGCGCGTGCAAAACCGGCAGTACATGGCGCAGGTGTGCGTGACGACAAAGAGCACGCGGTCCGGGTAGCGGTGGGTGAGGTGCCGCACCGGCATGTCGTCTTCCTCGTCCAGCGGATCGTCTTCAAGAAACTCGGAATCCTCGAACTCCACCGCATCCGGCATCTGCTGGATGTAGATGGGGTCGCTGGCGTCCATCTCCTCAATCAGGCTCAGGTAGTACGGGGTCGTGAAGAACGGGTATTCCCTGGCCACGGCCTCCAGCCGTTTGTACTGCTCCTCGGTCAGTCCGGGAATGGCCCGCACGTCGCGTACGCCTTGCGCGAGCTGTTCCTGCCATTCGGCGCGTGGACGACGGACCTTTGGCGGCATGGCTGCGGCAACCCCTTGAGAAACGCCCGCCCGTCTCGGCGGGACGCCGATTCCGACTGCTCCAAGCCTACGAAATGCCGCGCGTCCCGTCTGCCCGCCGGGGGTTTTCACCGAAAAACCGGCATAAACTTGGCCGCGCGAGTGCGCGATGCTACGTTTGGACTGAGGCGTCGGGCCCGGCCAGGAGCCCCGACGCGCACCGTTACTCCAAGCCGCTATGACTGCGTGTCACGGCCACCAGCATCAGGAGACCTCCCACCGCGAATGTCCGCAACCAACGGCCAGTCCACTCTGTCGATTCGCGACCTCCACGTCTCCGTCGACGACGCCGAAATCCTGCGCGGCGTGACCCTGGAAGTCGGCGCCGGCGAAGTCCACGCCCTCATGGGCCCCAATGGCTCCGGCAAGAGCACGCTGGCCAATGCGCTCATGGGGCACCCCGCGTATGACGTCTCCGCCGGGCAGGTTCACTTCAAGGGCCACGACGTCCTGGAGCTTGAGACCGACGAGCGAGCGCGCCTGGGGTTGTTCCTGGCGTTCCAGTACCCCGCCGAGATCCCCGGCGTCCGGGTCGCCAGCTTCCTGCGCATGGCGTTGAACGCGCGACGTGAGAGCGAAATCTCGGTCATGGAGTTCCGCCGGCTATTGCTGGACAAGATGCAGATGCTGCGGATGGATCCCAAATTCGCCTCGCGCTATCTGAACGATGGGTTCTCCGGCGGCGAGAAGAAGCGCAACGAGATCCTGCAACTTGCGGTGCTGGAGCCCGAACTTGCGATACTTGACGAGACGGACTCGGGCCTCGACATCGACGCGCTGCGGATCGTCGCCGACGGCGTGAACCGGTTGCGGGGCTCAGAGCTGGGAGTACTGGTGATCACGCACTATCAACGGCTGCTGAACTACATCGAGCCCGACCGCGTTCACGTCATGATTGACGGGCGCGTGGTCGAGTCGGGCGGCAAGGAACTGGCCGAACGGCTGGAGGCCGAGGGTTACGAGCGGTTTGCCGCCTCAGCGGCCAGCGAGGAAACATAACCATGGCGGTCAAAGACATCGACCAAGTCGGGCTGGACACCTATAAGTTCGGGTTTCACGACGACATTCAGCCCGTCTACACGTCGCCCAAAGGCCTGAGCGAAAGCGTGGTGCGGGAAATCTCGCGCCAGAAGGACGAGCCGGCCTGGATGCTGGATTTCCGGCTGGAGGCGTTGCGCCAGTTCGAGCGCAAGCCGATGCCCACCTGGGGCGCCGATCTCTCGCGCATCGACTTCGACGACATCCACTACTACATCCGCCCGCAGGACCGGCAGGCCCGCTCGTGGGACGACGTGCCGGAGGACATCAAGTCCACCTTCGACAAGCTGGGCATCCCCGAGGCCGAGCGCAAGTTCCTGGCGGGCGTCGGCGCGCAATACGACTCCGAGGTCGTCTACCACAGCATCCGCGACGACCTGGAAGAGCAGGGCGTGATCTTCCTGGACATGGACTCCGGCCTGCGCGAGCACGAGGACGTCGTGCGCGAGTACTTTGGCACGGTCATTCCCAATGGCGACAACAAGTTCGCGGCGCTGAACAGCGCGGTCTGGAGCGGCGGCAGCTTCGTCTACGTGCCCGAAGGCGTGCGAGTGGAAATCCCGTTGCAGGCCTACTTCCGCATCAACGCCGAGAACATGGGGCAGTTCGAGCGAACCCTGATCATCGTGGAGCCCGGCGCTTACGTGCACTACGTCGAGGGCTGCACGGCACCGGTCTATGCGACCGACTCCCTGCATTCGGCGGTTGTCGAGATCATCGTCAAGGAGGGCGGCCGTTGCCGCTACACGACCATCCAGAACTGGTCGACCGACGTGTTCAATCTCGTGACCAAGCGCGCTGTCGCGTACCGCGACGCCACCATGGAATGGGTGGACGGCAACCTGGGCAGCAAGGTCACCATGAAGTACCCGGCCGTCTATCTGATGGAGCCGGGCGCGCACGGCGAGGTGCTGTCCATCGCGTTTGCCGGCGAAGATCAACACCAGGACGCGGGGGCCAAGATGGTGCACGCCGCACCCGACACTTCATCGTTGATCACCTCAAAGTCAATCAGTCGCAAGGGCGGACGCACCGCCTACCGCGGTTACGTGCAGGTGATGCCGGAGGCCGAGCGCTGCCGATCAAACGTGGAATGCGACGCTTTGCTCATCGACGACCGTTCGCGCTCCGACACCTATCCCTACATGGACATCGAAGAGAGCGATGTCGCCATCCAGCATGAGGCCACGGTCAGCAAGGTCAGCGACCAGCAGCTGTTCTACCTGATGAGCCGCGGGCTGACGCAGGAGCAGGCGATGGCGATGGTCGTCAGCGGGTTCATCGAGCCAATCGTCAAGGAGTTGCCGATGGAATACGCGGTCGAGATGAACCGCCTCATCGAACTCCAGATGGAAGGCTCGATCGGCTAGCGTTACTGACCAGCCTTGCCGACGCACGTGAGCACGGGTCGCCCCGCTGGTTGAGATCGGCTCGCGCACAACAATGATCTTGACTACCCCCGAGCTAATTGCCGACCTGTCGGCGTCGCGTGGCGAGCCCGCCTGGCTGCGTGAGCGGCGCGCGGCCGCCTGGCACGTCTACCAGACGACGCCCGCCCCGGCCTGGAGCGATGAGGAGTGGCGGCGCACCGACACTAGTTGGGTGGATTGGGCCGGCGCGGCCCCAGCTCCCAACGGGGCCGAGCCGGCCAAGCTCGCGCTGCCCATGGAAGTTCCGAACGCCAGCGTGCTGCTGCGACAGCGCGGGAGCCTGGTGGAGGTGCTGTACGCCTCGCCGGAAGCCCAACGTGCGGGCGTCACCGTCGCCAGCCTGGCGGCGGCGGCGGAGACGGACGGCGCGACGGTAGCTGACTGTCTGGGTACGGAACTGGCGCCGCCTTCAGCCGGGAAACTGCAGGCGATGAACGCCGCGCTGTGGACCGGCGGAGCGTTTGTGCGGATTCCAGCCGGGGCGGAGCTCACAGCTCCGATCGTGATCGTGGTCGACGCGGCGGACAAGCCCATGTATCCGCGCACGCTGGTTTCGACAGGCGTCGGGTCGTCGGCTGACGTGCTGGAGTGGTGGCGTTCGAGTATGGAAGCAAGTCCAGGCTTTGCCAATGGCTGCGTGGAGCTGTTCGTTGGGTCGGGCTCGAGGCTCAGCTACACGCACGTGCAAGCCTGGGACCGCGAGGCCGGTGGCTTTCTTTCGCAGCACGCGCGTGTGGCACGCGATGCCGAGCTGGCGACAACCAACGTGACGCTGGGGGGGCGATTCCACAAGGGCGCTATCTCAGCCACGCTGACCGGCCCGGGCGCCAACGTGCGCTTGAATGGTGTGGCTTACCTGGACGGCACGCAGTTTGCCGATCACCACACGCTGCAGGATCACCGGACGACAGACGCGGCCAGCGACCTGCTCTATGTCAACGTGCTGGACGGCGCGGCGCGGTCGGTCTACGCGGGCACCATCATGGTTCAGCCACACGCCCAGCGCTCCAACGCCTACCAGCAGAACCGGAACCTGATGTTGCAACGCGGCCCGCGGGCGGATTCGATTCCGCGCCTCGAAATCATGGCGGATGACGTCCGCTGTACGCATGGGTCCACCACGTCCACCATCGATCCAATGCACC
>JAPOWQ010000002.1 GCA_026707585.1 Chloroflexota bacterium | reverse complement strand
CGGCCGCCACCACCTGGGCCTGCAACCCCGCCTCGTACGCGCCGCGGGTCTGCAGCGCGTCGATCCCGTAGGTCCCGCTCTCGTGCTCCCGGACGTACAGCTCGTACGCCGCCGCCTCGTCCATCCGGTCGTAGGCCACCGTCACCGTGGTCGGTGTCGTCCCACTGCCCAGCAGGAAGTGGCTGGCCGCGTAGTCGGCGAAACACGTCAGGAACAAATAGTCCATCGACTCCCCGCCCCGGGCGATGGCCAGGAAGTTCGCCTTTGCGGTCTCACGAAGCTCGGGATTGATCCCATCCAGCACGACCCGGAAGAGCACTTCTAATTCAATGGGATCTGGGACTGGATCGGTCGCGCCGAGTTGAAACCAGAACCGGATCGTCTCGGTCCGCTGCTGCGCCGTGCGCGCGATCCCGCGCCAGGCGCAGCGCACCGACCCCGCCGCGGGCGTGCCCCGGATCGCCAGGTGCGCTGGCGAGGCCTCCGCCAGATGCAAACCTTTCGCCAGTAGCTCTTCCACCGACGGCGCCTCGCTGGGCACACTGTACGCGGCGGCGCTTGACGTGCTGCTCGACGGCCGCGTGGATCGATTCACCACAGTCGAATCATGGCTCGCTCGCGTGCGGGCACGCCCGGCGTCGGCTTTCGGTGTCCCACTCGCGGTGGCCGCCGCGAGGTGGCCGCCGGGACCCGACGGCACGTGGGCCGTCGGCCCGGAGTCCGCCCCCCGCGGCGGCCGCATGTCGCCCACGTGGCCCAGGACCGACAAACCCTCGGCTGGCGTTGCGCGTGGCGCCCCAGCCACGGGTGCGTCCTGGTCAGCACACCCGCCGATGGCCACGGCCAGCAATAGCAGCACGACTGAGATGATGAAGCGGGTCGACGGCCAGGGACCCGGCTCACGCCGTGCCGCCTCGCACATCCCGGGCACCGCCTCGCATCCCCTTCTCGTTGCTGCCGCCAAGGCCATTTGACCGACAGCGCCGCGTCTGAGCCTCCGCGGCCAATGCCGCGCGTGAATCGCCGCGCGGAGTCGGTCAGTCATCAACCCGCCCCATCGCTCGTACCCGCCGCCGCCAAGCGTCCCCCGGGGGTTTTGAGGACCAGGTCCCGCCGGTCGCTGCCATCAGCAGCCGTGGTGTAGAGGACGACCCGCCCCGTCGACGCGTTGGACGCTCGTGACGGTTGGTCGTAACTGACCTCATAGCTGAGCGCGACCGCGATCCGGGAGCCGTCGGGCGACCAGGCTGCCGCCGGCTCTGCGCCCTGTCCGGGCAGCCGCCAACTCCGCGTGCTGCCGTCCACATTCACGACATGCACCCGGTCGTCCCACGTGTACAGCAGGTGCTCGCCATCCGGCGACCAGGCCAGGTTGCGCACCCAGACCCGCGCCAGGTGGCCATCAGTCCGGGACGCCGCCCAGCGCTCGATCCGGGTCAGGATGCGGACATCCGTGCCGTCCGGGCGAATGGTGTAGAGCCCTACGCCATCCTGGCTGGCCCGTGCGAAGGCCACCCGCGTGCCGTCCGGCGACCAGGCCGGGGCGCTGACGGTGCGCGTCAGGCGCTGCCGCTCCTCGTCGAACACGCCGGTCACCACGATGGCGTAGGTGCCGTCCCCCGCACGGCTCACGTCGCCCTCAGCCACCACAAACGCCAAGCGCCTGCCGTCCGGCGACCACCGCGGCGGGACGTGGGCGATCCTCCCATACGTGCCCGGCGCATGGCCGGCATCCACCAGTCGTCGACTCGAACCGAAAGACCGAATCATCTCAAGTCGCACAATCGGTGGCCGATCTGCGTCTGTGAAGCGCGACGCGTTGCGGCTGGAAAGGAATGCGATCCAGCTACCATCCGGTGACCACGCCGGGTAGCTATCGAAATGCCAGTCCGTCGTGACCCGTCTGGACGATCCATCAGGCGCTAGCACCGCCAATTCAAAGCCGTAGTGAGACACAAGAGATTCATTGCCTATGGCGGTACCCCCGCGGTCGTCTTCAACACAGGCCGCATAGACAATCCCAACACGTCCAGGACCTATGTCAAAACTGCTGAACTGCGCCCTGAACGTGCGTTGCGCACCCAGGCCCACTGAGACAGAATTCTCGAGGTCTGATCCATCTAATCGCGCGGCATAAATGCGCAAATCTCGCTCCACGACGTTGAAGTAAACTGTTGAGCTATCCGCGCTCCATCCGACTCTATGTGTCGGCGCAGTCTGACTTAGCCGATCAGTCTCTTGACATGGAGGATTAGGCTTAGGCGTCGCCGTAGGAAATCTCATGTGATCCGTTGCGCTGGCCCACTGTGTCTCACCACATCCCGCCATCATAAGTACGGCCAAGATTGAGATAGTCATTAAGTGCCGAATCCAAGACCGATGTCGCGCGCCCGGATTTGAGGTGTTTATCATCAAACGGATCAATCTACTGTCTGATAGAGAGCGTGGATCGCCATAAGATCCAACGGATAGGGCGCGCATCGCGGCTGATTGTTGTAGGACATGATGCTGTCGACGACTTCATATGGTGGATGCCCAGGCAGACTCCACTGTGAGTTGTCCGCACCGGCGTATGATGTGATCCCAAGCGCATGGCCGATCTCGTGGCCGGCTGTTGTATAGGCACTTTTACTGCCTTCGGGTTTATTCTTGAAGCCACAGAAATTCATCTTTGCGTCGGACCCAGGCACAGCCAGCGGATCGTCGACAAAGGCACTCCGCCGGAAAAATATATCCGTCGTAAAGTGCGTCTCCCCAAAGGGACCCTTGAAACCCTGGGTAACTGCGCACCCAAGCGCCTGATCCGGCGTGTCGCCGCGGGCATACCAACACAACTTCGTCGAACCAAGGTCACTTGCGAGTTCATCGAACACGCGGTACTTGATTAGAGTCTTGAGACTTGCGCTTTCGTCATCGAACAGGAGAATCTCGTTATACGCTTTATCTTGAATGTTGCGCGTTGCAATACGCACGCGGAACGGCGTCCACAATCGCATCTGTTCCTCGCGCGTGCGCGTGACAAAGGTCTCGATATGCGAGGCAAGCGTAGCGAGATCGGTAATTGGCGGATTTCCCTTCATGAGTCGCTGGACTTCTGCCCTGACATCCCGCGCCCACTGGGTGGCAATGTCGCCGTAAGTGATGCATGGTCCGGTGTCCTCGTTGAAGGTGACGAGATCCGTCGTCACCGCAGCCTGCCAGCGAGCGGCCGCATCTCGGATGAGACGAAGCCACGCGGTCCTGCGTGTCTCACCCTCCACCCAAAAGGTCTCGGAGCAGATTCGATAAGTAAACGTGGCGTCCCTCAGGGTTCGGACAACTGGAAAACCCGCGATCCGACTACCCGATGTCGCCTGGCTCCGAGACGGCCACACGTAGACATCCCGCGCTGCGAATACATCCGGTGTGCCCGAGTTGTCGCTGTCGTAGGTCAACTGGATCGCGTAAATCTCGTGGAGCTGAAGCTTCCCGATTTCTTGGGGGCTCGATGCCTCAGTCACGGGATCGGCGAAGGCGCCGAACTTGCTCGGGTCCCACTCGGGACTCGCGTGGCTGCCAAGTGCCACGCGATGGCGCAATTGGTACTCACCGTTGGACGGCATACCAGCGACCTGCTGGTGGAGTGGTCTCCACGTGATCTCGGCCAGCCCGGGCCCGTTCTCGTCCCCGGCATCCCGACTGTCGCCGTTGGCGCGCGTGATGGGCGTATCGACAAGGGTTACGACGTCGCTGACAATCCCGGCGTTCGAGGTATCGCGCGCCGTGACGCGAAACTGGTAGGCGTCGTTTTCGGCCAGGCCCTGGGTCGTACCGCCCGCCAGCGTCATGATTGCATCGAGTTTTAGCGTGTAACAAGGGTTGCGACCTTCGGCAGTCACGGTCTCGCCATGCACCGGAGAACTCCACGCCTGAACTCCGTAGCGTCGAACTTCGACGACGTACCTGTCCGCACCGGTTGTGCCGTTCCACATCAATGCGGCCCGGCGCTGCGGCACCGGAGCGATAGTCAACGCGGGCTTGGCAAGGCCGCCAGTTGTCGTGGCGCCGCAGGGAACAAAGACCGTCACTTCACCAGGCGGCGCCCCGGGGAGTTCGCCGGGCGCCATCGCGCTTGGAGTGCCAGTCGCCGTGGGTGACCAGTCGCCGCAGCCGTGCGTGTTGCAGGCCCGCACCTCCACCTGGTACGCCGTGCCGTTGCTGAGACTGCTGATGGTCATGTCCGTGGGCACGGTCTCGGTAGCGGTGGACGGCACGCGAGTCTGCGTCCAGGGCCCCGACGTGCCGGCCCGATACCGGATGTCATGGTGCGAGATCGCCGCGCCCCCGTCCCCCGGCGCCGTCCAGTCCACATACAACGCCGCATCGCGCGCGTCCACGGTGGGCTGGCCAACTTGGCCGGGGTGCGTCGCCGCCTGCACGGTGATCTTGGCGCTGGCGTAGAGTTCGGATTCGTCGGCGTTGACCACCCGCAGCC
>JAPOWQ010000031.1 GCA_026707585.1 Chloroflexota bacterium | reverse complement strand
ATATCGTCGCGGGGCACGCACTGGTAAAACAGACCGAGTTCTTCGCGCATGCGGCATCGTCGGGGAACCGGCGGAGAATCTGGATCAGGTCCATCGGGGTACCTCTTCAACTACGGTACCCTAGTATCCGGCATCATTCGGCGCGTGTCAAGCCCAAAACGGCTAAGTCCGTTGAGAACAGGGTTCTCAATGGTGCGCGCCGCCACTTAGCGACCGCCGCGAAGTCCGCCCGCTGCCGGTAGTGGTCCGGTAGCGGTGTGAAGGGGCGATTGGCGGTGGCGGACGCACGACGCCCGAGGCACAAGCACGAACGTGACCGACATGATCCGCCCTTTCGTCTCCGCCATGACGATTCATGCAGTTGGCTTGGTCGGTGCGCCTTCTGCTGAAGAGGGGATATTAGGAAATCGTCACGGATGGTGTCATATCGTTGTGAGATGTTCATATACCTCCCGGCGGGGATTGAGGCGTGTGGGACGGGGGGTGAGGAGCGGGGGGCGAAGGGCAGGGGGAGCGTAGTGAGAGAGACGAGGGGGAGCGCGACGGGAGAGGGGGTGGTTCGACTCGGCTTCTTCGAAAGGCTCAGGACGGGTTTTGGGGGACTGTGGGTCAGGTGACGACGGGCGGTGGAGGCGCCGCCGTTTGCAAGGGTTGTCGGGCGTCTAGGACTCCTCGGTTTGTTGGCGTTGTTCGGCGAGGTGTTCGTTGTGGAGCATGCGGGGGTCTTTTTTCTTGTAGAGGCGGGAGGTGGGGCTGAGGGTGCGGCGGCGGTAGCTTTCGGTGGGTTGGCGGAGGTCGGGGTCGCGGAAGGAGCCGAAGGGCGACAGGGGCTGGCGTAGGAAGATGTTGACGGGGTCGCCGAGTTCGTCGTCGATGATTTCGGTGAGGAGGCGCTCGGTGAGTTGAGCGCGGATGGGGGCGTGGGCGGGGTCGTTCCAGAGGTTGGTGAACTCTTCGGGGTCGTTGTCGAGGTCGTAGAGCTCGCCGGGCATGGCGGATCCGTAGTGGGCGAGCTTGTAGCGGGGGGTGACGAGAATTTTCTGGCGGATGATGGGTTCGCTGGTGTGGCGTTCGACGCCGATGCGTTCGACTATGACGGCGTCGCGATGGGTGTCGACCTGGCCGTGGAGCAGGGGGGCGAAGGAGCGGCCTTCCATGCCGGGGAGGGACGGGGCGTTGGCGAGGTCGATGACGGTGGGGACGAGGTCGAGGTGGGTGGTGGGGCCGTGGTGGACGCGGTGGGAAGGGATGCCGGGTCCGGCCCAGAGGAAGGGGACGCGGATGACGGATTCGTAGGTCATGGGGGGCTTTCCGCCCTGGCCGTGGTCGTCGATCATTTCGCCGTGGTCGGAGGTGAAGATGACGTGGGTGTTCTCGGCGAGGCCGTGGCGCTGGAGGGCCTGGATAACGCGGCCGATCATGTCGTCGATGAAGGTGATCATGCCGTAGTAGAGGGCGCGGACCTGGCGCTGGTTGTCAGGATCCTGGGATCCAGAGGGGCTGCCGCCGTACCAGGAGTGTTTGCGGTCGACCGACCAGCGGTAGTGCGGTGGTTTGAGGTCGAAGTCGTCGTCGGCGGGGACGGGGAGGGGCATGTCGGCGGGGTCGTACATGTCGCTGTAGGGGGCAGGCGGGCAGAAGGGGCCGTGGGGGTCGGGGAACGAGAGCCAGGCGAAGAAGGGGTCGGATTCATTGGATTGAGCGCGCGAGTCGATCCAGTCGATGAGTTGGTCGGCGAGGTAGTGGGTGTGGTGGTGTTCCTTCGGGATGGCGTTGTGCCAGGCGCCGGGTCGGATGGGGGGCTTTGGGGAGGCCTCGGGTTCCCAGAGGGGAATGCTGCCGGGGTGCTCGCGTTCGAGCCAGACGCGCCAGTGGCCGCCGGGTTTGCGGTGGCCGGTGAAGTGGGTGACGTGGTCGAAGCCGTAGTAGGGGCCGTGCCAAAGGCCGTCGCGGGGATCGACTGCGGCGCCGGTGGGTGGGTGTTCGGGGAGAGCGTCCTCGATTTCCCAGACCTTGAAGTGGGGTTTGCCGAAGAGGGCGGTGGTATAGCCGGCTTCGTGGAGGGCGTCGCCGAGGACGGGGATGTTCTCGGAGAGGTTGATTTCGTGCTCGAAGACCTGATGCCCGCGCTGGCTGCGGCCAGTGATCAGGCTGGCGCGGGCGGGCATGCAGATGGGGGTGGTGGGGTAGGCGCGGGTGAAGCGGACGCCGCGGGCGGCGAGGGCATCGAGATGGGGGGTGCGGATGGCGGGGTTGCCGGCGCAGCGGAGGGTGTCCCAGCGTTGCTGGTCGGTGGTGATGAAGAGGAAGTTGGGGGGCATGGGAACAGGCTACTCGGCGAAGCGGTAGGCGTAGAGGGTGGCGTAGGTGATTTTGAGGTGGAGGCGGACACGCTGGCCGAGGAGGGGTTGGAGGTTTTGGCCGTTCCAGGTGACGGGGACGTCGACTCCGTTGGAGATCCGGTCGTCGCAGTCGGCGTGGGCGTAGCCGGGGATGGGGTTGGCGTCTTCGCCGGTGACGGCTACGGAGACGGGGCCGTTGGCGGCGCCGATGTTGAGGAGGAGGCTGGGGCCGCCGACCTGAACCCACTCGGTGGTGAGTTCGCCGCCGTCGGGGCCGGCGCGAAGGCCGGCGAAGCGGTCACGGGGGGCGCGGGCGATGCCGATGGAGCCGCGGGGGACGCGGGGGTGGCGGTGGGCCATGGGGCGGCCGCTGTACCAGAGGAGCATTTCGTTGCCGCGGACGGAGGGTGGATTCATACCGAAGGCGACCCAGGTGCTGTCCCAGGCGTCCGAGGGGCCGACATCGAAGTAGGTCTGTCGGGAGACGGCGCGCTTCCAGCGAATGCCGTCGCGGCTGGTGGTGAGCTGGACGTTGAGGATTTCGTGGACGGTGTCGTAGTACTCCAAGAACCCGATGTACTGGTTGCCCCAGTTGAAGAAGGGCATGCCGTAGAACTCGGCGGCGGTTGGGTCATCGTCGTCGGCATCGACGATGACGGTGGAGGGCGTCCAGGAGAGGAGGTCGTCGGAACGGGAAAGGGCGATGTCGCGCTTGAAGGCGTGGCCGCCGGCGCGGTCGCGCAAGGCGTTATCGCGCCGGGTGGTCATGGCGAAGCCGCCGCGCTGGAAGTCCTGCATGACGCAGGTGCGGTCGCCGCGGGGGAGGTGGACGCGGCCGGGGGCGGGGTTCCAGTGAATTCCGTCGGGGCTGAAGGCGACGACGTAGCCGCGGTTGTGGTCGTGATCGATAAAGAAGGCGACGAGCTTGTAGCGGCGGTCGGGGTCGGACTCAAGGGGATCGAGCAGGACAGTAGGTGGGCCGAGGCGGCGGACTTCGGGCCGGCGCCGTTCGGCGTAAACGACGCTGTTGGGAACGCCGTCGGGATGGTCGACGTGGGAGTAGACGCCGCGGGTCCAGGCGACGCCGTCAGGCGAGGTTGCGTGGCAGAGGGAGTTTTCGTACTGGTTGCGGCGGCCCTTGTTGTCGGCGAGGTACCACATGCGGAAGCAGTCTTCGCGGTCGTCCCAGTAGACGGATCCCCAGAGGTTGATGCGGGTTTGCTCCCAGGGGTGGTCGGCGGTGAGGACGGGATCGGCCTGGACGCGGTGGGGGCGCTCGATGAAGCGGGTGAGGCCGCGGCGGTAGGCGATTTCGTGGTCGTCGATGAGGAGGTGGAGGTGGGGGTTATGCATGGGGGTGGCTTTGGGGGCAAGCGGCGGGTTGGCGCGGTTCGGTGGCCCTTAGGGTACGCCCGCCGAGGTTGGTCTGGCATTTCAGGCGAAGACGCTGGGCAGGTCGTTGGACCGATGATTGGGCGAGGGCTTACGACACCTCTACGCTAGGCTGGATAGTGGCCGTTCCGGGTGTGGTGCGGGTCGGTCTTTTCCGGTCCTATGACAGGCCGGGTCAATCCGGCCTAGCGACCTGAGCCTTACAGGGTGCGTGATTTGATGACGCGAGCGGAGGTGCTGAAGAGGCTGCGCGCTCACCAGCCGACGCTGGCCGAGCGGTTTGGGGTGGTTGAGTTAGCCGTTTTTGGTTCGTTTGCGCGTGACGAGGCAACGGACTCGAGCGATCTGGACATTTTGGTCAGATTTGACGGGCCTGCCACGTCGCGCACGTACTTCGGCGTGCAGTTCTATATCGAAGATCTTCTAGGTCGACGCGTGGACCTAGTGACGGACAAGGCGCTGCGGTCGGAGCTTCGCCCCTATGTGGAGCAGGAGGCGGTGGGTGTCTGACGGCGGCGGCGGAAGGCGGCTCTGGAGTCTCTACGTTGAGGACATGATCGAGTTCGGCGAACGGGTCTTGTCCTACACGAGTGGGATGGACCAGGCTACGTTCACTGCCGATCAGCTCGCCTATGACGCGACGCTGCGGAACCTTGAACTGATTGGCGAGGCCGCAACGCATGTTCCCGAAGCCGTACGAGAGGCGCACCCTGAAATCGAGTGGCGGAGCATCGTAGCAACTGTATTGGCTGGGCAAGTCCTAGGTGGCCATGGTGGGGTCCCAGCGG
>JAPOWQ010000019.1 GCA_026707585.1 Chloroflexota bacterium | reverse complement strand
CGCGCCCGCGCCCGCGCCCGCGGCCACGGTCGCGAGCGAAGCGACGGCGCCGCCGGCGCGGCGGCCGCGCGGCGAGCTTCTGGAGTCCGGTGAGGACTTGGAGAACGAGGCCGAGGATCTGCTTGAAACCCTGCTTGACCGCATGGGGTTCATGGCGGACTTTGACCTCGTGTCCGAGGACCCGCTGGCCTACAACATTGTGGGCGACGACGACTTCGGCCGACTCATCGGGCGACAGGGCGAGACGCTGCGCGCGTTCGGATACCTCGTAAACCTCATGCTGGGGCGGCGGCTGGGACGGCCCTGCCGGGTGACGGTGGATGTCAACGGCTACCGGCAGCGGCGGGCGGAACAGCTGGCGGAACTGGCGGAGACGCTGGCGGACGAGGTGCGCGCCACCCAGGAGCCGATCACGCTGGAGGCGATGCCGGCCAACGAGCGGCGGCTCGTGCACGTGGCGCTGACGGACGACGAGGATGTGCGTACGTACAGCATTGGCGAGGGCGACGAACGCCGCGTCGTCATCAGTCCGAGGGCCTGACCGCCAGGGGCGTATGACCGCCGAGGCCGAGCGGCCGGTGTACCTGCTGCTTGGCAACGTGACGACGGACCTGACGCCTGACGGTTCGACGTTTGGCGGGACGGCGTATTACAGCGGCCGGGCGGCGGCGGCGCTGGGATATCGGGTGGTAGTGGCCACGCGTCTGCCGTCCGGAGATGCGAGGCGGCTGGCCGGCGAGGCGCCGGAGATCGAGTGGCGCACGGGGCGGGCGGATGCGGCAGCGACGTTCTCGAACATCTACGAGCCCGAGGGTCGCGTGCAGCTGGTGCATGCGCGGGCACCGCGGCTGCGGGCGGCGGAGGTGGAGGGGCTGGCGCGGGAGGCGGAGATCGTGCACCTGGGGCCAATTCTGCGGGAAACGGGTCCGGCGGTGGTGAAGGCGGTGGCGGGGCGGGACTTTGTGGCGCTGACGGGGCAGGGGTTGCTGCGGCGGGTGGACGAGCACGGTCACGTGCGGGTGGATCTGCCGCGTTCGGCGGCCCGGGCGTTTGGGGCGGCCGACGTGAGTGTGCTGAGTACGGAGGACCTGGCGGGAGACGTGGTCACGGCGCGGGCGCTGCTGGCGAGATCGCAGGTGGGGGTGTTGACGGACGGCGCCGGGACGATCGAGGCGCATGAGGGAGGGCGCTGGCTGCGGTTCCCGGTAGTCGAACGGCCGATGCGGAATCCGACGGGGACGGGGGACGTGTTTGCGGTGGTGTTGTTCAGCGCTTACCGGGCCACGGGCGACCTGAAGAAGTCGCTGGGGGTGGCGGCGGAGGCGGCGGCGCGGTGGATCAGCGAGCCTAAGTCGGAGCCGTTCCACGTACTGCCGGAGCCCGGAGTCGCGGGTGAACTTTGACGCGCTGACGCTGGCGGCGTTTCGGTCGGAGATCGAGGAGCGGGCGCTGGGCGGGCGCGTGCAGCGGGTGGCGTCGCCGAAGCCAGGGGCGCTGGCGCTGGAGATTTACGGGCACCGGGAACGGCACTACCTGCTGGTGGACGTGGATCCGGACAGGCCGCGGGTGCGGTTTGCGCGTCAGTGGCCGCGAGCCGGGACGCAGGCGGCGAGCCCGCTGGTGCTGCTGGCGCGGAAATGGGTGCGTGGGGCTCGGCTGGTGGAGATCGCGCAGCCGCCAGCAGAGCGGATCCTGGACCTGACGTTCGAGCTGCAGGGGCCGGAGATGGACCAGGCTACGCGGACACGCCTGGTCGTGGAGTTCATCGGGCGGCAGACGAATCTGGTGCTGGTGGACGAGGAAGGGCGGATCCGGGAGGCGCTGCGGCGGGTGCGGGGCGAGGGCGGACGGCGAAGGATCGAGCCGGGCGCGGATTACGAGCGGCCGGCGGCGCTGGGTCTGCCGGAGCTGGCGGCCGTGAACCCGGAGGCATTGCGCCGAAGCGGTGCGCAGGGCGGGGCGGCATGGCGGGTCCTGGTGCGCGGGGTGCGGGCGGTGAGTCCGACGCTGGCGCGGGAGGCGCTGGCGCGCACGGGGCATGCGGCAGGGGCGTCCGCCGGCGACGTGAGCGATTGGGCGCCGGTGTTGCAGGGCCTGGGGACGATCCTGGCGGATGCGGCGCGGGGGGAGTGGCGGCCGTCGCTGGTTGCCGGCGAGGGCGGATGGCGGGCGTTTGCGCCGTATGAATTGACGCAGTTCGAGGAGCCGTGCGTGGCGATGGGGTCGATGAGCGAGGCGCTGGAGGCGTTTGACGCGGCCACGGCGACGCCGGCACCAGCCAGGGACGCGCGTGAGGAAAGGTTGGAGCAGGTGATTGCGTCGGCGATGGAGCGGGCGACGCGGCGATTGAGGGCGTTGCGGGTTGAACTTGAGGCCAGCGCGGCGGCCGACGAGTTACAGGCTGCCGGGGAGGCTTTGTTGGCGTTCGGGCACGGGCTGCCGGCGGGGACGCGGGAGTTCGAGTACGAGGGGCAGACGATCGAGCTGGACCCGCGACGGTCGGTGGTGGAGAACGCGCAGCGGTATTTCACGCAGGCCAAGGACCGGCGGACGGCGGCGCGGGAGACGCCCCGGCGGATCAGACGCACGGAGCTGGAGCTGGGGTTTCTGCGGCAGGCGGCGGACGACCTGGCGCGGGCGGACTCGCCGGCGGTACGGCAGGCGCTGGAGACGACGCTGGCGGAGGCGGGGTACGGCAAATCGAAAGCCAGGCGGCGGGAGGCACCAACGGCGGCTGGATGGACCCTGGGGGCGTACCAGGTGCGGGCGGGTCGGACGGCGGCGGAGAATCACCGGCTGACCTTTCAGGAGTCGGCGCCCGAGGACCTCTGGCTGCACGCGCGGGGTGTGCCGGGGGCGCACGTGCTGCTGCGGAGTCCCTCGGGCGAAGCGCCGGACTCGGTGATTGAGCAGGCGGCGTCGATTGCGGCGCATCTGAGCGCCGCGCGGGACGACGCGACGGTTGAGGTGGACGTAACGCAGCGGCGGCGGGTACGGCCGATACGCGGCGCGGGGCCGGGGCAGGTGACCTACCGGGGAGAGCGGACGCTGCGGGTTGCGCCGAGAGCGCCCGAAGACGTGGGCGCGGAGCGGATGGCCTAAGGACGCGTGCGCTGCGTGCTCTGGTGGATCTTCGGCCGAGCTCGCTAGAGCGTATGGGCTTCGGGCCGCCGTCGAGACGGCGCAACCTCGGAGTTGAAAGGTCTGTCAATCGGTGCGTTAGGAAGTTTCATGCGGCCGATCAGTTCTGGCCGATTCGTCAACCGCAAATCGCCTAATGGCACGTCGGAGACGAAGGCCGACTGATTGCCAGATTCCCTCCAGCGCTCGTAGTTCAGATCCGAAAAAACGTCCTGTTGCCCTGCGAGTCAGCGCCGATGGGCGAATGACCTCTCCGCTTGGAAGGTACAGCGGCGCCACCCAGTGAAGTCCGAGCCTCAAGTTTCGCCAGAAAGCCGCCAGTGGCATACCGTATCCTGATCCACCGACGCGTCCTGGCCGATTGCGAAGCCTCAATCGGTCAGTGGCCACCTCGCGTCGAGTGTCACCGTACGGACGGGCTGGTGTCACGTCTGCCTGGCACTACAGGATATGAACCGCACTTGATCTGTGCGCATTTGGGACTCACTACGAGTGCTCAAGAGAGGTTGGCCAGAATCAATTTCGCGCGAAGCGACGTCGGCACGCCGAAGTAAATCAAATCGGGGGCTAGTGCGCAGCCCATGGGCTGACCGGAGGAACCGTCTCCCTCTATGGATCAACGTACCCTGGAACCCATCTGATTCGCTCAATCTCATCGTGGAGCTTTACCGATAGGTCACGGTCGATTGGCGCAAGCTCGTCGTAGAGATTCAGCGGATGGCAGAGCCCGTCTTGGTCAATCTGGTGTGTCACCTTCAGCCGCCGACCACGAGCACCGACAAGGTAGACACAGAGTGTCCGTCGCGGATCGTCACGCGTGCCGCCGAGAATAACGACTTGAAAGCCGTGACGCTCATAGAAGGCCCGGACGTCGCGATAGCGGATCACCCGGCTATGCGGCCGGCGCTAGGACGAGTTCAAGGGTTCTTGGTCTGCTAGCCGACGTCTCCGTCTCCGACGGTTGATCCTCGTCTGGCTGGCCGGGGCTAAGATCCTCGTAGGGTATGCCTTTCTCAATTGCTATCGGCAGGGGATACCACTCAACGCCAGTTTCTTCGAGGCGATCCTCGAGTTCACTCGTATCGCGAAGAGCTTCGATGAAGTGACGGAAATGGCTCTTCAGATTCGCGAGTGCATCCTCGCGGTCTCTGCCATGAGCAAAGATGTTCAGTTCTGGAAACGTGACCCTGACAAACCCAAAGTCGTCGTCCGCCAAATACTTCGGGGTCACAATCACCACGACCTTGCCAAGACTCATCAGGCACCCCTTTGTGACCACTGTGTGAGAAAAGAATAGGCAGAGTATCACGTCGCGTCCACCACTTGGTGTGGATAATGTGGATAAGTCGGGCGGAGGGGATCAGCGCCCGAGATCAACTCTTGGCGAAAGAAGCTAGGCTCGTTGCGCTCTGACTGAAATGCAGGGCGTCGCAAGCGTAGGTGTGATGACAGCGCAATCGAGCCCCGTCAAGCACCTGCAGAAGTTTGCGTGAACTGGCTCGTGTCAGGAGCGCGCCGACGGTATCTGGCTGCGGCGGCAGTCGTTCTGGCGACCGTTGTTCTTGTGGGGTGCGGTAGCGAGACGGCGCCCAGCCATTCCCCGGCCGGACCGCCGGATGCGACTCCGGGGGCTGTCGCTACCGTTGCGCCGGGTTCGCCGGCAGTCAGCGCAGCCACGGCGTTTCTGGACTCGCTGAGCGGCGACCAGCGGATGGTGGCGGTTTTGGAGTTGGAGGATTCGCGGCGGGCGAACTGGTCGAATCTGCCGCCGGGTTCGGTCCGTTTCGAGCGGAACGGGGTACGGATCGTGGACCTGGACCTGGAGCAGACGGACGCGTTGCACCACTTCCTGGCGGTGGCCCTGAGCCGGGCGGGATACGAGGTGGTGACGGGGATCGTGCGGGCGGAGGACGCGCTGGCGGAATCGCGCGGCGGGGACCGTTCGCGGTTCAGCGCGGAGAACTACTGGCTGGCGTTCTTCGGGGAGCCATCAGACCAGGCGCCGTGGGGCTGGCAGTTCGGCGGGCATCACCTGGCGGTGAACGTGACGGTGGTGGAGGGGCGGAGCTACCTGTCGCCGACGTTCCTGGGGATCGAGCCGGCGACGTTTGTGCATGGCAACGCGACGGTGGCGCCGCTGGAACCGTTCGCGAACGCGGGACGTGCGGTGATCAGTGCGCTGGACGGCGAGGCGAAGGCGCTGGCCACGCTGGTGAGCGGGCCGAATGGGTTGCAGACGGGGGCGGGTCGCGACGGCGTAGTTCCCGAGATCCAGGGCGCTGCCGCGGGGGACTGGAGCGCGGAGCAGCAGCAGGTGCTGCTGGACGCGATTGGGCTGTGGGTGGGTGTGCTGGATGCGGCGAGCGCGCAGGCGCGGATGGAGGAGATTTGGGGCGAACTGGACGCCCTGCACTTTACCTGGCACGGCGAGGTGGACGGTGGGCCGATTTACTTCCGGATCCAGGGGCCTTCGCTGATCATCGAGTTTTCGACCGAAGGACGGTTGGGCGGCGGGGGGCCGCACTACCACTCGGTTTATCGGGATCCGAGCAACGAGTATGGGCGAGGAGTGACAGAAGAGAAGTGAGCAGGGCGAGAAGAAACAAGAGAAGAGGGACGAAGGGTTGGGTGCTGTAGCCGGGGGTGGTTCGACACGGGCCGCCGAGGACGGCGACCCGGCTCACCACGAACGGTCTCTCGCCCTTTGGCACGTTCAGGACCGGTCTGCTTAGGCGCGGGGGCGGCGCTGGCAGGACGAGCAGTAGTGGGTGCTGCGCTGGCCGACGACGATGCGGCGGATGGGGCGGGTGCAGCGGGGGCAGGGCTGGCCGGTGCGGCGGAAGACCTGGAGGTGGTCCTGGTGGCCGCCGGGGGCGCCGCGGCTGGTTTCGAAGGTGCTGAACGAGGTGCCGTGATTGGCGATGCCGGATTCGAGCGCGTCGACGATGCCGTGGGCGAGGGCCTTGAGCTTGGGGATGGAGATGCGGTCGACCGGGGCCTCGGGGTGGATGCGCGCGCTGAAAAGGGCTTCGTCGGCATAGATGTTGCCGACGCCGGCGACGGTGCGCTGGTCCAGGAGGGCGGATTTCACGGCCACCCGGCGGTTGCGGAAGGCGTCGCGGAGGGTGCGCCAGTCGAAGGCGTCGCCCAGGGGTTCGGGGCCGAGGCTGCCAATGACGGTGGGCAGGTCGGCTTCGTCCAACGCCCAGGCGCGGCCGAAGCGGCGGACATCGACGAAATGAAGGGCGGGGTCGCGGTCGAAGTCAAGGACCAGGCGGGTATGGGGCTGAATAGCCTCGGCGGGGCGGAGGTGGACGCGGCCGCTCATCATGAGATGCAGGACGAGGATCCGGTCGGTGAGGCGCAGCAGGAGGTACTTACCGCGGCGGTCCACGCCCTCGACGCGCTGGCCGATCAGGCGGAATTCGAACTCCTGGAGTGGCAGGCCGAGCGTGAGTTTGGAGTCAAGGACTGTCGCGCGCCGCACGTTTCGTCCTACGATATAGGAGACCAGCTCGCGGCGGATCGTTTCAACTTCCGGCAACTCAGGCATAACCGCGAGACTATGGGACTGGCGCGTGCGTCGCGCCCCACAGCATGCAGATCGAAACCGACCCGTCAAGCGCCCCGGCCGATAGACTCCCGCCCGCCGAATCCGGCGGGCGGGGACCCGCGGTCGTAGACAAGCGCGTCTTCTGGCTGCAGGTGGCGTCGCTGGTGGTCGTCACCGGCGTCAGCCTGGCGGCCATTCCATACGCGGAGGAGATACGCCAGAACGCCGGGCCGGCTTATCTGGCGTTGTTCCTGGTGTCGGTGCAGTCGGGCGCGCTGTTCATGCTGCCGGGTTTCGGCTGGGCGTCCATCGCGGTGTTCGCCGTCGCGTTCGACAACGTGTGGGGGCCGGTGCTGGTGGGGACTACGGGCCAGGTGGCGGGCGAAATGGTGTCGTACCTGCTGGGGGTGACGGGTTCGCCGTGGATCCAGCGGCGGAAGTCGTACCAACGGGTGGAGGCCTGGATCAAGCGCTGGGGGCTGCTGGTGATCTTTGCAATCGCGGCGCTGCCGAACCCGTTCTTCGACCTGGCGGGGACGATAGCGGGCGCGGCGCGGCTGGGCTGGTGGAAATTCTTCGTGGCGTCCTGGGCGGGCCGGCTGATCAAGAACATTGGGTTTGCGGCGGTGGGGGTGCAGGGGGCGGACTTCATTCGGCAGTTCTTCTAAGGGCCCCGCGCCTAGCGGCGACACCGTGACTCGATTGGCGAAAGGTCTGACTCAGGCGCGTTCCCGGGGTCGCCTGACTACCCACATGCGGCATTCGGCGCTGAATTTGCGGACTGCTTCGGACTCCACGGCCAGTTCGGACCGTAGCCTGCCCTCGACGAGGATTAAGCCGGCGTCGGCGACGAGCCTGGCGACTTCGGCACGCGTGGGGATGTGGATGTAGGTCGGAAGATCGTAATCCGGAATGATCCGGTCGCCGAACTCGAGGAGCCGCGGGTCCTGTTTCCTGCGATCCCAGCGATCCCGCTCCTCGCGCCAGAAGTCGATCCAGCGTGGAAGGTCCCGGTCGTGGGTCGTGAAGACGAAGTGACTGCAAGGTCGAAGGACTCGTCGAACTTCGCGCAGAACTTGTAGGCGGCGCTTCCCACCGGGAATGCACATAAGCCCCTGGAATGAAAAGAGCGCCCCGTCAAAGCTCGCGTCGTCGTAGGGCATAGACGTTGCATCGGCGATCTCGAACCGGACGGCGAGGTCGCGCTCCGCGGCGATGCGCCGGGCCGCCGCGATCATGGTGGTGGACAGGTCGAAGCCAATCAGGCGGCGGTAGCCGGCCTCGTACATGCCGAATGTCGTGCGTCCGGCGCCGCAGCCGATGTCGAGGATCGGGCCGTCCCGAGGCAGGAAATGGTCGATCAACAGCCGCTCGGATTGCCAGAGGCCGACGGTGGTCACGGCGTCGACGTATTCGCGGGCGTGGTCAGGGTCTTCCCAGGATTTGCGGACGAACGGCTGGTTGGCGGAGTGGTCGTGCATTGGTGACGGTGCTGGCCAGCGTCTCAACAGTATCTTCTCAGGGAAGCGGGGGATCCGGAGCGCGAGGCTGTTTGCGTTGTCGTGCCGGACCCTGATTGCCCGCGCCAATGTCGTTGCATCATGTGGCTACATAACGATCTAGCGCTGCTGATCTTCGATGCATGTAGCATCATGACTTCTATTGGCGTCGGACATATCAGCTCGGAAGCGAGCAGAAACTTGACAGTGGCATTTGGTCGATTCACAGTTGAATCAACCACCCCAGCCGGCTCGACGGCTGGGTAAGGGCCGGCCACGGCCGGCCCAATTTTTATGGCAAACGTCCGGTTCTACATCGATGGCCTGAATCTCTACTACGGCGCTCTCCGCAAGACACCGCACCGCTGGCTCAACATTCACGAACTGTGTCGCCGAATCGGGAGTCCTGGCGACCAGATCAACCGAATCAGGTATTTCACGAGCGATGTCAAAAACACTGGTCGCGATGGACGGCAACGCGAGCGCCAACTGATCTATCTACGAGCGCTCGACACGATTGGTGGCGTCGTAGGAGTGCACAAGGGACGCTTTGTTCGTCGCAAGCAGCAGATGGAGCTCGTTGCGCCGATCGTTGAGGAAGGCAGTGCGGAGCCAACCGAAAGCGTCCTGGTGTATCGGACCGAAGAAAAGGGATCCGACGTCAACCTGGCCACGTATCTCATGCTTGACGCGGCGCGCCGCGCGTTTCAGTCAGCGTACGTGGTGTCGAACGATACGGACCTCGTTGAGCCGATCAGGCTGGTGCGAAGCGAATTCGGACGGCCGGTGCACGTCATCCGCCCGAAGATCGGGAGCTTTACTCATCGGATGAACAGAGCCACAACGACGTACAGCGAGCTCGATCACTCGCTGCTTCCGCAATGCCAGTTCCCCGAACAGCTTGTCGATGGGCACGGGTGTTTCCACCGTCCCCGGGACTGGGAGTAGGTCGCCGAACCAGCACAATTGGCGCCAAGGCTTCGGACCTGACGGATGGCGAAGTTGTGGCGGCGATAGAATCGCGGCGATATGGAGGAGTATTTCCGGCAGATTGCCGCACGGACCGCCGAGGGTGAGCGGGTGGCCTCGGCGGTGGTGGTGTCGAGCCGCGGGTCGACGCCGCAGGATATCGGCGCGCGCATGCTGTTTTTCAGGGACGGGTCCACCTGGGGGACGGTGGGGGGCGGCTGCGTGGAAGCGGACGTGCGGGCCGAAGCGATCCGGGTGCTGGCGGACGGGCGGTCGCGGGCGCTGGAGATCGACCTGATCGACGACATCAAGGGCGAAGGCGACGTGTGCGGCGGCACGCTGGAGGTGCTGCTGGAGGCCTGGAGCGACGCTCCACTGATCAGCCCGTGATCGATCGCGCCGCCGCTGTGGCGGCGGCCCAGGAGGCGCTGGCGCGGCGGGCGGCCATCGTGTTCGTGCACCTGGTGGGCGCGCGTGGGATCGAGGCCGGCGAGATTGGCATCCGGGCGATTTACGAGTCGGGCGAGGGGCTGTCGCAGGCCGTGGCGACGCCGGAGATCGACGGGGCGCTGGCGCGACTGGCGGCAGAGACGCTGGCCTCCGGGCATCCGCAGGCGGTGAACCTGGACGCGGCGGGGGAGCCGGTGTCGCGGCGCGCGCGGACTTATGCGCGGTTCCTGCTGGATCCAATCATGGCGACGCCGCGGCTGCTGATCGTTGGGGCGGGGCACATTGCGGTGCCGCTGGCGCGGCTGGCCTCGGTGCTGGAGTTCGAGACGATCGTGGTGGACGAGCGGGCGGACTTCGCCAACCGCGAGCGGTTTCCGACGGCGGACGAGGTGCATGCGCGGCCGTTCGAGGAGTTCCTGGACGAGTTCGAGGTCGACGAACGAACGCACGTGGTGCTGGTGACGCGGGCGCATCGGTTCGACGAACTGGCGCTGCGGCGGCTGCTGGGGTCGCCCGCGCCGTACATCGGGATGATCGGGAGCCGGCGGCGAGTGCACATCGTCTACGGGACGTTGCTGGCGGAAGGGTATGGGCCGGAGCAGTTCGAGAAGGTCTACGCGCCGATCGGGCTGGACATCGGGGCGCGAACGCCGGCGGAGATAGCGATTGCGATTGCGGCGGAGATTGTGGATCTAAGGCGGCAGGGAAATGGGCGGCGGCTGTCGTTGAAGGAGTTCAGGCCCGGGGCTGGAGACGGCCGGTAACGGTACGACTCACACTACAATCAGAACAGCTATCTGAAGATCTTCGGCGAGGTCGACTCGACTAGCTGTCGCGGTGAGAGACCAGGTTGAGGTCGATGGCTCGGACGACGGCGGCGGTGCGGTTGGTGACGCCGAGCTTGGCGATGACGTTGGCGACGTGGATTTTGACGGTGCGTTCGGAGATCACCAGTTCCTCGGCGATGTCGCGGTTGCGGGCGCCGCGGGCCATGATCTGAAGGACTTCGAGCTCGCGGGGGGTGAGGGCTTCGACCGGGGGCGTGTCGTCGGCCTCCTCGGGGCCGAGGCGGTCGAGGAGACGTTCGACGACCACGGGCTGGAGCAGGGAGCCGCCGGCGTGGACGCGGCGGATGGCGCGGACGAGGTCCTTCGGACGCACGTCCTTGAGCAGGTAGCCGCGAGCGCCGGCGCGGATGGCTTCGTAGATGGCGTCGTCGTCGTCGTAGGTCGTGAGAACGATGGCGCGCAGGTCGGGGTTGGCCTGGCGGAGGCGGCGGATGGCTTCGGCGCCGCCCATTTCGGGCATGCGGAGGTCCATGAGGGCGACATCGGGATTGGCCTGGGCGGCCTGCTCAAGCGCTTCGACGCCGTTGGAGGCCTGGGCGACGACCTGGATGTCGGCTTCGGCATTGACGATGGCGCCGAAGCCTTCGCGGACGATGGGATGGTCGTCGGCGATGAGGACGCGGATCATCGGTCGTCGGCGGCCGGCTGGAGCGGGATGTGGGCCTGCACGCGGGTGCCTTCGCCGGGTTGGCTTTCGACGCTGAGTGTGCCGCCCAGGCGCGCGGCGCGCTCGCGCATGCCAAGCAGGCCGTAGCCGGACTCGTTGGAGTCGGCGGAGTCGATGCCGGCACCGTCGTCTTCGACTACGAGGCGAACGGCGTTGCGGGTGACCTGGAGGCTGGTGAGCAGGTGGTTGGGCGCGGCGTGGCGGAGGGCGTTGGCGAGGGCCTCCTCGCCGATGCGCAGGAGCTCGCTGGCGATGGGCGCGGGAACGCCGGCCGCATCGCCCTGAAGGCTGAAGCGCGCGGCGGCCTGGCCGGAGGCGTCGGCGCGGTTGACGACGGCGGCGAGGGCGTCGCTGAGATCCTGACCATCGAGGGCGGAGGCGCGGAGGCCCTGGACGGAGAGACGGGCTTCGCGGAGGCCGACGCGGGCCAGGTCGAGCGCGCGGGCGCGGTGGTCGGAAGCGGCGGTGGCATCACCGGCGACGTGCTCCAGGGCTTCGAGGTGGACGATGACGCCGGTGAGGCTCTGGGCGACGGTGTCGTGGATGTCGCGGGCCAGGCGCATGCGTTCATCAAGGGCGGCACGGGCCTGGCCCTGGCGGTAGAGCAGGGCGTTTTCGAGGGCGATGCCGATCTGCGCGGCGATGGTGAGGAGGAAGTTGGAGAGTTCGTCGCCGTCATCGGCGGCGGTGCGGACCAGGAGCGCGCCTTCTTCGTCCGCAACGGTTAGCGGCAGGGAATGGACCCAGTCACCGGCGGGCGCGGGGCGGCTGTGGAGGCCGCCGTTGGATTTGGGGTGGTCCGTTGGGGCGGGGTCGGCCCAGCCGGGTGGGGGCGTTGCGGCGAGGCCGAGTTGCTCGGCCTGGGTGGATGCGAGGCGGACGTGGGCGGCCTGGATGCGGGGGTGGCGGGGGAGGTCGGCGGCGCTGACGCGGAGGATTTCGCGGGCGTCGAGGGTCTGGGTGATGGAGCGGGCGACGCGGACGACGATTTCAAGCTCGCGGGTGCGGTCGGCGACGCGTTGCTCGAGGGAGCCGTAGAGGGACTGGAGCTGGCGGGCCATGGATTCGAACTGGGTGGTGAGATCCTCGATCTCGTCGCCGGTGCGGGCGGCGGTGGGGATGGGGCGAAAGTCGCCGGAGGCGATGCGCCGGGCGGCCAGGGCAAGGTCGCGCAGGCGGCGGGTGGCGCGGACGGCGGTGAGGCCGATGAGGGCGGCCGGGAGCAGGGCAGCGCCGAGAAGGGGGATGAGGACGAGGGGGCCGGGGCCGCTGAAGGCTTCGAGGGCGGCCGTCCACGGGCGTTCGACGATCAGGCGCCAGCCGGTGGCTCCCAGGGGGGCGTAGCCGGTGATGCGCTGGGTGCCGACCATGGGACCGCGGAGGAGGGCGCCGGAGGCGGTTTGGAATAGCGGGTCGCCGGGTTCGCCGGAGTCGGCGAGGGAGAGGCCAAGCTGGTCGAGGTCCTGGTGGTAGGCGACGTGGGCGGCGGCATCAACGAGGCCGAGGGTGGCGCTGGGGGCGGTGGGAATGAGGTCCTGGAGGAGGGAGCGCCAGGGGGATTCGGCACTCTCCGCGTCGACCTGGACGACGCCGAGGCGGATGAGGGAGCCGTCGGGTACCGCGGCGACGATGGCGGACTGGCCGCTGGAGGTCTGGACGACGTTGGAGAGGGCGAGGGCGCCGGCGTCGCGGGCTTGCTGGAGGGTCTCCGTGGCCGGGGCCTGGAGGGCTTCGTCGAGTTGCTGGGTGAGGCGGGCGCCGGTGGTGCGATGGAGGAAGAGGTTGGGTGGGGTAGGGGACCTCGAGCGGAGGTTGGTGCGAAGGGAGTCGGCGAGGGCGCGTTCGATGGGGTCGGCGAGGGCGACGGCGCGGTCGGCTTCGGCCTGCAAGAGCGTGTCGAGGCGGGAGTGCTGGTTGAGAAAGAGGGTGAGGACGGCGACGGCCAGCAGGACGGCGGCGGTGGGGACGGCGGCCAGGATGGCGATCTGGCCGGCCAGGGAGCGGGTCCAGCGACGGTTGGACCCGGTTGGGGAGCGCTGCTGCACGGGGCTGGGACAAGGGGCCGCGTAGACTGATCAGTATGGACGCTTCCGAGCGCCCCCGCCTGGTGATCCTGGACGCGATGTCGTTGATTCATCGCGCCTACCACGCGGTGCCGCGCCACTTCGCCACTTCGAGCGGCGAGCCGACGAACGCGGTCTTCGGCTTTACCAACATCCTGCTGCGGGTGGTCGAGGAGTTGTCGCCGGATCACGCGGCGGCGGCGTTTGACCTGCCGGGTCCGACGTTCCGGGACGAGATGTACGAGCCGTATAAGGCGCACCGGGAAGCGCCCGACGACATGCTGGTGGCGCAGTTCGATCGGATCCGGGAGCTGCTGGAGGTCCTGGGGATTCCCATCTACGACCTGGAGCCGTACGAGGCCGACGACGTGCTGGGCACGCTGGCGCGGCAGGCGGAGGCGGAGGGGTTTGACGTGTGGCTGATCACCGGGGACCGGGACGCCCTGCAGCTGGTGACGCCGCACGTGCGGGTGCTGAGCACGAATCCGAGGACGGGGCAGCCGCTGATTTATGACGAGGCGGCGATCGCGGACCGGTGGGGGATCCGGCCGTCGCAGGTGGTGGACTTCAAGGGGCTGGTCGGTGACAGCTCGGACAACATTCCGGGCGTGAAGGGCGTCGGAGAAAAGACGGCGTCGACCTTGCTGGCGACGTACGACGACATCGACGACGTCTACGCGCACCTGGAGGACATCCGGCCGGCGATTCGCCGGCGGTTGGAGGGGCAGGAAGAGATCGCGACGCTGTCGCGGCGACTGGCGACGATCGTGTGCGATGTGCCGGTGGAGTTCGACCAGGAGCGGACTCGGCTGTGGCAGGCGGACGTGGATGCCGTGCAGGGGCTGATGCGGGAGTTGCAGTTCCGCAACGTGGTGGATCGGATGGGATTCCTGGATACCTCGGGGCGCGAGGATGCGGAGGCGCTGGAGGTTGAGCCGGCGGTGGTGACGGACGCGGAGAGCGCGAGGCCGTTGGTGGAGCAGTTGACGGGGGCGGAGCGCGTGGCGGTGTTTCCGTATACGCGGGGGTCGTCGTGGAGCGTGGAGCTGCTGGGGCTGGGGCTGGCGTGGGGCGACGAGACCGCCTACGTGAGCCTGGACGGCGAAGGCGGAGCGCTCGACGAGTTGAAGGGCTGGCTGGAGGACGACGCGGCCGGGAAGGCGGCGTTTGACTCGAAGGAGCTGCATAGTGCGCTGGAGTCGCGAGAGGTAGCGCTGTGGGGCATAGAGGCGGACCTGCTGCTGGCGGCCTATGTGGCGACGCCGAGCGCGATTCCGCGGACGCTGGACGACCTGGTGTTCAGGCGGAAGGGGCTGGAAGTCGAACCGGCATTGCCGGACGCGCAGGCGGCAGGCGGGCTGATGCGGCCGGACGCGGAGGACGTGGCGGTCCCGGCGGCCCTGCGGGCGGCGCTGGCGCTGGGGCTGGCGGACGAGATGGAAGCCGAGATCGACGACCTGAAGCTGACGGAACTGCTGCATGACGTGGAGATGCCGCTGGCGCTGGTGCTGAGCGAGATGGAGCGGCGCGGGATCAGGCTGGACGCGGGGGCGCTGAGCGAGCTTTCGCGCGAGATGGCGGAGGAGATCGCGGAGTTGCAGTCGGGGATTTATGCCGACGCCGGGCATGAGTTCAACGTCAACTCGCCGAAGCAGCTGGGGACGGTGCTGTTCGAGGAGTTGGGGTTGCCGGCGGGGCGGCGGACGAAGACGGGGTATTCGACGGCCAGTGGAGTGCTGGAAGAGCTGGTGGACGACAACCCGATCGTGGGGCGGGTGCTGGAGTACCGGGAGTTAAGCAAGCTGAAGTCGACGTACATCGACTCGCTGCCAAGCCTGGCGCATCCGTCCACCGGGCGGCTGCACACGACGTTCAACCAGGCGGGCACGGCGACGGGGCGGTTGTCGTCGGCGAATCCGAACCTGCAGAACATTCCGATCCGGACGGAGCGGGGGCGGGAGATCCGGCGGGCGTTCGTGGCGGGGCGCGAGGGGTGGACGTTGCTGGCGATCGACTACTCGCAGATCGACCTGCGGGTGCTGGCGCACATCAGCGAGGACGCGGCGATGTGCGAGGCGTTCGCGAACGGCCATGACATCCATTCGTCCACGGCGGCGAGCCTGCATGACGTGCCGCTGGACGCGGTGACGGAGGACATGCGGCGGCTGGCGAAGACGACGAATTTCGGGATCGTGTACGGGATCAGCGCGCAGGGGCTGGCGTCGCGGACGGAGTTCTCGCGGGGGGAGGCGGCCAAGTTCATCGAGACGTACTTCGCGACGTATCCGGGCGTGAAGGCGTACATGGACTCGACCATCGCGCAGGCGCACGAACGAGGGTACGTGGAGACGCTGTTCCAGCGGCGGCGGTACCTGCCGGAGTTGAACTCGCGGGCGTTCCACGAGCGGGCGGCGGCGGAGCGGATGGCGATCAACATGCCGATCCAGGGGACCACGGCGGACATCATGAAGGTGGCGATGGTAAAGCTGGACCGGGCGATCCGGGACGATGGCTTTGCGGCGCGGATGCTGCTGCAGGTGCATGACGACCTACTGTTCGAGTTGCCGACGGAGGAACTGGACGACTTTGCGGGGGTGGCGCGCGAACTGATGACGCATGCGGTGCCACTGCAGGTACCGCTGGCGGTGGACGCGAAGGCTGGGCCGAACTGGCGGGATATGCGGGAGTTGTAGCCGGAAGAATGGGAAAAGAGTCGGCGGTAACAGAAGAGTGAGGAGGAGGCTTGGCTGCCGAGGCTGGGGGTGTCGTTCGACACGGCTCTCCACGGACTCTGAGCCGGCTCAATGCGACTGGCTGGGCACTTCGATCGGAAGAGGCCGGTTGGACACGGGTCCGTACGAAAGACGGGGGCGAGGGCGCCGGGATTACGGAGGTGGGGCGTGCCATACTTGGGATGGGTCTTACTGTACCCCCATGCTTAGAGCCCCTGACCTGACGCGAGTGCTGTGCGTTGGGCGGGTCGATGTCTTGGATGAGCTGGCGCCGGCGAAGGAGCCGATCCGCGATGAGGGCGACCATCGTGTATGGCTTCCTGGGGGCCGGGAAGACGACACTGCTTCGTTCATTGGTTCCACGCCTGGCCGCCGTGGAATCGACGGCGCTGCTGGTCAACGAGTTCGGCATCGAGGGCGTCGACCAGGTCGTGCTGGCCTCGGACGACCTGACGGTGCGGCAACTGGTGGGCGGCTGCGTGTGCTGCGAGGTTCGCGGCGATCTGATGGTGGCGCTTGATGAGATTCACCGCTCAGTCAGGCCGGACCGGCTGGTGATTGAACCAACGGGCTTGGCCTCGCCGGACACGTTGGCGCACGTGTTCGCGAGTCCGTCTGTGCGCTCCCTGGTGCTGGTGGACTCGGTGATCACAGTGCTGGACGCCACGCGCTATGCGCTGGCGCGGGACCACTTGGGCGAGTTTTTCCCGAATCAGGTGCGGGACGCGGACTTGGTGCTGGTGAACAAGACGGACGCGGCGGGCGACGCCCAGCGACGGGACGCGCGGGTGTGGGCGCGGAGCTTGAATCCCGGCGCCGCGATTGTGGACACCGTGTTTTGCAACGTTGATTCCGACCTGTTGCTCGCCGCCGTCCGGCAGGGCCGCGCGCGCAGGGCGGGGCCTGGCGACGACGTTGACTTTGACTCGCGTGTTCCGCATGACGATCTGGCCGCGAGCGGCCTGGAACGGCTGGTGCTGGACACCAGCGCATTGCCCGCCGAGCGGGTCGACGCTTTTGTGGGCGACCTGGCCGCGGGCGCATTTGGCGACGTAGTTCGCGCGAAGGGGTTTGTGCCCGACGCGGCGGGCTGCGCGTTGGTCGATGTGGTGCTGGGCGCCTGGGAGGTCCGACGGTTCGGACCGGCGCCACTGTACATCGACGTGATTGGACGAAACCTGAACACCAACGAAATGGAGCTGGCAGTTACTCATGGCATCAAGGAGCTCGCGCGCACGGCGTAGCCGGCGCGCGTCAACAGATACGGCGGCGACATCGGCCAACGGGACCGAAGAGGCCGCCAAGAGCAACTCGGACAAGACGGTCTCGCACCTGACGCATCACCGGATGATCGCCCGCAACCTCAACGCGCTGCGCGAGAACTTTGGCGAGTTGCGGAAGCAGGTGGTGGATACGGAGCGACAGTACAAGCGCGGCGATAAGTCGCTGGATACCTCGCTGTTTCAGACGCGAAACCAGGTGGAGGCTATCGAAAAGCGGCTGACGGACTTCATCGAAGAAATGACCGAAGTCGCCTTCAACTCGAACCTGGAGATTCGCGGCAATACCGATCGCATCGCGGCCCTTTGGGAGGCACTCGAGGCCGTCGCACCGGACGCCGAAGAGATCAAGCGGCGGCGCGCGGATTGCGAGCAGCGCGAGGAGGCGCGGCAGGAGGAGATCGATCGCCGCCTGCAGGATCTGGCCAAGAAGCACGAGCCTAACGGCGCATCGAAGCCGAAGCCGCGCAAGCCGGCGACTTCGGGCTCGAAACGAAAGAGCGCCGCCTGATGCGGCGGGTATCGGCGATTCCCGAAGACATTGACCTGGACATGGGCGACTCGGCGGCGCCGGACGGCCAGGACCTGCGGATGCTGCTGGATGAGTTGAAGGACGTGATCTCAAAGGAGCGGCCGGGCGAACGGGCGCTGGCGAATTCGGCGCGCGAGTTGACGCGGATGGCGGGCGCGCTGCGGGACCAGGGAGCCTCGGCCAACACCGGGCCGCAGTTGCGGCTGGGCGTGTTTGTGGATACCGCCAATGTGAGCGACCGGGATCCCGACGATCCAATCCGCATTAACTTCAAGAAGCTGCTGGACGAGGTGACCTCGGATCGGCGCCTGATTCACGCGCGGGCGTACTGTCCGATCTATGCTGACTTCGCCGGGCGACTGGAGCATCAGCGGTCCGTGGCGCCCGTGTGGGAGAAGGGCTACGACATCGTGACCAAGGCGATCAAGGTGTTTGCTGATGGCACGCGCAAGGCCGACCTCGATATCGTGCTGGTGATGGACGTGATCCGGCGCCTGCCCACCATGGACGTGGTGGCGTTGGTGTCGGGCGACGGGGACTACGTGCCGATGGTGGACTACCTGCGCGAACACGGCCTGCGGGTCGAGGCGTACTCGTTCGCAGATGCCATGTCCGAAGACCTGCGGGTCGCGGCCAACGACTGGTTTGACCTGTCAACGGCCACCAGCCTGCATGTGAATTCGTCGAACGGGTCGCGGCGCAGAACGCGCGCGGCGGCCAGGGTGTGATTCAATTGGTCGGGCGGCCATGAGCGCCCGGCGGCGGCGTCCGCGTCGTCGCCGGGCTCGACCGGACGAGACGAGGCGTTCCCGGCGCGTCAACCCGCGACGCTGGATCACGCTCTCGGGCGTGTGGTCGATCCTCGCGCTGCTGGCGGTGCTCATGCTCATCGTTTCCCTGATCGCGCCCGCACTGGGCACTGGAGTCGGAGGCTAGGGCACTGCGCGACTCACGCGAGACCCGGACGCATACGCGGACCGGCGGTCGCGGGCGGAGGCTGGTCGGTCTGTGGCGGCTGTTCAGGGTTGGTGGCACCGACTTCAACATCGACGCCAGCTGGCTGATCATCTTCGCCTTCGTAACCTGGACCACCGCGACGTCGGTCATTCCGGTCCGCCTGATCGACGCGAGCCTGCAGGAGGGCGTTCCCCTCGATGTGACGTGGCCGGCGGTCTGGGCCGGCGGCCTCGTGACCAGCTTGTTGTTCTTTACGTCAATCGTGGCGCACGAGGCGGCCCACACCGTTGTTGCCGTGCGGACCGGCATCCCGGTTCGCAGCATCCGGCTCTTCATCTTCGGCGGGCTGGCCGAGATGGGTCGCGAGCCCGATCGCCCGGGCCAGGAGTTCCTCATCACCGTCGTGGGTCCGCTCACGAGTGCGGCACTGGGCGGGCTGTTCCTGGCCCTGGGCGATCAGTTGGGGGCGACGTCGATCCCCGCCGTGACGGCCCGCTGGCTGGGAGAAATGAACCTGGCGCTCGCCGTGTTCAATATGCTGCCCGGCTTTCCCCTTGACGGCGGTCGGATCTTGCGGTCGATCGTGTGGGCGGCGACCGGCAACGTGGTGCGCGGTACCCGAGTGGCCAGTTTCGTGGGCTCGGCGCTCGGCGCCGCGCTCATGGCCTTTGGCCTGATCCAATTCCTCCTGCTCGGTGGCGCTATGCAGTCGCTATGGACCTCGGTCATTGGCTGGTTTCTGTGGTCCGCTGCTCGCGGCGGGTACCGCGATGCGATTCTCAGGCAGCAGTTGCATCGCTATCGCATCCGCGATCTCTTGCGTCCCGAGTCCGGGGCCGTGCCGTCCGACGGAACCGTGCAGGAATTCATCGAACGTGGGCTCTACCACGACCGCTTTGGACTACGACCCGTGGTGGATGACGCCGGAAAGTTGATTGGGATGCTGGAGGGCGACGACGTGCGCGATGTCGCGCTGGAGCGGCGGGTCGTGACCCGGCTCCGCGAGATTGCGCGCCCGGTGGACGACTCGGCCATGGTGGCCCCCGACGACCTGCTGAGCGTGGTGATTGACAAGGCCTACGAAACAGACCGGCGGCTTTTCTTTGTGGTCGAAGATGGGTACGTGCTCGGCACCGTGGACACCGTGGACGTGGTTAACACCCTTCGAGCCAGGAATCAGTAGCCCGGCCCGACCAGCCGTGCGCCGTCGTCCACTATCATTTCCCTCAATCGGCTAACGCGCCCGGAGTTCGGCCAATGGAGGTTCCTCCCCGCACCGCGCTGCTCCTTGATTTGGCCTCGCTGGACGTGATGGCCGGCCATCACGGCGTGCGCGTCGCGCCCGGGCGGTTGCGCGAGCAACTGATCCAAAGCCGCCGGCTGCTGCGCGCCGTCGCCTACGGCGCGCGTGACGACGACCGACCCGACACCGAGCAGCGCCTGGCCGGTTTGGCTGCTGAGGGCTTCAAGGTTATTGCCAAGCCGCTGCGGCGCCGTGCCGACGGGGTGCGGCGGGCAAGCCTGGGCGTGAACATTGCCGTGGACGCCTTGGAACTCGCCCCTCACCTTGACGCGCTGAGCTTGCTTACCACCGACGCCGACTTGGCCGTTCTGATCGAAGCCGTCCAGCGGCACGGCGTGCGCGTGGAGGTGATCACCAGCCGCGAACTGGCGCCGCCGGCGCTCATTGAGGCCGCCGATGAAGTCGTCGAATTCGCCGGCCTCCTTCAGTCCGTGAGGTCCGAAGGCCAAGGCCGGCGCGACTTGCCAACGGAGCGCGGCAACGCTCGACCGCGGCTGGACCCGCCGCCGCGGCGACGGTCCCGTCGACGGTCCTCAGGGAGGTCCGACAGCGAAGCGCAATCGGCCGCGCCGGCGGCCGACTCTTCGGAAGGCGCCGGGGACGCAAGCCCGCCGGTTGCCGGGCCGGCCGCCGAAGCTGGCTCGGCGGCTGCGCCCGGCGAACCTTCCGAACCCGCTAGCGGCGTGCCGGACCAAGCCACCCCGAGAGTGCTTCCGCAGGAGAACCTGAGCGGGCGGGCCGTGCGAGCTGCAGCCGACGAGGGCTAAGTGCGCGTCGCCGTCACCTCCACCATCTGGGGCGGCGCTCCGTTTCAGCAGGTTGCGGAGGAGGCGCGCGACGCCGGCTACGCCGGCATTGAGGGCGTGGGCGATTTGGCCGGCAACGTGCCCCTGGCTCGACGCGTGTTGGCCGACGCCGACCTGGAAGTCACGGCCGGACGCTTCTTCGCCAACTGGTTCGCCGACATGTACCAGGAGATCGAGTTCGATCAGCTCCAGCGGGCCGCCGAGTTCTTTGCCGATGTCGGCGCACGGTTCTTGATAACGTCGTCCCGGCCCGTGCCGGAGCGGATGCTCACGGCCGGTCACGTCACCCGTCAGCGTCAGGAAGGGTTATTGGATTACCAGTGGACACAGATGGCGGATTCACTGACCAGGGCGGCCTACATCACCCAGCGGGATTTCGAACTCCCGCTGCTCTTTCGTAACCAGCTCGGCTCCTACGTCGAGACCGGCGACGAATTGGATCAGCTCATCGGCATGACGGACCCCGACAACCTGCGCCTGGCGCCGGACATTGGCTACCTCGCCTACGCGGACTTGGATCCGCTCGAATTCGTCCGCAGGTATTTCGAGCGCATTGCCTATGTGACCCTGAAAGACCTGGATGCGGATCTGCACGAACAGCACATCTGGGCGAAGGGCTCGCTGGAGCAGTTCTGGGAAGCCGGCGGCTTCCTGGAGTTGGGCCAGGGCGATGTCGACGTGGAGGGCGTGGTTGCGCTGTTGCGCGAGCGTGGATTCGATGGTTGGTTGACAGTCGGTCACGACCAACCGGGCCGCGATCCGTCGGCTAGCGTCCAAATCTCACGTGACTACCTGGTCGGGCTCGGGTTCGAACTCGAAGCGGAATTGATATGACCCGGGCCATCGGGCGACGAGCCGTGTTGGTCGGGGGGGCCGGCGCCGCCGCACTGGCGGCCGTGAGTGCCTGCGGAGATTCGACCGTGCGGCGAACCCAGTCCAGTCCTATTGCCCTCGCGAACGTCTGGCCCTGGGGGGCCAACACCTTCCTTGACCTGGAAGTTGAGACCTGGAAGCGACGCCAAACACTGGAAATGGTGAGGGACGCCGGAATCCGCTGGATCAAGCAGCACGCGCCCTGGGCCGACATCGAGACGCCCGCGCGAGGGCAGTACTTTGATGCGGCGGCCCGTCGCTCGACCTGGGACAAGTACGACGAAATCGTGGACCTGGCGGAAGAAGCGGGAGTCGAGATCATTGCCCGGATCGACCGCGCGCCAGCCTGGGCCCGGGTGAACAAGCCGCACCCCACCACCCCGCCCACGAACTACGTGGACTATGGGCGCTTCCTGTCGACCTTCGCCACCCGCTTCCGCGGGCGCGTGCGCCACTACCAGGTTTGGAACGAGCCGAACCTCGCCCACGAATGGGGCGGCGCGCCGCCGCAACCCGAGGCTTACGCCCGGCTGCTCGGCGTGGCCAATCGGGCTATCAAGAGCGTGGACGAAGACAACGTGGTCATTGCCGCGCCCATGGCCGCCACGCTGGAAAACAGCCCGCGCGCCATGGATGAGCTGCAATACCTGCGCCGGCTCTACGAGGCGGGCGCCGGCGACCACCTGGACGTTCAGGCGGCCAACGCCTTTGGCCTTGAGCATCCGCCCGATGCGCCGCCCGATCCCAATGTGTTGAACTTCCGGCGCGTCGAGTTTGTACGAGAACTCATGCTGGAGTTCGGCCTGCGCAACCGCCCCATCTGGTTCAACGAGTACGGCTGGAACGCCTCGCCGGCAGACATGAACCCCGCCAAGCTGGTCTGGCGACGGGTGCCGGAGGAGACCCAGGCCGAGTGGACCGTCGAAGGCGTCCGCTATGCCCTCACCCGCTGGCCCTGGGCCGGGGTCTTCAATCTCTGGTTTTTCCGCAAGCCACTCGAAGCCCTGCAGCCCGACGAGAGCGAGTACTACTTCCGCATGGTCGAACCGGACTTTACCCCGCGGCTCGTCTACCGCGCCGTGCAACGCGCCGCCACCGGCGCCTCCTTCCCCTAGGCCGAATCTGAGGCGCCTGTTGCAACCGCGGCGCGGCTGGCTGCTGCCGGCGGCTGTCGCGGTGGCGGCCGTCGTCACCGTGGGCGCGCTGGGGCTCATGTCCCTGCTGGATCGCGGCGTGACCTACGGCACCGCTGATCTGGGCGAACTTCGAGACGCGGACTCCCCCGCCATCGGCGCCAATACCTTTCTGCACCGCGAACCCGATCCGGCCAAAGTCCGCCGGGAGCTGGCCGTCCTGCGCGCCGCCGGCGTCACCCTCATCCGCCAGGAGTTCAATTGGGCGGAGTTCGAACCGCTCGACCCCGACCAGCACCCCGACCTCGGCCGCGACGCCTGGATCAAGTACGACCACATTGTGAACGCCGCACGCGATGCCGGGATCCAGATCCTGGCGCGCCTCGACCGCGCCCCGGTCTGGGCCACGCCCGGCTTCGATCCCCGCGCCAACCCCTGGATGCAGGCGCCCCCGGCCGACAACGCCGAGTTCGCGCGCTTTGCCCGACAATTGGCGACTCGCTATCGCGGCAAGGTCCGCTACTACCAGGTCTGGAACGAACCCAACCTCTTCGGCGAGTGGGGCGGCCGCCCGCCAGATCCCGCCGACTACCTGGCCATGCTGCGCACGGTCGGGCAGGCCATCCGGGCCGCCGATCCCGACGCCCGCATCGTCCTGGCCGGGCTGGCGCCCACCATCGAGACCGGCCCCGAAAACCTCAGCGATCTTCTCTTCCTCCGCAACCTCTACCAGCTCGGCGCCCGCGGCGACTTTGATGTCGCCGCCACCATGTCCTACGGGCTGTGGACCGGTCCCCGCGACATTCGCATCGACGACCAGCGCGTCAACTTCCCACGCGCCGTCCTCTGGCGCGAGGCAATGCTTGAGTTCGGCGACGCGCAAACTCCCGTCTGGGCAACCGAGTACGGCTGGATGTCGCTCCCACCCGGCTGGGCCGGCGACCCGGGCATCTGGGGCAACCACCCCATCGACGTGCAAGCCGCCTGGACCGTCGACGGCATCCGGCGCGCCCGCGACCAGTGGTCCTGGATGCCCACCATCGTCATCTGGGCCTCCCGCTGGCCCGAGGACCTGGGTCCGCGCGACCCCACACCCTACTTCCGGCTCATGGACAAGGACTTTACCCCGCGTCCCAATCTCCAGGCGGTCGCAAAGGCCTTCGCCGGGTCGCCGGCGGCGGGCGTTGGTCTGCACCAGGAATCGCACCTGGCGGCCAGCTACCGGGGCCCCTGGCCGCGCGTGCCGAGCGATCTGGCCTCCCTCACCCTTCAGCGCCAGACCGGCGTGGCCGGCGCAAACGTCACCTTCACCTTCCAGGGCGCCGACGTGGGCCTGCTGACCCGCCGCGGGCCGGACATGGGTCGCGTGCTGGCCCGGATCGACGGGCAGGACGCCCTGGCCGACGCTCTCCCCCGCAATCCCGCCGGCGAGGCGATCCTCGATCTCTACGCCCCCAGCGTCCAACCCCTCGCGCGCATTCCCATCGCCACCCGACTGCCGCCCGGTCTGCATACCCTCGAACTCACGGTCGTGGCGGAATCCAACCCGGCCTCCACCGGCGGCCTGGTGATCGTGGACGGCTTCCTGGTCGGCAACGCCCGTCCCGTTTGGCCCTGGCTGGCCCTGGCCGCCGTCTGGGCGGCCGTCGGGGCGCTGGCACTGGGGACGGCCCGCGGCTGGCGTCCAGCGCAGCTCGCCCTCGCGTCGGTTTCCTGGAGCTGGATGGACCGCCGCGTCGGCCCCCTGCGCCTCGGCGAACTGCTCCTGGCGCTCGCCGCGCTGCTCTACGCCGCGCTTCCCGCCGGCGGGCCGCTCTCGGTCTGGACCTTGGTTCGAATCCTGCTGGCGCTCGCCATCGGCCTGATGGCCCTGGCCCGGCTCCGTTACGCCGCTCTGGTCGCCGTGGCCGCCGTGCCTTTCGTGGGCGTCATTGGACGCACCGGCCTCATCGATCGTCCCGTGGGCGAAGTCCTCATCCTGGCGGTCGTCGCCGCCTGGATCGCTCGCGCCTTCTGGTGCGGGCCGCCCCGCCTTCCGCCCCGTCGCTGGCTGGCCGCGGCCGTCGTTTTTGCCGCGGCGGGCATTGTCGCGGCCGGCTTGGCCGACTTTCCCAAGTTCGCGTTGCGCGACCTGCGCACCGTCATCCTGGAGCCTGCCGCGTTTTTCGTTGTGCTCGCCTCGGTTCTGCGTGACCGCCGCGACGCCCGCCGCTTGCTGGCCGCGCTCGTGGTGGGCGCGGTGCTGGTGGCCCTCACGGCGCTCGCCCTCATCCCCTTCGGCGCGGTCGTCACGGAAGTCTTTCCGCCGCGTTTGCGCGGCACCTTCGGGTCGCCCAACAACCTGGCCCTCGTACTGGAACGCGCCGCCCCGGTGGCCCTGGGCCTGGCGCTGGCCGCGGGCGCGAGCACATTTGTCAGCGGGCGGTGTTGCTGGGGCCTGGGGCGGGTTGCGAGTGCGCGTGCGCTCTGGGGGCTGGCCCTGCTGGGGCTGGGCGCCGTCCTGATCCTCACCTGGAGCCGCGGCGCATGGCTGGGGGCGCTGCTCGGACTGGCCGTCGCGTCGCGTCCGCTCTGGGCGCAGGCGCGCCCGGGTCGGCGCGTCGCCGCCGTTGCCCTGCCGCTCGTGGCGCTGGTCGCCGTCGTCCCGGTTACCGGCGCCGAGCGTATCGGGCAGTTGCTGCGCGTCGGCGACAGCGGGGCCGTCTCACGTCTGGCGATTTGGGACGCCGCCTGGCGGATGGGCCGCGACAACTGGCTGTTTGGCGTGGGCCCGGACAACTTTCTCACGCACTACCGCGCTTTCATGCGGCCCGAGGCCTGGCGCGAGCCGAACATTTCCCACCCCCACAACCTGTTGTTGGATGCCTGGGTCTCGTTGGGCGTGGTTGGGCTGGTGGCCCTCGTGGGCCTTCTCGTCCTCTTCTGGCGGGACTGGGCCTGTGCTCGCCGCATGGCTGACGGCCGATCCGATCCGCTGGCCTTCGGCCTGGCCGGCGCGATGACCGCGGCCTTGATCCACGGACTGGTCGACCACGCCTACTTCCTCCCCGAACTGGCCGCCTACTTCTGGATTCTCAGCGCCGCCGCCACCCTCTTCGCCCACCCGCAGGGCTACCCATCCCGGTCTGCCGGCGCTCCCAGCGAGCCGGGCCTCGCGGCCGCTCGTGCCGCCGGAAACCCGGAACCACGCTTGGCGGCCTGATAGCGCTGCGGCCGGCCGCGGGGACTGGCGCCGGAGGCCGGGGCGGGCATTCGCGGCGAGGGGTGGTTGGGGGGTGAAGGGGGGAACTGTCGCTCGGCAGCCCGACCCCCAGAGGGGGTCGGGCTGCCGAGCGACAGTTTGGGCGGATTTTTTTTGGGTCGAATTGGCGAGCTCTTGGGGCGACAGGCGGGGGACTGGGAGCTGGCGTGGCGGCGGGGTGGGTGGGCGCCAGGGGGGTTGGCGACGGGGCTGGGCGACGGCTGGGCTCGCGGGGGGCCGTGAGCGCCGGCGCGGGCGGGGGGTGTGGCCGTTGGAAGGATGAGGCGCGACAGCAGGCAGTGAAGGAGGTGTGCGAGGCGGGCGAGGACCATGTGACCGAGAAACTCCGTGAAGCGGGCCAAGGGTGTGGCCGCGGATTGTACACGGGGTGATTACGGACGTCAAGGTAGGGGGTGGCGGGGCAGTTTTCCGGATGGTGTTGGGGGGTGGGCTGGGCTGCATTGGAGGGCGTGGCTGGGCCCTGCCAGGTGTTCAGCGAGCTTTCGGCAATGTGTTCAGTTTTCGGCCGGATGTGTTCACTTTTTCCGCCAATTCGACCCAAATGTGTCCACTCTTCGGCGAAATGTGTCCACTTTTTCCGCCAATTCGACCCAAATGTGTCCACTCGGCAGGCGAATGTGTCCACTTGATCCGCGCATGTGTCCACCCCATGTCTTGACGGGGGAGAGGGGGAGGAAGGTGAGAGGAGTGAGAAGGGCGGGAGAAGGGCGGGACGGGGAGGGGCGGTGAGGTGGGGGGATTGTGGGTAGTGGGAGTTTTTCTGGCGGTGGCTGTGTGCGTGGGTGCGGACGGGCGGGGGAGAACGTGGGGCTGGTGATGCGGACGAAGGGTCCGGGGCCAGGGCTGGAGCGCTTCTGCTCTCGCTTATCGTCCGCGCAACATTGCGGCCACAACGGCGACCATGATGACCACGGCAATCAAGACCACGATGACGGCAACCGGATCGCCGATCGCATCGACGTACGGGCCTCCCACCGAGCTCTCCTATCCATCGCTCACACCATTCTAGAGGCGAGGAGAGAAGTGAGAGGAGTGAGCGGTGAGAGGGGAAGTGGAGGAAGACCGGGATCCCGGCTGCGGACGCCGGGATGACGGGGGCCGTGGTTTGGGGTTGGCTGGGTACCATCGTTGACAGGATTCTTTGGGCGGCAGTGGGGTCCTTGAGCGGGCGCGATGGGAGCGCCGTGAGAGTGGACATGGGATGACGACCGCACCGGTCCAAGAGCCGCCGTTGACCAGATCCGACCTCCGGGACGAACTGGATCGGACGCTGAAGCACTACGCCACGAAGGCTGACGTCGCCAACCTGAAGGTCTGGATCGTCGGTCTGCTGCTGGTCGTTGTGCTGAACGTGGTTGGTACGGCCGGAGCCATCGTGGCGGCTTTTTTGGCGGGATAGGTCGGGGGAGTTGCTGGGTAGGGATTGGACCGGCCAGCGGCGTAGGTGTTTTTCGGGTTGGTTGCGCGGAAGACCCTCACCCTAGCCCTCTCCCACGGGGAGAGGGGAGAAGATCAGCCTTCGCCAGGTGGAGTTACGGCTGGCTCGGCATGGGTGCGCGGGGTGGCGGCAGGAACGGAAGACCCCTCACCGAGTGCCGCGGACGGCTTCTGCCTCTCCCCCAGGAGAGGGTAAAGCGGGGAGTCGGAGGGGAGGGGACCCCTCACCGGTTTCGGCCGCGGACGCCCGAACCTGCCTCTCCCCTTGGAGAGGGTGAAGAGGGGAGCCGGCTGGAGGGGACGGGGACCCCTCACCGAAGGCCGCGGACGGCTTCTGCCTCTCCCCTCGGAGAGACCTTTGCGTAACCCCAGGCTGGTTGCCCGGAAGACCCTCACCCCAACCCTCTCCCACGGGGAGAGGGGGGAAGAGCGGCGGCTAGCAGGGCAAGGAAGATCCAGCCAGCGGGGACGTTTTGCTGATTCACTCAGGCGGCGCGTGGTTAGACGCGGTCTCCGGTCCGGCGTCGATGGCCGCTCCAACGGGGCGGCGGCGGGATGAAGCCGAGCATGCCGTCGACTGCCACGATGAAGGCGATGAGCCCGAGCGACATCAGGGTGATCGCGAATATGGATGCAAAGAGTTCCACGTTGCCTGCGCTCGCACGCTTGTCAAACTGCCTGCATAGAGAGCTTACTAGCGCGCGCACGCCGGTACGCCTCGAGCGCCTGTTTCATCGACGCCTCGTCAATGCATCGGGCGTGTGCGGTGGCACGAGGTTCTGATGCAGGACGGGATGGAGGTGGCTTGAGGTTGGGTGCCCGGAGGACCCCTCACCGATTTCGGCCGAAGACGCCCGAATCTGCCTCTCCCCTCGGAGAGGGTGAAGCGGGGAGTCGGAGAAGATGAAGACCCCTCACCGCATTCCGGCGATTACGCCGGAGGCTGCCTCTCCCCTCGGAGAGGGTGAAGAGGGAGTTGCTAGAGAGGAGAAGACCCCTCACCCCAACCCTTTCCCTCAGGAGAGACGTTTGCGTAACCCGAGGGTGGGTGCGCGGAAGACCCTCACCCCAACCCTCTCCCACGGGGAGAGGGAGCAAGAGCGGCCCCGATTTCGAAATCGAGGCGGGGTTTTGCAGAGGTCTCCACGGAGAGGGCTGAAGAGGGGAGCCGGCTGGAGGGGAGGGGACCCCTCACCGATTTCGGCCGCAGACGCCCGAGTCTGCCTCTCCCCTTGGAGAGGGTGAAGACCGGCGCCATGCCTTCGAGGTCAAAGAACGTTTTGCAGAGGTCTCTTAAGGCGAGGGTTGGTGCTAGGCCCGGTTTTCTCTGAGCAGGGCTCGGAAGCCTGCCTGTTCGAAGTCCCGGTCGTAGGACAGCGCGTCGGTTATGTTCCGCTCTTCCCTGACAAGAAAGCTGGCGCAGTCGGTGAGGCTCCAGCTCTGGTCAGGGCGAGACGCGTATCGGATTACGGCGGCCCTGAACTGGATGTCTTTCTGAGAGGATTTCGCGAAACCCGGGGGTAGTTGCCCGGAAGACCCCTCACCCCCGGATCGAGTCCGGGGCAGGCTCTAACCCTCTCCCCCAGGAGAGGGATTAAGACTGGCGTTAAGGGTGTCGTGGGTTGCTGCTAATTGGACGTGGGTGCCAGGGGCGGCAGCCACGCTCATCCCAACCTTCTCCCTCAAGTGAGAAGGAGCAAGAGCTGAGGCAGTCGATTCCGTCAGCAGCGGCCATGGACCGCCGGTGGAGTGCATCTCGTAGGTTCCACAACGCTATCCAGTAGCCCGAGTCGGCGAAGACGACGCTCACTCTTCTTCTTCCCTGGGATGGCCGTAGAGGTAGTGCTTCTTGTTCCTGGCCAAGTCGGTGGGGAGGTCGTCCCACGTTTCGGGGGGAACAGAGTCCCTGAGCCTCTCGAACATTTGCGGGATTGACTCCTCGCCCTTGCCTGAGGACGGCGCGTCACTGACCGCACCCCGATAGTCCTCAATCGAAACTACGACCTCTGTGCCTTCGTCCAGGTGGAGCGGCTCCAGGGGCGTGAGCACGCCGTCGGCGTACCTGGCTTTGACGTTGACAATCATTCCCGGTCCTTTCCGGCCAGCCTGTATCCCGCGGCCAGCGCGTTGCCGGCCGGGATGCAGGCGATGCGTGCGCCGTGCCTTCCGCCCCGTGGTCGACGCTCGGCTCCAGCGCCCGATCCACCGACGCCGCTTGGTCGCTGCGCTCGGCGGTCGGTCGCACGCTCACAGTCTAGCCCTCGAGGCAAGGCGGTCAGTAACGCTCGTGAGCGCATCGGGGGGTTGCGGCTGGAGCGGGTGGTGTTGCGGGACGGGAATCGAGGTGGCTTGGGGTTGGGTGCCCGGAGGACCCCTCACCCCAACCCTCTCCCCCAGGAGAGGGATTAAGACCGGGCGTTCAGGTTGGGTGGCTTGCTGGTGGTTGGGTGTCGGTGCTGGCGGGGGCTGTGGCGGGGGGCGCGGGAGGATTGGGCGGGTTCGGAAGAGCCGATGGACGCGGACGGTCAGGCGATCAAGGGGTTGTGGGGCTGGCTGGATGACCGGTTTGGGGGGTCGGGCGAGGGGGCGAGGCGGTCGATTCCCTGGCGGGTTACGTGGTAAGGGGAGAATGGTGGCGCGAACGGAAGGCTCCCGCTTCAGTTACCCTTATCGCTGAAGCATTGTTCCACCATTTCGGATCACTCTCCGAAAGTGCGTCCTCGAATGTCTATTGCCTTGCCGAACATTCGCTCCCGTTCTTCTGGCGCACTAGAGATTCAATGCAAATCCTGGGATGACTTCATCCAGCAACTGAGACTGTTAGAAGCCAACCGACCTGGAGTCGGCACCCTCTATCGTGGACATTCAAATCATCAGTGGAAACTCTCGTCGCCCTGGGAGCGTTTATGCGACCATTACAAGAGAGTGCATCCTCAAGCCGACGCCAGAAAGATCTTTGGACCAATTGAAGACACTTCAAAGGACGACTTATTCCTATCGGTATTCAAGGAACAAGTCAAAGGCATGCCCGGAATGCCCATAGACATGCTCAATACTAGGCAGGATTGGTGGGCCTTCGGCAGGCACTTTGGATTGATTACACCTTTGCTCGACTGGTCTCAGAGTCCATTCATCGCGGCCTTCTTCGCGCTACAAGACCGGCTTCTCTCCAAGTCTAATCTGCCCGAACGACCACCTTCAATGACATCAGATGAACCTATTGCTGTTTGGAGACTTCACGTATATCATAAGCTGCCAAGAAAAGGCGAGTTCAACTACGTTTCCAACTCCAACTATGAGTTTCACAGACAGCGCATCCAGCTTGGATCATTCACGCATCTCGACCACAGCAAATACACTGATCTCGAGAGCTATTTGGAATCAAGGCAACTTGCTCAAGGCCTATGCAAGTACACAGTTCCATGCCCGTCCGCGAATGAAGCAAATCTCGCACTTTCAGATCTCGATCGTATGAACATACATTCTGCAACCGTGTTTCCTGACGCACAGGGGGCTGCAATGTACGCGAATCAGGCTATGTATTGGTTCCCGCTTGGACTTAAGGTCGTAGGCACAATTGGAGGCCGAGTGACAGGCAGTATTCAAGAAATGAACTCTAACTTTCTTGCAGATATGCTCAAGCTATATGACGTTTGATTGTGTGACTGAAAGTGCTGTCGAACATCTTCCGCTCCTAATCTCGAAAATATCCGCTGAAGGCTGAATCTCGGAGAAGCGAGTGGGTTAAAGCATCTGCCGAGGATGAAGTCGTTGCTTGAGAAGCCACGCGTCACAACCGACGTAGTGATGCAGCAACGGGAGCATCGACCGACCTCTGAGTAGCCGCTCGATGCGGGCAGTTAGGCCGTCAAGGAGTAGAGTTGCTGGCTGTATGACTGCTATGGGGCGGTGCGGCCGGAAGGGCTTTGGCGGTGGAGTCCGGTCAGGACTACCTGGTGATGCAGAGCTAGGCAGCCGAAGCGCGACACTCAGGTGAGTGGATGCTCGGAAGTCGGAACACTTCGGCTAGCTGTCAGAATACCGTCCGTTGAGAATCCAATCACTCAGGACGACGTACCGCCGAGACTCACCTATGCGCCTAAACCAGTCGGGATAGTTTCCAATACGTGCGCTGACCTGACTGGCATTTGGAAACTGACCGTCACTAGGACGAACCCATAGTCCGCGTCGTGCTATCTGGTCAGAGATGTACGTGGTCGAACACGGCTGGTCGGCGGAAATCAGAACGCTGTGAATGGCTTCGTGCAATGTCTCGCAGGCTGACGTGGACGTTGTCACTTCAATCTCCCAACTGGCCAAGTTAGAGTCGCCGACAGGTTACCTTGCCCTGGGAGACCGCGAAAGAGCCTGCAGAAGCTCCTGCCTGCGGTGAGGGAAGGCGAGTGACGGACTTGACGGACGTGCGCAAGAGAAAGCGGAAACTCGAAACGAGCCCCGGTGGAGGTGGTGGGACTCGAACCCACACGACCCGAAGATCACCGGCTTACCTTGCCGGCTGAAGTCTCAGTCGGCAAGCTAAACTGGCGCGTCTACCAGTTCCGCCACACCCCCAAAACAGACCATTCTACCAGACAGCTCGTCGTATCTCATTTCCCCCTCAAAGCGAGAAACCCCGCAGTCTACAGCATCCACATCTTATTTCCGCGAGCTGACCGATTGCAAATGACACTTGTCGCATGTAAAATGGATCGGCGATTGCGTACCAAGAGGATCATAGATATAGCTACTCGAGACGACCATAATGACGAGACTTTATGGTGGTATTCGGTGAATTCTCAAGTCTACAATAGGCGCCCTGAATGCAGGAACGGTGAGCGAGTAAGGCCGGGCAATGCCAGACAAGGTAATGGTGGAAGACTGCTCTGCCAATATTGTGTCGGATTGATAGAATCTAATTACTTCTGATTCGTATCTCAAGTGCCCGCACTCATCTTTCTGAGTAAAATGTATCGGCTCCCAAATCAACGTGTCGGCAATAGGCCATCAATCAAATGCCCGGGTGTGTCTGCAAGCAAGACGACCTTAGGCATGAAAGAGGAGTATTAGAAATGGCAAGGTCGCGCTTCATCGAAAGGGTGCTCCTCGTTGCTGGAGATCCAAACACGGGTAAGAGTGTGCAGATGCGATCAATGTTCCGAGATCCACGGCTCGGCAATAGTGGTAAGATTCCAGAGGAACGCAATCTTCCAAACACTTATCTTCTCTCACCTTATCGGAGACTGTATCTGCGTCTCACGTCTCCTCATGAATCAGGGGAGTCTTTGGAGAGGTTCTTGGACAAGATAGAACAGAACACGGATGTTCATTATCGCTGGAATGTAGCTAGTGCAGTGCAAATCTATGCTTCCAACAGCATGCCGAGTTTGAGTGACCTTGTGGTTGCACTTGACGAACGATTTTCTCCAGAACGAATACGGATTGCCATATTGTCTCCCGACCGACATGGCAACCTCCTATCTGCGGCTCCGGCAATACTTCAGGCTCTCCACCAAGTCTCTTCATGTGAAACTATGTGCATTGATGCCCGTTGTCGGCAGCGTAACGGTCTCCTGCTGGCAGATGCGTTTGACTTCACATAAGGGTCCGACGGGTCTGAGGTGCTTACCTCTCTCTGGTCCGAGTCAAGATGATGGTAGTATGTACGCATCAGGACTTAGTCCATCATTCATGACCTCCGGGATTGGCGGCCCCGATAGGAATGATTTCCAAGTCAAATGACAGCGTCGGTCTCATAGCGGACTTGAACCGGGTGCGTGAGGAAAAGTCGCCGGGTTCGGCTAAGCCCAACAAGTGGGTCCAGGCACTCTTTCCGACTGGTGAGAATCCGTTCACTTCTGCGCGTGCCCACCTGGGTCTATCACAACAGGAGTTGGCGCGGACGCTGAACACTTCTCTCTATGCCTTAGTCCGATGGGAACAGGGCGACCTAAAGCCGAGTGACGATGTCATGCGCCGGCTCAACGAGTTGCTTCATTCGTCATCGCAACCGTCCGATCGATCGTCCCGCTCTAGCGGTCGTCCCATTGCATTCGCCTCGAGCGGTGTGAAGACAGAGAGCCTGAGGCGCACGTCTTTCTTCAGAGAGAACACCATACAAATGCTCCCTAAGCCGAGGGACTCACTCCTGGGCGAAGTTCTCACAGACAACTCATTCTGGAGTGGTGGTCAATTGCAGCTCGGCAAGATTCTGGAAGGCAACGCTGATCCTGCAAATACGAAGGTGGATCCGCTAGATGAAGATATCTCAGCGGGCAAGAATACTTATACCTACGATGCTCACACCTACCACACAAAGGTCCCGCCACAGGGAATCGCAACAGTCATCTCCAAGTACCTACCCAATGGTGGTTTAGTCCTTGATCCGTTCGCTGGCAGTGGAATGACTGGAGTGGCAGCGCGATATCTCGGATACGATGTGATTCTCAACGAACTTTCCCCAGCTGCGTCGTTCATTTCATATAACTTTCTAGCTTCTATCGATCCTGAGATATTCCATCAGACTGTCTCCGACATACTCCTCACTCTGCATGAACTCCAACACAGCCTCTACTCAACTACATGTAGAGAATGCGGTTCAGACACCCTCCAATTGTATACTGTGTGGTCTTACGTCCTAGAATGCAGCCATTGTCAGCAAGACTTCGTCCTTTGGGAACATTGCCGAAAATACGGAAAAAGCGTTCGCGAGCATCGGATCCTCCATAGCTTCGCTTGCCCGAGCTGCGGCAATGAAGTCAAGAAGTCGCACCTCGTCAGGAAGCACTGCGTTCCTGTTTTTCTGGGCTATCGATGCTGTTCTAAGAAAATAATGGAACATCCTCTGATTGAACGGGACTATAGGCAGTTAGAGTCCGCCGAGAGTATTCTGAGCGACGTTCTACCGTACGTTCCCAAGAACGACATTCCCGATGGAGTTAATCTCAATCAGCCAAAACGACATGGCCTCGACTCAGTGGACAAACTATATACACTCCGAAACTTAGCAGCCTGTGGCGCGTTATGGCGGGAAGTCAAGAAAGTAGCAGACCTGGAGATGGCAAGCGCGCTTGGGTTTGTCTTCACGTCCATGTATCAACGAGTCACTCGACTGTCTGAGTATCGCTTTTGGGGCGGAAGTGGAAATATGGCTAACTTGAATGTACCTCAGATTTTCAACGAATCTAATGTTTTCTTAACGTTTCAGCGAAAGGCAGAGACGATCCGAAAGCACTTTGCTACCACTGCGCAGGAGTACCAAGGGACATACTGTGTGCGTACTGGTAGCGCAACGAAATTGGAATTCCTCCCAGACGAGTCGGTTGATTTCATTTTCACTGATCCGCCATTTGGCTCTAATATTAACTACAGTGAAATGAACTTTCTGTGGGAGTCCTGGCTGGGGAGATTCACCGATCCAAATACGGAGGCAATAGTTAGTCGCCATCAGGGAAAAGACATCGAAGACTATCGGGGCCTAATGACTAGCAGCTTGAAGGAAGCGCATCGTGTTCTGCGTGCCAATCACTGGATGGTCTTAGTGTTCATGAATTCGTCTAGGCGAGTTTGGGAAGCCCTCAGGGGGGCTATCGTGGATGCTGGCTTCTCAGTGGAAAACGTGAATATCTTTGACAAGCAGCACGGTACGTTCAAACAGTTCGTAAGCGAGAATGCAGCCGGGGCGGATTTGATGATTCACTGTAAGAAGACTTCGTCAGGTGGCGTTGATAGTGACCGAAAGCGAGTTGCAAGTGTTTCAGCATTCTTGACGAGCGAGTCGGACCGCCTGCCTATTTTTCCTTTTGTCCATGTGGATCGTGAGACAGAAATCGACTACAGAACTCTCTATAGTCGCTATATAGCGTGCGCTATTCGGGATGGCCTTAAGGTTGTAAGTTTTTCTGACTTTCGAGATGAAGCTACGACCGTCCTGGAGACCAATCGATGACAACATTGCCGGCGTTTACGAGTCAAGAGGCGCGTCGCGCGAAGTTGCTCTTGGCCGCGAAGGTGGCCTCCATGATGGGTCGTAAATTAGAGGAGGATGACTGGCAGGAAGTGTACTGTGAGGCCAAAGGGATACCGCAAACTGGATGGAGTAATCTACATATTGATGTGAATCACGATGGACTCGGCGTCGAATTCAAGATGCTCCGCGTTTCACAGCTGCGTGGGCGACCCATCAAAGAGATCTGCGGAACCTCGCGAATGCACCCGGCAGCAACGCGTTCGATTCGCATCGAAGATATTGACCTCCCTCCCGAGGACGTCATGGCTGATGTCCTTACCCAATACTCCGAACTCATTAGAGAACGCACAGAACGTGTAAAGAGTGACAGTTCGGATGGTAGAGCAGACATGCGTACTGGTTGGCTGCTTTGGGAGCCAGAACTCCAAGAATTCCTTTACTTTGAAGAACGGATGGAGCGACCTAATCCTGAAAAGTTCTTTGCCGAATGGAATGAGACGCCAGCTCGTGGTATCAGGAAGGCGAGCAAGAGCCTTTGGATTTTCGATAGAGTGACAGGGTCGAAGAGATTCTCGGTGACCACTAGTGCAGGCATTAAAATTCAGCCTTACTTCGATGTGCCGCCCCCGAATGATCCGAATGTAAACTATTTTAGAGTACAAAGTGAGCCTCTGGGTGAGGACACAATTGTATTGTGGGTTTCTGAGTCGACGGCGGCTCTGCTAAGAGAAGTAATCGGGTCTACCGACAGGCAAGCAGTAAGCGATGCTGTATCGATCGCATCGGACTTCGGAGCTAGTGATGTGTCGGCCGAGTCTAGCAGCTCAAGTTTTGCGGTGCCGATTCACATTTCGAAGGAAGCCTTTGATGTGCTGATCAGCACGTGGGATGCGGTAAACGACGAGCATCTCATTCAAAAGCTTATAGATGCACTAAAGTCGATACCTGATTCATGCTCACCATGAGCTGCATTCGCTGTTCGCCTTCATGTTGGTAAGCCGTAGAGCGACAGACCGCCAAAGTTTGCGGCAACAAGAACGCATAAGTTGCGGATTGTAAGCGCGGGTGTCTCGTTCGTTGCGATGCTTCGATTATTCCTAGTGGCACGGCGCGCCGCGCAGGTCTGCGCGTCGAAGCCGGGCTTTTTTTGCAAACTTGAAGTGTGAGGCCGAGGAGGATCGCAAGTCGGCCTGGGTTGGGAGCCGGCTGTTGCTCGGATGTTTGGTGAGCGGCGAAGTCTCAGGCGACGGCGCGTCGGAAGAATGGGCGGTGGTGGCTCGACTCGCCTCTGGATGATGTTGGGGAAGGCCTAGAGCCGGCTATTGATTGGCTCGCAGAGTACGGATGCGGGCTGGGCAGTGCATGGACGCGCGCTTACCATGAATGAGTCCCCTCTGGAGAGTTCGTTGTATGTCTGTGCGGCGTGTGGTGGTGTGGGTTGGGGTGGCGGCGTTGGCGGCGGTGGCGGGTACTGCCGTGGCTCGAAGGCGGGTGCCGGAGGGGTTGGTGGATTGGGGGTTGGCGGAGCGGACGGCGCGGCGGTTGGCGGGGGAGCCGGTGGGGTGGCGGGCGAGTGAGGAGCTGACGGGGCGTTACGGCTCCATCGTCAGAAAGAGTTTTGCGGCGGTCTCGGAGTACACGGGTGCGGCGATGGAGGTGGGGTCGGACGAGGTGCGGGTGCTGGGTCGGGCGGATTGGATTGATGCGAATCTCGTCAACTTCGAGCGGTTGCTGGCGCCGCTGGCGGTGGCGTATGGGCAGACGCGGGCGGGTTCGGGGGCGCTGGGGCGGGTGGCGGCGCACGGCACGCGCTACACGGTGACGGCGCAGATTGGGTTGTTGCTGGGGTACCTGGGGCGGCGGGTGCTGGGTCAGTACGACATCCCGATTTTGGACGCGGAGGCGGAATGGGCGGGGATCTATTTCGTTGAACCGAATATCGCGCGGGTGGCGGCGAAGGCGGGGGTGGATTTAGAAGCGCTGCGCATGTGGGTGGCGTTGCATGAGGCGACGCATGCGTATCAGTTCCGGGTGGGCGACCCGCCGTGGTTGCGGGGGTATACGGCGGGGCTGATCCAGGATTACCTGGCGGAAGCGATTCGCGCGCTGGAGTCGGGCGAAGGGTTGGGCGAGCGGCTGCGGGATATGTGGCGGCGGTTCGATACGGATGATCCGTCGGGGTCCGGCCTGATGCGGCTGGCGCTGACGGACGGGCAGGCGGAGTCGCTGGGACGGATCCAGGCGCTGATGACGGTGATGGAGGGGTTCAGCAATCACGTGATGCGGGCGACGGGTCGAACGGTGATTCCGGAGTACGAGGTGCTGGAACGACGGATGAAGGCGCGGGAGGAGGCGCGGGGGGCTTCTTCACGGGTTCTGAACCGGTTGCTGGGGCTGGATTTGAAGCTGGAGCAGTACAAGGTTGGGGAGGCGTTTGTTGAGAAGGTGGTTGAGTTGCGGGGGTTGGAGTTTATGAATGGGGTGTGGGAGGGGGCAGCACTGCTGCCTTCGCTAGAAGAGACGCGGGATGCAAAGGCGTGGGTAGCTCGGGTTGAAGAGGAGATTGGGTAGGGGTTGGTTGGTTGGTTGGCAGGTCTTCGCCCAGGGTTGGGTGCTGGGGGCTTTGTGGTTCGACACGGCCCGCCGAAGACTCTGGGCCGGCTCACCACGAACGGGGCGGAGCCAATAGCCTGGTAGCCCCCGGGGACCCCTCACCGGTTTCGGCGGGTACGCCGAACCTGCCTCTCCCCTTGGAGAGGGTGAGGAGGGAGACCCGGGAGGTTGGGTGGGGCTATCGCCCAGAGTTGGGTGCTGGGGGTGGCAGCCACCCTCACCCCAGCCCTCTCCCTCAAGGGCGAGGGAGAAAGAGGGAGCCTTCGCTGGAAGAGACTAGAGATGCAAAGGCGTGGGTAGCTCGGGTTGAAGGGGAGGTTGGGTAGGGGGTGCGCGGAAGACCCATCACCGATTTCGGCGGGGACGCCGAATCCTTCGGCAGGCTCAGGGCAGGCTCTGCCTCTCCCCTTGGAGAGGGTGAAGAAACGGGCCGCCCGAGGGGAGAAGACCCCTCACCGATTTCCGGCGGGGACGCCGGAATCTGCCTCTCCCCCAGGAGAGGGTGAAGAGGGAGACCCGGGATGCTGGGTAGGGCTATCGCCCGGGGCTTAGGTGGTAGGGGTGGCAGCCACCCTCACCCTGGCCCTCTCCCTCAAGGGTGTGCGGACCGGGGACATCATGAACACATGTTCGGAGACATGGTGAACACATTGG